>CBDEGD010000043.1:90000-406009 GCA_965237625.1 Inquilinaceae bacterium
CCGACGTGTCGGCCATCTGCGGCACCCATTTCGGCGAGACGAAAGCGCCGGCTTCGATCACCGACAGGCCGGACTTCGCGAGGACGTCGATCAGCGCCACCTTGGTTGCGGCCGGGACCGAGACGGCCTCGTTCTGAAGACCGTCCCGCGGCCCGACTTCGACCAGCCGGACAACTTTGGGCCACTTGCTTGATCCGCCGCTCATGCCGGCTCGAATCCGATCAGGGCGATCCCCTCCTCCACCTGGTCGCCAGGCGCGAAGGGCAGGCCGGTGACCGATCCGGCCACCGGCGCGGTGATCGTGTGTTCCATCTTCATCGCCTCCAGCACCAGCAGGGGCTGCCCCTTCTCCACCGACGCGCCCGCCGCCACCAACACGGTGACGATGCGGCCCGGCATCGGCGCGGTCAGCCGGCCGCCATCGCCCGCGGCGTCACCTGCGGCGGCAACCGGGTCGATCAAGGCAAAGCGGAAGGTGCCACCGCCGGCACCGCCGGTCCGCGCGATCACCGTCAACTCCAGCCCGTGCCGGAAGAAGGCGGCGCTGCTTCGGCGGCCGTCAAGAGAGGCCATCAGCCGGCCATTCCTGGTGAGTGTACCGTCCGCCTCGGCCAAATTGCCGCCATCGACGGACAGCCCGTACCCGCCGGCCCGGCGATACCGCAACTCGACCGACCGCTCGGCCTCACCATCGCGGAGCCGCAGCACATCATGGGCTTCGTCGTTGAGCCGCCAGCCCTGGGCGCTGTGCCAGGGCGACCACGGATCTCCCGAAGCACCGGCACCGCGCTTCGACTCCAATCGCCACCGCAGCGCCATGCCAAGAGCGGCGAGGGCCAACGCCTCATCCGGCGCCGGCCCCTGGGCCGGCAGCACATCGCCCTCGTGACGCTCTATGAACCGGGTATCGAGATCGGCGTCGGCGAAAGCGGGGTGGGCGGTGATCGCCCGCAGGAAATCGGCATTGGTGTTCAGCCCGGAGACCTCAGTGCCGTCGAGCGCCGCCGACAGCCGTCTCAAGGCGCCGGCGCGGTCGGTGTCCCAGGCGATGATCTTGGCGATCATCGGATCGTAATGGACAGAGACCGCATCCCTTTGCCGCACACCGGTGTCGATCCGCACATGCGGACTCGGCTTCGGCAGCCGGAGATGGCGCAGGGTCCCGGTCGACGGCAGGAAACCCGCGGCCGGGTCCTCAGCATAGAGCCGGGCCTCAATCGCGTGCCCGTTGCTGACGACGGCATCCTGGGTGATCGGCAAAGCGCCCCCGGCCGCCACATGAAGTTGCAGCTCGACCAGATCCAGGCCGGTGATCATCTCGGTCACCGGGTGTTCGACCTGCAGCCTTGTATTCATCTCCATGAAATAGAACCCAGGGCCGTCGGCTGCGCCGGGGTCATATAGGAACTCGACAGTGCCCGCGCCGACATAGCCGATCGACCGGGCCGCCGACACCGCCGCCTCGCCCATGGCGTACCGGGTCTCGGTTGGCAGGCCCGGCGCCGGCGCCTCTTCCAGGACCTTCTGATGGCGGCGCTGCACCGAACAGTCGCGTTCGAACAAATGAATACAGTTGCCGTGACCATCGGCGAAAACCTGCATCTCCACATGGCGCGGCCGGGTCAGATAGCGTTCCAGCAGAACCCGGTCGTCGCCGAACGCCGCCTTGGCCTCGCGCTTGGAGGATTCCAACGCCGTGGCCAGATCGCCGGCCCGCTCGACCATCCGCATACCCTTGCCGCCGCCACCGGCGGACGGCTTGATCAGTAACGGAAAGCCGACCTTCGCCGCGGCGTCGGCGAGCGCCTTGGCGGTCTGGGCGCGGCCGTGATAGCCGGGCACCAGCGGCACACCGGCAGTTTCCATCAGCGCCTTGGCCTCGCTCTTGCTGCCCATGGCGCGGATGGCCTTGGCCGGCGGCCCGACAAAAACCAGCCCGGCATCGCGGCAGGCCTCGGCGAATTCGGCGTTCTCGGCCAGGAAGCCATAGCCGGGATGCACCGCCTGGGCACCCGATCGGTGCGCCGCCTCGATGATGTTGTCGGCCCGCAAATAGCTCTCGGTGGCCGGCGCCGGGCCGATCGGCAGCGCCTCATCGGCCAGCGCCACGTGCAGCGCCCGGCATCGGCCTCGGAATAGACCGCGACGGTGCGAATGCCGAGCCGCCTTGCGGTCCGGATAACCCGGCAGGCGATCTCTCCCCGATTGGCAATCAACAACCGGTCGAACATGGATTCCTGCTCCCGATACACATGCCTTGCCGTGAAATAGCACGGTCGAGCGCAGGTGCGGACAAAATCCCGCAGGAGGATATGGAGGATTGGTTCAAGCGCAAAGGTTAACGGTTAATTAACCATGAATCGTGCTTCTGGGCCCATCCATAACACCCGGCACCAGACAAGGATGCGCCGCATGATTCAGATCGTGCCTCAGGTCGTATCAGGTTCACGCAGCATTGCGATCGGCCTGATGTTATCGGCGCTCTGCGCCTGCGCCGCGCCGGATCAGGGCGATCGGCGTGGCGACATCATCGCCGCCTCCCTGGATGCCTCGGTTCAGCTCTTCACCGATCGTGTCGACGGCGCGCACCGTGCCGGATCCGGCGTCGTGCTGGCGACCGAACCGGACGGCACCGCGCTGATCCTGACCGCCGCCCACCTGCTTGAGCCGAAGATCGACCAAACCGTCGAAGTGGTTTCGCCGCGCACCGGTGAACGGGTCGGCGCCGCCATCCTGGCCAGCGACGCGGATATCGACGTAGCGATCGTGGAAGCCAGGGGTCTGCCGGTGAGTCCGGTGACATTGAGACCGGAGGCACGGCTCGGCGACGATGTCTGGGTGATCTCATTCCCCTGGGGCCGGCGCGGCACCGTGGTGAACGGTATCGTCAGCCAGATCGCTGGCGACGGGTCGGTCGTCCCGATCGAAGGGTCGGTGGCGTTGATCGATGCCGTCGTTGGATACGGCACCAGCGGTGGCGGCGTATTCGACGACAGTACCGGTGAGCTGATCGGCATCGTTCGCGGCTACCGCACCGCGCGGCTGTCCCTGTCGGGCGATCAGGCGCAGACCCTCGATCTTCCGATCGCCGGTGAGACGACAGTCATTCCCACCAGCGACATCCTGTGTGTGCTGCGATCGGCCGGACTGGCCGACCGGCTGCCGCAAATCGCGACCGGCAGCACCGTCGGTGCCTGTATCGGTGAGCAGTCTGCCGCCAGATAGGTGAGCCGGGTGCCTGTTGCGCAGGCACCCGGCCCGACCGAACTACTCGCGTTCGATCATCAGATCATAGACCAGTTTCTGGCCATCAGTTTCCTCATAGGACACAGTCACCTCGGATCCCGGGCGCAGTGTTTCCAGCGCGATACCCTGATCGACGGCGAACACCGTGCCATCATCGAGCACGATCATGCGGGATTGCAGATCGACACCTTCGACGCTGCCCGTTGCTTCCTCAGCGCTCGCGACGCCGGGGGTTCCCAAAAACGCCACTGCGACCAGCGCACCAAGAAGCTTGTTCATTGTGATCCCTCCTGTTTCGGATGTTCGGCCGGCAACCGGCAGGTCACCGCCGTCTCCCAGATTGTCACCGGGAGATGCCACCAGAGCGAGAGTCAAAGAAAGAATTTTCTTGTGATGGGAAGTGGGGCGAGAGCCGCCTCGCGAACCATCCCGGTCACAGATAGTTCGTCACCGAATTGCCGCAAGGTGTTCAATCGTCTTGGGAAATCCAGCTTGGCGGACGTTTCTCCAGGAAAGCCGAAACGCCTTCGCGGCCTTCGTCGCTGGCCCGGATTTCCGCGATTCGCGCAGCGGTGTCATCGCGCAGATCGGCTGGCTTTCGGTTGGAAACATCGGCGATCAGACGCTTTGCCGCCGCGAGGGCGCCCGGCCCGGCCCGCAACAGCGAATCCACCAGATCCGACACGGTCTTCTCGGCCTCGCCTTCGGGCGCGATCATGTGGAGAAGCCCGATCCGCTTAGCTTCCGCGGCATCGAAAACCTCTGCCGTCAGGAAGTAGCGCCGGGCCGCCCGGGCACCCATGGCGGCGACCACATAGGGGCTGATCGCAGCCGGTATCAGACCGAGCTTGACCTCCGACAGGCAGAAGCGTGCGCCGGACATTGCCACTGCAATGTCACAACAGGCCACAAGCCCGACGCCACCGCCATACACCGCGCCATGCGCCAGCGCGATTGTCGGGCGGGGCAGCCTATCCAGCACGTGCATCAATTCGGCCAGCGCCTTTGCGTCTGCCAGGTTCTCGTCATGGCCATATCCGGCCATGCGCCGCATCCAGGCGAGATCGCCACCGGCGCAGAAGCTCTTGCCCGCCCCACGCAGGACGACGCAGCGCGCCGAGGGATCGGCGCCGAGCGTGCGCAGGGCGGCGGTCAACTCGGCGATCATCGCGTCGTCGAAGGCGTTGTGCAGCTTGGGCCGGTTCAACGTGACCGTGGCCACGCCGTTCTCGACCGATGTCAGGACGGGCTGATCGGACATGGATTCCTCACCAGCATGGCACCAAGGCACAAAGTTGTTTTCCGGCCGCGCCTTTGGCGTGGCGAACCAACCCTCTTGGTGTCTTGGTGCCTTGATGGTCCATGTTGTTACATCCGGAAAACGCCGAAGCGGCTTTCCTCGACCGGCGCGTTGAGGGCCGCGGACAGGCCCAGGCCCAGCACCATGCGCGAATCGGCCGGGTCGACGATGCCGTCATCCCACAGCCGCGCGCTGGCATAGTAAGGATGGCCCTGGTGCTCGTATTGTTCCAGCAGCGGCGCCTTGAACGCGGCCTCCTCCTTCTCGGACCAGCTCTCGCCGCGAGCTTCCATGCCGTCGCGCCGAACTTGCGCCAGCACATTGGCCGCCTGCTCCCCACCCATTACCGAGATCCGCGCGTTCGGCCACATCCACATCATGCGCGGCGAGTAGGCGCGGCCGCACATGCCATAATTGCCGGCCCCGAAACTGCCGCCGACGATCATGGTGAATTTCGGCACTTTGGCGCAGGCGACGGCTGTAACCAGCTTGGCGCCATCCTTGGCGATGCCGCCGGCCTCGTATTTCTGGCCGACCATGAAGCCGGTGATGTTTTGCAGGAACAGCAGCGGAATGCGCCGCTGACAGCATAGCTCGACAAAATGCGCACCCTTCAGGGAGCTTTCCGAGAACAGGATGCCGTTATTGGCCAGAATGCCGACCGGATAGCCGTGAATATGGGCAAACCCGGTGACCAAGGTTTGGCCGTAGAGCTGCTTGAACTCGTCGAACTCGGAACCGTCGACCAGCCGGGCGATGATCTCGCGTGCGTCGTAGGGCTTGCGCGGATCCGACGGGACGATGCCGTAGAGGTCATCCGCCGGGTAGAGCGGCTCGACCGGTTCGCGTAGCGGAATGTCGGGCCGCTTCTCGCGGTTCAGATTGCCGACGATCCGCCGCGCGATTGCCAGCGCATGGGCGTCATCCTCCGCCAGATGGTCGGTCACGCCGGATTGGCGCGAATGCACTTCCGCGCCGCCCAAATCTTCAGCGGAGACCACCTCGCCGGTCGCAGCCTTCACCAGCGGCGGTCCGCCGAGGAATATGGTGCCCTGATTCTTGACGATGATGCTCTCATCCGACATGGCCGGCACGTAGGCGCCGCCGGCGGTGCAGGAGCCCATGACCACCGCGATCTGCGGAATGCCGGCCGCGGACAGGGTGGCTTGATTGTAGAAGATGCGGCCGAAATGATCCCGGTCGGGAAAGACCTCATCCTGAAGCGGCAGGAATGCGCCGCCTGAATCCACCAGATAGACGCAGGGCAGGTTGTTTTCCCGCGCAATGTCCTGGGCCCGCAGATGCTTCTTCACGGTCAGCGGGTAGTAGGTGCCGCCCTTGACCGTCGCGTCATTGGCAACGACGACGCATTCCACCCCGGAGATGCGGCCGATGCCGGTGATCAGCCCGGCAGCGGGCACCGCATCGTCATAGACGTTCTGGCCCGCCAGCTGGGAAAACTCCAGAAACGGCGCGCCAGGGTCGAGCAGCCGGCGCACCCGCTCACGAGGCAACAGCTTCCCCCTCTCCGTGTGGCGGCGCCGGGCCTTGTCGCCTCCGCCCTCCTTGATTCGCGCGACGGTGTCGTGCAGGTCTTCCACCAGCGCCCGCATGGCGGTGGCGTTCTCGCGGAATTCCGGCGATTTCGGATCGATGGCGCTCTTGAACGTGGTCATGGGATGCTTGGGGCCCAGGGCGATTTGAGATGTAGCTTGCCGCCGACCGCTGGTCCGGGCAAGCGCTGGCTATTGTCTGGGTGCAAGATTCCGCTTTCTCGGGCAGGTCGCTTCGGAAAGGATGTCGCCTGACCGCCCACGAATTGCGGAGCCACCGCCATGCTGCCCACCTTGTCCGCGCTGGATGACGCAGCCGAGATCATCACCCGCGTATTGCCGCCGACACCGCAGATCCGCTGGCCCCTGCTATGCGAAAGGGTTGGTGCCGAGGTCTGGGTCAAGCATGAGAACCACCAGCCGGTTGGCGCATTCAAGGTGCGCGGCGGGGTGCTGTATATGGGCGAGTTGAAACAGGCGCATCCGGAGATCAGCCATGTGATCGCGGCGACGCGTGGCAATCATGGCCAGTCGATTACCTTCGGCGCCGCACGAGTCGGTCTCACGGCGACCATCGTCGTGCCCCATGGCAACAGCCGGGAGAAGAACGCCGCCATGAAGGCGCTAGGCGCCGAGCTCATCGAGCATGGCGACGATTTCCAGGAGGCGCTGGAATACGCCGGGGCGCTGGCCGAGGAGCGCGGCCTGTTCCCCACCCCCTCCTTCGACGAGGCCTTGGTCCGTGGCGTCGGCACCTACAGCATGGAGTTCCTGCGTGCCCGGCCGGATCTGAAGACGGTTTATGTGCCGATCGGCCTCGGCTCGGGCATCTGCGGGATGGCCACGGCCCGCCAGGCGCTGGGCCATAAGGCGGAGATCGTCGGCGTCGTCTCGGCCTCGGCACCCGCCTATGCGCTCTCTTTCGAGCAGCGCAAACACGTCACCCACCCGACCACCACCCGGATCGCCGACGGCATGGCCTGCAGCACGCCGAACCCGGCGGCACTGGAGATCATCCCGGCCCATGTCGACCGGGTCGTGCTGGTCACCGATGCGGAGATCGAAGCCGCGATGCGCGCCCTGTTCACCGACACCCACAATGTCGCCGAGGGCGCCGGCGGCGCAGGCCTCGCGGCGCTGATGCAGGACCGCAACCAGATGGCCGGACGCGAGGTCGGGTTCGTGCTGACCGGCGGCAATGTGGATCGGGACGTTTTTGCACGGGTGTTGTCCGGCAATTCCTGACCCAATGGGCTCCGCCACGCGGCAGCTGCTGGACGCCCGTTGGTGCACCGCCTAGTGTCGCGCCATGATGCAGGATGCCTCGCAATTTCTGAACACCGTCTCCGTCTGGGTTGTGCCGGTTTTGCTGGCGATCACTCTGCACGAGGCAGCGCACGGCTTCGCGGCTTGGCGCCTCGGCGACGACACCGCCTGGCGTCTTGGCCGGATCAGCCTCAACCCCATTCGTCACATCGATCCGATGGGCACGGTGGTGTTGCCCGGCATGTTATTGGCCGTCGGCGCGCCATTTCTGTTCGGCTGGGCAAAACCGATCCCGGTGGTCTTTCGCAATCTGAGGCAGCCACGACGTGACATGGTGCTGGTCGCCGCGGCGGGGCCTTGCGCAAATCTGTTCCTGGCCACCTGCTCGGCTCTTCTGTTTCATGTGCTGCCGCTGCTGCCGGTCGATGTGGCCCATTGGGTCGGGACCAATCTAATCAATTCGATCCTGATCAATCTGGTGCTGGCGATTTTCAACATGATGCCCATTCCGCCGCTCGACGGGGGGCGCATCGCCGTCGGATTGCTGCCCGAAGCCCTGGCTCGGCCCCTGGCGCAATTGGAGCGGTTTGGATTCCTGATCGTCATCGGCGTGGTTTTTCTGCTGCCGATGCTCGGACGGCAAATAGGCGTCGATCTGGACATCGCCTACTGGATCGTGGTCGTCCCGGTGAATACGCTCTTCGGCTTGTTTGCTGCCTTGGCGGGGCTCGGCTAGGTCAAATTCCACCCAACCGGGCCATTGCGGAAATGACGAAGAGCAAAACAGACATCCCGATTGCGAAAGATCTGAAGGTCTACGAGGCGCTTATCGCGGCGCATCCCGGCATCGAGCGAAAGGGAAAGAAGAACCCGTACACTCCCATGAACGGCAACATGTTCAGTTTTCTCGCCGCCGACGGATCGATCTGCATCCGGCTCTCGGAGACCGACTCCATGGCCTTCGCGGGAGCCTATGATGCGCCACCGGTCGTGCAGTATGGCGCGGTCATGAAAGAGTATATCGCCGTGCCGGACATGCTTCTCGCCGACTCGGAAGCGCTGACCGCCTATTTCGAGAAGAGCGTCACCTTCGCCCGGTCGCTGAAGCCCAAGCCCACGAAGCGCAAGTGAACGATTAGCTTCGCCAGGACAGGAACCGTCGCTCCAGCATGCCGATGGCGGCGCTGACCAGCACCCCCAGGATCGACAGGATGGCGACGCCGACGAACAGGCGCTCCAGATCGTAGAGCGAGCCGGCCTGGAGGATGTAGGCCCCGATCCCGTGTTCGGCGCCCAGCATTTCCGCCGCGACCAGCAGGATGATGGCGATGGACAGGCTGATGCGCAGGCCGGAAAGGATGCCGGGCATGGCGCCCGGCAGCACGATCTTGGTAACGATGGAGCGCCATTTCAGCCCGAAGCTCTGGCCCATGCGGATCAATGTCCGATCTACATTGTCGACCGCGCCATAGGCGGCCACCACCGTGGGCGTGAAGGTGCCGAAGGCGATCAGCGCGTATTTCGACATCTCGTCGATGCCGAACCAGATCACGAATAGCGGCAGCAGGGCGATCTTCGGGATCGGAAACAAGGCGGCGACCAAAGGGACAAGACCGGCCCTCACCAGCGAAAACAAGCCAATCAGAACCCCAACGGAAATACCGAACGACAGACCGATGGCGGACCCCACGATCAGCCGGGTGATCGACGGCACCAGATGGGTGAACAGCAGGCCCGACTGCCAGAGTTCGATGAAGGTCGCGAAGACATCGGACGGTCGCGGCATGGTCAGGCTCGAGATGACCCCAAGCCGCGTGCCGATTTCGATGCCGACAATCAACAGGACGAAGACCGCGACGCCGACCCCGCGGCGGGATTGCGGGACGAAGCCCTTGCCGCGAAACGCGACGGGCTGGCCGCGCGGGGCGTTGGGGCCGATCATACCCCGCTCAGACATCGACCAGCTCGGTATCGGCGGCCATCGCGTCGTCGCGCATCCGCTCCCAAAGGTGCTTCTGCTTCTCCTCCAACTCCCGGTCTCCCAAAGAGCGCTGGGCAAGCGGCGTGTCGATGGTCACCGTCTCGGCGATCTCGCCCGGACGGCGGGACAGCACGACGATGACATGTCCCAGGCGGACTGCCTCGTTCAGATTGTGGGTCACGTAGACGGCGGTGAAGGGCTGGCGGGTCCACAGCGAGATCAAATCGTCCATCAGCAATTCGCGGGCCTGGCTGTCGAGCGCCGATAGCGGCTCGTCCATCAACAGCACCGCCGGGTTGACCGCCAAGGCCCGGGCGATGGCCACCCGCTGCTTCATGCCGCCGGAGAGCTGCTTGGGCAGCGCGTGGCGGAAATCGGAAAGCTTGGTGCGCGCCAGGACGTCGGTGACGATGATATCGGCGTCGCGGCCGCGAATGCCGTGGTCGCTCAGGACGAGGGTGATGTTGCCCTCGACCGTCCGCCAGGGCAGCAGGGCGAAATCCTGGAAGATATAGGTCAGCGGGTTCAGGCAGGCATCGGGAGGCGAGCCGATCTGTATCACCTGGCCGGCGGTCGGCCGCTCCAGCCCGCCGATGAGCCGCAGCAAGGTGGATTTCCCACAGCCGGACGGGCCGACGATGCTGACGATCCTGCCCGTCGGGATGTCCAGGGTGATGTCGCGCAGAACTTCCATGGAATCATAGCTATGGGAGATGCCCTGAAGCCGTAGATCCACAAGCGTGCTTTCTGAAAAGGGAAAGGCTGGAAGGCGCGGCCAGGCCACGCCTTCCAGGATGCGTGACCTCGGGCCGCGCTAAATCGATTTGACGTAGGAGGAGTCGACCAACGTCTCGTAGGTAATCGAATCCTTGATCAAATCTTCCGACTTGAACCAGTCGATCTGGTCCTGGATGGATGAGGCGTTCAAGGCGGCGCCCTGGTTGATACGCATCGCGCCGTTCCGGATGCTGGGCGCTGCGCGCTCGTAGGGCCGGTCGGCGTAGACGTATTTGTGGATCAGCCTGACCATGTCCTCGGCGGCACCTTCGCCCGCGGTCTTGTCCACAAGGGCTGCGTTGAAGTCCGCGGCGCCGCGGGAGAACGCGGCCAGGAACGCCTCCGTCTTGGCCCGTTCGTTTGCGGCGTTGTCGGCCGATGTGAAGGCGGTGGTGACCTGATAGTTCGGGATGTAGTCCGCCACATCGCCGATGATCTTGACCGCATCCGCGCCCGCCAGCGCCTTGGCGATATGGGGCTGGATGCTCCATGCGTCGATCTGACCGGATTTGAGCGCGCCGATGACGGCGGAAACGCCATGGAGCGGCTTGTAACTCAGGGTCACGCCTTCCTTCGCCGCGATCTGGGCGCCCATATAGTGAAAGGACGAGCCGGCCTGGGTGATGCCGAAGCTCTTCCCGTCCAGCTTCGACGGATCGGTCACCCCGGCCTCATGGGCCGCGTTCGACGCCAGGATCTTCTGGCCGTCGATCCCAGGCTCTTCCGACAGGGCGCCGCCGATGACTTTCGCCGCCCCTTTCTCGGCGAAGGAAATCAATCCGCCGGAGATCGCGGTGACCGCGTAGTCGAGGTCCCGCGACGCCACCGCCACCGCCATGGGCTGCGCGGCCTCGAAGAAGGTGAATTCCACATCCAGCCCGGCCTCGGCGAAATAGCCACGCTCGAACGCGACAAAACTGGCCGAGTGGCTGGTGAAGCGCAGGGCGCCGACCCTGATCGGCGTGCCGGCCAAGGCAGGCCGCGCGAATGCCGCTAGGGCCGCGGCGCCGCCGACGGACGCAATCGCCTGACGGCGGTTTCATCGATAGTCTGTTCATGGTTTCCTCCCAAACGTGCCTTTTTCAGGCGATTGCCCAAACCGATGGTAGGGGGCCAGACCGAGAATTGCCAAATATAGCGGAGGTGACACAGTCGGCAAATATTCGTGCCGATTTCGAGTTCCCTAGAATCCGTCGCCGAAGGAACGGGTAATGTCTCAGTCTGAATTCGGACGCGAGACAAGCACGAAGCGGACTCTTTTGTCGGCTTGCAGTTCGGAACCTGTCATCGTTCCGGTGCGGTGATTGAGTCCGCGATTAGCCAGAAGGAGACTCCCGCGTCCGAAGGCGCTCGCTAGCTTACACACCGCACCAGCTCGGGCATCAGGATCGCTAAACCAGCTTCATGAACTGCATTAGTCAAGCAACCACCGGGCGTGGGCTCGAACCCTGCTGCCACATCTCTCGCCGCCCAGCGTGTGGGAGGTCAGAGGAGCCACCATGTCCGCCGATCACCCGCGGCGCGTCCCCCACGCTGATCAAAACTACCGCGGAACTGCGCGCGAGCAGTTCCTGACAGCCGCATTGTCGACCGGTTCATCCGGGAGCAGATCGACAAATGACGCGCGCGCTAGATCGCTCCGCTCCGTACTGCTGGACGGGGCGGGCACCTCGCCGGATGCCACCAACCTGCCAGTGTTGACCACGCAGTAGGCAACGTCTCGATCTGATGCAGCGGCAGTAGCCAGATCCGCCGCGCTGCCGTTGGTCGTCAATGGCCCGAATGCGAAGCCAAGGATCAAGATCAGAATAGCGCCACCGATGGCACCGTAGACGTATTTGCCCCAGTGGGCCTTGAGATCGTCCATGTCACGAGCCCCATTTCTGATAAACCGAGTGGAAGAGTCGAGATGTTCGACCCAAACTGCGATCCAAGCTGCCGGTGATTACGCGGCATGTTGAGGCAGAACAAAAGTTGCGAAAGGAGACAGTCGCCGCCAGCCGGGTGCAAGACGCCGACCTGTTGCGCGAGATGATCGACCCAACCTAAGACCGAACTTACTTTCCAGCCAGCCAAGTCTATTTGACAACGCCCCACGGCGCCCTCGAGATCCAGATCGCCGGCAAAATGGTACGAAACGCAATGATCGGCGTCGGGCATTGTCAACGTCGACTCCGCCACCTCGGTGCACCGCGCCCGACTCCCACCCCAGGGCCATCGGTGCTATCGTCGGCCCACTCCGAGGGAATCATCCGCGAAAAGTCGGATGAAGATGAATCGGAATCCACGACAAGGAGGATATCATGGCCAGGCGGGGCATTTTCATTGCAGCGGCCGTCGTCGCAGCGCTACCAATAACTCTGGCCCATGCCCAGAGCGGGACATTCCGCCAATCCCACGACCTTGGGTTCGCGGGGCTGATAGACCTCGACCCGGCTTCTGAGGGTCGCTTCTGGCAGGTCACCGAGAAGACGATGAGCCGCCTGGTTCGGCCTGGCGAGGGTGGAGAGCCGGAGCCGGATCTGGCGACGGAGTGGTCGGCAAACGAGACCGCGACCGAATGGGTTTTCAAGTTGCGTGAAAGTGTCGAATTCCACGATGGATCGGACTTCGACGCAGCCGACGTGATTTATTCGTTGGAGCACATCAGAGACCCCGAAATCGATTCGCCGGCCGCGTCGGTCATCGCGGCGGTAGACACGATAGAGGCCGTCGACCGGTTGACCATCAAGATGACACTCTTCGGCACCTCACGCGGATCTGCCGTTGCTGCTGATGGATTATCGTATTCGGATGATCCCGGAAGGCTCGGCGGACACGATCGCAACGACCGGAATCGGGACCGGGCCCTTTGTTCTGGTAACGCTCGACCCTGAGGGGACAACCGTTCTGAAGGCGAATCCCGACTATTGGGAGGGGCCGCCTGGCGTCGAGACCATTGAGATCATCGGCATCGCGGATGCCCAGGCGCGCGTGCAAGCGTTGCTCGGTGCCCAAATCGACATGCTTGGCTACGGTGATCTGTCCGGACAACAGTTGGCGCTCTTCGAGAACAACCCGAATTTCAAGGTGCAGAGCGTGCCCACAGGCGATTGGCTGGGCATCGTCTTCCGAACTGACACCGAGCCCTTCACCGACGCCGGCGTCCGCAAGGCGTTGCGAATAGCAACCGATCGTCAGGCCCTGGTCGACCTTGTTCTGGGCCCCGGCGGCGGCGCCGTGACGTGTGATCACCCGGTATGGACGGGCGATCAATATCGCGTGCAGTTAGATTGCCCACCGCAGATCGACGAGGCCAGGCGACTGCTCACCGAGGCCGGTTATCCCGATGGCATCGAGTTCGACATCACCACCAGCAATATCGATCCCAGGTTCATTACGCTTGCGGAAGCGTATCAGCAACAGGTCGCGGAGGCTGGCATCAAGGTCAACATAGTGATGGCGGCAGCGGACGGATATTGGTCGGAAGTCTGGCTGAAGGAGCCGGTCGTGAGCACCAGATGGGGCCAGCGGCCCGCCGATCAGATTCTAAACGAAGACTACCGCGGCGGCGCGCCCTGGAACGAGACGTACTGGAACCGTCCCGATTTCGACGAGATGCTGGACCAGGCGCGGGAGGAACTCGACTTCGAGAAACGCGCGGGTCTGTACCATCGACTCCAGGAGATACTTTACGAGGAGGGCGGATCGTTCATCCCCTTCCACGTCAACCAGGCCGTCGCTACGACCGCCAGGGTTTCGGGACTACAAGCGGTGTTTGCGGACGCCGTCCGCTACCACCTCGTACAGGTGAGCGACTAACCGACGGGCGATGCTTTAGAGACCAAGCCATGTGAATTCCATGGCGACGATCTTTGGTCCGGGCTCGGCGGCTGGATGCAAGGCGAGAGCCCTGTGGAGGGTCAGCCAGCGCATCCCGGGCCGGACTTTTGGATGGCTTCGTCGATAGCTAGACGGCCGTGGGCGATCGTTCCGGTGACCGCATCACTTGGTTGCCCGATCCGCCCGATCGTTCACCCGGCCATGGTCTGACGCTGGATTATTGTTTCGTCGGCTCGGAAATGGGGCACAAGAGCACGATGGGATGAGGTCAAGTGACCTCATCTCTGAATCGTCCTCTAGAACATTGGAGTAGATTGGGATTCAGATTTGAAGTCGAGTCGACTTCAAATCTGAATCCCAATCTAGGCCAAGCGTGCATGGTCCGACGGCTCTTTGGAAAGCTCGGATCATCGGCCTGATACCAAGGGTCCATGAACTTGACTCATGGACCCTTGGCAGGTGCGGCCGCGCGCTCGCAGCGAAGCGAGGACAGCCGGCGTGGCGCCTGAACGCAATACAACGGTCATGATCAACGACCGTTGGTATCACTGGATTGAACTGGATCTCTACATCTTTCGAGGTGAGCGCCCAATGCTTTCATTTTTTCGAGCATCGTCGATTGGTCCACCGGGCAACCGGATCGTCCAAATTATGACCCGCGGGCCGTCAAAGCCCGGTAGGCCATCAACTCAAACGGATGGTTAGGCTAATTGCCCGCAGGTTGGCGCTCGGCGTTTTGACGATCGTGCTTGTCTCAGGCATTATCTTCGTGGGTGTCGAGATGCTGCCCGGCGATTCCTGCACCGCCTATCTGGGGCGGATGGCCCAGGGAACGAGGCTGGAGAATTGTCGCCGGGATTTTGGCCTCGAACGTCCTGCCCTGACACGCTACGTCGAATGGACCTCCGGCGCGGTCCGAGGCGATTTCGGCGTCTCGCTCAATGGCAAGACGCCGATTTCCGAAACCGTTGGCACACGTTTCCGCAATACGGTCATCCTCGGCGTTACAGCGTCGATGGTAGGTGTTCCACTCGCCATCCTGCTTGGGATTATCGCGGCCCTGTGGCGAGATCGCCCCCCCGACCTGTGGGTATCCACCACGGCGATCGTCGCCATGACGATCCCGGAGTTTGTAAGCGCCACTGTCTTGATCTTGATTTTCAGCGTCTGGCTCGGATGGCTCCCCGGAATCGTAATCACCCGACCCGACGCGCCGCTTTTTGAATTTCTGTCGGACATCATACTGCCAATCGTCGCGCTCGCCCTTGTCATGACGGCGCACATATTACGCATGGTGCGCACCAGTGTGATCGACGTAATGGAAAGCGACTACGTCCAGATGGCGCAACTAAAGGGTGTCCCCTTTTGGCAGATGGTGTTCAGGCACGTGTTGCCGAACGCCCTGTTGCCGACCATCAATCTCGTCGCCTTGACGATTGCATGGCTGTTGGGGGGCACCGTCGTCATCGAGGTCGTGTTCAACTATCCCGGACTCGGTCGATTGATGGTCCAAGCCATTTTCTTCCGTGACCTCGCGATGGTGCAGGCGATCGCCCTGATCCTGGCGACCCTGTCCGTCGGTCTAAACCTCTTCGCCGACTTGTTGACTCTGGTGGCCAATCCAAGACTTAGAACGATGCGCACGTCGCGACCATGACGGCGGCGACAAACATAGAGCCCGTCAAACAGAAGAGTGCGTTCGCCAGGTTGCTGGCTGTCCTATTGGCGATGCTCTCCCGGCCCTCGGGCCTCGTGGGTCTCATTCTCGTGGCTTTCCACGTCGTCCTGGCGATCGTGTCGCCAGCGATTGCGCCGTACGATTTCAGAGAGTTGAGCGCTCAGACTATCCTTAACGCGCCGTCCTTCGAGCACTGGTTTGGCACCGACAACCTTGGACGCGACGTATTCACGCGCACCATGCTCGGGGGTCGACAGGCGTTACTCGTGACAACCATTTCCACGGTCCTCGCCATCACCTGGGGTGGATTGTTGGGCGTTTTACTTGGCCTCGTGGGCGGGCGGCTCGACGAGCTCCTGATGCGTCTCGTCGATGCCTTTCTCTGCCTGCCATGGATCCTGGTCTTGCTCTTGATCGTCGTCATGGTCGGTTTCGGCCCCGGCGTGCTGGTTCTCACCCTGGGATTTTTCTACGGCATCCCGGTGATACGGATGGCGCGCGCGGCGACGCAGGATGTGGTGGCCCTCGACTTCGTGACGGCTGCCCGAGCGCGAGGCGAGCGCCGGTCGACAATTGTTTGGCGGGAGCTCGTGCCCAACGTGCTCGACGTTCTGCTGGTCGAAGGCGCCATGCGTTGGTCATGGATGTTGCTGGCGTTCAGCTCGCTGTCATTTCTTGGGTTCGGTGTCACGCCGCCGACGCCGGATTGGGGCCTGATGATTTCCAATGCGCGAAGCTTCATGTCGTTCGCGCCATGGGCGGCGCTGGCGCCTGTCGTTGCGCTCAGCTCGCTGATTATCGGGATCAACTTGAGCGCGGACGCACTCGCCAAGGCCTTGGGTATCGATCGAGCCCAAAAGGCACCGGTCTAGGTCTCGCGATGCGCAAACCGCTCGTCCAAGTACAGAACCTGGGCATTGGCTTTACCAGCCAGGCGGGACTCGTAATGCCGATCCTGCGGAACATCGATCTGGCGATTGGCGAGGGCGAGACGATTGGACTGGTTGGCGAGTCGGGGTGCGGCAAGAGCACCTTGGCCCTTGCCATGATGGGTTACCTGAAGAGGGGCCTCCGCGTCTTGGAAGGCGAAACCCTGTTTCGTGGGCGCAATGTATTTGACATGGACGAGCGGGCCCTCCAGGACATTCGCGGCGGTGAGCTCGCCCTGATTCCGCAGAATGCCGGCCAGTCGTTGACGCCGACTTCGAGGATCGGCCAGCAGATCGACGAATCGGTGAAACTGCACACCAGGTTCGCAAAAGAGCAGCGGCGTGAACGCGTTATCGAACTGTTGTTGCAGGTGCGTTTGCCGCAACCGGAGGAATTGCTGGAGCGCTATCCCCACGAACTCTCGGGCGGTCAGCAACAGCGCGTTGCCATCGCCATGGCGTTGGCGGCCGAGCCCGATGTTCTGTTGCTGGACGAGCCGACGACCGGCCTCGACGTCACCACTCAAGCCCATATCCTCGAGTTGTTGCGCGATTTGGCGACCGAGACCGGGACGGCGATGGTCTATGTCAGCCACGATTTGGGCGCCATTGCCCGGGTCAGCGACCGTATTGCCGTCATGTATGCAGGGGAACTCGTGCTCGAGGGTCCGGCGCGCCGGGTGTTGAAGCAGCCAGCGCATCCCTATGCCCGCGGGCTGCTCTTGTCGATTCCCAGGTTGAAGGAGGCGGTTGTGCCCGCATCGATGCCAGGACGTCCTCCGCCTCCGGGCGGGGCTGGCCAGGGATGCGGCTTTGCCGATCGCTGTCCCATGGCGGAGAAACGCTGTCGAGACGAAAGACCTTTGCTCGAACCCACGGCCGCGCAGGAAATTGTGCGCTGCCATTTCCACGAACGGATCGAGCAACTCCCAGCACCGGAACGGCCGAAACGGCCCGACCGGTCGAGCCTGGACGAAACGGACAGCATCCTTCGACTCGACAACGTGGCAATAAGCTATGCCAAGCCCGGCATCGTTGACCAGATCCTGGGCCGGCAGCCCGATGTACCGCCAACCGTCGACAAGATCGATTTGACTATTCGCCGAGGGGAGACTGTCGGGCTGGTGGGTGAATCCGGAAGCGGCAAGTCGACGATCCTTCGGGCCATCGCCGGCCTTTGCCCCCTGCAGAGCGGAACCATCACTTACGAGGAGAGTGAAAGTCTGAACACGTCGGTCGATGAGCGGACGAAGGACCTGCTGAGACGCATTCAGCTCATCTTCCAGAACCCGGATGCCTCCCTTAACCCGCGGCACACGGTGGCGGAGATCCTGGCCCAACCGCTGAAGCTTTATTTCGGCCTTGGCGACGACGAATTGCGAAAGCGTAGCGTGGCGTTGCTGGAGCGGGTGCGCCTGCGTGCGGATTATCTGGAGCGGCTGCCGAGCCAGTTGTCCGGAGGGGAAAAACAGCGTGTTGCAATAGCGCGAGCCTTTGCCGCCGAGCCCGAACTTGTACTGTGCGACGAGGTCACGTCAGCACTCGATGTATCGGTCCAGGCCGCCGTCCTGGATCTGTTGACCCAGCTCCAAGCCGATCAGCGGGCGACCTATGTTCTGGTCTCTCACGATCTGGCGGTGGTGCGCGTCTTAGCCGATCGCGTGGCAGTGCTCTACCAGGGCAGGCTCTGCGAGATGGGCCCATCCGAAAATGTCTATCGCTTTCCCTCCCACCCCTACACCGAAGCGCTGCTCGGCGCAGTGCTGGAGCCCGATCCTGATGCCGGACCCGCGGTCGCGGCTGAGGAGGTGGTGGACCTATTTCCCCCGGCCAGGGGATGCCCGTTCCAGCGCCGGTGCCCCCGGAGTATCGGCGACATCTGTGACAATGAGACACCACCTTGGCGGCCCACGGAGTTAGGCCATGCGATCCGCTGTCATATTCCACTGGCCGAACTGCGTGGCATGCAGGAGCAGTCGGCGGACGCCGTCGCCGCGAAATTAGGGCCGACCGAGGGCATTCACGCGGATTAAGATCACCACTTACGTCAAAGGTGATTGAGGCCCGCCCGGCTGGATATCGTCAATCGGAGACCATGCGGGATTATTTTCTGGCGCTTTGCGGGCCCTCGAATCAAACGAGTGCTGCGCCTGTCACAGGGCCGCTTTGGGTCTTGGCTGTGTGAAAACGCTTCTTCGAGTCGATCGAGCGCAAGATTGATTCGAGCAGCATCCGTTTTGCGCATGAAGAATGCACAGCGACCGAACTTACGATGTCAATGTTGCGCGAAGGCAGCTGCGCCCTGAGTTTTCACACAGCCAGGGTCAGCAGCGGTCGTGCCGATGACAGTTCGGCAAGGTCCGCCATTGGACCGAAAGCAGACACGACGTTCTGAAAAACAGATGTTCCTGACGTGATTTCGGCACGGTCTCCGGCTGAGGAACGGCCAGGGACCGCCTGTTCTTGACAAGCCCCTTTCATTCCATTATTTCTGAAATGACTGAAATAATGGAAATACGATGAAACTCTCCGACGCAATGCAGACCTTTATCCGCCATTGGGGCGAGATGGGCTCCCGGTGGAGCGTGAACCGGTCGGTGTCGCAGATCCATGCGTTGCTGTATCTGGCCGACCGTCCGCTGCCGGCGGACGAGATCGTCGAGACCCTGGCCATCGCCCGCTCCAACGTGTCGACCAGCCTGAAGGAATTGCAGAGCTTCAACCTGGTCGAAATGGTTCATATCCCGGGCGACCGGCGCGATCATTTCGCGGCCAAGAAGGACCCCTGGGAAATGTTGCTGGCGATCGTCGAGGAGCGCAAGCGGCGTGAGATCGACCCGGCCCTGGCCATGCTGCAATCCTGCCTCGCCGATGCCGAGGCGGATAAGGAGACCCCAAAGCCGGTGCGCCAGAGGCTCGCATCCATGGTGGAACTGCTGGAACAACTCGATGCGCTTTATGACCGCATGCGGCGGATGCCTCGGCCGCTGCTGAGGCGGGTCGTCACCATGGGAGACAAGATCGCTCACCTGATCGAGAGGTGATATTTTTTTGTGCCGATATTTCTCTTCATACAGAAATATCTGATCGGATTGAACAATGTATGATGACACCCTTGACCGTTGTGCGGAGCCTCCCGAAACCAGCGTCGGTACAGACACCGGAACGGGCCGGGTGGCGGAGCCAGATTTCCGCGATCTGGTCGGCCCCGCAGGCTGGGACCGGCTGGACGCGGATATCCAGCGGCGCTTCTCACCTGGACATGCGGCGACGGCCATCCTGTACCGCGGCCGGATGGATGTGGAACGGTCGATGATCGGGGCCGTGTTCGCCGCCTTGGCCCTGCTGATCGGCGCACCCCTGCCCGTTCGCCGCGCCATGGATGCGCCAACGATCGTCCGGGTCTGGGACGACCGCCATGGCGGCGTGGTCTGGGAGCGGCGGCTCCATCTGCGGCCGAACCGCCCGCCGGCCTGCATCCGCTCCACAAAGCGCCTTGGGCCGACCGGGGCCCTGCTGGAATGCGTCGATGGCGGGCTGGGCATGGTGCTGGCGGTGTTCGAGCAGGACCGGTCCCTGGTCTTCGAGAGCCGGCGCTATTTCTTCGCCTTGGGCGGCATGCGCATCCCGATCCCGGCATTTCTCACCCCGGGCCGCTGCCGCGTCACCCACGCCGCGGTCGCACCGACCCGGTTCCGTTTCACCCTGGAAATGGATCACCCGGCCTGGGGCCGGACTTTCCACCAGACCGGACTTTTCGACGACCCGGAGGCAGTCACATGATCGCGGCACTCAGCATTCTCATCGGGCAAGGTTTGCTCGGCGGGCTCGACAATCTGATCCATCACGAGCTTCAGGCAAGGCTGCCGTCGCGTATATCGGCGCGCTGGGAATTGTCGTTGCACGCCGCCCGGGAAGCGATCTACGGGCTGTTGTTTCTGGCGCTGGCCTGGGGCGCATGGCATGGGGTCTGGGCCTGGATGCTTGGCGCCCTGCTACTGGCTGAGATCGTCATCACCATTGCCGATTTCCTGGAGGAGGATGCCACCCGCCGGCTGCCGCAATTCGAGCGGGTGCTCCATACCGTGCTGGCGATATCCTATGGCGCGTTCCTGGCGGCCTTCATGCCTGAACTGGCGCGTTGGGCCACCGCCCCGACCGGCGTCATCGCCGCCAGCTATGGCCCGTTGTCCTGGCTGTTGACGCTGTACGCCGTGGGTGTGCTCGGCTGGAGCGTTCGCAATGCGATCGCGGTCCTGCATCTTTATCGGGCCGTCGCCCACCAGCGGGAAACTCACCCACCGGCACCGGCCGGCGGAGACGCGGTTTTGGTGACCGGCGGTACCGGGTTCATTGGCAGCGCGCTCATCGAAACGCTCATCGCGGATGGCAGGCGGGTCATCCTGCTGACCCGTGACGCCATGCAGGCCAGGGCGCAATACGGCGCTCGGGTCGCGGCGATCGAGGATCTCGACTTGCTGCCATCCGAAACCCGGATCGACGCCATCGTCAATCTGGCCGGCGCTTCGATCACCGGCGGGTTGTGGACCCGGCGACGCAAGGCAGTGCTGATCGACAGCCGGCTGCGGACCACCTCGGCGCTGAATGCCTTAATCGAACGGCTGGAGCGCAAGCCAAGGGCTCTGATCGGCGCTTCGGCGGTGGGCTATTACGGCGATCGAGGCTCCGAACCGCTGGCCGAGAGCGCCGAGCCACGGCCCTGCTTTCCGTCCAGGCTCTGTGTCGCCTGGGAGGCGGAAGCGCGCAAGGCATCGGCCCATGGTGTCAGGGTGGCGGCGCTGCGGTTCGGCCTGGTGCTTGGCCGGGACGGCGGTATTTTCCCGGCGCTGGCGATGGCCTCCAGGTTCGGATGCGGCGCAATCCTGGGCACGGGCCGGCAATACATGCCCTGGATCCATATCGAGGACGCGGTCGGGTTGATCCGTTTCGCACTTGCCGATGACGGCCTTTCCGGGCCGCTGAACGCCACCGCCCCGGATTGCCTGCCGCAAGCCGAATTCATCGCCCGGCTGGCCGCGATCCAGAACCGGCCGCAATGGTTCCGGATGCCGGCCACGGTGCTGACGACGGGTTTGGGAGAGCTGTCGCAGCTTCTGCTGGGCAGCCAGCATGTGGTGCCGACCAAGGCGACAAGGGCGGGCTACCGCTTCCGCTTCGGCACCACCGCGGACGCACTGGCCGACCTGGCGGCTCCCGGCGCCCATGCCTGTGATCTGATGCCGACACGGCAATAGCAGGGTAGACGGCAACCACGCCGCCACGGCAGCGCCGAAATTCTCCGGCATTCCTGGCCGGGCACAACCAGGACGGGCGAGGCCGAGGACACATGGCAGGGACGCTGATCGACCAGATGGCCCGGGCGCTGAAGCGGCCGGGCAACCGCATCGAGGCCCTGCTGGCGGATGCGCCGGGGCGTTACAAGACCTACACCATCCCAAAGAAGGAGCCGGGCAAGACCCGGCTGATCGCCGAGCCGCCGGAGGAGATCAAGACCCTGCAGCGCTGGTTCGTGGAACGGCATCTGTCCAGGCTGCCGATCCACCGGGCCGCCACCGCCTATCGCCCCGGCGCCAGTATCGTGAAGAACGCCGCCGCCCATAAGGCGAATCCGTTTCTGCTGACGCTGGATTTCCAGGATTTTTTCCCATCGCTCCGGCCCCGTGACCTGCGCCGCGCCATCGCCGCGAGCGGCCGGCTGTCCCTCACCAAGGCCGAGTTGAAGCTGGTCGACAATCTGCTGTTCTGGAAGCCGAGTGGCGTGACCGGCCTGACCGGCCTGCGTCTGTCGTCAGGCGCACCGAGTTCGCCGGCGGTTTCCAACGTGGTGATGCATGAGATTGACACTGCGTTGGCCGAGATCTGCCGCAAGCGCCGCATTCGCTACACCCGCTACGCCGACGATCTGACCTTCTCCGCCAAGAGCCAGCAGCAATTGGTGGAGATGTTCGCCCAGGTCAGCGCCCTGATCCGCCGGACGCGGTCGCCCAGGCTGAAGATCCATGCGGACAAGACCGTGTTCAGCTCAAAGAGCACCCGCCGGGAGGTCACCGGGCTGACCCTCACCCATGACGGCCGCCTGTCGATCGGCCGAGAGCGCAAGGCGTTGATCCGCGACCAACTCGATCGCTACCGCCGGGGCCGGCTGCCGGGTGCCGACGGCCGCAAACTCGGCGGCCTGATCGCCTTCGCCCAGGATGTCGAGCCGGACTTCGTGAAGCGGCTGACCCGCAAGCATGGGAAGGAATTGATGGATCGGGTTCGGACCGGGCAGTAGTGGAGTGTATTCTCGGCAATCTCCCACTCCCCCTATTGTCATTCCCGCGAAGGCGGGAATCCAGAGGACGCGCCTGAGACGGCTGCGCCCTTGTGCAGACTGGATTCCCGCCTTCGCGGGAATGACAATAGGGGTTGGATGGATATTTGGTAACGAAACGCTGTGCGAATTCTCAGAACCCTCCGGTCTCCAGCCAGCGGTCGAGCTGGCCCAGCCGGTCGGCGCCCCAGAACGGCTCGCCATCGACGATGAAGAAGGGCGAGCCGAATACGCCGGCCTCAACCGCCGCATCAGTCTCTGCCTTCAGCCGCGCTTTGACCCCCGGAGATTGGATGGCTTCCAGCAGGTCTTGCGGGTCGATGTCCAGATTCTGGGCAATCTCTGCCACCTGTTCGGGCTGTGCGATGTCCTGCCCTTCGCCGAAATGCGCATGGTACAAGGAGTTGGCCAGCCGGTGCGCCAGGGCCGGATCGCGATACCGGCACCAATAGACGGCGCGCGCTGCCGCCAAGGTCAGGATCGGCATGACCGGCGGAAACTTGAACGGGACCCCCAGATAGCGCGCGAAGCGCGGCATGTCGCGGCGCGAATAATCACCGCGCATGGGGATCTGGACTTGCGGCAGTGCGCCGGTGACCTTCATCGCCGCCCCCAGCATGATCGGCCGCCAATCCACGGTGCGGCCGTGTTTCTCGGCCAGACCGTCGATCTGGGTCGAGGCCAGATAGCCGTATGGTGAGGCGAAATCGAAATAGAAGGCGATGGGCTCGGGCATTGGCGGGGCTCCGAACAAAGGTGGCGTGGGTCAGGCCATCTTAGGCACTTGTCGGCAACCGCTAAGTTAATTCGCGCCAGGCACGCTCCATGGCCGGGCTATTATGCCGCGACCCGCCGGCCGGAGATCAGAGGCGAGTCACCGTGGGTTCGCTCTCCGACCGCGAAGCGCCGGCAGGGGAAAAGGGTCCAACGATCTGACTCACCAGAACAAAGACCGACGCAATCATGCAAATAGGCAACAGGCACCCTAAGGCCGTCCGGATGAGTTCGCCGATGGCAAAGCTGAGTCCGGGCACCAGGTCCAACGGCGGGGCGATATCTCTGCCTGCTGCTACCGCGTCTATCGGCGCCAGGTAAATGGCGCTAGCCTGAACCACCGATATCACAATCAACATGGCGACACCGAAGATCACGAACAACCGTCTCTCGTTCGATGAGAGTCTTGCGATCACCGGGAAGATGCGAAAACCACGCCAGCCATCGGCGACGAATACAGCCCAACAGACAGCGATCATTATCGCCACGAAGGCGGCGACAGCCGATATCGGAACTGATCCCAGCGCCGCGGTTCCGCCGACGATCAATGACAACGACCATGACAAAAGCCGGAACTGCACCACGACGATCGCCACAAATATCGCCGTGGCGAGCACGACCCGGAACCAAGACCGTGAGGTTGGACGGCTCATCGTGGCAGACTCCCATTGCGGACAAGATGTTTGGAGACCGGCGCCACGAAACGGCGCTGGTTACCGCAATTCTCGAGTTCCCGCATTAAGATGTGGTGAAATCAGCATTTCGCGATTTGCGACACGTCGGATTGGACTAAACGGCAAGCCGTTGCGGCCCCTTGGGAATTCACCGGCCGACAATTCAGAACGCTGTTGATCGGACCCGCAAAGTCCTCGGTCACTCCACCGCGATCTGCCGGCCGATGATCAGGCGCTGGATGTCGCTGGTGCCCTCGTAGATTTGGCAGACCCGGACGTCGCGGTAGATGCGCTCGACCGGGTAGTCGGACAGATAGCCGTAGCCGCCATGGATCTGGATGGCGTCGGAGCAGACCTGTTCCGCCATTTCGCTGGCGAACAGCTTGGCCATCGCCGCCTCCTTCAGGCAGGGCTGGCCGGCCTCGCGCAGGGCGGCGGCGTGCAGGGTCAGTTGCCGGGCGGCCTCGATCTGGGTCGCCATGTCGGCGAGGCGGAAGCGCACTGCCTGATGGTCGATGATCGCCGTGCCGAAGGTCTCTCGGTCGCGGGCATACTCCAGCGCCGCCTCGTAGGCTGAGCGGGCCATGCCGATCGACTGGGCGGCGATGCCGATGCGACCGCCTTCCAGGTTCGACAGGGCGATCTTGTAGCCCTGCCCCTCCTCGCCGAGCAGAAGGTCGGCGCCCAGCTTGCAGTCCTCAAACACGATCTGAGCGGTGTCCGAGGCGCGCTGACCCAACTTCTTCTCCAGCCGCGCCACGGTATAGCCGGACGTGTCCGTCGGCACGATGAAGGCGCTGATGCCCTTGCGGCCGGCCTCCGGATCGGTGACGGCGAAGACGATGGCGACCTGCCCGTGCTTGCCGCTGGTGATGAACTGCTTGGTGCCGTTCAGCACCCAGCCATTGCCGGACCGTTCCGCCCGCGTCTTGATCGCCGCCGCGTCGGAGCCGGCCCCGGGCTCGGTCAGGCAGAAGGCGCCCAGCATCTCGCCGCGCGCCATGGGTTTCAGGAACCGCTCCTTTTGCTCCGGCGAGCCGAAGCTGTGGATCGGCGCGCAGCCGACCGAATTGTGCACGCTCATGATGGTGGAGCAGGAGCCGTCGCCGGCCGCCACTTTCTCGATCGCCAGCGCATAGGCGACAAAATCGGCCCCGGCGCCGTCCCATTCCTCGGGCACCAGCATGCCGAGGAAACCGAGCGATCCCATCTCCGCCACCGCCGTCGCCGGAAACTCGGCGGTGCGGTCCCAATCGCCGGCATTCGGCCACAGCTTGTCCCGCGCGAACTGACGCGCGGTATCGCGGATCAGGGTCTGGTCTTCGGTCAGCAGCATTGCTTAGTCCGCTCCCACCATCTCGGGTGCCGGAAAGCGCTGCTTGAAGGTGAAAGCTCCCGGTGTCGGGCCTCGTTCTGCCAGCAGATCGAGACGCATCAAGGCCTCGGCCACATCCGGCTGGTGCCCGGCCTCGACCCACCACAGCACCATATGCGGTCGGTCGGGTTTCTCGAACCACTCGCGGCGGCGCGCCATCACCGGCGTATGGGCACTGCGGTACACGTAGTCGAAAAGAGTGTCGGCCGACTCCCAAACAGACATATTCAGGATCTCCAACGGGTCGTCGGTGACCGGAATGTCCGTGGCGTTGCCGCTTTCGGATTTCAGCCGCCATACAAAGCCTTGGCTTTCCTCGGCCAGCGCGTTGATCGCGTCGAGCTGCGCCATGAAATCCGCCAGGGCCGGGTCGTCCATCGGGGCTACCGCGCGGGCGATATTGGCCTGGGCCAGATGCCAGTCGTGCATGGGTCCTCCTACCAAGGGATGGGGCTGCCGTCGTAATTGAAGAAGCCGCCGGTATCCGCCCGGGTCAGCTCATCGATCACCTGTTTCAGACCGGTGACGCTTTCCACCGCGTCGATCGCCGCGCCCGGCCCGCCCATGTCGGTCCGCACCCAACCCGGATGCAGGACGACGACGGTGAAACCTTCCGGCGCCAGATCCAGGGCCAGATTGTGCATCGCCGCATTCACCGCGGCCTTGGACGAGCGGTAGACGTATTCGCCGCCGCTGGCATCACCCATGCTGCCCATCTTGCTGGAGATGGTGACGATCTTGCGCCCTTTCCCGTCCCGCAAATGGCCGATGAAGGCCTCGGCGAGCCGCATCGGCGCCAGCGTGTTGACCTCGAACACCTCGCGCCAGCTGTCATAGTCGATCGACCCGAGTGCCACGCCGCGCGGCCCGTAAATACCGGCATTGTTGATCAGCATGTCGATCGGCGTCCCGGCCAGCCGCTCGGCCAGGATCGCCACCGAAGCCGGGTCAGCCACGTCGAGCGGCACCGCCGCCACATCGCCCTTGATCCGCGCCAGGGACGGTGCGTTCTCCATATCGCGCAGCCCCGCAAGGACGGTCCAGCCGTCCTCAGCGAACCGCCGTGTGAGCTCCAGACCCAGCCCGCGGCCGGCGCCGGTGATCAGTGCTGTGGGCATGAAATTGGAACCCCTTTCCTAGTCCCCGGCAATGAACGTCGTCATTTGCCAGCGGCCGTCCGTCTTCTCGAAAAACGCCCGGTAGTCCTCCGGCACTCGGTATTCTGGACGGTCAAGGTCGACATAGGCGACGCCTCCCGCGGGCAGTTCGACGGCGACCCATGATCCTCCAACAGGCTCCGGCGTCCAAGTCAAACGCAGTATGTCGTAGGAGAGCCGGGCGACGACGGGAGCGCTGGGGTCGGGCGCCGCATAGACCGGTGCGTCGGCCGTCAGTACATAAACGTTTTCGAACGAATCGCAGATCGCGCAGCCGGCTACTATGACGCAAGAAATGTACGGCGCGCAGTAGGTGCCGGCGCGGCGGGAGTTTTCGCCCAGCGACAGCGACAGCACCTGTTCAAGTTCCCGCCAATAGCTTTCGCCCTGCCAGGCCTGATCACCGGTCAGCAACTCCCGAAATGTCTCGCGCCCAAAGCGGCCGCCGAAGGAGAGATGAATATCGGGCGACGCCTGCGCGACAACGAAATCGGTGTCGCGCCGTTCCACGGCCCGGAGCAGGTTGTCGCGAAATACGATAAGCGACGGCTCGATCGTTGCGTCGTCGGCTGGCAATAGCTTTTCGGCCCGCACCGGGGGACAGAGGCAAAGTACAAAGATGGCAACAGCCATCAGCAAGCCACTTGGTCGAAGCTCTTTGATCATCTCATCTCCCGCTCCTACGCCGGGCCGTGACCTCGATCTCGACCTTCATGCGCGGATCGACCAGCCCGCAGATGACGCAGGTCGCCGCCGGACGGATGTCCCCGAAGATGTCTCCGAGCACCGACGCGAATGCCGGCCAATCTTCCTGCCGGGTCAGGTAGTATCGGGCGCGCACGACATCGGCCAATTCCACAACGGCTTCCTGCAAGGCCCATTCGATGTTCCGGAATGTCTGCCTAGCCTGCACCGTGACATCCTCGGCAATCGTCCCGGCGGCATAATCAAAGCCGGTGGTGCCCGAGACGAACACCCATTCGCCGTCGACGACCGCCCGGGAATAGCCGGCGACCGCCTCGAATTCCGAGCCGCCGGAGATCAGCCGCCGGCTCACGCCGCGCGTTCCACCGCGACCGCCGTGGCCTCGCCGCCGCCGATGCACAGGCTGGCGACGCCGCGTTTCAGATCGTATTTCTCAAGCGCCGCCAGTAGGGTCACGATGATTCTGGCGCCGGACGCCCCGACCGGGTGGCCGAGCGCGCAGGCGCCGCCATGCACATTCACCGTGTCATGGGCCAGACCCAGCTCCCGCATTGCCGCCATGGTGACCACCGCAAAAGCTTCATTGACCTCGTAGAGATCGACATCGCCGATCGACCAGCCGGCCTTGTCGAGAACCTTGCGCATGGCGTCGATCGGCGCCGTGGTGAACCAGGCCGGCGCCTGGGCATGGGCGGCGTGGGCCTTGATCTCTGCCAGCACCTTCAGGCCACGACGATCGGCTTCCGAGCGCCGCATCAGCAGCAGCGCCGCGCCGCCATCGGAAATCGAGCTGGAATTCGCCGCCGTCACCGTGCCCTCCGGGTCGAAGGCGGGTCTCAAGTGGGGAATCTTCTCCGGCATGGCCTTGCGCGGCTGCTCGTCGGTCTCGATGACGGTCTCGCCCTTGCGGGATTTCGCCGTCACCGCCGCGATTTCGCCGGCGAATGTGCCGTCCTCGCCGGCCTTGCGGGCCCGGTCCAGGCTTTCGATGGCGAAGGCGTCCTGGGCCTCGCGGGTGAACTGGTAATGCTGGGCGGTGTCTTCCGCAAAGGTGCCCATCAGCCGGCCTTTGTCGAAGGCGTCTTCGAGCCCGTCCAGGAACATGTGGTCGTAGATCTTGCCATGGCCCATGCGATAGCCGCCCCGGGCGCGGTCCAGCAGATAGGGGGCGTTAGTCATGCTCTCCAGCCCGCCGGCCACGACGATGCTGCTGGACCCGGCGGCGATGGCGTCATGGCCCATCATTGTCGCCTTCATGCCGGAGCCGCACATCTTGTTGACCGTGGTGCAACCGACCGCCTCTGGAATGCCGGCGCCGATCGATGCCTGGCGGGCCGGCGCCTGGCCCTGCCCCGCCGGCAGGACGCAGCCCATGACCACCTCGTCCACGTCGCCGGGCGCGACGCCCGTGCGCTCGAGCACCGAGCGGATCGCCACGCTGCCGAGCGCTGGGGCGGTCACATCCCGCAATTCGCCCTGAAAGCCGCCCATTGGCGTGCGCGCCGCGCCGACGATGACGATGGGATCGCTGATGGCCATGCTGCTGCTCCGCTGTTTCTGATATTGGAGGGTCTGTCAGATATAGACGTTGCCGACCCCGTGTCCAAGCAGGCCAAGCCTGCCAATTTCCAGCCCGACGCCGCGAACGGTCAGTCCATCTTAACGAATGTTCCAGGCAACCCCTGTAAGATGGCACGCGGTGCAAACACCGAACGCAACCGGTCGATACGGCATCGGCTGCACATTCCAAGCGACGTGGCGACGAAAATGTCGACGGCAGCAAGCGATCCCATAACCGCGACCACCCGGCCTGACGGGCTGCATCGTGGCCTGCGCCTCACGCTGATACTGAGTTTTGCCGGTCTTCTTCTGGGCTTATCGTTGCTACAGATCGAGGCGAGCTTCTTTCGCGATAATTTCGGCTTCCTATCGCTGGCGATGTTCCGTGGCCAGGATACGGTCTGGCTTGGACTCAGCCTGGCGGTCGGAATGGCGTTCTATTGGTATCCGGCGCAGCCCGGAGCTGACGGCATCGTCAGCCGGGTGGCCGCGCTGTGGCCGGCACATGTCAGTCCCCGGATCATTGTCGGATCACTGACACTTGTCGTGCTCATCTTCGTCGGCGCCGGGACCTACCTGATCCATCATGCTTATGGACTTGTCTCCGACGAGGTGATGGGTGAGCTACAGGCGGATATCTTTCTCTCAGGCAGGCTGCTGGCCGATTTCCCGGAGCAGTGGGTCGAATATCGCCGCGCGCTGTTTTCGTCCTTCCTGATGTACGATTCCGAGCATCAGCTGATGGGATCCAGCTACAGGCCCGGCTATGCGGCCATTCGCGCATTATTCGACCTGGCCTCTCTTGGACATCTGGCCAATGCCGCCATGACGGCGTTGAGCATCTATCTGGTGGCAAGCATCGCAAGGAAGCTGTGGCCCGATCGGGGCGATGCAGCGGTGCTCGCGGCGGTACTGCTGGCGACTTGCCCCCAGGTGCTGTTCACAGGCATGACCGGATTTGCCTGGTCGGCGCATCTCTGTCTGAACCTGCTATGGCTCAGATTGTTCCTGCGCGACGACCGGCTTGGTCACGGTCTGGCCGCCCTGGTCGGCTTCGCGGCGATTGGCCTGCACCAGATCAATCCGCACCCGTTTTTCGTCCTGCCATTCATGCTCTCGCTGCTTTTTGCAAGGCGCTGGCCTCTCGCATTCTTCTATGCCTCGTCCTATTCCCTGGCATTGGCCATATGGATTTTCTGGCCGGACATCGCCATTTATCTTTCCGCCGACGACGCTGCGATGGCGATGCCGATCGATCAGCCTGGCGGAACCGCCGCCGGCGTCGGCTATCTGGCCGGCGCGCTGAATCTGATCGGCTTCAATCAGGTCCTTGGACTGCCATACATGGCAACCAATCTGCTGCGCCTGGTGGCTTGGCAGAACCTCGCGATCCTGCCTTTGATCTTCGTCGCCCTGCGGCGGTGGTCCGGTGCGCCGCAGATCGTCCGGTTGCTGGCCTGGAGCTGCGCACTGTCGATGATCCCTTACCTGCTGATCATGCCCAACCAGATGTATGGCTGGGGCTATCGGTATGCCCACGGCCTGCTGGGCAATCTGGCGCTGATCGCCGCCTTCGGATGGATAAGCATCTCGGCGCATGGCGACCAGGTCCGGGCGCGCGCCAAGCAGATCGTCGTGGGATTCACCGCCCTTGTGGTGATAGTCGGGCTGCCTTTGCGCTCCGTTCAGGTCGAGCGGTTTGTCGGCCCCTATGCCGAGGCCAATCGCTATCTTCACGAATTGCCGGGCGATCTGGTGCTGATCGACGCCTCGCGGATATGGATCTGGCCTGGCGTCATCAGGAACGACCCGTTCTTTGCCGATCGGCCGCTCGTGCTTGCCATGCAGCAACTCACGAACGATCAGGTGCGGCGGCTGTGCGATCGATACACCATAACATTCGTGACCGACGACGATCTGGCGCCGCTCGGCCTGCCGGGGGCAAATCCTCCGCGACCAAACCTGGCATCCGGCGAACTTTCCGACACCGCCCAAATGCCGGCGAGCGAACACAATTGTCCTGCATCCTGACACGATTGAGTGTTTCTAAGAGCAATTGCCAAGCTGCGGAAATTCAAGCGATTAACGCTTAATCCACCTGTCAGCGACAGCATGGTAGACAATAGACCGGCCGCCTTCGGGGGGCGATCGGTCAGAGGAATTGGCCAAGGTTGGGACCCCCATGGCGATATCCCAAGGGTACGCCGATATCACCCGCACTGCGGGTGAGCGCGGACCGGTGAGCGCCTTCTCAGGCGGCCTCCTGATCCTGCTTGCCATCTGCCTTTTGGGGGTGGCCACCGGGTTGATCCTGCCGCCAGCAGTGCAATTTTTACCCGGTCTTGGCGCCGGCAATACAACGACCACCTTATATCAGCGCCAGGATATCTGGTGGTTCGTCCTCGGTATCGTCGGGATCTTGTATCTGCGCCAGCGAATGGGCCAGCCAATCGCTTTGCCCTTTCCCCGCTTGATCGACCGGCACTGGCCAGCCGAGCCGCGCCTTTGGGCTCACTCGGCGGCGATCGCCTTGATCGTTTTGGCCTTCGCCGGAGCCGGTGCCTACTGGTTTGGACACGCCATTAATCTATTGGCAAGCGGGCAAACGGCGGACTTCCAATCGGTGATATACCAGGAGGGCGCCGTGTTGGCAGCCGTACCCGCCGACTGGGCCGAATTCGGCGGCGTATTGGTGCCGCCGGGCGGAGTGTTCGATCCAGCCCCGGGCCTATGGGGGTCCGCGCGTCCATTGGCATTCGCTGTTTTGCGCGCCGCATTCTCCTTTGGCGGGGTCGAGGCCCTGACGAATGCCGCCCTGGCTGCGTTTTCGATCATCCTCATGGTCGCGGTCGCGCGCCGTCTGTGGCCTGATCGCAGCGATATTCCCCTCGTAGCGGCGATACTGCTTGCGGCGTCACCGCAATTCCTGATCGGTGGCATGACCGGTGGAGCGTGGAGCGCCTATCTTTGCCTCAACCTGATGTGGCTCTGGCTGTATATGCGAGGCGGGTTCATAGGCCACTTGGCCGCGGCCGTCGTGGGCATCGCAGCGGCACTGTTGGACCAGATCCTGATCCATTTGGTGTTCGCCCTGCCTTTCATCGTGTCGGTGCTGCGCGAAAGGCGCTGGTCCCTCGCAGGGCTCTACATGGTGGCCTACGCCGCCGCCGGCGTTATCTGGTTCTTCTGGTACGATGTCGCTCTCTCCTTGACGACGGGTGCGCCAATTGAGAGCACCACCGTGCTCAGATCCGGTGTAGACAGCGTGGACGGGATGGCTTCCGGCCTTCTCAGCCAAGGCGTCACCGCGCTCGCCACGGCCGGCATTGCGTTGCTGCGCTTCGTAGCCTGGCAAAATCCGGTACTCGTGCCGCTTCTTTTTGTAATGGCGCGAAACCGCCGGGCATTACCACCCATCTTCCGGCAATTGGCATGGGGCTGCCTGCTCTCATTGGGTCTGCTGACGATCCCATCCGGTTCCCAAGGCGGCTGGGGCCATCTGCCGTTTCATGGGGCGCTGGGCGGATTGGTCCTGCTGGCAACACTTGGCTGGACGGCTCTTTTCGACAACTCGGCGTCGAGGGCCCCGGTGACACGCGCACTCGCCATGCTCACCGCCGCGACGATCCTGGTCGGCATCCCACTTCGGACCGCGCAGGTGGAAGGTGTTGTCGGCCCACTGGCGTCCACGGCCCGGTATCTGAGATCGCTGGACAGCGACATCGTGCTTGTCGACTTGGCCAGCATTCCCTTCGGATCATCCCTATTGCTCAACGACCCGTATCTGCGCGAATCCCCTCTGATCATGGCTTTGCAACGGCTGACGCCCGAACAGGTCACGCGTCTTTGCAGCCAGTTTCATGTTGATTTCGTCGATTATTACGATCTGACCCGATTTGGCATCGAGTCCAGTCGTGGCGCCCTGGACCTCCATATCGCCCTTTCCGGGCAAGACCGAGACTTGCGCGCGATTGCCACCAGCCCGCGATGCAACCCAGGCTGAACCCGCCGGAAACGGACGCAGCGCCATTGGCCCGATTAAGGTTTTGTCCACCCGCCATCGATAGGCTTGAGAGACCCTTTTTCAGGCTTTTCGAGCGCGATGCCGCACCCCCGACCAGATGTCTCGATCGTCATCCCGTGCCTCAACGAAGCCGGGACTTTGCCGGAATGCCTGGGCGAAGCGCGACAAGCCCTCGCCACCCTCAGCAAGGATCACGGCCTGACCGGCGAAATCGTGCTCGCTGACAACGGCAGCAGCGATGGCAGCCAGACCCTGGCGACCGGGCTTGGAGCCAGGGTCGTGGGCATTGAGCGGCGGGGCTATGGCAGCGCCCTGATCGGCGGCATCGAAAGCGCACGCGGCCGGTACGTGATCATGGGCGACGCCGATTGCTCGTATGACTTCCGCGAGGCGGTGGGCATGGTCGTCAAGCTCAGCCAGGGCTTCGATCTGTGCATGGGCAGCCGGCTGAAAGGCACCATCCTTCCGGGCGCCATGCCGTGGAAGAACCGCTATATCGGCAATCCGATCCTGAGCGGCATCCTGAACCTCTTGTTCCGCTCCGGCCTCAGCGACGCCCATTGCGGTCTTCGGGCGTTCACCAAGGACGCCTTCGATCGCATGCGCCTGTCGGCGACCGGCATGGAATTCGCCAGCGAAATGGTGATCAAGGCCAAGCTGGTCGGCCTGCGATGCGCGGAACTGCCGATCACATTACGGCCGGACAAGCGCGGGCGGCCGCCGCATCTGCGCCCGTGGCGGGATGGCTGGCGTCATCTCAGATATCTTTTCATGCTGAGCCCGGCCTGGCTGTTCTTCGTGCCGTCGGCAATCTTCGCGCTGATCGGCGCGACTGTCGCCCTGCCGCTGGTGCTGCAGACCAATACCGAGTTGATCAAGGTCGGCCCGTTCTGGTTCGGCGATCACTGGATGATCATCGCCGGCGCATTGTTGGCCATGTCGCATCAGACCGCCCTTTTCGGCCTCGCAACCACGCTGTATGGGATCGGGCAGGGCTATCGGCAGTCGTCACGCGCGCTACTGGCCATTTGCCGGCTGGCCCGTCTGGAATACATGCTGATTGCCGGGACCGGCACGCTCGCTCTCGGCCTCGCGATCTTCGTTTATGTGATCCTGTCCTGGTCGAACAGCGGTTTCGGGCCGTTGTCGATGATCCGCGAGATGGTTGCCGCGACCACCCTGATGCTGGTCGGCGTTCAAGGCATATTCGGCGGCTTTCTGCTGTCGATCGTTGTCGGCAACGAGGCGCGGGTGGTGAAGGTCGCTGAGCGGCAGGCGCCGGAAGAGACTCAGACGGCGGCTTTGGAAACAAAACCCGCCGGGGCCGCCAAGCGCCAGTCACGATGATGAAAGACCCGGCGGAGCCACAGATCGATATCGTGCTGGCAACTTATAACGGCGCGGCCTTTCTCGAAGAGCAGATCAGCTCGATCCTGCAGCAGACCTACAAGAATTGGCGCCTGTTGGTGCGGGATGACGGGTCCACGGACCGAACCATTGAGATTGTGGAGCAATTCGCGAAAGACAATCCGGACAAGATCCTTCTGATCGCCGATGGCGACGGCAATCTGGGGTGCACCGGAAACTTCAATCGGCTGATGGAACAGTCGACAGCCGGGTATGTGGCGTTCTGCGATCAGGACGATGTATGGCTGGAACACAAGCTTGCCGTCAGCATGGAGCGCATGCAAGCGCTGGAACGGGACCATGGTTCAGAGGTGCCGCTGCTGGTCCACACCGATCTCTGCACCGTCGATGAGTCGTTGCGGGTCATCGGGCCGTCGTTCTGGCGGTACCAGGGCCTGAGGCCGGCCCATGCGAACCAGTTCGCCCGGCTGCTGATCTACAATGTGGTCACCGGTTGTTCGATGCTGATCAACCGCGCCCTGAGGGACCGCGCCCTGCCGGTTCCGGCGGAGGCCAAGATCCATGACTGGTGGATCGCCCTGGTCGCCGCGGCGTTCGGTGTGGCCGGCAATGTCGCGACACCGACGGCGCTGTATCGCCAGCATGACGGCAACAGGACCGGCGCGCAGGCGTTTGCAGGATGGAAGTTCCTGATCAGGGCGCATGAGTTCGCCGGCAACCGGCCAGGCAGCAGGGCCAGGCTGCTCGAGACCCTGCGGCAGGCCAGGGCCTTCCATGCGCGGTATCGGAGCGATCTGCGGACCAGTGACAGCAAGGTCCTGGACGATGCCCTCGCGATCCCGAATTCAGGCCTGTTCAAACGGGTATTCCGGGCGCTGAGGCACGGAGGGATGCTGCCCCAGGGCCTGTACTGGATGGCATTCGCACTCCTCGCCCCAAGCCCGGCCCAGGAGGCACCAGAGGCGCCCGCGCGCCTGCCGGCCGGCGGAGATCGCAGCCAGGACCGCGCGATCCGATAGGCCCGCGTCAGGCCGGCGCCCTGTCCCGCGCCGGCGATCGAGCGCGGCTCCTTCCGACGTGGACGCGGCGGTAAGCTCGTGCGCCCAGCAGCGAGAGCAGCAGCGCCGCCCAGAATTTAGGCGAATATGGCGTGATCCGCAGGGCCTGCCGAAAGTGCCGGCGCCCACCGGCCAGATCACCGGACAGGCATTGCAGATGCCCCATGCCGGCCAATGCACTCGCCATGGCCAGCGGGTACCGCTCGTAGAGCGAGCGATGTGTGTTCACCATGGTCTGGAGTGCCGCGGCCCCGGCAACGTCGTCGGCGGAGATGCTGCCCGGCGTATCGTGAACGATCACCAGCGGTTCATCCACCAGTCGAAAACGGGCGACGGCGGCAAGTCGGATCGCCAGATCCCAATCCTGGAACCGGCCGAGCTGCACGTTGAAACCGCCAACCTCCCGCAGCAACGATCTGAGGACTACCAGCGTCGGCGTGCCGACGAAATTGGCGAAGAGCAGCTGGTGCAGAGTATCGCCGTCCCGGTCGACCGCTTTCGGGTCGGGAATGTACCGATCCTCGCCGCCGCCACGCCTGAGCATTCCGCAATAGATGATCTCGGCCGCACCGTTAGCCCTGTCGATGGCTGCCATCTGCTTGGCGAGTTTGTCCGGCTGCCAGACATCGTCGCTGTCCTGAAAGGCCACATAAGTACCGCGGGCGGCCTCGATACCGGTGTTGCGGGCCGCCGGCGCTCCTCGTTTGACATGGTGAGAGAGATAGTGGAGACGAGGATCATTCAATCCGTCGACAAGTTGCTCGGTATCATCCGTCGAGGCGTCGTCGACGACGATCAGTTCAAGATCCGTGTAGGTCTGACCCAACACGCTGTCGATCGCCCGGCGCAGGAGGCCTGCCCGGTTGTGCGTTGGCAGCACCACGCTCACCGTCGGGGCCGCCGGGGCCGGCCGTGCTGTCTCAGACATCCGAACGGACTTTCCCCAGCCACCCCACGGGGCGCGGCGGACGATGCCACCTTTCCGAGCCGCAGAAATAGGGTGGCATGGTCAACCGGCAGCAGTGAGCGGCGGCATGGCGCCGACGGGCCGCGATTGCAGCACCGACCGGTAGTTCGACGCCAGACGCTCGGACTGTTTTCGCGCGGCGAATTCGTTTTCCATATGCCGTCGCGCCGCAATCCTCATGTCATCCCAACGTTCCGCCTGACCAACCGCCAACCGCAGCGTCTCCACGAGGCTCTCTGAGTCTCCTTCCTTGGCGAGATATCCGGTGATGCCATGCCGAACGATTTCGGAGATATCGCAATGGGTGGTGCCGACGGTGATCAGACCGCAAGCGGCCATGTCGATGAGAGACACCGGGGCCCCTCCCTCCGTGTCGCCGTCGCTCGCGGTTAGGCTGGGCGACAGAAACAGATGATGACCCATGGCTTCCCGCATCAATTCGGCATGGGAAATGTAGCCCAACATTCGGATGGATTGGCGCAACCCATACCGCTCGACTGCCTCCAGAATTCTCCGCCTTTCCGCCTGCGCCCTGGGTTCCGGTCCGGCATCTCCGACCAGCGTGATTTCGATCGGCAAGTCATTTCGCAAGCGGTCCAGTGCCGCCAGGGCAAGGGGTATGCCTTTCTTCTCCCGAAACGATGCAGCAATCAGGACCCGCAACGGCTCACCGGCCTGCCAGGGGCGCGGGCTGAAGGGAATGTCGTCCAGCGGGACGCCGAGATGTTGTACACGGATTTTCGCCTCCGGGCATCCAAGTGCCGCAACGCACTCTGCCATGTGATGGCCTTCGCATTGCACCATATCGATATGGTCGAACAAGGCACGATAACGGCGGCGCCAGCGCGGGAACCGGAGCGGCAGGAAATTGACGTCGATGCCATAGAAAGTAACCACATGGCCGATCCCAGCCTTGCGGGCCACCGGCATGTCGGACCAGCCGATATTGCCAAAATGCGAATGCAACAGATCGATATTGCACGCCCGAATAGTCTCGGCCGCGAAACCGAGCGAGCCATGTAGCCGAAGCGCCCGCAATCCATGGTTCCAGGCCCGCCGCCATAGTGGACGGCTGGCCAGGCAATGGAGCCCCGAAACCGGGAATTCTCTGAGGTTCTCGGTCTGCTCGCAGACCACATGAGCGTCGACATCGGATGGCAGGAAACGGACCTGATTGTACATCCAGATCTGAGTTCTGGGCAGCCAGACGGGATAGCTGTGGAGGACGGAAATCAAGCGTCCCTGCCGAGTGCCAGGCGGACGATTTCCAGCGTCCTTCGTCTGCAGAAAAGCCAATTCAACGCCCCATATACAAAGCCGCCGAACGCCACCTGTGCAATCAACCGAGGCAGAGGATCGAGTGCTACCAACTCACCGAATGCAACGACGAGCAACGCCATGATGACAGATGTGAGGCCCGCGGGACCAAATGCTGCGACGTAGGACCCAAGGCACGGTCCAACAATCCGGCGGATCATAAACAGATAACCCATCCAGAATAGCATCAGAGTAGCAAGCAGAATCCCTATCGATACGCCGACGGCACCATTCGCCCACGCCCCCAGAATGGCTGCCGGAATCAACAGCGCTGGCGCGAAGCAATTGAAATAAAACCCCAAATCCGGCCTTCCGACCGCCAGAAGCAACGGCCCGGTTGGACTTCCCAACGAACGCATGACACCAACCAATGCGAGGATTTGCATGGGAATGATGCTGGGGAGCCATTCCTCACCAAGGACGACCGGCACAAATTCCGGCGCGACCGCGATCATTCCAAACAGAAGCGGGAAGTTGATAGACGCGAGAAGATTACGCATGGTCATGAAGCCGGACTTCAGACTCTCCAAGTCATCTCGAGCTCGGGAGAAAATCGGAAATGCAACACGGGTAAATACTGGGTTTATTTTTGAATAAGGCAGAAAAACCAAAGTAGACGCCAAATTGTAGTAACCGAGCTCCTGCGCGCCCAAAATGATTCCAATCAGTAATTGATCGAACCTCTGACCAAAGTAGTTCACGCTTTTTTCGCCCATCTGGAACATCCCAAACCTCAGATAACCCTTCAAGTCCATTAATCGGAAATGCATCTGAGGCCGCCAACTCCGCAAGCCGACGATGACGAGAACGCAGCTCTTCAAGACTGATGAGGAGAGAATTCCGTAAACCAGCGCGTAGACGCCCTGTCCTGCCAACGCCATGGATATGGCGACCATCGCCCCCGCAATTGCAGAAAATGACTCCGCGACAGCCAGCTCCCGAAATCGCAAGTTCTTTTCCAGAAGAACCTGAAATTGTTGACCTGGCGCGGTGATCACAAAGACAAGCGCAACGAGCGGAACAATTTCATCCAACCGCGGCTCAGTATAAATAAATAGAATCAAAGGTTTGCATGCCACAATCAACGCATACAAGGTCACACTGGCGCCCAGATTGAGCCAATACAAAGAGGAAAGCTCTTCCCGCGTTGGATCCTGCCTATGGATAATCGCGTTGCTGACACCCATATCTGCGAAAACTTGCGCGAATCCGAACACCACCAGAATCATGGCCATAAGGCCGAAATCCTCCGGCTTGAGCAGACGCGCCAGCACCAAAAGCTGTGCGATCTGGGCGGCCGCCGACAGGATCGTTGCAATGCCGAAAGAGCGTACGCCGCTTGCTGCTCTTTTTCTAAGAGACATCCGGCTTCCTAACCACGATGAGGTACATCCGCGTAAAACGCGTGTCCCGGAACACTCCACGATCGATGATCGGCGCAATCAGGTTGTTCAGCAAAACCGCAAGTTCGTCCAGCGGCGTGTCGTCATCGGGCAGCGCCTGCAGGTGTATGGCGGTCAAATCCGTGAAGGCAGCCAGGTTGCGTTCGAAATAAGGTTGGAAGCAATCGCCGTTCGAATCCGGCAAGGCCGCCCGGCCGGCCATGAATTCACGCCAGATGAAGTTATCAAATACGTGCAGCTTGTTGCCCGGATGCCCGGCCCGTTGCCGCATTCCGCTTGCCAGACATGCGGTGCTTCCACCCAGCCAGGGGCCGATCTCGAAAATATGTCCGACATCTTGCCAATAATGCGCGCCGAGCCAGTAAAGGTATTTCTGCTCCTCCGCCGTAATCATCGTTGGGATGTCGGGGCATTGGAAATCGGGCGCATCCCAGGAATTCATATATCCTCTCCCACCAGAAATCTGTTTTACTTGGTGGCGATCAATACATTGTTCTCTGGCATAGTATCATTTACGTATAGATACGCATTATTACTGTAGAACTTCAGCTTCGTGAATCCCAGATTTTTGAGCTCCCTAGCCCAAGTAGATTTACTTCGCAGCCTTTTGTTGACTTTGTTTTCATCGTCGAATTGAACATTGACATTATTGAGGAGGCCAAAATACCCACCGACGACAAGATGTCCTCCGGTGTTGAGAGAATTGGCGATCGCCGCCAACCCTCTCTTCCATTCTGAATCGTTGACAACATGAAATATGACGCCAATCGCATTGATCAGATCGTATTTCTCTTTCGCCGGCTCCAAATAATCTTGAAACAAGCCCTTGTTGATCTGAACCGTGTTGTCGCCGCGATATTTCTCCATCAGATGGGAAACCGGCCCCTCCGACACATCGATGCCTGAACAGCGCTCCGCCCCGATTCCTTTGTAGAAATCGAGCCAGTGCCCGGCGCCGGATCCGATATCGAACACCGATGCGCCCTTCAGGCTGACCTGATGGTTGACGAAGTGCCTCGTCATCAAGAGTTCCACGGAGGCGTAGTGATATCGGGAGGAAACGGCATCTTTCTCGTTCGCGATCGTTTGACGATCGCTGACGCCGGTGCCGTAGAAATCGTCGAACCACGGTGCAGGGTCGTACGGTTCGCCGGACCGGCGGATATACGTCCTGAAGAATCCGTCGAGGACTTTTCCCTTCCTCCAGAGATATTGCCTGATCAAGGCGAACTCCTAACAGAAAACCTGGATCCCGTCGGCCGAAAGGGTGGTTCCTCGCGTCCGGAAGACAAGCTCGGCCCTGCGTCCATCGCCTTCGCGGAAATCATCGGTGCAATGTCTGAAGATTGAGTTGTCGGCCGTCGATATTGTCCGAGGCGAATATTGACCGAGGCCCCTTCGGGTGCCATGCGCCGCTCCAGGCCGGCGCCGACGCGCTGAAGCAAGCCGTCATGCCGATCCATCCAGGACCATTTGAACCAGCGCTTCCTCCTCATCATTGCGTGGCGTCTTCCGCGAATTCTTGAACCGCCCGTGGGCCGGATTTCGCGTCTCGACGTCCAGGACCGCGGGGCGCAGGAGCCCTATCAACGCTTCCGGGTCTTCGCAAAAATCGCCGTAGTCCACACGGGTCACGTCACCACGGTCCAGTTTCGAGAGATCCTCCTCCAACTTCGCATTGAGAGAGGCCAACTGCCCCACCACCTGCTCAACCACACTCCGTGTCGCGAGCGCCTGGTAATCCGGCGGACGGGCGGACAGCCACCGGCGGGGATCTTCCTGTGCCTCGTAACGCCCCCGTAGCATGGAGAGAGCAACCTCGGCCCGGTCCCGCTGGATGACCAGGAAATGGCATCTCGGAAACGTCTTCTTCAGCGCCCCGACCCGCAACAGATGCTTTACATTCTTGTTGACGAAGGGCGCCCCCCCGGAAATTCCATTCCACGGCGGCGATCGTCCTCCGCAATTTCTTCACATCGCCCTTCGACAGACCGTCGAACTCGACATAGTTGTCCGGGTCGAAGAACCGGGCCCAGAATCCGCCGGCCTCGCGCGGCGCGGTCGGGCCGCTGACTTTCCCGTAGTGGCTGATGAAGTCGGAGGAATAGTCGCCGAAGATTCTGCTCTGAACGATCGTCGCCAGCCAGGGCGCGGATGGAAAGCTGCCAACTCCATTGGTGAAATAAGCGACCTTCAGGCGGTGAACAATATACTGATAGATCAGCGTCGTCCCCGAGCGCGGCAGCCCGAGAATGAACAGCTGCGGCCCCACCGGCCGATAGTCGCCCGACAACAACAGCCGCTCGACCACGCCGGCATAGGCGCCGATCGAGAACAGATGTCCTGCGTACTGCCGGGCTCTGGCGGCGACGGTGGGAGCGCCGCTCATACTGCAATTCCGTTGGTTTCACGGCCGCACGGCGCCGTACTGCAATCTCCAGGCATCCTTGCCGTACCGCCCGTCATCGGCATCTCGACAAAGGGGTATATTCGACAACGCCTCAATATCACTTCGTCAGTCCCGCAATGCCCTTCACGACACTTAGAAGAAGGGACTTCCTATCGGTTCTGACAATGTTCGCCGGCCATTCCGACGTCCCAAATGACTTCTTGAATGCCCTCGTACCCTCATGGCCGCCGCTGGGGTTGAAGTCATAGAAACGGTACCCGCCTTCCATTGCGTCTACCACGATGTTGTGCACGAGCATGTTCCTCGCCCCCGACCCGAATATCCGGTCGTCGAAGGCGGCGTGCCATTCGACACAATGGCTGTTGTGGTAAAAATTCAGGTTGCCGCCGACAACTTCGCCCGCCTGCCTGATTACCCATAGTTTTACATTCGGGGAGCGGCTCTCGAACAGATTGGAAAAAAGGTCGATTCCATATCTTGAAGTTGCCTTATCCCCCCAGCGAAGAAGCGCCTTCTCATACAGCCCATAATACGCCTGCCACTCAGACCACTTGTTCGTAGTTTCTATGGAAAAGTCTTCTCGTTCGGCCTTGCGAATCTCCTTTCGAACACTTCGCTTGTAATTTTGCAGCAGCGCTGCCTCGTCCTCCATTTCCCCAATCGCCAACATCTCCGTCGTATCCGGCAGCACCGGATACCCCGCGTCCAAGCCTATCGTCTCGTCCAATGGATTGAGCCGCCAGACCAAGCCCCGGAGAGTCCGAAACACCCAGTCGGCCATCGCCCGAACGTGCTCGGGCTTCAGCGCGTCAGCGCTGATCCAGCCGCCATAGCATCCGGCCGGACCCATGAGATATTGCGTAGACAGTCCCGCAAGCGTCCGGCGCTTCATCAGCGGAAGTATGGCGATCACACCATCGGGAAATGTGAACTTCGTCGTGACGACCTTCAGCGAGGATGATGTTCGCGAGAATGCCAAAAACCACCCGGGCGTGTGAAAGAAGGTCGCGTATCCGCACTGATCCGCAATCTCCTGCCACTCGTCGATGCCGACCGCACCGGTAACGGCCACTTCGGAACCGCTGAGGGCAGCATCCGCCAAGGCGGGCGTCGGGGAGTCGAACGCCTCCGAGACCGAACCGGGATCAGACGAACCGCTCACCGCCCCACCTTGGAGAGCCTTTGACGCGGGCCGACCCCTGCGGTAGCCATTGCATTTCGGACCTGTGCCATCATCCGGTCCGAACCGCGCAACCGTGTGATTTGTATGACCCTCGGGGAGTTCATACGCTCAACACCCTGCCCACCGCCGCGATCACATCCTCCACATCCCGGTCGGACAGCTTGGCCGAGAAAGGCAGGCTCACCGTCTGGCGGCCGATGCGCATGGCGTTGGGATGATCTTCGGGCCGCCAGCCGAAACGCTCCTGGTAATACGGGTGCTCCGGCACGCTGAGATAGTGGACGCCGACGCCGATATTGGCGGCGGTCATGGCGTCGAGGAACGCGTCACGGGAGAGGCCCGCCCGTTCTTCGTCAATCAGCAGCGAGAACAGATGATAGCCGTGGCGGGTGTCCGGTTCGCGCTCCGCCGGCGTCCCAATAGGCATGTCGGCAAAGGCCTGTTGATATCGTGCCCAGACCTGCCCCCGGCGCAGCCAGTTCTCCTCCACCCGGGCCAGCTGATGGATGCCGAGCGCCGCCTGGATGTCCATCATGTTGTATTTGAAGCCGCATTCGGTGACGAAATAGTGCTTGTAGCCCTCGTCGCCGAAACGCTTCCAGGCATCCTTGCACATGCCGTGTAGCGCCAACGTCTTGATCCGGGCGGCATCGGCCTCGTCACGGGCCAGCACCATCCCGCCCTCGCCGGTGGCGACGTTCTTGGTCACATAGAAGCTGAAGCACCCGAATTCCCCGAAGGTGCCGGCCTTGCGGCCGTGATATTCGGTTTCGATGGCGTGCGCGCAATCCTCGATGATCTTTAGATCGTGCCGGGCAGCCAACGCAGTGAGCCCATCCATGTCGCAGGGGCGGCCGGCGAAATGCACCGGCAGGATGGCCCGCGTCCGGTCCGTGATCTGCGCCGCGACTGCGGCCGGATCGATGTTCATGGTCCCCGGGTCGACATCCGCCAGCACCGGTGTCGCGCCGGCATGGATGATCGCGTTGACCGATGCGCAAAAAGTCAGCGGCGATGTAATAACCTCATCGCCCGGTTCCAGATGTGCGGCAACGATGCTGAGATGCAGCGCGGCGGTGCACGAGTTGACCGCAACGGCATGCGGCGCGCCGGTGTAGGCTGAAAAGTCCCGCTCGAACTGCGCCACCTTCGGCCCGGTCCCCAGCCAGCCGGATTTGAGGGTCGCGACGACCTCATCGATCTCCGCCGATTCGATCTGCGGCGCGCCGAAGACCAGAAATGTCTCGCGTCTCGCCGGTGCATTCATTGTTGCGCCTGGTTGCATCGGGATATCTCTGGCCTGATCCGCCAGCTTCCGGTGGCCATGAGTGTGTCGAAAACTGGTTAACCCACGGTGAATACATCCGGATCGACCGCCCGAGACCGAGGCGAAATGGCGGCCCGCATCGTGCGATCCGGCACGGCTGCCTGAACGGTCCCTTAATCATTTCGGCTCCACACTGGAGTCTGTCTCTTCAATCGGATCGGGAGTCTGGTGATGCCATCGGGCGCGAACACATCGCGACAGGCCGTACAGAACGAGCTTGCCGGATCGCGGGACATCGTCGCGCCATCCGTCGACATGTCAGGTCTCGCAGACGGCTTTGTGGCCGGTCAGCCTTTCCCGCATATCATCATCGACAATTTTCTCCGGCCCGACATCGCCGACGCGCTGTTCCAGGCGTTCCCGGATCATCAGCGGGATTTTTGGAACGTCTATGCCAACCCGCTCGAGAACAAGCTGACCTGCAACGATTGGGAGGTCATGCCGGCTCCCATCTCCCAGGCGCTCAAGGCTTTGAACGACAGTGCCTTCTGCTCGGAGCTGACAAAGCTGACCGGCATCAAGGGGCTGGTCGGAGATGACGGTCTACATGGCGGCGGCATGCACTGTATCAAGACCGGCGGCAAGCTCGACGTGCACATCGATTACCGGCTGCATCCGAATCTGGGGCTTGAGCGCCGGCTTAACCTGATCGTCTATCTGAACAAGGATTGGAAGGACGAGTATGGCGGCAATCTGGAGCTCTGGTCGGCGGATATGGCCCACTGCGAGCAGCGCATCGCCCCCTACTTCAACCGCGCGGTCATCTTCGCCACCGAAGATACGTCGTATCACGGTCACCCGGATCCGCTGACCTGCCCGCCGGAAACGTCCCGAAAGTCGATCGCTCTCTATTACCTGTCCGAACCGCGCGAGAACGCTACCGAACGGTATCGTGCACGGTTCGTCGCCCGGCCTCAGGACGATCGCAGCCCGGAAATCGAAGAGTTCCGCAAATTGCGCTCGGGCCTGACGACCGGCCCGGACATGTACCGGAAGGACAGCTGACTGCGACAGCCTCAGGCGACCGCGTCCTTGCCAACCATCGTTTCAGGCCGGCGGGCACGCCGTTGTGCCTTGAGGCGGGCGCTCACCCTTTCCCAGATCCTGGAAAGCCGCAGATAGCGCCAGAGTCCCAACGGCCCTGCCCGGCCCAATGCGGCGACCAGGGAACCCAGGCCGAGGCGCATGCCGTGATAGCGGCTGGCCAGCGCCATATTGACGGCAACCGACAGCTCCGCGCTGCGTCTGGTCCGCCGTCGGATCTTGGCGTCGTGCAGGGACGGCAGATGCCGCTCCAGCACCATCTCATGCTGCCGGCGAAAGTCGGCGATATCGATGCTGCGCCGGTTGGTCTGCGCTTCGGGGTGAACCCGGAAACACGCCAAAGTCTCCGGCAGGCAAAGTGTCCGACCGGCGGATGCCAGTTTCAGCCAGAAATCCCAATCCGCCGTGTTCCAAAGCACGTCATCCAATCCACCGATCTCGCGAGCTACGGCAGTCCGGAAGACCGGTGCCGGGATGGCGATGAAATTCTGCACCAGGAGCCGCGGTAGGACCTCAGCCGCATCAAGGATCGCCGGCTCCTTTGGCAAGGGGCAATGCCATGGCCCAAGCCGGCGCCCTTGCGAATCGATGAACCAGGACGAGTGCAGAAACACGTCGACGGAAGGGTGGCGCGCGATCGCGGATTTCAGCGTGGCCAGCCGCCCCGGCAGCCAGATATCATCCTGGTGCAGCAGGCAGGTGAACTCGCCCGCGGCGGCGTCTAGCGCGACATTTGTATTGGCGACCCAATTGCCGACCCGGGCCTGCGCCCGAACCGAAATATTCAGGCGGTCGCGATAGCGATCCAGGATGGCGGTTGTCTCATCGGTCGATCCATCATCGACCGCGATGCATTCGATGTCGGGATCGTCCTCCGTGACGACCGAATCGAGCGCCGAGCTCACATATGCAGCTCCGTTGTATGTCGGCAACAAGATCGACAACCAGGGCGATTTCATATCCAGCTGCCGATCTGGAATGTTGTCAGCTCTGCCCTAGATCCGCACATCGGCGAGATCCAGCAGGTATCGCCCGTAGCCGGATTTCTCCAGCGGCCCGGCCAGCCGGCGCAGCTGGTTGGCGTCGATGAAGCCCATGCGGTAGGCCACCTCTTCGATGCAGCCGACCTTCAGGCCCTGTCGCTGCTCGATGACCCGCACGAACTCGCTCGCCTGGATCAGCGAGTCGTGGGTGCCGGTGTCGAGCCAGGCAATGCCCCTGCCCAGTTGTTCCATTCTCAGCGCCCCACGCTCGACGTACCAGTTGTTGAGGTCGGTGATCTCCAACTCGCCACGATCGGAGGGGCGCACCTGTCGCGCCGCCTCGACGACGCGGTTGTCGTAGAAATAGAGCCCGGTGACCGCATAGTTCGATTTCGGCGCCTTCGGCTTCTCCTCGATGCCCAGCACGGTGCCGTCCTCGGCAAAATCGACGACGCCATAGCGCTCCGGATCGGTCACCAGATAGCCGAAGACCGTCGCGCCCTCCGACTGGCCCGCCGCCTTCCGCAACAGCCCGCTGAAGCCCTGGCCGTAGAAGATGTTGTCCCCCAGCACCAGGGCGCAGCGATCGTCGCCGATGAATTCCTCACCCAGCAGGAAAGCCTGCGCCAGCCCGTCCGGGCTCGGCTGGACGACGTAGCTCAATGACAGGCCAAGCTGCGAGCCGTCGCCAAGCAGGCGCTGGAATACGGCTTGGTCCTCCGGGGTGGAGATGATGAGGATCTCGCTGATACCGGCCAACATAAGGGTCGACAGCGGGTAGTAGATCATCGGTTTGTCGTAGATCGGCAGCAGCTGCTTGCAGACCGCGATGGTCACCGGGTGCAGGCGAGTGCCCGACCCACCGGCGAGGATGATGCCCTTCATGCCGGCACCGTCTCGAGAATGTCGCCGATATGCCGCGCCAGCCCCTCATCCATCGATCTCGGGGTCAGGCCAAAGGCTTTCTTGATCCGTCTGCAGTCCAGGACCGAATTGGCAGGTCTCGTGGCCGCCGTTGGGTAATCCTCGGTGGCGATCGGGACCAACTCCGGAATCCGGTCGAGATGGGAGCCGGCCGCGGCGAAGATGCGCTGCGCGAAGCCGTACCAAGTGACCGCGCCGTCGTCACGATAATGGTACAAGCCCCAGCGGCCTTCAATGCCATGCTCGATCTCGATGGCGATGGCGCAGATGATTTCAGCGATGTGGGATGCGGCCGTGGGGCAGCCCATTTGATCGTCGACGACGCGGATCTCGTCACGTTCCGCGGCAAGGCGCAGCATCGTGCGCACGAAATTCTGACCGTCAGATCCATAGACCCAGGAGGAGCGCAGGATGATGTGCTGCGGCAGGGTCTTTCGGATGATTTCTTCGCCGGCAAGCTTACTCTGCCCATAGACGCTGATCGGCGCCGTTGCGTCGGACTCCGCATAGGCATCGGTCTTGCGGCCGTCGAACACATAGTCTGTGGAGAGATGGATGAGCGCCGTGCCGCGCTCCGCCAGGGCCGCCGCCAACTTGGCGACGCCGCCGCGATTGACCGCCATGGCTGTAGAAACGTCGCTTTCCGCTTGGTCCACCGCCGTATAGGCGGCGCAATTGACAACGACACCCGGCCGTTCGGAATCCAGACAGCGTCGGATCTGATCCGGACGCAACAGGTCAAGGGTGTCGCGGCCCATCCCGCAGAGCTGCAATCCAGGTTGCCGCGCGGCCATGAGGGCGCGGCCAACCTGTCCCTCGGCGCCGGTGACGAGGACCTTCATCCCGCTGCCTTGCCGGCTGTGGCCGTGCCGAGGCGTTGGCCGTCATACCGCCCGTCGCGAACCGCCTGCCACCAATCCTCGTTGTCGAGGTACCAGAGAATGGACTTCTCCAACCCGCTCTCGAAGCTCTCCGTCGGGCGCCAACCGAGCTCATCGCGCGTCTTGCTGGCATCGATCGCGTAGCGGAAATCATGGCCAGGCCGGTCGCCAACGAATTTCACCAGCTTCAGATGCGGGCGAATGCGGGCGCCCGGGCGCAGCCGGTCGAGAATGAGGCAGATCGACCGAACCACGTCGAGATTGGATCTCTCCTGGTCCCCACCGATATTGTAGCTCTCACCGAGCTTCCCTTCGGTCAGCGCCAGCCAGAGCGCCCGCGCATGGTCATCCACATAGAGCCAGTCGCGGACATTGCTGCCATCGCCATAGACCGGCATTGGTTCCCCCGACAGCGCGTTGATGGTCATCAGCGGGATCAGTTTTTCCGGAAATTGCCAGGGACCGTAATTGTTCGAGCAATTGGTGATGATCACCGGCAACCCATAGGTCTCACCCCAAGCCCGCACCAGATGGTCCGCCGCCGCCTTTGAGGCGGAGTACGGAGAATTCGGCCTATAGGGGCTGTCTTCGGTGAACAGCCCCTCCGCGCCAAGCGACCCGAACACCTCATCTGTCGAGACATGGTGGAACCGGAAGCGGCGCGCCGCGTCGTCATCCAACTCACTCCAATAGGCCCGCGCGACTTCGAGCAGGGTCGCCGTACCGATCACATTGGTGGTCATGAACTCCATCGGCCCGTCGATCGAGCGGTCCACATGGCTTTCCGCCGCCAGATGCATGACGGCATCCGGGCGATGAGCGGTGAATACCCGCCGCAGCGACTCGCCGTCGCAGATGTCGACCTTCTCGAAGGCATAGCGCGGATGACTCGAAACCGAGGCCAGCGCTTCCGGACAGGCCGCATAGGTCAGCTTGTCCACATTGACCACATGGGCATCGGTTTCGGCGATCAACAGCCTGCAAACCGCCGATCCGATGAAGCCGGCGCCGCCGGTTATGAGCACAGTCATCGTCATGGGAAGACCTGGCGTGTCGGATCGAGGGGCGGCAGCGCCGCGTCCTTCGGCGAGATCGCCGCCTCGGCCGTCGATACCGGCCAATCAATCTCGAGGCCCGGATCGTTCCAGAGAAGGCCGTCTTCCTCGTCGGGCGCGTAGAACGCGTCGACCTTGTAGGACACCTCGGTATCCGGCTCCCGCGTGCAGAAACCGTGGGCGAAACCGGCTGGCACGAAGATCTGGTTTCCTTCCTCCGCCGATAGCTCTGCTGTCACATGCCGGCCGTAACTCGGCGACGACCGCCGAAGATCGACACAGACATCGAAGATGCTGCCGCGCAGCACCCGAACCAGCTTGCTCTGGGCCATGGGCGGCCGCTGGAAATGCAGTCCGCGGACGGTGCCCGGCAACCGGGACAGGGATTGGTTGTCCTGAACGAAGGCGCAGTCGATCCCCAGCTCGGCAAAGGATCGCCGGCTGTAGGTCTCGGTGAAGGATCCGCGTTGATCTTCGTGTCTCATCGGCGTGATCAACCAGACTCCCGCTATGTCCAACTCGACGGCGCGCATCGGCAATCCTGGCAGTCCGGGCCGTCGGCCCCGATGGACCGGCGCGTCACAAATCGCTGCGACAGAACCGCCAGTGTCCGCAGGTTGGCTGAAAAAACGGTAAACGAATTCTGAATGATCGTCGGACGATGGCGCCGGAAGGCCTGCCGGGAGCCGCGGCCTATGCGCCGTCCGGAACGCGTCTGGGCATCAATATGGTACTGGTCATCTGGAAGACCGTTTCGCCATCCTGATTGACGGTTGTCGTCTCTGTGCGCATCGAGCCGCGAGCCGGGTTCGATTGGGAATGCCGGATTTCAAGCACTTCGACAGTGGCCGACAGAACGTCGCCGGGCCGAACCACCCGCGGCCAGGTCAGCGCCTCGACGCCCAGACCGATCATCGGCGTGGCACCGGTAAACCGGCTGTCGACCATCAGCCGCATGGTCATGGCCGCCGTATGCCAGCCGCTCGCTACTAATTCGCCGAAGAACGAACCTGTCGCCGCTGTCGGATTCACATGAAAGACCTGCGGATCGTATTGTCGGCCGAAAGCAGTGATCTCGTCCTCCGTAACAGTCACCGTCCCGGTTGGAAACCGATCGCCGACGGTAAAATCCTCCAGGTAACGGGCATCCGCTGCGTCGCCCATCGATCTCTCCTGCAATGCCGACTGTCTCGTGCCTGAGAGCCTACTTCAGCGCATTCCCCGGCACCAGGCGCGCCGGATAGAGTTGGCCGGTACTGGGCCAGATCCAGGTGATGGCGTCACCGTCGCCGGTCATGTCATAGCAATCCCAGCCGCGACCGCCCCACTGCGAGCAATACTGGCCGCCTCCGACCCGCCACTTGCCGACATCCGGCTCCCCTCCCTCGGGGACATAGATCGTGTCGCCATTCGGATCGAAATATTGCCTGTAAGGAGAGGCTGGATCGGTTCCAAGCGCCGTCTTGCCAGACAGCACGGCGACCATCTCTGCCCCGCTGAGCGGTTGCTCGTCCGCCCAGGCCGGCGCCGCGAGGATGGTGAGGACAAGAACGAAAAAGGCGCGTCGCATCGAATTCGACTGCTGCAGGTTGGCAGGGTCGCAGCCGGCATCCCGACCGGGATCGGCGCCGGCGCGCAATTCTGCGCGCGCCTGCCCGACCGATCAACGCCACACCGCAACCGTGACACCGATCGACCCACGATGCCGTCGATGGTTGAACCGTCAGGCCAAAGAATCCTGCTCGAGACACACCTCGTACATGTCCATGGATTTCTGCAGCAATTGCCGCAGGCCATCGCCGGCACCGGCGGGTGCCCGGGGCGACATGGCGCCGGGATTCTCCACGGCGTCCCGGCAGATCGGTATGCCGCGCTCCAGCAATTGCAGGGCCTGCTGGTATCGGCCTGCCCCGAAGTGATCGCCGGCCAGCGCCAGGACGACGAGGAAGTTGTCGGGGTCGATGCGGGCGGCGATCCGCAGCAGCACCGCCGCGTCGTCCGGATGCTTACCGGCAAGCCCGGCGATGCACGCCGCCACGGCCTTTACGTCCGCCTCGATATCCGCGCCATCCAGCCGGGCCAAGGGGCCCTTAAGCAATCGGTGGCCCTCTACCACGGCAATGAAACCGAAAACGTCGTCCTTGCTGCGCAGACGGATTGAAAGCTCCTGCATCAGCCGCTCCGGCAGCGATTGCCAACCGGCGCGCTCGGCGAGCACCTTACGCAAACGCTCGCTCTCGGAGATGCCCGACTGTTCGAGCGCGGCATAATCCTGCTCCGGGCTGCTGGACGAGCTGCCAGACGAACTGCCGCCACTTCGACGGAAGAGCCTTCGAATAATGAGAATCACGAGGATCAACGAGGCGACGCCGGCAATCGCCAGGCGCTCGGCCCCATATGTCTCGACCAACCCTTGCAGGGTGTCGATCACCTCGGTGATGCGGGCATCCACGGCGCCCCTCCCGATCCAATTGGGATCAGGCGCTGGCGGAACCGGCGCCTTCCCACCGAAGGATACTGGCCAGGTCTGGTAAAGATTTCGTGCAACCGGGGCACGGTTACTCTTGGAATCCGATAGCTATCAGCCGGTTTCGTTGTACAGCTCCCGGCCAATCAGCATGCGGCGGATCTCGCTGGTGCCCGCACCGATTTCATACAGCTTGGCATCGCGTAGCAGATCCACGGCGGCTAGTCCCGGATGAGCCGAACTTCGACCCCTACATCCACATCTGCCCAAATTCTGTCAGCCGTCAGCGCCGGCAGGGTTAAATGACCCGCAAGTGCGAGACACGCCCGATCGCCTAGTGACAGACCACGAATCCGTGTCCGCGACCGCAGCGCTGCCGATGCATAGGCCGATTCTTCATCGAATTGCACAACTGTCATTCCGAGCGCGGCGACGACTTCGCGGATATCAGAGTCGCTCATCCCGCGATCTGCCAGTCGCGTGCCAACCTCTGCGACATTCACAGTCGAAATCATGGCGCTTGCAAGGTTCGCCTCGACAACATCTGCGCCCTGCTCGCGATGGAGCAAAGCCAGTACCGCCGATGCATCCAGCACGACGCTATCCACGCCGCGTATCGTCCTGTGCTTCGCGACGGCGCTCGGCGATGAGTTCCTCGACGAGCGTCACATTCTCCGGAACATATCGAGCAACGATTTCCTGAGCGCGCCGAATGTCAGCTGCTTTGCTGGTCATTCGGAGTTCATCATTTTCCATATGCAGGACGACTGTACCGCCGTCCTTGATACCCAGCATTTCACGATAGGGTAGCGGGATGACTATGCGCCCATCTTCGCCAACTGGCAGCGCCACTTGCGTTGGCGGTGGTTGTCGTTTGGACTTATCACCTCTGCATACGTTACTAACAAATTGGGGCCTGATTCCGAGAAACCTTGCGATATCCGCCTGTCTATACCCCGCAAGAAGCAGGGCTCGAATCTTGTCGGATTTCGTACCCGAAGAAAATTCGCGAACAGCAGCCTCCATGCCTCCGCGATCACGTTTCGACATCTCTTTCCCCACCGAAGCCTCCATGAACGTCAGTCATCCAGGTCGGCACAGATAGTACTTTTTATTACTACAACAATCAATGGCAAAAATAGTGTTTATAACAACAATCATCCAGTCTCCTTGAACAACTCCCGGCCGATCAGCATGCGGCGGATTTCGCTGGTGCCGGCGCCGATCTCGTACAGCTTGGCGTCGCGCAGCAGGCGGCCGGTCGGGTATTCGTTGATATAGCCGTTGCCGCCCAGACATTGGATCGCCTCCAGGGCCATCCAGGTCGCCTTCTCGGCGGCGTACAGGATCGCCCCGGCGGCGTCCTTGCGGGTGACCTCTCCCCGGTCGCAGGCCTTGGCAACCGCGTAGACATAGGCCTTGGACGCGTTCATCCCGACATACATGTCGGCCAACTTGGCCTGCATGATCTGGAACTCGCCGATCGGCTGGCCGAACTGCTCGCGCTCATGCAGGTAGGGCACGACCGTGTCCAGGCAAGCCTGCATGATGCCGAGCGGCCCGCCGGCCAGCACCAGCCGTTCGTAATCCAGCCCACTCATCAGCACCGCGACGCCGCCGCCGATCCGGCCGAGCACGTTCTCTTCCGGCACCTCGCAATCCTGGAATACCAGCTCGCAGGTGCTCGACCCGCGCATGCCCAGCTTGTCGAGCTTCTGCGCCGTTGAGAAACCCTTGTAGTCCTTCTCGATCAGGAAGGCGGTGATGCCCTTGGGACCGGCCGACGGGTCGGTCTTGGCATAGACCACCAGGGTCTCCGCATCGGGTCCGTTGGTAATCCACATCTTGCTGCCGTTCAGCACATAGCGGTCGCCCTTCTTGTCGGCCCGGGTCCGCATGGACACCACATCCGACCCGGCGCCGGGCTCCGACATCGCCAGCGCGCCCACGTGCTCGCCGGAGATCAGCTTGGGCAGATAGCGGCGCTTTTGTTCTTCGCTGCCATTGATCCGGATCTGGTTCACGCAGAGATTGGAATGGGCGCCATAGCTCAGCCCCACCGATGCCGAGGCCCGGCTGACCTCCTCCATGGCCACGCAATGCTCCACATAGCCCATGCCGGAACCGCCATACTCCTCCTCCACGGTCACACCGAGTAGACCGAGCGCCCCCATCTTGGGCCACAGATCGCGTGGGAACTCATTGCTTTCATCGATGGCGGCGGCGCGCGGCGCGATCTCGTCGGCGGAAAACGTCATCACCGTGTCGCGCAGCATTTCGGCCGTTTCGCCGAGGTCGAACTTCATCGACGGCAAGGTGTTGGGGATCATCGGGAATTCCTTGTGCTCATTCGGTTGGCATGTAAGCACCTGCTGTGATCGCTGTCATTGAACACTCTCATCCGAACACGCTGAATCCGATACAATGCAATCGGTCGCAATCGTGGGCTTGTCGTCCACGCCACTCGTTCGGCATCGGAGCAGACAATGCAGCAGATAAACCGAGCCCAGTTGGTTCACACTCTGGAAAAAATGGATAGCAATGCCGACTCCGCCCAAACCATTTGCGTGATCGGCGCGGCGGCTATCCTTTTATTGGGGCACAATGCCCGCCAAACTGTCGATATCGATGTCTGGCGCGCCGCCAGCACGTTCATCGACCCCGAACTCAAGGCGATCACCATCGCGGCTGGCATCGGGTTCGATCCGCGCAACGATCGGCCGTCCGGCGCCTATCTGCAAATCATCGACCCGGGGATCGTGAACCTGCCTGCCATGCAGGGCGACGTCTGGCCCGGCGGTCATCAGAGCCGAGTGCTCTGGCAAGGCCAGCACCTGAAGGTGGTCTGCCCGCCCCCGGCAATCCTCGCCGCGTCGAAGCTGATCCGTGCAAGCGACGTCGATCTGGAGGACGTCATCTACCTGATGGCGCAACAACGACTCTCTCGTCAACAGATCGCCGATGCGGCCCAGAGTTTCGAGGGGATGGATCGGCAGACGATCACGGAGAACCTGACAATCCTTGACGTCATGCGGGGATAACCCCCAACTAGAAGGCATGATACGGGATTGGTCTTTTGCCTAAGCCTTCGGCATCGGCGCGCGAGAAGTGGGTGGCCGGAACCGGGCTTCTGCTGCAGTTGCACGACGATCCGCTGGCAATCGTGAAGGCGTTGCGAGAACAGCGCTGGTTCGATTTGGCGGCCGCGGTGGAAATCGCGGAAGCAGATGTTGACCCAATGCAGGCACTTACCGACCCGGCCTTTTACCGATCCATCCGAGAGGCGATCACGCTGTATCATCTGAAAGGCTATCGCGCCTTCGATCTCGACAAGATCAGGAAAAAAGCGGGCTGCTAATACCAAGGGAACTAAATATTGACCGGTTTCACCGCTCTCCTATGTCCGCCCGTTAGGCGCGGTCCGCGCGGTGGTGCAGCGCACCACAAGCGGGCAGCAACGCGGCGGGCGGTCTTAGGAGAGCGGCCTGCGGTGGTGCCTATTGGCCCTCTCGGGTGCGTTGCGACGCTTGCCCGATGCGCTGCATCGCGCCGCACGCCGCGCCTGCCCGAAAGGGCCAATAGGCACCATGAAACCGGTCAGTATTTTGTTCCCTTGGTATGAGTGGCCCGCAGACGGATTAAACCGTCAGCCCGTCAGGCGGTCTCTCCAGGCGCATCATCGTCTGCTGGCCGATAGCGCAGAGCTTGGCGACGCCGTTCTTTTCGACTATCACCTCGAGGGTGCAGATGGTGAGCGTGCGGCCGGGCTTGACCACCCGGCCGGTGGCCAGCAGCCGTTCACCATCGGCGGGAGCGACCAGGTTGATCTTGTACTCGACCGTCAGCCCGGTGATCTCCGCCGGGAACAGGGTGTACGCGGCATAACCTCCTGCGGAATCGGCAATGGTGCTGGTGACCCCGGCATGGAAGAAGCCGTGCTGTTGAGTCAGGTCCGGACGGTGCGGCAGCTCGATCTCCACCATGCCCGGCTCGATGCGCCCAAGCCGCGCGCCGATAAGCCCCATGATGCCCTGGCGCGAGAAGCTGTCGCGCACCTGCGCCACGAAGTCCGGATTGGTCGGTTGGAACGTGCTCACCTGCTTTTAACTCCCCTTAGAGCAGGACCAGCGCCGCCAGTCCCAGGAAGGCAAAGAAGCCGATCACATCGGTGACGGTGGTCAGGAACACGCCGGAGGCGACCGCCGGGTCGACCTTCATCTTTTCCAGCATCAGCGGGATCATCGCGCCGGAGAATCCGGCGACCACGAGATTGATGATCATTGCCGCGCCGATGACGGCGGACAGCAACGGATCGCGCGACCAGATCCAGGTCAGCCCGCCGGCCACCGCGGCGAACATCAGCCCGCTCAGGGTGCCGACAATCACCTCTTTCCAAACGACGCGGGCGGCATTGCTGGTGGTCAGTTCCTTCATCGCCAGGGCGCGGACCGCCACGGTCAGCGTCTGGGTGCCGGCATTGCCGCCCATGCTGGCGACGATCGGCATCAGCACCGCCAGCGCCACCGCCTTCTCGATGGTCGATTCGAACAGCGCAATGACGGCCGAGGCAGCGATAGCGGTCAGCAGATTGATCCCCAGCCAGGACATGCGCGACCGGGTGGTGGTCAGCACGTCGCGATAGATGTCGTCCTCGCTGACACCGCCCAGTTTCAGCAGATCCTCCTCGGCTTCCTCGTCGATCACTTCCATCACGTCATCAACCGTAACCACGCCGATCAGCCGACCGGCATCGTCGACCACCGGGGCGGAGACCATGCCGTATTGCCGGAACAGATAGGCCACCTCCTCCTGGTCCATCGCGGCGCCGACCGGGTGCACCTCGGCGCTGACCAGGGTGTCCACCTTGACCGAGCGCCTGGAGCGCAGCACTTGGCTCAGCACCGCGGTGCCAACCGGCCGGTACATCGGATCGACCACGAACAGGGCGTAAAAATCGTCCGGCAGATCGTCGGCGACACGCAGATAGTCGATGGACTTGCCGACGGTCCAGAACATCGGCACCGCGACGAATTCGCGCTGCATCAGCCGGCCGGCGGAGTTTTCCGGGAAGGTCAGCCCTTCCTCGACCAACAGCCTTGCGGCGGTCGGCATGCTGGCCAGGATCTGCTCGCGATCTTCTTCGTCGAGATCCTCGATGAGATCGACCGCGTCATCGCTGTCGAGCTCGACCATTGCGCCGGCGATCTCTTCCGGCTCCAGGCGCTCCAGCACCTGTTCGCGGACATCCTCGTCCAGATGAGTCAGTACCTCGGCATCGACCTGAAGCTGCGGCCGGATCAGGTCGATGACCGTATCGCGGTCATCCTTGGACAGCCTTTCCAGCAGATCGGCGAGATCGGCGGAATGCAGCCGTGCCAATCTCTTCTCGACGCGGCGCAGATTGTTGTCGTCCAGCGCCGCCTCGATCTTGCGGACCATCTTGTTGGTCAGTCCGATCGCCGGCGTTGCCTCTTCCTGTGCGATGTCTTCGCCAGCCTCGACGTCAGCGTCTTCGCCGATCTCCTCCGGAGCCTCTTCAGGCGCCTCCGATGCCGGCGACGGATCGCTCATCCGGCCCGTTCCGCCGCGACGATCTGCGAGTCCACCGCGGCCACGGCGGTCATGTTGACCAGCCCGCGCACGGTGACCGACTGGTTGACGATATGCATCGGCAGCGCCATGCCCATCAGCATCGGCCCGACCGACACGCAATCGTCGACCGCCTTGACCAGGTTGAAGGAGATGTTGGCGGCGTCCAGGGTCGGCATGATCAGCAAATTTGCGGGTCCGGTCAGGCGCGATCCGGGAAAGACGCTGTCCCGGATCTCGGTGCTGAGCGCCGTATTGGCGTGCATCTCGCCATCGACCTCGAGGTCGGGCCGGCGCTCGGCGATCAGGGCCAGGGCGGCGCGCATCTTCTGAGCGGAGCCGGTCTCCAGCGTGCCGAAATTGGAATGGGACACAAGCGCCACTTTCGGCACGATGCCGAAACGCTGCACCTCGTCCGCCGCCATCAGGGTGATGTCGGCAAGCTGTTCCGCGGTCGGGTCCGGCTCCACATGGGTATCGGCCACGAACAGGGTGCCGCGCGGCAGGATCAGCGCGCTCATGGCCGCAGCGCGACGCACGCCGGGTTTCAATCCGGCAATGCATTTCACATGATTCAGATGGTCGCGATAGGGGCCGATGGAGCCGCAGATCATGCTGTCGGCCTCGCCCTGATGCACCATCAGCCCGGCGATCACCGTGCTGTTGGTGCGCACCACCGTGCGCGCCCGGTCCGGCGACACGCCGCTGCGCGCCATCAATTCGTGATAAGCCAGGGAGTACTCGTTGTAGCGCGGGTCGTTCTGGGGATCGACCAGTTCCACATTGCCGTCGATCTTCAGCCGCAGGCCGAGTTTCTCGATCCGGTTCTCCACCACCTCGCGGCGTCCGATCAGGATCGGCCGGGCCAGCCCCTCATCCAGCGCGACCTGCACCGCGCGCAGCACCCGCTCCTCCTCGCCCTCCGCATAGGCGATGCGCATGGGGTTTTCGCGGGCCCGCTCGAACATCGGCCGCATGACCTGGCCGGAGCGATAGACGAAGCGCTCGAGTTGGCGGCGATAGGCGTCGAAATCCTCGATCGGCCGGGTCGCCACGCCGGAGTCCATGGCCGCCTTGGCAACGGCGGAGGCGAGTTGCACGATGAGCCGCGGATCGAACGGTTTGGGGATCAGATATTCCGGGCCGAAGCTCAGCCCCTGATCGCCATAGGCGCTGGCGACGATGTCGGAGCTTTCCTGCTGCGCCAGATCGGTCAGGGCGTTCACGCAGGCGATCTTCATCGGCTCGTTGATCGCCGTCGCCCCCACATCCAGCGCACCGCGGAAGATGAAGGGGAAACACAGCACGTTGTTGACCTGGTTGGGATAATCCGACCGGCCGGTGGCGATGATCGCGTCCGGCCGCACGGCGCGCGCCTCCTCCGGCATGATCTCCGGCGTCGGGTTGGCCAGCGCCATGATGATCGGCTTGTCGGCCATAGTGGCCACCATCTCCGGCTTCAGCACGCCCGGCGCGGACAGGCCGAGGAAGATGTCGGCGCCCTCGATCGCCTCCGCCAGGGTCCGCTGCTCGGTGTCCCGGGCAAAACGTTCCTTGCGCGGCTCCATCTGCTCGGTGCGGCCCTTGTAGACCACGCCGACGATATCGGTGGCGGTGATGTTCTCCAGGGGCAGCCCCAGATCGACCAGCAGATCCAGGCAGGCGATCGCCGCGGCCCCGGCGCCGGACGACACCAGCCTGACCTTATCCAGTGATTTGCCGACCACCTTCACCGCGCTGGAGATGGCGGCGGCGACGATGATCGCGGTACCGTGCTGGTCGTCGTGGAAGACCGGGATGTTCATGCGCTCGCGCAGGGCGCCCTCGACCTCGAAGCATTCCGGCGCCTTGATGTCTTCCAGGTTGATCGCGCCGAAAGTCGGCTCCAGCGCCGCCACCACCTCGATCAGCTTTTTCGGGTCGTCGGCGTCGAGCTCGATGTCGAACACGTCGATGCCGGCGAATTTCTTGAACAGGACGCCCTTGCCCTCCATCACCGGTTTCGATGCCAGCGGCCCGATGGCGCCCAGCCCGAGCACGGCGGTGCCATTGGTCACCACCGCCACCAGATTCTGCCGGGCGGTCATATTGGCGGCCTCCAGCGGATCGTCGACGATGGCCTGGCAGGCGGCGGCAACGCCCGGCGAATAGGCCAGCGACAGGTCGCGCTGGGTGGTCATCGGCTTGGTCGGCGTGACGGTCAGCTTGCCGGGCGTCGGCAGGCGGTGATAGTCGAGCGCGGCTTGGCGCAGATCTTTTTCGGCCATGAAAGGCATCCCCGTCAGCGTGGCGTTCCTTATAGCAGGCTGCCGGGATTGCAACAGTGCGCTGCGTCAAGGCGTTGCGGCGTTTCGGGGGAGATGCGGAACCGGATGTGCCGCCGGACCGACCTGCGAGGTCCCGAACCGGTTCCGGCATGGATCGCACCGCGACAGAACGGCACGGCGCAGGGGCCGGATCGACGGTCTTTGATGCGGGAGGGTGGTGGAGGTTACCGGGTTGAGGAGGTAGCCGCGCGCGAACTCATACGCCATCCTTCGACAGGCTCAGGATGAGGTGACCAAGGGCGAGAAGGCTGAGGTCGGGAAGGCTCGGGACGAGGTTGCTATATGGCGCGATCTGAGGTCCTCATTCTTCGTTCTCCGCTCCTCATCCTGAGCCTGTCGAAGGACGGGGAACGAAGAATGAGGACCGACTCACAAAAACTGGAGTCCGCCATCATATGAAAAGAGGAGAAATGGTGCGGTCGAGAAGACTCGAACTTCCACCCTGTTTCCAGGACAGCGACCTCAACGCTGCGCGTCTACCAATTCCGCCACGACCGCACAGCCGTCTGATCAACGCCCCATATGAACAGAGGGGCGCTTGCGTTGAAGGCCGCAGGGGAATACCAAATCGCATGACCGTTATCAAGCAAATGGGCGATGCGGCCGAAAATGCCGCGCCCGGAGCCGCCCCGGACACTGACACGCCGGCGAGTGCCAGCACGACCGCCGGGGCCTCCGCGAAGCCCGGCATGGCGGTCGAATGGCGCATCAGCGACGCGCCGGTGCCCTATGCCGAGGCGGTGGCCGGTATGGAGGCAAGGGTCGACGCCATCCGCGCCGGCACCGCGCCGGAGCTGGTCTGGCTGTTGGAGCACCCGCCCCTCTACACCGCCGGCACCAGCGCCCGCGACCAGGATCTGCTCGCCCCCGACCGCTTCCCGGTCCACCGCACCGGCCGCGGCGGCGAGTACACCTATCACGGCCCCGGCCAGCGGGTGGCCTATGTGATGCTCGACCTGAAACGCCGCGGCCCCGACCTGCGCCGCTACGTGCACGATCTGGAAGAATGGCTGATCCGCACCCTGGCCAGCTTCAACGTCACCGGCGAACGCCGCGACAACCGCGTCGGCATCTGGATCGACCGCGCCGCCCATGGCGGCCACCCCGGCCAGGAAGACAAGATCGCCGCCATCGGCGTCCGCGTGCGCCGCTGGGTCAGCTTCCACGGCGTGTCCCTGAACGTGGAACCGGATCTGGAACATTTCAGCGGCATCGTACCCTGCGGGATCGAGGGGCACGGGGTGACGTCCCTGGCCGATCTCGGGCTGCCAGTAGTGATGGCGGATGTGGATGCGGCGTTGAGAGCGGCGTGGGGGGAGGTGTTTGGAGAATGGATAGATAACTAATCGGATATAGCAAAATTAATTAGGCGCTGAATTGCCCTTCTAGTGTAGCCCGTTCAATCCGGGCGAGTTCTGAACGGATGTTTGTTGTCAATCGACCAACGTCATAACGCGCAAGAACGTTGTGATAGATTTCGTCTTTGTCTGCTTGCGGTGCGGACGACTGCTCTTCTTGCAATACAGCGGCCAATTCACTGGGCGGAATTTCCCAGAAAGTGCGATCACCCGCAGGTCGTATCGATACCCTTGTCACCTCCGGAAGGCGCGCGATGGCGTTGATCTGAGAGTCGTCGGGTCCTTCTTTCTCCAATAGCACCAAGTTTTGCCTTACCATGCTATAGAGCGCACCATTGAGCTTGGACCTGACTACCCGTCCAACCCGGTCAATACCACATGCTTTTGAATAGAGCCGGTAGGCACGAATTACGCGAACCGGGCCTTCGGCTGCGATGATTTCCCTAAGATAGCGGGCAACATCGGACCGTTGCGTATCGCGAGGGTCAGGTAGTGATTTGTTAGAATTCCAGCCCCGGTAGACATGCTGCGCACCGTAGGGCTTGGTTTCGGCCGACCGGACTATCTTTGCATCCGATTCAGGAGTTCGAGCAGTGCCAGAATCAATGATCCTGCCAGAACCAACCCTGTTGGGCCTCACCGGCGTTGGTGCCTCTATGGCCGGAGTTCCAGATTTGGAGAAATCGTCAACGATGGCCAATTGTGTACCGCGTGGAGTATCGATTTCGACGTCATCGCCGATGCTCGATCCGAGCAATGCCGACCCAATCGGAGAGTCGCGGCTAATCTGATTTTGATCGGGTTCGGATGATCCGGTGACAATTGTTACGATACGGGGAATATCAGGCCGATCGTCGAAATGGAAAGTAATGGTATCGCCGAGTTCAACCACTGAATCGGAAGACCGGCTCGATTGCAAGGAGCCACCTGTTTGATCAGGCCTCCCCTCCTCTCCATCATCGACGAATAGTTCAACTTGGTGGTCTTCGCCATCACCAGGCTGCCGAACCTCCAGAAATTCAGTTTCGCGCTGTTCATTTTCAACCTGATTGAAATCTGCTAATTGCTCGGACGACCCCAACCCCGCGCCGCGCGCCGATACTTGACTTAGTAACGTCCGCCTCTCCCCCGCCACTAGCTCGATGTAGCGGATGAGTTTGTCAGTTTCGGCATCAGGGTCAGCAAACCAATCGGTTGACCAGATTCGGTAGAGCTTCCATCCAAGTCCGTTCAGAACCTCCTCGCGAAGGCGATCGCGGTCCCGGGCCGAATTTGCCGAATGGTAAGTAGCTCCGTCGCACTCCACGCCTATCAAGAAGGATCCAGGGTATTCAGGATGGCGGACACCCAGATCAATGAAAAATCCGCCAACGCCGACCTGTGGTACCGCCTCGTACCCACATATTTGCAGACGCCTTGCCACTGCGACCTCGAAGTCGCTGTCCGGTGGTCGTTGTCCTACAATTCCTGGGTCGAGCCGTCCCGTGAGAGCATAGTCAAGGAAGCTCCTCAATACTCGGGGACCTTGAGCTGTGTTAGGGCGAAGTACAATCTGCTCCGGAGTAATCGAAGAGAACACAACTAGTTGATTGCGCGCCCGTGTGAAGAGAACATTGAGCCTTCGGTGACCATTCTTCTGGCTGATCGGACCGAAATTCTGTGTGACTTTGCCGTCTGCATTAGGGCCGCGCACTAGCGAAATGGCGATCACGTCGCGCTCGTCACCCTGGACGTTCTCGAGGTTCTTGACAAAGAATGGATAGAGGGTGTCATCCCAATGTCGGCGATAGGCTTCGGCTTGCGAATCCTTTTGAAAAATGCGCCGCATCTCCTCCATGACTAGGTCGCGCTGAAGCTGATTGACTGCAACAAGGCCCAGTGATTCATTCGGCCGGGAAATCATGAACTCGTGTGCCCAGGCGGCCATCTCCTTTGCCTCGGCTGGATTGTGGCGGTCGACGTAGAGCCCATCGACTTTGATCAAATGAACTCCGTAATTTTCGTTCTCTTCCATAGGTGACGGGAAAACTGTCAACCCGTCGTTGTAAAAATGCTTATTGGAGAAGGCTATCAGGCTTTGATCGCGCGAGCGGTAGTGCCAGCGTAGCTGTCGCGGCGGCCGAAAGACCGCGTAGGCTTGGTCCAAGACCGATTCAACGTCGACGTCTTCATCTTCCTCCTCGTCGTCGTCGTCCATCACATCGTCAAATCGCTTGAAGAACGAAGTCGGTGGCAACTGCATGGGATCGCCAACGACAACCACCTGTCCAGACCGCGCAATCGCCCCTAACGCATCTTCCGGCGGCATCTGCGAAGCCTCGTCGATCACGACCATGTCGAACTCAAATCTGCCAGGCTGCAAGTAAGTCGCCACCGAAAGCGGCGACATCATAACGCACGGCTTCATACGCAAGATTGCACCTGCCGCTCTGACAAATAGTTGGCGTAGCGGAATATGGCGTTTCTTTTTCCCCAACTCATTTTCGATCAATGCAAGATTGGTAAATGAACTCTTACGGCCGGCACCATTGCCGTAGGGAATTTGTATGGAGCAAAGTTTGGAGCGCAACCGCTCACGTTCCAACTCTAGGATCTCCCGGTCCAATTCCTGAAACTTCTTGCGGGTGGATTGAATGTCTAAGCCGTTGAACCGGTTCAGATCCGGATTTGCTTCAAAGGCTGATCTACCGAGACCACGAAAGAGTAACCAATCGTACACCGCCTTCGCCTTTTCGGACGTCGGCGGACGTACGATCAATTTCTCTACAAACTGAAGAGGCGTCACTTCTCGCGCCATGGCCAAAGCGCTTTGAAGGGCCAGATAGTCCTTTAGTCCGCTGACGTTTCCGAAAGCCATATTCAAGCGGTCGCGCAATATCGAGAGCTGCACGCCATCAAGATCGTTTCCATCGCAAAGCCGATCGCTGTCGACTTCAGCAACATCTAAGAACGCATTTCGCCTCCCTGACTCTTCGGCGAGGCTTTCGGAGATCCGGCGGCACCCCGACCGCAAGTCCTCGAATCCAGATTCCGACTCATCCGAGGCCAGCGCTGACAGAATAGAGAATGGTAGCCCTGCCGCCTCAAATCTATCGACAATCGATAGAGCTTCAACGAGCAGGCTCGACGTAACTGTGTGGGATGAACTCGTCTCAGCAAGCCGCGCACGAAGCCGCTCTAGCTGGCCAAGGCGCTGAGCAAAATCGGAGATGACGGTAAAGGGCGCCTCGCTGCTGTATTGCTCTTCCTCAATGACAGCAATCGCCGCCTTCATAGCTTCAGTTCGTTCAGCTAGGTGCGCATACGCCTGCTCGATTTCTGAACCGTCACAATTTAGACGCTCCAGCAGTTCGAGTGTTTCCTCGACATGTATGAGTTCTGCCGCCGCCGAGAGACCGCCGATGAAGTCGGCCGCTCCCTCCAAGAGCATTAGCCGAAGCGGGGCACATTCGTCACCTGCAGACAACGCCGTTCGAACTTTCCCACCCCAGCGATTCACTTCAAGTAGCAGTTCGAAATTTGTTTCCTCTCCGTTGAACCACTTACCACATGCATCAGCCAAGGGCCGTTCGTCAGCCAAGCGTTGGCGGTCATCCAAGTAGGTTGCTAGCTTCGTCCCGCAGTCGATCATCTGGGCGATGCCGAATTGGCGTGGGTTCCTAGCGAGCGATTTGAAGAATCGCCTAGCTTCTCGAACGCGGCCATTGAGGAAGCCAAGCCTGCCTGCGCCGCGCAGTGTCGCTGTATGGGCGGAAACGGTATCGAGCGCCGGCACAGGTCGCAGAACAATTAGTTTTTCGAGTTCCTGCCGTCTAGAACCTAGTTCGCGCGCTCTCGATGCGGCACGTGACAGTGGAATCTCGGCCGTTTCGTCCAAGATCTGGGGCGCACGATGTAAAAGTAGCTCGCGGGTGCCTTCTTTCAGAAGCCCGATAGTTATTAATGCAACGGCGACAGAGTTGAATGTCAACTCACTAGTCAATCCGGCAGCTTTGCGCACTCGGGCAGACACTTCAAGCACCCGACCAAGTCGCTCCGCATCTATCTGCAAGGCGGCTATCTGATCTCGAACTTGCTCATAGTTGTGAAGTCCGTGGCAATGGCGCTCGATTGTGCCAAGCGCTTCGGAGATTCGCTGAGCTTTGACTTTCCAATTTTCGGACAGAGACGGGAGTGAATCGGTCAAAAATGCACTGGATCTTTCCAAAGTGCCGTCGTGTTTCCCTCCCAGCAACTCCAAAATCTCACAAGCGGTTTGCTGAGCATCGAGATCGGCGACAGAAGATGCGAGGACAATCACGAATTGCTCGGAAGGATCATGTAGCGCCGCAATTGCTTCGATGATTTGGCTCAATCGATGAATGCTGTTGGCATTCATCGGCCCAAACCGGGATTCGGTTTCCTCGATGAGTTGGCTCAGTCGATCCAGCGTCTCTAGCCAGTCCCGTCCAGCATCCTGAAGAGCCTCGATCTGAAATGGATTGAGAGATTCGTTCCTGAGCCAAGCCCAGGGATGACGTTCTAGATCGCCAAACTGGCCCGCAATTTCGAAGGCGCGCTCGAAAGCTCCCTGAATTGCACTGTGCGCTTGGCTCCGCGCCAAGGTGTCAACCCCATCGGCACCTTCGAATACAATACCGCGCATCAGAGAAATGGTATCGCCAGAATCTGCCTTTGCACGAATCTCGCCCCAAAAGATTTGACCCACTGTCAAGCCCATGGCCCCAAGGCACTCATTAATGTCAAAGACATAGCGATTGAGGCGGGCTCGATGATCGCGAAGCTGCGCAAGTTTGTCATCGAACACTGCCGGTGGCGAAATATTGTTCTGCAGTTCGAACCGTCGGCGAAGGGATTCCAATATCGCCAATTTCGAAGTCTTGCTCGAGTGGACCTGAAGACAGAAATCAGTCAGCCCCGCACTCTTGAGTCGGGATTCGACCACTTCCAAAGCCGCCATCTTCTCTGAAACAAAAAGCACACGTTTGCCTACGGCCAAGGCGGCGGCAATGATGTTCGTGATCGTCTGGGACTTACCGGTGCCGGGCGGCCCCTTAATAACGAGATTTTTGCCTTCAACCGCGTCGATTACTGCACTGTGTTGCGAGGCGTCGGCGTCTGCAATCAATGCGATCTTCTTATCGTCGACAGTTGACGAGTCGATCGAATAGTCATTCGCGAAGATTGGGGCGTCACTTTCCACTGCGGCCCCAACTAGAAGAGTGCGGATAAGCACATTTTTGCCCAACGCCTTGTCCGCTGGCCAGTTTGCGGAGTCGAGGTCGTTGTACATGGGCAGCTTGGAGAAACCGAAATTGCCCACCGTTAGAAAACGACGAACTCGCCAGTCTGGATGATCCGAAGTTGCTTCCTTGACCTTCTCTATGAAGGTTTCGGGCGTGTCATCGTCACCAAATGGTGGCATCTGGAAGCCGAAATCGAGGCCGAGGCGAATTTCCAGAGTCTTGTTGGTCTCGACATCTGGGTTTTCACTGGACAGGTGGTACTTGCCCCACGGTTGACCACGCGTGTACTCCAGTGAAACAGGCAAAAGTAAAAGCGGAGCAAAGTGCCTCTTATCGGATTGCTTGGCCTCTCGCCACTCGAGAAATCCAAAAGCGGCGTAGAGCGTATTAACGCCTGCCTCCTGGTACATGGTGCGAGCTTGATCCCTGATGCCAGCGAGTTTTCGGTCCATCTCCCTGGGAAAGAGAAGCGTTTGGATCAGTCTGTCGAGATGGCGCTCGTCCTCGTCATCCTCATTACCGTAGGGCTGTGGAACGTCGTAGCTGGGCTCTAGTCCATTGGACTTGGCCAACTCCTCTTTCGATAGTCCAGTCCGGTCTACCCATAGAGGCATCCCAAGCCGTTCGCGCACGCCATCACGCAGAGCCCGCTCGACCTCCGCTTCTCGCAGCGATTGGTCCTCGCCCCCGATCAACCTGCGGACGGCATCCCTATATTCTTCGTCAGTCGCACGGGATGCCTCTAATACCAGCGGTGGAAGGTTCTGACTCTCAGGGGATTCCTTTTCGTGGCGGGATGTGATTCAAGTGTGACGAGGGAGACTCGCCATGCCATCGACCGTTGCACTCCGAGACGACTATGACGCCGCCGAACTGCGCACTCTGGCCAAGCGCAGCCGGGACCCGCGCCAGATCCGGCGGCTGTTGGCAATAGCGGCGGTCTATGCCGGCATGAGCCGGGCGGCGGCGGCTCAGGTCGGTGGCATGGACCGGCAAACGCTCAGGGACTGGGCGCATCGTTTCAATGCGGAAGGTCCCGAGGGCCTGACGGACCGTGCACGTGCCGGCCGGCCGCGCCATCTCAGCGACGCTCAGATGGCGGCCTTGGCCGAGATCGTGGAGACCGGCCCCGATCTGGCGACAGACGGGGTCGTACGCTGGCGGCGGATCGACCTGAAGCGTGTGATCGAGGAACGCTTTGGCGTCGTCAGCGCCGAGCGGACGGTCACCGACCTGCTTGCCAGGCTGTCCTTCTCCTACATCAGCGGCCGGCCGCAGCATCCGCTCCAAGATCAGCGCGTGCTCGATGGGTTTAAAAAAACTTCCCGCGCACGCTCGCCGCGCACATAGGCCATCTGCCCAAAGGCAAGCGCGTCGAGATTTGGTTCCAGGACGAGGCCAGGCTCGGCCAGAAGAATGGCCGCGTCCGGATCTGGGCGAAGAAGGGAAGCCGCCCGCGCCTGCCCGCCGACCAGCGCTACGAGAACGCCTATCTGTTCGGCGCCATCTGTCCCCGGCTTGGCAAGGGCGCCGCCCTCATGCTGCCCATGGCCAACACGGCCGCCATGCAAATGCATCTCGACGAGATTAGCCGAAACGTCGCCGCCAAGGCCCATGCCGTCATCCTCATGGACCGCGCCGGATGGCACAGCACCGATAAGCTCAAGGTCCCGAAGAACCTCACCATCATCCTGCTGCCGCCCCGCTCGCCAGAACTCAACCCGGTCGAGAACATCTGGCAGTACCTCCGCCAGAACTGGCTCTCCAACCGCGTCTTCGAGACCTACGACGCCATCCTTGATGTCGGCTGCGAGGCCTGGAACAAGCTCCTCGCCCAGCCCGAAACCATTATGTCCATCGGAATGAGGGACTGGGCGCATGGCGGTCAGTAGTTATTGCCGTTGGTATAAGGTGAGCAAGAATTCGTCTGTCTCCTCGTCAAGAGGCCTCGACTCGGGTTCAGGCAACGAGCCGAAAGTAAGTTTCTCTCCATCTTTCAACTTGGAGAATAACACGTCCGGCAGCTCGTCAATTATACGGACATGAGTCCGGGATCTTTCCGAGTGTTTGAACGACAGCAAGCGGTTTCGGTTGGTCAGATCGAGCAGTTTTTTTCGCAGGCCTGCTAGCCTTTGTTGCAGAAGCCCTTCCATGCCATCGATCTCGGGGTCACGAGTATTTGTGACCACTGCCGAAGTCGTCACCGACTCATGAGCATTGGCCGAACCCCGACTTTGTTCGCCTTTGCGCGAAGATTTCCCAAATGGCAGCCGCATTTCTCATAACAGTAGTCAGTCCTGTGCCGACGATCCAACAAATTAACGCAACCAACGGTCTCTCGACTGGAACGACAGACAACCCGCTGTGATGGTGCTTTTACTAGCCGGTCTTCAAATTCCACTAACAAGCGAAAGATCATGCGAATTGTCACTGACATCTATCCCACCCAATCCAACACCACCTTCCCCGATTGCCCCGACCGCATCACGTCGAACCCCTGCAGGAAATCGTCGATCCCGAACCGGTGGGTCAGAATCGGGGTGATATCCAGCCCGCTTTGCAGCATGGCGGTCATCTTGTACCAGGTCTCGAACATCTCGCGGCCATAGATGCCCTTGATGTGCAGGCCCTTGAAGATGATCTCGTTGAGGTCGAGGGGGATTTCCTCGGGCGGGATGCCGAGCAGGGCGACGCGGCCGCCATGGTTCATGGCGCGCAGGAGATCGCGCAGGGCCGAGGCGTTGCCGGACATCTCCAGCCCGACGTCGAAGCCTTCCTGCATGCCGAGTTCGGCCATGGTGTCGGTGAGGGATTCCTTGGCCACGTTGACGGCGCGGTCGGCACCCATCTTGCGGGCCAGGTCCAGGCGGTAATCGTTCACATCGGTGATGACGATGAAGCGGGCGCCCACATGCCGGGCGATGGCCACCGACATCACGCCAATCGGCCCCGCACCGGTGATCAGCACATCCTCGCCCACCAGATCGAAGGACAGCGTGGTGTGGGTGGCGTTGCCCAGCGGGTCGAGCAGGGTGGCGATCTCGTCGTCGATGCCGTCGGGCAGCGGGAAGGCGTTGACCGCCGGCAGGGACAGGTACTCGGCGAAGCTGCCGGGGCGGTCGACGCCGACGCCCTTTGTGTTGCGGCACAGATGGCGGCGGCCGGCACGGCAGTTGCGGCAGTGGCCGCAGGTAATGTGGCCCTCGCCGGAGACCCGGTCGCCGACCTTCAGCCCGGCCACCTCGCTGCCGATCTCCACCACCACGCCGGCATATTCATGGCCGACGGTCATCGGCACCGGCACCGTGCGGCTGGACCAGTCGTCCCAATTGTAGATGTGCACATCGGTGCCGCAGATCGCCGATTTGCGGATCTGGATCAGCACGTCGTTATGGCCGATCACGGGCTTGGGCTGGTCTTGCAGCCAGATCCCCGGTTCCGCCTTCGCCTTGACCAGCGCCTTCATTTTTCTGTTCCTTAAAGAGAACCGCTTCGTGACGATCGGCCGCCTGACTGTCGCTCTGCTTATAGTGTCATTCCCGCGAAGGCGGGAATCCAGTGGTCCCGCTACCAACAGCCAAACTACCGTGATCCCTAGATTCCCGCCTTCGCGGGAATGACAAAGAAGGAGGGCTTGGAAGCCCAACCGTCTTTAGCCCCCTTGCATGTTCGTTTAGGCGCGAAACTGTGATGATTTGCGCTGGCCCAGCCCGAGCGGCCGCTCGGGCTGGGCCGGACCGGCGGGACCGTATCCCCCTTGGATCAGAACCGTGGGTGAGCCTGGTCCGCCGGTCCTTCGTGCTTGTCCTGAACAGATGATAGGGAGCCAGACCCGCATGCAAGGCCAGATCCAGCCGGAAGCACGAAACGCACAAACAGTGTATGTCGGCATCGACGTCTGTAAAGACCGTCTCGACGTCCATCTCCACCCGCTCGACCGAGATCTCGCTGTCGCCAACAACCGCGACGGCATCAAGCGTCTCAGACGAGAGCTGGCCCGGCACCAGGTCGCGCTCGTCGTCATGGAGGCGACAGCCAAATATCACCGCCTGGCGCACCGCACGCTCAGCCAGTCGGGCCTCGCCGTGGCCGTCGTCAACCCGCTGCGCTCGCGCCTGTTCGCCGAAGCCCTGGGCACGCGCGCCAAGACCGACCGTGTCGATGCCAGGATGCTGGCGATCCTCGGCGACGCGCTGGCACCACAGGCCAGGCCGCCGGCGCCCGAGGCACTCGAGGCGCTGCAAGAGCTGGTCCATGCGCGCAATGCCGCGACAGCTGAACGCACGGCGCTGGCCAACCGGCTGGGGGCAAGCCAGACGAGCTTCCTCAAGCGCGAGCTCGCACGCCGGCTCAAAAGCCTCGACAGCCACATCAAGCGTCTGGCCACGCAGATCGACAGTCACATCGCCACCGATACCTCCCTCGCCCGGCGCTACACCATCCTCGTCTCGATCCCCAGCGTCGGCCCCGCCGTCGCCGCAGCTCTCATCGCCGACCTGCCCGAACTTGGCTATCTCGACCGACACGCCATCGCCTGCTTGGCCGGACTGGCGCCTTTCGCCGACGACAGCGGCAACACAGAGCGACCGCGCCATATCAAGGGAGGCCGCGCCCAGCCGCGCCGTGCCCTCTACTGGGCCGCACTCTCCGCCGCGCGCCACAATCCCGACCTCGCCGTCTTCTACAAACGACTGCGCGGCAACGGAAAAAAACCAAAGGTCGCCCTCACCGCCGTCATGCGTAAGCTCGTCGTCCTCGCAAACACTCTGCTCAAAGATGACAGGCTCTGGGTCAATCATGCCGCTTGACACCAAACACAGATGCTCACCCTAACCCTCTCCCACAAGGGGAGAGGGGATTTGGCCAGTGCCGGCGGCGTTCCCTCTCCCCTCGCGGGAGAGGGCTAGGGTGAGGGGGCTCAGATAATCAAACCCTTGGCATTTGCATCAGGAAATCACCCCCAGCTCGCGGCCAACCTTCGCAAACGCTTCCACCGCGCGGGTGATGTGGTCCCGGCTGTGGGCCGCCGACATCTGGGTGCGGATGCGGGCCTGGTCCTTGGGGACCACCGGGAAGGAGAAGCCGATCACGTAGATGCCCTCTTCCAGCAGCCGGGCCGCCATGCGCTCGGCCAGCTTGGCGTCGCCCAGCATGACCGGGATGATCGGGTGCTCCCGGCCGGCCAGGGTGAAGCCGAGCGCCTCCATGCCGGTGCGGAAATGCCGGGAGTTGGCATGCAGCCGGTCGCGCAGATCGTCGCCCTCGTCCAGCATGTCGAGCACCCGAAGTGACGTCGCGGCGATCACCGGGGCCAGGGTGTTGGAGAACAGATAGGGGCGCGAACGCTGGCGCAGCCACTCGACGATCTCCGCCTTGCCGCTGGTGTAACCACCGGAGGCGCCGCCCAGCGCCTTGCCGAGCGTGCCGGTGCGCAGCGTGATCCGGTCGGCGACGCCGCAATGCTCCGGCGTGCCGCGGCCGCCCGGCCCCATCACCCCCACGGCATGGCTGTCATCGACCATCACATGGGCGTCGTAACGCTCGGCCAGATCGCAGATCGCCGGCAGGTCGGCGATCACCCCATCCATGGAGAATACGCCGTCGGTGGCGATCATGCGGAACCGGCAATCCGCGGCCTCCTTCAGCCGCGCCTCCAGCTCGGCCATGTCGTTATTGGCGTAGCGCAGGCGCTTCGCCTTGCACAGCCGCACCCCGTCGATGATCGAGGCGTGGTTGAGGGCGTCGCTGATGATCGCGTCCTCAGGGCCCAAGACCGTCTCGAACAGCCCGGTATTGGCGTCGAAACAGGAGGAATAGAGGATCGTGTCCTCAGCGCCGAAGAAGGCCGACAGCCGCGCCTCCAACGCCTTGTGCTCCTCCTGGGTGCCGCAGATGAAGCGCACAGAGGCCATGCCATAACCGTAGCGATCCAGCGCCGCATGGGCCGCGGCCACCAGCTCCGGCGAATCCGCCAGGCCGAGATAGTTGTTGGCGCAGAAATTCAGAACCTCTTGGCCGCCCTCGCCGCCGCTGCCCTGGCCGCCCCCTTGGCCAACGGTGATCTCCGCCCCCTGATGGGAAGTGATCACCCGCTCGGCCTTGAACAGCCCGGCCTCGCGCAGCGACTCGGTCTCGGCGCGGAAATGGTCGAAAAAATGTGTGGTCATGGGGATCACCGTTCCCTGCTTCGGACGAGTTGGCCGCCGAGGCGTCCAATCGCGGAATCGATGGTTTAGTAGCACGGCTGGTGACGATTGCAGAGCAGGTTGCATTGGGGAAATTGCGCTCCCCCTCACCCTCCCACGGCAACGCCGCGGGTCCCTCCCTCTCCCCAAGGAGAGGGAATCGGAGGCGGCACAGAATCACCCTCTCCTAGGGGAGAGGGAGGGACCCGCGGCGAAGCCGTGGGAGGGTGAGGGGGAGAACCGGGCTCACGGTCATGACACGGTCGCGCCAACCGGCTAGGCTCGGTGGCAACCCAACCTCGGATCGCTCGCCATGGCCAAGCACGACCACCAGCATCCACCCTCTGACACCGCGCTGCGCGTCAAGGCGCTGGAGACGGTGCTGACCGAAAAGGGGCTGGTCGATCCTGCCGCGCTGGACGCCTTTATCGACGCCTATCAGAACAGGATCGGGCCGCAGAACGGGGCCCGGGTCGTGGCCCGGTCCTGGATCGATCCGGCGTATCGCCAGCAGCTCCTCAGCGACGCCAGCGAGGCGCTCGCCGAGTTCGGGTTTACGGGCCGCCAGGGTGAAGACATGGTGGCGATCGAAAACACCGCCGATGTGCACAATGTGGTCGTCTGCACCCTGTGCTCCTGCTATCCGTGGCCGGTGCTGGGGTTGCCGCCGGTCTGGTACAAATCCGCGCCCTATCGTTCCCGGGTGGTCATCGATCCGCGCGGGGTTCTGCGCGAATTCGGGCTGGAGATCGGCGGGGATGTGGAGATCCGGGTCTGGGACAGCACGGCGGAGCTGCGCTATCTGGTGATCCCGGAACGTCCTGACGGCACCGAGGGGCTGGGCGAAGACGAACTCGCCGGGCTGGTCACGCGGGATTCCATGATCGGCACCGGCAAGGCCCTGCGGCCGGGAGCAGGCACATGAATTCGCTCCACGATATGGGCGGCATGCACAATTACGGGCCGATCGATCCCGAGGCGGATGAGCCGGTCTTCCATTCCGAATGGGAGGCCCGCATGTTCGCGCTGGCCAGCGCCACCCGCGGCTGGGGCAAATGGAACATCGATCAGTCGCGCCACGCCCGCGAGGCCATGCCGCCGGCCGAATACCTCACCAGCAGCTATTACGAGATCTGGCTGTACGGCTATATCGAACTGCTGGTGGAGTCCGGCCTGGTTAGCCGGGATGAGTTGGAGGCCGCCAAAGCCGACCCCGGCCTCTCGCCGCCGCCGGATGTCCGGCCGGTGACGGTCGATCAGGTCGACGAGATCATCCGGGCGGGCGGCTCGACCCGGGTCGATGTCGATGTGGCGCCGAAATTCGTCGTCGGCGACCGGGTGGTGGCCAGGCGGACCAACCCGATCGGACACACCAGGCTGCCCCGCTTCGCCCGCGCCCGCCAGGGCATCATCGACCGCGATCACGGCGTCTTCGTCTTCCCGGACAGCAACGCCCACGGGCTGGGCCCGTCGCCGCAGCATGTCTATAGCGTGAGGTTCTCTGCGCGGGAGCTCTGGGGGCCGCAGGCGGCGGAAAAGGATGCCGTGTATGTCGATCTGTGGGACGACTACCTTGACCCGGCCTGACGGGGATGCAGATTTCAAGGCCCTGCCCGGCCTGCCCAGGGACGATGACGGCCCGGTCTTCGCGGAACCCTGGCAGGCCCAGGCCTTCGCCCTGACCTTGAAACTCCATGAGGATGGCCAGTTCACCTGGACGGAATGGACGGAAACCCTGGCGGCGGAAATCACTCGTGCCCAGCAAGCAGGTGACCCGGACGATGGCAGCACCTATTACCATCACTGGCTGGCGGCGCTGGAGCGTCTGGCTGTGACAAAGGACCTCGCGACGCTGTCGGATCTGGCCAACCGAAAGATCGACTGGGAAATAGCCTACAAGACAACGCCCCATGGAAAACCAGTCATATTGCAAAAATCATCTTGAAAATAAGATATTTGAAACTCAATTTGGAAGTTAGTATCGAGAACACTGAAAGATCATGACTTTGCGTTTTTCGTTAATTTTTGTTAACCAATAAGAAAAATTGCACATAAATCTTGCGTGTTATTGTCACAACTTTGACACAACACTCAATGGATCATCAGCGCTATTGTCCCAACACTCCGGAGAAGAGTGTGTTGAGGATGCCGCTATGACACCAGCCCACGCGCTGAGACTCGAAACCGAGGCGACAGCCCTGCCGCCGTCTTTCGCGACGGTTCGGGATGCCACGAACACGATCATGGACCGTAGCCCGGCGCCGTTTCGCCGTGCCCTGCTCCTGCTGCGTGGCACCCGGTCGCAGATCGTCCTGTGCCAGGTCAATTTCTGGGGGCAGGTCAGCGACGAGTGCGGGACCCTGCTGAACCGTCTGTTCGGCCATGACGCGATGATCGAGCAGACCGACGACAGCACCTATGTGATGTTGTTCGTGCGCCGGCTCGACGACGAGACCTGCATCGAACGGAATGTCATGCACAAGCTGGCCCAGAGCATGCAGCCCGCGTTCGGCCGGCGGTTCCACGCCACCTTGACGTCGATGCGCCATGATTCCGAGACGATCGGCGATTTCGAGGATCTCTTGGCCCAATTCGCGGTCGAGGAGTCCAAGGGCGCGAAGATCGTCACGATCTGACCGCCCGATCCTCGCGGGTCATAACCCCTATTGCGTAGCAGTCTGCTCGAAGCCGTTTGGGCCGGGATCGTCGGCCGGCTCGACGCGCACATCCGTGACTTTGGCATAGTCGGGACCGCGCCAGCAGGCCTCCAGCATCCGGTCTACGGCCTCCACAGGGCCGGCGAACAGAGCCTCGACATCACCGTCGCGCCGGTTGCGCACCCAGCCGTCCAGCCCGCGCACGAGTGCGCGATCGACGGTCCAGGATCTGAAGAATACCCCCTGCACGCGTCCTGAGATCACCACCCTGACCGCTTTGCGCATTGGCTCGGTCACGCTTCTCTTCCGCGACCAGACATCATTCGAATTCGAGTATTTTCTGGTCGACCGCGAGGCTGTCGCCAGCGGCTGCATGCAGATCGGCCACCGTTCCATCGCGCTCGGCGCGCAGGATGTTTTCCATCTTCATCGCCTCCACAACGGCCAATGCGTCGCCGGCGCTGACCTCCTGCCCCTCCTCCACCGCGACCGACACCAGCAGTCCCGGCATCGGCGACAGCAGAAAATTCGACATGTCGGGTGGCGCCTTTACCGGCATCAATTCCGCCAGGGCCGCGGCTGCTTCCGTGAGCACCAGGATGTCGACCGCCGCCCCGCCATGGGTCAATCGATAGCCGGAACCGGTCATGGCCACCTGAACCACCATACGGTCGCCATCGACCTGACCGTCGAAAATCGGGTCGCCAATCCGCCAGGCGCCCAGCACGGCATGGGTACTGCCGCCTAGGGTGATCTCATAGCCGCCGGGCATGGCGGTTACCGAGACCGGATGGTTCTCGCCGTTCAACCGCACAACGCGCTCGGCAAGATCACGCAAGCGCGGGCTGCGGCCGACGATCATCCGGTTGCGCTCCTCGCAGCGGCGGTTCAGCGCCGCGGCCACCAGGACCAGCCGCCGTCCGGCCGGTTCGTCGAGGTCGAGTCCGGAAAACCCATCGGGATACTCTTCGGCGATGAAATTCGTCGACAACCGGCCCTCGGCAAAGCGCGGGTGGTTCAGTAGCGCCGCCAGGAAGCTGATATTGTGCTGCACGCCAGCGATGGCGAAGCTGTCCAGCGCCCAGCGCATTTGGGCGATGGCGCCGTCGCGGTCCAACCCATGCGCGATCACCTTGGCCACCATCGGGTCGTAGAACATGCTGACCTCGCCGCCTTCGGCGACGCCGGTATCGATCCGGATATGCTCATCCTCGACCGGCGGTTTGTAACGCACCAGCCGGCCGATCGACGGCAGGAAACCGCGTATGGGGTCCTCCGCATAAAGCCGGGCCTCGATCGCCCAGCCCTCCAGCCGCACGTCGTCCTGGCCAATCGGCAGTTTCTCGCCGGCCGCTACGCGGATCATCAGCTCCACCAGGTCGAGCCCGGTCACCGCCTCAGTCACCGGATGTTCGACCTGCAGCCTCGTGTTCATCTCCAGGAAAAAGAAGTTCCGCTTGGTATCGACGATGAACTCGACGGTGCCTGCAGAGCGGTAGTCCACCGCCTTGGCCAGGGCGACCGCCTGCTCACCCATGGCCCGACGGGTCTTTTCGTCCAGGAAGGGCGACGGCGCTTCCTCGATGACCTTCTGATGCCGGCGCTGGATCGAGCATTCCCGCTCGCCCAGATAGATCGTATTGCCATGCCCGTCGGCCAGCACCTGGATCTCGATATGGCGCGGCTCCTCTATGAACTTCTCGGCGAAGACCCGATCGTCGCCGAAGCTGCTGCGCGCCTCGTTGGCGGCCGACAGAAAGCCCTCATGCGCCTCGGCATCGTTGCGGGCGATCCGCATGCCCTTGCCGCCGCCGCCGGCCGACGCCTTCAGCATCACCGGATAGCCGATGCCCTTTGATATCTCGACCGCCTGGTCGGCGTCGGCGATCGCCTCCAGATGGCCGGGCACCGCATTGACCCCGGCTTCCTTGGCCAGTTTTTTCGACTCGATCTTGTCGCCCATGGCGGCGATGGCCTTGGGGCCCGGCCCGATGAAGGCGATACCGGCCTTGTCGAGGGCTTTGCAGAAGGCCGGGTTCTCCGACAGGAAGCCGTAACCCGGATGCACCGCTTCCGCGCCGGTCGATTTGCATGCCGCGACGATACGATCGATGACCAGATAGGACTCCGCCGATGGCGCCGGCCCGATCGCCACCGCCTCATCCGCCATGCGGGTATGAAGCGCGTCCGCATCGGCCTCGGAATAGACGGCAACGGTCGCGATGCCCATGCGCCGGGCCGTCTTGATGACGCGGCAGGCAATCTCGCCGCGATTGGCGATCAGGATCTTCTTGAACACGGCGGGTCCGCTAGCCTCCCGGAATTCCGTTCATGCCGTCGCGTCGATTGGAGCGCGCCCGGTCATGGAGGCAAGTTAGCCGAATTCGGGAGTTCTGCCCAAGACTGGATGAGTGGGCCAGCGCATCGGACCGTATAGGCTCGGCAACTTCGAAACCGATTGGCCGGTGTGGGCCGATCGCCTCACGCGGCGACCAGTCCAACCCGGTGGAATTGTCAGTCTTTCGGCGGCGGCAGCGTCATCCGGCCAACGGCGTCGAGCGGCGAAAAGGGATTGTGCGCCACTTCCCAGAGATGGCCGTCCGGGTCGGCGAAATAGCCGGAATACCCACCCCAGAATACCTTCTGGCCCGGCTTCACCAACGTCGCGCCGGCTTGCACCGCCTCGTCCAGAACGCGGTCTACATCGGCCTCGGACGCCACGTTGTGGGCGAAGGTGACGCCACGGAATCCGCCCCCCTCCTCCGGCACGCCGACATCCTCGGCCAGCCCTGCCCGGCCGTACAGCCCCAGTACGACACCGCCGGCCTCGATAAATGAGATCGACTCGTTGCTGGCCGCCGATTCGCGCCAACCCAGACCCTCGCAATAGAACCGCCTGGACTGCTCCATGTCGGCCACGCCCAGCGAGATCATGGTGACTCGTTGCTCCATCATCAGTCTCCGAATTTGTCAGATCGGCCCGGCGAAAACCTCGAACCCACGGTTGCCCCTGACCGTACAGGAATACCGCGGCAAAATCGAGAACAAATACAGAACGGCCGCGAGGGCCAACTCAGCCCATGGCGTGAGAGTGAGTTACCGCAAAGCAGACCTCACAGCGGAAGGTTGTCGTGCTTCTTCCAGGGGTTCTCCAGGTGCTTGTCGCGCAGCATGGCCAACGCGCGGCAGACCCGTCGGCGGGTGTTGCGGGGCATGATCACGTCGTCGATGTAGCCCCTTGCGCCGGCGACGAAGGGGTTGGCGAATTTATCGCGGTATTCCTCGGTGCGCTTGTCGATCTTTTCGGCATCGCCGATATCGGCGCGGAAGATGATCTCCACCGCCCCTTTCGGCCCCATCACGGCGATCTCCGCCGTCGGCCAGGCGTAATTCACGTCGCCGCGCAGATGCTTCGACGACATCACGTCATAGGCGCCGCCATAGGCCTTGCGGGTGATCACCGTGACCTTGGGCACCGTCGCCTCGGCATAGGCGAACAGCAGCTTGGCGCCATGCTTGATGATGCCGCCGAATTCCTGGCTGGTGCCGGGCAGGAAGCCGGGCACATCGACGAAGGTGACAATCGGGATGTTGAAACAGTCGCAGAAGCGCACGAAGCGCGCGCCCTTCTTGGCGCTCTCGATGTCCAGGCAGCCGGCCAGCACCAGCGGCTGGTTGGCCACGAAGCCCACAGTGCGCCCGTTCATGCGACCAAAGCCGACGATGATGTTCTTCGCGTATTCCGGCTGGATCTCGAAGAAATCGCCCTCATCGGCGACCTTCACGATCAGTTCCTTCATGTCGTAGGGCTTGTTGGCATTGTCCGGGATCAGGGTGTCGAGCGCCTCTTCGACCCGGTCGGTGGGATCCTCGGTTGGCCGGATCGGCGGCGGTTCGCGGTTCGACGCCGGCAGGAAATCGACGAAGCGGCGCAGTTGGAGCAGCGCCTCAAGATCGTTCTCGAAGGCCAGATCGGCGACGCCAGACCGGGTGGTATGGGTGATCGCCCCGCCCAGCTCCTCGGCGGTGACGGTCTCGTGGGTCACGGTCTTCACCACATCCGGGCCGGTCACGAACATGTAGGCGCTATCCTTGACCATAAAGATGTAGTCGGTCATCGCCGGCGAATAGACCGCGCCGCCGGCACAAGGACCCATGATCATGGATATCTGCGGCACCACGCCGGAAGCCAGCACATTGCGCTGGAAGACCTCGGCATAGCCGCCCAGGGACGCCACGCCTTCCTGGATGCGGGCGCCGCCGCTGTCATTCAGGCCGATGACCGGCGCCCCGACCTTCATCGCCTGATCCATCACCTTGCAGATCTTCTCCGCATGGGCCTCGGACAGGGAGCCGCCGAAGACGGTGAAATCCTGGCTGAACACGAAGACCAGCCTGCCGTTGATGGTGCCGAAGCCGGTGACCACGCCATCGCCCGGCACCTTGGTGTCGGCCATGCCGAAATCGGCGCAGCGATGCTCGACGAACATGTCCCATTCCTCGAAGGACCCTTCGTCCAAGAGCGCATCGAGCCGCTCTCGTGCCGTCAGCTTGCCCTTGGCGTGCTGCGCGTCGATCCGGCGCTGACCGCCGCCCAAACGCGCCGCCGCCCGTTTCGCCTCCAGCTTCTCCAGCATCTCCCGCATGGACGCCACCTCCCGACCGCTTTTCGCCGCAGCTCTATGGCTGCTGATAGCATGACGGCCCCGCCCAGGCGAGCCCGGCGGCATCGTTTCAGCCGTCGAAAAGCCTGAGAAAGCGGTCGGTCGCGAATGTCTCAAGGCGGCGACGGTCCAGCCGCGCAACGGCCTCGGAATCCATACCCCATTTCTCGTGCTGATAAGCCTCATCGAGATGGGCGGCCACGAAAGCCTCCTCTGCCGTAAGTCGTCCGGCAGCCAAGGCGATCGCCAGCACGATGGAGCCGAGCAGCCCTGCCGCGTTGGCGACGGCCGCCAACCGGAAATCATCGTATTCGTTGAGCACCGTGGCAAACGCAGCAACGGACAGTGGCGGCTGGGGAACCGGCAACACCCCGTTCGTCACGCTCAGCGGCGCATCCAATTCCCGGGCCGCCCAGTCCAGCAGTGGTTGCCATGCCTCCGCCTGCCGGGCCGCCAGAGCGGCGGGCTGCTCTGCCCGGTAGCACAGCAGATCCGTCTCAGCGAATGCGAGGACACCGGCGACGACGGCGTCGCGCCCGATGGCGATGCGGTCGATCGTCGTGTTGGCCAGCTGGGTCAACGGCATGGTGGCGGGTTCGACGGTCTTGTCCTGTGCGTTCCACTCCTCGGCAATCGCCTCGGCAATTGCCAAATTCGGGACAAGAAGTCGGGCTTTCGCCGGCGTGTTTACCGGCCTGCCATCGAGCTCAATCTGATAGCCGCCCTTGGCCCTCGCGGTGCCGGCCGCCGTGTAGAACCGTTTCATGAAACTGGGTGCCTTCTGGAAATATGCGCCAACGAACGTTCAGTCGTCGGCGGGCGGGTCAGGCTCGTTGCCGCCGCCGAAAATTCCGCCAATCGCACCACCAATGCCGCGGCCGACATTGCCCAGCACGCCACCGACCCCGGCAGCGGCGTCCCCAACGCCGCCGGTCACGCCGCCGACGATCCCCGCCGCGCCCACCGCTACTCCGCCTGCGGCGTCGACGGCCCCTCCGACCAGCCGGCCGGGGGCCGAACCGGATTGCACCTCCATCTCATCATTTAGGGCGGCCAGGCACCGGTTTTCGTCGCCCGTGCCGGCCGTGACGAACGGGATAATGATTGCAATCGGGTTGATCACACCAAGAAGAAGATTAGTCGCGGTGTCGGCCACCAGATCACCGGTCAGCACCGAGACCTTTGGCTGATCGAGTGGGCCATGCACCCGGATCGGTGCGACCAGCGCCAGCAGCTTGGGGTCTTTCGATCGCGGATTGAAGACCATATCCAGCTGGTTGCCGCCAAGATCGATCGCGCCCTCACCGGCAATCGTCGCGTGCCGGCTGTCGACCAGCAGCGCGGTCGACGTCGCGACACCGCCGGCCACGTCGAATTTGCCGACAGCACAATGCAGTTCGACCGTGTCCGTATCACCGATCGGCAGAACCGTGGTCACCGCGCTGCGCCCGACCAGCCCCGCCAGGGCGCTATTGATCTGCCCAGGACCCACAATCATCGTCACGCGACCATTCGCCGAGTCGATCATGGCCTGCCGGGTTGCCCCCTCGGCCTCCAATGCAACGTCAGCATCCGCATGGCCCGTCACGGCATCGGACACTTGCAGATCGCGCAGCAGGGCGCCGATGTCGATCTGGCCGGCAGCCAATGTCATTGCCACGGCCGGCGGCCGCACCCGGCCATTCAAACTCAGATCGGCGGTCAGCGAGCCATCGAAGAACCGGGCCTGTTCAACTACGACTTGCAAGTGCCGATCATCCAGAAGAACCCTACCCTGGGCGCCATATGCAGCGAGACCGGAAGACACGAACTCATCGACCCGCAGCCGCAGATCCAGGTCGACTGCGGCCAAGGAGTCGACCGGAATGGCCGGATCCGAGGCCCCATCCGCCGGTGGTTCCGGTGCTCTCATCGACAGGTCGGCCAAAACCAGTCGGCGGGAGGACAGATCGCCTGCCATGGCCGGGCGCTCCTCGGCGAGCGACAGCAGAAGATCGCCGCTGATATCACTACGGCCAAGGATCACCGAGAGCTGCGACATGCGTATTCCGTCGGCATCGCCCGCGACCGACCCACTAATCGAGAATGGCGGTAATGTCGGGAGATCCTGATCCAACAGAATGGCGATCGGATCGATCGAGGCCATGTCGGCGTCAAACATCACTTCGTATTGCCTGAAGGTGGTCGGGTCGGCGATTGTTCCTTGAGCCGAAATACGGCTCTCTCCCATCGAGAGCGCCATTTGCACCGGCCAGCCTTCAGTACCCGCAAGAAGGGCCGAGAGCGATCCGGTGGTCGCAGAGGCTTGGATTGGCTGGCCGTCGATCACGCATTCGATCTCGATCCGGACCTCGTTATCTTCGGACGCGGTAGCAAGCGTGGCATGATCGATGTCCAGACGCCGCGTTCGACCAAATATGCCGGTGTGGCTTACGACCGTGTCGTGCAGCTCCAGCAATCCGATAAACGGGACTTGGCCGCCGTAGCCCGGAGACTCAGACGGCATCTCCGGCGCGCCAGCATCGACTTCGCCTTGGGCGAACAGCCAATTCCCCCTGCCATCGCCGCCGATCTCAAGGGCGATATCGGCGTCGACCATTGCGACATGGGTGATCCTGACTGCACCGTCGAGCAACGGCAGCAATTCGATACCGATCTCGAGCCGGCCGATCCGGGCCATCTGATCCCGGCTGCCGCCCGGTACATTGGCAATGGTAACCTGCGTGGCAGCCAGGGTCGGCGTCAAAGACGCCTTGATCTCCAGATTGCCGGCAATCTCAACCTTCCGCCCAAGTGCAGCACTGGCCTGTGTTTCCAAGGCGCCCCGATAGCGGGACAGATCGACCAGGAACAGCGCCACGATGGCGGCCGTCACAAGGACGAGCAGCCCCCCGAACGACCAAAGTAGGACCCGTCGCACCCCTCACTCCTGCACAGTGTTGTCGAGATCGGCGAGGACGACGGGCTTGCACCATTCATCCCCGCCCTCACGCCCAACCTATCAGCGAGGGCTGCACGGAAACCAGACTATCGTGAAATTGGCAGGATACAGAGCTGATCCGGACGACAGCGACGATGTGGCCCGCTTGCGCGCCTATTGGCCGAAAATGCCGTCGATGACATTGCTGATGCCGGTTCCGAGATCCTCAGCTGCTTCGCCGACCCCCTCCGCGAAACCTTCCACGACACTGACCGCCCCGCCGATCATGCGCTCCGGAGCGGATCGCGGAGTCATCACCTCCTGCGAGACGATGGCCGCCAGGCAGGGATTCTCGCCGCCCGTTCCGGTGGTTACGAACGGGATGACGATGGCCAGGGGATTGACCACGCCGAGCAGAACACTGGTGGCCGCGTCGATCATCAGATCGCCGGTCATCAACGAGACTTCGACGTCGCCAAAGGGCCCGTTGATCCGTGTCGGCGCCACCAGGGCCAAGAGGTTGATATCCTTGGTGCGTGGATTCAGAAGGAAGTCCAGTCGCTCGCCACCGAAATCGATGGCGCCCTCGCCGCCAACAGTTACCCGCGTCGTATCGACCAGAAGCGCCGATGACCGCGCCACGCCCTGGGCCACATCAAAGTGACCGACCGCGCAATTCACCTGCGTAATTGGCTCGCCGCCATCGGCAAGCAACGCGGTGAGCAGGCTGCGCCCCACGAGCTCCGTATAGGCGTTGTTGATCTGACCCTGGCCGATATCAAGCGCAATGCGCCCATTCGCGGTATCCAGCAGCGCCTCAACAGTGTCGCCGCGTCCATGCAATGTCAGCGCGCCATCAAGTTTGCCGAATATGGCGTTCTCAACGCCCCAATAACCAAACATCGTCTCAAGATCGAGTTGCCCCACGGTGATGTCGACACCGACTGCCAGGGGCGACAACTGGCTGTCGGCCACGATGCGGCCACCCCACCAACCATCCCAGGCCACCGCCTTTGAGATATCCAGATTGAGCTGGCCGTTCTGTATCCGGAGTTCCCCGGCGATCTCATTCACCTCGAGGTCTTCGGTGACCCATCGCGTGATGGACAATTCCAGATCGGCATCAACCGCCTGGAATAATCCGACCGGCAGGCTGGTCGGTTCGTCGTCATCGTCAGATCCGCCGGTGAAATCGCCAAGGATGATCGTGTCCGCCGACAGCGCTCCGACGATGCCGGTCCGGTTTGCGCCCACGCTCACCTGAAAGTCGCCGGTGATATCGCTCCCGCCCATGGTCGCTCTGAACTCGGCCACGGATAGGCGGTCTCGGGTGCCGGTGAGGATCGCCGAGGCGTGAATAGTCGGTAGAGTTGGAGCGGAATCCTCCGCGGTATCGTCCCCGCCAATGGCTTGCAGTGCAGCCAACGAGGACAGTGTCGCGTCAGTTCGAAGCCGGTAACCGGAGAACGACCAGGGATCGCCGATCGTGCCCTCCACACTGACCCGGTTGGTGCCGATTCGGCCGGCGACCGATACCGGCCAATCGGTGCTACGGGCCATCAGCGACGCAACGGAACCAGTATGCGCCGTACCCCGGACCTTAACCCCGTGCACCGCGCCGGAGACGTTGAGCTTGATCTCCGATTCCGGTGAGTCGGCGGTCAAGATCGCCTCATCGATCTCCACAACGCGCTGCTGGTTGAGCAGGCCGCCATAGGTGACCCGCGAATTGCGTAGCACCAGCGTGTGAAGGAAAGGGAAGGTGCCAACCTCGCCTTCCGATGTTTCGGAATCACTTGAGAACACCCAGTTGCCGACCCCGCCGTCGCCGGATTCCAAAATCAGATCGGCGTCGATCACGGTCAGGTGGCTTATGCGCAATTCCCCGCGCAATAGCGGCAGGAGTTCCAACCCGATGGCAAGGGTGCCGATTCGGGCCATTTCCGGTCGCGATGCGCCGGCGATGTTTGCCAGCGCCACATCGTGCACCGCCAGGGTCGGCGACATCGACCACTCAAGTTCAATGTCGCCCGCAATGGTCAACTGCCGGCCGAGAACCGCCTCGGATCGCGATTGGACCAAGTCACGATAGTGCTCGACATCGATAATGAACAACGCGCCGACAAAGCAGACGATCAGCAATACCAGAGACAACGACATCCATTTCAGGGCGATCCCGCAGACGGTAATGCCCTTGAGGCAGGCATGTGACCAATGGGCCCCCTCAATCGTCGTCCTGGACCGCGCCAAGCCCTGGAACACGTTGCGCGAACGCACGATGTTCCAGCAGACGGTCAGCGCCTGCGACAGGCCGTGAAACAACTTGCGCGAATGCACGGTGTTCCAGCAGACGGTCAGCGCCTGCGAAAAGCCCTGGAACACCTTGCGCGAACGCATGGTGTTCCGGCAGACGGTCAGTGTCTGCGACAACCCCCCTATGATCTTCCCCAACCGCATGGCGCTAGCCCGACAAAAGCGCCGCTATGGCGCCCGGCACTTCGGCGAATTCACCGGCGATACGGCCGGCACCCGCAGCGGAAAGGGAGTCGGGATCGTGATAGCCCCAGGACACGCCCACGCTGGCGACCCCGGCCGCGCGTGCCATTTCCATGTCGAAGACAGTGTCGCCGATCACCGCCACGTTGGCGGCGTCGACACCGGTTTCCGCAATCGCGCGTTGGACCATGTGTGGATTGGGCTTGCCCGGGCAATCATCGGCAGTCTGAGTGGTGGCGAACCGCGCTCTGAGTCCGGGCCGATCCAACACCGCGTCCAGCCCCCGCCGGGACTTGCCGGTCGCGATCCCGAGCAGGAATCCCTCGGCCTCCAGCGCGTCGAGCGCGTCGATGGCCCCAGGGAACAGGGGTTCTTCAAGATTAGCAGACTGCCGCAGTGTAAAGAACGCGGAGCGGTACTGAATACCGATCGCTTCCCGCATGGCAGCCGTCGCCTCAGGCAGAAGCCGGGCGATCCCTTCTTCCAGCGACAGGCCGATGACACGGCGAACCGCGTCGGGGTCCGGATCCGGCAGGTCGTGTGCCTGCCATGCGTCACGCATCGCCGCGACAATCATGTGCTGACTGTCGACAAGCGTCCCGTCGCAATCGAATAGCGCGAGGCGGAGCGGCGCGGTCATAGTTGTGCGAGTTCCCCAACCGGCAGTGGCCTACCTGGCCACGCTGCCCAGATTAGGCCATCAGTCTTACCTATTGGTTTCCCTGCTGAACGCGAGTGTCAGCGGCGCGCCCACCATGGCCCGTAGGGATGGTCGGAGCTCACGGAATCCGTTGAAAAACCGAGGGTTTTCCAAGTATCCGCCATATGCGCGGAGAGCGGCGCGATCACATCAATTTGACCATGTCCATCCGGATGCGGCAGAACGATCCGACGGGCATGCAGATGAAGCCGCGGGGCGATTCCAACACCGTCCAGAAAGCTTGCCGCACCACCGTATTTTCCATCGCCGAGGATCGGATGGCCAATCGCGGCACAATGCACACGCAACTGATGGGTTCGACCGGTCTTCGGCCACAGCGCCAGCACGGCCGCCCGGCTGCCGGCGTGGTCGAGGACACGATAGGCGGTGACCGCCTTTTGCCCGACCTCCGGATCCGGAACAACCGCTTCGCCGCCCGATCGGCCGGCCCCGGCCCGTTTCGCCAGCGGCAGATCGATGATGCCCTCCTCGCGGTCAGGCACGCCGATGGTTGCCGCCCAGTAAAGCTTGGCGGCATCCTTCCCGCGAAAACTCGCGGTAAGCGAGCGCGCCGCAGCCGCCGTTCGGGCCAGCAGCAGGACACCGCTGGTGTCCCGATCCAGGCGATGGACCAGGCGGGGCCGATCGTCCGAGCCGAACCGCAGCTCATCGAGCATGCCGTCCAGATGCCGGGACGTCTTGGCCCCGCCCTGGACCGCCAGCCCGGAAGGCTTGTTGATCGCGATCACCGCATCGTCCCGGTACAGCACCAGCGAGCGTACCAGCCGCGCATCGGCGTCCGACGGCTCCGGTCTGGGCGCGCGTGCAGCCTCGGCAGCCCTGTCGTCAAGGGGCGGAATCCGCAGTGCCTGCCCGGCTTCCAAGCGCTGTCCGGCCTTGGCGCGACGCCCGTCGACCCGAACCTGCCCGGTGCGCAGCAGCTTCTCCAGCCGGCCATGACCCAGCCCTGGATAGTGCTGCTTGAACCAGCGATCGAGGCGCAGTCCGACTTCATCCGGCTGAACCGGGTGTTGCGAAACGCCGGCCATCAGAAAGTCCGCAGGACCGTCCGCATGACATGCATCGCGGCATAGAGCCCGCCGACACACAAGATGACCGAGCCGGCGACATAGACGGCCAGGTAAAGCGCCTGACCGCGCTCCGCGAGAGCCACCACGTCCAGCGAAAAGGTGGAGAAGGTGGTAAAGGCCCCCAACACGCCAATGACCAGGAATGCCCGCATTTCCTGGCTTGGCGACCAGACCAGGGCCATCAGTTCGATCAGCACGCCCATCAGAACCGATCCGGCGATGTTTACCGTCAGCGTGCTCCACGGGAAGTCATGCGGGCCAAATGCCCGCCCAATGCCGGTTACGACCAGATAGCGGGCCACCGCCCCAAAGGCGCCGCCGGCGGCAACGGCAAGAACCATTTTCATGGCCAGAACTCAATGCTCCGATGGTGAGCATCGGTCATACACGGAACAATCTGAGATCGCCACAATACAACGACCGACCTTCGTCGGCTTTGCAAAGGATAGAGGACGGTTCAGAGATGAGGTCAATTGACCTCATCTCTGAACCGTCCTCTGGCACATTGGAACAGAGCGGGATTCAGATTTGAAGTCGAATCGACTTCAAATCATCCCGATCTAGTGGTCTGAATCAGACATATGGTACCGGCCCGCCCCCAACCTCACTGCTGAAAATCACATTCGAAGAGCGGTACGCAAAGCCGGTCTATCACTTCCAGAATACCGCTCTGGTGCGCGGAGACCACATTGCTGTACGTCATCATTACCAACAGCAGTATCAAGGCGGTCGCCTTTCTGGCCTCGCCAGCGATCGCCGACAGGCCAAGCGCGACTCCGAACATCACTGCACCCCACATCGGCATGTAGTAGCGGATATGGGGCCCCCCGTGATGGCCGGTCTCCACATGCAGATCATAAGCAAATGCAAAGTGGATCGGTATGACGATAAAGACCGCCAGACCGCCCGCGGCGGTGACGATCGCGATGGCTCTGCGTCCGCCGTTGTCGGAGCGCAGGTGATGCCAAGCGCCGTATCCCGCAAGGCCAACGACCAAGGCCAGGGTAATCATCTGGACCGCATTTGCCGGTGGATATACCGACCAGCTCGCCGGGATCCCATACGCGAACCATGTCAAGAACTCCCAAAAATCAAGCGCGCCCGGTGTCTTCTCAATCACCGTCATGTCGAGGTAGAGCGGCGCGTGATAGATGGCGAGGTTGTGAAGATACGGTATGATTCCGACAATCATAAAAATCGCCAATACCGAGACGTACCTTAGGCGTCTGCGGTCGAACGGACGAAATGCGCGGACCATCCAGCCGTGAACCGCCAAGATACAGATTCCGACCAGAAGGCCGGCGGTCAGTTTCGTCAAAGCCGCGACCGCGAACCCGATTCCGATGACCGCCGCCGAGACTGCGGTAACTCGGCCCTGCCCGAGGCGAACCATTCCAATCAGCGCGATGACGCCGCCGAGAAAGGCCATGTTGTCGTTTGAAACCTGTCCACCGAGAGCAGCAATCGTCGGGCACAAGACCACAACAAGTCCAAAGCCGAGGTGCTCCCGCGGCTCCTTGAGGTGGACCATTCCGAAAGAAAACAGCAAAGACAGCGCTAAGGTGGACAGACCGAGATTGACCAGCCGCAACCGCCCGAAGATCGCCTGGCTGGTGTCCCCTGAAACGAACAGACTGAGAAATGAATAGTAGAACGACGGGTGATTCAGGTAATTGGGCCTCGTCGTGAATTCGGCTGGATTCCCTAAGTCGATCAGCCTTAGCCCTTCGTACTCCGGAAAAATCGTCGGCGCCATTTTTTGGCTTATCGCAAAGGATACGTGCTGGAGTTCGTCATACTCATTGGGTATCGGTACGTTGTTTATGCGCTCAATTTGGGTGTACAAATGAAACAACAAAAAAACTATGTAGAATAGCGGAACGACGAAGGAACGATCAGCGCGGCGAGCAGGGCTCCCATCGGCCATCAAACTGGTCATTCACCAAAAACTCGTTGCTGTGCGATCGGCCCGAAACGCCGATTTCCGGTCGACGTTAGTGTGGCCCCGACTAAAGAGTGGTTACCGCGACGACACTTACCGTGTGGCGGCCGACCGTGTCCGTAGCTTCGCCCAATAGTCGAGCCGCTTCCTGACCTCCCGCTCGAAGCCGCGATCCACTGGCTGGTAGAAATCGCGCCGCGCCATGCCATCGGGGAAGTAGTCCTGGCCGGAGAAGCCGTCTTCGGTATCGTGGTCGTAGGCGTAGCCCTTGCCGTAGCCAAGTTCCTTCATCAAACGCGTCGGCGCGTTGAGGATGTGCATCGGCGGCATCAGGCTCCCGGTCTCTTTCGCGGCCGCCATGGAGCCCTTGAACGCCGTGTAGGCAGCGTTGGATTTCGGAGCGGTGCCGAGATAGATCACCGCCTGGGCGATGGCCAGTTCGCCCTCCGGCGAGCCCAGTCGCTCATAGGTGTCCCAGGCGGCGAGCGCCTGCGGCAAGGCCTGGGGGTCGGCCATGCCGATATCCTCGACGGCGAAGCGGACGATCCGGCGGGCGATGTACAGCGGGTCCTCGCCCCCCGCCAGCATGCGGGCAAGCCAGTACAGCGCCGCGTCGGTATCTGATCCGCGGAGGCTCTTATGCAGGGCGCTGATCAGATTGTAGTGGCCTTCCTGCGCCTTGTCGTACAGCGGCGCCCGGCGCTGCACGGCGCCGGCCAGCGCGGCTGCATCCAGAGGCGCACCCGGCTCCAGGGCAAATAATTCCTCGCACAGATTGAACAGAAACCGGCCGTCGCCATCGGCCATTGCCTTCACCGCCGCCCTGGCGTCGTCGGTCAGCGGCAGCGGGCGGCCTTCGGCGGACTCAGCGCGCAGCAGAAGCTGCTCCAAGGCGGCATCGTCGAGCCGACGCAATACGAAGACCTGGGCCCGCGACAGCAGCGGCGGGTTCAACTCAAAGGACGGATTCTCGGTCGTGGCGCCGACCAGGGTCACAGTGCCGTCCTCGACAACCGGCAGGAACGCGTCTTGCTGCGACCGGTTGAACCGGTGGATCTCATCGATGAACAGCAGGGTGCCGGCACCGGCTGAGCGGCGTGCCCTTGCCGCTTCGAACATCTTCCGAAGATCGGCAACGCCGGTGAAAATCGCCGAGAGCGGCTCGAAATGCAGGTCGGTCTGGTCCGCCAGCAACCTGGCCAAGGTGGTCTTGCCGCAGCCCGGCGGCCCCCACAGGATCATCGATGCCAACCGGCGGGCCGCCACCATGCGCCCGATCGGTCCGTCCGACCGGACCAGATGATCCTGGCCGACAAGCTGGTCCAAGGATTTCGGCCGCAGGCGGTCAGCCAGTGGCCGGGGTGCCAGCGGGTCGAACAGCCCGTCCATGCCCTCCGATGCGCCCGGGGTCTTCCGCCTAGCCACTGACCGTCGTCTCAAGCGTGCGCTCGCCGCGCCGGACTGAAATCGTCCAACTGGCCGAACTGTTCTCCACCGCCCGCTGCAGGCCGCGAACATCGACGATGTCGACTCCATTGATCCGGGTGATCACATCGCCGGCTTGCAGCCGGAGGCGGCGGGCGGCACTGCCGCGCTCGACCTCCAGAACGACAACGCCCTGACGCTGGCTGCCTTCATACCCGATTTCCGCGATCAGGGCCGGCGACAGATTGGCGACCACCGCCCCCTGCAAGGGGTGCCGGCCCCGCAAACGGGTGGTCTCACGCGCCGGTGTTTCCGGCGGCGCAATCACGTCAAAGGCCAGGTCGACGGCGCGGCCGCCGCGCCTGATGGTCAACGTTGACCGGCTGCCGATCTCCAGCGTCGCGATCCGGAATTTCAGCGCATCCGGAGATTCCACCTCGCGACCGTTCACCGCCAGGATGACATCGCCGACCCGTAGATCAGCGCGCTCCGCAGGACTGCCCGGATCGACCCGATTGACGACCACCCCGCCGGGCGCCTGCAGGCCGATCGACTGGGCGATGTCCTGGGTCACCAACTGGCCCGCGGCGCCCAGCCATGGCCGGGTGACACGACCGCCCTGGCCGACGCCGGCGATGATCGCCTTGACCATATTGGCCGGGATCGCGAAACCGATCCCGAGAGAGCCGCCGCTGCGGCTATAGATGGCGCTGTTGATGCCGACCAGCCGTCCATCCATCGCCACCAGCGCGCCGCCGGAATTGCCGGGATTGATCGCGGCATCGGTCTGGATGAAAAAACTGTAGTCGGCGATGCCGCCGGTCGTCCGAGAAAGCGCCGATACGATGCCGCTGGTCACGGTCTGGCCGACACCGAAAGGGTTGCCGATCGCCAGCACCAGGTCGCCGACCTCCAGCGTGTCGCTATCGGAGAGGACCAGATGGGGCAGCGCCTCATCACCGGCGTCGATCCGCAACATGGCAAGATCGGTGCTTTCGTCGGAAATAATGATCTCCGCATCGAACTCCCGCCGGTCGGCGAGCACAACCGTGACCTGATCGGCATTGGCGATAACGTGATGGTTGGTGACGACCAACCCGTCCGGCGCTACGATAACGCCGGATCCAAGCACATTCTGGGTGCGTTCCCGAGGTTGTCCGAACGGCACATTATCGCCGAAGAATCGACGGAAGAAGGGGTCGTCGAACAGCGGCGACGCGGTCCGCTGGCGCACAACGCGGCTGGTGTAGATATTGACCACCGCCGGCGCGGTCTGGCGCACCAACGGCGCAAAGCTCAACGTGATCTGTTCACGAGATTCGGGCAGGGCCCGGTTGTCGGCCATGGCCGGGCCACAGAGGACTGCCAGCATCGCCAGAGATGTCAGAATTCCAGTTCGCATGCTCAACTATACCAGCGAAGCGGCTCACTCACAGGTCACGCCTGCGACAGCCGAAAAAGAAAGGGCGGCACACTGGCCGCCCCGACGATCGTTGGCAATCCAGAGGCTATCTATTCCTCGTCGTCACCGGCCGCCACTTCCTGGGTCGGGCCGCTGTCCTGGCCCTTGGCCTCCGGATCGCGATCGACAAATTCGATGAACGCCATCGGCGCTGAGTCTCCATACCGGAAACCAGCCCTCAGAACCCGCGTGTACCCGCCGGAACGCGCCTTGTAGCGATCGGCCAACGCATCGAACAGCTTGGAGACCATCGCATTGTCGCGCAGCACGGCGAAGGCATGCCGGCGATTGTGCAGCCCGCCCTTCTTGCCCAGGGTGATCAGCTTCTCGGCGATCGGCCGCAACTCCTTGGCCTTCGGCAATGTGGTCTTGATCTGCTCGTGCTTGATCAATGCCGCCGCCATATTCGAGAACATCGCCTTACGATGGCTGCTCGTCCGGTTCAGTTTACGTCCGCTCATTCCATGACGCATTTCAATGTCCTCCTCAAATTGCGGCCTCGCGCACGAGGTCCATGACGGGGGCCAGCGCCCCGGCCCAGCCCCTGTTGGGAACCGGGCAACGGGTTCGCTCGCATCGGGTCACTGCGACCCTGGTCGAAACCCTTAGTAGGGCTCCTCCAATTTCTTCGCCAGATCCTCAATGTTCTCCGGTGGCCAGGTGGGAATCTCCATGCCGAGATGGAGGCCCATCTGGGACAGCACTTCCTTGATCTCGTTGAGCGACTTGCGCCCGAAATTCGGCGTGCGGAGCATCTCCGCCTCCGATTTCTGCACCAGATCGCCGATATAGACGATGTTGTCGTTCTTCAGGCAGTTGGCAGAGCGAACCGAGAGTTCCAGCTCGTCCACCTTGCGCAGTAGATTGCGGTTGAACGGCACCTCGTCCGAAGTCTCTTCCATGCGCCGCTGCTGCGGCTCCTCGAAATTGACGAACAGGCGAAGCTGGTCCTGAAGGATGCGGGCGGCCAGGGCCACCGCGTCCTCCGGCGTCACCGAGCCGTTGGTCTCCACCGACAGCGACAGCTTGTCGTAATCGGTGACCTGACCGACGCGGGTGTTGTCGACCTTGTAGGAAACCCGACGAACCGGGCTGTACAGGGAATCGACCGGGATCAAGCCGATCGGCGCATCCTCGGGCCGGTTCTGCGCGGCCGGTACATAACCCTTGCCGAGGCTGACCGTCATTTCCATGTTCAGACGCGCTTCGCTGTCCAACGTGCAGATCACCAGATCCGGGTCCATGATCTCGATGTCCGATCCGGTGATGATCTGGCCGGCGGTCACCGGACCCGGCCCCTCGGCATGCAGGCGCATGCGCTTGGGCCCTTCGGCATGCATCCGCAGGCCCAGGCCTTTGACGTTCAGCACGATATCGGTCACGTCTTCCCGCACGCCCGGGATCGAAGAGAATTCATGCAGCACGCCGTCGATCTGCAGCGACGTCACCGCCGCGCCCTGAAGCGACGAAAGCAGAACGCGGCGCAGCGCATTGCCGAGCGTGAGGCCGAAGCCGCGCTCCAATGGCTCCGCGACGATGGTCGCCTTGCGCTGGGGGTCGTCGCCGCCGACGATGTCGAGGGCGTTGGGTTTGATCAGTTCCTGCCAATTGCGCTGAAGCACTGGAAATTCCTCTTTGCCAACTTGCGACCCGCAAAGACGGGCCTGAAATTGCAACGGCGCCGGTCAACCGGCGCCATGGTCTCCGATCCAATCCTGAGTGGCCGCGTGGCGGACGGCCGCTTTCCCGGATCGGAAACCGATTGCGAATTCGGTTAGACGCGCCGCTTCTTGCGAGGGCGAACACCGTTATGCGGGATCGGCGTCACGTCACGGATCGAAGTGATCTGGAAGCCGACCGCCTGCAAGGCGCGCAGGGCCGATTCCCGTCCGGAGCCCGGGCCCTTGACGGTCACCTCAAGCACCTTCATGCCGTGTTCCTGGGCTTTCTTGCCGGCATCTTCGGCGGCCATCTGAGCCGCATAGGGTGTCGACTTACGACTGCCCTTGAAGCCCATGGCGCCGGCCGAAGACCAGGAAATCGCGTTCCCCTGGGCGTCAGCGATGGTGATCATCGTGTTGTTGAAGGACGCACTCACATGGGCGATGCCGGATGTGATGTTCTTGCGTTCGCGCCGACGGACGCGCCCGGCTGCGGGCGATTTGGCCATAATCTGATATTCCCTTGAACTGCCCGCGGGCTATTTCTTCTTGCCCATGATCGGCTTGGCGGGACCCTTGCGGGTCCGTGCGTTTGTGTGGGTGCGCTGACCACGGACCGGAAGGCCCTTCCGATGACGCAGCCCGCGATAGCAGCCCATGTCCATCAAACGCTTGATGTTCATCGACACTTCGCGCCGAAGATCCCCCTCGACCTGAACGTCGGAATCGATGCTTTCACGGATCCGCAGAAGCTCGTCCTCGGTCAACTGGTTGACCCGGCGCTCCCTCGGAATTTCGAGCGAATTGCAAATCTTGCTCGCGGTCGTGCGGCCAATGCCGTGAATGTATGTCAAAGCAATCTCGACCCGCTTCTGGGTCGGAATGTTGACGCCAGCAATACGTGCCACGCCAGTTCTCCTAACTCTATGTCGATGCCACGGTACAAAACCCCGACGCGGCCGCAGCCACCTCGCTGCGTTGTCCGTTCCGATGTCGCGTCCGTTCGTTGGGCCGCAGTTCGAGCAGGTCAAGCGTTATCGGCCTGCACCGGGACCGAAGCGGCGGGATTATAGGCCCGGAGGCCCTCAAGTCAACACCCCCCATCGGCCAAGATCGCTTCGATTTGGCCGGTAACCACGTCGATGTCCTGCATGCCGTCGACTGCCTTCAATACACCGTGCTCACGGTAGTAGGGCAGGATCGGCGCCGTCTGGGCATGATAGGCTTCCAGACGCTTGGAAACGGTCTCCACGGTATCGTCTGACCGCCGCAGAAATTCTGTGCCGCCGCACACATCGCACACATCGGAGACGCGGGGCAGCTGGAACTTGTCATTGTATCCCGCACCGCATTTGGCACAGGTGAAACGGCCGGCGATGCGTTCCGCAAGGGCACTGTCATCGACGGTGATTTCAATGACCGCATCAAGCTCGAGCGCTTTCTCTTTGAGCATGCGGTCCAGAGCCTCGGCCTGTGGCACGGTGCGCGGGAATCCATCAAGGATGAAACCGCCGCGGCAATCTGGCTCGTCGATACGCTCGGAGATCATTCGGACCATGATGTCATCGGACACCAGATTGCCGGCATCCATGATCGCCTTCGCCTCAAGGCCCAGCGGGCTTCCGCTGGAGACGACAGCGCGCAACATATCGCCGGTGGAAAGCTGTTTCAATCCGTGGTTCTGCTCAAGTCGCTTGGCCTGCGTTCCCTTGCCCGCGCCCGGCGGCCCCAGCAGAATCAACCTCATCCACGCCTCCCCCTGAGTTTGGTCTTCTTGATGAGACCCTCATATTGATGCGCCAGCAGATGCGAGTGGATCTGAGCCACCGTATCCATCGTCACCGTCACGACGATCAGCAGGCTGGTCCCGCCCAGAGTAAACGGAATCGACGGATATTGGCCAAAAAGGATTTCCGGCAAGATACAAACGGCCGTCAGATACGCTGCGCCAACAACCGTCAGCCGGGTCAGGACGTAATCGAGATAGTCGGCCGTGTTCTTGCCCGGCCGGATGCCGGCGACGAATCCACCGTACTTCTTCAGATTTTCCGCAGTGTCCTGGGGGTTGAACACGATCGCCGTATAGAAGAAGCAGAAGAAAATGATCAGCGAGGAATACAGGATCAGGTAGAGCGGCTGCCCCCGACCAAGGAGTTGGATCACCGGCTGCATCCATTCCGGCCCGCCGCCGCCGGAGAATCCGATGAAGGTCAACGGCATCAGCAGCAGGGAGGAGGCGAAGATCGGCGGGATCACGCCGGCGGTGTTGAGCTTGAGCGGCATATGCGAACTGTCGCCGCCGAACTGTCGATTCCCCGCCTGGCGCTTTGGATACTGCACGATAATCCGGCGCTGCGCCCGCTCAACGAACACGATCAGGGCGATCACCCCGATTACCATGAACAACAGGAAGATCACCAGCAGCGTCGGCATCGCGCCGGTGCGGTTCAACTCAAAGGTCCCGGCCAAGGCCACCGGCAGGTTGGCGACGATACCGGCGAAGATGATCAGCGAGATGCCGTTGCCGACGCCCCGTGCGGTAATCTGCTCGCCCAGCCACATCAGGAACATGGTCCCGCCGACAATGGTGATCACCGTGCTGGCCCGGAAGAACAATCCGGGATCGGCGACGAGCGCTCCGGTGGTCGCACCACTGAACCCTTCCAGCCCGACGGCCAGCCCGTAGGCCTGGACCGTGGCCAGTAGCACCGTGCCGTAGCGGGTGTATTGATTGATCTTCTTGCGGCCGGACTCGCCTTCCTTCTTCAACTGCTCGAGGTTCGGGGAGATCGCCGTCATCAACTGCATGATGATCGATGCGGAAATATACGGCATCACGTTGAGAGCGAAGATCGTCATGCGCTGCAGCGCACCACCCCCGAGGGTGTTGAATATGTCGATGATCCCGCCGGACAGCTGATTGGTGTACACCTCTTCCAGCACCACGGGATCGATGCCCGGGATCGGCACATAGGTGCCGAGCCGATAGATGATCAGCGCGCCCAGGGTGAACCAGATCCGGCTCTTCAACTCGGTGGCCTTGGCAAAGGCCCCGAAGTTCAAATTGGCGGCAAGCTGTTCTGCGGCAGATGCCATATCACCCTCAACGGTTCGGCATGAATTGGGAGCAGCGATACCCCCTATTTAGGCACTGCAAGGCGCTGCGTTAACCGTCAGCGCCCGCATCCGCCTCGCCGGCATCGGCGGAAGTCTCAGCCGGGGCCTCGACCGCGGCTTTGCCTTTGGCCTTGGAGTCCGCCTTGGCCGGTTTGCCGGAGGACACGATCACCCTGCCGCCGGCCTTCTCGACGGCCGCGACGGCGGCTTTGGAAACACCGACCACCTCGATCGTCACCTTGGCGGTCAGGTCACCCTTGGCCAGCAGACGAATGCCGTCGCCCAGCTTGTTCACAAGCCCGGCTGCCTGGAGAGCGGCGCTGTCGATGGTGCCCTTGGCGTCCAGCTTATTGTCGTCGATGGCCTTCTGCAGCCGGCCGAGATTGACCTCAGCGTATTCCTTGCGGAACGGGTTGTTGAAGCCACGCTTGGGCAGACGCCGATACAGCGGCATCTGGCCGCCCTCGAAGCCATTGATGGCGACGCCGGTACGGCTCTTCTGGCCCTTTACGCCGCGACCAGCGGTCTTGCCCGTGCCCGATGCCGGCCCACGCCCAACCCGGGTGCGCTTCTTGCGGGCACCGTCATTGTCACGAATTTCGTTCAGTTTCATCGTCTTGATCCCTGGGAACTGTCGGGCGTTGCTTAGGAGGCCGACTCGATCCGTACCAGATGCTTGACCTTCTCGATCATGCCGCGCACGGACGGCGTATCTTCAAGCTCACGGCGACGGTTCATCTTGTTGAGCCCAAGCCCGACCAGCGTGGCACGCTGATCGCGCGGCCGTCCGATCCCGCTACCGGTCTGGCGGACGACGATCGTCGGGCCAGACGGCCTCGGCCTGGCCTTGGCCTGAGCCTTCGGCGCCGCTTTCGGCTTCGCCGCAGCCTTGGGCTTCGCGGCGGCCTTCGGCTCCACCTTGGCCTCGGCGACAACCTCGGCGACCGGCTCGACCTCGGAGACCTCAATCGTCTCGGTCTTTTCCGCCGCTTTGGGCTTGGCCGCCGCCTTCGGTTTGGCCTCGGCCTTCGGCTTGGCTGCAGCCTTTGGCTTGGCCGCGGCCTTCGGCTTCGCGTCGGTCTTCGGCTTCGCCGCGGCCTTGGGCTTCGCGGGCGCCTTGGCCTTGGTTTCCGCCTTGGCCTCGGTCTTCTTCGTTTCGTCAGCCATTTGCGGCCTCTCGTTCCTCAACACCGGCGTCACGGCGGCCCAGAATGTCGCCGACGCGCTTGCCGCGACGGGACGCCACGGCCCGCGGGCCTTCCATTACGCCCAGCGCGTGGAAGGTCGCCTTGATCATGTTGTGCGGGTTGGAGCTGCCGATCGACTTGGCGACCACATCATGCACACCCAACGCTTCGAACACGGCACGCATCGGGCCACCGGCAATGATGCCGGTTCCCGCCGGGGCCGACCGCAACGTGACACGACCGGCTCCGAAACGACCATTGATGTCGTGATGCAGCGTGCGGCCTTCGCGCAACGGCACACGGATCATGTTGCGCTTGGCCTGCTCGGTCGCCTTGCGGATCGCCTCCGGCACCTCGCGCGCCTTGCCCGAGCCGAATCCGACCCGGCCGCGGCCGTCGCCGGCCACCACCAGCGCCGCGAAGCCGAACCGCCGGCCGCCCTTTACGACCTTGGCGACACGGTTGATGCTGACCAGCTTCTCGACCAGTTCGCTATCTTCCCGCGACATCCGGTCATCTCTTCTTGGGCCTCGGGCCATCTTGACGCCTTCCTCAGAATTCCAGGCCGCTTTCGCGCGCGGCTTCCGCCAACGCCCGAATGCGGCCGTGATAGATATAGCCGCCGCGGTCGAACACGACCTGCTTGATCCCGGCGGCAGACGCGCGCTCGGCGATCAACTGGCCGACGGCGGTAGCCGCCTCGACATTGGCGCCGGATTTCAATTTGGCGCGCAGCCCCTTGTCCAGGGTCGATGCGGCGGCAACCGTACGGCCGTCCCCATCGTCGATCACCTGGGCATAGATCTGCTTGCCGGATCGGAATACCGACAGCCGCGGCCGGGTGTTCCGGCGCTTGCTCAGTTTGTCGGACAGGCGCCGCCGGCGGCGCTGTCGAAGCTCTCTCGTCGTCAGCATGGCGGTTACTTCTTCTTACCTTCCTTGCGGAGGATCGTTTCGTCGGCGTATTTCACGCCCTTGCCCTTGAACGGCTCGGGCTTGCGATACGCGCGGATTTCCGCCGCCACCTGGCCGACCCGTTGCTTGTCGGAACCACTGATGGTGATCGCGGTAGGCCGCTCGCACTTCACGGTGATGCCGTCCGGGATCGCGTGGCGGACTTCATGGCTGTAGCCGAGCTGCAGCACCAGATCCTTGCCCTGGACCGCGGCGCGATAGCCGACGCCGTTGATCTCGAGCTGTTTCTGGAACCCTTCGGACACCCCGACTACCAGATTGTTGACCAGGGTCCGGCTGGTTGCCCACATATTGCGGGCCAACCGCGAGTTGCCGCGTGGCGTGACCGTGATCAGGTCGCCTTCCCTGGCGACCGCGACCTCATCGATCACGCGCATGCTGAGCTGCCCGAGCTTGCCCTTCGCCGTGACGTCCTGGCCCGCAATGGTGACCTCGACGCCCGACGGGACGGTAACGGGATGTTTGGCGATGCGAGACATCGATCGTCCCCTAAAACACCTGACAGAGAACCTCACCGCCGACATTGGCGGTGCGGGCTTCACTGTCCGACATGACGCCGCGCGGCGTCGACAGGATCGAGATACCCAGGCCGTTATAGACCCGTGGCAGATCGTTGACCTTCGAGTACACGCGGCGGCCCGGTTTCGATACCCGATCGATCCGGCGGATCACCGGCTGTCCGTCGGCATATTTCAGCTCGACACGGACCAGACCGATGCCTGCGCGCATCTCTTCGGTCGAATAGTCGCGGATATAGCCCTCGCGCTTCAGCACGTCGAGAACGCTAACCCGCAATCTGGATGATGGGCTTTCCACCAAATTCTTGCCGGCCCGCTGTCCATTCCGGATGCGAGTCAGCAGATCGCCCAAGGGATCACTTAGTGACATGTCCCTGCTTCTCCCTTACCAGCTCGCCTTGATCATGCCCGGGATCTGGCCTTTCGAAGCCAGCTCCCTAAGCGCGATGCGGCTGATCTTGAAACGTCGGTAAACGGCCCGCGGACGACCGGTCAATTCGCAACGATTACGGACCCGCGTCGCGGAGGAATTGCGCGGCATCTCGGCAAGCTTCAGCCGGGCCGCGAACCGATCTTCGACCGGCAATGAGCGATCGTCGGCGATCGCCTTCAGGCGCGCCCTTTTCGCCGCCAGCCGGTTCACCAGCTGCTGACGCTTGTGGTTCTTGTCGATGGCACTCTTCTTCGCCATGGTCGGTTCCTTGTGCCGCTCAGTTGACGAAGGGGAAGTCGAAACCCTTCAGAAGCGCTCTGGCTTCCTGGTCCGTCTTCGCCGTCGTCACAATGACAATGTCCAGTCCCCTGATGTCGTCCACGCGGTCGTAGTCGATCTCGGGGAACACGATCTGTTCCTTGATGCCCAACGAATAGTTGCCATGGCCGTCGAACGCGTTCGGCGACAGCCCGCGAAAGTCGCGGACCCTAGGCAGGGCAATGTTCACAAGCCGGTCGATGAATTCGTACATCCGGTCGCGCCGCAGCGTCACCTTGGTACCGATCGACATGCCTTCGCGAAGCTTGAACGCGGCGATCGATTTCTTCGCCTTGTTCACCACCGGCTTTTGACCGGCGATCGCAGTGAGTTCCTGTACGGCGGCGGTCAGCTTCTTGCTGTCCTGCACCGCCTCGCCGACACCCATGTTCACCACGACCTTCTCAAGCCGCGGCGCCTGCATAGGGTTCTCGTAGGAGAACTCCTCGATCAGCGAAGGCTGTACGACCTTCGAATAGTGTTCTTTAAGCCTGGCCATCACGCTGCTCACAAATCGATGACTTCGCCGGAGCGCTTCGCGAAGCGCACCTTGCGTTTGTCATCCAGGAATTTGAATCCGACTCGGGTCGCGTTGTCGTTCTTCGGATCGATATGCGCCACGTTGGAGATGTGGATCGACGCTTCCTTTTCGACGATCCCACCGGCGCCCTGCTGCGACGGCTTGGTGTGACGCTTCATAACGTTCACACCCTGCACGATCACCCGGTTCTCAGACGGCAGTACCTTCAGCACTTCACCGCGCTTGCCTTTGTCCCGGCCGGTCCTGACGATCACCGTGTCGCCCTTGCGGATCTTGAATTTCGTCGCCATCACAGCACCTCCGGCGCCAAGCTGATGATCTTCATGAACTTCTTCGCCCTCAACTCGCGGGTCACCGGACCGAAGATACGGGTTCCGATCGGCTCACCCTGCTTGTTGATCAGCACCGCCGCGTTCTGGTCGAACTTGATGCTGGTGCCGTCGTTGCGGTGAATCTGCTTGGCCGTGCGGACGATCACCGCCTGGTGCACGTCGCCCTTCTTCACGCGGCCCCGCGGGATCGCTTCCTTGATCGACACGACGATAACGTCCCCGATCGAAGCGGTCTTGCGCTTGGACCCGCCCAGCACCTTGATGCACTGCACCCTGCGTGCGCCGGAATTATCGGCAACCTCCAGGTTCGTCTGCATCTGAATCATTGGACTGTCCCCTTACCCAGCCGCGCCGGCGTCGGCCACCAAGGACCAGCGCTTACGCTTGGAGATCGGACGCGATTCAATGATCGAGACCGTATCGCCGACCTTGGCCGCGTTGCTCTCGTCATGGGCGAGGAACTTCGACGACCGCTTGATGAACTTCTTGTAGACGGGGTGCTTCAGCCGCCGCTCGACCAGGACCGTGATGGTCTTGTCGGCTGCGTCGGAAACGACTTTCCCCGTGAGCACACGCCTCGGCATGGCTCGCCCTCCTAACTGCCCAAACCGGCGCTACCGCGCCGATCGGAGATGATGGTTTTGATTCTCGCAATGTCGCGGCGCAAACGCCGGAACTGCGACGTATCCTCAAGCTGCCCGCCGGCCCGCTGGAAGCGCAGGTTGAACTGCTCCTTTTTCAGCGACAACAGCGTCTCGCCCAACTCGTCTGGCGACTTAGCGCGCAAATCCTCGGCTTTCATGATCAGCCCTCCTCACCCAACCGGGCAATAAACCGCGTGTCCACCGGCAGCTTCGCCGACGCCAGGGTGAACGCCTCCCGGGCCAGATCGACGGGCACGCCGTCGAGTTCGAACATGATCCGCCCCGGCTTGACGCGGCACATCCAGTATTCGGGCGACCCCTTGCCCTTACCCATCCGAACCTCGGCCGGTTTCTGCGACACAGGTACGTCCGGGAAGATCCGGATCCAGACCCGGCCCTGGCGTCGGATATGCCGGGTAATGGCACGCCGCGCCGCCTCGATCTGGCGCGCGGTGATACGCGCCGGTCCGATCGCCTTCAGGCCATAGGCCCCGAAATTCAGCGCCGTACCGCCCTTGGCCACACCCTTCACACGGCCCTTATGGGCCTTGCGGAATTTTGTGCGCTTGGGACTAAGCATCCTTCACTTTCCCTCGATCTATCCCCGCCGGCCCGTTAGGACCGCGGCGCGCCCGCTTCGATGAGGCGGTTTTCATGGGCCATCGGATCGTGGGCCATGATCTCGCCCTTGAAGACCCAAACCTTGACACCGCACGACCCGTAGGTTGTCCGCGCCGTCGCCTGGCCGTAATCCACATCGGCCCGCAGGGTATGCAGCGGCACCCGGCCTTCGCGATACCATTCCGTGCGGGCGATTTCCGCGCCGCCCAACCGGCCGCCGCAATTGATCCGGATGCCCTGGGCGCCCAGGCGCATGGCATTCTGGACCGCCCGCTTCATCGCCCGGCGGAACGCCACCCGGCGCTCCAACTGGCTGGCGATGTTCTCGGCCACCAGCTTGGCATCGATCTCCGGCTTGCGGATCTCGACGATGTTCAAGCTCGCTTCGCCGCCGGTCATCTTGACCAGATCCTGGCGCAGCTTCTCGATGTCCGCGCCCTTCTTACCGATCACCACACCCGGACGGGCCGTGTGGATGGTGACGCGGGCACGCTTGGCCGGCCGCTCGATGATGATCTTGCTGATCCCCGCCTGCTGAAGCTTCTTGCTCAGATATTCGCGGATCTTCAGATCTTCATGCAGCAGGTTCGCGTATTCCTTGGTCGCGAACCAACGCGAGTCCCAAGTCCGATTGATGCCGACGCGCAGGCCGATCGGATTGACTTTATGACCCATCTCAAGCGGTCTCCTCACGTTCGCGCACGATCACCGTCAGGTTGGACCAGGGTTTCTGGATCCGGCCCATCCGGCCACGCGCGCGGGCGCGAAAGCGTTTCATCACAAGGCTTTTGCCAACAAAAGCCTCGGCGACATACAGCCGGTCCACGTCCAGCTGATGATTGTTCTCTGCGTTGGCGATCGCGGACTGCAGCGCCTTCTTCACATCGGCGGCGATACGCTTGCGCGAAAATGTCAGATCGGCCAATGCCTTGCTCGCATCCTTGCCCCTGATCAGGCCAGTCAAGAGGTTCAGCTTCTGAGGGCTGACCCGGATCATCTTGACGTAGGCCTTCGCCTCGTTGTCGGCCAAGGTCCGCGGATTGGACTGCTTACCCATGGCTACTTCCTTCTCGCCCGCTTGTCGGCCGCATGGCCGTAATACGTGCGGGTCGGCGAAAACTCTCCGAATTTGTGGCCGACCATGTTCTCGGTGACCAGCACGGGCAGGAATTTCTGCCCGTTATAGACACCGAAGGTCAGACCGACGAATTGCGGCAGGATCGTCGACCGGCGCGACCAGATCTTGATGATCTCATTGCGCCCCGATGCCTTCGAAGTCTCTGCCTTCTTCAAGAGGTACCCGTCGACGAACGGCCCCTTCCAGACGGATCGTGCCATCTGCCGTTCTCCTACTTCTTGCGCCGGCGGCGGATGATCAACTTGTCCGTCGCCTTGTTGCTGCGTGTCTTGCGACCCTTGGTGGGCTTGCCCCATGGGGTCACCGGATGACGGCCGCCCGATGTCCGGCCCTCGCCACCACCATGGGGGTGATCAACCGGGTTCATGGCAACGCCGCGAACCGACGGGCGCTTGCCCAGCCAGCGTTTGCGGCCGGCCTTGCCGAGTTTGATGTTGGACTGATCCGGGTTCGAAACCGCCCCGATCGTCGCCATGCACTCGCCGCGCACCAACCGAAGCTCGCCCGAGCCGAGCTTGATCTGAGCATAGGCCATGTCGCGTCCGACAAGCTGGGCATAGGTCCCGGCCGATCGCGCCATCTGCCCGCCCTTGCCGGGCTTCAGCTCGATGTTGTGCACGATCGTCCCGATCGGCACGTTCTTCAGCGGCATCGCATTGCCGGGCTTCACATCGGTGCGCTCGCTGGCGATCACCTTGTCGCCCACCGCCAAACGCTGGGGCGCCAGGATGTATGCCTGCTCGCCATCATCGTATTTCAGCAGGGCGATGAAGGCCGTGCGGTTCGGATCGTATTCGATCCGCTCGATCGTCGCCGAAACGTCGAACTTCTGGCGCTTGAAGTCGATGACGCGATAACGCCGCTTGTGCCCGCCGCCGATCCGCCGCGCGGTAATCCGCCCGGTGGTGTTGCGGCCGCCCTTTTTGGTCAGCCCCTCGGTCAGCTTCTTGACCGGCTTGCCCTTGTACAGGGCCGACCGGTCGACGGAGACCAGCTGCCTGGTGCCCGGCGTGATCGGATTATATTGCTTGAGTGCCATTTACACTACGCTCCTCAGACCCCGGACGACACATCGATTTGATGCCCTTCAACGAGCGTCACGACGGCCTTCTTGACGTCCGATCGACGGCCCTTGATACTGCGGAACCGCTTTGTCTTGCCCTTCTGGCGAAGGGTGTTCACAGCCTTCACCTTGACCTCGAACAAACCCTCGATGGCCTGCTTGATGTCCGGCTTGCTGGCCTCCAGCGGAACCTTGAAGACGACCTGGTTGTGTTCGGACACCATGGTCGACTTCTCGGTGATCACCGGCGAGAGAATGATGTCGTACATCTGCTCGCGGCTCAGCGTGTGCGGTGTTGGATACCGACTCATTTCAGGCGAGCCTCCAAATGCTCGACGGCGTCGCGGCTCAGCACCAGCGTGTCGCGCCGCAAAATGTCATAGACGTTGATGCCCTGCTGCGGCAGCACGTCGATCTTCGGCAGGTTGCGGACCGCCAGATCGAACGACGTGTCGACCTCTTCGCCGCTGATGAACACCGCGGAAGAGATGCCCAGCGCCGAAAGCTTGACCGCCAGTTCCTTGGTCCGGGGCGCCTTCGCCTCGACCTTGTCGACGATCATCAGCTTGCCGTCGGCGACCTTGCTCGACAGGGCGTGCCGCAAGGCCAGCTTGCGCACTTTCTTCGGCAGGTCGAAACCGTGATCGCGGACCACCGGGCCGAAGATTATCGCACCGCCGCGGTTCTGCGGCGACCGCAGCGAGCCCGAGCGCGCGCGGCCGGTGCCCTTCTGCTTGAACGGCTTCTTGGTGGTGCCCTGGATATCGCTGATGCCCTTGGTCTTGTGGGTACCGGCGCGGCGCTTGGCCAACTGCCAATTCACCATCCGGTGCAGCAGATCCGCACGGGGCTCCAGCCCGAAGATCGAGTCACTCAACTCGATTTCGCCGGACGCCTTGTTGTCCAAGGATCTTACGGGGACTTTCATCGGATCAGTCCTTCTTTTCCGGCTCGGCCTGGTCGTCGGCACTTTCGCCGGCACCCTCGTCGCCCGTTTCCGGCGCATCCGTCTCGGCTTCGGCTTCCGGCGCAGCCTCTGCCTCTGCAGCAGGCTGTTCTTCGGCTTCGGCTACCGGCTCTTCAACCGGTGCGGCCTCTTCAACCTCGGCGACGGTCTCCGCCTCGGCCACTTCGACCGTCGCGTCTTCGACAATCGCTTCCTCGGCCAGCGTTTCCTCGGCGGCAGGCTCTTCGGCCGGGGCAGCAGCAGGAGTTCCGTTGGACTTCAGCGCCGCCGGGAACGGAACGTCCTCCGGCACCTTGCCCTTCAGCGCGTCGCGTACCAGCACCCAGCCGCCATCCGCACCCGGGACAGCACCCCGGACCAGGATCAGGCCTTCGTCCGGATCGGTCGACACCACCATGAGATTCTGCGTCGTGACCCGCCGCGCTCCCATATGGCCGGCCATCTTCTTACCCTTGAAGACGCGGCCCGGATCCTGTGTCTGACCGGTCGAACCATGAGACCGATGCGAGATCGACACGCCGTGCGACGCCCGCAGGCCGCTGAAATTGTGCCGCTTCATGGCGCCGGCAAAGCCTTTGCCGATCGAGGTGCCGGTCACGTCGATGTCCTGGCCGGCCACGAAATGGGCCGCGGACAATTCCGCGCCGACATCCAGCAGGGCATCCTCGGACACCCGGAACTCGACGACCTTGCGCTTCGGCTCCACTTTCGCCTTGGCGAAATGCCCGCGCATCGCCTTTGTAACGTTTTTCACCTTCGGTGTGCCGGCGCCGAGCTGGACGGCGGTGTAGCCATCCTTCTCCGCGGTGCGAACCGAAACCACCTGGCAGGTATCGACTTTCAGTACCGTCACGGGGACGTGCTCTCCCGCGTCGTTGAAGACGCGGGTCATACCGACCTTCTGTGCAATCAGACCCGAACGCATTGTCGTTGCCCTTTAGAGCTTGATCTCGACGTCGACACCGGAGGCCAGATCGAGCTTCATCAAAGCATCGACGGTCTGCGGGGTCGGGTCGACGATGTCGAGAAGCCGCTTATGGGTCCGGATCTCGAACTGTTCGCGCGACTTCTTGTCCACATGTGGCGAACGCAGCACCGTGAACCGCTCGATGCTGGTCGGCAGCGGGATTGGTCCCCGCACCTGCGCACCGGTCCGCTTGGCGGTCGCCACGATTTCACCGGTCGACTGGTCGAGCACCCGGTGATCGAACGCCTTCAAACGTATGCGTATGTTCTGGTTATCCATCGTTCGTACCCGTGTCCTGGCTCAAATACCGCTATTCGATGATCTTGGCGACGACGCCGGCGCCGACGGTGCGGCCGCCTTCGCGGATCGCGAACCGAAGACCCTCATCCATCGCGATCGGTGCGATCAACTCGACCGTCATCGTCGTGTTGTCGCCCGGCATCACCATCTCCGTACCGTCCGGCAGATGCACCACACCGGTCACATCCGTCGTCCGGAAGTAGAATTGCGGACGGTAGTTGGTGAAGAACGGCGTGTGACGCCCACCCTCCTCCTTGGTCAGGATGTAGGCCTCCGCCGTGAACTTGGTGTGCGGCGTGATCGATCCCGGCTTCGCCAGTACCTGACCGCGCTCCACATCCTCGCGCTTGGTGCCGCGCAGCAGCGCCCCGATGTTGTCGCCGGCCTCGCCCTGGTCCAGCAGCTTGCGGAACATCTCCACGCCCGTGCACACCGTCTTCACCGTGTCCTTGATGCCGACGATCTCGATCTCCTCGCCGACCTTCACGATGCCCCGCTCCACACGGCCGGTCACCACCGTGCCGCGGCCGGAAATCGAGAACACATCCTCGATCGGCATCAGGAACGGCAGATCCTTCGGACGGTGCGGCGTCGGGATGTACTTGTCCACCGCCTCCATCAGCGCCGTGATCGAATTCTTGCCGGTCTCCTCGTTGCTGTCCTCCAGCGCCGCCAGCGCCGAGCCCATCACGATCGGAATGTCGTCGCCCGGGAAGTCGTAGCTCGACAGCAGCTCGCGAACCTCGAGCTCGACCAGCTCCAACAGCTCCTCGTCATCCACCTGGTCCACCTTGTTCAGGTACACCACGATGGCGGGCACACCCACCTGGCGGGCCAGCAGGATGTGCTCGCGGGTCTGCGGCATCGGGCCGTCCGCCGCACTCACCACCAGGATCGCGCCATCCATCTGGGCCGCGCCGGTGATCATGTTCTTCACATAATCCGCATGGCCCGGGCAGTCCACATGGGCGTAGTGACGGTTCTCCGTCTCATACTCCACATGGGCCGTCGAAATCGTGATGCCCCGGGCGCGCTCCTCCGGAGCCTTGTCGATCGCGTCATACGCCGTGTATTCAGCGCCGCCCGACTCCGCCAACACCTTCGTGATCGCCGCCGTCAACGATGTCTTGCCATGGTCAACATGGCCAATCGTACCGATATTCGCGTGCGGCTTCGTACGCTGAAACTTCGCCTTCGCCATGGTCTTCAGTCTCCGTCTCTAATCTGTATCGCCCACGCCAAGCCCGCCTAGGCCAGCTTGGCGCGAACTTCCTCGGCAATCGACGCCGGAACGTGTTCGTAATGGTCGAAATGCATGGTGTACTGCGCCCGCCCCTGGGTCATCGAGCGCAGGGTGTTCACATAGCCGAACATATTGGCCAGCGGCACCATGGCGGGGATGACCTTGGCGTTGCCGCGCTCATCCATGCCGATCGGAATACCGCGACGGCTCTGCAGATCGCCGATCACGTCGCCGGTGAATTCATCCGGCGTCACGACCTCGACCTTCATGATCGGCTCCAGCAGCACCGGCTTGGCCTTCGGAATGCCCTCTCGGAACGCCGCGCGGGCGGCGATCTCGAAGGCCATGACCGAGGAGTCCACATCGTGGTAGGCGCCATCGGTCAACGTCGCTTTGAAGTCGATCATCGGGAAGCCGGCGACGACACCGGTCTCCAGCGAATCCTTCAGGCCTTTATTGACGCCCGGGATGTATTCCTTGGGCACGTTGCCGCCGACGACCTTGCTGTCGAACACGAAGCCCTCGCCGCGCTCCAGCGGCTCGAAGGTCAGCTTGATGCGGGCGAACTGGCCCGAGCCGCCGGTCTGCTTCTTGTGAGTGTAGTCGATGTTGGCTTCACGGGTGATGGTCTCGCGATAGGCCACCTGCGGCTGGCCGACATTGCCCTCGACCTTGAATTCCCGACGCATACGGTCGACCAGGATCTCCAGATGCAGCTCACCCATGCCCTTCAGGATGGTTTGGCCGCTCTCATGATCGACACTGACGCGGAAGGACGGGTCCTCCTGCGCCAAGCGCTGCAGGGCGGTCGCCATCTTCTCCTGATCGGCCTTGGTCTTCGGCTCGACGGCGACCTCGATCACCGGCTCGGGAAATTCCATGCGCTCCAGGATGATCGGCTTGGACGGATCGGCCAGCGTATCGCCGGTGGTCGTGCTCTTCAGCCCGACCAGCGCCACGATGTCGCCGGCATGCGCCTCTTTGATCTCTTCGCGGGTATTGGCATGCATAAGCAGCATGCGGCCGATCCGCTCGCGCTGATCCTTGACCGAGTTGACCACATAGCTGCCGGCGGTCAGCGTGCCGGAATAGATCCGGGCAAACGTCAGCGAGCCGACAAACGGGTCGGTCATGATCTTGAAGGCTAGCGCCGAGAACGGCGCATCGTCGCGCGCCGGCCGGGTGTCCTGAGTCTCGCCGTCCATCTTCAGGCCGCGAACGTCATCCACATCCGCCGGGGACGGCAGATAATCGACGACCGCGTCCAGCAGCGGCTGCACGCCCTTGTTCTTGAAGGCCGATCCCAACAGGACCGGAATGAACTTGATGGCGATGGCGCCCTTGCGGATGCAGGCCTTGAGCGTCTCTTCGGACGGCTCCTGGCCCTCCAGATAGGCCTCCAGCGCGGCGTCGTCCTGCTCGACAGCCAGTTCGATCATCTGGTGGCGGTATTCCGCCGCCTGATCGACCAGATCGGCCGGGATATCGGTGTATTCGAATTCGGCGCCGAGGTTCTCGTCCTTCCAGATGATGGCCTGGTTCCTGACCAGATCGACCACGCCGACGAAGTCGGACTCCCTCGCCGATTGGAAGCTGCAGCACAAGCGGGATCGCGCCGAGGCGGTCCTTCATCATCTCGACACAGCGGAAAAAATTCGCGCCGATCCGGTCCATCTTGTTGACGAAGCACATGCGCGGCACGTTGTACTTCTCGGCCTGACGCCAGACCGTTTCCGATTGCGGCTCAACACCCGCGACACTGTCGAACACGGCGACGGCGCCATCCAGCACGCGCAACGACCGCTCGACCTCGATGGTGAAGTCGACATGGCCGGGCGTGTCGATAATGTTGATCCGGTGATCGTTCCAGAAGCACGTCGTCGCCGCGGACGTAATGGTAATGCCGCGTTCCTGCTCCTGCTCCATCCAGTCCATCGTCGCGGTGCCCTCGTGGACCTCGCCGATCTTGTAGGACTTGCCGGTGTAGTACAGGACCCGCTCAGTGGTCGTCGTTTTACCGGCATCGATGTGGGCCATGATGCCGATATTGCGGTAGGTGCTGATGTCGTGTGTGCGTGACATGGCGAAGCTCTCTTCGGATCAAAGCGCTGTCGCGACTACCAGCGGTAGTGCGAGAACGCCTTGTTGGCCTCGGCCATTCGATGGATGTCTTCGCGCTTCTTGACCGCGGCGCCGCGCTGGTTGGCGGCGTCCATCAGTTCATTCGAAAGCCGGTCGACCATGGTGTTTTCCGACCGTTTGCGCGCGGCGCTGATCAGCCAGCGGAAGGCCAATGCCTGGGACCGCTCCGTCCGCACCTCGACGGGAACCTGATAGGTGGCGCCACCGACCCGGCGGGAGCGCACTTCAAGCTGCGGCTTCACGTTGGCGACCGCTTCGTGGAATGTGACTACGGGATCGGCCTTGGCGCGCTGCTCCAAACGATCGAGCGCACCGTAGACGATCTTCTCCGCGACCGACTTCTTGCCGTCGGTCATCAGGTTGTTCATGAACTTGTTCAGCACGAGGTCGCCGAATTTCGGATCCGGTAGAATCTCGCGCTTCTCTGCGCGGTGACGGCGAGACATGGCAGCCCGCTCCCTTACTTCGGCCGCTTGGCGCCGTATTTCGAACGGCGCTGGCGGCGGTCCTTGACACCCTGGGTGTCGAGAGTTCCGCGAATGATGTGATAGCGAACGCCCGGCAGATCCTTCACGCGGCCGCCACGGATCATGACGACAGAGTGTTCCTGCAGGTTGTGGCCTTCGCCCGGAATATAGCTGGTCACTTCGAAGCCGTTGGTCAGCCGGACGCGCGCGACCTTACGCAGCGCGGAGTTCGGCTTCTTCGGCGTCGTCGTGTAGACGCGGGTGCACACGCCGCGCTTCTGCGGGCATGCTTCCAGAGCGGGCACCTTGTTGCGCGTACGCTCAGGCTTCCGTGGGTTCCGAATCAACTGGTTGATCGTCGGCATTTCGGACCTTCTCACAGCACAAATAGCAAAAACCGGCAATGCACGATGCAGCGCCGGTCGTCGAAGGATTGACTTGTTTCACGAAGCAAAAGCCCGACACCATCATCGCCGAGGCGTTTGGGTGGGGCTTTCTATCCGAAGCATCCGAGCATCAAGTGCCCGTCGCTCTCAAAGTCAGTCCATCAACGAGATCAGCGTCTAGGCTTGCGACCTACGGCCAGCTCCCGTCAAGGCGCGCGGAATATAGGGCTGGGCCTGTTCCGCGTCAAGCGTCGGGTTCTAAAATTTCACAACCCCGGAACAGCGCGATTTCCGGGGCATTTGCTCCGGGCGCCGCCATCGAAAAATGAGGGGCCGCACTATGGCGGCCCCATTGATCAAACGACTCGTGTCTGTCCGCCTCAGGCGGCGCTCGACTCGTCGGTTTCCGGCACTTTCTCGGGTTCCGGCGCCTTGAGGCTTTCGGTCGCCTCCGCCTCCATCGCCGCCTGCATAATGCGGTCGCGCTCTCCGGCAACCAGCTTCAACTGGTTGACGAAGGAACCGGTACCGGCCGGGATCAGGCTGCCGACGATGACGTTCTCCTTCAGACCTTCCAACCGGTCGATCTTGCCGGACACCGCCGCCTCGGTCAGCACCCGAGTCGTTTCCTGGAACGACGCCGCGGAGATGAACGACTTGGTCTGCAGGCTGGCCTTGGTGATGCCCTGCAGCACCCGGCTTCCCTTGGCCGCCTTGAGGTCGGCCGCAAGCGCCTTCTGGTTGATTGCGTCGAACTCCTCGCGGTCGACCTGCTCGCCCACCAGGAAGGTGGTCTCGCCGGGCTCCTCGACCTCGATCTTCTGCAGCATCTGGCGAACGATCACCTCGATGTGCTTGTCGTTGATCTTCACGCCCTGCAAGCGATAGACATCCTGAATCTCATTGATCAGGTAGTTCGCCAGGGCTTCGACGCCCATCACGCTCAAGATGTCATGGGGCACTGGATTGCCGTCCATCAGCAAATCGCCCTTCTGGACGAAATCGCCTTCCTGGACGGAGATGTGCTTGCCCTTGGGGATCATGTACTCCCGAGGCTCGTGGTCCTCCTCGGCAGGCACCACGACGATCCGGCGCTTGGTCTTGTAGTCCTTGCCGAACTCGACCTTGCCCTCGATCTCGCTGATGATCGCATAGTCCTTCGGCTTGCGCGCCTCGAACAGTTCCGCCACCCGCGGAAGACCGCCGGTGATGTCGCGGGTCTTCGAGCTTTCCCGGGGAATACGGGCCAACACGTCGCCGGCCTTGACCAAGGCTCCGTTTTCGACCGACAGGATCGCGTCGACCGACATGAAGTAGCGGGCTTCCAGGCTGTTCGGAAGCAACACCACTTCACCGGCATCGTCACGCAGGGTGACCCGCGGCTTCAGATCCGCACCGCGCGGCTGCTGACGCCAATCGACCACCACCTTGGAGGCGATGCCGGTGGTCTCGTCGGTGACCTCCCGGACCGAAACGCCCTCGACGAGGTCGACATAGTTCACGATGCCTTCTTTTTCGGTGATGATCGGAATCGTGTACGGGTCCCACTCGGCCAGCTTCTGGCCGCGCTCGACATCGACTCCCTCATCGGCCAGCATTTTCGCGCCGTACGGAAGACGGTGCCGGGCCTTCTCTCGACCCTGGGCGTCGAGCAGCAGCATCTCGCAATTTCGGGCCATGACGATCGGAATGCCCTGGCCGTTGACCACCACGTTGCGATTGTTGACCTTCACCTTGCCGTCGAACGATGCCTCGACGAAAGATTGCTCGGCGCCACGCTGCGCGGCACCGCCAATGTGGAAGGTCCGCATGGTGAGCTGTGTGCCCGGCTCGCCAATCGACTGGGCGGCGATCACGCCGACCGCCTCGCCGATATTGACCGACGTGCCGCGCGCCAGATCGCGCCCGTAGCAGACGCCGCAGACGCCGCCCTGACTCTCGCAGGTCAGTGCGGAGCGGATCAGCAACCGGTCGACGCCGGCTTTTTCGATGATGTCGACCACATCCTCGTTGATCGGCTCGCCGGCCTTGATCAGGATCTCGCCGTTCAGCGGATCTAGCACTTCCTCACCGGTGGTCCGGCCCAGGATACGCTCACCCAGCGAGACGATCACCTCGCCGCCATCGATGACAGCGGAGGCGGTGATGCCGCGACGGGTTTTGCAGTCGTACTCAACCACGACGCAATCCTGCGCCACGTCGACCAGACGCCGGGTCAGATAACCGGAGTTGGCGGTCTTCAGGGCGGTATCGGCCAATCCCTTACGGGCACCGTGGGTGGAGTTGAAATACTCCAGGACGGTCAGGCCTTCCTTGAAGTTCGAGATGATCGGCGTCTCGATGATCTCGCCGGACGGCTTGGCCATCAGTCCCCGCATGCCCGCCAGCTGACGGATCTGCGCGGCACTGCCTCGGGCGCCGGAATGGGCCATCATGTAGACCGAGTTCACCTGCTTGGTGGGATCGGTGAGGGTCTCGGAGACCTCCCGCATCATCTCCTCGGCCACCTTGTCGGTGCAGCCCGACCAGACGTCGACGACCTTGTTGTACTTCTCACCGCGGGTGATCAGGCCGTCGAGATACTGGTTCTCGTATTCCTCGACCAGCTCCTTGGCCTCGGCCACCAGACTTTGTTTGGCGGCCGGAATGACCATGTCGTCCTTGCCGAAGGACAGGCCGGCTCGGCAGGCATAGCCGAAACCGAGCGACATGACCCGGTCGGCGAAAATCACCGTCTCCTTCTGACCGCAATGGCGATACACCTCGTCGATGACGTTGGTGATCTCCTTCTTGGTCAGAAGGCGGTTGATCAGGCCGAAGGGAACCGCCGGGTGGCGGGGCAGAATATCGCCCAACATCATCCGGCCCGGGGTCGAGATGACCCGGCTGACGATTTCCTTGCCATCGGCGTCGACCGTCACATAGCGGGCCTTGATCCGCGTATGCATGGCGATCACGTCGGCATCCAGGGCCTGCTCGATCTCACCGATGGAATTGAAGCGCGGGACCTGGTGGGAGACCACCTTGCCGTCCTGGAGCAGCTTCAACAGCTTAGTCAAATCCTTGGTCTCGACGTCCTTGACCGGATCCTTGACGTTCTGAAGGACGATGTCCTCTCCGTCCAGCGCGGTCTTCAGGGACTCGACATCTTCGAAATGGACCTGCTGACCCAGCTTCTCCGCCCGCTCCATGGTGACGTAGTAGAGACCCAGGACGATATCCTGCGACGGCACGATGATCGGTTTGCCGTTGGCCGGCGACAGGATGTTGTTGGTCGACATCATGAGGACACGCGCTTCAAGCTGCGCCTCAAGCGCCAACGGCACGTGGACCGCCATCTGGTCACCGTCGAAGTCGGCATTGAAAGCCGAGCACACCAGCGGATGCAGTTGGATCGCCTTGCCCTCGATGAGCATCTGGCTCGAAGGCCTGGATGCCGAGCCGGTGCAGCGTTGGCGCGCGGTTCAGCAGAATCGGGTGCTCGCTTGACGACATCTTCGCGAGGATGTCCCACACCTCCGGACGCTCGTTCTCCACCATCTTACGCTTGGCGGCCTTGATGGTCGTGACGAAGCCCTGCAATGCTCGAGCCGATTGGAATAGATGAACGGCTTGAAGAGCTCGAGAGCCATGCGGCTTGGGCAGACCGCACTGGTGCAAGCTTGCAGTTCGGGCCCGACCACGATGACGGAGCGGCCGGAATAGTCCACGCGCTTGCCGAGCAGGTTCTGTCGGAAGCGCCCCGGACTTGCCCTTGAGCATGTCCGAGAGGGACTTCAGCGGCCGCTTGTTGACGGACCCGTGATCACGCGACCGCGCCGACCGTTGTCGAAGAGCGCGTCCACGGCCTCCTGGAGCATCCGCTTCTCGTTGCGGATGATCACCTCCGGTGCATTCAGCTCGATGCAAGCCGCTTCAGGCGATTGTTGCGGTTGATCACCCGGCGGTAGAGGTCGTTGAGATCGGAGGTGGCGAACCGGCCGCCATCCAACGGCACCAGCGGCCGCAGCTCCGGCGGGATGACCGGCACCACTTCCAGGATCATCCATTCCGGGCGGGCGCCGGACTCGATGAAGGCCTCAATCAGCTTCAGCCGTTTGACGAGCTTCTTGCGCTTCGCCTCCGAGCCGGTCTCACGCAGATCGATACGGACGGTCTCCATATCATCGTGCAGGTCGATGGCGGCAAGCATCTTCTTGATCGCCTCGGCGCCGATCTTGGCCTCGAACGCCTCCTCGCCATACTCATCCTGGGCCCGCATGAACTCGTCCTCGCTCAGAAGCTGATGCTTCTTGAGCGGGGTCAGGCCCGGCTCGACGACCACGAAGCTCTCGAAGTAGAGCACGCGCTCGAGATCCTTCAGGGTCATGTCGACCATGAGGCCGATACGGCTGGGCAGCGACTTCAGGAACCAGATATGCGCCACCGGCGAGGCAAGCTCGATATGGCCCATGCGCTCGCGCCGGACCTTGGAAAGCGTGACCTCGACGCCGCATTTCTCGCAGACGATGCCGCGATACTTCATGCGCTTGTACTTGCCGCACAGGCACTCATAGTCCTTGATCGGACCAAAAATACGGGCGCAGAACAGGCCATCCCGCTCCGGCTTGAACGTGCGGTAGTTGATCGTCTCCGGCTTCTTGATCTCGCCAAACGACCACGACCGAATGCGCTCGGGGCTGGCGATCGAGATCTTGATCTGATCGAAAGCCTGCGGGGTGGAGACCTGGCCGATGAAGTTCATCAACTCGTTCATGCACCGACTCCTGTAAATTCCGTAACGGCGCGACGCGCCAGACCGGACGGCAGAGCCGCCCGCTCAATCATTCAGTTCGGTCAGAAACGCTGCTCAAGCTCGACGTCGAGGCCAAGCGACCGCAACTCTTTGACCAACACGTTGAAGCTCTCCGGAATGCCGGTCTCGAAATTATCGTCGCCACGGACGATCGCCTCGTAGACCTTGGTCCGGCCGGACACATCGTCCGACTTCACCGTGAGCATTTCCTGCAGGGTGTAGGCGGCGCCATACGCCTCCAACGCCCAGACCTCCATCTCGCCGAAACGCTGGCCGCCGAACTGAGCCTTACCGCCCAGCGGCTGCTGGGTAACCAGGCTGTACGGACCAATCGACCGGGCGTGGATCTTGTCGTCCACCAGATGGTGCAGCTTCAGCATGTAGATGTAGCCGACCGTCACCTTGCGATCGAACATGTCGCCGGTCCGGCCGTCGAACAGGTGCACCTGCCCGGAGCTGGACAACCCGGCCATCTCCAGCATGCGCACGATGTCGTCTTCCCGCGCGCCGTCAAAGACCGGCGTTGCCATCGGCACGCCGTTGCGCAGGTTACCGGCCATCTCGATCAGCTCGTCATTGGTGAGGTCTGCTACATCCTCGCCATACTGTTCCTCGGCGTAGATTTCTTTCAGCTTCTCGCGCAACGGCACCAACGCGCCCTCGCCCTGCTGACGATAGCCTTCGACCAACTCCGATATCTGGCCGCCAAGCCCGCGCGCCGCCCAACCCAGATGGGTTTCCAGGATCTGCCCGACATTCATGCGGCTGGGAACGCCCAGCGGATTCAGCACGATATCCACCGGCGTGCCATCCGCCAGATGCGGCATGTCCTCGATCGGCGTGATGCGCGAGATGACGCCCTTGTTGCCATGTCGGCCGGCCATCTTGTCGCCCGGCTGCAGCTTGCGCTTCACGGCCACGAAGACCTTGACCATCTTCATCACGCCCGGAGGCAGCTCGTCGCCACGCTGGAGCTTGTCGACCTTGTCCTCGAAGCGCTTGCGCAGCGCCTCGATCGACTCATCGAAATGCGCCCCGATGACTTCGATCTCGGCCATGATCTTCTCGTCGGCGACGGTGATCTGCCGCCACTGGCCCGGTGTGTACTCCTGGAGATCGGCTTCGGTGATCTTGCTGCCGGTCTTCATGCCCTTGGGGCCGCTAACCGATTTCTGGTCGATCAGACGGTCTTTCAGACGGCCGAAGAAGCTGCGCTCCAGAATCCCCTTCTCGTCGTCCCGATCCTTGGCCAGCCGTTCGATCTCCGAACGCTCGATGGCCATGGCGCGCTCGTCCTTTTCGACGCCGCGCCGGCTGAAGACCCGCACCTCGACCACCGTGCCGGTCACGCCCGGCGGCAGTTTCAGCGAAGTATCGCGGACATCGGAGGCCTTCTCGCCGAAGATCGCCCGCAGCAGTTTTTCTTCGGGGGTCATCGGCGACTCGCCCTTCGGCGTGACCTTGCCGACCAGGATGTCGCCCGGGTTCACCTCGGCGCCGATATAGACGATGCCGGCCTCGTCGAGATGGCGCAGAGCCTCCTCGCCGACATTCGGGATATCCCGGGTGATCTCCTCCTGGCCCAGCTTGGTGTCGCGGGCCATGACCTCGAATTCCTCGATATGGATCGAGGTGAAAACGTCATCGCGCACGATGCGTTCGGAGATCAGAATCGAATCCTCGAAATTGTACCCGTTCCACGGCATGAACGCGCACAGCACGTTGCGGCCGAGGGCCAACTCGCCCAGATCCGTCGACGGACCGTCGGCGATGATATCGCCCTTTTCGATCGTGTTGCCGACCCGTACCAGCGGACGCTGGGTGATGCAGGTATTCTGATTCGAACGCTGGAACTTCGCCAGATTGTAGATGTCCACACCCGACGCCGCCGATTCCTCGTCGTCGGTCACCCGGATCACCACGCGGGTGGCATCGACCTGATCGATCACGCCGCCGCGCCGCGCCGCGATCGCGACGCCGCTGTCACGGGCGACGGTCGGTTCCATGCCGGTGCCGACTAGCGGCGCTTCCGCCTTGATCAGCGGAACCGCCTGGCGCTGCATGTTCGATCCCATCAGGGCGCGGTTGGCGTCATCGTTCTCCAGGAACGGAATCAGCGCCGCGGCCACCGAGACGATCTGCTTGGGCGAAACGTCGATCAACTCGATCGTGTCGGGCCGCACCATCAGATAATCGCCGCCTGCCCGGCAGGACACAAAATCGGAGACGAACCGTCCCTTGTCGTCGAGTTCCGCATTGGCCTGGGCGATGGTGTAACGGCTCTCCTCCATGGCCGAGAGATAGACCACCTCATTGGTCACACATCCATCCACGATCTTGCGGTACGGGCTCTCGATGAAGCCGTACTTGTTCACCCGCGCATAGGTCGCCAGCGAATTGATCAGGCCGATATTCGGGCCTTCCGGCGTCTCGATCGGGCAGATCCGGCCGTAATGGGTCGGATGCACGTCGCGCACTTCGAAGCCGGCCCGCTCTCGGGTCAACCCGCCCGGCCCCAAGGCCGACAGGCGGCGCTTATGGGTGATCTCAGACAGCGGATTGGTCTGATCCATGAACTGGCTGAGCTGCGACGAGCCGAAGAACTCACGCACCGCCGCGGCCGCCGGCTTGGCATTGATCAGATCGTGCGGCATGACCGTATCGACATCGACCGAGCTCATGCGTTCGCGGATCGCCCGCTCCATGCGCAGCAGGCCGACCCGGTACTGGTTCTCCATCAACTCGCCGACCGAGCGGACACGCCGGTTGCCGAGATTGTCGATGTCGTCGATCTCGCCGCGGCCGTCCTTCAACTCCAGCAGGATCTTGACAATGGCGAGGACGTCTTCCTTGCGCAGGACACGAAGCTGGTCGTCGGTCTGGAAATCCAGCCGCGAGTTCATCTTCACCCGGCCGACCGCCGACAGATCGTAGCGCTCGTTGTCGAAGAACAGATCCTTGAACAGCTTCTCGGCTGATTCCAGGGTCGGCGGCTCGCCCGGACGCATCACCCGATAGATGTCGATCAGCGCGTCTTCACGGCTCGCATTGCGATCGATCGCCAGGGTGTTACGCAGATAAGCGCCGGTATTGATGTGGTCGATCGCCAGAGTGGCGACTTCGTCGATCTTCAGTTCGACAAATCGCTCCAGCATCTCCTCATCGACCTCGTCGCCGCACTCATAGAGCACTTCGCCGGTCTTCAGGTCGATAATGTCGGTCGACAGATAGCGGACGTAAAGGTCCTCTTGCTGCACGAGCTGATGGGTCATGCCCTGCTCGATCAGCTTCTTGGCGAGGCGCGGCGTCACCTTGTCGCCGATCTTGGCGACGACCTCGCCGCTATTGGCATCCACCAGATCCGCCATCAGCTTCTGGGCGCGCAAGACCTCCGGCACGAACGGGGTCTTCCAGCCGTCTTTCACGCGGGTGTAGACGACCGTTCCGTAGAAGTAGTTGAGGATTTCCTCCTTCGACATGCCCTGCGCTTCGTAGGGCAGCAGCGTCTTGCCCTCCTCGGCCCGGGCCGCGCGCAGCGTTTCGGTCTCGCCGCTGTCCAGCGCCATCAACAACGTCGTCGCCGGCAGCTTGCGGCGCCGATCGATGCGCACATAGGCGTGATCCTTGGCGTCGAATTCGAAATCGAGCCAGGAGCCGCGATAGGGGATCACCCGGGCGGCGAACAGGAACTTGCCCGAAGAGTGGGTCTTGCCCTTGTCATGGTCGAAAAAGACGCCCGGGGAGCGGTGCATCTGCGACACTATGACGCGCTCGGTGCCGTTGATGACAAAGGTGCCGTTGTTCGTCATCAGGGGCATGTCGCCCATGTAGACGTCCTGCTCCTTGATATCGCGAATCGATTTCAGACCGGTGTCTTCCTCGATATCGAACACCGTCAGCCGAAGGGTGACCTTCAGCGGCGCGGCATAGGTCATGCCCCGCTGCTGACACTCCTCGACATCGTATTTCGGCTCTTCCAGCTCGTAGCAGACGAAGTCCAGCTCCGACCGCTCGGCGAAATCCTTGATCGGGAAAACCGACCGGAACACTTCCTGCAGGCCGACGCTGACGCGCTCGTCGGGCGTCTCGTGCCGCTGCAGGAATTGGTCATATGAGCTGCGCTGCACCTCGATGAGGTTCGGCATCCGGGCGACTTCCGGAATGCGTCCGAAATCCTTGCGGACACGCTTTCGACCTGTGAACGATTTGGCCATTGAAGCCCCTCAGCGAAAAGACGACAACCGCGCCCGGACAGCCGGACACGGGAAACCCCGCAGCGCCGGCATCGGCACCGCACGGTCGCGGCGCGCGTGGAGCGAACGGCCCAACACACGCAAAAAACACCCTTCGGCGGCCAACCCTATAGGTCGGCCGCCGTTGGGCGACGATATATTTAGTACAAACTGTGGCACGCGGTCTTACTTAACCTCGACCGTCGCGCCCGCGTCTTCAAGTTGTTTTTTCAGTTTTTCGGCTTCGTCCTTGTTAACCGCTTCCTTGACCGGCTTGGGAGCACCCTCGACCAGATCCTTGGCTTCCTTCAGGCCAAGCCCCGTGATCGCGCGCACTTCCTTGATCACATTGATCTTCTTTTCGCCGTAGGCGGCCAGAATGACGTTGAATTCACTCTGTTCCTCTGCCGGGGCGTCGGCCACGGCAACCGCGGCGACCGCGGCGGCCGGCGCGGCGGCGGAAACGCCCCACTTCTCTTCCAGCATCTTGGACAGCTCAGCCGCCTCAAGAACGGTCAAGCTCGACAGATCGTCGACGAGCTTTTGCATATCAGCCATTTCTCTCTACTCCTGACTCGAATTCTGGGTCTTGGTTCTACAGTTAGCGAAAACGAAACGGCGCTACGCCGCATCGCCCTTCTGGGCATAGGCACTGATAACCCGAGCCAACTGACCGCCAGGCGCTTGCAGCACCCCGGCAATCCTGGTCGCCGGCGTGCTGATCATGCCGACGATCTTGGCCCTCAACTCATCGAGCGAAGGCAGTTCGGCTAGGGCTTCGATACCCTTCTGATCGAGTTCCTGTTCACCGAACCCACCGCCGACAATCGTCAGCTTGCCATTGGATTTGGCGAAATCGACGGCCACCTTCGCTGCCGCCACCGGGTCCTGACTAAAGGCCACGGCGGTCGGACCTGTGAACAGGCCGTCCAGACTCTCGAACTTGGTTCCCTTCAGGGCGATCCGGGCGAGCCGGTTCTTGGTGACGCGAAAGCTTGCGCCCGCCGCCAGCATCTTCCGTCTCAGGTCGGTCGATTCCTCGACCGTCATGCCGTTCTGGTGGGTAACCACCATGATTTCGGCATCCTGAAAGGACTGATGCATGCCGGCGACTTTCGCCTCCTTCTGTGCACGGTCCACGGATCGCCTCCGTTGCAATGGCCGCGGCGCCGCAAGGCACCGGACCGGATTACACACTGAACCGCCTGTCGCCACATGCCGACCGGTCGGTTCGCTGCTTCCTGTCCCAGAAGTTCGAGCCCTCGTTTTCCGCCGTCATGGACGCCGGGTTAAAAAAGCCTCACTCCCGTCTATGCAGGAAGATTACGTCGGACCCTGGCCACCGGCCGGAATCCAACCCCTGCAGTCTCGGACAGGTCGGGCGGGTTGCCCCACCCCGGTGACCCGGGCGATGAATCCTGATGATCCGCAACCCGGCACACCGATCTCCCGGAGCCTGATCGCTTCAAACCCACAGGGCGTGAAGCGAAAGCCAGTCTCCAAATTCCTGTTCTACGGGGCGCCGCCGATATCGGATGACAGCTTCGCCACGTCAAGTTTCATACTCGGCCCCATGGTTGAGCTGATCGCCGCCCGCTCCAGAAAGGTGCCCTTCGCGCCGGTCGGCTTGGCCCGCAGGATCGCGCCGACAAAGGCGCGGACATTGGCGGCTAGAGCATCTTCGCTGAAGCTCGCCTTGCCGATGCCGGCATGGACGATGCCAGCCTTCTCGGCCCGGAACTCTACCGATCCCGCTTTGGCGGCGCTAACCGCCGCTGCGACATCCGGCGTCACCGTGCCCAGCTTCGGGTTCGGCATCAGGCCGCGCGGCCCCAGGACCTTACCCAGCCGGCCGACAACAGCCATCATGTCCGGCGTGGCGATGCAGCGGTCGAAATCCATCCGACCCTCCTGAATCTCCTTGGCCAGTTCCTCGGCGCCGACGATATCCGCCCCGGCCGCCTTGGCCTCTTCGGCCTTTTCAGCCCTGGCGAACACCGCGACCCGCATGGTCTTGCCGGTGCCGCTGGGAAGCTGCACCACGCCACGCACCATCTGGTCGGCATGGCGCGGATCGATGCCCAAATTCATCGCGATCTCGACGGTCTCGTCGAATTTCGCCGTTGCCCGTTCCTTCAGAAGCTTGACCGCCTCTTCCAGAGCCATCGTATTCATCGGATCAAGGCCGTCGCGGGCCGTCCGGAAACGCTTCGAATTCCGTGCCATGGCCCTACCCCACCACTTCCAGGCCCATCGACCGGGCCGAACCTTTGATCATCTCAGCCGCTGCATCGATGTCGTTGGCGTTCAAATCGACCATCTTGGTCTCGGCGATCTCCCGGCACTGCGCCATCGTCACCTTTCCGGCGTAGCCGCGGCCCGGGGTCGAGCCGCCCTTCGGCAGCCCGGCCGCTTTCTTCAAGAAGAAGCTGGCCGGCGGCGTCTTGGTCACGAAGGTGAACGAACGATCCGCATAGGCGGTTATCACCACCGGGATCGGCATTCCCTTTTCCAGGTTCTGCGTCTGCGCGTTGAACGCCTTGCAGAATTCCATGATGTTCAGACCGCGCTGGCCCAATGCGGGGCCGATCGGCGGCGACGGATTGGCCGCGCCGGCTGGAACTTCCAGCTTGATCAGGCCCACTACCTTCTTTGCCATTCCCTAATCCCTCATACAATCGCGCCCCTGTGGGGCGTCGGGACGCGCGGTGCGACCACCCCCTGGACTTCCGGGGCCGTCTCCCGCGCAATTCATGCGGCGCCTTCGCCGCCAACTAATCAGGTCTTCTCGACCTGGGTATATTCCAGCTCCACCGGCGTAGCCCGGCCGAAGATCGACACCGCGACCTTGAGCCGCGCCCGCTCCTCGTCGACATCTTCGACCAGCCCGTTGAACGAGGTGAACGGACCGTCGCAGACCCGCACCTGTTCGCCGATCTCGAAGGTGATCGACGGCTTCGGCCGCTCGATGCCTTCCTGCACCTGGCGGACAATACGCTCCGCCTCGGCATCCGAAATCGGTGTCGGCTTGCCGCGGGACCCGAGGAATCCGGTCACCTTCGGCGTGTTCTTGATCAACTGCCAGGCTTCGTCGGTCAAATCCATCTTGACCAGGACGTAGCCCGGGAAAAACTTGCGCTCGGCGTTGACCTTCTGGCCGCGCCGCATTTCCACGACTTCCTCGGTCGGCACCGAGATTTCCTCGATGAACTCGCTCAGCCCCTTCTGATCCGCCTGTTCGCGGATCGATTCCGCGACCCGCTTCTCAAAGCCGGAATAGACGTGAACGACGTACCACCGCATTGTCATCGGCTCAGCCCCCCAGCCCGATGACGGCGCGCACCAGCCATGACGCGGCCTGATCGACCACCAGGAAAAACACCGACATGATGGCGACAAAGATGAACACCATCACGGTGGTCACCGACGTCTCCTTGCGGGTCGGCCAGGTCACCTTGGACCGTTCCTGGTTGACCTGCCGGAAGAACTGCAGGGGGTTGTTCTTTGCCATAGCCGGTATTTCTACTCTTGGCCCTTAAGGGTCCTGTCGATGTTGTCGTGTTCGCCGGTGTGCGTTTTGGCAGGAGTGGAGGGACTCGAACCCACAGCCCCCGGTTTTGGAGACCGGTGCTCTACCAATTGAGCTACACTCCTCCATTGCCCCGGCCACAACAAACAGGCCGGCACCACGCTCCGGCGCACCAACAACCCCGATCGACTGAAAACGGTTCGGGGTTTTAACGAGTTCCTAGCAAAGTTGCAACAGGCATGACGCGCCGGGGCCGCCGCCATGTTGGGGCGGCGATCCCGACGCGATTATTCGCTGCCGCTATTCGATGATCTTGGCGACGACGCCGGCGCCGACGGTGCGGCCGCCTTCGCGGATCGCGAACCGAAGACCCTCATCCATGGCGATCGGCGCGATCAACTCGACCGTCATCGTCGTGTTGTCGCCCGGCATCACCATCTCCGTCCCGTCCGGCAGATGCACCACACCGGTCACATCCGTCGTCCGGAAGTAGAACTGCGGACGGTAGTTGGTGAAGAACGGCGTGTGACGCCCACCCTCCTCCTTGGTCAGGATGTAGGCCTCCGCCGTGAACTTGGTGTGCGGCGTGATCGATCCCGGCTTCGCCAGTACCTGACCGCGCTCCACATCCTCGCGCTTGGTGCCGCGCAGCAGCGCCCCGATGTTGTCGCCGGCCTCGCCCTGGTCCAGCAGCTTGCGGAACATCTCCACGCCCGTGCACACCGTCTTCACCGTGTCCTTGATGCCGACGATCTCGATCTCCTCGCCGACCTTCACGATGCCCCGCTCCACACGGCCGGTCACCACCGTGCCGCGGCCGGAAATCGAGAACACATCCTCGATCGGCATCAGGAACGGCAGATCCTTCGGACGGTGCGGCGTCGGGATGTACTTGTCCACCGCCTCCATCAGCGCCGTGATCGAATTCTTGCCGGTCTCCTCGTTGCTGTCCTCCAGCGCCGCCAGCGCCGAGCCCATCACGATCGGAATGTCGTCGCCCGGGAAGTCGTAGCTCGACAGCAGCTCGCGAACCTCGAGCTCGACCAGCTCCAACAGCTCCTCATCGTCCACCTGGTCCACCTTGTTCAGGTACACCACGATGGCGGGAACACCCACCTGACGGGCCAGCAGGATGTGCTCGCGGGTCTGCGGCATCGGGCCGTCCGCCGCACTCACCACCAGGATCGCGCCGTCCATCTGGGCCGCGCCGGTGATCATGTTCTTCACATAATCCGCATGGCCAGGGCAGTCCACATGGGCGTAGTGACGGTTCTCCGTCTCATACTCCACATGGGCCGTCGAAATCGTGATGCCCCGGGCGCGCTCCTCCGGAGCCTTGTCGATCGCGTCATATGCCGTGTATTCAGCGCCGCCCGACTCCGCCAACACCTTCGTGATCGCCGCCGTCAGCGACGTCTTGCCATGGTCGACATGGCCAATCGTCCCGATATTCGCGTGCGGCTTCGTACGCTCAAACTTCGCCTTCGCCATCTCTCGTGCTTCCTGTGGACGCCTAAACCAATGGGGCCTGTATCAGTAGAAAAACCAACGACTTCGCCTTACCGCCTCACCGTCCGCCCGGGCCCGTCCGATTGGAGCGGGTGGGGGGAATCGAACCCCCATAGCCAGCTTGGAAGGCTGGAGCTCTACCGTTGAGCTACACCCGCCCAATGTAGCGGCACCGCCGCCACCGGCCGGACCCTGGATATGGTGGAGGGGGTTGGATTCGAACCAACGTAGCTTACGCAACGGGTTTACAGCCCGTCCCCTTTAACCACTCGGGCACCCCTCCATACCGCCGATTTGACAACCGGCGAAACGGCGTGGCGGAAGTAAGTGTTTTTGGTGCGCATTGTCAACCGATTATCCGGAGCGATTATCCGGGCGAATTTCCCGCCGGATACCATGGCCGTTGCGGTCGGGACGGCGCGGCGTCATAAACGGCCGCCATCATCGCATCCGGTCATCTTGGCGCCGGTAGCCCACTGGAAACGCCATGTCGACAGCCCCACCACGCTCCTCACGATCAACGGGCCGGCACAAGCCCCATCGACAGCAGGGCAAACCGCCCGCGCCTCGCCCCGGTCCTGACCGCCGACTGTTCGGCATTCATGCGGTCCGCCAGGCCTGGCTCAATCCGGAGCGGCGGTGCCGGGCGCTGTGGGCCACCGATGGTGGATTCAAGGCCCTCGGGACCGCCATCGATCACGCCAAAGCTGAGGGGCTGGACCGCCCCGCGCCGGAGATCGTCCAGCGCGGCAAGCTCGACAAGCTCGTCGGCGCCGGAGCGGTCCATCAGGGGGTGGCGCTGGACGCCGACCCGCTGCCGCCGACTGACCTGGAGGACATCGGACGCGCCGCCGCGATCCGCGATTCCGTCGCGATCATCGTGCTCGATCAGGTCACCGACCCGCACAATATCGGCGCCATCCTGCGGTCGTCGGCGGCATTCGGCGCGCTGGCGATGATCGTCACCGACCGGCACACGCCGGAGATCACCGGAACGCTGGCCAAATCCGCCTCCGGAGCCGTCGAGCATGTGCCCATGGTGCGGGTCCGCAACCTGGTCCAGGCGCTGTTACGGCTGAAGGAGCTGGGATTCCACTGCGTCGGATTGGCGGAAGAGGCGGAAAGCGTGTTGGCCGATGCGATTGGTGGCTCGGCAAAGACGGCCATTGTCCTTGGGGCCGAGGGTGACGGGCTTCGCAGCCTGACCCGCGACACCTGCGACACCCTCGCCCACCTGCCGACCGACGGCCCGATCGGCAGCCTCAATGTCTCCAATGCCGCCGCCGTGGCGCTATACGAACTAGCTCGAAGCCGCTAGCCCCCACAGGCGCGCGTCAGATCATGCCTGAGGGAATTCCTGTTCCGGGGCAGTTCGCGCTCAGAGTTCCTTGGCCTCCAGCAGCGCGCCGCCCGAACCGGTTTTGTAGATTTGAGCATAGAATTTCCATGTCCCGCTGTTTCTCACTCCGACGACGGTCGCGCGGTTTGACGTGTTTTCGTAGCTGGCGCCGTTCTGCCGCTCGAAGAACTTGCCACCGCCGCTGGTCAAGCCGTCGGCCACGGCTTCATGCAGATCCGACGCTGTCGCGTTCGCGTTCGGCTGAATATGCGATACCAATTGCGATCCCTTCGCGGCACTTCCGATTCCGAACGTGCAGCCGCTCAACTGCGATGTCAGCATCAGGTCCGGTCCGGTGCCTGGCAACGTGTAATGGGTTGTCCGCACATCGTCGCCAATCTGCTTCATCGCCACGTAGTGGGCATTGAATTTGCCGCCGGCGACATCGGGATTGGGATCTGCCAAACCGGACTTATGCGAGAATTTGATGTATGGCCGGTCCTTGGTCTTGCCGACCATACCGCTCAGGCCGGTCGTAAATCCTTTGACGGTAACGGTCTTGTCGTCGAATGAGAATGTCGCGATACCCGAATTGCTTTTACTGCCGCCACCCGCGATGACGAGTTTGTAGTGGCGCAGGAATGTCAGAGGGTTGGCCCGCAAATCGGCCAATATGGTGGCGGCAGTCAGCGGCATCGTTCTAATCCTTTGTTCAGCCGAGCGGTTCAGCCCGAAAGTATTGGCGATCAGGCTCGATAACATCGATCGAAGGCTCGAACTGTGACGACCCGCACAAAGCACGAAACGGGCACCAGGGGGTCCGCGTTGGTGCTGGCCGAAGCGATACCGTTCCGGCTCTCCGGATAGGTTTGTCCCGCGAAGCCCTTGACCGCTATTCGAACGACGGTCAAATCGCCTCGACAAACCCGTATATTTTCATAAAATACTTCATAATCAAATCAAGTAAGCGGGTGCCTATCATGTTTCCAGCCTCAACGCATAAAGGCCAAGCGGTTTTGAGTTTTCCCGATGTCTGCCTGACACCGGCGGCGCCAAGCCCGGTGCCGATGCCCTATCCGAACATCGGCGCGAAGCAGACCGGCAAGGCCAGCAAGGCGCCGGCGGGCGCCAAGAAATCCGTAGCGGCGAAGAGTGCGAGCCAGCAAGACCTGCAGAACACCCTCGACGACCTGCATGGCACGATCAAATCGATGCAGACCGGCGATGCCAATGCCTGGCATGAGGCGGTGGACAACTACGTCATGGCCGTGGCGGCGGTCTATATGAGCGGCAAGAACGTCACCCGTCTGGGGTAGACAGCCGACCGTCGTGCCGGGTCAAAGGAATGCCGGGCGGCCTGGATTGGGCCGCCCGCCCTTGGCGTGGCGATCAGTCTGGCTCAGTTCGAGGGCGCCGCGCTCAGATCCAACCGATAGATAGAGAAGCCGTCCTCATTGCTGCCGATCGGCTCCACATCGGTCCGGCCTTCCAGATAGGCCTGGGCCGCCGGCCCGCTTTCGAAGGTCACCGCCACATTGCCGGGGATCGGCGCCAGCGACCAGTTACCGTCGGCCGAGGGGTCGATCTCACCCTTCTCGATCAGGTAGCGGACGATGACGTCCCGGTTGGTGTCCGGCGCCTCGATGATGATGTTGGAGCCATCGAGATGCGGGAACTTGCCGCCGCCGCCGGCGCGATAGTTGTTGGTGGCGACCACGAACATCTGGTCCGGGTCGATCGGCGCGCCCTCGAATTGCAGGTCGATGATGCGGCTTGAGTCCGGATTGGCCACGGTGCCGTCGGTGGCGAATTTCGGCGGCTGGCTGACATCGATCTGGTAGGTGACTCCGTCGATCACATCGAAGTTGTAGGACGGGAAATCCGGGTTCAGCAGCGGCTGCTCGCCGTCCATCGCCGGGTCGATGGTGCCGAACATGTTGGCCGACATCTCCAGCCAGTCCTTCACCTGGGCGCCGTTCAACAGCACCGCCCGCACCGTATTGGGATACAGGTACAGATCGGCCACGTTCTTGATGGCGATCTCACCGGCCGGCACGTCGGTGTAGTATTCCGGCCCGCCACGGCCGCCGGCCTTGAACGGCGCGCCGGCCGACAGCACTGGGATGCCGTCATAGTCGGAGCCGTCGATCAGCGCCTCGACGTACCATTTCTGGGCGTCGGTCACGATCTGGATCGACGGGTCGTCGGCGACCAGGGCGAAATAGCTGTTGATCGGGGCGGTGGTCTGGCCGACCGCCGAGCGCACGAAGTCGAGGGTCGCCTGATGCTCATCGGCGACCGCCGCGGCGATGGCCTCGTTCGGATCGACCAGCGACACCACGGTGCGGCCGTCGCGGGTATAGATCGGCCGGTTCTCGACCTTGGCGCCGGCCACCGACCAAACGCCGTCCTCGACTTCCAGGGTCAGATCGATGACGCCCAGATGGCTGCCCCAGAAGCCGGGCATCACGGAGGGCACACCGTTCACCGTGCCGGCCGCCACGTCGACGCCGTCAAGTTCGGAAAATTCCTCGGCCGGGAATACCCGATGGGCGTGGCCGAACAGGATGGCGTCGATGCCCGCCACCTCGCTCAGGAAGAAGCTCGCATTCTCCTCCATGCCTTCGCGGCCGGTGGTGGCGCCCAGGGCCGAATGGGGGATCGCCACGACGATGTCGGCGCCTTCGTCCTTCATCTGCGGCACGTAATGCTCGGCGGTCTCGACGATGTCCTTGGCGATCAGCCGGCCTTCGATATTGGCCCGGTCCCAGACCGCGATCTGCGGCGGCACGAAGCCGATGACGCCGATCTTGATCGGATGCTCCGCCCCTGCCCCGTCGACCAGCACCCGGTCGAGGATGACATAGGGGCTGATGAAGGATTTGTCGTTGGCCGGATTGTCGTCGCCATCGTCGATAAAGACATTGGCTGAGATGTAGGGGAACTCGGCCCCGGCGATGGCGGCCTCGAGGAATTCCAGCCCGTAATTGAATTCATGATTGCCCAGATTGCCGACCGCGTAATCCAGCAGGTTCATGGCCTTGTAAACCGGATGCACCTCGCCCGGCTCCAGCCCCCGGATATTGGCCATATAGTCGCCCATCGGGTTGCCCTGGATCAGGTCGCCATTGTCGAACAGCATGGCATTGTCGGCCTCGCGCCGCGCCTGCTCCAACAGCGTCGCGATTTTGGCGAGCCCTACCGTGTCGTCCTGGCGGTCGCGGTAGTAGTCGTAGTTCAGCACATGGACATGGATGTCCGTGGTCTCCATCAACCGCAGCTCGACGGTCTCGGCCTGAGCCGGGGTGAGAGCACTGGTCGCGAGCAACGCCGCGAGCGCCGCCGGGATATGCAGATGCCGGATGGTCATGATGCCTCCTATCGGTTTGTCGGCCGCTTTGTCGCCGCCACTTCTTGCCCCGATCGTAGCACCACGCGGCGGCGATTTCACCGGCGATCACCGCCCACGATGAAGGTCGGTATCAGCCGATCCGAAAGAAGTCCTTTATTAAAGCCTGGCCTTTAGAAAGTCGGCGGCGGCAACCCCACTTGCCGCGTTCCAACACTGGCGGTACTGTGCCGCCGCATCCGGCGCCGGATTAGCTCAGTTGGTAGAGCACCTGATTTGTAATCAGGGGGTCGCGGGTTCGAATCCTGCATCCGGCACCAATTTTTTCAACGACTTACTCAGAACGTGGTTGCTGCAAAATTGTCGCTGGCTTCAAATTAGCAACCATCGGCTGCGAATATGGATACCCCAGGCCGCTCTTGCACCGGGGTAGAATCCGGGTTGCAGTGATATTGCACTGAACTCCCCAAGTGTCTAGAGGACCAAAAATTAGGTGTACCGCAATTTATGCTGGCGCTGTCGCCTGCCATAGCGGCCTATGACGACTATCGCGTGGATCAATATTGCGTGCGGGTCGGCCGAAGAGTGATTTTCACACAGCCTGGACCCGAAACGGACACTGTTGTGCTGGATCTGCCGGAGCGGCCACTGTCGGAGCTGCGCGCCGACGGTCGCATGTTGAAGCAAATCCTGATCAATCTGCTGTCCAACGCCGTCAGGTTAACACCGCATGGCGGCAGGATCGACATCATTGCCCGATCCTTCACTGTCGACGGTTTCATGATCCAGGTCTCCGACACGGGCATCGGCATCGATGCCGAAGACATTCCGAAGGCGCTGGCTCGGTTTCAGCAGGTCGATGGCAAGGTCCATCGCCGGTAAGAGGGCATCGGCCTGGGTCTGACTCTCGCCAAGACCCTCACGGAACTGCATGACGGCACGCTCGAGCTTCAAAGCCAGGTCAGAATCGGCACCACGGTCACGAGCCGATTCCCCGCCGAGCGCACCGTGCCGTCGCATCCGGAATAGAGCACCCTCGGCGACGCAAAGATTGCCGCGGCCGGCCGTCGCAAATAGCCGCTCCCCGGAGGCCACCCGGCCGTTCGGCAGGCCGGGACCTCGATCGCCGACAGGAATATCCGCTCTGCGTGGGGTCTTTCCGACGCGCTTACTCGTCCGGCATCGGCGGCGGGGTATATCCGTCCCATTTGCCGGCCAGGATGGCGTCGGACGGCGATTTCGTGTCCGTGCGCGGGGCGTCGATGTAGCCCTGGGTGACATCGGGCGGCAGGACGTATTCGTCGACGGTCGCCATGCGCACCTCGATATTGTCCTCGGTGACGTTGATGACCATCAGGTCGCGCGCAATGGTCAGTGGGCCGTCATAGACCGCGCGGACACCATCGGTGATCGCGGCGCTGTTCTCCGGCGATTGCACCGAGTGGTATCCGAGCGCCATTCGCGGCCGGAGAGTCGACATGATCTTGCCGAAGGCTCCGGGCTCGGTGTGGATCCGCGTCGACACGTAGGTCGCCTGCCTCAGATCCCAGCCGAAATAGGCCGCCAGGGCCTCCGGCGGAAGGAACAGCTCGTGCGACGCCACATCCGCATCGGCGGCGTATTGCATGTACCATTTGTTGGGATAGGTATCGCCACCGAAGACATATTTGAGCCCGTTCCATTCGAGGCTGTAGGTCACCGGGCCGTCTAGGCTGTGGATCGCCGGCCAGGACCGGATTGTTACGCCGTTCTCCTGATAGACGATCTCGTTCTCCTGGGTGTAGTCGAACTCGTGAACCTCGATATGCCCGCCTTGGTCGGGCAGGGCGCCGGAGCGGGTGGCGATGTCCCAGGCATAGCCCTGCTGCATGGCGTCGACAAAGGCCTTGGTGCCCAATTCGGGGGTGGACCCCCTTGGCCCGTAAAGGTGCAGCGGCGTGTATCGACCGGACAGCCAGCTGCCGATATGCAATGCCATGAAGTCGCCCACATGGTCGACATGCAGATGGCTGGCGAACACCTTGTCGATCCGGGAGAAATCGGGGCGCAGCGAGAACAGGTTGGACATCATCCCCGAGCCGGCATCGAAGACGAACATCTCGCCATTGCCCAGTTCGACGAGGAACGAGATCGAAACCGCCGCGCGGGTCAGGTTGGGCATGCCGGTGCCGAGTGCGGTGATGCGCATCTCATCCGGTCCCAGCAACTCGGTATTGGGGAAATAGCTGGCCGGGTACTGGCCGTCGACGATCGCGGCCGGCGACCGCCCCCGAGGCGCGTTGACCTGGGCCGACTGAGATCCCTGCGCCTGCGCCGGGGTGACGCCGAGCGCATCCCGGATCTCGCTGGTCGCCGAGGTCACGCGATCCTCCTGCATGACCAGCCACCCGCCAAGGACGAGCCCGGCGGCGAAGATGGGCAGGCTGCGTTGCCAGAATTTTTTCCCAGGCATGATTTTCTCCCCGTGATGTGCTGGGCACGAAGGCCCTGTTCAGGTCAATGCTTCCGATCGCCCCGAGTCTTCCACAGCATGCGCTGCAGGATATCCTGCGGGTTGCGTCCGGCCCGCCAGCCTCTGCAGACTGCTAGTTGCGCCGCCTGATCGCACGGCGTCGATGCCGGCGATGGACGCCGGCGGCGGAGGTCGGCGACCGCGACATTCCGATCGGATCTATAAACACCGACACCGCGCCCGCCTCGCTCGGCAGGGTGCCGTCGACGGCGGCGATCTCGAAGGTGACCGTATTGGCGCCGATGATCGGCGCGCTCGGCAGGGTAACAACGACCTCGTCCACCGACCCGTCATCGTTGAATATCGATACTGCGGCGTTCGGGGGGTTCTCCTTGAAGTTGTTCTCCCCCTTCCGGACCTGCTCGGAGAGCGCCTCGAGTGTCAGGTGGCCGGCCTGCCGCACCGGCCGGTCGCAGAAATAGAGCACCGCCGGATTGGGGCCATGGAGGGTCATAGTGCTGTCGCCGGTGGACAGGCCCGTCGCAGACAGGACGAACAAGGCATCGCACTCCCCTCCCGACTGAGCGGCCGCGGCGCGCAGTCCGGCAACGCCGAGTATCGCCGAACCGATGGCCGAGAGCCCGGCCTTCAACACGATCCGCCTGCCGCTCAATGCTCTCATGATCCAACCCCTGAAGCCGCATCTCCATAAGCCGCTCGCCAGGTTCGACATCCGTCACGCTTGGCCCGTAGAGGTCTCCATGGTATTCGTCGGGGTCGTCGAGTCAATAGAGTCTTCTATGGACGATCGGAAAAAGGACAAGCTGGGGCGCGAGGACTGGGTGCGCGGTGCCCTGCTCGTGCTCCAGGAGCACGGCGTCGACGGCGTCAAAATCGTCATCATCGCAGAGCGACTCGGGGTGACCAGCGGCAGTTTCTACTGGCACTTCACCGGCCTCCGCGACCTGCTCGACTGCTTGTTGGACTATTGGGAACACGATCTGACCGACGCCATCGTCGCCGAGGCCAGGGCATTCCCCGGGGCGCCGGAGGAGCGGATCCTCGACCTCATGATTCAGGTGATCGAAAACGACGCGGCTGTGCATGACCACGCGATGTCGATCTGGGCGCGAAACGACCCGGCGGCGCGAACGACCTTCGAGCGCACGATCGAGAAGCGGTTCGAATTTGCTCGGTGGATGTTCAGGGAGGCCGGGTTCCCCGATCGGCAGGCGGCCGTTCGCGGACGTCTGATGGTGGCGTATTTGATGGGCGAGTCTTCGACGAGCCTCAAATCGAACGATAACTGGCAGGACATCATCCGAGATGAGTTCGAGGTCCTGGTCCGATCGATGGATTGAGCCCAGGTCGCCGCCGCTACCCATCGAGTCCGAGGCCATTACGCCGGCCCTGCGCGAGGCCGCTATTGCGTCGGGCCTCCTGTTCCTTGGCATTGTCGGTCTCATCCCGTTGCTGGGCCCGCCGACGGTGACCTTGGCAACCGCGGTCGGCCTTGGCGCGCTCACACTCCAGGTCCGCAGTATCACGCAGCCGGTGACGGACTAGCGCTCTATTTGCTCACGCGACAACTGGCGCCGCAAAGACCCACGCCAATGCAAATCATACCAATGCAAATCATAGGGGTCAGACTCGATTGATCCGGAGCCCGCATTGGGAAATCAATCGACTCTGACCCCTTTGATTCCAACAAAAATCTGGGAATTACGGTGACAGTAACCGAATTGATTGAGTCAGATCGGCCAACCGGCAGCGATACGAGATTGACTCGATCGACTGTCGCCATACCGGCCACTCTCGAACAGAGAGCCGATCAATGCGACAATGCCGCCGATGGTATCCGAGCGTGTAACCGTATTCGGAGGATCAGGATTCCTCGGCCGCCAAATCGTGAAGCATTTGGCCGCGGAGGGGACCAAAATCCGCGTGGGAGTGCGCCACCCCGAGCGTGCATCGTTCCTCGAACGTTTCGGCCGGGACGGCCAGATCGAGCTCGTGCAGGCCGACGTATGGGACGAGTCAACTGTCGCCTGTGCGGTCAAGCAGTCGGGCTCGGTCATCAATACCGTTGGTCACTATGTCGAGAAAGGCAAAGCGACGTTCGACGTGGTCCACGGTCAGGGGGCCCTGCATGTCGCCCGGCAGGCGAGACAAGCAGGGGTAGAGCGGCTGATCCATATCTCAGGTCTGGGCGCCGATCCCGCCTCCGACTCTCCTTACGTTCGAGCCCGGGGCATTGGGGAGGCCCTGGTCAAAAAAGCGTTTGAGGGCGTTACAATCCTCCGTCCGAGTGTGATCTTCGGCCCGGATGATGCCTTCTTCAACACACTTGCCGGCCTGGCACGGCATTCTCCGATCCTGCCCCTGTTCGGCATGGGTCGCACGAATTTGCAGCCGGTGTTTGTGGAAAATGTCGCCGAAGCCTGCGTGAGAGTGCTGGCCAATCCCTCGACGATCGGCAAGGTGTACGAATTGGGCGGCCCGGAAGTCTACACCTACAGAGCCCTGGTACAGTTGGTGCTCAAGCAGGTCGACAGAAGAAGGATTCTTGTCCCGGTCCCCTTCTTTGTGTGGGACGCTTTGGCGACGCTATTGGCATTCCTTCCCAATCCACCATTGACCCGCGATCAAGTGAAACTGATGAAACGAGACAACGTCGTCGACGGGAAGGAATTGACACTGAAAGATCTCGGCATCGACCCGGTCTCCGTAGAAGAGATCCTGCCCAGCTACATCAACCGTAATCACGGCAACCCCGCGTCCTGACTTATCGCCCGACGAAGGCTCGTTCCGTATCAGAGCAGTTCCGGATTTAGTGGAAACGGTAGAGCGATGCTGACTCAAATTGATGTGGGCCTCCTCGCAACCGCCGAGAACTGACTGTGGCGGCGCAGGTGTTAATGGCGCGCAGGCGACCTCCCCAACCGGGCAGAACCGCGGCTGAAGACGGGATCGGTCAGTCGCCGACCAGGTGCAAGATCATTTCGCGCCGCCGCGGCGGGTTACGGTGTTCGTACAGGAATACGCCCTGCCACCGGCCGAGCAGCATGCGCCTGTCGGTCACCGGGATGGTCAGTTGGGTCTGCGTCAGCGCACCCTTGATGTGCGCCGGCATGTCATCCGGGCCCTCGGAATTGTGGCGATAGAGGCTGGTATCTTCCGGCACCAGCCGCTCAAAAAAGGTCTCCAGATCGTGCAGTACGTCGGAGTCGGCATTTTCCTGGATTATGAGGGATGCCGATGTGTGGCGAATGTAGACCGTCAGAAGCCCATCGCTGACAGGCTGATCGGCGAGCCACGCCGCGATCTCACCGGTGATCTCGCGCAATCCCGGATGATCGGGCTGCACCGACAGGGAGTGTCGCACCTGTCTCATATCGTCTCGATCCGCCTCTCCGTGACCGACATTTAGAACGATTTCAGGCGCGAGCCAAGGGTCCCCGCCGTATCTTCCGCGGGCGCGGATTACGGTGATGGCGCCCCGACCACACTGCGCATAGCAACCGGCGGCGCGTCAATTGACCGGCCCGCGCCTGACGTAGAGGCCGTCATGCAGCTCTTCGAAAATGTGTCCGAGGGCCGGGTGATTGATCGGCTTGCGGATGAGATCGGGCTCCAGATTGCGTTCCGCCACATAGGTCGTGTGCTCGGCGTTGTGGACCAGGACATGGTACCAGGGTCTGTCCTTCGGCGGCAGGGACCTGGCCATGGCCTCGTACCACTCGTCGCTGCCCAGGAAGGTGGCCTCGGCATCGAAAATGACGCCACGGTAATCGAAGAGCCTGTGATGGATCAGTTGACCAACGCGAAAGCGGGCGCGTGTTGCGCTCATCCGGAATTCTCCCTTGGTATCAGTCCTTCAAGACCTCGACCTGGCAGGGGTATTCCCCCTGTTTCAGCAAGCGGTTCAGCCGCAGTTCCGCGAAGTTTTCCGGGATGAATACCAAGCCATCGGGGAAACGTTTGTTGATCCTCAGCTGCGCCCTCGTTTCGCCGTGGCGAGACCGGACGACGACGAAAGCCCGGTCGTCCAGGCCCAGCGCATGGCTATCCCCTTGGCTCATCTCCACGTAGGGCTCGGGCGTCAGCGCTCCAAGGTTGGCGGAGTGCCGGGAAAGGTAACCCGAATGGAATAGGCAATCGCCGGTGACCAGTTTGAGGCCCTTGGATTCAGTGGGGGCGAATGCCGGAAGATCGTTCAGATTGCCATGCGCGGTGCCTTCTGCCGATGCGGTAAACCCGCCCTCCTCGCCGAGCTCGTCGACGTCCAGCCCACGATAGGACGGAAGCAACCGCATGATCTCGGCAAGAACCGTCTCCGGCGTGGTGGGGCCCAAGTCGCGATCCAGGGCTTCAGCAATGAGACCGAAAATCTCCGAATTGCGCATGGCCTCGTGGGGCGGCGGTCGGACCGCGCGCACGCGCTGCACTTTGCCTTCGTTGTTCGTGTAGGTCCCCGGTTCCTCGACGAAATTGGCCGCTGGCAGCACCACATCGGCGATGCCGGTAGTTTCCGAATGATAGGCGTCCTGAACGATGAGGAGATCGAGTTTGGAGAGGGCGCGTTCCACCAGCCCGCCATCCGGATAGGACAATATGGGATCGCTGCCCAGCACGTAGAGCACGCCCATTTCGCCGGCCTCGCACTGGGCCAGCATTCGACCGAAATCCGCACCCGGATCAGACGCGAGAGATGTTCCCCACGCCTGCTCGAAGACGGCGCGGCTCTTGCCGTCATCGACGGATCTCCAGCCGGGCAGCACGGTCGGAAGCGCGCCAAGCTCCCAGGCGCCCATCTGGTTGGGCCGGTCGAAGAGGAACTGCACGCCGACCCGTTTTCCCAGGGTCTCCAGACCCCACCCAAATTTGCCAAGCCAGCGCACGGCCGACGCCGACGCCGGCGATCGAAGTGGATCGGTGCCGATCAGAATGGTGACCGTCTGCGCGGCCGCGAGCGCCACAATCGCGCCGTCCAGGAAGTCCCGCCAGTCCGGTGGCTCGGAGACGGATGCCCCCTGAGAGTCTCCGGTCGCGGTGTCCTTGACCAGCCCGTCCATGAGCCCGGCGAACAGCCGGGCTTCCGCGCCGGGGAGCACACGCAAAGAGCCGGTCGCCTCGGCGTCGAGCCGGGAGGGTCGGGCCGAGGCGATGAAGAGCTTGTTCCGGTTGTTCCGCACCGCACCGCGAGCCAGATAGTCGGTCACCGAGTTGTCGTCGGTTACGTTGGAGCCAATGACGAGAATGCAATCGGCTTCGAGAGCCTCGTGGAGGGAGCGTCTGGCGTAGAGTCCGTCGAACAACCCGGGCAGAGCTTCGTATGGGCCGGGCGCGGTCGGGCTCGACCCGGCCCAGCGGCTCGAGGAGTCGATGCTGTTGGTCCGGAAGACCGTCCGCATCAGCTTTTGAAACATGTACAGGGTCTCGTTGCTCAGACGGGGCGAGGCAAGTCCGCCGATCCAACCGCCGCCCTTTTCGATGGCGCCCCCGATGCGCTCGACGAGGTATCCCACCGCTTCCTCCCACGGCACGGCGACGAGGGTCCCGTTCTTTCGAACCATGGGGCTCCTGATTCTATTTTCACCGTCCATGGAATCGAAGCCAAACCGCCCCTTCACGCAAAGGGTCTCCCCGTTCACCCCGGTCTCGTATTTGGAGCGCACTCTGGCGAGGCGACCATCCCGCGTTCCCACCGTGAGCTGGCAACCGGTGCCGCAATAGTGGCAAACAGTGTCGGTCTCGGTGAGGTCCCAGGGTCGTGCCTTGTAGCGATAGGGAGCGCTCATCAGCGCCCCGACCGGGCACACTTCGATGCAGTTCCCACAGTGGTCGCAACCGGCAAGACTGTTCTCGAAACCGGTCACCTCGGTATCCATGCCCTTCTCGATGGTGCCGAGCGCCACCGCCCCGACAACCTCCTCGCAAATCCTGACGCAGCGCTGACATTGGATGCAGCGGTTGGCGTTGAAGACGATAAACTTGTTCAGCAGGATGTCCTTGGTTCGGAAGACCCGCTTTTCATCGCGAAAGCTGCTCTCTCCCGCGCCGTAGGTGAAGACCTGGTCCTGGAGTTCGCATTCCCCGGCCTTGTCGCAGACCGGGCAATCCAGCGGATGGTTGGCGAGCAGCATTTCGAGCATGGATTCCCGCGTTTCCGCGACCAGGGTCGTGTCGGTCCGCACCACCATGCCGTTTGCCACCTGGGTGGCGCAGGCAGGCTGCAGCTTGCGCTGCCCCTCAATTTCGATCAGGCACATACGGCACGACGCCAGCGGCGTCAGCCTTTCCTGGTAGCAAAATGTGGGGATTGAAATGCCCTGATCCTGCGCCGCCTTAAGGATCAAGGTGCCGTCGGCAACTTCAAGTTCGTTTCCGTCGATCGTAACGATGGCCATGGCAATTCCAGACCTTGTCTTTTCGGTCCTTGTCAGTGGAACGGGCACCGCCCGTCTTCAATGTGACGAACAAATTCGCCCCGGAAATGTTCGAGCGCGGCGCGCAACGCCCAGGCCGCCCCATCTCCCAGAGCACAGAACGATTTGCCGAAGATGCTGCCGCAGAGCATCTCGAGCTGTTTCAGATCTTCGTGTTTTCCCCCGCCGCTTTCCACGCGGCGCAATATCTTCGCCGCCCAATCCAACCCCTCGCGGCAGGGAGTGCATTTGCCGCACGATTCGTGATTGAAGAATTCGGTGATCCGCGTCGCGACCCGCACCACGCAGGCGGTCTCGTCCAATACGATCACGCCGGCCGAGCCCAGCATGGTGTTAACGGCGGCGAGCGAGTCGAAGTCCATGCCGACGTCGAGTCCGCTTTCGGGGATCATCGGGGCAGAAACGCCGCCGGGAATGACCGCTTTGATCCGGCCGCCCGAACGCGGCCCGCCGCCGTGGTCCTCGACGAGTTCCCTGAGCGATATGCCCATCGGCAACTCGTACAGTCCGGGTTTTTGGACGTGACCGCTCAGGCAATAGAGCTTGGGACCGGGGCTTCCGTCGGGGCCGATGCTGCTGAACCAATCCGCGCCGCGCTCGACGATGTGGGGTATGCAGGCCAGGGTCTCGACATTGTTGATGACGGTCGGACTGTCATAGAGTCCCTGGACCGCCGGGAACGGTGGCTTGAGCTTGGGTTGCGCCCGGCGCCCCTCGAGCGATTCGAGCAAGGCCGTCTCCTCGCCGCAGATATACGCGCCGGCCCCGCTGTGCACGTACATCTCCAGACCGAAGTCCGAGCCGAGAATGCGCTCGCCCAGGTATCCTTTGCGATAGGCCTCCCCTAGTGCCGCCTCGGTCCGTTCGATGCTGAGGGCGTATTCTCCGCGGATATAGATGTAGGCCTTCGATGCGCCGATGGCATAGGCGGTGATCGCCATGCCCTCGATCATCTGGTGCGGGTCCTGTTCCATGATCACCCGGTCCTTGAAGGTTCCGGGCTCGCTCTCGTCGGCGTTGCAGCAGAGATATTTCTCCTTCGGGTGATCCTTCGGCACGAAGCTCCATTTCAGGCCGGTTGGAAATCCGGCGCCGCCCCGGCCGCGCAGGTTGGAATCCTTGACCAGTTGAATCACGTCGTCGGGCTGGTAGTCCCGCAATGTGGTGGCGAGCGCCTGATACCCGCCGGCGGCCTCGTAGACGTCGATCCCATGAGAGTTTGGGGTCTCGATGTTCTTAAGAAGGACCTGTTCGAACATTCCTATGGCCCAGGCTGGTTCGTGATTGCGGATTCTTCGCTCACCTTGGACCTGAGGTTCTCGACAATCTCGTCGATCCGCTCGGCGCTGAGGTTCTCGTGGAAAACGTGGTTGACCTGCATTACCGGCGCGGTGTCGCAAGACCCCAGGCATTCCACTGCGGACAGCGTGAACAGTCCGTCAGAGGTGGTGCCACCCCGTTCGATCCCCAGCGTGCTTTCCAGATGGGCAACGAGCTTCTCGGCCTCCAGAAGGAGGCAGGAGACGTTGGTGCAGAGCTCCAGATGGAACTTCCCGACCGGTTCGGTGTGGAACATGTCGTAGAAGGTCGCGAGTTCGTAAACCCAGATTTCCGGCACGTCCAGGATGTCCGCCACACCCCGCAGCACCTCTCCGGAAAGCGCGCCGTATTTCTTCTGGGCGAGGTAGAGTGCCGGCATGATCGCCGAACGCCGGTTCGGATATCGTCCGACGATGTCCTCGATTTTTTCTTTGAGGTCCATCGCCGCAACCGGCACATCGGCAGCCGCCGTCATTTATCCACCTCGGCGATGACAGGATCCAGGCTTCCCAGCATGGCGATCACGTCGGCGAGATAGTTCATATTGGTCGCGGCCCCCATCAGGGCCTGAAGGTTGACGAAGGACGGCGCCCGCACCTTCCACCGGAAAGGCTTCTCGCTGCCGTCGCTGATGATGTAGTACCCCAGCTCTCCCTTCGGGGCCTCGATGCTTACATAGACCTCGCCGGCCGGCACCTTGAACCCGTAGGCGGACAGCTCGAAGTGGTGGATATGGGTCTCCATCGAGCAGCGCAGCACATCCTTGTCGACCGGGAACCCCACCGTAGGCATATCGACCATGAAACGCCCATCGGGCATATCCGCCATGCACTGCTCGATGATCCGCACGCTCTCCCGCATCTCGTCGATCCGGCACGCCCACCGGTCGTAGCAGTCGCCGCCATCGCGGACGATCACGTCAAAATCCAGGCGGTCGTAGATTTCATAGGGATTGTCTCGCCGCATGTCCCAATCGACCCCGGAGGCCCGCAAATTGGGGCCGCTCAATCCCAGATCGATCGCGTCCTCGGCGCTGATGACGCCGACTCCCTTGGTCCGCCCCAGGAAGACACGGTTGCGGGCGATCAGCCGCAAGTAGTCGTCAAATCGCTTCGGCAGGATGCGGCAAAATTCGCCGAGCCGTTCGGCGAAGCCTTCGGGCAGGTCTTCGCGGACCCCGCCGACCCGGCAATAGGAGGTGTGCATTCGGGCGCCGCACAGCATCTCCATCAGGTCCATGACCATCTCCCGCTCCCGCATCGTGTAGAGCAGCGCGGTCATGGCGCCGAGGTCCATCGGCAGCGCGCCGGTGATCAGCAAATGGCCGGAAATGCGGGCCAGCTCGACCGTCATCACGCGGATGTACTGAGCCCGCTCCGGCACCTCGATGCCAAGAAGCTTCTCCACCGCCAGCGCGTAGCCCAAATTGTTCGACGGTGGGCAGACATAGTCGAGCCGGTCGGTGAGCGGGAAGATCTGGGTATAGGTGAAGTTCTCGGCCAGCTTCTCCGTCCCGCGGTGCAGATAGCCGATGAACGGATCGACCCGCTCGACGATCTCGCCCTCCATTTGAAGGATGAGCCTCAGGACCCCGTGGGTGCTCGGATGCTGGGGTCCGAGGTTGAGAAGGACCTCCTGGCTGCTCTTGCCAGCTTGTTCTTTCTCTTGCAGCACGGTTACGTTCGTCATATCGCTCGCCCGGTCGCTCGGGGCCGCCGGCCCCGCGTGTCAGCCGTCGCCATCTACGGTGTCGGAAAGCGCGGTCGCGGCGCTCTCATCTCTCGAAGGGGGTTTCTCGTCGCCGAAGGGATTGAGTTCATCCTTGTAGCCGCGCAGCGGAAAATCCTTCCGCATGGGGAACCCTTCGAACTCCTCCCACATGTAGATGCGCCGGAGATCGGGATGGCCCTCGAAGACGATCCCGTACATGTCGTAGGTCTCACGTTCATGCCAGTTGGCGGTGCTCCACACGCTCACGACCGACGGGACTTTCGGCGGGTCGCCGGCCCGGCATTTGATTCGAACCCGACTTTTGAAGCCGATGGAATAGAGGTGATAGACCACTTCGAACCGGTTCTCTTGCGGATGGTGGTCGACGCCGCAGATATCCGACAGGAAATCGAAGCGAAGCTCCGGATCGTCCTTCAGGTACCGGCACAATTCGACGACGAGATTAGGATCGACCAGGAATGACTGCATGTCATGGGAGAAACCTCCGTCCCGAACCCGGCCGCCGAACTGGCGTTCGATTTTCTCGCGGAACTCCGGCCCGTTCACTGCTAAGTTCCGACCGCTTGATCCGCGCTGCCTCTTCGGAGCACGTGGGTCCGCTGGATCTTCTCCTGCAGCAGGACGAAGCCATGCATGAGGGCTTCGGGTCTCGGCGGACAGCCGGGAACGTGCACGTCAACGGGAACGATCAACTCCGAGCCCTGAACAACCGCATAGGTGTTGTAGACACCGCCGGAGATCGCGCAGGTCCCCATGGCGATCACATATCTGGGCTCCGGCATCTGGTGATAGAGTCGCTGGACGACGGGGGCGAACTTCTTGGTCACCGTGCCTGCGATGACCATCACATCGGACTGCCGGGGCGAAGACCGGAAGACGACGCCAAAGCGGTCCAAATCGTAGCGGGAACATCCCGCCGCAATCATCTCGATGGCGCAGCAGGCGATGCCGAAGGTCTCAGGCCACAGAGCGGATTTGCGGCCCCAGTTGATGATGCCATCGACGGTGCTGAAAAAGACGTTGTCGGTGAAGCGGTTTTCTAGCCTTCCCAATCCAGCGCTCCTTTTGCCCAGGCATAGACGAGGCCCACCAACAGAAGAAAGATGAAGACGAACATCTCGATGTAGCCGAACAGACCGATTTCCTGGAGCACGACAGCCCAGGGAAACAGGAACATGGTCTCCACATCGAAGATCACGAACAGGATGGCAATGACGAAGTAATGGACCTTGAACAGTCCACCCGACGCCTCTCCCGTATGGTCCACGCCGCACTCGTACGGGCGGTTCTTCTCGGGGTAGGGATTGGAGGGCCGGACTAACGACGAGACGAACAGAATCCCTACGGCGAGGACGGAAACCGCGCCCACCATCAGGAACACCGGCAAGTAATCAATCGGCATTCTCGTCAGTCCGCTGCTTGTCGGCTGCCGAGCACCTTTCCCCGATTCACCGAGGACCGCTGCGGCATGCCGCACGCCCACCTCGCGAAGTTCTAATCTTCGCTAACAATACCTTAACACAGGTCAGCACCTCCGCAAAACACCACGGGCTTTCAACCGGTTATGGCAAATACCGCGCGTTGGGCCATGTCCAGGAACCAGGCCGGCAGGAGCCCGGTGCAGACCGTCCCCGCCCCGGTAATTACCAGTGCGAACCGCAATGACGGGGTCAGCGCCAGATCGAAGGGGCCTGCCGGCTCGCGCATGTACATCAGCATCACGATGCGGATGTAGAAATAGGCGGCCACGGCGCTCAGTAGCACGGAGATCACGGCAAGCGCCACGTATCCCTGCTCGATCAGCGCAAGCAGGATATAGAACTTGGCGAAGAAGCCCGCCGTCGGTGGGATGCCGGCCAGCGAAAACAGGAAGATCAGCATCAGGAAGGCAAGACCCCTATGGGTCGTTGCGAAGCCGGCGTAGTCCTCGATCATGTCGCCGCGGGCATCGCCTTTTCGCATCATGATGACTGTCGCAAAGATACCGAGGTTCATGAAGGCGTAGATCAGCATGTAGAGCATGACGCTGGCGATACCGTCGCGCCCCCCGGCAACGAGGCCCAGCAGCGCGAACCCCGCATGCGCGATGCTCGAATAGGCCAGCATCCGCTTGATGTTGGTCTGCACCAGCGCGACGAAACTGCCCAGGGCCATCGTCAGCACCGCGATCACCGAGACGATGATCACCCAGATTTCGGCAACCGGCGCGAGGGCATCGAGGAAGATGCGCAGCACGATGGCAAAGGCGGCGGCCTTTGAGGCGACCGACAGGAACGCGGTAATCGTGGTCGGTGCACCCTCGTAGACGTCTGGCACCCACATGTGCAACGGCACGGCGCCCACTTTGAAGACCAGTCCGGTGACCAGGAACACCGTGGCGAGGATCAGCGCCGGATCGGCCGCGTCGCCGCTGGCGAGGGCGGCGGCCATGTCGGCCAACTGGGTGGTGCCGGTGAGGCCGTAGAAGAGGGACAAGCCGTAGAGGAAAAGGCCCGAGGAGACGGCGCCAAGAATGACGTATTTCAACGCAGCCTCGTTCGACCGCGGATCACGCCGGAAGAAGCCGGTAAGCACATAAAGCGACAGGGCCTGCAATTCGAGGCCGACATAGATGGCCAGGAGGTCGAGCCCGGAGACCATGATCATCATGCCGGACAGGGCGAAAAGCAGCAGCACGTAATACTCGCCGCGGACGATGTTCTCCTCGTTCAGGTAGCGGCCGGACATCAGCACGGTAAGTCCCGTGGCCAGATAGAGCACTGCCTTGAAAAAAATAGCGAAGTCGTCGACGACGAACATTCCGCTATAGACCGCACGCGGAGTCTCGGACAAAGTCATGGTTGCGATCGCGGCGGCTATTACCACCGCTAGTGTCGCCCCGACGAGCATGGGGCCATTTCGCCTTTGGGCGGTCAGTGTGATCATAAGCAGCAGGCAGGCACCGATGATGACAATGATCTCGGGCACGCTGGCGATGACCGAATCGAGGATGAGGTCCATATCCATCGGCATCGCCCTTCAGCCCGCTTGGCCCTGGACCTGCACCAGCAGGTGTTCGACCGACATGTGCAGGATTTCGAGGAAGGGCTTGGGGTAAAACCCGACCCAGAAGACGAACACCAACAGCGGCAGGATCGCCGCCATCTCCCGAGCATTGATATCCCACAACTGCCGCCCTTCCGGCGGGATCGCCGGCCCCAGGGCCACTTGGCAGTACATGCTCAAGAGGTAGGCGGCGCCCAGCATTGCGCCGACCACAGCGATTGCACCGATGGCCTTGTTGGCTCCGAACGCAGCCGACAGCACCAGCAACTCACCAACGAAGGCATTGGTGCCCGGCACCGCCATCGAGGACAAGGTGAACACCGCCAACAATACGCAGTAGACCGGCACCATTTTCATCAGACCGGAGTAGTCGGCGATGCGCCGCGTATGGGCGCGCTCATAGATCAGGCCGACAAACAGGAACAGGGCGCCGGTCGTGATGCCGTGGTTGAACATCTGCAGCACCGCGCCTTCAATCCCCTTTACGCTGAACGTGAACAGCCCGAGGGTCACGAACCCCATGTGGCTGACGCTCGAATAGGCGACCAGCTTCTTCAGGTCAGTCTGAGCCAGCGCCAGGAAACCGCCGTAAACGATCGCCGCCACAGACAGCCCGAGCATCAAGGGCGCGAAAAAGTGCGACGCATCCGGCAGCATCGGCAGCGAAAATCGCAGGAAACCATAGGCGCCCATCTTGAGCAGGACCCCGGCGAGCACGATGCTGCCCGCTGTCGGTGCCTCGACATGCGCGTCGGGCAACCAAGTGTGCAGCGGCACCATCGGCACCTTCACAGCGAAGGCGATCAGAAAGGCGAGGAACACCCATGCCTGGACCACGAAGGGATAGTCCGCCGCCATAAGAGCCAGTATGTCGAAGGTCTCACCGCCCTCAAAATACAACGCCAGGATGCCGACGAGGAACAGTAAGCTGCCCGCAAGCGTGTACAGAAAAAATTTGAACGCCGCATAGACCCGGTTTTCGCCGCCCCAAACGCCGATGATGACGTACATGGGGATCAGCATCGCTTCCCAGAAAACATAGAAAAGAAACAGGTCCAGCGCACAGAAGACGCCAAGCATCAGGCTCTGCATGATCAGGAGGCTCATCATGAACTCCTTGACCTTGCTGGTGATGGCCTCCCACGACGCAACGACGCAGATCCAGCCGAGAAGTCCGGTCAGGAATACGAACAGAACGCTGATGCCGTCGACTCCCAGCGAGTACGAGATGCCAAGTGCCGGTACCCAGGCGATGGTCTCGCGGAACTGCATCACATGGGTCGTCGTGTCGAATGCAAAGAGCAGCGGGATCGTCAGCGCGAAGTCGGCGATCGTGAACACGAGAGCAATCCACCGCACGGTCGCATCGTTCCGCAGGAACATCAGCAGGCCGGCGCCGATTGCCGGCAGGAATACGATGAGACTGAGGATGGGGATATCCGTCATGGGCCCGCCGCGTCCTCACATGCCCCAGAAGATCGCGTAGACAGCGAAGGCGACCAGCACTCCGCCGATCATGGCCGCGGCGTAATGGGTCACGATCCCGGTCTGCAGGCGCCGCAAGGTAGCGCCCGAGTTCAACGCCGCTCGCGCAATACCGTTGACGGCGGCGTCCACCACATGCAGATCGACCCGAAGGCCGCCCCGTGCCGAGGCATGGAGGGCCCTGAGCACCACCGTGTCGGACAGCGCGCTCATCGCCGCTTCCCAGCGCGCAACGGGATTCTCGGCAAACCACATGAACAGCCGGGTGCCCTTGCGATAGAACCAATCGGTGTCGAGGCTGATGGTCCGTTCGGGGTCGAGGGCCTTCAGAAACACCACGAAGCCCAGCAGCGTGAACATCAGGATGCCGAGGGTGTCGACGATGTGAGCGCCGGTATAAGGGACGTAGTCGACCGGGTGCGGCAGCAGCCCGTAGAGGACGCCGGGGAACACCCCGATGCCGATACACAGCGCCGCCGCCATCCCCATGGCGATCAACATGTTCAGCGGCGGTTCCTTGGGGCGCAGGCCACAATCCTTGCCAAAGAACATGTAGTAGGGAAGCTTCAGCCCGGTGTGGAGGAAAGTGCCGGACGATGCGATCGTGAGCATCAACACGATCGCTGCCCGGTGGTCTCCGGCGGCGGCCGCGACGACCATGGATTTGCTGACGAATCCGCTGAAGAACGGGAATGCCGAGATCGCGAAGGCGCCGATCATGTACAGCGCCACGGTCCATGGCATGGTCCGGTAGAGCCCGCCCAATTCGGTGAGCTTGCGTCGTCCGGTCATGTAGATGACCGCGCCGGCGCCCATGAAGAGCAGTCCCTTGTAAATGATGTGGGCGAAGGCGTGCGAGGCGGATCCGTTGAGGGCCATCTCGGTGCCGATGCCCACGCCGGCCACCATGTAGCCGACCTGGCTCACGATGTGATAGGCCAGCAGGCGCCGGGAGTCGTTTTCCAGGACTGCGTAGACGACACCGTATAGCGCCATGGCGGCCCCCAGCCACACCAGCAGCTCGGTGCCCGGATAGGCGCGAATCAGCACGTAGACCGCGGTCTTCGTCGTGAACGCGCTCAAAAATACCGCGCCGGTCACCGTGGCCTCGGGATAGGCGTCGGTGAGCCAAGCATTGAGCGGCGGGACCGCCGCATTCAGGATGAAGGAGACCAGGATCAACATGTAGGCGAGCCCGCCCTCCTCGCCGAGCGGGCCGAATAGAAACGACCCCGTCTCCAGGCCGTGCAGCACGATCCCGCCGAACAGCAGCACGCCGCCGGTGACATGCACCATGAGGTAGCGGAAGCCGGCCCGCACCGCCGGCGCCTCCTCCGCCGCGAAAATCAGATATGCGGAGGCAAACGCCATGACCTCCCAGGACACTAGCAGGCTGAACCAGTCGCCGGCGAAGACCACACCGAACGCGCTGCCCACGTAGAGGAACGCGGCGACATGCTGCTCGGGCCGCCGGACATGCAGCGCATAGACCATCCCGATCAGGGACATGATGGAGAAGACCCAGGCAAACACCAGGCTGAGCTTGTCGACCTTGCCGAGCAGCAGCGTCACGCCGGCGAAGTCGACGGCGCCGTAGCTTCCCGGCGCCATGGTCGCCACGCTGGCGATCGCGAGCAACGGGACCAGGATCAACCAGCCCTGGCGCAGCCGCCCGTCGAGCAAGGGTATCGGCACGGCGCCAAGCACGAACAACAGCCCCGGATGGACCCACTCAATCATAGTAGTCCTCGCGCCGCATGATGCGCCCCTGGTGGCCCAGAAACTTGCTGACGAAGATGATGGCGACACAGGACACAAAGCCGAACAGAGCCGACCACCAGAAGATGCCCTCCCAGAAGACCTCGGTATGCTCCCGGGTGACGAACAGGTCGGCAATCAAGACAGCCAGCAGTGCTGCGGCGAGCAGCGTGCGCCGCCGCTTGGCGTGCTCGGCGTCCCCGAAGAAGCGAACCAGGCGCCCGATCATGGCACCACCCCCCGCGCAAGGGTCAGGAAGTAGTCGGGATATAACCCCAGCACGACGGACAGCAGCGCCGTGACCACCAGAGGAATGGTGACGAGCGGAATCTCGCGGATATCGCTTGGCTTGATCTCATCGGACCCCTCTCCCAACGGCGCCGCGTTTTCCTTCTCGAAGAAGGCGCTGTACACCACCGGCAGGAAATAGGCCGCATTGAGCACGGAACTCACCAGCAGAACGGCCAGAAAGACGATTTCACCGGCCTCCACCGATCCCAGCACGAGGTACCATTTGCTGATGAAGCCGCCCGCCGGGGGGATGCCGATCATGCCGAGCGAGCCAATAAAAAAGGCTGCCATGGTCCATGGCAGCCTGCGGCCGATTCCGGCAAGTTCGCTGATTTTCTTGCGGCGCGACGCGCAATAGATCGAGCCCGCGCAGAAGAAGAGCGTGATCTTGGACAGGGCGTGCACGGCGATATGGACAACCCCGCCTACGATTGCCGCGGGCGTGAGCAAAGCCGCGCCGAGGACGATGTAGGACAACTGGCTGACCGTCGAATAGGCAAGGCGCGCCTTCAGGTCATCCCGCGTCAAAGCGTAAATCGAGGCCATGAGGATCGTGAACGAGACCAGGTAGGCGGTCGCAATGCCGAGGGAAAGCTCGTCCATCAGCCGCACCCCCATTACATCGAAGATCACCCGCAGCACGCAGAACACGCCCATCTTGACGACCGCGACGGCATGCAGCAGCGCACTGACCGGCGTCGGCGCAACCATCGCCGCGGGCAGCCATGCATGGAGAGGCATGATGGCGGCCTTGGCGAATCCAGCCAGGTAACAGAAATAGATGGCGCTCAGCAGGAGCGGCGACGCGTCGACGCCGTCGAACAGCCCGTGAGGCTTGAAATCGAGCGTCCCGGCATATTGATAGGTCAGCGCCAATCCGGCGAGCAGGAATGTCTTCGACGCGCCGACCAGATAGATCATGTACCGCCTGCTGCCGTGCCAGGACTCCTTGTCCTCCTTGTGGTAGACGAGCGGGTAGGTGACGAGGCTTAGCGCCTCGTAGAAGATCACCAGCGTGAACAGGTTGGCGGCAAACGCGCCACCGACCGCCGCGGACAGGCTGACCGCAAAGGCGGCGTAGAATCGCGTCTGGGCGCGTTCCTTCAGGCTTCGCATGTAGCCGATGCAGTAGACCGCGGCGGCGATCCACAGCAGCGATGAAATGGTGGCGAACACCATTCCCAGCGAATCCACCCGAAAGGCGAAATCCACGCCTGGCAGGATCTCGAAAAGGGTGACCTCGACGGTCCCGCCGCCCAGCACGATTGGCGCCATCGAAACCACGATCAGAAACTTGACCACCGCTGCGATCAGAGAAGCCGCTTCCCGAAAGTTGGCGCGATGGCGAAACCCCAGAATCGCCCCAGCGGCCAGCAGGGAAACGGCGATGGCGAGGATGGGTCTGATGGAATAGACGGCTTCCAACCCGTTATCCCTTCATGATCGTGACTTCGTCGACATCGAGCGTGGCCTTGTTGCGCACCAGAGTGACGAGAATTCCCAGGGCGATGGCGACTTCGGCGGCAGTAATGGCGATCACGAAAATGGCGATGATCTGACCCCGGAAATCCCCGAAGAAATGCGCGAAAGCGACGAGATTGACGTTCACCGAATTGAGCATCAATTCCAGCGACATCAGCACGATAAGCACATTCCGCCGCAGCAGAACGCCGGCCGTGCCGACAACGAATAGAACCGCGCTGAGCGCGACGTACCACGAGAGCGGAACCATCAATCGCTCTCCCGTCTCGCCAGGACGATGGCCCCAACCAGCGCGACCAGCAGAACGACGGAGGCGACCTCGAAGGGGAAAAGATAGTCTGAAAAAAGTGCCTTGCTCAGGTCCTGAAGTGAGCCCGCACTGCCTGGTGCGGCGCCTGGGGAGAGCGTCGGAAGCCGGTCGCTCGCCAACAACAGGGCAAGCATTTCGCCGCCAAGCAGAACGAGAACGACCAGCGTCGGCGCAACTCCCTTTTCAAGGAACCTCGTACGCGCCTCCTTGCGGACGTCGAGCATCATGATCACGAACAGGAACAGGACCATGACCGCGCCCACGTAAACGAAGATCTGGATGGCTGCGAGAAATGGCGAGCCGAGAAGGATGAAGATCGCGGCCACCTGAACCAGACTGACAATGAGCGAGAGTGCGCTGTGGATCGGATCTCTCGCCAATACGACCAATAATCCCGATGCGACGGCCACCGCGGCAAACAGAAAAAAGATGGCCTGTTCCATGAAGGTTCCCCCCGAGAGATGACTACATTCTTGGGCCCATCGGCGCTCCCTCCCGCAGCGCCGCCTGTCAACGTGACGTCTTCCTTTCAGATTACGATGGTGAGTTCATGTGATGATAAGGAGCGAGATTGTGGTGCCGGCCGTCCGATCATCGCCGGCGAATCCGGCGCCACCAGTCGGTTTTGACTGCCTCCTCGACTTGGGTCACCTGCACACCGTGATCGGTCGTCAGCCTTGCACCGACGACCCCGCCGCCGTCTTCCGCTTTGCCCGGCATCGCCATGAGTGCGTCCCTTCCAACGACCAGCGCCTTTGAATCATAGCTCGAGTACTCGTAGTGCTGCCCAAGCGCGATGGCATCGGCCGGGCAGGCGTCCTCGCAGAGCCCGCAGAAGAGGCATCGGGCGAGGTCCACATCGAATACAAGAGGCCGGCGATTTCCCTTTTCATCTTCATGGGGCACCACTTCGATGCAATCGCAGGGGCATATCTTGGCGCAGAGCTCGCAGGCCACGCAGTTCAGTTCGCCGTCCTCGTTGGTCTTCAGGAAATGGTGCCCGCGGTGGCGCGGAAACGGAACCCATTTCTCCTTGTCGGGGTATTGCATCGTGACGGTTCGCGAGAACATGTAGCTCAGAGTCAGGGTCAGGCCGTCGAACAGATCCAGGAAAAAGGCCCAACCGATCCAACTCGACAATCTGGCCCGAACGCTCGTCATGGTCTTCTCGGATCTCAGTTCGGCGCTCTGGGTCATGACAGGAAGACTCCGCTCACCAGGATGTTGGCTAGGGACAGGGGCAGCAGGACCTTCCACCCGATGCGCATCAACTGGTCGTAACGATAGCGCGGGAAAGTGAACCGGAACCACATGAAAATCCAAACGAAGAAACCGACCTTGAGCAGGAACCAGACGAGCGGAGGCAGCGGGAGCCAGATGCCGTTCCATCCGCCGAAAAACAGGATCACATTGAGTGCCGACAGCATGACAACGACCAGATATTCGCTGATCATGAAGAAGGAAAACCGCATTCCGCTGTATTCGGTGTGGTATCCGGCTCCCAAATCGCCTTCCGCCTCGGGCAGGTCGAACGGAATTCTCTGCGCTTCGGCAAGGCCGGCGACGAAGAACACGAGAAAGCCCAGCGGCTGGTAAACGACATTCCAAAGCCCGGCCTGGGCCTCGACGATGGTCAGCAGGTTCATGGACTGGGCGAGCATGACCACGCCGATGACCGAAAAACCCATCGGAATTTCATAACTGATCATCTGAGCGCAAGTCCGCAGGCTGCCGAGAACCGCGTATTTGCTGTTGGAGCCCCAGCCGGCGAGGATCACCCCGAAGGTCGAGATCCCCATCACGGCAAGGATGTACAGAAGGCCCACATTCATGTCGGCCAGATAGAGAGTCACCTCGGTTCCGAAGACCGAGACGCTGTCGCCAAACGGGATCGCGACAAAGGCGGCGAATGGCGGAACCAGGGCTATGATCGGGGCCAATGTGAAGAGCACGCGGTCGGCCTCGTCGGGAATATGGTCCTCCTTGGTCAGCAGCTTGATCCCGTCTGCCACCGGCTGCAGCAAGCCGTGCCAGCCCACCCGCATGGGCCCCAGCCGCTGCTGAATGTGGCCAGCGATCTTGCGTTCCAGCCAGGTCAGGGGAATCGGCAGGGCAAGCAGGATCGCGATGACCACGATCACCTTGCCCACGATCAGGGCGACAGCGAGGAAGTCGTCCATAACGGTTCCCACCCATTGCCGGTACCGGGAACACGGAGATCACTCAGCGCATTTACCTATGGAAGCCGGGCGTCATGTTCTCCGAAATCCGGTTCTCGCGCAAAGAAGTCTACGTTGTTCGAGGAACCTGGACAACTGGGGCGATCTTCACCAACTGGGGAGCCGCTTTGGAATGGCGCGCTTGTCTATCGGAAGATGCCGACGATGTCGACCTGGCAGCGACCTTGGCTGCTGCTGCGTTCGGTACGCCTTCGCCATATCGCAGGGTCGACGCATTTGCTTTTTTGCGGTTGGGTGCGATAGTATTTCGTTGACGTTTGCTGGAATGACGGGCCAGCGATTCGCTGGCGCGGAGCATACGAAGGGGAGACGCCCCATGCTCGTGACGCAGATTTTTAGGCAAAAAGAAGCCCACCGGATCATCACGGTTACTCCGGAGTCGGCCGTTGGCCAAGCCGTTGAGCTCATGAAGGAAGAGCACATCGGCGCACTTATGGTCATGGATGACGCCGGTGCGCTGGCCGGGATCCTTTCCGAACGCGATGTCGTTCGCGCCCTACCGGATTATGGCACAGACTTGTTGGACCTGCCTGTCGAAAGACTGATGACCAGCCCTGTTGAGACGTGCGGCCCTACCGCTCACGTCGACGAAATCATGCAGACAATGACGGCGGGCCATTTTCGTCACCTGCCGGTGCTCGAAGACGGCAAGTTGATCGGCATGATCAGCATCGGCGACGTGGTCAAAAGCCGGCTGGACGAGTTGGAAACCGAGAGCGTCCATTTGCACAATTACATCGCTGGCATTGAGTGAAGCTCGAAGCCCCGGAGAGACACTACAACGCCACTCGCGAGGTCTCTTCCGCCGAGTGCCGCGGCCGGCACACCGATTGGGACCGTTCGCTTACAAGATGACGGTGACTAGCTTGGCGATCATGATGATGACAGCGCGCCCAGTAGCATGAGCCTCGAGCACCTAATCCGAACGCCGTAAGTTCAAATCCTGGGCCTGCAACCGCCGAGAGTTGACCATTTCGGTGTCAGTTTGAATGGCAATCCGGCTGCCAGAATGATCGGACGGAGTTGCGATGGCATCCGCGAATGGAGGATCGATTATCTGAAATCTCCCCTTCATCCCAATAGCTGGACTCCGACGTCAGGAGCGCACTCGCGTCTTATCCGGATCGTAGAAAGGAAAGCGCACGACCGTCGCCGGCAGGCGCTTCTGGTGGCCATCGAGCTTGCCGATTTCGACCTCGGTTCCGGGCTCGGCATGGGTGATGTCCAGGCGGGCAAGCGCGATGTTCTTCTTCAGGACCGGTGAGCGGGTGGCGCTGGTGACGTCGCCGATATGGGCCCGGCCGACATGGATGCAGTCGCCGGGAGCCGCTGGTTCGTTGCCGGTCAACTCCAGGCCGACCAGCTTTCGCTGCGGGTTGGCCTTGCGGCGCTCAAGAGCCGCGCGACCGATGAAGTCCTCGTCATTCTTCAGCGCCACCGCAAAGCCGATGCCGGCCTCGAACGGATCGGTCTGATCGTCGAACTCATAGCCGGCGAATATCAGCCCCGCCTCGATCCGCACGATGTCGAGCGCCTCCAGGCCGAATGGCGTGATCCCATGCGGCTCGCCCGCCGCCATCACCGCGTCCCAGACAGCCGGCGCGTCCTTCGGGTGGCACCAGATCTCGTAGCCCAGCTCGCCGGTATACCCGGTGCGGGACACCATGATCGGGATCCCGTCGAACCCGCCGATCCGGCCCACGGTGAAGCGAAACCACCCGAGCTCCTCGAGCGACGGCCGTGCCGGCGGCGTCCAGACGAATTGCTGAAGGATCTCGCGGCTTTTCGGCCCCTGCACCGCGATGTTGTGGATCTGATCGGTGGCGCTCTTGATCCGGACCTTCAGCCCCAACTCTTCGGCCTGTTCCCGAAGCCGGATGCCACCGTAATCGTCGCCGCCGATCCAACGGAAATTGTCCGGGCCGAGCCGGAACAGCGTGCCGTCGTCGATCATGCCGCCATGCTCGTAGCACATGGCGGTGTAAACCACCTGACCCTCGGCCAGGCGGCGCACGTTGCGGGTCAGCGTCCGTTGCAGCAGGGTCTCTGCGTCCGGCCCCAGCACCTCGAATTTCCGCAGCGGCGACAGATCCATCACCACCGCGCGCTCGCGACAGGCCCAGTATTCGTCGATCGCACCGTGATTGTTGAAAGCGTTTGGCAGCCAGTAGCCGCGGTATTCGCTGAAATTGCGCGTCAGGGCCGAGCTTCGCGGATGGAAGCCGGTTTCCTTGGTGAGCTGGGCTGGGGCGTCGGGGGTCATGCGATAGGCCACCGCTTTCGTGAACAGGTTATTCGCCGGATAGACCCGAACGTGGATCTCGCTGAGATCCCAGCCATTGGCCGGGTCGATGTCGCAGGGACAGGCCGAGGACGCGCAGAGCAGATCGGTCTGGGCGCGAAGCAGGACGTGATCCCCCGGCCGCGACCAGGGCTCGTCGAAGGTGATGGTGTTGGCGTCGTCGACATTGGTGTTGAAGAAGAAGTTGATCGCCGGCCAGCCTCGGCGGTTCGCGAACTCGAAGGGCGAGAGCGCACCGTTGAAATTGTCCGAGCAGTTCGCATGGCCGAAATAGCCCATATCCTCGTAGTACCGCGCCGTGCAGGCGAGGTTGAAGGTGTCGTGCCGGCCGACCGTGTCCTGGATCACCTCGACCATCGGCTGCATGTCGCGATCGAAGAACTTGGCGAACAGGCCCGGCCCCGGATAGGCGGCGCCCATCAGGGTCCGTGTCGTTGTCGGGTCGAGCCCCTGTCGGATCCCGCGATCGAGCCGTCGCCGGTCGAAGGCCAGAAAGTCCGAGCATTGGCGGCCGGCCACATCAATGATCTGAATGAACTCCCCCGCCTTGACCTCGTAGGTCTCCGCACTGGCGATGCCGATCCGGAAATCCAGCCGCGGCTCAGCCAGGGGCTCCGGAAGAGGTCGCGCCGTCCCCGGCTTGATCACCGCCCGGCGCAGGAACAGCGCGAGGTCGGTCGGCGGGTTCTGCTGGTCGATCGCCATCGGCCCGCCCGGCGCCGCGACAATCGCGACCGTCTCGCGGCTGGCGCGAAAGCTTGCGGTCTCGCCGGCACGGGACTCCTCGCCGAACAGACGGACCGCCTTGGCGCGGCCGATATCCAGCCGTCGCCGTTCGAGGCCGGCGCGGACCCGCTGCGTATCCGCCGTGGCCCCGGCCAAAATCTGCTGTATGCCCGATGGGGTGTGCCGCGCCTTGGCGCCGATGGCGGCGGCATCCTCGCGGCCATCCGGCGCGAACAAGACCAGTTCGGCCGGCTGGCCACCTTCGAGATCGACGACCTCGAGCACGTCGCCGGGTTCGATCGCGACGACGACGGCGCCGCCGCCCTTGACCGGGTAACGTTCCACGCCGGGCTCGAGGGCGGGCAGGCCGGGCTCAATGAGCTTGGGCCGCCGTGGTGTGACGATTGCCGAAGCCTCCGCCATCGGGCCTCCTTTACCTAGGACCTCACCTGCGACGGCTCAGACCAAATTCCAACCAAATCCTACCAATTCTTACCAGATTGGCCGCGGACCTTGAAGCACGAACAACGAGGCGAGCGCATGGTGACGGTTGGAGGCGGCTCGACTACTCCGCCGGCGATGTCACCTCGAACGCCCGATCGTGTCGGAGCGCCGGAATCCGGTGCCGCGCCGTGGCGATACGCCCGAGGTCGATATCGGCGGTGACGATGCCCTCGGCCTCGCCGCCATCGGCCAGCACCTCCCCCCAGGGATCGACGATCAGCGAGTGGCCATAACGGGCGAGCCTGCCCTCGGCGTCGCCGCATTGGGAGGGCGCGATGACGAAGCAGGCATTCTCGACGGCGCGGGCGCGCAGCAGCAGATGCCAATGCGCCTGTCCGGTCTGCCGGGTGAAGGCGGCGGGCACGAACAGGATTTCGGCGCCCGCCTGAGCCATTGCCCGATAGAGTTGCGGAAACCGCAGGTCGTAGCAAACGGACAGCCCCATCGTGGCCAACGGCGTCGGCGCCACGACAGCGGTCTCGCCCGGCTTGATCGTCGCGCTCTCGCGGTAACTCTCGCCGCCCGCCAGATCGACATCGAACAGGTGGATCTTGTCGTAGCGCGCCTGGACCTTGCCCTCGGGGTCCAGCAGATAGGAGCGATTGCAAATGCGACCATCGTCCAGGCGGATCGCGATTGAGCCGATCAGCAGCCACCGGGCGTGCCGCCGCGCCTGTTCGGCGAGCAGTCGTAGCGCGGCGTGTCCCGCCTCTGGCTCGGCGCCGACCTCCAACGCGTCATCGCGCATGCCGTAACAGGCGCAGTATTCGGGCAGGCAGATCAGCTCGGCGCCCGCTGCCGCCGCTTCCGCGATCAGCCCTGACAAGATTTCGAGATTGGCGTCCTGATCCAGTCCCGCGCAATGCTGGACACAGGCGACCTTCAACTGCGTTTTCATGTCGTTCCCACCCTTGCCGATGCGCGATCATCGCGCCGTCGCGGACCTCGCGCAATCGGGGCCAAATCCTCTATCATTGTATCCCGATGCCTTGGACCGGCGCTACGAAACCGTTGAAGACGGTGCCGGTCGAATTCGGTGTCGCAGGGAGAGCATGCATGGCCGAGACCGAAGACAATGTGGTGCGCCTGGAACCGGTGCAGGAGGCGCTGAGGCACGCTTTCCTCGGCTGGCAGTGCCGGCTCCGCCAACTGGCGGTCCGTCAGCATTCGGGCAAGCCGACGCCGGGCATGTGCCCAATCCTGCATGTCGACGGACAGGAGATCGGGCCGGTGACGGTCGTACTCAACAAGATCGACCACCAAGAAGACCTGTCCCAATTCCGTTTCATGGCCAAGCGGACCCATGATCCGCGCGAACGTTTCAAGGCGGCGGTCGACTACCTCTCGGCAACCTATTTTCAGACCCCGGCCAGCTTCACCGATTGCCTGACCGCGCTGTTCGGACCGGAGGCGAAACTGCCGGGCCGGATTGCCGGGCGCGACGACTGCATGCTGGCCTTCGAACAGTTCAGCCAGCGCTTCCAGCTGCCCTGCGCCGCAACGCTGCTGCCGGCCGATGCACCCGCCCATCAGGCAACGTACTGGCACAATGTCCTGTTCAACCCGGCAACACCCGGCGACGTCCAGATCCTGGCCTTCACGCCGGATTGGGCCCATGCCCAGGCCGATCCACCGCCACTTGGGGCCTGAGGCCCGTACTCAATATCGTTGCCTGGGCACAGGCGTCCTTTAATTCCGATTTGGAGGGTGTTCCTGACGAGTTGGTTGAGGCGGCACATGTCGCCGATTAGCCAGGAGTCGAATTCCCTCTGCCGGCAAGACGGTGGCGGTTAGCCAAACTTATCGGCCACATATCCGCTGCTCCGCCATGACCGCGCAGGCCGTCTTGCATTTTTGATTTTTCGATTGCCTAATTGAAATCGAACAGGTGGCCACCTTGTTCCTGCCCGCCGAGATTGACGATTTGTGAATTCCAAGATGGAGGCTTCAATGACAAAGCGCGACCGACCCGCAGCGCCCCGAGTGTCGGCTGTCGCCGATCAGCCTGAATCGAATTCTGAGGGCACGGTTGAACGACGTTCGTTCCTGAAGGGTGCCGCGCTTTTCGCTGGTGGCACCGCCGCGGGAACGGTCGCATCGCCTTTCCTCGGAAACTCCAAGGCGGAGGCCCAGAGCGACCGGAAGTACGTGACGGGGCGCAGTCCACAAACCATCGAGAACAACCAGTATCCACGGACCTATTATCCGGGGACCGAGCTGATCGGTGACTTGGAGATGCGCGTCACGGCCCTCGGTACGGGCATGCCGACACAGACGCCGAACCAGAAGGCAGCGTGCTTCCTGGTCGAACTCGGCAACGGCGATCATTTTCTGTTCGATATTGGAACAGGATCCACAGAGAACATCGCGGGCCTGCAACTCGACTACTCGAAGCTGGACAAGGTTTTTGCTGGGCACCTGCACACCGACCACATTGGCGATTTGCATACTCTATGGATCGGAGGTTGGATCAACGGCCGCTATACGCCCATTAACGTCTACGGTCCCTCTGGAGCAGAGCCAGCGTTGGGGACTGCCCACCTGGTAGAGCATATGCAGGAGACCTGGCGTTGGGACATTCTGGGCCGTTCTGGCGTTCTGCCCGACGCCGGCGGCAGGCTGGTCGCGCACGAATTCGACTATACTAAGACCCAGGTCATCTACGACGAGAACGACGTGAAAATCACCTCTTTCCCGGCGATCCACATCATGGACGGCTGCGTGAGTTTTCGACTAGATTGGCAGGGGCTGAGCTTTGTTTTCATCAGCGACACCGTCCCCAACAGATGGTTCATTGAAGAGGCGAAGGGCGCCGACCTCGTGGTCCACGAATGTTTCTTCACGGCCGAGCAATGGCAGAGGATCACCGGTTTCACCTATCCCAATGCGCTATGGGTAACCAACTACATCCATACACCGCCCGGTGCATTTGGCAAGGTCATGGCCGCCGTCGAGCCTCGTCATGCGGTTGCCTATCATTTCTGGAACCACCCCGACATCCTGCCGGAAATGCTGGAACAGGTGCGCAGGTTCTATGATGGCCCCCTGACCCTGGCCAACGACCTGACGGTGTTCAACGTGACCAAGGATCACATCGAGGTGCGCGAAGCCACGATCGACCACAGCTCGTGGCCGGTGCTCGCAAGCGAGGAATACAACACCGCGCCAAGAAGCGAGCGAGCGACCGGTCTGATGTCCGATCTCGTGAATGAGGGTAAGTGGGAGGGTTTCGAGCCGCCGCCCATGCCTCAGCAATAGTACTGATCGGGCCAATACAACAGGAGAGCCGTCGGCGCCAAAGGGTGCATGACGGCTCTTAACGTGTTGGGCTCAGACGACTGATGTTTGACCAACTCCGTTCATCGAACAAGCCCAAAGTTCCGATTGGGGTCATGAGCCGTCGATCAGGCGCTGCTTCTGACAGGTCAGCTGTGTGGCTCATAGCCGCCAAGGCGAGCCGCTCGGTCCGCTCCTAGCCGATTTTCTGACCAACTGGCGGGCCGGTCTGTTCTGGCGCTCATAGCCATAAGCGGCCATGCCCTCGATAGAGAAGCGCCTCCCAGGGCCTGTGTAGAAGTAGCCGAGATTGGTTGCCCCTCGAAGTGAACTGCGGGCAGACTGACAGACAAACTGTCGAGCTTGCGGTGGGCGAAAAGGAGGCTTTATGACCGAAACTGCGCTGGTTGCCTTCGCAACCCTTTTTGCGACGATTGGGCCCTTGGACGTTGCAATCGTTTTCGCCTCGATCACGGTTGACCATTCGCCTCAAAGCAGGAATTCCGCCGCTCTTAAAGGCACATTGATCGCTGCAGCGATTCTCCTGTTGTTCGCGATTTTCGGTGAGGCAGCACTCGGCCTCTTCGGAATCTCGCTGCCAGCATTGCGGATCGCTGGGGGCATCCTTCTCCTCCTGATCGCGATCGACATGGTTTTTGCCCGGCCCTCCGGAGGCACGTCCACCACCCCGGCTGAGCAGAAGGAGGCGGCGGCCAAGACCGACATCTCGGTCTTTCCATTGGCCACCCCGTTGATCGCCGGTCCGGGCGCCATGGGCGCCTTGGTACTGCTAATGGCCGATGCATCGAACGCCCCGGTCGCCGGCGCGGTGGTAATCGGTGCGCTCGTCGCCGTCCTGGCAATGACGCTCGCGTGTATGCTCGCCGCCGCCCAACTTCAGATACGATTGGGCCAGACAGGCGTCCATGTCGTGGCTCGGGTATTCGGCGTTATCCTTGCGGCTCTAGCAGTGCAATTCATGTTGGATGGATTGGCAGATAGTGGGCTTTACCGAATGGTAGAGTGAAAACTGTGATGTGCACGAGGCAGACCCCATAACTCAGCAAGACCAACGACTACTGGCAGAGTGCCGATCTGATCGACACATGGGACGAGGACCGCAAGGCCAGCTTCCTGGACCGCGTCGACGCCCTGAAGCGTGACTGTACATGAACTTGGAAATCGGACGCCCATTGGCCATGATGACGTCGTTGCGCTGCCCATAGAGGCCACTTGGCCGACTCGGCTCAACCGGCTGGAAACCGCGATATGCTCGCCGCTCCCATACTACTCCCGGGGCACGATCAATAGAATTGAATGGGTGATCAAGAATGAAGGCTATCGCCGTATTTGAAGCGTTACCTGCGAATAATCCCAAATGCTTTGAAATGGTCGATGTGGAAACGCCCGTTCCAGAGGAACACGATATCCTTGTTCGAATTGACGCAATTTCGATTAATCCCGTGGATTCCAAAGAGAGGCTCGGACTATCAGCGCGACTGGATAAACCTCTCATTCTGGGTTGGGATGCCTGTGGAGAGGTGATTTCTGTCGGCAACAGCGTTCAGAACTTCAAACCCGGCGATATGGTGATGTATGCCGGTGATATTACGCGCCCTGGCTGCTACGCGGAATTTCAATTGGTTGATGAACGGATCGTCGGGCCCAAGCCTGAGGACCTTTCTTGTGAGGAAGCCGCGACGCTGCCGTTAACGACCCTGGTTGCTTGGGAGTCGCTGTTTGATCGTCTGGAAGTTGATAGGGATGATTCTAATAGCCCGGCCCTACTGATAATCGGAGCCGCCGGTGGTCTGGGGTCTATGGCAATTCAATTTGCACGGCAGCTCTCAAATTGCGCGATTATTGCGACAGCTTCCCGACCGGAGACCAAAAAATGGTGTTCCGAGTTAGGCGCGCATCATGTCATCGATCACTCCGGTGACTTGGTGGGCCAATTGAAATCCATCGGGTTCGAAACGGTTCCATATATTCTGAATTGCAGTAACAACATCCCCTACTGGGAAATAATGAGCCAGATCGTTTCTCCCGAAGGAGCAATTTGTCTTGTTGCCAGCACAAAAGCAAAACTGGATCTAGACATTTACATGGAAAAAAGTGTTCGGATTAATTACGAACTGATGTTTACCAGATCAATTTTCGGCACAGAAAAAATGTCCATTCAAGGGGAGGTGCTAACCAAGATTTCTGAATTAATAAGTGCAGGAACCATTCGGCACGTCATGACAGAGAACTTTGGACCCATGACGACATCATCTTTGGCAAAGGCTCACAGCCATATTGAACAAGGCCGCATGATTGGAAAAATGGCACTCTCCGGCATTCGTCAAAAATGATTCTTTGGCGATCTCGCATATGTCTGAAACGGTCAGATAGCAGAGTCAGTCGTCGAGCGGTTCAATCCCGCCCCTTGGGTAAGCTCGGACGTTCGTATAATGCGCTGAGGCTACTGTCTAATAATCGGCGCCCTAGAACTTGCCGTAGGCCTTCTTCAGGTCGAGCAGGGGGTGGTTTGGCGACATCTGGAACTTGATCAGCAATTCGCGGGCAATCATGTCGCGGTCCTGCTGATTGTCCGGCAGGTCCAGGTTTTCGGGCACCGAAACCCAGCCATTGATATTGCGGTCGAAGACCGCCGGCCGGCCTTCCTCATAGCCCATATGAACATCCTCCAGCCAATTCAGATCCTGCCAGCCCATCAACTCGATGTATTTGGCGAGGAAGGGTGTCAGGCGCTCATAATCGGGCAGCAGGTTGACGTCGTAGCGATAGCCGATGTGCTGGCCGATATCCTGCTCCCGCGTGGAATCGAGGCCCTTGGCGTCGGTCAGGAAGCGGTCGATGTTCTTTTCGCTCATCATTCCCCTCCTAGTAGCGGTTCATGTCGGGCCGGCCGACGGTGTGCTGCGAGCCGGCGAGCGGCACCATGGCCAGGGCCGACGCCTCCATGGTCAGCGCCGCCAGATCTTCGGGCTCCAGCGAGTGGACGTTGGTCTTGCCGCAGGCCCGTGCCATCATCTGGCACTCGATCGTCAGGCAGTGGAGGAAATTGTAAACCCGCTCTGCGGCGGCATCGGGATCGAGCCGGGCCCGCAGCTCCGGGTCCTGGGTCGCGACGCCGACCGGGCAGCGGCCGGTGTGGCAGTGATAGCAATAGCCCGCCGGCACGCCGATCTCGGACTCGAAATCGGCCTCCGGGATGTCCTTGTTGCAGTTGAGCGCCATCAGGGATGAATGGCCGATGGCCACCGCATCGGCGCCCAGCGCCAGGGCCTTGGCGACGTCGCCGCCATTGCGGATGCCGCCGGCATAGATCAGCGAAATCTCACCGGACCGGCCGACATCGTCGAGCGCTTTTCTGGCCTGGCGGATCGCCGCGATCCCGGGAACCCCGGTTTCCTCGGTCGCAAGGTGCGGACCGGCGCCGGTACTGCCCTCCATGCCGTCGATATAGATGCAGTCCGGATTGGTCTTGGCGGCCATGCGGACATCGTCATAGACGCGCGCGGCGCCCAGCTTGAGCTGGATCGGGATCTCCCCATTGGTCGCCTCACGGATCTCCTCGATCTTCAGCGCCAGATCGTCCGGGCCCAGCCAGTCGGGATGGCGGGCCGGCGACCGCTGGTCGATGCCGGCCGGCAGCGAGCGCATCTCGGCCACCTGGTCGGTGACCTTCTGGCCCATCAGATGGCCACCCAACCCGACCTTGCAGCCTTGGCCGATGAAGAACTCGCAGGCATCGGCCAGGCGGAGATGATGCGGGTTGAAGCCGTAGCGCGACTGGATGCACTGATAATACCATTTGGAGGAATAACGCCGCTCGGCGGGGATCATGCCGCCTTCGCCGGAACAGGTGGCAGTGCCCGCCATCGTCGCCCCACGGGCGAGGGCGATCTTGGCCTCGAAGGACAGGGCGCCGAAGCTCATGCCGGTGATGTAGATCGGAATGTCGAGCTCCAGCGGCCGTTTGGCGCGCGGGCCCAGCACGGTTTTGGTCAGACACTTCTCGCGATAGCCTTCGATCACGAAGCGTGTCAGCGTGCCCGGCAGAAAGGTCAGATCGTCCCAGCTCGGGATCTTCTTGAACAGCGACATGCCGCGCATCCGATAACGGCCAAGCTCTGCCTTGATATGGATGTCATCGATGACCTCCGGCGGGAACATGAAGCTCTTGCCGAGGACGTTGGTGTTGCGCCTGGGGGTATCGCTTTTTGGCGTCGCAGCCGGCGCGTCGGCGACCGGTGCGCCCTTGGTCAGTTTTTCGGTAGCCATCTTCGCCTCCCGCGCGTCCACTAAAGAACCAACTTCTTTTCCGCCGGCTCGAGATTGTCGTAGTTCCAGAGTTTCTTGCCGGCGACGATCTTCGTCATCCGGTCGATGCTGGCGGCCTGTTCGACGCCGTGGGTCTTCATCTTGCGCGCGAGCCACGCCCGGTCGAGATCGGTGAGTTCCGCCTCGACCGCGTCCACGCCCAGGCTGTCGATCTTGCCGCCGACGAAGATTGTGCCGTCATACATGGAGTCGCCGAGATTGGCCCCAGCATCGCCGCAGATCACCATCCGGCCGCGCTGCATCATGAAGCCCGAGAACGCCCCGGTGCGGCCGCCGACGATGATCGTGCCGCCCTTCATGTCGATGCCGGTGCGCGAGCCGACATCGCCCATGCAGATCAGATCGCCACCGCGGATCGCCGCTCCGAAGGTCGAGCCGGCGTTCTTCTCGATCACCACGGTCCCGGCCATCATGTTTTCCGCGCATGACCAGCCGACACGCCCCTTGATCCGGATATTGGGGCCGTCGATCAGGCCGCAGCCGAAATAGCCGAGCGACCCCTCGAAATAGAGCTGAAGGCGGTGCAGGATACCGACGCCGAGCGAGTGCTTGGCGCTCGGATTCTGGACCACGATGGTGCCGTAGCCTTCGCTCGCGAGCTCACGGATCTTGAGATTGATCGCCGTGGCGTCCAGATCGGCGGCGTCGAATTCGGTCCGCTTGTTGAAGTCCAGGTCGGGGCCGTCCGGATAGAGGAAATGCTCGCCCTCTTCCGGCGAAAAGAAGATCTGCTGGGTGCGCCCGGCGAGTTGCTCGGTGTGCACGCCGGTCTCGAAGGAATCATGTGGCGGGGTCAGCTCTGCCATACCCGAACCTCCCCTTCATACGGGTCGTGGGTGTCGATCTCGTGCGGGAAAATGCTCCTGATCGCGACCTCCTCGGAGGCGAGCGCGATGAAGTCCTCGCTCTCGTAGAGCACCATGGGCTTGGCCGCCATGACGTCCTTGGCCATGCCCAGGCTGTCCGACGTCGCGACCAGATAGGTGAACACCCCGTCCAGAAAGTCGATCGAACTACGCATGGCAGTCTCGAGCGTATCGCCCCGGTCGATGCGGTCGGCGACATAGACCGCGATCAGCTCGCTGTCGCAATTGGACATGAACCGATGCCCCCTGCGCTCCAGATCCCGGCGCTTGCTCCAGTAATTCGTGAGCTGGCCATTATGCACAACGGAGACGTCGCTGAACGGATAGGCCCAGTAAGGGTGGGCCGACCGGATATCGACATCGGATTCGGTCGCCATGCGGGTGTGGCCGATGGCATGGGTGCCGTTGAAGGTCCGCAGCTTGTACTGATCGGCAACTTCGGTCGCGTCGCCCAGATCCTTGACCAGCTCAAGCGCCCGGCCGACGGAAAGGGTTTCGGCACCGTCGATGTCCTCGATGTAGTCGATCAGGCGGCGCAGCTCGCCATCATAGCTGAAGACGTAGCGATAGGCGTATTCGGTGGCCTCCTCCGCCGTGGTGACCTTGGCGCCCATTTCCTTCAGGCGCCGGTCGACCTCCGCCCGGCGCTCCTTGACCTGGCGATGGATGTCGAAGCCGGTTTCCAGATCTTCTTGCTCCGCCACCTTGAACCGCATGATGTAGGCATTCGGATCCTCTCCGGCCTGGCCGTATAGGGCGAATCCGGTCGAGTCCGGGCCGCGATGCCGCAGCGCTCGTAGCATTGCGGTCATCTCCTCGCCGATCGCGGCACCTCCGCCGCGATGGATGACTCCGGCAATTCCACACATGGCTAAATTCCCTTTCTGCCGTCCCGGCTATGGCAGGCAGTCGAGATAGGTCTCGACGTCCCACTCGGTGACGGTGGCGTTGAAGCGCGCCCATTCGTCGCCCTTGTAGTGCGTGAACACCCGGTACATCTCGTCTGGCATGGCCGATTTGATCACCTCGTCGCCGCTGAGCCGATCCAGCGCCTCACCCAAGGTCATGGGCAGCTTCACGACGTCTTTGCCCGCTTCCATCGCGTCGTAGATGTTGCGGCTTTCCGGCTCTCCCGGATCGAGCTCCCGCTCCAGCCCGTCGTCGAAGGCCTTCAGGACGGCAGAGGACATCAGATAGGGGTTCACCATGCTGTCCACGGCACGGTATTCGAAGCGGCCAGGCGCGGAGACACGAAGACCGCAGGTCCGGTTCTGGTATCCCCAATCGGCGTAGACCGGCGCCCAGAAACCCTGGTCCCAAAGCCGGCGATAGGAATTGACCGTCGAGCAGCCGATCGAGGTGAGCGCCGGCAGGTGATCGATCACCCCGCCGATACAGTGCAGGCCGACCGGGCCCGGCTTCTTGGGATGGTGCGCCTCGCTGGGCATGAAATGGTTCTCGCCGCCAGTGAGATAGGTGTACGAGCCTTCCAGGCCCGGAATGGGGTCATTGGCAAGGGGGTTCACCTGGTCTTCGCCGCCGGTCCACAGCGATATGTTGTGATGGCAGCCCGAGGCCGACACGCCCATATAGGGCTTGGACATGAAGCAGGCGATCAGATTGTGCTCGCGGGCGACCTGTCCGCAGATCTGGCGATAGGTCGCCAGCCGGTCGGCGTTGCGCAGGCAGTCGTCGAACGCGAAGTTGAGCTCGAGTTGCCCCGGCGCGTCCTCGTGATCGCCCTGGATGATGTCGAGGCCCATGGCGCGCGAATACTCGATCACCTTCATGAACACCGGCCGCAGGCTCTCGAACTGGTCGATGTGGTAGCAATACGGCTTGGAAAAGCCGCCCGCGACCTTGCCGGCCTCGTCCTTGGTCAGCCACATCATCTCCGGCTCGGTGCCGACCCTCATATGCATGCCGCGCTTGCTCTTGAACTCCTCATGGTGGATTCGCAGATTGCCGCGGCAGTCGGAGGTCAGGTGCCCGCCGGGATTCTCATCCTCCTCGCGATTGCGAAAGCAGGTGCAGAAGACCCGCGCGATGCGCTTGTCCCAGGGTAGCTGGACGAAGGTCTCCGGGTCCGGAATGCCGACCAGTTCCGACGCCTCGGGGCCATAGCCGATGTAGTCGCCATGGCGGTCGGTGAACAGATTGGCGGTCGAGCCATAGACCAGCTGGAAACCTTTTTCCGCGCTCCGCTCCCAGTGATCGGCGGGGATGCCCTTGCCGACGATGCGCCCGGTCACCGAGATGAATTGATAATAGATGTAGGTGATTCCGAGCTCATTGATCTTCTGGCGCACCTGCTCGACCAGCTTCGCGCGGCCGGGTGCATCGACATGGGCTTCCAAATCGGTCGTCATGAGTAGGCCTCCCTATTGACTTCTTGTTCGGCTGGCCGGCCCTACCGTCAACTCCACGGATAGGGGCTGTTCGACACGGGATGCAGTTCACCCTTGGCATACCGTGCGAAACGGAACGGCTCGAGCAGCTGACTTGGCCGCTCCAGCAGTTCGTCCGCGACCAGTTCGCCGACACCCAGCATCTTGTAGCCATGATTGCTGTCGGCGATCACATAGACGTTCTCGCAAAAACGATCGAAGACCGGAAAGCTGTCCGGCGTGAAGCAGCCGATTCCGCCGGACGGCTCGTTCTTGTATTTGGGGATCTGCCCTTCGAAGCGCTTCTGGCAATGGGCCAGGGCGGAACACCACATATGGGCGAACTGATCGTCGACCACGTAGTCCGGGCTGGCGGGACCGTAGGGATCGACAGCGACATCCTCAGGCGGCGTATGCACCTTCTGCGGCACAGCACCGCCCTGGATGCCGCCGAAATTGAAGTCAGGCTTGTAATAGATGCCCCAAAGCTGGTCGGTGATCAGCGACCCGTCCACATCGGACAGAAGGGGCGCATCGCTGTCGACGTGGATGACCGGCGGCATATGCCCGTCATTGGTCTTCTGCAGGTTTGGATCGACGCCGAGCGTGCCTTCCTGCAGCGACCAGAATACCCACATCGGTACGTCCTCGTGCAGCCGACCGTCGCTCCCCTTGACGGCTACTGCCCGGGGCAGCTCCAGCATCTCCCAGATCTGCTGAACCCACGGACCGACGCTGACCACCACCTGATCGCATTCGATGACACCGTTGTCGGTCTCGACCGCGGTGACCGCGCCGGAACCGTTGCCGCGCCGAAAGCCGGTCACCGTGATACCGGAGATGATGCGCACGCCCTCGGACTCGGCCTTGCCCGCCAACCCATACATGCTCTTGGTATTGTTGGCGTAGCCGCCTTTCTTCTCGTGCAGGACCGAGGTGATCCCCTGGGCCTGCCAATCCTCCAAAATGCCCTGCATGTAGCGCCGGCTGGCGTCCTCGCCTTCGATGAAGTCGGACGGGTAGCCGATTGCCCGTTGCTGGTCATGGATGGTGCCGACCTGGTCGCGCATGCGTTCCGGGCTGATCTGCATATAGCCGACCGGGTGGTAGCCGTACGCTTCGGGATCGCGCTCCCAGACCTCGACGCTATGGGCCATCAATTCGCGCATGGCCGGCTGGTAGTAGTTGTTGCGCACCACGCCGCAGGCGATACCGGAGGCGCCGGCTGCGATGCCGGTCTTGTCGAGAACCAGAATGTTATGACCGGACCCGCGTCCGGATGCCCTCAGGGCCCGCGCGAGGTGGTAGGCGGTACTCAGGCCGTGGATGCCAGCTCCGATCACGACGTAGCTGATCGCACTCGGCACTGCCACAGACACCCTCCCCATCCCGATGTTAGTATTCTGCCTATTGGTCTAAAGCGGTCGCCAACGGCAGGACCAGAGTGCAGCATATCCGTCACGTGATGGAAACCAATTTTTTGCCAAATCACGGAAATTGGTTTGCATTGGTATAAGCCGTGCTATGGTCCACCGTCGTAAAGGGCAAAGCTGGGGATTTGGACTCGATGAACCTGCCGTCGACCGCCAGCGGCGGCAGCGCCGCCGGCATTGCTACACAGCTGCGGGATGCGATCGTCACCGGCGCCTATGAGCATGGCCAGCGACTGCCGGCCGAGCGCCACCTCGCCGGACATTTCGGCGCGTCGCGCAGCACGGTTCGCGAGGCGTTGAGCCAGCTCGAGAACATGGAGTTGGTGCGGCGCCGGATCGGCAGCGGCACATTCGTCCACCACCCGGTGCAGACGCCGCGACCCGCGGCGAAAGCCCATGTCGCCGAGGTTACGAGCCCCCTTGAGCTGATTCAGGTCCGCAAGGCGATCGAGCCTTATATGGCGCGGCTGGCGGTGGCCCATGCCAGCGCCCGCGACCTTGACGCCCTGTCGGAGGCGCTGGCCGCGCTGGAGGCCTGCGGCGCCGACCAGGAGGCCTTCTCGAGCGCCGATGAGCGCTTTCACCTGACACTCGCCGAGGCCACGGGCAATCCGCTGATGTCATCGCTGTACCGACAGATCAACGAGGTCCGCAGTCACAAACAATGGGGCGGGATGAAACGCAAGATCCTGACCGCCGCCAATATCGATCTCTACAACGATCAACATCGCGCGCTGATCGCGGCTATTCGCCAGCGGGACGTGGAAGCGGCGGTGCGGATCATCACCGACCATCTCGAGAAAGCCCGATCGGATCTCCTCGGCGCGGAGGCCTAGGCGATCCAGTCGAACCGGGTTGGAGTTACCAAATAATCTGAGACTCAGTACCGCTCAGGTAATAGAGCGGACTGACTGACAGGGGAGCTGAACTATGGATACCGATATCGGTGCGCTGACAGTCGTCTTCACCGAGTTCTACTACTGGATCACCATCCCACTCATGTTCCTGATCCATGTCGGCTTCTGCATGTACGAGGTCGGTGCGTCACGTACCAAGAACATGATGCATACCTTGATGAAGAACACGATGCTCATCCCGTTGGTGACCGTCACGTTCTTCTTCTTCGGCTGGTGGATCTATTTCGCCTTTCCGAACGGCCCCTTCATTTTCAATGGCTTGGGCCTGGTGGACGCAACGTCGAACGCCAAACCGTGGAGCGAGCTGATGGGCACCCATCTCGGCGGCCCCCCGGTGACAGAGACCACGACGGCGGACGACAACGCGTTCTGGGCACGCATCAATGGCGTGTTCTGGGCGGCGTTCCTGCTGTTCTCCTGGACCGCGGCATCGATCGTATCGGGCGCGGTGATCGAGCGCATCCGCTCCGCCGCCTTCTGGTTCCTGGCGGTGCTGGTCGGCTCGGTGACCTGGATCATCGACGCCGCCTGGGGCTGGCACTGGGATGGCTGGATGGTCAAACTGCTGGGCTACCACGACGCCTATGCGTCCGGCGTGATCCACTGCCTCGCCGGTGGCGCGGCGCTGGGTATCCTGGTCAATCTCGGGCCCCGGATCGGCAAGTTCCGGGCTGACGGAACGCCGCGCAACATCGTGCCGCACAACCCATGGCTCGTGACCATCGGCCTGTTCCTGATCTACACCGGATTCTGGGGTTTCTATGTCGCCTGTAACGTCCCGATCATCGGCGAGGCGGATATCGGCGCGACCGGCACGGGCTTCACCGCGACCACCATCTACCTCACCCCGACCACGCTTTCGGCGATCGTGTTCAATTTCCTGATGTCGCTTTCGGGCGGCATGATCGCGGGCTACATGGTCTCCAAGGGGGATGCGTTCTGGACCTATTCCTGCGGTCTGGCCGGCATCATTTGCGCCTCCGCCGGCAACGATCTGTATCACCCGATCCAGGCGATGCTGATTGGCGCGGTCGGCGCGGTCGCGGCCTACAAGCTGCATAACTGGGTCGAGCGGCGTTTTCGTATCGACGATGCGGTCGGCGCGGTCGCGGTGCATGGCTATGCCGGTTTCGTCGGGCTGATAATTGCCGGCTTCATGCTCTGGGGCCACCCGTCATCGGGCTTCGAGGGCTATGCCGCGATCAACCCGCTGGGTCAGCTCGCCGGGGCGATCATCATGTTCTGGGTGCTGGGCTTCGCCCCGACCTGGATCCTTTCGGGCCTCCTGAAGCGCGCCGGCCTTCTGCGGATTCCCTATGAGATCGAATTGGTCGGTCTCGACACCGGCGACTATCACGGTCGCTATCTGGATGAATCCGATGTGCGTTCGGCTGAGATCAAGGAAGCGGTCGACCGCGGCCTGATTCCTCAACCGTCCGGAAACGACGACTAAGGGAGGGCATCGCCATGTCGACAACGGAAGTGACTACCTGGGCAGTCGATCTCTCCACGGTTGGGGCGATCTACCCCTTCGCCGGTTGGGAGTTCTTGATGTTCATCATGGGGCTGATCTTCTGGATCAGCTTTCATGTCTGGCAGCTGAGGGCCGAAAACCGAACCTATGAGGAAGACCTGGCAAAACTGAAGAAACCGGACGACATTATCGCCGCGCTCAAGTCGGGCAAGATCGAGTAGATCGCAAGCTAAGGAACCGGCGGGCCGATGCCCGCCGGATCTGCGACGGTATCGCCGGGTTTTCAGGAGGGTTGGTCTTGCCTTTGGCGCTGTTGAAACACGGCCTGCGTCCCGGTTGCGGCGCCGTCGAGCGGCAATTCCCGGCGCGGCCCGAACTGGCGAAGACCTATGACGTCGTCATTATCGGCGCCGGCGGTCACGGTGTCGCGGCGGCCTACTATCTCGCCAAGAACCATGGCATCACCAACATCGCCGTCCTCGACAAGGGGTATCTCGCCGGTGGCAACACGGCGCGCAATACGACGATAATCCGCGCCAACTACCTGACCCCCGACGGTGTGGCGTTCTACAAGGAATCGGTGGAGCTGTTCCGAGATCTCTCGGCCGAGCTCGAGATGAACATGATGTACACCGAGCGCGGGCATCTGACCCTCGCCCATACCGACGCGTCGCTACGCACCTCCCGCTGGCGGGCCGAGGTCAACAAGCATCTGGGCGTCGATTCCGAGCTCGTCCTTCCGGACGAAATTGCGAAGATTTGCCCGCAGCTCAATCTCTCGCAGGACGTGCGTTATCCGATTCTCGGTGCGCTGTACCATCCGCCAGGTGCAATCGCCCGGCACGACGCCGTGGCCTGGGGGTATGCCCGAGGCGCTGCCCGGCTGGGGGTCGAACTGCATCAGCACACCGAAGTCTCCGAAATCCTGGTCGAGGGCGGCCGAGTGAAGGGTGTCGAGACCAGCCGGGGCACCGTCTATGCGGATAAGGTGCTGCAGGCGGTCGCCGGCTCAAGTTCGGTGGTTGCCGGCATGGTAGGCCTGCGCCTGCCGATCCGGACCATACCGCTGCAGGCCTGTGTGTCGCAGCCGCTCAAGCCCTTTCTCGACGCGATCGTCGTGTCGGGTTCACTGCACGCCTACGTCTCGCAGAGCGCCCGGGGCGAGCTGGTGATGGGTGGCTCGACCGACGCTTATCCGCTCTATTCGACGCGCTCGACCCTCGACTTCAAGGAAGGGCTCATGGCCCACATGCTGGAGCTGTTTCCGTTCCTGGGCGAGGTGAAGGTGCTGCGCCAATGGGCCGGCATGGCGGACATGACCCCCGATTTCAGCCCGGTCATGGGGCTGACCCCTGTTGAGAATTACTACATCGATGCCGGCTGGGGCACCTGGGGCTTCAAGGCCACCCCGGTCAGCGGCAGGCGCATGGCCGAATGTATCGCCACCGGCCGGCAGCCGGATCTCCTGCAACCGTTCGCCCTGTCGCGATTCGAGCGTTTCGAGCTGGTCGGCGAAAAGGGTGCGGCATCGGTCGGGCACTAGGATAGATCATGAAAATCATGCCTTGCCCGCTCAACGGGCCACGCAACATCTCCGAGTTCGTCTGCGGCGGCGAGATCCGCGCGATGCCGGACCCCGAGGCGTGTTCCGATGCCGACTGGGCCAATCACGTCTTCATCGAGGACAATCCGGCGGGCGAAATCTTCGAATGGTGGCTCCACACCCCGACCGCCTATTGGTTCGTCGCCCGGCGCGACACCATCAGCGAGGCGATCCTGGAGACCTATACGGTCGATGAATTCAAGCAGCTGGGGCAGGGCTGAACCGTGGCGCCACGGAAACCATCGTCACGGCTAAGCGAAGGCTTCGGCCGCCTGATCGACCCCGCCAAACCGATTTCCTTCACCTTCGAAGGCAAGGCCTATCAGGGCTATGACGGAGACGTCATTGCCAGCGCGCTCGCCGCCGAGGGCCAGTGGCTGCTGTCCCGCTCGTTCAAATACCACCGCCCGCGCGGCATCCTGACCATGGCCGGGCAGGACGCCAACACGCTGGTGCAAGTGGCGGACGAACCCAATGTGCTGGCCGACCGCCATCCGATCGCGGGCGGGATGGAAATCCGGGGCCAGAACTATGGCGGGTCCCTGGAGCATGACCGCTACGCCTGGCTCGATCGTGTCGGCCGCTTCATGCCGGTCGGGTTCTACTACAAATCCTTCTACCGGCCGAAGAGCGCCTGGCGGTTCTGGGAACCGCGGATTCGCGCGATGGCCGGACTCGGCACGGTCGATCAGAACAGCCCGCATCGCGAATACGACAAGGCCTATGGCTTCCATGATGTTGCCGTTATCGGCGGCGGCCCGGCCGGCATGTGCGCCGCGCTCAAGGCCGCCCAGCAAGGGCTCGACGTCCTGTTGTGCGAGGAGTGGCCGCTCATGGGCGGCTCCCTGCTTTACGCCCGGTTCGATGCGGACCGGCAGCAGGCCGAAACACGCCTGTCCGAGCTGACCGCGAAGATCGAAGCTGCTGCCAACATCACGGTGCTCACCGACGCCGCCTGCACCGGCCTATTCACCGACAATTGGCTGGCGATCACCCGCGGCAACCGCCTGCACAAGATCCGGGCCAAGCAAGTCATTGTCGCCACTGGCGCCTTCGAACAGCCGATGGTGTTTCGCAACAACGATCTGCCGGGCGTTATGCTGGCCTCGGCGGCGCAACGCCTGATGCGGCTCTATGGGGTGTCTCCCGGACGACGCGGGGTGATCGCCACTGCCAATGATGACGGCTATGGGCTGGCGCTCGACCTTCTGGATGCCGGAGCCGAAATCGCGGCGCTCGTCGATTTGCGCTCCGACCCGCCCACCGATGGTTTGGCCGCGGCGGTCCGCGAGCGTGGCGTCGAGGCGATGGCGGGCCAGACGATCTTTGAGGCGGTTGGCAAGAACCATGTTCGGGGCGTCCGCCTTGCGGCGATTTCCGGTCAGGGCCGCTGTGAGCCGCCCGGCCGATTGGTCGATTGCGATTTCATGTGCACTGCCGTCGGATACAGCCCGGCCGGCAATCTGATCTGGTATGCCGGCGGCAGCTACGCCTATGACGACGATCCGGCGATGCATCGGGTCGCCGCCCTCCCGCAAGGCATGACCGCGGCCGGTTCAGTCAATTGTGTGTTCGAGCTGGACTCGGCGCTCGCCGATGGCAAGAGAATGGGCTGGCAGGCTGCGGCCGCGCAGGGCAAGGCCAACGGAGAACCGCCCGCTGCCACGCCTGAGGCATCCCGGGTCAACCATCCCTGGCCGATCTTCCCGCACCCGAAGGGACGGGATTTCGTCGATTTCGACGAGGATATCCAGGTCGAGGACATCCGGCGCGCGGTCCAGGAGGGTTACGACGACATCCAGCTTCTGAAACGGTACTCGACCGTTGGCATGGGGCCGAGCCAGGGCCGGCATGCCAACCTCGCGGCGATCCGACTGTGTGCCGAGGGCACAGGTCGCACGCCGGACGAGGTCGGCAGCACCACCGCCCGGCCGCCTTATACGGCAGAGAAATTCGGCCATCTTGCCGGGCGGAGCTTCGAGCCGGTGCGCCGCACCGCCATGCATGATCGGCATGTCGAAGCCGGCGCCAGGATGATGGTGGCCGGCGAGTGGCACCGGCCGGCCGATTACGGCGGCGAAGGCGAGGTCGACGAGACGATCGCCGCCGAAGTGCGAAATTGCCGAGAGAATGTGGGCCTGATCGATGTCTCGACCCTTGGCGGTCTGGACATTCGCGGCCCGGATGCGGCCGAATTCATCAATCGCATGTACACCTGGGCCTATCTCAAGCAGCAGGTTGGCCGCGCCCGCTACCTCTTAATGTGCGACGAGGCCGGGGTGATCGTCGATGACGGCGTTGCCTGCCGCTTCCACGACCAGCATTTCTATGTCACCGCGACCACCGGCGGCGTCGATGGGGTCTATCGGCAGATGCTGTGGTGGAACGCCCAATGGCGCCTCGACGTGGACGCCACCAACGTCACCGCCGCCTATTGCGGCGTCAACATCGCCGGGCCGAACAGCCGCAAGGTATTGGAGAAGATCTGCACCGATATCGATTTGTCGGCCGAGGCGTTCCCCTATATGGGCGTGCGCACCGGCACGGTCGCCGGCATCCCGGTGCGGATCCTGCGGGTCGGGTTCGTCGGTGAGCTCGGCTATGAGATCCATGCGCCGGCCAGCCGGGGCGAGCTGCTGTGGGACGCCCTGATGGCGGCGGGCGAGGAACTCGGCATCCGGCCGTTCGGGGTTGAGGCGCAGCGCGTCATGCGGTTGGAGAAAGGCCACATCATCGTTGGCCAGGATACCGACGGCCTGACCCACCCCCATGAAGCCGATATGGGCTGGGCGATCGCCAAGAAGAAGCCGTTCTATGTCGGCAAGCGCTCGGTCGAGATCCAGAATGGCAAGGGCCTGCAGCGAAAACTGGTCGGGTTCCAGCTTGTGGATCAGAGCGCGGCGTGCCCGAAGGAATGTCATCTGGTGATCCGCGATGGCGAGATCACCGGCCGCGTCACCTCCGCCGTGCGCTCGCCGACAACGGGCGACACGATCGGACTCGCTTATGTCGCCATCGACCAGGCCGAAATGGGCAAGCACTTCGAGATCCGGATCGAACGGGGCGAGATGGTTGTCGCGGAGGTGGTGCCGGTGCCGTTCTACGATCCCGACAACCGGCGGCAGGAGCTATAGCCATGGTTCCTCCGACGACCATGCCGCCGAGGCAGAGCTTTATCCACCGCCAACACGCTGCGCTGGGCGCCAAGTTTGCCGAGGCCGACAGTGGCGCGGTGGCCTTGTCTTTCGGTAGTGACGAGCCGGAAGCGGCGCGCAGGCTGGGCATTGCCGATCTCTCGCCACTGCCACGCATCGGTTTCAAGGGGCGGAACGTGCTGCCGAGGATGACTGCGCAAGGCGTGGATTTGGCGGACCAACCGAACCGGGCTTTTCGACAGGAAGGCGGCAATCTGGCGGCGGTACTTGCACGCACCGAGGTGCTTCTGCTGACCCCGCCGGCAGCGGATGACGCGCGATTGACGGCGCTGGTCGACGGATGGTCGCTCGACCAGGCCGATGGCTGCTACCCGGCGCCCCGGCAGGACAGTCATTTCTGGTTCCAGGTCACCGGCACCCATGCCGGCGCCATGTTCGCCAAGCTGTGCGCCGTCGATCTGCGGCCCGATCACTTCACTGATCTCGCGATCGCGCAAACGTCGGTCGCGCGCAGCAACACCATCGTCATCCGCGACGATCTCGGTGCCACACCCGCTTTTCATCTGCTCGGCGACAGCGCTTCGGCGGGATACATGTGGGAGTGCCTGTTCGACGCGATGAGGGAATTCGACGGCGCGCCGATCGGCCTCGATGCCCTACTGGCCCTTGGCCGATGAAACGGATCTTGGGCGCATGTCATCATCAATTGGGAGGAGACAGGGAGCATGGCCACGGACTTAGCCAAGATCGCCAAGAGTGAGGGCATTCGCTATTTCTTGATCAGCTTTTCCGACCTCTTCGGAGTCCAGCGCTCGAAGCTGGTGCCGGCGGAAGCGATCGGCGATATGCAGAAGACCGGTGCCGGATTCGCCGGGTTCGCCGCGCATCTCGACATGACGCCGGCCCACCCGGACATGTTCGCCGTCCCGGATACCGACAGCCTGATCCAACTGCCCTGGAAGCCGGAGGTGGGCTGGGTCGCCGCCGATCTGGTGATGAATGACGAGCCCGTCGGCCACGCCCCCCGGGTGATGCTGAAACGTGCGCTCGCCACGGCCAGCGAGGGCGGCTATCGGCAAATGGCCGGCGTCGAATGCGAATACTTCATCATCCAGCCCGACGGATCCGCCATCGGCGACGCCCGCGACCGCCAGCCCAAGCCTTGCTACGACCAGCAAGCGCTGATGCGGCGCTACGATTTGATCACCGAGATCTGCGATCACATGGCGGCCATGGGTTGGGGGCCGTATCAGAACGACCATGAGGATGCCAATGGCCAGTTCGAGATGAACTGGCAATATGCCGACGCGCTGATCACCGCCGACCGCCACAGCTTCTTCAAATACATGGTGAAAACCGTGGCGGAGACACATGGTTTGCGCGCCACCTTCATGCCCAAGCCCTTCGCCCATCTGACCGGCAACGGGTGTCATTCCCACGTGTCGATCTGGGACAAGGAGGGCAACAAGAACCTGTTTGAGGATGCCAAAGGCGAGCTGGGCCTGTCGTCGCTGGCCTATCACTTCCTCGGCGGCATGCTGAAACACGCCTCCGCCCTGGTGGCGATCCTCTGCCCGACCGTCAACAGCTACAAGCGCATCAACGCCCCGGTCACTACCTCCGGGGCCACTTGGTCGCCCAACAGCATCACCTATGGCGGCAACAACCGGACCCATATGGTGCGCATTCCGGATCCCGGCCGCTTGGAGGTACGCCTCGCCGACGGCGCGACCAACCCATACCTTCTGCAGGCGGCCCTGCTGGTCGCCGGCCTCGATGGCATCGCGAACAAGACGGACCCCGGCAAGCGGTTGGACATCGACATGTACACCGAGGGCCACAAAGCGCACGGCGCGGCCAAGCTGCCGCTCAATCTCCTCGACGCGCTGCGGATGCTCGGCAAGAACAAGACCCTGCGCGCCGGCCTCGGCGACGAATTCGTCCAGGCCTACGTCAAGCTCAAGACCGGCGAATGGAACGCCTTCGCGTCGCACCTGTCCGATTGGGAGCGGGACAACACACTGGATTGTTAGACCGGGCCGGCTACGTCCGAGAGTTGGAACCGGATCGCGACAACCAATTGGTTTGATATCGGTAAATTGGTCGTGTGTGGTCCATCTAGAGTCTGGCCGGCTGGGCCGGTTTGGTCTATATTGGTACACTTCGGTCGGTACTGTTGGCCCACGCAATGGGAGCAATGGGATCGTTGACCGACAATAAAGGGAGGAATTTCCCGCCGAGTCTCGTCGACTTGGACGACGCGCTGCAGCCACCGTTTTGGTGATCGAGAGACTCCCGGGATGACCGTCCCGTTAGGCGCTGGAGGCCAGAACACAGGCAAATGCCCTGCCATTGCCGGGCTGCCCGATGGCTTCGACGCGCAGAAACACAGATGCACGAAGCATCACCAACGGGAGAGGTCATCGATGCACATTGGAAATCTCAAAGCTCTTGCCGTCGGCCTGGTGGCCGGTGGCTCGCTTGCACTTTCAGGGCTTGCCTGGGCGGATTCGGACGAGCCGATCAAGATCCCGCTGCACAACTGGTCGAGCCAGATTGTCGGCGCCCACATCGTCGGCAATATCCTGAGCGCCGGCGGCTACGAAGTCGAGTACATCTCCTCGGACAGCCAGGTGGTCTACACCTCGATGTGCGAGGGCGATATCGATCTCGCCCATGAGGTCTGGCAGGGCGCGTTCGGCGTGGCGTTCGAGAAGGTCGTGGACGAAGGGTGCGTGATCGATCTCGCGACCCACGACGCCAAGACCCGCGAGGAGTGGTGGTATCCGTCCTATGTCGAAGAGGCATGCCCCGGCCTCCCGGATTGGCAGGCGCTCAACGACTGCGCGGAACTCTTCCAGACAGCCGAAACCTCGCCCAATGGGCGTTTCCTCGCCGGCCCGGTGGACTGGCTGAAGCAGGATCATGAGCGCGTCGAAGGCCTGGAGATGGACTTCGAAGTGGTGAATGCCGGCTCGGCATCCGCTCTGTGGGCCGAGTTGGAGGGTGCGTCCAAGCGCGGCGAGCCGATCGTGCTGTTCAACTGGACGCCGAACTTCATCGAAGCCGTCTATGAGGGCAGTTTCATCGAGTTCCCGGAATACGTGGAAGCCTGCAAGTCGGATCCCGCCTGGGGCATGAATTCGGAACTCACGCATGATTGCGGCAATCCGAAGGATGGCTATCTGAAGATCGGTATCTGGGAAGGCCTGCCCGAACAATGGCCTGGCGCCCACGCGATCATCGAGCGGATCAACTTCACCAATCTGGACATTGCCGTCATGGCGAAGCTCGCCGACATCGACGGCATGGAACCTGAAGATGCCGCCAATCAGTGGCTGGCGGACAATGAATCCAGGTGGCGGGCCTGGGTCGACGGTCCCACCGGCTAGTCTTGACGAACCGCCGCCGCCCGGCACCCAGCCGGGTGGCGGCGCTCTTGCCAATGACATTGATTTCCGTTCGCCCTGTATGGCGATCCGTTCCGGCTGACCATTGAAATGCGATGGCGGAAGCCTTCTGGTGCTTTGCCATCCCTGCCGTAAGCTTCTTTTGAGCGCGCTGGGAGGCGTCCGTGTCTGAACCAATCATCTCGTGTCGCAACGTCTGGAAGATTTTCGGCCCCGAGCCGAAGGCCCTGTTGTCCCGGCACGACGACAATCCGGATGCGAAGGCCGTGGCGGATAGCGGCCATATCGCGGCGGTCCGGGGCGCCACGGTCGATGTCCAGCCGGGGGAGATCCTGGTCATCATGGGGCTGAGCGGCTCCGGCAAGTCGACCCTTGTGCGCTGCTTGTCCCGGCTGATCGAACCGACCGGCGGCGAGATATTCTTCCAGGGACAGAACCTGCTTGAGGCCTCATCCAAAGAGCTGATCGAGCTCCGGCGCCATAAGATGGGCATGGTGTTTCAACATTTCGCGCTCTTTCCCCACCGCACGGTCGCCGAGAACGTCGCCTTTCCGCTCGAAGTCCAGGGCGTCGACCGGGCGACACGCGAGAGCAAGGCGCAGGAGATCATCGAACTCGTGGGGCTCCAGGGTCGGGAAGGCTATTACCCGCGCGAACTCTCCGGCGGCCAGCAGCAGCGAGTGGGCATTGCCCGGTCGCTGGCGGTGGGACCGGATGTCTGGTTCCTCGACGAGCCGTTCTCCGCTTTGGACCCGCTAATCCGGCGCGAGATGCAGAACGAGTTCCTGCGCCTGCAAAACATGCTGCAGAAAACGATCGTCTTCATCACACACGACTTCAACGAGGCGATCCGCCTGGCCGATCGCATCGTCATCATGTACGAGGGCTCGATCGTGCAGATCGGCACCGCCGAGGAGCTGATCACCCGGCCCGCCACCGATTACGTCAAGGAATTCACCAAGGACATCGCACGCGAGAAACTCCTGACCATCCGTAGCGTGATGGATGCGACGAACAAAGGAAACGGGGCCAATCTCACGGTACGGGCGGACGACCGGCTCACCGAGGTCGCCAAGAAAATCCTGGGTGAGGAAGGCCCGGTAGGCGTGGTCGATGGCGACGGGCAGCCGGCCGGAATTATCACCCGCGAGCAGGTCCTCGACGCGCTGTTTGGCCAGGAGGAATAGGCGGTGAAGGCCGCCGCCACCGCCATTCAGGCGACTGCCGACACAGCAAAGTACCCCGGCGCCCTGGTGCCAATCCTGATCCTCGCGCCATTCGCGTTGCTGATCGCGATCGCCGGCGTGCTGCCCGAATGGATTGTTGTTGTGCCGGAGGCTGGGACAGTCCCCTTCGTCGATTGGACCAACGCGGTCGTCGACTCCCTGCGTGAGACGCCGATCCTGGGATTGTTCACGTTTCGCGACGTCACCCGGGCGATCGGCCGGGCATTGGAATGGCCGCTCGATCTGGTGGAAGGCATCCTCATTTCCGGATTCGGTGACCTGCCGCCGCTTCCCTGGGTGATGATCGTCGGATTGGCGGCGGTGCTGGGGTGGTGGCTGAAGGGTTGGCGTCTGGCGCTGTTGGCCGGGGGCTGCATCTTCTATGTCGCCCTGTTCGGCAAATGGAAGCTGTCGATGATCACCCTGTCGGTGGTCCTCGTTGCGGCACCGATCGCCGGCCTGATCGGCCTGGCCTTGGGAATCCTCGCGATCAAATACCCGCCCTTCGAGCGCGTGCTGACGCCGTTGCTCAACGTCATGCAATCGCTGCCGCATTTCTCCTACCTCATCCCGGTCGCGGTCTTCATCGGCGTCTCCCATCGCGCCGGAGCGATCGCCACCATCCTGTTCGCACTGCCGCCGATGGCGCGGCTGACCATCCTGGGGTTGCGCGGCATCTCCAAGGAGATCGTCGAGGCGGGCGAAATGTCCGGCTGCACGCCGCGCCAGATGCTGTGGAAAGTCGAGATCCCGGCGGCGCGCGTCACGCTGATGGTCGGCGTCAATCAGGTGATCATGCAGTGCCTGGCGATGGTGGTGATCGCCTCATTCGTCGGCGCCAAGGGTTTGGGCCAGGATTTGCTGTTCCGCCTGCAGAGCCTGCGTATCGGCCAGGCGCTGGAGATCGGCGTGGCAATCGTGTTCATCGCCGTCACCCTCGACCGGCTCAGCCTCGCCCTGTCGGAGAAGCAGCCGCAGCACCGGGCCGAGGGGCCGTTCTGGAGCGCACGCCCCTATCTGACGGCGGTTATCGCCGTAATCGTCGCCTCGTTGATCGCCGCCCTCATCACTCCCCATGCCCAGGTGCTGCCTCGCGAATTGACGATCACCACGGCGCCCATGTGGGATGCCTTCGTTGACTACGCCACGGTCAACTTTCACGGGCCACTGGCCATCCTGCGCGATGGCTTGCTGATCTATGTACTGATCCCGCTGCGCGGGGTCTTCCAGGCGGTGCCCTGGGTCGCGGCCGTGCTGCTGGTCGCCAGTATCGGCTGGCGCCTGGCGGGCTGGCGGCTTGCACTCACGGTCTCCGGCTTCGTCCTCTTCATCGCCTTCTCCGGCTTCTGGGAGCGGGCGCTTACGACCGCCTATATGGTCAGCTTCGCGGTCTTCGTCTGCGTGTTGTGCGGCGTGCCGCTGGGTATCTGGGCCGCGGGCAGCGAACGCCGTTCGAGATGGGTGCAGCTGCTCTGCGACACCCTTCAGACCTTCCCGTCCTTCATCTACCTGATCCCGGTGATCATGCTGTTCCAGGTCGGCGACGTGGCGGCGATCACCGCCATCGTCATCTATTCCACGATCCCGGCGGTCCGCTACACCACGTTCGGCCTGCGCGGCGTCCCGCGGGAGACCATCGAGGCCGCGATCATGTCCGGCTGTTCGCCGCGGCAGACGCTGTGGAAAATCCGCATGCCCCTGGCGCTCCCGGAGATCATGCTGGGGATCAACCAGACGATCATGTTCGCCCTGTTCATGGTGATCATCGCCGCGTTCATCGGGACCCGGGATCTGGGCCAGGAGATCTTCCGCGCTCTCACCTTCGCCGATGCCGGCAAGGGTCTGGTCATCGGCCTTTGCGTGGCCTTCATGGGCCTCGCCGCCGACCGCCTCATCACCGAATGGGCCGAGCAGCGAAAACGTGCGCTGGGGTTGGCCTGACCGGGTTGCTGGTTCCAATTCACGATTTGCAGTTCCAACTCAAGATGTCGGCCGCTCGATCATCGGTGGCCGTTTACCAAATCCCCTTTTCTCCGACCATCGTCACCACCCCCTAGCGCGGCCGGCGCCGACCGCGCAACGCCTCGGAGCACGCCGGCGCCGACACGGCAATCCTCTACTGAAAGAAAATCCATCATCGACGAGGGCACGCCGGTCAAATGGAAAAGAACCCGGTCTTTCGTCTCGATTTCAAAGAGGAGTTCGGGGCTCATATGCTCGAGCGACGGTGGCCAATCCAGATCGCCCTCGGGCGCGATCGTGGCGGAATGGCCGGTCCTCTCCAGGATGCTCTCCCGCACCGCGGCCGCCAGGGCGGGCTGATCGTCGCTGATAAAGACGATCTCGGAATTTCGTTCCTTCGAACGAGGGTCGATATCGAATGTGCCGATGACGCGAAACCCGGATTCATCGAGCAGCATCGCGCGCATGCCTTGCGGCCTGAAGGTGCTCCACGGTAAGGCCGCAGCAGCCTCCAATGATTTGTACGCCGGATCCGATCCAGTCGCGGCAGTAGTCCCCGAATCTCTGTGGGGTCATGACATCGACGAAGCGCCAGTCCGGCATCTCGAAATGGCCGGAATCGGGATAGGCCATCAGCGGACCATCGAAACCGGCACGCACCGGCTGAAGCGCCTCCGCGGTCAGTTCCGCTCCGCTGTGCATGATGCCGGCGGCGTCGACGCCCTGCGCGGGGATGAGCGCGGTGATCTCCTCGAGCGGCAGATCTTCGTACGGACAGTAGCTCACGATCCGACCGTCCGGTGCGCGGCGCGCGCTAATTCCAAACCAGACCGGAAGGCCGGTCGCCAGTGCGGCGTGAAGAGCAAAGCGGATTCGTCTGGGGCAATACATCATCTCAAGGATGATCAGTTCACAGCCGGCGGCGGCGAGGATCCGGGCCAGCTCGTCGAAAGCCGCGGCGATTTCGGCGTCGTCCGGCAGCCGGTCGGGATCTCCCACCGCCGTGCCTTCGACAAGCGGGACCATATGCGACAGTGAGCCGGCGACCACCACATGGTCGGCACCAGGCGTGCTCTCGCGCGCTTTCAGCGCCGCCTCGACGGCGCGCCGGTTGATCTCCTCGACCTGATCGCCATAGCCGGCACCAGAAAGCATGACGCGCGAAGACGCGAAAGTGTTGGCGGTGATGATTTCTGCCCCGGCCGCGATGAAGTCGGCGTGGATTTCGGTCAGCAGCTTGTCGTTGCCCAGTGTCGCCGGACCGCACCAGGCAGCCGGATCCATCGGCGCACCGCGGCGCTGAAGCTCCGTACCGGTTGGGCCGTCCAAAATGACGGCCTCGCCGGCATCCAAGCGCTGCTTGATACGATCGTACGCCATGCCGTTCCGCCCGTTGCCGCTCCGGCTCATCGCCTTCCTCTCTCTTCGGGCTCGGGTCGTCGAGCCCAATCGGTCCCTTTGCCCGCGTCAGTCCCGCGCCGCCAAATGGGCATCGACGACTTTCTGAAGCGGCCCGGCATAATCGGCGAAAGATTTCGTCTTCATTCCAGCCACCTTTCCACCGTCGTCCCAGACCCGTACTTGCACGGCGTTCCGATGAAACGAGTTCGCCTCGAATTCGGCGATCTCATCGTCATTCATCGGTCCGCCCTGCAGCGATAGCGAGTGAACCGATGCCGGCGAGAGCCGATCGAAATATCCCGGATCGGTGGCGCACAAATACCGCTTTGCCGCCACATGCATCCGAACGCATTCCGTGATCACCGGCGGGAAGAATGGCGTCAGCACAGCCGCACCGCCATCCTCGTGGTGCCGATCCTGCGTGTCCTCCGGAGAATAGGTGCCGAACTCGCCTGCAAAATGGCCGATATCATGAAGAAGGGCGGCGACCACCAGCTCTTCCGGCGCATCGTCCCGCTCCGCCAGCCATGCGCCCTGCAGCATATGCTCGGCAATCGTGACCGGCTCGCCGAGATAGCTCTCGGCGCCGCGGCGCTCGAAAATCTCCGCGAGAAATGGAACGATGGTGCTCCTGTCCAGCGCTATCGACGTCATGCGACGTCTCCAAGATCCTGATGCTCCTCGATGGCGGCAAGCGTCGAGAGCAGTCCGTCCTTGTCCGCGTAACACCCTTGCAGCCAGCGCGTGCCGGAGCCGGAGAACGCCTTTCGCGCATGCAGCACCCGGGTGTTGTCGACGATGAACAATTCGCCGGGCGCAAGACGGAAAGTCACTTCCATTGCCGGATCCTCGACCATCTCGGCGAAGCGACGGCAGGCGCCATAATAGTCCTCCATGGCCTCGAACGGGATGTCCGTCAGTGGCGCCGCGGAGCGGTTGTTGAAACGGATGCCGACCAGTTCGCCATCGGGTGCGAGGTCGATCACCGGCCGGCGCGATCGCAGACGCACGCCTGGCGCGCCGGCATATTCGAAGCGCGCGCAGTGTCGGCTCAGGAGATCGAAATCACCCGGGCTTTCGGATCTCAGCCGCTCGGCGATGCGAAATCCGTCCACCACGACGGACTCTCCGCCCGCAACCGAATTCTCCAGGCATGACAGCAGTTGGATCGTCGGTACCGGATCACGATAGGGGTTGTCGGTGTGGGCCTGCAGGCCGAGATTCGTGTAAGCCAGATTGGTCGGATTGACCTCGGACCGCACGTCGAAACAGCGCCCGTAATTGGTCTCTCGGACATATCCGAACAGCTCCGCGACCTGGCACACGGCGCCGGAGTCGGTCGGGAGATCGCGCAACATCGCGACACCATGCCTCCGGACCTTGGCGAGCCATTTGGCGAGCGCGGATCGCGACCGTGAGATGTCACTCCAGCTTTCCGCCAGGTCGCGATCCTGGAGGCTGCCGTCCCAGGTCTCGACGGCCGGGCTCACCCAGCCGGACTCCCGGGGCGGCGCCATGTCGTACGCGTTGGCATGCAGCCATGCCGCCGGGAATGCCAAATCTTTCATCTCAGGGGCAAGCGTTGCGGCCAAAGCACCCTCAGGGTCGATCCGGGCATGCGCGACAGTCACGTCAGGCGGAATGTCGAGCAAGCTGATCAGCTTCTGGCCGTTGGACGGACTTCTCGTGTCCGCGTCGAGCCCATTGTCGCGCAGCCATATGGCATGGAAGCGCGCGCTGATTCCGTCGGCCCAGGTGACCTGCAAGGCATGGCTGCCCGGAAGTACCGTCACTGTATCGAGTTTCATCGCCGCCATTCGCTCCGCTTCGTTCTTCGACCTGACAATGGACCCGTTATGCCATTCGCCATGCGGGCCATCTTCGCATTGTACATGGCATGTAGCAGGATAAGGCTTGGTTCGGTCCCAATTTCGCAAGGTCCTATGCGCCAACACCGCTATGATGTGCGGCGTAATACCAAGGGAGGATAGGGCTGAAATGCCGCTCCAGATGAACCGGGACGTCTTCATCACCTGCGCCATCACCGGCGCGGGCGCGACGCAGGATCGTAGCCCCCATGTGCCCCGATCTCCCGCGCAGATCGCCGCGAGCGCCATAGCAGCGGCGAAAGCCGGCGCCGCCGTCGTGCACTGCCATGTCCGGGACCCGGATACCGGCGCGCCCTCCCGCCGGCCTGACTACTACCGCGAAGTCACCGATCGCATTCGCGAAGCCGATGTGGACGTGGTTCTGAACCTGACCGCCGGGATGGGCGGCGACGTCGTGACCGGCCCGGTTGAGAGCCCGCTACCGCTCTCGCAAGACGGCACCGACCTGGTCGGGGCCAGCGAGCGCTTGGCCCATATCCGCGAATGCCTGCCGGAGATCTGCACGCTCGACTGCGGCACCATGAATTTCGCCGAAGCCGATTATGTGATGATGAATACGCCCGGCATGCTGCGGGAAATGGGCCGACAGATGACCGAACTCGGCGTGAAGCCCGAGATCGAGGCCTTCGACAGCGGCCATCTCTGGTTTGCCAAGCAACTCGTAGAAGACGGCGTGCTGGACAGCCCGGCGCTGGTGCAGATCTGCCTGGGTGTGCCCTGGGGAGCGCCGGACGATCTCAACACGTTCCTGGCCATGGTGAACAACGTGCCCGAGGATTGGACCTTCTCGGCGTTCTCGCTGGGACGGAACCAGATGCCTCTTGTCGCCGCGGCGGCGCTGGCCGGCGGCAATGTCCGGGTCGGGCTGGAGGACAATCTGTTTCTCAGCAGGGGCGTGCTCGCGACCAACGAACAGCTCGTCGAGCGGGCGGTGGCCATCGTCGAGAGCCTGGGCGCCCGGGTGATCGGGCCCGCGGAGGTGCGCGAACGGCTCGGGCTCGAAAAGCGCGCGCCTGCCGCCGGGTAGGGATTGATGGCGAAGATCGCGGCGATCCTGGGCGGGGGCGTTATCGGCGGAGGCTGGACAGCCCGGTTCTTGCTCATGGGCTGGGATGTGCGCGTCTTCGACCCCGACCCCGAGGCGGAGCGCAAAATCGGCGAGGTCCTTGCCAATGCCCGGCGCGCCTTGCCGGCGTTGGCGGATGTCGCCATGCCCGCGGAAGGGAGCCGGAGCGCGGCCAGGACAGTCGCCGACGCCGTGGCCGATGCCGATTGGATCCAGGAATGCGTTCCGGAACGGCTGACGCTGAAACGCGACATCCTCGTCGAGGTTCAGGCACATTGCCGCGCCGATGCGATCATCGCCTCCTCGACCTCCGGCTTCAAACCTTCCGAGTTGCAGGAAGGCGCCGCGCGGCCGGCGCAGATCGTCGTGGCGCATCCCTTCAACCCGGTCTATCTGCTGCCCCTGGTCGAACTCGTCGCCTCTGAAAAGACGCCGCCGGTGTCGATCGAGAAGGCGAAGGCGGTGCTGACCGCGATCGGCATGAAGCCGCTGCATGTCCGCAAGGAGATCGACGCGCATATCGCCGACCGCCTGATGGAGGCGGTGTGGCGCGAGGCGCTGTGGCTGATCAAGGACGGCGTTGCGACAACCGAAGAGATCGACGACGCGATCCGCCTCGGCTTCGGCCTGCGTTGGGCGCAGATGGGTCTGTTCGAGACCTATCGCATCGCCGGCGGAGAGGCGGGCATGGCGCATTTCATCGCGCAGTTCGGCCCGGCGCTCGCCTGGCCCTGGAGCAGGCTGACCGACGTGCCGGAACTGACCGGCGAATTGGTGCGCACCATCGCGGACCAGTCGGACGCGCAATCGGGCAACCACACGATCCGGGAGTTGGAGCGCATCCGCGATACCAATCTCGTCGCGATCATGCGGGCGCTCAAGGCGCAGAACCACGGCGCGGGCGCCGTTCTGCGCCAGCACGATTTGCGGATGGCTCGGAATAGTGCGATCGACATCGCACAACCGATCCGCACGATCGACCGGATCGTGCCGCTCGACTGGACCGACTACAACGGACACATGAATGAAAGCCGGTATGGCCAAATCTTCTCCGATGCGGCGGACGCCATGATGGCGATCATCGGGGCCGATCAGGATTATGTGGCGAACGGCATGAGCTATTTCACCGTCGATATCCGGATCCGATTCCAGGACGAGACGCAGGAAGGAGATCCGGTCACGGTGACGACGCAGGTCCTGGAAGGACGGGGCAAAAAACTGCGGCTCTTCCACCAGCTTCGGCACGATGACGGTCGGGTTCTTGCCACTGCCGATCAACTCCTGCTCCATGTGAATCTGAAAACCCGGCGTTCATCGGAACCCGCGCCCGAGATATCCGCCCGACTGGCGGAGATCGCGGCGGGCCATGCCGAACTTCCCGCTCCGGGCTAGGTGGAGGAGAACGAATGCAATTTGGGCTGAACGACGAACAGGAAATGATCGTCTCCACGGTGCGGAGCTTCGTTGAGAACGAAATCTACCCTCATGAGGAACGCGTCGAGCGCACCGGTGAGGTCTCCGAGGAAATCGCCGCCGAGATCAAGCGCAAGACGCTGGAGCTGGGCTTCTACGCCTGCAACTACCCCGAAGAGGTCGGCGGCGCCGGGCTCAGCCATCTTGATTTCGCGTTGGTGGAACGGGAATTGGGCCGCGGCTCCATGGCGTTGACCCATTTCTTCGGCCGGCCGCAGAACATCCTGATGGCCTGCAACGGCGAGCAGCGCGAACGCTATCTCCATCCCGCCATCCGCGGCGAGAAGATGGACGCCCTGGCCATGACCGAGCCTGGCGCGGGCTCCGACATCCGCAGCATGAAATGCTCCGCCGTTCGCAATGGCGGCGACTGGGTCCTCAACGGCACCAAGCACTTCATCTCCGGGGCCGAGCACGCGGACTTCGTGATCGTCTTCGTGGCAACGGGCGAGGACCAGACGGCGAAAGGGCCCAAGAAGCGGATCACCACGTTTCTTGTCGACCGCGATACGCCGGGCTTCACCATTCGCGATGGCTACAAGTCCGTCTCGCACCGCGGCTACAAGAATATGATCCTGGAGTTCGACGACTGCCGCCTGCCGGATGCTCAAATCCTTGGCGATGTCGATGGCGGCTTTGCGGTGATGAACGAATGGCTCTACGCCACCCGCATCACCGTCGCGGCGATGTGTGTCGGACGCGCGCGCCGTGTCTTCGATCTTGCCCTCGACTATGCCGCGCAGCGCGAACAGTTCGGCCAGCCGATCGGCAAGTTTCAGGGTGTCAGCTTCCAGCTCGCCGACATGATCACCGAAATCGACGCGGCCGACTATCTGACGCTGGCCGCCGCGGACCGGCTCGACAAGGGCCTGCCGGCGAACCGTGAGATCGCCAGCGCGAAGCTCTTTGCTTCGGAGATGCTGGCCCGCGTCACGGATGTGGCAATCCAGATTCATGGCGGCATGGGCCTCATGGAAGACGTCCCGCTCGAACGCTTCTGGCGCGATGCCCGGGTCGAGCGGATCTGGGACGGCACGTCGGAAATTCAGCGCCATATTATCGGCCGCGATCTATTGCGGCCGCTTGGCGCCTGATGCGGCCGAACCGGCACCCACCAGGCCATGCCTGACCTGTCGCGCCTCCTGCACCCACGCTCCATCGCCGTGGTCGGCGGCGGCGCCTGGTGCCGAAACGTGATCAGCCAGTGTCAGGGAATGGGCTTCCAGGGCGTTCTGTGGTCGGTGCACCCGAAGCTCCCCGATATTGGCGGCGTAGAAGCATTCCGATCGGTCTCGGACCTGCCCGAAGCTCCGGATGCGAGCTTCGTGGGCGTCAATCGCCACGCCACGGTCGAAATCGTCGGCCGGCTATCGGCCATGGGTGCAGGTGGAGCGGTCTGCTTTGCCAGCGGCTTCCTCGAAGCCCAACGGGAGGACACCGAAGCCGCCGACCTGCAGCGCAAGTTGCTGGAGGCCGCGGGCGACATGCCCGTGCTCGGCCCCAATTGTTACGGGCTGATCAACTATCTCGATGGCGCCCTGCTCTGGCCGGACCAGCAGGGCGGACGGCGCGAGGAAACCGGCGTCGCCATCGTCACCCAATCCTCGAACATCGCGATCAACCTCACGATGCAGCGCCGCGGCCTGCCGATCGCCTATGTCGCCGCAGCCGGCAACCAGGCGCAGCTCGGCATCGCCGAGATCGGCGCGGCGCTGCTGTCGGACCCACGGGTCACTGCGCTCGGACTGCATATCGAGGGCTTCGGCGATCTCCGTCAATTCGAGGCGCTGGCCGCGACGGCGTACGCTCTGGCAAAACCGATCGTCGCGCTCAAGATCGGCCGGTCCCATCAGGCCCGCGCCGCGACCGTTTCCCACACCGCGTCTCTGGCTGGAGAAGACGCCGGTGCCCAGGCCTTCCTCGACCGGCTTGGCATCCCGAGGCTCAACTCCCTGCCGGAACTCATTGAGACCCTCAAGCTGCTCCATGTGAGCGGACCGCTGGCATCCAACAACATCGCCGCCATCAGCTGCTCCGGAGGCGAGACTGGGCTGATGGCCGACAGCGCGGTCGGTCGCGACCTCAACTTCCCGCCGCTCACCGACCGCCAGACGGCGAATTTGCGCGCGGCCCTCGGTCCGATGGTCGCGCTTGCCAACCCGCTCGACTACCACACCTACATCTGGGCGGACACGGACGCGATGACGACGGCCTGGGCCGCGATGATGGACGAGCCCGTGGACCTCACGCTGCTGGTCGTGGACTTTCCCCGCGCCGACCGCTGTTCCGACGAGGCCTGGGGATGCGCCATCGAAGCCGCCTTGGCCGCCCGCAAACGATCGGGCCGTCCGGTCGCCATGGTCGCAACGCTGCCCGAGAATATGCCTGAAGCCGTGTCTCACCGGCTGATCGCCGAAGGTGTCACTCCGCTGATGGGCGTTGACGAGGCCCTCGGCGCAGCCGAAGCCGCTGCAAGGATTGGCGATCCGCCCACTTTGGCGGCGCCGGTGGCTCTGCGTTCGGCGTCGGTCCAGTCCGAAACGCTCTTGGAGGCTGACGCCAAGGCGCTGCTGTCAGATGCCGGCGTCCCTGTCCCCAGGTTCCTGCGCGCGGTCGGCGCAGACCATGCCGCAGAACTGGCGATGCAAATCGGCTTCCCTGTCGTGCTCAAAGGCGAAGGCATCTGCCACAAGACGGAAACCGGAGCCGTGGCCCTTGACCTGAATACGCCCGAAGCGGTTCGGGATGCGGCAGCGGCCATGGCCGCAAAGACGTTTCTTGTTGAGGAGATGGTCACCGGCACGGTCGCCGAATTGCTGGTCGGCGTGGTCCACGATCCGGCGCATGGCTTTATCCTGACCCTTGCCGCTGGCGGCACGCTCACCGAGCTCCTGCGGGACAGCCAGTCGCTGCTTGTCCCAAGCTCCGAAGCGGCGGTCGCATCCGCATTGAACCGGCTCAAGATCGCAAGTCTCATCAACGGCTATCGCGGCGGTCCGGCGGCGGATATTTCGGCGATCCTCGCAGTCATCGCGGCGGTCCAGGACTTTGTCCTGGCTCATGCGGATTCGCTGGAGGAGATCGAAATCAACCCGCTACTGTGCAGCCCCGCATCCGCGGTCGCCGCAGATGTGCTTGTTCGGATAGGAAAGGACGCGGCATGACGGATTCCCCGATCAAGATCCGCCGTGAGGGCGGTGTTCTGGAGGTCACGCTGGATCGCCCCAAGGCGAACGCCATCGACTTCGGCACAAGCCGGATCATGGGCGATACGTTCGCCGGCTTCCGCGACGACCCCGAATTGCGCGTCGCCATCGTCACCGGCGCGGGCGAGAAGTTCTTCTCTGCCGGATGGGACCTCAAGGCGGCCGCGGATGGCGAGGCGGTCGATGGCGACTACGGCGTCGGCGGTTTCGGCGGCCTCCAGGAACTCCGCTGCCTCAACAAGCCGGTGATCGCGGCTGTGAACGGCATCTGCTGCGGCGGCGGGCTGGAGCTTGCCCTTTCGGCCGATATCATCCTGGCCGCCGATCATGCCACGTTCGCGCTGCCGGAAATCCGATCCGGCACCGTCGCCGATGCCGCATCCATCAAGCTGCCGAAACGCATCCCCTACCACATCGCCATGGAACTTCTGCTCACCGGGCGCTGGCTGGATGCGGAAGAGGCGCATCGTTGGGGATTCGTGAACCGGATCGTTCCGCCCGCCGACCTCGTCAACGAGGCCTGGGAAATGGCGCGCCTAATCGATTCCGGGCCGCCGCTGGTCTACGCGGCAATCAAGGAAATCGTCCGGGACGCCGAAGACAGCAAGTATCAGGATGCAATGAATCGAGTTACCCAACGCCAGCTGTCGACCGTTGATACGCTCTACGCATCCGAGGACCAGCTCGAAGGCGCTCGCGCTTTCGCGGAGAAACGCGATCCGGTGTGGACGGGCCGGTGATCTCCAGTCCGCGAATTCTCGAGCCCCGGCACTCCGAGCGGTTGGCCGGACTTGCTACTCTGCCGCCCCGCGCTTCTCCAACAGGGTGTCGAGCCAATCGGGATCCATCTCCGGCACCGATGACAGCAAGAGCTGGGTGTACTCGTGATGCGGCGGGCGCAGGACCTCTTCTTTTTCGCCCTGCTCGACGACCCGGCCTTGCAGCATGACCACGATTTCGTCGGCGATGGCCCTGACCGTCGCCAGATCGTGGGTGATGAACATATAGGCGAGACCAAGCTCGTTCTGGAGTCGTTGCAGCAGTTTCAGGATCTCCTCCGCGACCAGCTGGTCGAGCGCCGAGGTGACCTCGTCGCAGATGATCAACTCCGGATCGGCGGCCAGCGCGCGGGCTATGCAGATCCGCTGCTTCTGCCCGCCAGAGAGTTCCTCGGGGAAACGTTCGGCGAAGTCCGGCGTGAGCTCGATCATGTCGAGCAGTTCCAACACCCGCTTCTCGCGCTCCCCTCCGCGCATGCCCAGGTAGAATTCGAGCGGCCGGCCGATGATTTCCCGCACCCGCTGCTTCGGATTGAGCGCCGTGTCCGGCATTTGGTAGATCATCTGCAACTTGCGCAGCTCGTCCTTGCTGCGCTTACGAAAGTCGGGTGACAGCAATTGCCCGTCGTACCGGATCTGTCCATCACTCGGCGGCAGCAGACCCGTGATGACGCGCGCCGTCGTGCTCTTGCCGCTGCCCGACTCGCCGACGACGGCCACGGTGCGCTTCTTATGGACCGTCATGGAGACGTCGTGGAGCACCGTGATCGGACCATAGGCCGCCGTCACGCCATCGATCTGGAGGAGCGGCGTCTCGGTCTTTGGCTCATTGACGATCGGCTTGCGGTAGGTGCGCACCGCCAACAGATCGCGGGTGTATTCCTTTCGCGGGTCCTCGATGATCTGCCGGGTCTCGTTTTCCTCAACAAGGTTGCCGTGGCGCAATACCATGACGCGGTCGGCCATCTGCGCCACGACGGCGAGATCGTGGGTGATGTAGAGCGCCGCCGTGTTGAACTGCTTGACCACGTCCTTGATCGCGGCGAGCACTTCGATCTGCGTGGTCACGTCGAGCGCCGTGGTCGGTTCGTCGAAAATGATGAGATCGGGGCGGCAGGACATGGCCATGGCCGTCATGGCGCGCTGTAGCTGGCCGCCGGAGACCTGGTGCGGATAGCGGAAGCCGATCTCTTCGGGGTCCGGTAGGCGCAGGCGCCCGTAAAGTTCCCTGGACTCCGCTTCGGCGTCCGAGCGCGTCTTGATACCGTGCTGGACCGGGGCTTCGCAGTATTGGTCGATCAGCCTGTGCGCCGGGTTGAACGAGGCCGCCGCGCTTTGGGCCACGTAAGCAATCCTGGAGCCGCGCAGGGCTCGCTTTTGCGAATCCGAGGCCTTCATCAGCTCGACCCCGTCGAAAACGATGGAGCCCCCCGAGATCCGGCACCCGTCCCGGCTATAGCACATGGCGGCAAGACCGATCGTCGACTTGCCCGCCCCCGATTCGCCGATCAGGCCGATCACCTCGCCCCGGCGCAGGGTCAGATCGACGCCATGGACGATCTCGTGCCACTCTTCATCCGCTTGGCCTTCGATGCGCAGGCCGCGCATCACCAGCAGGACATCGTCGTCCTTCACGGCCACGGCCTTCTCGGCGTTGTCATTCATTCTTTCAATCCGCTCGTCTTCTGCAGGAACCAGTCGACCACGAAGTTGACGCCGACCGTGAGCAGCGCAATACCCCCCGCCGGCAGAAGCGGAGTGATGTCGCCGAAGGTGATCAGCGTCGCGTTGTCGCGAACCATGCTGCCCCAGTCGGCGGTCGGCGGCTGGATGCCGAGGCCGAGGAAGCTCAGCGCGCTGATGAACAGGAACACGAAACAGAATCGCAAGCCGAACTCGGCGACCAGCGGCGGCATGATGTTGGGCAGGATCTCGCTGCGTATGATCCACAAATTCTTCTCGCCCCTCAACTTCGCCGCCTCCACATATTCCATCACGACCACGTTCATCGCCACGGCCCGGGACAGGCGAAACACACGCGTCGAATCGAGCAAGGCGATGACCAGGATCAGGGAGGTCACCGAGGTTCCAACGATGGTCAGGATCATGAGCGCGAAGATCAGCGTCGGAATCGCCATGAGCACGTCCACGATCCGACCGAGTGCCTGGTCGGCCCAGCCGCCCAGGCTGGCCGCGAGCAGCCCCGTGAACCCGCCGATCACGAACGCCAGAACCGTCGTCACGAAAGCGATGGCGACGGTGTTGCGGGCGCCGTAGAGCAGCCGCGTCAACATATCCCGGCCCAGATTGTCGGTGCCAAGCAGGAACTGCCCGCTCCAGGGTTCGTATTCGGCGCCCACCACCTCGGTCTCGCCGTGTGGGGCAATGATCGGCGCCGTGGCCGCGACCATCACATAGATCAGGATGACCACGAGCCCGAACCACGCCGTAGGCGGGGCCTGACGCAGCTCTTTCCAGAATCGCACGAGGCAGAAGGCGCAAATTTGGACCAGGATCAGACCGAAGAAAGTGGACCACGGCCAGGCGATGAATCCGTCCCAGAACAGGACGGCGATCAGCAGATACTCCAGGGTGAGCGTGACGATGATCGTGTCGCCCGCAACGGTACGCCTGAGAGCGCTCCAGTAGCGCAGCACGATCACGCTGTAGAGGTGAATCAGGAGAAAGCCGAAGAGTGCCGCCCAGGTATCCGCCTGCACGTTCTGCAGGAAGAACACCATGATGAAGAAATGCACCGCCGCCACGGATATCCGGCTGGGCCAGGGCGACGTGGAAGCGGCGGGGCCGGGTTCGTGGATTGCCGTAGCGGTCATGCGTGCAATCCCAATCAGCGCGGGTGAAGCAGCCGCGGATTGCTCAGGATAGAGAGCACGTCGGCTAGCAGGTTCAGGAGGATGTACGTCATGGCGAAGATCAGGCTGCAGGCCTGGACCACGGGGATGTCACGTTTGGAGACCGAGTCGACGAACAGCTGCCCCAGGCCCGGATAGACGAAGACCACCTCGACCACGACGACGCCGACTATCAGGTAGGCGAGGTTGATGACCACGACATTGATGATCGGGGCAAGCGCGTTCGGCAGCGCGTGCCTGAGGATGATCCGGCCGGGTTTCAGGCCCTTCAGACGCGCCATCTCGATATAGGGGCTGGCCAGCAGATTGATGATCGCGGCCCGGGTCATGCGCATCATGTGCGCCACGACGACCAGCGTCAGCGAGAGCGCCGGCAGCAAAGTCCGGTAGATCCGCTCGGTGAATGGCAGGTCGGGCGCGATGTTCGAAATGCTTGGAAATACTCCTCCCTTCACCGAGAGGAACAGGATCAGAATGTAGGCGATGAAGAATTCGGGGAAGGAGATGGAACTGAGCGTCGCCACGTTGATCGCCCGGTCGAAAAAGCTCCCGCGATAGAGGGCGGCGAGTATGCCCAAGGTGATCGCCAGCGGCACGGATATCGCAGCGGCGAGCCCGGCCAGGAACAGGGTATTCACCAGCCTTCCGCCGAGCAGCTCCGAGAGCTGCCGCTTGTTGGCCAGGGAGGCGCCGAAGTCGCCCTGCACCATCCCTCCGAGCCAATCGAGATAACGCTCATAGGCCGGCAGGTCGAGCTTCAACTCACGCCGGAGCGCCGCCACCGTCTCCGGCGTCGCCGACTGTCCAAGGATGGATTCGGCCAGATCGCCGGGCAGCAGTTCGACGCCCAGGAAGATAATGAGCGAGACCACAAATAGGGTCAGGAAGCCCAGCGCCAAGCGCTGGGCCACCATTCGGACGATCTTATCCATCGTCGCTTACAGGGCTGGCCTGACGGACCCCTGCGCGATCATGCGAACCACCAGCGCTCGATGGCCCTGAATCCGTCGAAGGCCCAATTGGCCCCCATCTCGTCATGCGCGACGCCCTTGGACAGGCCCATCACATAGTTGTTGAACATGGGCACGACGACTCCGCCTTCGTCGCTGACGATCCTCTGCATTTCGCCATACATCTCGCGCCGCTTGGGCTCGTCGAGTTCGGCGCGCGCTTCGATCAGCAGCGCATTGAAGCGCTCGTGCTCCCAGAAACTGTCGTTCCAAGGTGCCCCGGAGGCATAGGCGGTCGAGAACATCCAGTCCTCGGTTGGTCGGCCGCCCCAATAGACCGCGCACCACGGCTTGTTCAACCAGACGTTTGACCAATATCCGTCGTTGGGCTCACGCACAACATTGATATCGATGCCCGCCGGGGCGGCGTGTTCCTTGTACAGCACCGCCGCGTCGACGGCGCCGGCGAAGGCGGCATCCGCCGCGCTGAGGTCCACCCGCAGATTGCTCAGACCGGCCTTGTTCAGGTGGAACTTGGCCTTGTCGATATCGTATTCGCGCTGCGGAATATCGTCGGCGTGGAACCGGTTGGAGCGGCCGATTGGGTGGTCGTTGCCGACGACGCCATGCCCGCGCAGGACGGTCTGAAGCAGCGCCTCGCGGTTGAGCGCATACTTCAGCGCCAGACGCACGTCGTTGTTGTCGAACGGCGCCATATCGGTGCGCATGGCGAATGTGAAATGTGCCGTGCCGCTGGTCTCGACAATTTTTACGTTGGGATTGCGCGCCAAAAGGTGGGCGGTCTTGATGTCCACCCGGTCCATCGCGTCGATTTCGCCCGTGCTGAGCGCGTTGGTGCGTGCCGTCACATCGATGATCGAGAGCAACTCGGCCTCGTCGAAATGAGCCCGGCCGCTTTTCCAGTAGTTCGGGAAACGCTTCAGTGTCGTCCGCACCCCGGCATCGAAGTTTTCCAGCGAATAACCGCCGGTCCCGATTCCGGCGGTGGCGTCGATCTCACCATCCTTGGACGGTAAGATGGACAGGTGATAGTCGCTGACGACGAACGGGAAATCGGCGTTGCCGGATTTCATCGTGAATACGACGGTGTTGTTCCCGTCGGCCCTGATCTCCTCGATCGGATCCACGATGGGCTTGGCTGCCGATGTCGAGTCGTCGCCGCGATGATGGTTGAACGAGGCGATGACGTCATCGGCCGTCAGCGTCTTGCCGTTGTGGAATTCCACACCCTGGCGCAAATTGAAGCGCCACTCCTTCGCGTCCGGTGTCGGCTCCCAGGACTCGGCCAGTTCCGGCACCAGTTCGCCGGTGTTGTCGATCTCGGACAGCTTGTTGTGGAGCGCGCCGCCCATCACCTGCACATAGAGATTTTCCCAGGTCGCAGAATCCAGCGAGTCCGTGGTCGATCCGTGGCCAATGCCCAAGCGGAGCCTGCCGCCTTTATTCGGCGTTGCCGCATGGGCCGCCCGGCCCGCAAGCGACGTCGCCAGTGCGGTCGAGGCGCCCAGCGCAAGGGCGCGAGACATGAAAGCGCGGCGTGAAAGTCTGCCGGCCGCAAGCAGCCCAACATAGTGGTCCAAGTTTTTCATTATCAAGCCTCCCAGCTTTGCAAAGGCCCGGGTTGTGTCCCAGGAATTAGTGAAAGAGGGCGGAGGTGACGCCCGTCTCCGGCGGTTTAGTTTGCCCGCTCATTCCGCTGCATTTTCCAGCGGATCACTGTCAGCAGGCTGGCACAGCTTGGCGATTGTTTCCAGCGACATGTTGCGCCGACAAACGGCCGACTCGTCATTCTGCTCCATAAGGATGGCGCCGACCATGTGGGTGATGGCGCCTTAGTTGTGGAAGATGCCAACGATTCAATTGAGTCGCGCTTCCGTTGATCAAGTGCGGTTGGGGCAAGAGCCATCGGGGCCCGTCCGCAACGATGCCGCCCATCCGGCCCGGGCCGCCGATCGATCGGATGAGAAAGTTTCGCTTAACAAAGTACCGGCGTCGGTCGACAATTCCGACCAACTGTTTCAGCCAGGGCGGTATTGAGATGACGGTTCAGAAATCGGAGTCCGCCGAATTCGTCCAATCGCCAGCCAGTTGCCGGATTCGCGAGGCGACGCTGGGCGACATCGCGTCACGGGTCGATTGGGACGACGGCCACGTAAGCGAGTTCCACTGGGTCTGGCTGCGCGACAATTGCGGCTGTGCGAGTTGCACTCACCCGGAGACGCATGAGCGTACGGTCGACATCCTGTCATGGCCGGAGGACATCCACCCGGAGTCTCATTCGCTGAACGACGGCGCGCTGGATATCATATGGTCCAGCGGCGGACATGTAAGCCGCTACACGCCAGGCTGGCTGCGCGCGCACTGCTATTCGGCAGACGCCCGTGCCGAACGGCGTGCAATTCCGTTTCTGTGGGATGGCGGTCTTGGCGACGACCTGCCCGTCATTCAGCACGCCGATATCGCTGCCGGCGATGCAGGCGTGATCCACTGGCTGCGTAACCTTCGTGACTACGGCGTCGCGTTGATACGCGGAGTGCCTTGCGAGAAGGGCCAGGTCAAACGCTTGGCCGGGCGGATCGGGCCGGTGCGCGAAACCAATTTCGGCGACATCTTTGACGTCGTGTCGATGCCGAAGCCCAACAGCAACGCCTATACCGCGCTGTCGCTGCCGTTGCACACCGATTTGCCGTTCCGCGAACTGGAGCCCGGCTACCAGTTCCTACACTGCCTGTGCAACGAGGCGACCGGTGGGGATTCGCTGCTGGTCGACGGGTTTCGGATCGCCCGGGCGCTTCACGACGATGACCGAGAGGCATTCGACACGTTGTGCCGGGTGCGGTTCAACTTCGGGTTCTGGGACGATGACGTCGACTATCGTCTGAGCGCACCGGTGATCGCCCTCGACGAATCGGGCGGCATCCGCGAGATCCGGTTCAATCAGGCCACGGCGGCACCATTTGACGTGCCGGGCGGACAGATGCCGTTGGCTTACAGGGCCTGGCGTCGGTTTGCGGCGCTGACCCGGGACCGCCGATACCAAATGCAGCTTAGGTTGGAAGCCGGCGATACCATCAGCTTCGACAACCGCCGCGTCTTGCATGCTCGCACCGCCTTCGACCCGGCCAGCGGACGGCGCCATCTTCAGGGCTGCTATGTCGAGCGTGAGGACGCGGACTGCCGGCTGCGAATGCTCCAGCGGCCCTTTTCGCCATCGGCCTAGTCATGCTGTCGATTACTACGGTTCCTGCCAAGATCGCCACAGGCAGTCGACAAAGGGTGCGCCAGATTTGAGATCGAAACTTGGCGCTTGGGCGCAGGTCGATCCCTATGATGTCGATGATCGCGCGTAGTTTGATCTTGCCAACCACTCTGGGTCGATATCGACACCCCATCCAGGCCTGTCGGTCACCGTCACCTTGCCGTCCTCGACGCCATATGGCCGGCCCAGGAAGAGTCCTTCCTGCCAAGGATAGTAGTCAGGTCCTTCAATGGAGAGCTCCAGGTACTTCCCGGCATTTGGTATGGCTCGCAGGAGATGCATGGTGAAAAGCGTCACCATGGAGAGGTTTGCGCAGTGGGGTGTCACCGGCAGGTCCGCGGCCTCGGCCATGCGGCAGACCCGCAAGGTCCTGGCGATGCCGCCCAGATAGCAGATATCGGGCTGGACGATGTCGACGACGCGTCCGTCGATCATCCGCTTCCAGGTCGTCAGGTCGCAATCCTGTTCGCCGCCCGTGACGTCTATGTCCAAGGAATCGGTCACTTTCTTGGTCTGTTCGAACTCCCAATAGGGACAAGGTTCCTCATAGTGGACCATACCGTTGTCCTCCATCATCCGGCCGACCTCGATCGCTCGCTCCGGCGTGAAGCAGCTGTTGGCGTCGGCCAAGAGGTCCACGCCATCGTCGAGTTCGCGCCGGATGAGCGGAATGATCTCCTCGGTGCGACCCGGCCATTCGTCACGATTACGACCAACCTCGGCGCCGACGCGAAACTTGAAGGCGTCAAAGCCGTGCTGGTCGCGCAATCGCTTGAAACGCTGCGCCTCGCCGGCAGGCGAAATGTCGCGCCTCATGCTTGAAGCATAGGCTCGCAGCGGGCCGGCGGAGCCGCCGAGCAGCTCTGCCACAGGTTTGCCCGCGGCCTTGCCGCGCAAGTCCCAGACCGCGGTATCAAATCCGGCCATTGCCCGGCATAGATAGGACCCTGGGAACTTGTGCTCGCGCTCGGTGACGAGGTCGAGCAGGTCATCGAGGTCGGTCACATCCTGACCGAGAGTCCACGGTGCCACCTGCCGGTGCAGCACCTGGGCGGTAATGTCAGCGCAATAGGTCGAGACCTGCCCCCAGCCTTGCGATCCATCTTCGGCTGTGACCCGGACCAGGCCCACAAACTCGTTACAGAACGACTCGATACTCTCGACCCTCACGGGCTGGCTCCAGATTTCCCTGGCCGTGGGTTTGACCAAGATCGGGCGGACGATCGCGTTGAGCGGCATGTCGGCGTGGCGTGCTCAGGCGCACCAGGTTTGCCGATCGGGCCGATCACGAAGCAGGTTTTCCTTGCGGGCCTTTTGGCGGACAACCGCTCCCTCCTCGTAGTCTCGTGATTGCCTGGGCGCCGCGGATCAGCGGCGGCAGATCAAGGTCGCGGGCCCACGGCCTATCAACTGATGGCGTGCTCGCGCGCCAGTTCGTCCAGCGTGATCTGCATAGCCTCAAGCTGTTCGAAGGCTTCAAGTTCTCCAAACGCCCATGCGACGATGCTGACAAGAGCCAGTTTGTCGTTTGCCGCTTCGAAGCAACTGGCAATCTTCGAAATGAACTGTCCGTCCCCGATGCGGCCTGCGGCCCACACAAACTCAACTGGATGCCCTGCCGCGTATCGCTCTCCAATTTCCCTGTCGCTTCGCAACACGGCCTCTATGGTGCGCATCATCCAGTACCCATCGCCATCGAACGCATCCAGGAAGGCTTGGGGATCGATAACACTCAACTGCAGTGGATGTTCGAGCAGCACCTTCAGAAACCGGTCATCACCCGACACATTGAAGCCTTCCAGCAAAAACCGGGAAATGTCCTCGTCCATGTAGCCGAGCGAAAGCGAGCGAAAACCTGTCGTCCGTCGAGATTTTCGGCGATGCAACAGACACTCGCGAGCGAGTGGCCATGACTGACGACTTGGTAACGTTTTCAGAACACGCCCAATCTGACGCTCCAACCACTCCCGCCTCCGACTTGGAATCGTGTCCGCGAGCCGCAAGAGTTCGTGGAGCGCCGCAGCCAATTGCCGATCTTCCTGCGCATTTCGTGGTGTTTCGATGATCGCAAGGACGATCTCCGAGGCTTGTTCGTCGGCGGGAAGGTTGCGTAGTCTAAAGACGAGCTGTGGAAATGGCAGGCAACGGATTCGCGCTAGATCGATGGTCTGGCGCGCATCGTCTATTGCCTGGCTGGCTCTTGTCTTTGATGGCAGATCGGCATCGAGGTCGGTCATGGTGGCAGCCTAGCACGGGCCCGGGGCTGCAATCATCGTTACAGCCCCGGGTGATCCACTCAAACCAACATTGCCACACCGATCAACTGCGGCGAGTTCCGGGGCCGAGTTCCACGCAAGGGAAAACATATCCAAAGCGCGGCCCCCGGGGCAACGGTGCCTGCCGGCCCCGGCTCGACAATTCTCTACAAAAGAAAATCCATCATCGACGAGGGCACGCCGATCAAATGAAAAAGAACCCTGTCCTTCGTCTCGATTTCAAAGAGTAGATCGGAACTCATATGCTCGAGCGACGGTGGCCAATCCAGATCGCCCTCGGGCGTGATCGTGGCGGAATGGGCGGTCCTCTCCAGGATGCTCTCCCGCACCGCGGCCGCCAGGGCGGGCTGATTGTCGCAGATAAAGATGATCTCGGAATTCAAATCCTTCGAACGAGGGTCGATATTGAAAGTGCCGATGACGGTCTGGTCCTCGCCGATGACCATCGTCTTCGCGTGGATGCCCCAACGCGCCTCGCTCACTTCGTCGCTTATCAGCGGAAACCCCGGGAGGGGCTGGGCGGAGTAGACCGAAACATCCATTCCGCGTCTGATGTAATGTTCGGACCTTTTGTTGAAGATACTCACGATCGGACTCGCGTCCGTCGATCTCAGGCTGTTTGTCAACAGGTCGATCTCCACCCCCTGATCCAGCAACCTCGTAAGCCCCTTGGCAATCAGGTCCGTCGGAATGAAATACGGGTTCTCGATGCTCAGCCGGTCCCCATCCGACAACAGGGTCACTCTCTGAATGATTTCCTTCACGATATCCGACTGAAAGAAGACGGTTTCGGAAAAGAGATCCAGCGGATTGGGTATCACCGGCGACAGATGGGGAAGAGGGGTCCTGTCGCCCAGCACATCGAGCACATGATCGACAGGATTCAATAGGGGATTCAGGTTCACTCTCAATCTTGGCGGATCGGTCGCGATTGTAATGTCGTGGCACTCGCCCTGATATTCGCCGCGAAGTTGTTCCTGGCCAAGGCGGCGGACTTCGTCCCTCAATGCATTATCCGCCGCCGTGACTGGAAACAGCGACTCGGTGAATTCGTCGATTTTTTCATCGTCTTCAAGGACCTCGTCCCGATCGATCCGCCCGGAGACGGTCTCGGATGTCATCTTGACCACCAGGAAACTGTTCCAATATCTGTCGAAATCGGACCGCAGTTCCTGAACGATCGGGCCTGAAAACCAAATATCCCGGTCGAGGAAATTATACCGCGTGCTGAGGTCGAAATATTCGACGCCCACATTTCGCCCGCCCAGGATGGCCTCCCGGCCATCGATTATAAAGGATCTTGCGGTGGTCCCTGTGATTGAGGAAACCGGGCACCGGGAAGGGGTTGTAGTGCCTGAGTTCGAAATTCCCGTTGCCCAGCCGGGCGAGAGTTTCCCCTTCCGTGCCCGCCAACTTGGCCGAGAGGAAGAAATGGTCGACGATAAGCCGGACTATCACCCCGGATCGGGCCTTCCGCAGCAATTCCTGAAGAAAAAGCCGTCCGGCCTCATCTTTCCACAGGTAGAAATATTCGGCCTCGATCGAGACTTCCGCCGACTCGATCGCCTCCAAGCGCCTCTCGAGGGAGCCAATTCCACCATTCAGCAACTGCACGGCGTGCCGCTCCTGGCTTTCCAACACCGTGGCGGACGCGGTCAAAGAAAAAAACAAACAGTGCAAAATCACGATAAAGGATAGCGATTTATACATCCCGATCCTCCGATGAACCGGCCAAGTGAAATGATCTGGCCAGCCCGATTAATAACGGAACGGCACTCTACGCACCTTTCGTCGGATGAGTCGATGGTCGGGCCGCCAGCGGCGACACTATGGCATTCCATCCGCGAAATACTGAATTACTGTGACAGAAGCCGTATTATACCAGCGGTGGAAGGTTCTGACTCTCAGGGGATTCCTTTTCGTGGCGGGATGTGATTCAAGTGTGACGAGGGAGACTCGCCATGCCATCGACCGTTGCACTCCGAGACGACTATGACGCCGCCGAACTGCGCACTCTGGCCAAGCGCAGCCGGGACCCGCGCCAGATCCGGCGGCTGTTGGCAATAGCGGCGGTCTATGCCGGCATGAGCCGGGCGGCGGCGGCTCAGGTCGGTGGCATGGACCGGCAAACGCTCAGGGACTGGGCGCATCGTTTCAATGCGGAAGGTCCCGAGGGCCTGACGGACCGTGCACGTGCCGGCCGGCCGCGCCATCTCAGCGACGCTCAGATGGCGGCCTTGGCCGAGATCGTGGAGACCGGCCCCGATCTGGCGACAGACGGGGTCGTACGCTGGCGGCGGATCGACCTGAAGCGTGTGATCGAGGAACGCTTTGGCGTCGTCAGCGCCGAGCGGACGGTCACCGACCTGCTTGCCAGGCTGTCCTTCTCCTACATCAGCGGCCGGCCGCAGCATCCGCTCCAAGATCAGCGCGTGCTCGATGGGTTTAAAAAAACTTCCCGCGCACGCTCGCCGCGCACATAGGCCATCTGCCCAAAGGCAAGCGCGTCGAGATTTGGTTCCAGGACGAGGCCAGGCTCGGCCAGAAGAATGGCCGCGTCCGGATCTGGGCGAAGAAGGGAAGCCGCCCGCGCCTGCCCGCCGACCAGCGCTACGAGAACGCCTATCTGTTCGGCGCCATCTGTCCCCGGCTTGGCAAGGGCGCCGCCCTCATGCTGCCCATGGCCAACACGGCCGCCATGCAAATGCATCTCGACGAGATTAGCCGAAACGTCGCCGCCAAGGCCCATGCCGTCATCCTCATGGACCGCGCCGGATGGCACAGCACCGATAAGCTCAAGGTCCCGAAGAACCTCACCATCATCCTGCTGCCGCCCCGCTCGCCAGAACTCAACCCGGTCGAGAACATCTGGCAGTACCTCCGCCAGAACTGGCTCTCCAACCGCGTCTTCGAGACCTACGACGCCATCCTTGATGTCGGCTGCGAGGCCTGGAACAAGCTCCTCGCCCAGCCCGAAACCATTATGTCCATCGGAATGAGGGACTGGGCGCATGGCGGTCAGTAGTTATTGCCGTTGGTATTACGCAGCGGCGGCGGCGTTCCCGGCACAACGAAGCGAGCAGTTTTCGCCATGGCGAAAAACTATGGGAGTTGGGCTAAAGAGGCAGCCAATTCGGTTACTGTCACCGTAATTCAATTTCTGAGCGCTGACTGCCAACGAATACAATAAGCGATCTGGTTCTTCTTGAGTTTGTGTAAGATCCGGTTATCTCAATCCCCTGCTCAGAAAAGAATTGATATCCTCTAATGTGACCCCGTTGTTCTGGGCAGCGCGAAGCATGAAATATTCACAGTCCTGTTCTCGAGGCCCCTGCCGCTGATCTTGAACGCTGCCGAAGTCAATGTAATACTCAATCCGACAATTTAGACCAGCATGCGAAATAGTTTCCCCTGCCGAAAGTAAAGCTGCAAACCCTGGGTTCATGTTCGAACGCAACCCTCCCCCGATGCTAAATATTAATCCTTCCAATTGACTAACTTCCAACTGGCCCTTTACAGTACCATTGGCTAGTATGTAAAACTTTGGACGCTGTTGTTTGTCCTCAATAGTAAAACTTCGATTGTTATTGTACTTTACTGTGAAAATTTCGGAGTCATAGACGGTAGCAGCTGCATCGGCGACCACTTCTGGGCCGGCAGTCATGTTATACTTGGCATAAATTATTCCGCGAAGTAGCGACACTTCCAGTCCCCGAATGTCGTCCACGCAGGTCTCATTGAAGACCGATAGCGCCTGTATCTCAGGTATGATCTCGATGGACTCATCCGTGATACTTGCGGTCAGGCGGACAGACTGATCATAGCCGAGTTCTAACCGGGTCAATTCGTTTATGTATCTATTGATCAACGATCCTGGATCAACACTAAGATTAATAGAATTCCCCCCACTCAGGTCGGGAATATCCGGTCCCGGAATAAAATCTGTCAATAATGGAGAAAAGCAATTGCTAGATAGAGGGCTGGAGGTACCTCTACGAAACACCGTGCCGACTGGAAATCCGATGCTCCCAGGCTTGACTTCCGTATTTGGAGCCTTGAATTCAGTCTCGAGCAGCCATTCGGCAATCTCTTTTTGGTATATCGTAGATTAGTCCAATATGGGCCGTATAATTATAGGCTCTTGTGATTTGCAAGCATGCAATAGAATGATAGAAGAGAGAATCAATATGTATGTGATGCCTGAAGTATTCATTTCCCGCCCCCCTTGCTTTCCGAGCCCAGTTAGTTTTGACAGCCCGATTTGCACGCAGTGTAATTGAGCGATCGTAGTCCGCCCATTCTCTGGTTGCAATGCCAGGAATAGTGGGGACAGTATGCATTTCCTGTCAGATGCGGCCTTGCTACCCTGTCGGCGGGACAGTGCGGTGTAGACCATGACTAGTATAAGAAGGGCGGGTCAATACAGCGCCCGTGGGGTCGCAGGGAAGCATCGAACCGATCAAACCGCACCCGATGATTGCAAGACCGGTTTCCTTATTTTCATTCATGTTGGATTAGTCGCTGATCAGCTTGAAAAGGCGCTCGTCATAGAGACTACCCGTCAGCATATTAAGCACGAATTGCGGGTCCGCATTCACACCGCCAGCGGCGGGTATGCCGGACAGTTGATTTCGGAACGCCCTCTTTTCCGCTGTGTTTTGATGGGCAGCCTGGGCGGCGGCATTGTCCCACATTTCGACAACCGACATATGATTGCCGCGATTGGATTGAGTCAGGATGTCAAACCGCATGTTCCCGCCATGCGTCCTGCCGAATCCGGCCAGATCTGTCAGCATTTCATTGCCGCATGGACCGCTCGGATCGACCTGACGATTGCAAGGGGCAAACTGCTCGGGTGGAATAATGTCAGCATGCGTAATCACATAGACGGTTGAGGCATCGCCAGCCGCGACCGTGGCAGGATCCGCCGCCACCAGACCAACATGGGGTCGCTCATCATAAGGCGCATAGAGCATCGGCTCTAGCGCGTTGCGAAAGGCCATAGTGTGGGCCGCGCCAGCATGTGCTGCACGTGTCTCGGGTCCGCTCCAGGCTTCGAGTATAACAAAGTGATTGTCCTGGCCGATCCTCTGCAATCCCTCAAATCGCAAATTTCCATCTTCGCCTTTACTTGATGCTGTCTGTTCTTTGATTAGTGCCACGACGGCATCCGGGCTTGCGACATCCGCTTCGATGTAGGTCACAATGAAAGTCGGTTCGTCAGAAAGGATCGTATCGTCCTGCAATGTTACATCAGCGTTTGAAGTAACGGCTGAGAATGCCAAAATCGCGGCGGTTTGGGCAATTCGTTTTAAAAACTTCAACATTTGGTCCTCCCGATTTTTTTTTCGCCTTCCGGATATCTTTAGGCCGATATTCCCCATTTGGCTTACCGTCCTGCAGTATGAGCACTCCAATGGAGGGGTCCAAAGCATTATCTTTGCGATGACGAGTCGCTTTGACCGCTTTCGAGCCCATGAATGCGGCGTGGCAGTTGTCGGGTTCAGGTTATTACGGTTTATTGCAGTGACAGTATTACGCATTTCGAGGATGGGCGGCATTCCGGCACTCCTCGCTGGAATCGCCTGGAACATAGTGCAGAAAGCGGATTCGTTGGAGATCGCCTCGACCGATAGCTCTTAACGGATGCAGGCCCGACTGCTATTCAAGCAGTCATGAATAGTCCCTAGTGTGATGGTTCTGAAGTTCGGCACATTTCATGTGCCGAGATTTGGAAGCTGAATCACACTAGAATCATATAGATAGTGTCCCTTTGATCCTGTAATTCGCTATGGCGAATTTCAGAATCGGGACACTAGTGTCATGGTTTCGAAGTTCGGCACATTTCATGCGCCCGATTTCGGAAGCTGAATGACACGAGATCTAACAGTTAGTGTCCCTTTGATTCTGCAATTCGCTCATGCGACTTTCAGAATCGGGACAATAGGCGACCACGAGAACGCGCCCGCCAAGATGAATTTCCTCCGCCACCGGGCGTTCAATGTGAGGGAGACACATGCCGATGGAATTGAAGAGTATCGTCGTCACGGCGGCGAAAGATCCTCGATATCACGACCGCCTTGATCTGGCGTTCACCTTGGCGGAGATGCACGACGCTCACATCACCGTGGTCCACGCCGTGCAATCTCCGAAGGACGTGCAGTCGTCCGGACGCGCGGCATCGGCCGCCTACATCGATGCGATGATGGAAACCGCGATCGAGAAGGGAAAGGAGTTGGAGCGCGAAACTCTCGAATACGCCAGATCGAAGAAGCGCACCATCGAATGGGTCTCGGGAACCGCGGGACTGCGCGAGACGGTGACCCAGGAAGCATTGTTGGCCGATCTGACGATTGTCGGACGCAGTGAAGACGTGAGTTTCGAAGACTGGTTTCGCGACCATTTGGTCGACTATCTTGCGCGGTCCGTCGACACGCCCATCTTGTACCTGCCGCCGGGCGCCGACCACTTGCACCTGAGCAAGAGCGTGCTGATCGCCTGGGACGGTTCAAACCCGGCGATGCGAACGGTGCGTGCGTGCCTGCCGATCGTGGAGAAAGCGAAGACCGTGCATGTGGTGTCGCTCGGCCCTGTCGGGGGCAAGCCCATGGACTCCGGAGGGACTCTGGCTGGTTACCTTGAGCAGCATGGGATCAGCGCCGAGGTGCATGGCAATGAGACTGCCGAAATCATGATCGGCGCCGCACTACTGGAAATGGCAGAGATGCTCGATGTCGGGTTGATCGTGATGGGCGCACATAGCAAGGAGAAGCTACGCGAATTGATTTTCGGAAGCGTCACTCGCACTGTCTTGCGCGACTGCAAACGACCGATCCTGCTGAGCGGCTAGGGGTTGCCCAATCACGAGCAAATTATAGTAATGGGATGGACGCCCCCAGCTGACTGGGGTTAGTTGCGAGGTGGGCTAATACCGATCAGGGTTGGGTATGCTGTCCCCTGGAACTCCCAAATTGGCCGGTTCTGATCCAAAGCTGTGATGCTAAGAGTCGTCATTCCGCTGGCTCGGGCACGGTTTCCGGTGTCGGCAGTTGCTTCGGCAGCATGGCGACGGCAGCCAGGATGATTACCGCGGACGCCGCCAGAATCCGAAACAGGGTGTCGAAGCCCCAGTTGTGATAGACGAAACCGATCAACGGCAACGTCGCGGCCAATACCGAAAAGCTGACCACGTAGCGCACGCCATAGATGCGCGCCCGGTAAGCGCCGCTGGCGGTCTTGCCGATCATGAAATCGTTGATCGGTATCTGCCCGAAGGCCCCCAGCATGAAGCCAAACGCGACCGCCAGGGCCGGCCCGTCGGTGAGCCCCGGCATGGCGGAGAAGAAGATCAGCTGCACCACCGCCACGACCATGAACACCCGGCGCGGCCCGTACCGGTCCAGCATGTGGCCCACGACCAGCTGCGCCATGGAGGCGACGGCGAAGACGGTGAAGGCCAGCGCGCCGATCATGGTCGCCACGCCGTCCGACTGACCGGCGGCGTTGATGGTGCCAGCCCAGGAGGACAAATCCGAGGCCAGGCCCTGCAGGCGCTCCTCGAAGATTTTCGGCAGCGCGAAGGTGGTGGCCTGAAAGATGATCGAGGAGACGGCGGCGGTGACGAACACAATGGCCGCGACACGGAGCAGCAACGCCTTGTATTCGGCCGACGGCCCGGGTTCCGCCGCGCCGGCTGTCGCCTTGGCAGCGCTCCGCTCGGTCAGGATGCCGTCCCAACGCACCACCATGTAGACCAAGCCCATGGCAATGGAGAACAGGCCCGGCAGTATGAATGCCATGCGCCAGCCGCCATGGTCGATGAGGAACCCGGTGATCAGCGCCGCGCAGGCAACGCCCAGATTTCCCCAGACTCCATTGGTGGCGATACGCATACCGGTGTCGCGCCATTTCGTCGTGACGATGGCCAGGCCGACCGGATGGTAGATGGCGGCGAACATGCCGATGACAAAAAGTCCGGTGGCCATCTGCAACGGCGTCCGGGCGAAGCCGGTGGCGATGGAGACAACGCCGATGCCGATGAAGAACACGCACATCATGCCATCGCGGCTCCACCTGTCGGCCAGCCAACCGGCGGGTAGCGAGAAGACGCCAAAGGCGAAGAATCCTGGTGTCGCATAGGCCAGCAGTTCCGCATAGCCGATCCCCCACTCCCGATAGAGGACCAGAGCCGCGACCGTCGCGAATATCAGGGTGAACAAGTGGTCCAGGAAGTGACCGATGTTCAGTAGGAAAAAGTACAGACGGTCCCGGCCCATTCTCTCTAACTCCAGCCGCCTAATGCGCCACCGTAGTTTGGGGTAGTCCGCCTAGCCAAGCCCAATCGGCCAAGTATCCCCGATCCGATACCCCTCAGGCCAGGGGTCGTGCGGGTCCAGGGTGTGCTGGTGTGTGCCGGTGATCCAGGCGCGGCCGGAGATCGAGGGCAGGATCGCCGGGGTGTCTCCGACCGAGGTCTCGCTTTCGATGCGGCCGTCGAAGCGCGAGTCGATGATCGAGCGGGCGATCACGCCGGGTTTCATTCGGCCTTGGGCGTGCAGCACCGCCATGCGGGCGGATAGGCCGGTGCCGGTGGGCGAGCGGTCGATCTTGCCGGGCCGGATGGTGACGGCGTTGCGCATGGCGAGCGCGCCCTCGGCGGGATCCTGTTCGATCGGTCCGGCGATCTGGCAGAAGGAGATGTGCCGCCAATCCGGGTTGGCCGGGTGGTGGAAACCCAGCTGCTCGTTGGCCGCTTCGGTTATGCGCATGCCGGTTTCGGCGATCTCGCGCGCCTCGTCCGGGGCGATGGCGAAGCCGAGCGCCGTCGCGTCGGCCATGACGAAGCTGTCGCCGCCATAGGCGGTGTGCACCGCGAGGCTGCCCAGCCCGGCGACCTCCAGCGTGGCGTCGAGCCTGGCCGCGAAAGAGGGCACATTGACCACTGTGACCCGCTCGGCCTTGCCGTTGCGGCATTGGGCGGTGATTTCGACCAGACCGCCGGGGGCTTCCAGCACCATCCGGGTTTCCGGCTCGGTCATGGGCAGGATGCCGGTCTCGAGCAGGACCGTGGCGACGCAGATCGCGTTGGAGCCCGACATGGGCGGCGTGTCCTCCGGCTCCATGATGATCCAGCCCATCGCGGCGCTTGGGTCCTTGGGCGGAACCAGCAGGTTCACGTGGCGGAACACACCGCCGCGCGGTTCGTTCAGGACGAAGTTGCGCAAGGTCCCATCCCGGGCGATCCAGCGCGATTGCTCCCAAAGTGTATCGCCCGGGGGTGGCGCCACGCCGCCGACGATCACGTCGCCGACCTCGCCCTCCGCGTGACAACTGACAACATGGATCACCTTGCTCGCCTGCATGCCCTTTCCCCCGCGCTCAGCCTCGAGTCTTCCCTATCCGGACTTCCTGGCCACGATGAACACGGCTTTGCTTTTGCCCGGCCGCCAGTAGTGGTCGATCTCGAAGCCGGCATCGGCGATGCTGTCCGCCAGTTCCTTCGCGGTGAAGACCTTGAGCAAAGGCAGCAGGCCGAAGAGTTTTCCGATCGGCGCGACCAGCTTGATAACACGCAGCATTGAATCGCCAATACATACTGTGCTGCTGACGAAAATGCCGCCTGGTTTGAGCAGCCCATGAACCTTCGCAACGGCTTTGCTCCTGTCCTCCAGCAAGTGCAGGACGCTGAGCGCCAATACAGCGTCGTAGGATCGCTCGGGCGCGCTGAAATCGTCGATGGTCGATTGTTGGAAGGTGATGTTGGCGATATTGGCCGCTTCGGCCTTGCCCTGCGCGATTTCGATCATCCTGGAAGAGATATCGATGGCCTGGATATGCTTCACACGGGGCGCATGAATGATAGCGGTCGATCCGGTTCCACAGCCGATCTCCAATACCTCCATGTCCGGCCGGAAGTATCCGCGCGTGACCTCCAGCTTCTTCTGGTAGGCCGCTTCATCCGCAATAGGATCTCTGGAATAGCGTTCGGCGATCCTGTCCCAGAATTTTGCGTCCCGATCCATCGTCACCCTCTGCCTGTCTGCCATAGAGCCAAATCCGGAACCGGTTGGCTAAATCGTTAGATAATTCGGGGAAAGCTGAAGGCGGCGCCGATCTCCCGCCCCTCTTCGGCGGTCGGCTCTAGCTGTCTGTACCGCCCAGAACGGCGAGCCACCCATCGATACGCTCTCGGTTCACGCCGAAATCCTTTCGGCCATAGTGGGATCGGCTGAAGATCGCGAGGGTCGAGCGGTTCTCATCCAGCGGCAGGAACCGCACGGTGATGGTGTCGGGAAAGCGCATCAGCCTGGTGCGCTGGATGAAGTCGTATTGCTGGATCTCTTCGTCGGTGGCGACCCAGTCGGTGCGCGGCTCGGCGCCGATCATCGAGAACCAGATATTGCGCAAATCGGTCGCTGGGAGCGCGAAGACCGGACTCTGACGGTCAGGCTCCTGACCGCAAAGGCCGGGCGGACAGACCAGATAGGTGTTCTCCCGACCGGTGGTGTCGATGGTGGCGAAATCGACCGCCGACTGGTCGATCGGGCCGAAGATTATCTCCAGCGACTGTTCGCGCCCGACGACGACCAGCGCGACGGCCACCAGTATGACGAGCCCGGCCAGGACCGCCATGACAATTCCGAAGGTCTTCACCAACGACGTTCCTCCGTTCGCTTTTCGCGGAGCGGTTCTACGACCCGGCGAGCGCCGACGCCAGCACTTCCGGCTCGTGTTCGATCTGCAGGACGTCGTTGAAGCGGTTGAAGAATCCGGCAAGGCTGATGCGCAGGGTCAACTCCACGATCTGGGCGTCGTCGAAATGCCGGTGCAACCGGTCGAACAGGCTGTCGCGGATGCGTTGCGGCGTTCGGGTAATGGCGATCGCGTATTCGACGACAAGCCGGTCGGCCTCATCCATCTCGTCATGATCCTGGTAATCGAGAATACGGTCCAGTCCGGCCGGCGACAGGCCCTCGACCATCAGCATGGGACCATGATGCGCGACGCAGTAGCCACACTTGTTGAGCCGCGACACGGCGACCACGGCCAGCTCGATCAAGCGGTGCGGCACCCGTTCCGCTTGGCGCAGTTCCATCAGCATCGATGGCAGATGGCCGAGCGCGGCCGGCACATGGGACAACGCCCCAAGCTGATTGCGAAAAGGCCCGCACTCCTGGATGAAGCGGAGATAGGTCTGGCGCTTCGGATCCGGGAGTTCTTCGGGGGGATGTCTCGGACACGCGGCACGGCGGCCTCCTGACCTGGCTGACAATTCAATCTGCGACATCCAGCCGCAGGGACGCCGACGATACACAATTCGGCGGCGAATATCCTGGGTGATTGCCAAACGGCGCTCCGGGCCGGAATTGCGGGAAAAAGAAAAGGCCCCGCCGAAGCGGGGCCATAGTCGTGAGCGGCCTTCGGAGGATCCGGGCGTCATGCGCCCGGATCTCCGTCAGGTGGTCTACCCTGCGATCAATCGCTCCAGGGCATCGAGATCGTTGAACACCCGCCACCGGCCGCCGCCCAGTTCGACCCGTCGCTGCCAGTCCTCGAGGCGCAGCAGGTATTCCCGCGGATCGATGTTGTCGCTCCGCAACTTGGTCACGTTCAACGCCACCACCTCGTAGTCCAAGATATCGAACGTGATGGCATCGCGGCCGGCGCGATATTCCGGATCGAGATCCTCGGCCAGATCGGAGAAGACCAGGATCGTCTTCCGGCCCGGATCCTTCTCGTTCAGGTACTCGGTCGCCTGCAGGATGCCACCGGTGATGTCGGTGTGCCGCGCCGGACGGACCGCGGCGACGAACTCGTTGATCGCCTCCTGGAACTGGCGCTTCTGCTGGTTGGCGATGCTCGGCCGGTCGTCGAACGTCACCTTGGCGATGATGTCCTTCTCGCTGAAGCTGCCGGTATCGATCCGCGCCACGGCAAAGGAGTCGCCCGGGTTGAGCCGGCTGAGAATGAAGCTGATGATCTGGGCAGCCTTGTCCAGCTCCTCGGTGTAGGTGCCCGAGGTATCGATCAGCATGTAGACGCCATGTCCCGGCTTCGGCGTCTCGCCGCAGCCGTTCAGCGTCAGCGCGGCGAATAGCGTCGCCGCCGCAATCAACCGTTTCATCACAAGGCCTCTCTCATCGTTGTGTTCTGTCCCTTGGACGTCCGAGCCTTGCGCTCGGCGCCAATATTCGCCTTCACCATGCGCTCCACCCAAAGCGGTGGCGCGATAATCGCGTCGTAGACGTTGACCACGAACTCGCCGAAGAAGCGGAACGAACCGCCAATCGCCCGGAGAGTGACCGCGATGCTGCGGACCGCCCAGGCGGCGACGATCCCGACCAGAGTTCGCATCGATGCGACGAACATCTCCAGCGGAATGGCGACCATGGTCAGCGCAAACGGCAATACGAAACCCATGCCCATCTGCACCGTCGTCGTGATCCAGATAAACTCGCTGGTGGCGACGGTATCCAGCGCCTCGCCGCCGCGCAGCAGGGCGCTTGTGGCAAGCTCATCCTGCAGCAGGATTTCACGCATGTAGGCGAGCCCGGCCTCGAATGTGGCGAGCAGGGACAAGATGGACAGGGACACATACATGAGCAGACGTCGGAACTTGTCCGGCAACGCGCCGACCATCGGAAACAACCGTGTGATGCGCAGCGACTCCATGAACAAGAGACCCATGAAGATCTCGATCGCGATGATCACCAGGGCCGCGAACTCGTTGACCTGAAAGCCGCCGACAGCGGTGTTGCCACCAACCATCTCGGCCAGAGGCCGGGCGATCAGCGTAAAATTGACCCCGGCCCCGCCAATGGCGATGCACAGCACGAACACGGAAATGATGAAATCCTTCATCGACGAGGCGGAAAGCCGTCGCAGCGCCTGATCGGTGCCCTTCTTGACGGTCTCGTATTGCTCGATCTTGGAATCGATGATGTTCGTGCGGGCCAGCAGGGACTCGACCTTCTTCTCGACCGTTCCCATGAGCTGGTGCAGTTCGCGCCAATACGGCTTCATCGTCGACAGGCGCTTGTGGCGCTCCTCGACGGTGTCGCGATAGGCGTTGATCGCGTCGTCCTGGGCCTTCACCAGGGATTTGTGGATCTGCTCCAGGATGTTGGCCACCATCGGGTCGCCCTTGGACGGGATGTTCGCGACCGCCTCCACGGCGTCGATCCAGCCCGGCGGCTCCGGCGGCACATTGGTACTCGCCTGATGGTCCTCCTCGACCAGCGTAACCTGCTCCGACATGCGCCGGTGCACGGTCGGGCAGGCCGACAGATCCCGCTTCACCGCCGCGTCGATGCGCTCGAATTCCCGTTCGAGATGCCGCTCGGCCTCCTCGAGGCCGGCCGCCAGCAGGACTTCGCGATTGCGCGCCTTCATGCGGGCCTCGGCCTGCATTAGCGATGCGGCCGCCACACGAAGTACTTTGTACAATGACCGGCTCAAGGACAGGATCGCCCGATGCGCCGGCACCCGCATCATGTACATCACGGCTATGACGACGACCACAAGGGTCAGCCAGCCGAAAACCGTGTTTGGCACGGTCGAAAAAATATCCGCGAACGGCATAAAGGTCTCCTACGTCCTATCTGGTGGAGCTTTACGGACAGCAGGCGGCGCTGCCGTGCGTTGACGGTCCGGACTCGTACCGGCGTGGCGATCGTGATGCGAGAAAGATAACACCCGGTTAAACCTAAAATGCGAATTTCATTTGCCGCAAGTCCCCGATCCTCGGGAAAACTCTATGATTTACCGACAGTTACCCCGACCCGCCTGGAACATGATCGGGTCGGATCATGGTCTAACGACGACAGACCGTGACCAAAATGCCGCAATACCGCCTTGATGATCCCAAGTCCGGCCAATAATCGAGGATTTCAGCCGTTCCGCCCGACCCGCCGTCATCGGTCGGGTTTCCCCTTGCCGATTTCGGTTAACGGTCTCAAGTCAAGAGAATGGCTGTCGTTTCTCCAACCGCACCGCCGCCGGTTCAGGCCGTCGTTGCGCCGGCACCAGCGCTCAAACAGGCGCGCGGGCCGCAAAATGTGAAGACGGATACCACCGAAGCGGTGGATGCGCCCGATCCTTCCGGCGTCGAGCCCAAAGTAGTCCAGCGCCAAAAACAGCGCGGCGGCCGGCTCGACATCCTGGTCTAACCCGACTGGCACCGGCCGAAATCACGCCGCTTCGCTCTGGATCAGATCATCGAGCTTCCGCAACAGGAAATCTGAATCGTCCACTCCCATCCCATCGAATTGGGTCAGGATGCGCTCGATCATGATCCGGCCATAGCTGTCCCGGTCATAGTCGGAATCGCGGAAATCAGTCTCCCGGATCACATCGACCGCCGTGCGGAATGCCGGGTAGAGGGTTTTCGGCAGCCCGGCCTTCTCGTATAGCGAGTTCAGACCCAACTTGCCCTCGTCATGAATCAAGGCACGGGCGCTGACCAGCGGGATTCCCGCGAGGCTCGCCATGGCGGCTTCGAAGAAGGCGAGGTCGCCGGTACACAGGCTGCGCAGCACCAGCGACGGTGTCAGGCGGCCATTGTCGATCAACTGGCCGACCAGCTTCTCCACATCCTTCTCATCGGCGTCATCGGTCACCAGTGTGACGGTGGCGCGTTCCCGTGACCGCAGGATCAGATCGCCCGCCACGTCGGCCGACAGATCGTGATGGGTGACCAAATAGTCCTGGAGCTGCTCAGACACCATGGTGACCAGCCGTTCCGAAATGGTCAGCGGCAGGGTTCCGCGCTTGACCATGTTTTCCTGCAGCGCCTCGGAATCGCCGAAGCGGTCCAAGGCCTTCTCGAAGGATGCTTCGTTGATCTGCGCGCCGGCATTGCCGACCAGGGTCTCCACCGCCGCCTGGCTGCCCTTTTGGACCAGAGCTTCGGTAAGCTCCTCCGACACCGTCGACCGTTGGGCCATGGCGACCTGTTTGGATTCCGGCGCCCGCTCCAGCAAGTCGGTCAGATCCTCATCGGTCAGCACGTCGGAATATTGCAGGACCGGCAGGGCGATGCTGTCGATGTCCTCGGCGAGCGTCATCGCCACATCATGGGGCAGGTTTCGGGACGACTTCAGGTTGAGCGCGACGGCTTCGCGCACGATCTCCGAGGCGTCTTTCGCCATCTGGCGGACGATATCCTCGGCAATCCCACGCTCCTGATCCGACAGCGCGGCGCCATCAAGTTCGCCGGCCACCTTGGCGACCATGCCAGCGCGGCCATCCGGCGATTTGTCGGCCAAAAGTTGCGCGACGTCTTCGGGTCTCAGATTGCTGCTCATCGGGGCCATCATCCTGGTGTGCCGTCCGCGCAGGGATCGCTCGAATCCTTACCGACTCATACGCGCCAAGGTGGCATGGACTGATTAAATCCCCGTTAAACAGGGGATTTGTCCGATGGTTGCGCGGTGAGGGAGGATCACGCAAACTCGATCTCATGGCTGTTATCCGTCGCTCGTTGGCCCCTGCCCTTTTTGCGGCGCTGCTGATGATTTGCGCTGGCGCCACTGCCGACGACCAATTTCTGGCGGCGCGGGAGGCCCATGCCCTGGCGGCGGCCGGCGGTCTGACAGTCGTGGACGTCCGCACGCCCGCGGAGTGGCGGGCCGAAGGGCTTCCGGACGGCGCCTCAGCGGTGTCGCTCAACCAGGCTGGTGGGCGGCAGGCGTTTCTGGACGGAATTCTGGCGCTGGTCGATGGCGACCGGGACCGGCCGCTGGCGATGATCTGCAATACCGGCATCCGCTCATCGGCGGCGCGGGCGGTTCTGGAGCGTAATGGCTTCACCCGGATCTACGATGTCGCCGACGGCCTTCACGGCAGTAGCCACGGAACCGGATGGATGGCCGGCGGGCTGCCGATGGAACCCTGCGAGCGTTGCTGACCACAACTCCGGTGCCTTGCCCCGATGCCGTGACCCTGGTCAGTCCCGGACCACCATCACCGAGATGTTCGCGTGACGCACCACCCGAGCCGCATTCGGACCGAGCAGATAGTCCTTCAACTCCGGACGATGCGACCCGATGATGATGAGGTCGGCCTTGATGGTCTTTGCGGCCTCCAGGATCTCTTCATAGACCGTACCGTGGCTGACGATGTGCTGGCATGCGACGCCTTTGGGCAGATGCGCCTTGGTGAAGTCATGCAATGCCGAATTGGCCCCCTCAATCGCCTGCTTCTCGTAGTCCTTGGGGAAAAAGCTGCCGACGATGGACATGCCGAAATCCGGCACCACGGTCATGATGTGCAGCCGCCCCCCGAAAGACTCTGACAGCTCCAGTGCCGACGGCAAAGCCTTGCGCCATGAGCTTTCATGGTTCAGGTCAATCGGCAGCAGGATTTCCTTGTACATGACGGTTTCCTGCCAGATTACGCTGTGACGACCGAGCCGGCGGATTCATCCCGGCGACGGCGCTGGATGAAGATAATGCCGCCCAGGAAAATGAAGGCCGGGATCCACATCAGCTGCGATGGCGGCACATCATTGTCGACCAGCACCGACTTGACCTCGAAATCCCACTGGATGCCAAGATCCTCCGCCGCGCTGCTGAATTCGACCAGATCGACCAGCAGGCGGCCATCCGGCTCCTCGCGCAGGGTGAGCCCGGCCGCGGCCAGCCTTTCCTCGCCCGACCCGCTGTCGCCGATCGGCAGCATGATCGTCTGGGTCACGATCTTCAGGGTGTCGAAATCCTCGCCCTCCAGCACCACCCGCAGCCCCTCGCCCGCCGGGCGATCCGCCGCCAGATTGTAGACCTCAGTGCCCGGCAGGCTTTGGGTCGGCGGGAAGGCCATATCCATCCAGAACCCCGGGCGGAATATGGTGAAGGCGATCAGCAACAGCACGGCCGATTCCCACATCTTCGACCTGGCTATGAAGAATCCCTGAGTGGCGGCGGCGAATATCAGCATGGCTATGGTCGCCGTCACGAAAACCACGGCGGCGGCCAACAGGCTATCGACCCCGTACAGGATCAGATCGGTGTTGAAGATGAACAGGAACGGCAAGGCCGCGGTGCGCAGCGAATAATAGAATGCGATGAATCCCGTTCGCATAGGGTCGCCGCCGGACACCGCCGCTGCCGCGAAGCTGGCCAGCCCCACCGGGGGCGTGACATCGGCCATGATCCCGAAATAGAAGACGAACAAATGGACCGCGATCAACGGCACGACCAGGCCGGCCCCGGCGCCGACATCGACGATGACCGGGGCCATCAGGCTCGAAACCACGATGTAGTTGGCCGTGGTCGGCAAGCCCATGCCGAGGATCAGCGACAACAGCGCCACCAGCAACAGCATGGCGATCAGATTGCCGCCGGACAGGAATTCGACGAAGGCCGACATGACGAGGCCGATGCCGGTCAGGGTGACGGTGCCGACAACGATGCCGGCAGCCGCCGTGGCGATGCCGATGCCGATCATGTTGCGGGCACCGGTCACCAGACCGTCGAACAGTTCAGTGGCGCCCTGCTGGCTGGCGTTGCCCATGGACTGGCCGTTGCCGCGGAAGATCGCGAACAGCTGACGCTGGGTCAGCAGGATCGCGATCATCAACACCGTGGCCCAGAATGCCGACAAGGCCGGCGACAGGCGCTCCACCATCAGGCACCAGACCAACACCAGGATCGGCAACAGGAAATGCAGGCCCGATTTGACCGTCGGGCCGACCTCAGGTAGCTCGATGACCGGCGCATTCGGATCGTCGAGCTCAAGCTCCGGGAAGCGCGACCCGTACCAGATCAGCCCGGCGGCAACCGCCGCCAGCAGGATTGCGACCACGAACCCGACGGACGAGCCGGAGGCCAACTTTACCAGCTTCATGACATGGAACAGGCCGACCGCGCCGATCACCGTATTGCACAGCACGATGGCGCCCATGGAAACGAAGCGTGCTGCCTGTTGGGCCGGCAGGCGTGATTTGATCGCCCCGAACAAGATGAACTGAAGGGCGAAGACGGCCGCCACACCGATCACCACCCAATGGGATTGGTCGAGCAGCGCCGCGGCCTGGAAAATCCAATAGAGCGCGCCGGCGATGATCAGGATCGATGCGATCGAGATACCGGCGGATATCAGCGCCAATTTGGGCGACAGCCGCACGCCCGGTCTCGGCAGCCCCTCCATGCCGGTCTTCACCGCCTCCAGATGCACGATGTAGACCAGCGCGATGTAGGAGATCAGCGCCGGTAGGAAGGCGTGCTTGACCACCTCGATATAGGGAATGCCGACATATTCCACCATCAGGAAAGCTGCGGCACCCATCACCGGCGGCATGATCTGGCCGTTGACCGACGATGCGACTTCGACCGCCCCGGCCTTCTCGGAGCTGAAGCCGACCCGTTTCATCAACGGGATGGTGAACACGCCCGTCGTCACCACATTGGCAATCGACGAGCCGGATATCAGCCCGGTCATACCCGAGGCGACGACCGCCGCCTTGGCCGGACCGCCGCGCAAATGGCCGAGCAGCGAGAATGCCACCTTGATGAAATAATTGCCCGCGCCTGCTTTCTCGAGCAGCGCGCCGAACAGCACGAACAGAAATACGAACTTCGATGATACGCCAATCGCAATGCCGAAGACGCCCTCCGGCCCCAGCCACATATGGCTCATCGCCCGGTTCAGGGAGGCTCCTTGATACTTGACCACGTCGGGAACCCAGGCGGCGTTTCCGAAGAAGACGTAACAGAGGAAAAACAGCGCCACAATCATCAGGGGCGGCCCGAGTGACCGCCGCACCGCCTCCAGCAACAGCACCAGCCCGGTGGCCGAGACGACGATATCGAGATCGGTCGGCAGCCCCGGCCGATTCGCCAGGGAGTCGTAGTTCACGAAGCCATAGGTGGCGCAATAAGTGCCCAACAGCGCCATGGCCCAATCGACCAGCGGTATCCGGCTTCGGGAGGTCTGCAGCACGCCGAGAACAATCAGAACGCCGGACGCCAGGACCAGCGCCAGGGGGAACAGCAGATCGTCGATCGCGACCTCGCCGTTCAGCACCACCAGAACGAACATCAGCGCTGGCAGCACCGCCAGGATCATGGCCAGCAGGGGCACCTTGCCGGCAGGGTCCTTGCTCAGCGCCGGAAAGGCCATGAAGCCGAGGAATACCGCGAAGCCGAGATGAATCGCCCGGGCCTCGGCGTCATTGACGATGAAGACGCCCAGCACGAAAGGCAGCGGCGATGCATACCAGAGCTGGAACAGCGACCATGCCAGCGCCACATAGATCAGCACCCTGGCCACCAACGCGTTGGTCGGCTGGCGGGCCCCGGTATCGCTGGACGCAACCAGATCCTGAAGTTCGTCGTCGTCGAGTTGGCCGCTTTTCGCCGTGTCGCTCATACACCGCCCCGTTCGATGTCGTTACGCACCCCGCCGGAGAACCCGGCGGCATTGGAATGTTCGCAGGTCAACCTGAAAGCGAACGGGCGAGGCCGTCAAAGCCCCGCCCGCTCTGTTCGGCTTACATCAAGCCGGCTTCCTTGTAGTAGCGGACGGCACCGTCATGGAGCGGCGCCGACAAGGCATCAGTGATCATATCTTCCTTCATCAACACACCGAAGGCGGGATGCAGACGCTTGAAATCGTTGAAATTCTCGAACACCGCCTTCACGACTTGATAGGCGACGTCGTCGGGGACGGCGGTCGAGGCAACGAAGGTCGCCTTCACGCCGAAGGTGGTGACATCCTCGGCACTGCCTTCGTACATGCCGCCCGGGATCGTCGAATAGGCGTAGTAGTCGTTATCGGCCACCAGCCGGTCGATGATGTCGTTCGCGGCCGGCACCAATACTGTGGCGCAGGTGGTGGTGGCTTCCTGGATCGACCCGCTGGGATGACCGACCGTGAACACCATGGCGTCGAAATTGTTGTCGCACAGCGCCTGGCTCTGCTCGGAAGACTGCAGCTCCGACACCTGGCTGAACGTGTCCTTGTCCCAGCCCATCGAGCTCATCAGCACTTCCATTGTGCCGCGCTGTCCGGAACCGGGATTGCCGATATTGACCCGCTTGCCAACCAGATCCTCGACCGTGCTGATGCCGCTATCGGCCCGCGCGACGATGGTGAACGGCTCGCCATGGACCGAGAACAGCGAGCGCAACTCCGGGTTGGCCTCCGGGAAGTTCTCATGGGACCCGTTATAGGCATGGTACTGCCAATCGGACTGGGCCACGCCCATGTCCAACTCGCCCTGGGCGATGGCGTTCAGATTGAACACGGACCCGCCGGTGCTTTCCACCGACACCCGGACGCCGTGCTCGGCCCGACCGCGATTCACCAGCCGCTGGATCGCACCGCCAGTCGGATAATAGACGCCGGTTACACCGCCGGTGCCAATGGTCACGAAGGTATCGGCGACGGCGGGGCCGCTGGTGGCAGCCAGGCCGGCTGCCAATGTCATGGCCACCGTCGTGGTAGCAAATTTTCGCATATCATCCTCCGGATGCTCTGTTGTCGAAATACCGGACCGATGCCAACAGCATCGGCCCGCCGATCGAGGTTTTCTTGATTATGGGGTTTGAACCCGATTGCGCCGGCCGGATCACCCGGCCGCCTTAGATAACCTCCCCTCTGGCCGTGTCGGCATCGGCGATGGTACGTCCGACCTGCCGTGCCGCAGCAACCGCCTCGGCCACCAACGCCGCGTTGTCAGGTGCGGTCTTTCCGGTGGACAAGGTCAAATTATTCTCAAATCCCACCCGACTATGCCCGCCGAGCGCCGCCGCCGTCAACGCGCACACCGCCTCGCGTCGTCCAAAAGCGCACATGGACCAGCGATCCCTTGGCTCGTATTCGCGCAGAAACGGCAGCAGGTCGCGCGGCTGGGATTGTTGGCCGGGCGTGTACCGCCCAAGCACAAAAAGCAGATGGCTTGGACAACCCGGGATCACCTCGCGGCGACGCAGTTCGTTGAAGCGTTTCACGTCGGCGGAATCATAGAGAATGAATTGCGGGCGGACATGCTCGGCAACCATCCAGTGGAAGAACGCCGCCGCCCCGGCCTCATGGCCGGAATCCGGGACAAGTTCCCGCACCGCCAGCGACACGGCCTCGGGCCGCAATTCCCGGACCATGTCCATCTGCTGGGCCGCACCGTAGAGACCGACCGATTCCGTGGTGACCTGACAGATCATCCGGTCACCGACGGCGCCGCCCACCGCCGACAGGGCCGCCCGATAAGCGTCCGCATCGAGCGTGTGACCGCCTTGGCGATCGCGCACATGCAAATGGATAGCCCCTGCCCCCGCCTCCAGACAGGCCGACGCCGTCTCCGCCAATTCCGCCGGCGTCATCGGCAGGGCCGGATGGTCGGCCTTGGTCCGGCGCGCACCGTTCGGGGCAACCATGATGAGGCAAGGCTCATCTGCCCCGGCCCATGTCGTTTCCGGGTCGGCCAATACCTAACCCCTTCTTTGGGGGAATTGCGGCAGCCCGTCCGCAATGCGGTGATAGTCGCCCTTATCGGCCACGTAGATGTGGCGGAGGGTCTGCAAGCCTGTCGGTTGTTCGAGGGTGCCGGCCATGATGCTGACCGATGCGGCTGATGATTTATCCCAGAAGAGGCTGGAGCCACAATGTCCGCAGAAGCCGCGGCGAATTCCCGGGGAGGATTCGTACCATTGCAGCGCGCCGGATTCAGCAATCTCCAGGCGGTCGCGATCGACTGCGGTTGCGGCGACGAAATGCCCCGACCAGCGCTGGCACTGGGTGCAATGGCAATCGATCACGCCGCGCAGGTCGCCGCGAACCTCATACCGGACGGCGCCGCACAAGCACCGGCCCTGATTCTCCCTGCCCATCAAGCGATCTCCGCGATCGCGGCGTCGATGGCATCGCCCGTCTTCTCGACGATCTCCGCCACATGCTGCTGCTCGATAATGAAGGGCGGCGCCAGCAGAACGTGATCGCCGCGCCGGCCATCGATGGTACCGCCCATCGGGTAGCACATCAGCCCGCGCGCCATGGCGGCGGCCTTGGTCTTTGCATGCAGCCGGTGATTTGGATCGAACGGTTCCTTGGTCGACCGGTCGGCCACCAGTTCCAACCCCAGGAACAGGCCGCGGCCGCGAATGTCGCCGACATGGTGGTGATTGCCGAACCGCGACTCCAGCGCCTCGCGCAGCACGGCCCCCATCCTGTTCACGTTGTCCAGCAGCTTGTCTTCCTCGATCGTCCGCTGCACTGCGAGCGCGGCGGCGCAGGCAATAGCGTGGCCCATATAGGTGTGGCCGTGCTGGAAGAAACCCGATCCGGCCCGGAAGGCCTCGAAGATCGTGTCCGTCGCCAGGACCGCGCCGATCGGCTGATAGCCGGCGCCAAGCCCTTTGGCAATGGCGACCAGATCCGGGGCAATGCCGTCCTGCTCGCAAGCGAACAAGGTACCGGTCCGGCCCATGCCGCACATCACCTCATCCAGGATCAGCAGCACGCCGTGCCGGTCGCAGATTTCCCGCACCCGCTTGAAATAGCCGGGCACCGCCGGCACAGCGCCGGCGGTCGCGCCGACGACGGGCTCGGCGATGAATGCCATCACCGTGTCGGGACCGGCCGCCTGGATCGCCGCCTCCAACTCATCGGCGATGCGCAGGCCATACGCCGCTTCGTCTTCCTCGTCGCCGCAATCCCGATAGGGGTAGCAGGGCGCAATATGGATGGCGTCGAACAGAAGCGGCTCGAAGGGATCGCGGCGCCATTGGTTGCCGCCGGCAGCCAGCGCCCCAAGCGTGTTGCCATGATAGCTCTGGCGCCGGGCGATCAATGTCCGGCGCTCGGGTTGGCCGATCTCCAGGAAATACTGCCGCGCCATCTTGATCGCCGTCTCCACCGCCTCCGATCCGCCGCTTAGGAAATAGGCCCGGTCAAGTCGCCCCGGCGCACGGGTCGCCAGGAACTCGGCCAGCGCCTCCATCGGCTCGGTGGTGAAAAACCCGCTATGGGCAAAGGCCAGGCGGCCGGCCTGCTCTCGGATCGCGGCGATCACCGCCGGATGGCTGTGGCCCAGGCAGGACACCGCGGCACCGCCCGAAGCATCGAGATAGCGTTTGCCGGATCGGTCCAGGATGTAAGGGCCGTCGCCGCCCGCGGCGACCGGCGGGTCCATCGCGGTATGGCGATGAAAGACATGGGTCATGGGCGGAACTCGGTCGGGACATTGTCGTCGGTCGGGCTGGACAGGCCATCCCACCGTCATCGGAAACGAACCGCACTATGCACCCGGCCCAACTCGACCGCAAACCACGCTGCGCGATATTTGCCATGCGATACACACCCAGCCCGGGCGTCGGACAAGAAATGAAATCACCTAGAACATGCGCCGAAAACGACCATGCTGGACAATCAAGGTAAATTCATAGTAAAATGTATAACAATTGTTAACCAATTTTGAAAATTACTGCGAAACCCCACGGGATAGCAACCCGGAGCCAAAAGGACTTCAGACTCCGGACTATGCAAAAGGCGATCATCGGAAGCTTGTTCTTTTGATCGTCTCACCGGTCGCATCAGAGATACGGTGCCGCATCCCGACCAGATAGGAGGGAAGCAGATGAGCAGGACGCTTAGTGCCACTTTTTTGGCAAGCACGGTGTTGATAGCACTGGCGAACACGGCCCTTTCGGCAACTGAGCTGTGGGGCGCGACGACAGGTCCGCGCGACATGACGGCGGATTGGTTCGATATGAGCATCGATGACGATGTCTTCGCACAACCCGCTTACGGTCAGTTCGGCGTAGCGCCCGCGACAAATCAGACGGCCGGCTTCACCGCCTTGCTTGGCGGGGCAGTGACCGTCGGCGAACTCTCCGTCCAGCCATTTTCCAGCCTGACCTATGCCGGGCCCAACGATGACTCCATCGGCGACCGCACCACCTTATACGCCACCCAAGACTCGCTCACCGGCGCCATCGGCCTGCAGACGTCGGCGCTGTTGAAATCCGGCTTGGGCCCGCTCGAGGCTCTGATCGACCTGTACTTGGCGCATGAATTCGATATCGATGGCTTGCGGCTCAGAACGCTGCCCGGCGCGCTACGGCGGAATATCTACGCCGAGCCGGCCGATCCAGCGAAATTCGATCTCGAGAACGCCTTGAGCCTTCGGCTCAAGGGCATGGTGCCGGGCTATTTCCAATACGAAACCCGGTTGCGCGTTCGCAGCACGGGCATCCAAGAGATCACCGGCGGCATTCGGTTCAGATGGTGACCCACTCTGCCATGCCGCCCTTCGGAATGCGGCCTGCCGGCCGTGGCGCGCCGGGTCGCTTCGGCAACACCGACGACCCACGGCAACTCATTGCGGCACCGGGCACAGGCTGCGATAGTCGCGAACGATCAGGATGATCCGACGGCGAGAGAAACGACCGGTCGAACAGGTAGGGGCAATGAACAAGAAGAAACTTGCCGCAACAGCGGTCGCGATTGCCATGGTCCTTTGGGCCGGCGCGCCTGCCAGTGCCGGCGACACCGGCCTGCAACACCCGTTCGACGACGATTTGTTCTTCGCCGTCTCATCCTCGGAAGATGTAGACCAGTTCAAGGACGGATCGTCATGGACCTTTGGTCCGATGGCCAATCTCCGACTGGCGGGCGGTGCGCTCGGCGACACCATCGATGGCAATCGATCGGAGTTGACTGATTTCGGTCACCGGTCCGAGACACTGATTGGGAGCCTCGGCTTCCTGAGTCTCGCAAAGGTCGACAGCCGGTTGGGAGCAATCTACTCGCGGCTGAGCCTATCGTTCGAGCATGCCCTAAAGGCCAACGACCATCTTGTGATCGCGGGATTGTCCGGCGGCCGCAGGAATGGGTATTACGCCGATTTCACCCAGGTCGACGTGATGGCTCTCGATGCGCAATTCGCGATGAAGATGTCGGATTCGGTCACCGGCCTCCTTGCCTACGGCGCCAAGACGGACCTTGGTTCCGGCGCCGAACATCAAGTCCTGATACGGATCAAATTCGGCTTCTAGTGTCCCGATTCTGAAATTCGCCATAGCGAATTACAGGATCAAAGGGACACTATCTATATGATTCTAGTGTGATTCAGCTTCCAAATCTCGGCACATGAAATGTGCCGAACTTCAGCACCATCACACTAGATCAATCTCCACTCAACTCGATTGGCTGGAGTTTGATCTATTTCATCGAGTCAGAGCAGCCCACATTCACCGGAACGCATGCTGCCCTGGGGCGCCATCCGTGGCCTTTGCTCGGCAACAGCCCCGACTTAGAGTCCGGCAGAGCCATTGGCCCTCCAATGGGCCTCGCCGCTGATCAGAGTCCACTCGACCATACGTCTGAGGACCTTGCCCAGTGCGTCATCGAACGCGTTGACGATGGCATCGAGCGTGTTGCTGGTGGCGGCCGTGGTCGCCTCGAAATTGTCACCGGCAATGATCGCGCGCCTTGGTATCTCGACCAGCTTGGCATTCATCCGGACCCGGATCTTCGGCGGCGCGGACAGACCGTTTTCCACATACTCCGCTTGAAATTCCCGCAGCTCGGTCTTGAGCACGTAGTTGGCACGCAAGCCGATGGATTCGCGGCCGACCGAGACGATCCGACCGGAATTCTCGAAGCTCTCGACAATCAGGGTTTGAACCATCTGCGGCGCGCGGTCGGTCCAGGCCACATCGGCAAAATAGTCAAGCTTGAGCGGTGTGCTTTGGAGCGCGAGCCGAAGTGAATCCAAGCCGGCCGCCGCCGCTGGCGGCTCCACGAGCAGTTGCCAATCCACCGCCGGCAGGTCCTCCGCGAAGGTGCTCTTGGGCGTTAGCGTATAAAGCTGCGGCGGAGACCGCAGCCCGGAGATAGTGCAGGCGGGCAGGATTACCGTCCCCAGCCCGACCAGGGACAGACGCGCAAACTGCCGCCGACCGGTTAGCATCGATCGCCTCATTCGACCCTGACCCCTTGTTCCGAACTGCCGAATAGAAACTGCGCCGGATCGTTCTCGATCCGCACGGCAACACGCGACAGGTTTGTCGCCAATGTGCGCAGTTCTTGTACCATCAGCGTGAACTCGTTGATCCCGCCGCCGGTAAACTCGCGAATTCCCTGCCGGTTTTCGCGGATAAAGACGGTGATCTGGTTCGACGTGTCGGTCGCCGCATCCGCAAGCTCTCGAATGTCCAGGGCTGTCATTGACATCTCCTGGTCGACAATCCGCAGCGTGGTGTCCACGCGGTCGCTCAGCCGCGCAAGATCGACGCGCGCCTCCGATACAATTCCATCGACATTCACCGTCAGGCTCTCGAGACGTTCGACCGCCGTCGAAATTTCCTGCGACCGGTCGGAGAGCGTCTGGGTCAGGGCATCGACATTCTCAAGTATGTTCGATACCGAATCGACATTCTCCTCGCTGAGAAAAGTCGTTGCGGCATCGGCCAGGCGCGTGGCGCTCTCCAGAAGCCGCGGGAAATTCTCCAACAATTCGGCCAGTGAGCTCGGCTGCGATGCGATCACCGCCATGCGCTCCCCGAACTCCGGCTCGAGCAGCGGATCGCCCTGGACCCCGCCAATAATCTCAACAAAACTACCGCCGGTGATGCCCTGAATAGCCAAAGTGGCGACATTGCTGACGACGATTGGGGTGCCTGGCGCAACGTCCACGGTGACCTGAACCCGCTCCACATTGTCGGGGTCGATCCTGATATCTGTCACCGTTCCGACCGGGATGCCGCGATATCGCACGGCGCTGCCGACCTGCAAGCCCGTCACTGAGCCACTGAAATAGATCAGATAATTGTCGAACTCCCGGTCGATGCTCAGCTTGCCAAGCCAGGTCGCAAAGATCACCAGCCCCAGGATTCCGGCAAGCACGAAGCTGCCGACGACGACGTAACTCGCTCTGGTCTCCATAACTCAGACCGCCTCAGTCGGTTTGGCGGACGCTTGCCGTGCTGCACGGCCACGCGGCCCATGGAAGTATTCCTGTATCCAAGGAATATCTACCTTCAGAAGGTTCTCCATTGTGTCGACAATGACTCGTTTGTCGATCAATACGGCGATCCGGTCGCAAATCGCGCCCAGGCTGTCGAGGTCATGAGTCACCATAAACACGGTTAGATTAAGACTTTTTTGTAGGTTGGAGATGAGTTGGTCGAAGGCCGCCGCACCGATCGGATCGAGTCCGGCCGTCGGCTCATCAAGGAAAACAATCTCAGGATCCAGCGCCAATGCCCGCGCCAGACCGGCACGCTTGCGCATGCCGCCGGACAACTCCGACGGGTATTTGGCGCAGGCGAAGGATGGCAAACCCACCATGCCGATCTTGACCCCGGTGATCTCGTCGATGAGGTCTTTGGACAGGTCGGTGTATTCCTTAATCGGCACCTGAATGTTTTGCCCGACCGTCATCGAGCTGAATAGTGCGCCGTCTTGGAACAGCACCCCCCATTTCTGCATATATTGCTTGCGGGCCGCTCCCCTCAGCCGCGTGATATCGGTTCCGAAGACCTGCACCGAACCGGCGGCAGGCTGGATCAGTCCGATGATTTCCTTGAGAAGCACCGACTTACCGGTTCCCGAGCCGCCGACGACACCCAGCACCTCGCCGCGCCGTACGTCGAGGTCGAGATCGTCATGCACGATCTGCGGGCCGAATTGTGTACGCAGCCCGCGCACTTTGATGACGACGTCTTCGTCGACAGGCGCGGCAGCGATGTTTTTTGGAAGTGCCAATCTACAGCCCCATGGTCACGAAGATGATCGAGAAGGCCGCATCGAGAACGATGACCAGGAAGATCGATTCGACTACGGATTTGGTGGTCATCTGACCGACGCTTTCCGCGCTGCCTGAGACTTTCAGCCCTTCGTAACAGCCGATCATGGCGATCGCGAAGGCGAAGACCGGCGCTTTGACAAGGCCGATCCAAAGATGCTTCAGAGCGACCGCACTTTGAAGCTGCTTTAGGAACTGGCCAAAGGTGATGTCGAGGGTGAAGTAGCTCATGATCGCACCGCCCGCCAGCCCGACAATATCGGAGAAGAACGCCAGTAGCGGCAAGGTGAGGACTAGGGCGGTAACTCTCGGCAGGACCAGAATTTCGATCGGGTCGATGCCGAGCGTCTGCATCGCATCGACCTCCTCATTTACCTTCATCGTTCCGATTTGCGCGGTGAAGGACGAACCGGAGCGGCCGGCGATGATGATGGCGGTGATCAGAATTCCCAATTCGCGCAGAATGGAGATGCCGAGCAGGTTGACGACGAACAGCTCGGCGCCGAACTGGCGCAATTGTTCGGCCCCCTGATAGGCCAGAACGACGCCGATCAGGAAGGATAGAAGTCCCACGATCGGCACAGCGTTCAGACCGACCTGTTCCATATGTATAGACCGTCGACGTGAAACGCAGCCGGCTCGGCCGTAAGATCACGCCAACCGTTTTGGTCAGCAACAGGCCGAAGAACCCGATCAGATCGCGCGCGCCCGCGGCAATATCGAAGCTGGCCTGGCCGACCCGGTTGGCGATCTCGACGATCTTCGGCGGCATCGGGGTTTCGATCGGCACGTGCGGATCGGATCGCCCGACATCATTGAGTAGTGCCTCGAAAGACGGTCGCGCATGGGCGATCGAGACCTCCAGCCCGCGGGACCGATATACATCCATGGTCCGTCGCAGAAGCCAGGCACCGGAGGTATCGAGCACTTCGACCCCGCCAAGATCGACCGTCACAGACGCCGCGTCACCGGTCGACTCGATTGCCCGCAGCGACCGGTCGAGTTGGGTGGCGCATTTGATGTCCCAGCGCCCGCCGGCGGTGACCTGCAGGCGATCGTCGGCGGCCTGCGTTCGCACCCAGGCGTCAGATGACGGTGTCGGATCGGCCGGCGTGACACCCTCCCCTGCTGCAATTCCTCCGGCATCAACGGCCATCGATCAGAATCCTGCCATTGGCGTCGGGATCAACGACGTGAAGACAATCGTCGGCTTGCCGCGCATCCGGATATCGTCTATTTGGGCGCACAGTGGCCCAAACCGGGTCGCGCACTGGCACAGGACCGTCCGATGGACCTCAAAGACCACATCCGCAGCATTCCCGATTTTCCAAAGCCCGGTATCCTTTTTTACGATATTTCGCCCCTGTTGGCACACCCTGAGGCGTGGCGCGTGGCTGTCAAGAGGCTGGCGGATATCATCCGTCCGGAGAAACCGGACCTTCTGGTCGGCATTGAATCGCGCGGTTTTCTCACGGCGGCTCCTCTGGCCTTCGAACTCGGCTGCGGTTTCTTGATGCTGCGCAAGAAAGGAAAGTTACCCGGGAAGACCATTCCCCATACATATGATCTGGAATATGGCCAGGACACCATAGAAATCCAGGCAGACGCGATCTCGCCCGGGCAGCGTGTCGTCGTTCTCGATGATCTGCTCGCTACCGGCGGAACAATGGAGGCGTCCATCAATCTGCTGCGGCAGGTTGGCGCCGATGTGCGCTGTGTCGCCTGCATCATCGAATTGACTTTCCTGAAAGGGCGGGATCGGATCGACGTCCCATTGAGCGTATTGATGCAATACGACTCATAGGCCGGAGCAGCTTAAGACCGGCATTTGGCGTCGCGACTAGCCCTTCGCCTTGCGATCGGCCGAATTTGGCAGCGGCCAGGAGTCGATCCACGCCCCCACCTCCTCGGCAGGCATCGGATGGGCGAAATAGAAGCCCTGCGCCATCTGGCAGCCCATCTCCGTCAGGCGGTCCCGCGCAGCTTCGGTCTCGACCGCTTCCGCGACCGAAACGAGGCCGAAATCCTTGCATAGGGACAGGATAGACCGAACGATCGCCGGGTCGGGATCATCGGCTGCAAGGTCGCGAATTAACGATCCGTGAATTTTGAGCTCGTTGACGGGAAGATCCTTTAGCCGCGCGAAGATGCTGAGCCCGGCGCCGAAATCGTCGATCGAAATGGACACGCCGGATCGGGCGATCCAGGCGAGCATGGCGACCAGACGATCGAAATCGGCGATCAGTCCGGATTCCGAGATTTCCAGCGTCAGCTTTTCCGGCGGCAGGCTGGAGCCCGACAGTGCCTGTGCAATCAGATCCGGTAGGGCGTCGTTCCGGAAAGCCTGGGCTGAAAGGTTAACCGCCAAGGACAGATCGTGCCCGGCATCGCGAAACGACTCCGCGTGCTTCAAGGCCTTGGAAAGGGTGGCGATGGTCATCGGTTCGATGGCGAATGTCTTTTCCGCCGCTTCGACAAAGGCGGCCGGAGAGAGGCAGCCGCGCTCGGGGTGGTGCCAGCGCACCAACGCCTCCACACCCGATACCTGCCCAGTCCGCAAATCGATCTTCGGCTGGTGGTACATGTCCAGTTCATCCTGCTCGATGGCCTCCACGAGCCGCCCGACCAGGATCGCGCCATCGATGGTCTTCGCGCAATCTCCATCTCCGGCGATCGCGTACCCACCGCCGGTTCTCTTGGCCTGATACATCGCCTCGTCGGCACGCTTCAGGACGGCGTCCGGCGCCGCCCCGTCCACTGGAAAGATCGCCATCCCAACCGACAGCCCGACTTTCACTTCGCCATGTTCCAGGGCGACGGGACGGGTGGCGATATCGACAAGCTTTCTGGCCACTACAGCGGCGCCTTCAACAGTGCCGGTCGTCGGCAGCACGGCGGCGAACTCATCGCCGCCAATACGCGCGATGACGTCGGATGCTCGCAGGACCGACTTGACGCGCTTGGCAATCTCGGCCAGCACCAAATCCCCTGCCGCGTGGCCATGCGTATCGTTGATGGATTTGAATCCGTCGAGATCGATCATCGTGACAGCGAAGGTTCGGTGTTCCCGCCGCGCCAACCTGACAGTTTGTTCCAGGTGTTGCTGGAACGGCGCGCGGGTTTGCAGCCCGGTCAATCCATCCTCAAAACCCAGCCGCTCCAACCGCTCCTCGACGAGCTTTCGCCCGATTGAATACCGGATCGAGCGTTCGAGCTGCGACGCCGTGATCGTACCCTTGACCAGATAGTCGACCGCACCTGCGGCCATGGCATCAATATCAGTCTTACGGGAGTCCTGGCCGGTTAGGAGAATGATCGGTGCCTTGCAGCCCTGCCGCACCGCCTCCCGCACTAAATCCAGCCCGTTACGAGACCCCAGGCGAAAGTCAACCAGATACACATCGTGGTTGCCCGCGACCATGGCCGAGAGCCCACCTTCATACGTATTCACCCAATCCGACGGCGGTCCTTTCTCGAAGGCTTCCAAGATCAGGTCTCGGACCAGGACGCTGTCATCCTCATCATCGTCCACGAGGAGGATTTTCGGTGCGGCGATCACGTCCGGCGCCTTCTCTTCATCGGCCCGGAAGGGCGACAATCTCGAACCAATAGGCGTCCAGCGCTTTCACCACCGCGACAAGCCGTTCGAAGCTGGACGGCTTGGTGACAAAGGAATTCGCCCCAAGCTGGTAGGCCCGACGGATGTCCTGATCGGCGTTGGATGTGGAGAGGATCACGATTGGAATGCGCCAAAAGGACGGGTCGGATTTGATCTCGAACAGCGCTTCTCGGCCATCCTTGAGCGGCATATTCAGATCCAGCAGCAGAAGCCGCGGCAATGGACAGTCGATGAGGCCGGCATAGCGCCCTTCTCGGCGCAGATATTCGAGAAGGGCAACCCCGTCCTCGACAAAATCGACCTGGGTGGACGGCCGCACCTCCTCCATCGCCTCCTTGATCAGGAGCTGGTCGTCCACATCGTCATCGGCGACGAGAACTGTGAAACCGTTCTCGAGTCCGGCCATCAGGCTACCTTTCTGACGGAATCTCCGCCGGGCAGGGTTACGGTGAATGTGGCGCCGCCGCCTTGCTTGCCGCGTGCCGCGATAGTTCCGCCATGGCGCTCACAGATCTTCCGGCAAATGGCCAGTCCGATACCCGTCCCCTCATAGGCGGAACGACCATGCAGACGCTGAAAAATGCCGAAAATCCGCTCCGCATAGTCTTGTTCGAACCCAATACCGTTATCGGCGACCTCGATACTGCAGCTACCGAGATCCGGCGATTGCATTGCACTGATGCGAACCAAGGGAGGCACGCCTTCGCGACTGTATTTGAGGCCATTTCCGATGAGGTTTTGGAACAGCTGGCGCATCTGCAACGTATCGGCCCGAACCGTGGGTAGATCCTGAACGTCGATCGTTGCTCCAGTTTCCTGGATGCGCACCTCCAGATCCGAGATGACGCCCCTGACCACCTCTCCAAGATCAACCGGCACCGACTTCAATTCGCCACGCCCGACCTGGGAAAAAGCCAGCAGGTCGACGATTAGCGACTGCATCCGACTGGTCGCCGCAGCGACACGGGCCAGATAATCCTGCCCTTGTTCGTCCAGCTGGTCGCTGTATTTCGTGCGCAATCGTTCGCTGAAAGCCTGCACTTTGCGCAGGGGTTCCTGAAGATCATGGGACGCCACCGACGCAAATTGCTGCAGTTCGGAGTTCGAGCGCGCCAATTCCTGTGCGCGGCGGCGGAGCAGTCGTTCCGCCTCCTTGCGCTCGGTGATGTCCATCAGGACGAAAATTCGGTCCTCGCGGCTGAGACCCCCTCCCATCATGCGCGACGCGGAGATCTGGACCGGCAATGAACCGCCGATATCGGTCGTCAACGTGCCCTCTATCGACGTCACCTCACCGCGCACCAGGCGCTGCAGCCCGTCATTTTGATCCGTCAGGATCGACGCGATCGGCCGGTCGATCAGTGCCTCCTGCTGGCACCCCATGATCTGCACGGCTGCCCGATTGCACCGCCGGATCCGTCCGCCGGGTCCGGTGACCAGCAGTATCTCGCTGATTGAATTCAGGATGCTGTCGACATAATCACGCGAGGTGGTGGTCTTCTCCAGCCGGTCCAGCATGGTGTTGAACGACAAGGCCAGCGACTGTAGCTCCGCGAACCCCCAAAGCCTGGCGCGGTGCGTGAAAGCGCTTGCCCCGCCGATTTGCCCGATATCCTCGGCAAAGCGCGCGATCGGCTTCGCTGTCAGCCAGGCAGTCACAACAATGCCCAGTGCTACAGCGACGACGCTCAGGACGACTGCCAAGGCGGTCAGTTGATAGAGATGGGACACCGATCGGAATGCATCCGATCGCAATTCGCCCGCCACAAACTGAAGTTCCGGTATGAAGGGCACGCGGGTTTCGACGCCGACCCATTGCGATCCGACTGTGTCGTACCCTGGATTGGCTGTGCTTCGACGGGGAACGAAACTGTCGTCGGAAGAAAACAGCACGGCCCCATCCGATGACTTCACTGCCATCGCCCCCACCAGAATGGGAACGGACAGAAGTTGTGACAGTGTGTCGGGCTCCAACTCCACGACGATGATTCCTTCAGCGTGTCCGGAAATCAACACCGGGAATGCCAGGATCATGCCATTGCGGTCGATCTGGGTAAGACGTTGGCCGGTCATGACCCCGTCGATCCACGGCTCGGCCTCGTACGATCGGGCCGGCGCGTTCGATGCCAGGGTTCGACCGCGATAATCGGTCAGCGAGACCAGCGTGCCAGAGGGGCCTGGCAGCCGCAGGTGCCGAAAATAGACCGGGAGGTAATTCAGCCGTTCTTCGAAATCGATCAGGCCATTGGCGACCAGATCGTTCTCGGCAACGGCGACCGCGGCAACGATCAATGCCTCGGTCTTCACCGAAATGGCCGCCGCCACCTGCGTTGCCTGCTGGTTCAAACGCTGCTGAACTTCATCCTCGAATGTTCGGCGCACCAGGTATGACTGAGCGATCGAAATCCCCAGCAGCACCAGAATCGTTGCCGGCAGCACATGCATCAGCACATGGCTCAGCAAGGTCGCCGGCCTCTTGTGAGGGTCGGTCGTTTGGGCGCCAACGTCGGGAACCGCCATCGACGCCCGCTCCTGAAACTGGCTTGTCACCGAACAGGCAGGGGAATAATGGCCCCGTCCGAGCCATATCGGCTGAGGCGAAAATCGGCGACATCCAATGCGTCATGACGCTCCGCTGTGAACGGCGGATCATAGTCCCGAAGCAGACCCTGATAGGGCCCGAGAGCCTCAAGAGACCGGCGCACCTGATTCCGGTCAATACTGCCTGCCTGGGTGATCGCCATGTGCAGCAGATGGACCAGATCGTATGCATGCGCGGTGCCCACCGGCGCCAGAACCCGTCCCGGCGCGGTACAGTCATCAAACCGTTGGCAATAGGCTTGATAAACGTGGTCGGCGCGATCGGGGAAGGGAGGGTCGGCAAAAGAGAAGGTTTGCAGGAATGTCAGATCCACTTCGCCCAGGACAGAGCCCACATTCCGGTTCATGTCGCCGCTGGTGATCCCCCAGTGGGAGATTACCGGCAGCCGCTCGGTGGTCGGTCTTGACGCGACCTCGCGGATCGCGACCACACCGTCGGTAACGCTGGAGACCAGCATGATTGCATCCGCGCCAGCGGCGATCAGCGCATTGATCTCCGCCGACATATCCTGCTGTCCGGAGTTGAACCACTGAATGCCAGCCGGTTCCATTCCCAGCTCGTCCAGCGCCGCCGTCATGGCGGTCTCGTTCGATCGCCCCCAGGCCGTCCGCCACAGCAATAGGCCAAGGTTGTGGAAACCGCGGTCCAGGGCGGCATTGACTAGAAAGCCGCCGGCGAACTCATCGCGAACCGATACCCGGAAGACGAAATTGGGCCGATATCCGTTGTCTACAATCGCTGTGCCCGCCGCCCAGGGGCCGAGATAGATCAGCCCGTGCTGATGGATGGCGTCCAGTTCGGCAAGCGCGACGGGTGTGAACGACCCGCCAACGACCGCAACGAGATCATCCATGCGCGCCAGCTCTTCGATATTGTCGATCCCACGGGCCGGGTTGCCGCGATTGTCGCGTACCACAAGCTCCAATGGGCGTCCCAGCACACCGCCCGATCGATTGAGCTCGTCCATAGCCAGAATGATGCCGCGGCGGATCGCTTCGCCAGCGCGCATAGCGGTCATGTCCGCATCGAGCCCGACCAAAATCGGGCGCGTTTCAACAGCCTCCGCAATCGATCCCGAAGAGGAAGCGAGGCCCAAAAACGCTGCGCAGATCAGCAAGCCCCGCATCAACGGAAGCCGCGCTGCCGACAAAAAGTTGATCATATCCAACCGAAATTCACTTTATTAGAACAGACAGTAACTTTTACTATTTCTTAGACTGGTCAAGAATCTCTTAAATTGGATTTGTTCCAATGCTTTGAAGGACGGAATTTCTGTTTGCCGGCTTGGCCGGCACGCCGTCTTCAGGATGGCGGCTGACCAAGCTGACGGGCCGCCGCCAAAAGCATCCGATCGCTGCCCGGCGCGCCGACCAGGGAAATGCCGAGCGGCGCCCCTTCGGACATCGCCGCTGGTATCGACAGTTGCGGGAGATATCCGAGGCCGGCGATGCAGAGGATGCCGAGCGCCTGATTGCGATAAGCGACCACCTGATCCTGCGGCAGACCCTTGAGCGGAGCTGCCCCCGGCGCCGACGGAACAACCAGGATCGCATTCTTGGCCAGCAGGGTCCGCAGCCTCTTCGCTGCCGCCGGACGGAATGCCTTCGCTGCTTCGACCGAGGAATTCGATACCTCTGACGCCAGCCGAAATCGCTCGGCGATGAGGGGCCCGATTTTCGGTTTCACACTCGTAATCCAGTCGCCATGACTGTCCCAGATCTCACGCCATTGAAGCGCCTGGAAATGGGACAGCCAGGTATCGAGCCCCTCCTGCGCTACCGCCACCGGCTCGGCTGGACCGAAAATCCCCTCAATCCATGTGACGGCGTCGCGCAGCGCTGCTGCCGCGGCCGGCGGAATACGGTTGAAGGCATCGGTGGCAACGAACAAGCGGCCGGGCGATGCCGGGCTCCCGCCTCCGAGCAGAACCTGGCCGACTTGCTCGAGAAGCGCCGCATCCCGGGCGAACCAACCGACAGTGTCGAAGCTCGGCGCCAGAGGCATGACCCCGTCCAGGGAAATCGCCCCGTGGCTCGGCCGCAACCCATAGAGTCCGCAAAAACTGGCCGGCGCGCGGACGGATCCGCCGGTGTCTGACCCTAGCGCGGTATCCACCAATCCGCCGGCGACCGCAGCCGCCGATCCGTTTGATGACCCGCCGGGAATGCGATCCGGGGCCGCGGTATTGACCGGAGTTCCATAGTGATGGTTCTCGCCGTTGAGACTGAAAGCGAGTTCATCGGTCAGCGTCTTGCCGACCAGGGTGGCCCCTGCCTCAAGCAATGCGGTTACCGCTGGGGCGGTGCGGTCGGCCACCGGGTGCGAGGCAAGCCAGTCCGGATTGCCGCAGCAGCAGGTCTGCCCGGCGATGTCGTAGATGTCTTTGGCGGCAAAGCGAATGCCGGAAAGCGGCCCCTCGGGGGCGCCTTCGATCCGCACGTCCACATGCCGGCAAAACGCGCCCAACTGGTCGTCCAAACCCCACTCCTCGCCTGAGTTTCTTCGCCCCGGCATGGAGTGTAGTCGTCTGCCGGGCAGCAATGCCAGCCCACCCACGGCCATGTTAATCCAGATCAATGCCGCACCCCGTCCGGCGGCGCACGGTACCCGCTCGTGAAAAATGGCAATGAAGAGTGGATCGGCGGATGAATATCCCACTGGAGATCGTCTTTCGAAATATCGAGCGGTCGGATGCGATCGAAGCTCGGGTTCGCGAAAAGGTCGGCCGGCTGGAGCGGTTTTTTGATCACATGACCCGGTGCCGCGTGGTCGTCGAGGCGCCGCATCGACATCACCGCCACGGCAAGCGCTACCAAATCAGCATCGAAATCGGCGTGCCGGGCAAGCGGCTGATGGTCGATCACAACGGTCCCGGCGACCCGGCCCACGAAGACGTCTATGTCGCAATCCGCGATGCCTTCAGTGCCGCCACCCGAAGGCTCGAAGACCATGTCCGGACCCTTCGTGGCAAGGTCAAGACCCACGAGGTGCCGCCCCATGGCCGGGTGCTTCGGATCTCCCCGGACGAGGATCATGGATACGTCCGAACCGCCGATGGCCAGGAAGTCTTCTTCAATCGGAACAGCGTGCCGGATGGCGCCTTCGATCTTCTTGAGGCCGGCAGCGAAGTACGGATCGCCGTTGCCCCGCAAGAGCCCGGCCAAGAACCGCGCGCGCAATCTGTCCGGCCCATCGGCAAGCACCATCTCGTCGATCGCTAGGCCGACCCACCTGACGATGCGCGATTCCCCGGCGGGCGTAGTTCTGCTACGTTTCGCACGCCATGAGTCAGGAAATGAATTTCTCCGATCTGCGCCGCGAAATGGTCGACGGGATCGCCGTCTATGCACGGCTGGTTGGCGAAGAAATCGGCGTCGACCAATTGGGCGATCGGGTCATGGCGGCTATGGCAAAAGTACCGCGCCATGAATTCGTTCCCGAGGCGCTCAAGGCGGCTGCCTATCTCGACAGCCCATTGCCAATCGGCCATGGCAAGACCATCGCGCAACCCTTCATTGTGGCGCTGATGACCGACCTGCTGGAAATCACGCCGGAGGATTCGGTGTTGGAAATCGGCACGGGGAGCGGATACCAGGCCGCGGTGCTCGCCGAGATCGCCGGATCTGTCTACACGCTGGAAATCCTCGACGAGTTGATGGCGATCGGAAAGCGCCGGTTGGACCAGCAGGGATACCGCAATGTGCACTACCGGCTCGGCGATGGGGCTCACGGCTGGGAAGACATGGCGCCATTCGACAAGATCATCGTGACCGCCGCGCCGGAACTGATCCCATCGGCGCTGATCAATCAGCTGCGCCCGGGCGGCCGGATGGTGATACCGGTCGGCAAGCCCGGCGAACAACGCCTCTTGCTGATCGAAAAAGGGCATGGCCAGGAGGTTCGGACGGCCGATCTGATCGGCGTGAAATTCGCGCCGCTGATCAAAACGCACTGACACCACGCGGACGTCGGCCGCCGCTGCGAATTTTTATTTCCCCACCGACAGTCTTGTCTTGCAAGCAGGCCCATCAGGCCTTAGAGGCGATACGTGCAACGCAGGTTGCCGGTTCCCTTCAACCAAAGTTCAGAAGATGGGGTGACGACCCATGAGCGAATCGGTGCAAATGCCGTGGTGGCGCGGCGCAGTCATTTATCAGATTTACCCTCGCAGCTTCCATGACTCCAATGGCGACGGCGTCGGCGATCTGACGGGCATTGTCCAAAGGCTGGACCACATCGCAAGCTTGGGCGTGGACGCGATCTGGATCTCGCCGTTCTTTAAATCGCCGATGCGCGATTTTGGCTACGACATCTCGGATTACCGCTCCGTCGATCCCATCTTCGGCACCAATGAGGATTTCGACCGGCTGGTCGCCGAAGCTCATGAGCGCGGGCTGAAGGTTGTCATCGATATGGTGCTGGCCCATTGCTCCGACGAACATGCGTGGTTCGAGGAGAGCCGGCAGAGCCGGGACAACGCGAAAGCCGACTGGTACGTCTGGGCCGGCGCCAAACCCGATGGCTCGCCGCCGAACAATTGGCAGTCGGTCTTCGGCGGGGCCTCCTGGCATTGGGATTCCCGGCGCAGCCAGTACTATCTCCACCACTTCCTGAAGAGCCAGCCGAACCTGAATTGGCGCAACCCGGAGGTCGTCGACGCCATGCTGGGCGAAGCGGAGTTCTGGCTTGAGCGCGGGGTCGATGGCCTAAGGCTCGACGCCATCACCACGCTGGTTCACGACGGCTTGCTGCGCGACAACCCGCCGGTAGTCGACGATGGCAAAGTCAATTTCGGCGGCACCCACAAGAGTCCTTTCGCCCATCAGACGCATCTCTACGATCGAGACCAGCCCGAGATCATGGAATGCTTCGCCCGGCTACGGGCATTGACCGATCGATTTCCGGACCGGTTCATGCTCGGAGAAATCGCCGATGTGGACAGTATCGAGGCCACAGCACGCTATACTCAAGGGAACCGCGCACTGCACAGCGGATACACCTTCGAGCTGACTCAGCAGGCCTATGGTTGGGATCATTTCCATGAGGTGATCGGCCGGTTCGAGGAGCTGATCGGCGATGGCTGGCCGACCTACGCTTTCGGCAACCACGACTGCGTGCGCACCGTCAGCCGATGGGGAGCAGAGGGGGCGACGAAAGACGATCAGGCAGCACTGGCAAAGATGCTGATGGCCTGCCTGCTGTCGCTGCGCGGCAGCGTGTGCATCTATCAGGGCGAAGAGCTGGGCCTCACCGACGCGGATCTGGACTTCGCCGATCTACGCGATCCGTGGGGTATCGAATTCTATCCGGCCCATAAGGGCCGCGACGGCTGCCGGACTCCGATGCCCTGGGTTGCCGATGCCGCCAATGCAGGCTTCGGTGATGGCAAGCCCTGGCTGCCGGTTCCGGACGAACACAGGCTGTCGGCCGCCGACCGCCAGAGCGACGATCCCGAATCCGTGCTCAACGCCTATCGGCGGTTTCTGGCGTGGCGGCGGGAACACCGCGCCATGATCGTGGGCGATTTCGTCATGGCGGAGACCGAAGCTCCGGTCTTCGCATTCGAGCGTCAGCTTGAGGATCAGCGGATATTCTGCGCATTCAACCTGTCGAACCGGCCTGCCACCGTCTCGCTGGCGGGAGATTGGCGGCCGATGACCGGTCCCGGCCCGACGGCCGGGCTGGACGATGGCCAGGTGTCGTTGCCGCCGTTCGGCGCGTTTTTCGCCGAGGCCGGCAGCTGAATCGGCAGGGTCGAGGAAAGGCATAGAGTTGCCGAACAGCCGCGAATACATCGACTATATCGTCGACCTGCTCAGCCCGGTCGGCGACGTTCGCGCGCGCTCGATGTTTGGCGGCCACGGGCTGTTCATGGATGGTCTGATGTTCGCGATAATTTCGCGCGATACGCTGTACCTGAAAGTCGACGACGAGACCCGCGAGCGCTATCGCGCCGAGGGGTTGGCACCCTTCAAGCCGTCCGATGAGCGGCCGAAGACGATGTCCTACTATCCGTTGCCGGATGCGGTGTTCGAAGATCAGGAGGCGCTGGCCGATTGGGCCCGGGGGGCCTGTGCGGCCGCCATGCGGGGCCGGTCCAAGAGCGGGCCGGTGCCGCACAAAAAGGAAAAACGCTAGGCGGAGGACGGGATCGCGGCCGCCCGAAGACGGCCGGCAATGGCCCGGTTCCGACCGATAACCCCGAAGGGTCAGGCGGAGGGTTCGACCCCGGATTTGAGCTGGAGCTCTTCCCAGGCGACGCCGCTGGCGATCAGGCAGGTAAGCCCACCCGGCGTCGATACAAGCATCGTCCAGGTCCCGGAAGGCGCGGCCAACACCTCAAGCACGCGACCTTGGGCATCAAGGCCCATGGCAACCGGCTTTTCGGAATAACCGTCTTCGAGGTGGGACATGATCGCGGTGCGCTCGCCGCAGGGAACACGTTGCTGCTCCTGGGCGGAGGCTGCGGCGGAGGCGACCAGGGCGCTCGCCAGTGCCGCGGCGGTAACCGTCTTCAGCAATCCACTCATTCCAATCTCCTTTCGACCGACAATCGGCCGGGCAATAGCCTCGTCTATTGGCCTCTCCCTGACAGGCCGCGGACGAAAGAAGCTAATAATCACCTTATGACGGCAAAATATCGCTGCAATGTCCCGTCAAATCACGACAGTAGTACGAAGCGATTACTTGCGCCCTGCACGCCGCGATCTGCAGATGATGATGAGGAAAATAGGTTAACGCTGCATTAAAAGAGCGTCGATCCGATAAGTTGAACAAGTATACGAATAGGAAACGCTAGTAATACTTTGTTAGTGTATTTGGTGAAATGTCGCTGAAATCAAGGCAGATACCCGGTCGGTCGCCACAATTCGCCGTTGGAACACGCTTTCGATGGGCGCGGGTTCACGCAGAGTTGACTGCTGTGCCGGCAGGAGAGTCGAAATTCGACCAATCGGCGAAGTGGTCAGGCGTCCGGGAAAATCGGGCCGGCGAGCAATCGATCGAACATGCCGGCACGATAGCCGTCCTTTAGGATCCGCAAGACAGTCTCACGATCCAGGAGCATGGAAACGAGGTCGCCCTGCTCCCCCTCGACGTCGATGACGACGTGGCTTCCATTGGCGCTGATGGACGGATTGTCGCTTAGGACCGACTTCCGCGTGCTGCCGACTGCGACCGATATTTTTGTCTGCATCCCCATGCCGTCTGTTACGTCGGCAGGCGGCAGCCCGACCGTTTTGTCCGGGCACTCGCGCCGGGACCTCCTGCCGCACGTTGCGAGTTTCGGAGTGTGCGCCAGGACAACTAACAAGCGGTTAACCGAACCCTTTCGCACACCCGACAGATTGTGTGTCTGGAAACGACGAAACCCCTCTCGCGGAGAGGGGTTTCGGTACGCGAAATCGGTGCGCTGGCGGCCCCCCGAGGCACCGCCGGCACAAACCTGATCAGCCGGTACTGGCGGGCCGCAGCGCCGCGACCTTGTCCTTATCGCTCGACTTTCTGCTGCTGAGCCGCGCGATCCGCCCTTCGATCGTCGCGCCCTCATCCACCTGCAGGGTCTCGTGATAGATATCGCCGGAAACCTTGGCGGTCCGGGTCAAGACAACCTTGCGTGCCTTCACCTCGCCGCTGAAGACGCCGCAGATGCGCACGGTATCGGCCTCGACCGAACTGTTGATGATCGGCGCTTCGCCGAGGATCAGGGTCCGGCATTTGATGTTGCCTTCGACCTGGCCTTCGATCGTGATATCGCCGCTGCTCTCAAGGTCACCCTTGATCTTCAGCTCAGCACTGATGATCGAGTGCCGTGGCGGCTGGCCGTCAGGGCCCTTACCCGACGGGATGGAAGCGGACTGAGCAACCGGTTCCTTGTCCGACTGAAAAATCATTCCGGAAGACTCCTGTGATGCAAGCGGCACCTCCGTAATAGTCCGGTTTGGTTAACAATTGCTAACTAAGATTGACAAATTCTTCATCCGGCAATCGTTATTCGACCGCCGGCTGCTGCTGAGTAATGCAGTGAATGCCGCCACCGCCGACGACGATATCCAGCGCCGGCACCTGGACCACACGACGGTCAGGGAAAATCTCGCGAAACAGGCGAAAGGCTCTGTCGTCCTGGTCATCCTCGAATTCCGGGATAACCACACCGCCATTGGCGATGTAGAAATTAACGTAGGACAGAGTCAGGCGCTGTCCGTCCGAACGGTCCCGGCGTCGGGGCGTCGGAAGCTCGACGATGTCGAGTGAACGCCCGCTTGCGTCTGTCGCGGCGCGCAGGCGGTCCAGATTGGCCCGGAAGACCGGATAGTTTTCGTCATCCTGATCCTCGGTCGTGCAGGCAAGCACCAACCCTGGCGCCGCAAAGCACGCGATCTCATCGATATGCCCGGCGGTCTCATCGCCGTCATACCCCTTCTCGACCCAGATCACCCGATCGACTCCGAGAAAGTCCCGCAAGTTGCGGTCCATCTCATCACGCGAGACATCCGGATTACGATTGGGGTCGAGCAGGCATTGCTCGGACGCCAAGGCGGTTCCCTCGCCGTCCACATGGACCGCGCCGCCCTCCAGCACGAAAGGCGCGGAGAAAGACCGGATGCCGAGCTGTTCGGCCATCCGGGACGCCAATTGCGCATCCTGGCCGTACACTTCGTAAATCTTGCCCCAGCCATTGAAACGCCAGTCGATTCCGGCAATCTCGCCGCGCCCATCGGTCACGAAAGTCGGGCCGGTATCCCGCATCCAGCTGTCGTCGATCGGCAGGGACAGAACCTCGATCCCGGCACCGCAAACCAGAGAGGCCTCCGCCACATCGGACGGGTTGCAGACCATTGTCACCGGCTCGAATTCGGCGATCGCCTGGGCAACGTTGGCGTAGGCGGCACGGGCCGCCTCGATCCCGTCGCCCCAAAGCGACTCCCGGCATGGCCAAGCCATCCAGCAGCGGTCATGCACCGCCCATTCAGCAGGCATGGAGAATCCGGCGGCGCGCGGTGTGGACATTGATAATCGCCCTTGAGTCAGAACGTTATTCCGGCTGGGACCGATCATTAGCCTACCGGCGCGGACGCCGGTTTACAACTCGACCGCGGCATTGCGACCACACGTCCGGGTAGCGCGAGTCTTCTTGCATTTTCTTCGCGTTAAGGGCATATGGCCGCCTCTTGGTGGGGCGGTTTTGGCAGAGGGGTGAAAATCCAGGCAATGACAACAGATTCGGTGGTGCTGAAACTGCAGCGCAAGGGCGCGCAGCCGGAACGGTCCTTCGGGATCTTGGATACCTCGAACGCGAGCCAGCCCAGGGCCGTCGAGCACCGACCGGATTTCTTCATCGAACGTGAAGGTGAATGTTTCGCCGGTACCCATTTGATCATTGACCTGTACGATGCTTCCCGGCTGGGCGATATCGACCATATCGAAGCAGCGCTTCGGGACTGCGTAAGCGCGGCGAATGCGACCCTGCTGCACATCCATTTGCATCATTTCACTCCCAATGGCGGCGTGTCCGGCGTGGCGGTGCTGGCGGAATCCCATATCAGCATCCACACCTGGCCGGAGCGCAGCTATGCGGCGCTGGACGTATTCATGTGCGGGGCGGCCCGGCCGGCGGCGACGATCGAGGTGCTGAGCGACGCCTTCAGCCCGGGCCGGATTGCCGTGACGGAGCATCTGCGCGGCAAGGTCACATGACCGGCTGGTTCGATGAAACGCTGCATCCGGACTGGCACAGCCGGCTGAAGATCGACCGGGTGCTGTATGAAAGCGATACCGGTCATCAGCGCCTGACCCTGTTCGAGAACAGCTCCTTCGGCCGCGTACTGACTCTCGACGGTGTGGTTCAAACCACCGAAGGGGACGAGTTCGTCTATCACGAGATGCTGGCCCATGTGCCGATCCTGGCTCATGGCGCGGTCAAGAATGTGCTCGTCATCGGCGGCGGCGATGGCGGCATGCTGCGGGAGGTGCTGAAACACCACGGCGTTGAGTCCGCGACCCTGGTGGAGATCGATGCCGGGGTGATCGCCTTCTCGCGGCAGTACCTGCCGCGGATCTGCGGCGACGCATTCGACGACCCCCGCATCGAGGTAGTGATCGCGGACGGCGCCGATTTTGTCGCCACCACCAAGCGGCGCTACGATGTGGTCATTGTCGACAGCACCGATCCGATCGGCCCTGGCGAAGCCCTGTTCACCGAGAGCTTCTATCGGGGCTGCAAACGCTGCCTGAGCCCCGGCGGCGTCCTGGTGACCCAGAACGGCGTGCCCTTCGTGCAGGCCGGGGAACTGTCCCGCAGCGTGGCGATATGGCGTCCCCTATTCGCCGATGCCGGCTGCTACCTGGCGGCGGTGCCGCTTTACATCGGCGGCTTCATGGCGCTCGGTTGGGCCACCGACGACCCGGCCCTGCGGGCGGTGCCAGTGGAAACGCTCGAGGAGCGTTTTGCAGCGGCGGCGATCGCCACCGACTACTATACCCCTGCGGTGCACAAGGCGGCCTTTGCCCTGCCGCCCTATATCGAGCGTCTGACCCGGTAGCGCGTTATAACCTCACGCTGATCCGGTACAGGTAAGGCACTGAATAAGCATTTGTTTGGTAATGACTGCCGGTCCTGGTTGCTGGGGTAGCGCTGAATTTGCCAAGGTCACCGGGTGAGCTTACCGGACCGGGATCCCGATCGGAATTATCTGACGCCGTAGTGTCAGGCCTCGCCCATGGCCATCTTCTGATCGAGTTGGCGGCGACGTTCCTGGCGGTTCGCCATCAAGCCGACGGCGAATATGCCAATGGCCATCACCAGGACGATGATCGTTGCCAGGGCGTTGATCTCCGGGCTGACGCCCAGCCGCACTTTTGAGAAGATCACCATCGGCAGCGTCGAGGCGCCGGGACCGGAGACGAAACTGGCGATCACCAGATCGTCCAACGACAGGGTGAAGGCCAGAAGCCAGCCCGCCACCAGGGCCGGCGCGATCATCGGCAGGGTGATCACCAGGAAGACCTTGGCCGGGCGGGCGCCGAGATCCATCGCCGCCTCCTCGACGGAGGGGTCGAGCCCGACAAGCCGCGATTGGATGACCACCGCCACATAGGCCATGGAGAAGGTGATATGGGCGATGGTGATGGTGGTGACGCCGCGCGCGCCGGGCCAGCCGATCAACTGGTCCAGCGACACGAACAACAACAGCAGCGACAGGCCGGTGATCACCTCGGGCATGACCAGCGGTGCCGCGATCATTCCGCTGAACAGGATCCGCCCGCGGAACCGGCCGAACCGGGCCATGACGAGCCCGGCCAAGGTCCCCAGCGCCAGAGCCAGGGTCGCGTTTGTCGCGGCGATGCGGATGCTGAGCCAGGCGGCAGAAAGGATCTGCTCATTCCCCAGCAGCTCGCCATACCATTTCGTCGAGAAGCCGGACCACACGGTGACCAGCCTGCTCTCATTGAAGGAGTAGATGATCAGCAGCAGGATCGGCACGTACAGGAACGCGAAGCCGAATACCAGGTAGGACAGCATCAGCGCCGGAGAGCGTTTCATGAGGCGCGCTCCGCCTGCCGGCTCTGAGCGTTTTGGAAGTACATGATCGGCACCACCAGGATCAGCAGAAGCGCGACCGCCACGGCGGACGCCACCGGCCAATCCCGGTTGCCGAAGAACTCGTCCCAGAGCACCCGGCCGATCATCAACTGATCCGGCCCGCCGAGCAGTGTCGGGATGACGAATTCGCCGATCGCCGGAATGAACACCAGCATGGAACCCGCGACGATGCCCGGCCGGGACAGAGGCAGCGTGACCGTCAGGAACGCCTTCCAGGGCCGCGCGCCCAGGTCCATCGCCGCTTCCAGCAGCGATTCATCCATCTTTTCCAGGGTGGCGTAAAGCGGCAGAACCATGAAAGGCAGGTAGGAATAGACAATCCCCACATAGACCGAGAAATCGGTGTGCAACATCACGATTGGCTCGAAGCCTACATCGATGCCAAACCAGCTTTCCAGTTTTCCGCTGGCCCACAACAGGCTGTTGTTCACATAGCCATTGGTCTTGAGGATGCCGATCCAGGCATAGACCCGGATCAGGAACGACGTCCAGAACGGCAGGATAATGCCCATCAGCAGCATGGTGCGATAGCGCAGCGGCGAGCGGGCAATGGCGTAGGCCAGAGGATAGCCGACCAACAGGGTGAAGACCGTCGAGACGAAGGCGATCTTGACCGAGTTGAGATAGGCCAGAATGTACAGCCTGTCGGACAGGATGAACTGGAAATTGTCGAAGACCAGGCTGATCTGGAGCCGGACGCCGTCCACCCATTCGAACAGCGGGGAATAGGGCGGCCGGGCGATCAGCGGCTCGGCCAGCGCGATCTTCAGCACGATCGCGAAAGGCACCAGGAAGAACAGCAGCAGCCAGACATACGGGACCAGGATCACCAGGCTCCGGCCGCTCGGCCCGATCCGGGCCAGCGCGGCAATCACCCGGCGCGCCGGGGTGTCGGGACGGCCAACGGATTCTCGGACGCCGCCGACGGTATCGGTCATTCCGTCAACACCACGCCGCAATGGGGTCCCCAGGACAGGTAGACCTCGTCTTCCCAGGTGACCTCCCGCTCGGTGACCCGGCTGACATTCGGCACGGTCACCCGGACGGTCTTGCCGGACTCCAGACGCACATGGAAAATCGACAGGTTGCCGATATACGCGATTTCCCAGACGACGCCTTTGGTGGTGTTTTCCGTATCCTCCGCGCCCTTTGCCGGCGGCTCCTTGCTCAGCGCTATCTTCTCCGGCCGCACCGCGACCCAGACCGGCGTGCCGTTGGGCAGCGCGATGGCGTGGTCGATCAGCAGCTCGCAGCCCGCCTCCTCAGAGCCGATGACGGCATGGTCGGCGCGGCTCTCGACCACATTGCCCTCGAACATGTTGATCGAGCCGATGAACCCGGCGACCGAGCGGGTGCGCGGAAACTCGTAGACCTCGCCTGGTGTGCCGACCTGCCGGATGTCGCCGGTTTCCATCACCGCGAGGCGGGTCGACATGGTCATCGCCTCCTCCTGATCGTGGGTGACCACGATGAAGGTGATGCCGACCTGTTCCTGGATGTTGACCAGCTCGAACTGGGTCTCCTCGCGCAGCTTCTTATCGAGCGCCGCCAGCGGTTCGTCGAGCAACAGCAGCTTTGGCTTCTTGATCAGGCTGCGGGCGAGCGCCACCCGCTGACGCTGGCCGCCGGAAAGCTGGTGCGGCCTGCGCTTGGCGAATTGGGCCAGTTGCACCAGTTCCAGGGCCTCGCGAACCCGGTCCGCGGTCTCATCCCGCGGCACGCCGTCCTGCCGCAGCCCAAAGGCGACATTCTGCTCCACCGACATATGCGGGAACAGCGCGTAGGACTGGAACATCATATTGACCGGCCGCTCATAAGGCGGCATGTCGGTCACATCGACCCCGTCGATCAGCAGCCGGCCGACGGTCGGCCGTTCGAAGCCGGCCAGCATCCGCAGCAGAGTCGTCTTGCCGCAGCCGGAGCCCCCCAGAAGCGCGAAGAACTCACCCTGATAGATCGACAGGCTGACATCGTCGACCGCGGTGAAGTCGCCGAACTTCTTCGTGACCCGGTCGATCTGGACGTAGGGCCGGGCCTTGGGATCGCGCCAGGGCTCGGCGATGGTAACGGGCTCGTCCGCGCCGGCCGGCTTGGTATTGGCCATAGCCGTCAGGCCCGGCCGTCAGGTGCCGGTCTTGATCCGTGTCCAGATACGGTTCTGCATGCGCAACACGCGTGGCGGCTTCACATTGTCGGCGAACAGATTGGCGACCACCTCCGCCGGCGGATAGATCGTCGGGTCGGAGAGAACTTCCTCGTCGATGAATGGCTGCGAAGCCTCGTTTCCGTTTGCATAGGAAACGTAGTTGGTGATCTCGGCAATGACCTCGGGGCGCATTAAATAATCCAGGAACTGGTGCGCCTCGGCGACGTTCGGCGCGTCGGACGGGATCGCGAACAGGTCGAACCAGATGACCGTGCCCTCGTTCGGGATCGTATAGGCGATCTCCACACCGTTATCCGCCTCCGCGGCACGGTCGGCCGCCTGGATCACGTCACCGGACCACCCGACGGCGATGCAGATGTCGCCATTGGCCAGATCGTTGATGTACTGCGAAGAATGGAAGTACTTGAGATAAGGTCGGATTTCGGTCAGCAGTGCCTCAGCCTCGTCCAGCCCCTCTCCGGTCGTCGATCTGGGGTCGTGTCCGAGGTATTTCAGCGCGATGCTCAGCAATTCGGTCGGTGCGTCAAGCACCGTGACCCCACAATCGGCGAATTTCGACACGATTTCCGGCTTGAAGATCAAATCCCAGCTGTTGACCGGGGCTTCGGCCATTCGCTCTTCGATCATCGCCGTGTTGAAGCCGATCCCGGTGGTGCCCCACAAATATGGAATCGCATGGGTGTTGTCCGCGTCATGGGCGGCAACCCGATCCAGGATATCGGTATCCAGATTGCCGTAATTCGACAATTGAGACCGATCCAGCGGCTGGAACACCCCCGCCATGATCTGGCGCTCCAGGAACGCGCCGGTCGGGATGACCAGATCGTACCCGGTGTTGCCGGCCAGCAACTTGCCTTCCAGCACCTCATTGCTGTCGAACACGTCATAGGTCACGTCGATGCCGGTTTCGGCCTCGAAATTGGCGATCGTGTCCTCGGCGATGTAGTCGGACCAGTTGTAGATATTGAGCTGGCCGTCGGCGGATGCTGGCCCGGCGGCCAGGATGGCGGCCACTGCCAGCGCAACGGCGGCGCCCTGCCGGCTGTTCTTGTTTGTAAGGGTCATTTTTTGCCTTCCCAGATCCCGCGCCCGCGATGTTACGGGCGATCCTCCCTGTTTGGGGCAAGGCTATCCCAAGCGGACGCCATCATCCCCATTTTCAGGGATGAAAGCGCTGGTGGGCGGTCATGTCAATCACCGCCCACCATGCTCATGGATCAGAAGAAGTCGTGGCCGGTCACTATCCCGTGTATGGGCGAATATAGATTTCCACCCGGCGGTTCTGCTGGCGGCCGGAACCGCTGCCATTATCGGCGACCGGCTGGGTTTCGCCATACCCGCCGATATTGATCCTGGGCGGGATGACGCCGCGTCCGGAGATGTAGTCGGCAACAGACCGGGCGCGGCGTTCGGACAAAGTCTGATTGTAATCGGCCGCACCTGTGCTGTCGGTATGGCCCACCACATCGACATAGGTCTGCTCGTACTGGGCCAGGGTCTGCCCGACATCGGTCAGCGTGCCCTGGAATTCCGGCCGGATCGATGTGGAGTCGAAACCGAAAGTGACATTGCTGGGCATGTTGAGAACGATGTTGTCGCCCTGCCGGCTGACACCGACACCGCTGCCGGCCAAGTCTTGACGCAACTCGGCTTCCTGCCGATCCATGTAGGCGCCGACGGCGCCACCGGCCAGTGCACCGATACCGGCCCCGATCAGCGCCCCGCGCCCATCATCGGCCAGCGCACCGACCGCCGCTCCGCCAAGCGCGCCAATCGTGGCGCCGAGCCCTGTCTGGGTCATCTCCATCTGGCCGGTCGTCGGATTGCGGGCACAGCCGGCGATCAATACGCCGGTAAGGATCAGGGCGGATGCTGTTTTCAGGCGCATTTCAAGAGTCTCCAATTGGCTCGATGTGGTTCGGTCGGTGCAGCAACCATCGGCAGCACGACAGCGGAATACTCCACGGCCTTCCCGCCACACCCATCGCGCACCCGCATCACCAGGGTCCTGGGACTCCCAGGCAACTGGTTTCCTAAGTGTATTTAGAGTGTGGCGTTAATTTGGCGTGGTGGATTTGGGCGCTTTGCCCGTCACATCCGCAAGTTGGCTCAACGACGGGTCCTCAGCCTCGGCGAGGACTCCGTTCTCGTCCGGTGCATTGATGCAAATCGGCTGGTCCTGAATGATCCGCCACATGGCGCAATCCTGGTCCAGAGCGGCCGAAAGAACCACGTCGGACAGGGTCTTCACCTTGGTCCATGAGGGTAAATCCGGACATCGCATAGCCGGCAGCGGCGACAGTCGCGGGTATCGCGCAGCCCGACAGGGACGTAGCCGCGACAAGGCTGAATCCTATGCAACAAACCGCCCGGCGCATGTCCCCACCATCTGCTGAATACGGCGAGAAGAAGGTGACATCCGGCCATTAATTTACTGTTAACGGATACCGAAAGACCGACCGTGGTGACGGCCGGCTCCCCCTATCAGGACACGCCCAATTCGGTCGCGGTGTCATCGACCGCCAGCCGTGCGAGCTCCACGATCTCGTCGATTTGGGCGCGGGTCGCGGTCAGCGGCGGCGCCATGACCATGGCATCGCGAACCGCCCGCATGACCAGGTTGCGCCGGAGGCAGTGGTCTCGGCAGCGCCCACCGACTTCGCCATATTTCGGGAACCGCTCCCTGGATTGCTTGTCGGCGACCAATTCCAGCGCCGCCAGGAACCCGACGCCGCGAACCTCGCCGACCAGCGGATGGTCGGTAAAGACCTCATTCAGCCGCTGCTGCAGATAGGGTCCGGTATCGCTATGCACCTGTTCGACAAGCCCTTCATCCTCCAGGATCGCGATGTTGGCCAGCGCAACCGCCGCGGCCACCGGATGGCCGGAATAAGTGAAGCCGTGAAAGAACTCTCCACCTTCTTCGATCAGGGTCTCGGCCACACGGTCGCCGACCATCACCGCCGAGAGCGGCACGTAGCCGGAGGTGATGCCCTTGGCCATCGGCATCAGATCCGGCTTCAGCCCGTAGAGGTCAGAGCCGAACCAATGTCCGGTGCGCCCGAAGCCGCAGATCACCTCGTCGACCACCAGCAGGACATCGTATTGCCGGCAGATACGCTGTATCTCGGGCCAATAGCTGTCCGGTGGGACGATCACGCCGCCGGCACCCTGGATCGGCTCGGCGACAAAGGCGGCAACGGTCTCCGCCCCAAGCTCAAGGATGCGTTCCTCGACCGCCTGCGCGGCCATGATGCCGAATTCCTCCGGCGTCAGCTCGCCACCGCAATCGTACCAGTATGGCGGCATCACGTGGACGAAACCGGGTAGTGGCAGATCGGCCTGGGCGTGCATCGACGCCATGCCCGACAGGCTGACGGCGGCGACCGTCGAACCGTGATAGGCGTATTGGCGGCTGATGAAGGTCTTCTTGCGATGGGCGCCTTTCAGGTTCCAATAGTGCCGAACCATGCGGACCACCGTGTCGTTCGCCTCCGATCCGGAATTGGCGAAGAAAACACGGTTCAACCCCTCCGGCGTCAGCGAAACCAGCTTTTCGGACAGCGCGATCGCCGGCGGCGTCGCCGTCTTGAAGAAGCTGTTGTAATAGGGCAGTTCCATCATCTGGCGATGGGCCGCATCGGCCAATTCCTTGCGGCCATAACCGACATTGACGCACCACAGTCCGGCCATCGCATCGGTGATCCGCGTGCCGTCGCTGTCCCAGAGATAGATGCCCTCGCCGCGCTGGATGATCCGACTGCCTCCCTCCTTCGCCAAGGATTTGTGGTCGGTGAACGGGTGCAGATGGTGGCTGGTATCGGCGCGCTTCCAGTCGCCGGTGCTACGGTCGATCTTGGTCATGGGTCATCTCTTCGAAGGATTGTGACGATGATGTCTAAATCATAGCCGGCGTCATCGGCGTGATCCGGGCATGACGCCCCAGGAGGGCGCCGATCTTCGTCAGGCCGGCGGGTTGAACCCGATCCGTGCACACAGAATCATCAAAGCGCGATATCGCGAAAACGGGCAAAGCCCATTTTCCGCCCAATCGGCGCCGATATGACCGCGCTGGCAATCCATCGAACGATCCTACACGTTCAGTAGCAGGTTTTCACGCTCCCAAGAGCTGATCACCTGATGATAGCCGTCATATTCGGCCCGCTTCACATGCCAAACGGCCTCCACCAGCTTGTTGCCGAGCACCTTGCGGAGGCGTCTGGAGCTTCGGAACCGATCCAGCCCGTCCCACAGATGACGCGGCAGGGTGAATTTCAGCCGCTTGGCGCTGCCCAGGACCGGGTCCGACGGCTCGATCTCCTCGGTCATGCCGAGCAGGCCGCAGGCCAGGGAGCCGGCGATCATCAGATAAGGGTTTGCGTCGGCGCCCGCGACCCGGTTCTCCACCCGCCGCGCCTCCGGCTCGGAGACCGGCACACGAAAGCCGGTAGTCCGGTTGTCCAGCCCCCAATGCACGTTGATCGGAGCGTCGCTATCCGGGTCCAGCCGGCGATAGGAGTTCACATTTGGGGCGAAGAGCGGCATCGCCGCCGGCACGAATTTCTGCAAGCCCCCGATGAACGACAGGAAGAGCGGTGCATTGCCGCCATCCGGCGCGGCGAATAGATTTTCACCCGTCTTGGCGTCCAGAACGCTCTGATGCAGATGCATGGCGCTGCCCGGCTCGTGCTGCATCGGCTTGGCCATGAAAGTGGCATAGATGTCGTGCCGGATCGCCGCCTCGCGAACTGTGCGCTTGAACAGCAGTACCTGGTCGGCCAGTTCGAGCGCGTCGCCATGGTTGAAGTTGATCTCGATCTGCGCCGCGCCGGATTCATGGCTCAGCGTGTCGACGTCCAGCCCCATGGATTCGCAATAATCGTAGACATCCTCGAAGATCGGGTCGAACTCGTTCACCGAATCGATGCCGTATGCTTGGCGACCGGTCTCCGCCCGCCCCGAACGGCCTATGGGCGCTTCCAGCGGATAGTCCGGATCGGTGTTCTTGGCCACCAGGAAGAATTCCAGCTCCGGCGCCACGACCGGCTTCCAGCCGAGCTCCTCGTACAGCGACAGCACCCGGCGCAGGACATGGCGCGGCGCAATCTCCACCGGGCCGCCATCGGCATATTCGCAGTCGCAGATGACCTGGGCGGTCGGTTCGTCATACCAGGGAACCATGCGGATGGTGTCCGGGTCGGGGCACAGATAGACGTCGATCTCCGCTTCGCTGGTCACGTCCTCATCGGCAGGGCATTCGCCGGTCACGGTCTGCACGAACACGGATTCGGGCAGGCGCAGGCCGCGATTGGCCAGCCCGGCGATGAATTTCTCATCCGGCAGGATCTTGCCCCGCGCGATACCATTCATATCGGGCACCAGGCATTCGACCTCCGTGATCCGGTGGTCTTCGATGAATTTCTCAAGCTTTCCCATGGGGTCTCCGGTCGGATATTCGCCGCCCGCCATCACCTTCTGATTTAGACCACCAGATTCGCGAGGTCTCGGGCGTCGTCATTGTGGCCACTACGTCGCCCGGACTGATGAACGCGGCTTGACAGAGTGGGCGGTTGACCCAGGATGGCCATGTACCCACCGTCACCATTCGGTTCCGATGTCCTCCAAAAGTAGGTCCGCCGTCAAGGCGGGCGAAGAAGAAGCCCGGGCCTTTATCGCGGCCAATCCCGACATCAAGCAGATCGATGCCCTTCTGGTCGACAGTTGCGGCGTGCTGCGCGGCAAGAAGCTGCCGATTCGCGGGTTGCCCAAGCTTTTCACGGAGGGGGTCGGTTTTCCCGCCTCCATCTATGCGACCGACATCACCGGCAGCACGGTGGAGGCCACCGGCCTGGGCATGGATGAAGGAGACGCCGACCGGCCCTGCCGCGCCGTCCCCGGCAGTCTGAGCACCGTACCGTGGGCGCCGCGCCCGACCGGTCAGGTTCTGCTGTCGATGCACGAGGCGGATGGCGCGCCCTTTTTCGCCGATCCGCGGGCGGTGCTGAAGCGTGTGGTGGACCGGCTGGCCGCCGATGGGCTGCATCCCGTCGTCGCCCTGGAACTGGAATTCTATCTGATCGACCGGCGCCGTGATGCCAACGGCGGACCGCAGCCGCCCAAGGCGCCGGGCACTGGCCGCCGCCAAAGCACCACCCAGGTTTACGGCATCGATGAGCTCTATGAATTCGACACCGTCCTGAATGCGATGGATGAAGCGGCGCGGGAGCAACGCATTCCGGTCGACGCGGCGGTCTCGGAATATGCGCCCGGCCAATATGAGATCAATCTGCATCACTCCGACGATCCCATCCGCGCCGCCGACGAGGCCGTGCTGTTCAAGCGGGTCGTCAAGGGCGTGGCGCACCGGCACGGCATGGAAGCCACCTTCATGGCCAAGCCCTATGCCGAACTGTCCGGCAACGGTCTGCACATCCATCTGAGCCTGCTGGACACCAAGGGCGTCAACGTCTTCGCAGCGGAAGACCCGACCGGGACTGCGGCGCTGCGGCACGCCATCGGCGGGCTGGCGACGACCATAGAGGAGGGCATGGCCCTGTTCGCACCGAACGCCAATGCATTCCGCCGGTTCCAATCCGGCAGCTATGCGCCGCACGCCCCGAGTTGGGCGGTGAACAACCGGAGTTGCGCCTTGCGGGTACCGGTCGGCCCGGCCACCGATCGCCGGGTAGAGCATCGGGTCGCGGGCGCCGACAGTAATATCTACTTCGTTCTGGCCGCCGTGCTGGCCGGAGCGCATTACGGGCTGACGCGCAAGCTGGACCCCGGCCCGCCGATCACCGGCAATGCCTACAAGACCGTCCCCGCGACACTGACATCGTCCTGGCATGGCGCGCTTGCCGAGCTGGAGGCGTCCGAAATCCTGGCGGACTACCTCGGCGACGAGTTCATCGGGGTCTATTTGGCTTTGAAGCGGGCGGAGCGGGAGAAGTTCCAGGCGACAATCACCGCCCTGGAATATGCCTGGTATCTTGAGAAGGTATGAGCGGTCAGCCGACAGGTCGCGCGCAGGAAGGTCGGCGCTGTGCATCGCCATCTGGGCGGTCGGATCAACGATGCGCCCCGGCGGCGATCAGAATGGGTCCTTCTTCGTCGTATCGCGCTCGCCGATATACAGCTCGAAGAAATAGTTGAGCTTGGCTTGATCGGTCTGGCTCATTGTCTGGTTGAAGAAGGCCTCGCGAAGCTCCAGGAATTGCGGCAGATCGTCGGCCGCCTTCATGAAGTTGCGATTGCCATCCAGCTTGAGCAGCTTCGCCTTGGTCTGGGGCAGGAAACCCTCGCTTCCGGCGACGATGTCCTGCCACTGAACCTGGTTCTCGCGCAGCAGCGCGGAAATTTTCCTGGCGGCAATCAGGACTTCGTTCTCGTTCTCCTTGCCGAGTTGCCCCAGCAGTGAGACCAACAGATTACGATCTAATTTCACGGCATGCCCCGCTTGCCATCTTCAGGAGCCCCGTCAAGGACGGATGAAACAATTGCGGCAGTTTGAGGCAAAACGGGCTAACGCATGGTTAACCTGCCGACTTCGCCAGGGATTCCGCGGTGTGCGCATCATCAGGACGGTTGTGAATGACCAACGCGATGCATGCTAATTCATGGTATGCGGCAACCGCCGACCTGCCCGCAGCACGTCCTGCGATTGCCGGAGAAACCCGTTGCGACGTGGTCGTCGTGGGCGGTGGCTTCACGGGCCTGTCCGCCGCCCTGAACCTCGCGGAACGCGGCTTCGACGTCGTGCTTCTGGAAGCGAGGCGGGTTGGATGGGGGGCATCCGGCCGCAATGGCGGGCAGATCGTCACCGGCCACAACAAATCGATGGCGGAGATCCGCGATCTGATGGGCAAGGAGGATGCCCGGCGGCTTTGGGAGATGGGCGAGGAATCCAAATCGATCCTGCGCCAGCGGGTCGAACGCCATGGCATCGACTGCGATTTGAAATGGGGCTATCTGCTGGCCGCGATCAAGAAACACCACATGGCGGAGCTGTCGGATACCGTCACCGAGTGGGTGGATCATGACTATCATTTCGGCCGCATGGTCGACCGCGACGAAGTGCAGACACTCGTCAGGTCGCCGCACTATGTCGGCGGATTGCTGGACAGCGGCGGCGGCCAGCTTCACCCCCTGAAATACGCGCTGGGCCTTACCGCGGCGGCGGTGGAGGCTGGTGTTCGTATCCATGAAGGCAGCCCGGTCGAGCGGCTGGACCATGACGATCGGGCGGGTTCGGAAGTCGTCGCGCACTCGCCGTCGGGAACCGTCCGCGCCAGCCATGCGGTGCTGGCCGGAAATGCCTATCTGCCGGCCATCTCCAAGCCGGTCGACCGGCTTATACGGCCGAAGATCATGCCGGTCGGCACCTATATGATCGCCACCGAACCGCTGGACCCGGAGCAGGCGGCAAGGGTCATCCCGGCCGACATCGCAATCGCCGATATCAATTTCGTACTGAACTATTACCGCCTGTCCCCCGACAACCGCATGCTGTTCGGCGGCGGCGTCAGCTATTCGACCCTGGAGGGCCCGGGCCTTGGCCGGATCCTGGCGCGCCGCATGGCGCATTACCTGCCCGACATAGCCGGCGCCAAGGTGGAGTATGTCTGGGGCGGCAATGTCGCGATCACCATCAACCGCCTGCCGGATTTCGGACGGCTGGCGCCGAACATCTTCTTCGCCCAGGGATTTTCCGGCCATGGCGTGGCGCTGACCGGGCTGGCCGGCGCGCTCATGGCCGAAGCGGTCGCCGGAACCGCCGAACGCTTCGACGTCTTCGCCCGCATCCCGCACCGGCCCTTCCCAGGAGGCCGGCTGTTCCGTATGCCAGCCCTGGTGCTGGCGATGCTGTGGTACCGGCTGCGCGATCTACTCTAGGTCGGGGCCTCGAAATGCCACTGCATTCAACGCTCCACGCAAGTGCCCGGACCCATCCAAGGAGCGGAACTAAGCCATACGAGGACTGACTTCGCTTCTTGACCCTGAGCCGCCATTCAAGACACTCGGCGCCAGTCGCCTGTTGAGTCTATTTCGACGGCGGCCCCCGTACCGCGCGCGTTATCCATCAACAAGCTCCTTTATTCAATGGGGCCACCGGTCAAATTATCTCGAATCGACCAGGATTCCGCGCCCAGACCCCAAGGGGTTTGGAGGTGAAGCCTCGCGGGGCAATCTCGACCTACCTGACGAGGGTCCTGGCAACACGGAAACCGATTCTCTCGTTCCGGACCTCGGTGAAGTTCGGACTGCGTGCCGCCGAGCGGGTGCTCTCCAGGCGCGATGCCAAGCATGAACTCGCAGCAGTCAACAAGTTCAGGGGGCCGATCACCAGTATTACCGATAGTCGGGATTGGGATAGTCGAAACGGCAGCCAGCTTCCCACATGGTTCGCTGGTTGCCGTGCGCCGGCACGCCACCCGCATCCTTAATCATCCGGGCAAGGTGCAGCAAATTCCACGTCATGAACGTGGTGTTGCGGTTGGTGAATTCGTTCTCCGGTCCGCCGGAGCCCTCGTCCAAATAAGAGGGTCCGGGACCGGCCGGGCCGATCCAACCGGCGTCCGCCTGGGGCGGGATCACATAGCCCAGATGCTGGAGCGAGTAGAGGATGTTCATCGCGCAATGCTTGACGCCATCCTCGTTGCCGGTCACCAGGCACCCACCGACACGTCCGTAGTAGGCGTACTGCCCCTGATCGTTCAGCAGGTGCGAGTTGGCGTACAGCCGCTCTATGACTTGTGTGCAAATCGAAGATTTCTCGCCCAGCCAAATCGGGGAGGTGAGGATAAGGATGTCCGCCGCGTCGACCTTCTTGTAGATTTCCGGCCAATCGTCCTTGTCCCATCCATGCTCGGTCATGTCCGGATACACGCCTGTCGCAATGTCGAAGTCGACTGCGCGCACGCATTCGACGCTCACACCGTTCTTTTCCATGATTGCGCGCGATATGCGGACAAGCCCGTCCGTGTGCGACAACTCCGGGGAGCGCTTCAGCGTACAGTTGATGAAGAGGGCCTTCAGTTCCGAGAAGTCCCATTTGGACTCGGCACACCACTTTTCCTGCAGTTCATTTAGCATCTGTCTTCACAGCTCCTTCTGATCGTCGGTTTTTGCCGGGCCAGTCTACGTCATGCTTGTTCGGACCGTACAACCATCTGCCCGCTTTCTCCGGCATGAGCGGCACCGGCTAGCGCGGCGAAGAACAGGACTATGGGAAGGGCAATACCGTCGTTCAGGCCGCTCTCGACGTTCAACGCTTGACGGGTTCGAACCGGAACCAGCGGGCTCGATACGACCAGTTAACCGAGCGCCGCGTCGGTCGGCGCAAGGACCGCGGCCAACAAGGCTGCTTCCCACAAGCTCAATCCGCGCGGGAGGACCAGGGCGACGGCCATCCCGGCGGCGATAGTCAATGGCATGCCGATCAAAAGCATGTGGATGGGCACCATTTAAAGTCGCATTCCTTCACACACCCACCTACGGCCACGGCTCACTTCTCGCTGTAATGGGTGACGCCGTCCCAATCCTCCGGCGGCGGGTGATTGATCCATTGGCGGCATTTTTCGCGCAGCTGTATCGAGGGTTCGTCGTCGGGTTGCGCGGCCAGCAGCGAGTCGAGGCGCGCCACCGCATCCGCGAAGCGGCGCTCGCTGGAAAGTCGCAGGGCCTCTTCATAATCCGCCGCCCGATCACGCACCGCCTCGGACACCTGAGATACTTCGCCCAACGGCTCATAGATGTCGGTTGGCAAGGCCTTGCCCTTCACTGTCACGCAGTCGATTCGCCGCCAGACGAACTGCGTCCCCACTGCGACGACGACCGATTCCGTTGCCAGGATCTCCGTCCCATAGCGCGCGTTCAGCGCTTCGAGCCGACTCGCCATATTGACCGTGTCGCCGAGTACGGTATAGCTGAGTCGTTCGGGCGCGCCGACATTGCCGACTACTGCCTGGCCCGTGGAGAGACCGAAACGCGTGCGCAACGCCGGGCGGCCGCTTTCCTGCCACTGGACGTTTTGAGCGCGGAGCAGCGTCCGGCATTTGAGTACCGCCGAGACCGCGCGCGCTGCGTGGTCGTCGAAGGGCTCCGGCGCACCCCAGAACGCGACGATCGCATCGCCGACGAGTTTGTCGACCGTAGCCCGTTCACTTTGCAGGGCTTCGATCATGAGGCGGAAATAATCCGCCATATGATGGGTCAGTTCGTCCGGGGTCATGCCCTCCGCGATGCGGGTGAAGTTCTGTATATCCGTGAAGAGCACCGAAAGAGTGGCGGCTTTACCGCCGATCTTAGCGACCTCGCCTCGACGAACCAGCTCACGTACGAGGTCGATCGGCACGTATCGCGAGAAGGATTTAATTCCAGTCATCATTTGCGACTGCGCTTCGGCCAGTTGGGTAATCTCACGAACGCGGGAATTGACAGGTGCGCCAGCGGTCAGGTCCAGGTCACGGATCTTGGTGCTTTGCCGGGCGAGCGTTTCGAGCGGCCGACTGTAACGCCGCGCCATTGTACCAGCCAGCAGCACGGCCACGAATATTGCCCCTGCGGATACGGCCAGCACCAGGTTCCGCTGACGCAGGGCCTCGCCAAGAAAATCGGCCTCCGGGACCATCACGCCGATCCATAGCGCCTGGCCCTGAAGGTCGAATGAGCGGAAACCGCTCCACCAGAATCCGTCGTCGCTTTCATAGCGGAAGACACGCAGCAAATCTTCCCCGGTGCCCCGCCAAGCCGAAACGGCATCGCGCACTCCAGTAAGGCCTAGATCTTGAGGTGTAAGGATCGCGGCGTCCCGATCGGTCTCCTCGAATTCGGTGGCTTCGCGCAGCACATCGCGGATCGCATTGGGATTGGGCCAGCGCGCGTCGGCCGGGAGCCCAATCAGGGAGCCGCTGTGGTGCAGCACAAACACCTTGCCGTTCGGGCTCGGGCGGAGCTTCGCGGTGAAGCCGGACAAGTCCATAAGAAGCAGGTCGAATGCGACGAGCCTGATCTGACCGGACGCCTGATCGTGCCATTTATAGGCCACCGTCATTCCGGCGTCCTTGGTGATGAAAAAATAGTAGGGTGCGGTCCAGTGGGGTTGGTCGAGGCTTGGCTCCATGTAAAACAGCCGGCGGCGGGGATCGTAGTCACGTGCTTCCGCCGGCAGCGGCCCCTCGGAATATAGCGCGAGATCGCGGGTCCACATGACCTCGTAGCCGGCCTCCGGCCCGTGATCCGCCCACACGAGGCGGTTATACCACTCGTAATCGTCGCCACCGCGGAGGTCGCGGAAGAGAAGGTATTCGAGGCCTTCGTCCTGCACCAGCATCATCGATGTGATCTGACGGTGCCGGTCGAGCAGCGGAATAAACAGAGCGTTCAGGCGTTCCAGGTTCGCGCGATTCTCATAGTCGAGCAGCCCAGCTGTCCACCAAGCTCTGGACGCATCCAGCAATCCTTCGATAGAGCCGAAGAAGTGCTGCATTTCCGCCTGGGCCTGATCCGCGGTTTGCTCGATGAAGCGCTGCGACAAATCGCGAACGGTGCGGCGCGCGCCGATATCGATGACGATGAGGATCGTAACCGAGACCAGGAAAACCAGCACCAACAGCATGAGCAACAGAGTGCTGCGGATGCTGAGCGTTTTCGGGAATGCCAAGTCAGTCAGTCCCATAAACCGGGATTTCCCAGATGATTCTTCCCAGCCACCAAAAACAGTAGTCCGATCGAGCATCGATCGGAAGCGTAGCGGTTCATCCCGGTTTGGCGACCCCGACATGTGACATTGATAGTGAACCACCTGTTCACGGCAAGAGCATAATGTCGCCTCTTGGCTATGCAGCGACAAGCGCCGCCTCGGCCAAATTTGTCCGAAACGCACTCCAAAGCGGAAATAAGAGGCGCCATTACCCAGACAGCGCCTGCGCGACCTGCTCCAGCGGGCTGACTCGCGTTGGCCTGCGATGCGACGGTTCTTTGACCCGCATCAAGACCCGTCTCTCCAATCTGCGTTCTTATGGCACGTCACGCGGCCCTGGTTCCCCTCAAACCGGCGGCCACGGCGCAGTCGGCTCAGCGCAGGCGCCCTACTGACGGAACCTATCGGCTCCAATCGCGAGACGCAAATGACGTCAGGAACGGAACGACACGACATTGTCTTTGCGGCGCGGTCCGCATCACCGCAGGGAATGCCAGCAACAAGGTGGATGCCTGTCACTGCGGCATGTGTCGGCGCTGGTGCGGTGGGCCGCTGATGGAAATCGACTGCGGGACGGACGTTTCGATCGAAGGCGAAGAGAAAATTGCGATATTCGACTCGTCGCCCTGGGCGGAACGCGGCTTCTGCGGCAAATGCGGAACCAATCTGTTCTACAGGCTCAAGGACAGCCAGCAACATCGGGTTCTGGTGGGCCTGTTCGATGACGCCGATGACCTGATTATCGATCGTCAGGTATTTATCGATGAGAAGCCTGGTTTCTATCGTTTTGCGGATGAAACCCACGACATGACCGGAGCGGAGATAATCGCCCTATATGGATCATCGGAATGAGCGACCGCGCCCCCGATACACGCATATCAGCCACTGAGACCAAGGGTCCGGAACAGATCGACGAGGCACCGTCCCAGCGGAATATAATCCGAATTCGGTAGCGAAAAGCTGCGCAGGAAATAGGCCGCGCTGATCCCGCCGGTGGTGAATTCGTGCAGAAAATACGAACTGACCGGATGCATCCGCTCCGGCAATTCGCAGAGGTTGATGGGCATCTACGGGTCTCCTCAGCCGGTCCTCAGGGTACCATCATGGCACGGCCTCTGAGGGTAGCCAAAACTATGGCCGACATGTCTTGACGATGTCTCAACGCCGCTCTTTCACCGTATTTCGCGCCGGCTTCTCGGCCCGAACATCAGCCATATGAGAAACCCGAATAACGGGAAGACAACGACGAACAGAATCCACAGCACCTTGCGAAAGGTTGTGGTCCTGGCCTGAATCACGCTGACGATCGCCCAGATCACCAAACCCTAATGGATCAGGCCGAACAGGCCACGAATTTCGATATCGAGCATGGATCCTCGCCCCTGTCTCATCCAACGACAAGAATAGTGCATCGTCCACGCAGGTGGAATTGGCTTGATCGGAACTGAAAACCCGATCCTACCGCTACTCGATTTCAGTCGGATTGGGAGGCAAGGACCGGTGTCGCCATCTGGCCAATAAAGAAGGCGGTCGCCAGATCCGTAGACAGCGCGGTCTCACCGCATTTCGGGCATTCGACGCTTGGGCCCAGCACGCGAACCATGAAAACATGGCCGTGTGCGCAACGAATTCGATGACCTTCCGAAAGTCGCGACTCGATCAGCATGGCGCCCTCCTTGGCACCGCGAAACTATCGGAAAGGTGTTAAGAGTCAACACAATCTATGACAGGTTTGTGAAAGAAATCGGAAGCGCGATATCACGGCAATCGACCCAGAACGCAAATTTCCGAAACATGTGTTGGTGGGAAACATAACGGGCGACAACACATGCCGCCGCCCGTTTGTAATGCGCCGTCAGGCGGCCACGCGAATCTCCGCTCTGATGGTCTCGATCAACTGGTCGATCTCCGCCCGCTCGATAATGAGCGGCGGCGTCAGCGCCAGGGTGTCGCCGGTGGTCCGGATCATCACGCCGGCCTCGTAGCACTTCAGGAAAATGTCGAAGGCGCGCTTGGTCGGATTGCCCGGGATCGACTCCAGCTCGATCGCCCCGACCAGGCCGAGATTGCGCAGATCGATGACGTGGGGCTCGCCATGCAGGCTGTGGATCGCCTGCTCCCAATACGGCGCCAGTTCCGCCACGCGCTGAAACAGCCCCTCCTCCTGGTAGGTGTCGAGGGCCGCATGGGAGGCGGCGCAGGCCAGCGGATGGGCGGAGTAGGTATAGCCATGGAACAGCTCGATGGCCTCTTCCGGCCCATGCATGAAGGCGTCGTAGATGTGCTTGCGCACGAACACCGCCCCCATCGGTACCGCACCGCTGGTCAGGCCCTTGGCGCAAGTGATGAGATCCGGGGTGACATCGAAATATTCGGTGGCAAAGGACGCGCCGAGCCGGCCGAAGCCGGTGATCACCTCGTCGAAGATCAGCAGGATGCCATGCTTGTCGCAGATCTCCCGAAGCCGCTTCAGATAGCCTTTCGGCGGCAGGATCACCCCGCCGGACCCGGCGAAGGGTTCGACGATCACCGCGGCGATGGTCGAGGCGTCGTGCAGCGCCACGATGCGCTCCAGCTCATCGGCCAGATGGCCGCCCCATTCCGGCTGCCCCCGGCTGAAGGCGTTGTGCTCCAGATCGTGGGTGTGCTGCAAATGGTCGACTCCGGTCAGCAGGGTGCCGAAGAACTTGCGGTTGGGCACGATGCCGCCGACCGAAATGCCGCCGAAGCCGACACCGTGATAGCCCTTCTCGCGGCCGATCAGACGGGTGCGGGACCCGTTGCCGGTGACGTTGTGATAGGCCAGCGCGATCTTCAGCGCCGTGTCCACCGATTCCGAACCGGAATTGGTGAAGAACACATGGTCCAGATCGTTCGGCATCATCGCCGCCAGCCTGGCCGCCAGATCGAAGGCCCGGGGATGGCCCAACTGGAACGGCGGCGCGTAGTCCAGCTCCGCCGCCTGGTCCTGGATCGCCTTGACGATGCGCGGGGCCTTGTGCCCGGCATTCACGCACCACAGCCCGGCGGTGCCGTCCAGCACCTTCCTTCCGTCATGGGTGTAGTAGTACATGCCCTCCGCACCGACCAGCAGGCGCGGGTTCTTCTTGAACTGCCGGTTCGCGGTGAACGGCATCCAGAAGGCTTCCATATTGTTCGGCGGCGGCGTGGCGCTCCGGGGGATCGCATCATCCATAATCGGCACTCCCTGAATTTGAGCACGGCGCAGCGGCCGGCTGGGGGTTGAAGAAATCTAGGAGTGTTCGAGAATCCGGACAAGCGGATTCCCCAACCGCCGACCCTTTGAGGCATATCGTTGCGTGCCCCGCCGTCGCCGTTCAATATATCGAACACTGTTAACACCTGAAAGGCCGGGGCGTCAGTGGAGATCGATGTCGGCGGCAGGCTGCGCCGCCTGCGGGAGATGCACGGGATCAGCCAGCGCGAGCTGGCCAAGCGGGCCGGCGTGTCCAACGCCACCATCTCGCTGATCGAGCAGAACCGCGCCAGCCCCTCGGTCGGTTCGCTGAAGAAGGTGCTCGACGGTATCCCGATCAAGATGGCCGAGTTCTTCGCGCCGGAAGAGCCGCCGCGCCGGCGGGTGTTCTATGTCGCCGAGGATCTGGTGGAGATCGGCGGCGATGGCGGCCCGGGCGGACTGTCCTTCCGCCAAATCGGCCGCGACTTGAGCGACAGGGCGCTGCAGATCCTGCACGAGCGCTACGCGCCCGGCGCCGATACCGGCCAGACCATGCTGCGCCACGAAGCCGAGGAAGGCGGCGTGGTCCTGCGCGGCCATGTCGAGGTCACCGTCGGCGACCAGCGCCGAACCCTCGGCCCCGGCGACGCCTATTATTTCGACAGCCGCCTGCCCCACCGCTTCCGCAATGTCGGCGACGAGGAAGCGGAAATCGTCAGCGCCAGCACGCCGCCGACGTTTTGAAGGTCCCACATCCACTGCCGAACACTGGCGAACACAACCGTAGGGTCCAAATATTGGGCACCGCCCGGATGATACACCCAGGTTCGCCAGTCGTGCCTCAGAGCGGACAACTACCAATCACTCATTTCTTGGACGGTGCTACGATTTTCGCGTGGATTGGGAGCAGCCCTCCCATAGCAACGTAAAGATGACCATGATGTGTAATCCATCCTAAACTGCGGCCGGTGGGAATGATGCAGATGTCATGATTTGCCATAATGGCCTTCGACGACGCTCTCATGTAGATCTGCATAATATGGCTTAGTAAAATGGCTGAAGAGCTGCGGTTAAATAGTCTTTAAGTGCATATCGCTGCGATACATGCCTTTGGAAGGCAATTATTATCAGTTGCAATCCGAAATTCGCCACTCATGCGCATTCTTCCAATTGTTATTAGGCTTCTGAACTCGACGACAAGAGCCAATAGATTCAAGATAGAGGCTTTGCGATGACCGGCCACAACATCATCGACTTCGTTGAAGGGCATTTTCGACGCCCGCTCGATCACGGCTTTGCCGAGGATTTGAGGTCAAGTCGGATCGGTTTTGACAAAGATGAGCTTATCGCTGCCTATTCAGCTTGGCGCCAAGGCGTTCCTACACCCTCCAAGGACAACCCCGATTTCAGTCGCCATTGGGCGCTTCAGTTCGTGCCGGTGCGGCTTCCGCCGGCAAAGCCTGCGGGTCATCTTCGTCCTTATCTGCCAATAACGACGAGATCGGCGCCCAATAAGCCGAATACCGGTTACTTTGTGTTCGATCAGACTGAGGACGACCTATGGTGCACAGTCGACGCGATCAAGCATCACCTCCTGTACTGTCACTCGGTGGCCATCGAGAACCCGATGGCAGTCTGGATGATGGACAAGCAAATGGGTGGCAATCAGCTGTCGCGCGCTATTAATCTGCAGCGTGGGTACTTGGGGTGGCGCTTCAATAGTCCGATGATCATGGCCCGATTCGTGTCGTTTCTGACTCATGTGCGGCCTCTCGTAGAATCGGGTGTTTTGATTATCGTCGAGCAGCAGGCGCGTGATCCGTGGTTGCTCAAACCGATACCCAACGTGAACAATCAGGCACTGGAATCGACCGCACGGGCCATGGGCTGGACGGAACCCCAGCTCAGGAGCGCTCTGTGGCAACTCAATCTCCTAGTACAAGCACGCGCCCGAGCGCAGGGTAATTTGGACATGGATTTGTCCAATCCCGATGTTGCACAGCTTGCTCGGGCGTTTCTTGAGCGTGGCTCGGATTTCGGTGGACCGCTCAAACTGCCCGAAACAGTTGCTTTGGCGACTCTGATCAACGCTGATCTGCCGGCACTCGAGCGGCTCAGCATCGACGATCTGGTTGCTATTCGGCGGGATAGCGAAGAATTCGAGAACTGGCGTAGAGGAATTGAGGCCGTTGTCCGGCGAATTGCCAATGAGGGGCTGGAAAGCTTGCCAGCCTCTGAATATGCCTACGAGCTATCAAGAAGATTTCGTGCCGAGGTTCTCGATCTGGAACGCAAATTCGTAACAGATGTCTCTCGCAGACCTGCACATATTCGAGTTGGGAGAACCACATTCAAATTCGCTATCGGCGCAGCCGTCGGGGGGGTATTCGGCTGGCAACTGGGCTTGACGGTCGTGGCCGCTGAATTGGTTCGAGACTTCGCCAAGACAGTCGTAGAGGCACTTGTTGACACTGAGGGGCGATCCGGAAGTTCTACGGTTGCCCAAGAAGCCCTCGCCGGCCTGTTCGTCGCATTCTCAAACGAATGACGCCGCCCATCTGGGCCGCAGAGTGACCGGGCCACGCGGCAAACTCTTGCCAGGAGCGGGTGCCAGTGGCGTATGGGCCGCCGCCACTGCCAGCGCACAGCTTATGAGCCATCGCGGCTCCAGATTTGAAGACTGATAGTCTCACCAAGCTGTTCGTGAAATGGCCGGTTTGCGATCCGAAATCTGCCGTTCGGATCAGCCTGGCGATCTGGGCAGCGTCACCCGGGCGACTAGACCGCCGCCTGATCGGCCCTCCAGCGCAATGTCACCGCCGTGCCGGCGGATGATGCTGCGGACAACGGCCAGGCCGAGGCCAGTGCCGCCGGTTTCGCGGCTGCGAGATTCCTCCAGTCGGTAGAACGGTGCGAAGACTTGTTCGCGCTTGTCGGCCGGGACGCCGGGGCCGCGATCGGCGATCTCCACGACGATGTCGGCTGCCTTCCGGTCCAAAGTCACCGTCGCCTCGCGGCCGTATGACACTGCGTTGTCGATCAGGTTGGCGAAGGCGCGGCGCAGCGCGACGGGACGGCACATCAGGGTCAGGCGATCGGGACCGTCATAGGCGACGGCCTGGCCGGCGTCGGAGAGATCGTTGCACAGGCTCTGCAACAGCGAGGCGATGTCGACCTTGGTGCGCTCCTCGGCAGCCGCATCGTCGCGGGCGAAGGACAGGGTCGAGTCGAGCATCGTGGTCATCTCGTCGAGGTCGGCCAGTGCCTTGGACTGCTGTTCGGAATCGTCGATATAGTCGGCGCGCAGGCGAAGCCGGGTCAGCATGGTGCGCAGATCGTGGGAGATCGCCGCCAGCATCATGGTGCGGTCGGCGACCAGCCGGCGCAGCCTATGCTGCATGCGGTTGAAGGCGTGGGTCGCCCGGCGGAGTTCCTTCGGGCCCTTCTCGGGCAGCGGCGGCGCCTCCACATCGACCCCAAGCCGGTCGGCGGCGGCGGCGAAGCGGGTGAACGGCGCGGTCACCCTGCGGGACGCCCAAACGCCGATCAGGGCAACCACGGCGATGCTCACCACCGACCAGAACAGGGTTCGCAGTACCCAGCTTCCGGCGGCGTATTGCGATGAGACGCTGAACACCAGCCAGCTGCCGTCGCCCTGTCCGACCGAGATCAGCAGCTTGCGGCGGCTCGGCTGGAGATCCGGCGGCGGGCCGAGATCCGGCCGATCCCGGTCGTGCCAATCCCGCCAGTGATCCGGCACATCGATCCGGATCGGCCGGCCGCCGAGCGGGCGCAGATAGTCGCGTATGGTTTCCTCGAACGGCACGTCGTTATCAGAAGGCGGCGGCGGCGCCTGGGCCGGCGTCACCCACAATGTCGGGCTGTTGACAGCGCGCAGGAGCGCCGCGCGGTCGGCAGCCGGCGTGGCTTCCATCAACACGACGATCGCGGTCATGCGGGTGACGACCGATTGCGCGAACACCTGGGTTGTCTCGACCCAGCGGTCGCGGGCGAACAGCGCGAAACCGACCGCCTGGATCGCCAGCAGCCCCGCGATCATGATCACCGCAATGCGTCCGGCGACGCTGCCGGGCCAGAGCCGGATCATGGTCTTTCCACCCGCGCGGTGAAGATATAGCCCTCATTGCGTACCGTCTTGATCAGCGTCGGCTCCTTGGGATCGGCCTCGATCTTGCGGCGCAGCCGGCTGAGCTGGACGTCGATGCTGCGATCGAAGGGCTGGGCCGACCGCCCCCGGGTAAGATCGAGGAGCTGGTCGCGGCTCAGCACCCGCCGCGGATGCTCGGCGAGAGCTATCAGCAGGTCGAACTCACCGCTGCTCAGCGGGGTCAACACCCCGTCTTCGGTCCGCAACTCGCGTTTCGCCAAATCGAGGCGCCAGCCGTCGAAGGTGAGCGTGGCGGTGGGCTCGCCGCTGTCGGGACGGCGACCGACTTCGTTCGCGCGCCGGAGTACCGCCTTGATCCGCGCCAGAAGCTCGCGCGGATTGAACGGCTTGCCCAGATAGTCGTCGGCGCCCATCTCGAGCCCGACGATGCGGTCGGTCTCCTCGCCGAGCGCCGTCAGCATGATGATCGGCAAGCCGGACTCCGCCCGCAACCGGCGGCACAAAGCCAGACCGTCCTCTCCCGGCAGCATCAGATCGAGCACCAGCAGATCGAAACGGCCGGCGGCCAGCAGCCGGTCCATCTCTCGGCCATCGCCGGCGCAGTCCACACGAAAGCCGTGCTTGGTCAGAAACCGGGACACGAGGTCGCGGATTTCACGGTCATCGTCGACGATGAGCAGATGCGGAGAACGGTTCATGGGAAGTCCATTATATCGGCCAACCGGTCCGATCCCGGGGGAATATTGTAACACTGTGTAACGGCTGTCGGCTCTGCAACGGCGCGTTACACTTTCCAGCCATTCCTGACACTCCGCTGCAACATTCGGCCCGCACCCTCCCATCGTCGCGGCCCCGATCGCCGCCCAGTCGAAACGCCAAACGAAACGATGGAGAGAGAAGCCATGAAGTCCACCAAAGTCGTCGTTATCGCCGCCGCCTCCGCCGTCGGCATCACCCTCGCCGTCTCCGGATTGCAGGCCATGCAGGCCCCATCATCAAGCGGCCAGTCGGTCTCAAGCGCCGACTTCATCCATTTCGGCTCTCGCGGCGGGTGGGGCCGCGGCGGCCAGGGCCAAGCCTTCGAGCGCATCTGCGGCGAAGAGCGCGACGAGCGCCTGACCCAGTTGGTCACGTTCGTCGAAAGCTTCGTCGACTTCACGCCGGAGCAGACCGGCGCCTGGCAGGGCCTCGTCGATGCGCTGCGCGGCGGCAGCGAGACGGTCGGCGCTTCCTGCGCCAATCTTACACCGCTCCCCGAAGGCGCATCGCCCCCTGAACGGCTGGCCCAGTTCGAGATGGTCGCGTCGACCGGCCTCGACGTGCTGCGGCAGGTCCGGCCGGCCTTCGAAAACCTGTACGTGGTCCTGGACGACGATCAGAAAGCCGCGCTCGACGGTCTGATCAACCGACGGCGCGGCCGCTAGATGCCGGCCATCAAAAGAGCGTCTCTTCGACCCTGAGTGAAGAGGCCGAACCGGCCCGGGTCACGATTGCGGGCAACGTGGCTCGCGGTCGTGGTGCGGGTGGAAGGGCTGTAATCGGGTAGTCAGGATTTCGTTGGCCAACAGGCGCCCGGAATCCTGTCCGGCCTGGTTGCTGAATTCGAAATGAATCCCGGCCAGAATCCGCGCCCGGCCGGCCTCGCGCGCCGCCTCTGAAAAGCTGGAGAAGGCGCGCGGCCCGGCGATCGCATCGTCACCCCTGACGATGAACGGAATGAAGTCGGTGCAATAGAAACCCGACAGGACTGTCGATCCTGCCCCGGCAAACGTGCTTTGCCCCGATGTGTGCTCCGGTGATGAGCCGAGGCCGCCATTGCGCGGGCCCCAGACAGAATCCGCCACAGTCAGCGGATTACCGTCGGTGCTGGCCTGCGGGATGGCGGTCCCGGGCCGCCAGAACTGGAAGTTGAACTTGTTATTCCAGGCGGGAAGGACCGCATCGGCCATCGCCATGCCCATTAGGGCGAACAAGCGCGCGGAGCGTGACAGCGACCTGGTCGTGCCCTCCTGCTGGAATACGGTCAACGCGATCTTGATCCACTCGCCAGGCGACCAGGCGCTGCCGCCACCGCCCCGCCAGAAGCTGAAAATCTCATCGAACTCGGTGTCGGGGTTGTTGCCGTTGCCCAGCAATTGCACCTCCGCCAAGGCGCCGGCATAGGCAAGGCTGTCCAACGCCGGAGCCCCGCCGCTCACATACGGCAGGGCGCTCTCAATACCGAACGGCGTCAAATTCCTGAACTGCGCCGAAGTGAAATTGCTGCGAAACTGGCCAGCTGCCGCGCCGCCGGGCAGGATGTCCTGTGGCGAGGATCCGTCGTCTTCGCGTCGGGCGACGACCTCCCTGCCCACATACTCACCCCACATCTGCCCGGCGCTCACGCCATTGTCGAGTGAGGCCAGATCGGCGGCCAATTGACTGTCGAATTCCAGTGTGCGGCCGGGCACCAGTGCGACCAGGACCTGATGGGCGGCGGCCGTCGCGGCGGCTCGTCGATTCCCACGCCGAGGCGCTCCAGCGGGCTCCACCAAAGCGAATTCACGACCGCCGAAACGGCCGAACCGGGCGCGGTTGATGCCGTTCACCGCATCATACATTGCCACGTTCACCATCGCATACAGACGGGCGGCCACCGGCGTGCCGAGCCTCTCGCCGCGCACGGCGTTCAATGCCTGGTCGTTCCAGGCGAGAATCACCGCGCCGCCTTCAGCCCGCGCGTTCCCGACGATCGCCATGGCGATCAAGAACGTCCAAGCGAAAACCTTCATTGCCCCCATGGTCATGCGCATCAGGTCGCTCCTCAACTCAAGATGGAAAGTCTGCCCGCTCTGGGCCAGACCCTCCGGTGTGACCAGATGGAGATGAAGGCCGGATGGCAATACCTCGTCGAAGGCCCGGGCCAGCGTGCCGCGGCGCAGATCTTCGGCGACCAGGTTCGTGCGGACCAGAGAGAAGCCCAGCCCTTGACGGCAGGCACCCAGCATGGCCCCAAAGCTGGCATAGACCGGACCTGAATCGAGATGGCCTTTGTCGATGAGGTCGGTCCGCGGATCGCCCGCCGCCTTTGCGGCGGCCGTTGCCGCCTTCCTCGGAGCGCATCCGCCTTCGACGTTTTCGTAATGTGCCACCCGCACCGCGGCCTCGTCTGTTAGTCTCCGACGGTCGGTCTGGACCTGTGACCTGGCGGCCCCGGTTGCCGAGCGCTCGGCCAGACCACCGATCTCATTGGCGACCCGATGGATGATGCCGCACGATTGGCCGTTCCTCGACCATCCGCTGCCGATCGCCTTTGCCCATCGTGGCGGCGGCGAGGTAGCGCCGGAGAATACGATGGAGGCGTTCGAGCATGCCGTCGGGCTCGGCTATGTCTTCCTGGAAACCGATGTCCACGCCACCCTGGACGGCGAACTCGTGGCCTTTCACGACGAGACCCTTGACCGGCTGGCGGACAGGTCGGGCAGTGTCGACCGGTTGAGCAGCGACGCGCTGCGCCAAATCCGGATTGCCGGGCGATACCGTATTCCGTTCCTGGCCGACCTGCTCGCCGCCTGGCCGCGGGCGCGGGTCAACATCGATCCCAAATCCGACCGGGCGGCCGAACTGCTGCCGGAGGTGCTGACCCGCGCCGACGCGGTCGACCGGGTCTGCGTCGGGTCGTTTTCGGGCCGCCGCCTCGCCCGGTTGCGGCAGGTGATGGGCCCGGATTTGTGCACGTCGATGGGGCCGTGGGAGGTCGCGCGACTTTTGGCAGCCGCGCGGGGCGTGCCGGCCGGTCCGTTCGCCGCCGGCTGTGCCCAGGTATCGCCGACCCATCGCGGATTGACCATCGTCGATCCCGCCTTTGTCGCCGAGTCGCATCGGCGTAGGCTTCAGGTCCATGTGTGGACCATCAATGATGCGGCGGAAATGACCCGGCTTCTCGACCTTGGCGTCGACGGGCTGATGTCCGACCGGCCGTCGCTGCTGAAGCAGGTATTGCGGGACCGTGGGCAATGGACGGGTCTGTAGCCGCGCCGCTCAGCCGGGACGATCTGCGGGATTTGTGCCGACGCTCCGACCTGATCGGCGCCTTGCAGCTTGGCCGGCATGGAGCCATCATCGCAGTCACTGCGACAGGAGTCGCATGGTCCGGCGGGTCATGGTGGCTGGCGCCGACGCTGTTTCTCCATGGCGTGGCGCTGGTGTTCCTGTTCGCCCAGCTGCACGAGACCATCCACCGCACCGCCTTCCAGAGCCGGCGGGCGAACCTCGCCATTGCGTGGATTTGCGGATTGGTGCTGACGATCCCGCCGACCGATTTCCGCCATTTCCACTGGGCCCATCATCGGCATACCCAGGACCCGGCGCGGGATCCGGAGCTGTCGGTTCCGAAGCCGGCGCGCCTTGTGCAGTACCTGATCCTTCTGAGCGGACTTCCCTTCTGGCGGGACCGGGCCACGGCGCTGATACGCCAGGCATTCGGTAAACCCGACGCCGCCTACCTTCCCGCCCGGGATCATCGCAAGGTCGCTTTCGAGGCCCGCATATTCCTGTCGCTCTATGGCGGCGTGTCGTTGATCTCGATCGCGACCGGAAGCCTCGTGTCAGTGCTGTATTGGGTGGTTCCGGTGTTGCTGGCCCAGCCGGTTCTGCGGGCGTTCCTGCTGGCGGAACACACCGGATGCCAGGAGGTACCGGAGATGACGCTGAATACCCGCACCACCCTGACCGGCGTCCTGGTGCGCCTGCTTGGCTGGAACATGCCTTACCACGCCGAACATCATCTGCATCCCTCGGTGCCGTTCCATGCGCTGCCTCGGCTGCACACCCGATTGGTCGATCGGCTGTCCCATGTGACGCCGGGATATCGCGCCGCCCACCGGGAAATCCGTGCGACGCTGCGATAGTCCCGGGCGATAAGTTCTCCTCTTCGGCACACTCGGCGTTCCCTATGCGGCTGGCCTATGGAATACTTCGGCTCGACAGGATAATCGCGACCGCCGAGCGACAGGGAGAGTCGACCATGCACACTTTCAGGAACGAACTTCGCATTGCCAGTGCCGTGGCGCTGGCCGCGGCGATTGCTACGATGACGTTCGGCGCCCTTGCCCAGGACGTCCAGCCGGAAGAGGCCACCGGCCGCACCGAACGCGACCTCGTCACGGCGCAGAATTTCATGGTCGCAGCCGCCAATCCCCTGGCGGTGGAAGCCGGCTACGAGATCCTGAAGAACGGCGGCACCGCGGCCGACGCCATGATCGCGGTGCAGCTGATCCTGAATTTGGTCGAGCCGCAGAGTTCCGGCATCGGGGGTGGTGCGTTCCTGCTTTATCACGATGCTGAGACCGGCGAGACCACAGCCTATGACGGTCGCGAAACCGCACCCATGGCCGCCGACGGCACGCTTTTCCTCGGTGAGGATGGTGAGCCTCTGGGCTTCTGGGACGCCGTCGTCGGCGGTCGATCGGTCGGCACCCCGGGCACCTTGCGCCTAATGGAGGCCGTGCATCAGGATCACGGCGCACTGCCGTGGAAAGGGCTGTTTCAGGCGGCGATTGATCTGAGCGAGGAGGGGTTCGAAGTGTCGCCGCGGCTGGCCGGGTTGCTCGAGGGCAGTCGCGCCGAGAGGCTGCGGACCTACCCGGTTGCACGGGACTATTTCTTCCCCGATGGCGAGGCGCTGAAAGTCGGCGACGTTCTGCAAAACCATGAATTCGCTGAGACCCTGCGTCTCGTGGCCGAGAACGGCGCAGAGGTCTTCTACAGCGGCGAAATCGCCCGTGACATTGTCGCGACTGTACGCAACGTGGAAGGCAATCCTGGGCTGCTTGCACAGGCCGACATGGAATCCTATGACATCATTCGTCGCGAGCCGGTCTGCGTGACCTACCGCGGGAACGACATTTGCGGCATGGGTCCGCCGAGCTCGGGCGCCCTCACCGTCGGACAGATTCTCGGGATGCTGGAACATTTCAACATGCCGTCGATGGGTCCGGATTCGGTCGCTGCCTGGCACCTGTTCGCTGAGGCTTCGAAATTGGCCTATGCCGACCGGGCGCTCTACATGGCGGATAGTGACTTCGTGCCGATGCCGACCGAGGGCCTGGTGGACCCCGGATATCTGCGGGCAAGGGCGCAACTGGTGGACCACGAGAGGGCGATGGAAACGCCGGCGCCGGCTGGCGAGCCACCCTGGCGTGAAGGAAGGCTGTACAGCCCTGACGCCTCGATGGAACTGCCCGGCACAAGCCATGTCTCGATCGTCGATGCCGAAGGCAACGCGGTCTCGATGACAACGACGATCGAAAGCGGCTTCGGATCGAACTTGATGGTCCACGGATTCCTGCTGAATAACGAGTTGACCGATTTTTCGTTCCGTCCGGAAAGGGACGGTCGGCCGGTCGCAAACCGGGTCGAACCGGGGAAGCGGCCGCGCAGCTCGATGGCGCCGACGCTGGTATTCGACGCTGACGACAAGCTGTTGATGGTGGTCGGATCGCCGGGCGGCAGCCGGATCATCGAATATGTCGCCAAGACCTTGGTGGCGACGCTGGACTGGAATATGGATGTGCAGTCGGCGATCGATCTTGGCCATGTGGTCAATCGCAACGGCGGCACCGACCTTGAGGCCGGCACCGATGCGGCAGATCTGCAGGCGGCGCTGGAAGAACGTGGACATTCCGTCACCGTGCGCGACCTGAATAGCGGTCTGCACGGTATCATGATCACAGAAAACGGCCTGGTCGGCGGTGCCGACCCGCGCCGGGAGGGCACTGTCCTTGGCGACTGAACCGAAGAAACCGGCTACGCCGGGCAAGACCGCTGGCAAGACGACCAAGACCGCGCCGACGCGGTCGGAATCGAAAGCACCGGTGTCGAAGACTGCGGATATGCCGGATTTAAGTGCCGTCGAATCCCGCATTTCCGCACTCGAAACCGGGCTGAAGGCCACGGAAAGCCGTCTGGCACAACAGATGGCGGCGCTTGAAACCCGCATCGGCGCCGTGGAAGGGCGGGAAGCGCCTGTCCAAAAGATCAACCTGCCCGATGGGGTTCCGGAAGGTGTCCGGCAGGGCATCGATCGGGCGGCGAATCTGGTTCGCCAGAATCCGATCACGGCGCTCATCCTGATCATCGCGTTTCTGCTGGTTGCGATTTTTAACTGAGCGCGGCCAGCAGACGTTCAATGTTTTGGAGGCCCGGCGGATATCTAGGCGGCTCGTTCCCCCGAAGATCCACCCGCATCCGCCGGACCGTGGGGATATCATGCGCCTCAATCCCCGCATACGAGACTGAAGGCGTATGGACGGCGCCGCCTTGACCTGGATCAACGACCGCATAGTGGGGGCCAGACCATGAACGCCACGCAGAGGGGCGGCGTGGTCGCCGCCGGCGATAGTCAGACCGCAGCGGCGGCCGCGGAAATCCTGCGGGATGGCGGCAACGCCTTCGATGCGGCATTGGCGGCACTCGCTGCAGCCTGCGTTGCGGAGCCGATACTGTGCAGCCTTGGTGGCGGTGGATTTCTCCTCGCCAGATCGTCCGACGGCCAGGCGACCCTGTTCGATTTTTTTGCCCATACACCGAAGCGGAAACGGGCTGTCTCGGAAGCCGATTTTCGACCGATCGTCGTCGATTTCGGGCCCGCGACTCAGGAATTCCAAATCGGTCTGGGCTCCGTCGCTACCCCTGGCATTGCAAAAGGAATATTCGCCGTTCATGGCGCGCTGGGGCGGCTGCCGATCGCTCGGATTTTCGAGCCGGCCATTCGCCTGGCGCGCAACGGCGTGACTCTATCGCCAATGCAGGCCTATGTGATCGACATTATTTGCCCGATCGTCACGGCCGATCCCTTGAGCGGCACCCTGTTTGAGAGTGCACGCGAACCGGGTTCGACGATCAAGGCCGGCGAGACGTTCGCCTGGCCGGCGCTGGCCGATATGCTCGACGGGCTGGCGCGGGAGGGCGAGCGGTTATTCTACCGGGGTGAAATCGCCCAGAACATCGTAGAGGCCTGCCGCACCGCGGGGGGCCATTTGACCGCCGATGATCTTGCCGGCTATGGCGTCGAACAGCGCCGGCCGCTCGACCGTCTATATGCCGGCGCCCGCATCCTGATGAACCCACCGCCTTCGGCCGGCGGGCTGTTGATCGCTTTCGCCCTGGATTTGCTGAGCGGCAGTGGATTGGAATCAAAGGAGGCATTCGGCACGGACCACATGCGCCGCCTTGCGCGCGCAATGCGACTGACAAACAGAGCCCGCGGCGACAGCGGTCTTTCAGCCAATCCTGAACAAGCGGCCAAGACTCTTGGAGATCCCGAACTGCTGTCACGGTACCGTACCGAGATCGCGCAGGCCCCGGCATCCCACCGCGGGACGACCCAGATCAGTGTTATCGACCGGGCCGGAAACGCCGCCAGCCTGACCGTGTCCAATGGCGAGGGCTGCGGCGTGATGATCCCGCCGATTGCCGGCATGATGCTCAACAACATGCTGGGCGAGGAGGATGTGAACCCGCGCGGATTCCACAATTGGCCGCTCGACACCCGGCTCTCCTCGATGATGGCGCCGACCCTGGTCATTGACCGGGATGGCGGCCTAACCGCCCTGGGCAGCGGTGGATCGAATAGGATTCGTTCGGCGATCCTTCAGGTCCTGGTGAACCTGCTGAGCTTCGGCCTGCCGCTCGATCAGGCGGTGGCTGCCCCCCGGCTGCACATGGAAGGGGACTTCTTGAATATCGAAGCGGGGTTGGAAGAGGCGCCGCTGAAAGCCGCTCTCGCGGAAGGCTCGGCGCATAAAATTTGGCCAGATCGAAATCTGTTCTTCGGCGGCGTTCATGCGGCAACCAAGAGTGAGGGTGGCACGCTGGTCGGGGCTGGAGACCCAAGGCGCGGCGGTGTTGTGATCACGGTTTAGAGCATCATTGCCCCCGCGGAACCGGCACCGTCCGGAGATCAGGCGAACTGCTGCGCGGCAGAAATTGATAGGAAGCGCCGACAATAATCAATCATAAATTGCACGATATATGCATCCCTCCCGTTTACAATTAAGACTACTTTAAAGGGCGGTTGAGACAATCCACAGCGATCATTCACGGTACTGATCGAGGCATTTTCTAATTAAACCGATTCACTAATCATTATTGAACAGATGCGGCGACCGACTTGGACCATCAGCCGGGCCACATTGGACCTGATTATTGCATCGGTTGCGGCGATCGTGCTGTTTTTGCTGGCGTCCATCTATGATGCGAATGACCGCTTCGTCGCCTGGTCGAGCCATTTCGAAGACTACGAACTGGATGAAATTCCCGTCGCGTTGTCGGCCATGGCAATCGCCTTCGGCTGGTACGCCTACCGACGATGGCGGGAGAATTCAGCCGTTGCCAACCACGCCGCGGATGCCAATCGTCAGCTGACGCGGGAGATCGAGGAACGCAAGAGCGCGGAAGCTGCACTGCACCAGAATGAGCAGCGATTCCGAGACTTCGCCGAAGCCTCCGCCGACTGGTTCTGGGAAATCAATGCCGAGAACCAGTTCGTCTACGTTTCGCCAAACGTCGAACGGATCATCGGCGTCAAACCGGACGCGTATTACGGACACGGCCCGCAAGACATCGACCGGCACGAATTCGATCTGGATGTGTGGGCCGTGTACGAGGAGCACTATCGCCAGCGCAAACCGTTCCGTGATTTTCTTTATCGCCGGACCTTGCCCGACGGCGAAATTCGCTGGCTGCGGTCCAGCGCCAATCCACGGTTCGGCGAAGACGGCGAATTTCTTGGATATCGCGGGTCGACAAGTGACGTCTCCGACGCGGTCCATGCCGAAGGGGCATTGCGCGAAAGCGAGGAGCGATATCGCCGGCTCGTCGAACTATCGCCGGATGGGATCATCCTGCACGCGCGCGGACGCCTCGTGTTCGCCAACCCGGCCGCCCTTCGTCTGTTGGGGGCGGAGAACGATCAGGAAATTCTGGGCATGCGGACGGTGGACTTCATCCGCCGGGACTTCCGCCGGGCCTTCCTGTCCCGGACTGAGCGCGTGATGTCCCACGGTCTCGTAGAGTCCGAAACCGAACATGTGATGCTGACTGTCGACAGCCAGGAAGTGCCGGTCGAGAGCTCATCCACGCCGATCCTGTATGAGGGCGGTTCGGCCGTACTGATCGTGTTTCGAGATATCAGCGAACGCAGGAAGGCAAGCGCGGCGCTGACCCAGCAGAAATCCCTGTTCGAGTCGATCTTTCGCAGCGTGCCCGATGCGGTGGTGGTTGCCGGCCTCGATCATCGAATCCGCATGTGCAACCCGGGGGTCACCCGGGTCTTCGGCTATTCGCCCAAGGAAATCATCGGACAGAAGGCGGCAACGCTGTATGAGAGCCGCCGGGAGTTCGAGCGGCTGGGCAATCTCCAGACCGATACGGACACGCAGGATGGGCCGCACCTGGACGAAGGTACCTTCCGGCGGAAGTCCGGCGAGCCATTTCCGGCTGATGTGGTGTGCTCGGTAATCCGTGACGCCGATGGGGAGCCGATCGGCTTCATAGACTTGATCCGTGACATCACCGGGCGCAAACATGCGGAATCCGAGCAGGCGACCCTGCAGGAACAAATCCACCAATCCCAGAAGCTCGAGTCGCTCGGCACGCTGGCCGGCGGCATCGCCCATGATTTCAACAATCTGCTGGCCATCATCAACGGCTATGGCGAGTTGGTAATCGACGATCTGGAAACGGACTCCACGGTGCGCAAAAACGCCGAGGAGATTCTGGCTGCCGGACGCCGTGCGGAGGATCTGGTTCAACAGATCCTGGCTTACAGCCGCAACGATCGGCGCGAATTCAAGCCATTGCGCCTTGATCTGGTGCTGAACGAAAACCTCGGTATGTTGCGCGCCACATTGCCGGCGACAATCACGATCCAGGACGACATCCCCAAGAACCAGTCGTTGGTGCTGGCCGACCCGACGCAGATGCACCAAGTGGTGATGAACCTGTGCGTGAACGCCGGCCACGCCATCGGAAAAACGCCGGGCGAACTCAAGATCAGGTTGCGAAATCGCAGCGTCGGCGGCGGCCGCGACGGCAATCTGAAGCCGCTGCTTGACGAGTGGCCCGGCAATCTGAGGCGTATCGACGAATTGCCGAACCATCGCGGTGGCCGTATGTGGATCGGCCGCCTGCGTCCCGGCCGCTACGCCGTCGTGACCGTTCAGGACAATGGTTGCGGCATGTCCTATACGACCTTGCAGCGGGTCTTCGATCCATTCTTCACCACGAAGGGCGTCGGTGACGGCACCGGGCTCGGACTGTCGTCGGTCGAAGGTATCGTGCGGTCCCATGATGGCGCGATTCTGCTGGAGACCGAGGCCGGCAAGGGCACGCGGTTCGACGTCTTCCTGCCGGTGGACGACCAACCCACGGAAACCCCTCTATCGGAGTCGCGCTCAAAGTCCAAAGGCGGCGAACGCATTCTGCTTGTCGACGACGATGACGCGCTGTTGCAGTCTATCAGAGCCGGGTTGGAACGGCTGGGGTATGACGTGACTGCGATGGCCGACGGAGCCTCGGCGCTGGACGCCTTCCACTCCACGCCGCAAGAATGGGATCTCGTGGTGGCTGATCAAGTGATGCCGGGCCTGAGTGGCGTCGACCTGGCAAAGCAGATTCTGACGATAAGGCCGGAGATTCCGGTGATACTCTGCACTGGCTTAATCGATTCAGCGACCCGCACCAGCGCCGAAGCCGTCGGCGTCCGCGAGTTTCACATAAAGCCCTTGCTGAGCTCCGAGCTGGCCGACTGCGCCCGCCGGATCTTGGACGCATCGGAGCAAACCTCCCAAGGAGTGGCCTGACATGGCGAAAATATTGGTGATCGACGACGAGGCGGCGATCCGCAACCTGCTGCGCCAAGTGCTCGAGCGGGCCGGTCATGACATCGTAGAGGCAGAGAATGGCCGTCAGGGCATGGAAATGCTCGACACCATCGGCGTCGACATGGTGATCACTGACATCGTCATGCCGGAGAAAGAAGGCATCGAAACGATCATGCAGATCAAGCAGGGGGCGCCGGATACGAAGATCATCGTCATTTCAGGCGGGGGTCACAGGCTGGCGATGGATTTCCTGCCGGTTGCCAAGGAACTCGGGGCCGATTTGACTTTTCCCAAACCATTCAAGCCAGCCGAGATCGTCGCCGCTGTCGACACCCTGCTCGGCCGCGTCGCCTGACCGCACTGCCGATGTCACGCGGCTATTTCTGGCCGTGGACCGATGTAGTGGGATTCAGGGCGGACCAGCCTGCCGGTCTGTTGCTGTTCCAGGATGTGGGCAGTCCATCCGGCGACGCGACCAATCGCGAACACCGGCGTGAACAACGCCACCGGCAGCCCGACCGCATCTAGAAGCAGGGCCGTATAGAACTCCACATTGGTCTTAAGGCTGCGGCCCGGCTTGTGTTTGGCAAGCGCCGCCAACGCGTGGGCCTCGACTTGCTCGGCGAATGCGATGCGGCCGCCGGACAAGTTGCGGACGGCGCCCTTCAACACATCGGCACGCGGATCGCGCACCCGATAGACCCGATGGCCAAAACCCATAAGCCTCTCACCGGCCGCCAGCTTGGCCGCCAACCATGGCTCAATCGCCGCTGGATGTCCGATGTCGTCGAGCATGTCGAGTACGGGGCCCGGCGCACCACCGTGCAACGGTCCCTTCAGCGCGCAGAGCGCCCCAACAACGGCGGAAAATACGCCCGCCCGGGTTGACGCGATCACCCGGGCGGTAAATGTCGACGCGTTCAAGCCATGATCGGCGACCGATACGAGGTAGGTGTCCAACGCCTTCGCTGCCGCTGCTGGCGCTGGCGCCCCACCCACCATTCTCAGAAAATCGGCGGCATGCCCGCTGTCCGGATCCGGTGGAATTGGGTCGGCGCCTGCACCGGATCGGGCGAGCCCCGCCACGAAGACCGGCATTGCCGCCACGGCCAACAGATGATGTGGAATGTCTTCATCATCTGATAGCCCCGACAGCATCAACCGAAGCGCTTCCACTTGCGACAGGCCTGCGGCGGCGGGAAGCAAATGACGCAGACGCTGGAATGCCCGCATGCGGGCCTTGCCCAGCCCTGCGCGAACGGTCTTCGGGTCGTCCAGCGCGGTATCGAGATCCCGCCACAGCAGCGCCACCACGGCTTCGAAATCCATCGTGCCGGCGGCCTCGTCAAGTGACACACCCCGCAGAATCAGCTGGCCAGAGGTACCGTCGACGTCGCTGATGGCCGTCTCTGCCGCCACCACCCCTTCGAGCCCGGTCGAGTTCGGCATTTTCCTCATTCATCCCTCCAATCTGAAATCGGCGGCCGGCGACCGCCACCAGTCCTGTTCTTTCATGTCGGAGAGATGATCAATGTTGTCAATATTGATTGAATCGATCAATATAGATATGATGAATCCACAGACTAATTCCGCCCAGGCCTATCTCACGGCGAAAGAGGCCGCCGCCGAGTTGAACATCGAGTTGCCGACGCTCTACGCTTATGTGAGCCGCGGCCTGATCCGGTCGGAAGCCCGATCCGGGCACCGATCGCGTCTCTATCGTGCCGAGGACGTTCAGGCTCTGGCGCAAAAGAAGGCGCCGGCGGAATCTGGGGAGCGTGCCAGCGACCGCGCCTTGCATTGGGGCCTGCCAGTACTGGACTCCGCGATAACGTTGATCACCGACGACGCTCTCTACTACCGCGGACGCGACGTTGCCCGCCTCGCCGCCGATGCGACATTGGAATCCGTGGCGGCGCTGATATGGCAATGTGGCGAGCGAAATCCGTTCGCCGCCCCTGCACCGGTCGTTCCCGATGGATTTGGGAGCGGTTGCCAGGCAGCAAAGGCGTTGCGGCCAATCGACCTTTTGCAGGCCATGCTGCCGATTGTCGCCGTTGCGGACCGGAGGGCCTTCGACAAGACGCCGAACGGAATTACGCACACCGGCGCGCGGATCATGCGGTGGATGGCGGCGCTGATTTCCGGCGCGCCGCCCCAGGACCGGCCGGCACATCAGATTCTTGCGGAATCGTGGTCCGTGCCGGAAACCAGCGCCGCCCTTCTACGCGCGGCCATGGTGCTCTGCGCGGACCATGAGCTGAATGTCTCGACGTTCACGGTGCGCTGCGTAGCGTCGGCCGGAGCGTCCCCATACGGCGCGGTAATTGCCGGTCTGGCGGCCCTGGCCGGGCCGCGCCATGGCGGCATGACCGAGAGGGCCGAGGTATTGCTGGATGCCTTGCTCAATTCCACGGACCATGAACGGGCGGTCGCCGATTTGGTGCGCCGGGGCGACGATCCGGCCGGCTTTGGCCATCCGCTCTATCCGAATGGCGATCCCAGGGCACGTTGCCTCCTGGAGCTGATGATCCACGCATTCCCGTCGGATCCGGTTCTGAAATCGGCGCTATCGATTGCTGACATGATTGCGGAACAGTCGGGAAAGGCACCAACTTACGACTTCGCCCTGGCACTGCTGTCCCGGCGCCTTGATCTGCCGACCGGCGCGGCGTTGTCGCTGTTTGCTGTCGGGCGCACCGTCGGATGGATCGGGCATTTCCTGGAACAACATGCCGGCCATCGTCTGATCCGGCCCCGTGCCCGCTATACCGGAGTCCATCCCTAGACCGAGCCCGGATCGACACAAGAATCGGGCCCGGCCACCATCTTGGCGGCCGGACCCTACTGGGTACCAATTCGGCGATCTGCAGATGCTAGCCAGGATCGGCGTGTCGCCTTGCCCATTCGTTTGGTACCGGTTCGCCTCGACTGCCAATATCAGGCCGACGAGCCTTATCCGGACCATCTGGGTGACTTCCCTGGCGGTCCAACGAGCGAGGATGATGCACTCCTCCCCTCGGGGTGGGAGGCGCCGGACAGCTAGGGACCCCCTCCCCAGACTATCCACAACCTCGCCCGTTGGTGCCAAGGACCGGGCCCATCGGCCACGGTTCTAGGTGATAACGAGCGAGGTACTCATTCTATTCCATAAAAAATTCGCGACGGAGAACGCCCCTATTCTCCATTGGCTTAGCAGCGCCGATGAGAACCATTCGCGAGGTCGGACGTCAGCATTGCAAATGTGGCCAGGCCCACAATGCGTACCCGCCGAATGATACCGACTGCCACGCTTCGGCACTTACCCCTTGCTGAGCCCCCCTTTTGCGGAGCGCCAAGCTAAATCTGGCAGGCCGGCGTCCCATGGATCAACCCCCAGCCAAAGATCGGATCCTTGCCGGGCGCACCCAGATCCCGGGCCGTGCTTTGAAGCGCCCGAATGGCATCTCGGGTGCCGGCAGGTCCGCCTTGGCCGACAACATCGGCAATGATCGCGGAGGCGTGGGCCGCGGCGAAGGAGGTGCCTGTCCGGTGCTGTCCGGATCCGGAGACCCCCGCTGACCAGATGTGAACGCCTGGGGACGAGAAGCTGATATAGGTACCGCGATTGGCCATGCTATACGGTCGAAGATCCTGGTCGATTGCGGTGACCGAGACGACCTCGTCATAAGCCGCGGGAAAGGCTGGCGGTGCGGTTGGGCCGCCATTGCCGGCCGCCGCGACGACCACGATGCCGCCGTCGTTCAGTCGTTTCACCGTGTTTTCCAGCAACCCGTTTGACGGCCCTGTCATGCTCACATTGACAACCGATACACCGCTATCGACGAGCCAATCCATGCCCTGAACCAAACTGAGCAACGTTGAATAACTGTCGCCCGATTCGTTGGTGTGGAACACATCGGCCGCATAAAGTTCGGCGCCGGGCAGCATGCCGGGGAATCCGGTACCGGCATTGCCAACCAGCAGTCCCGCGACCGCCGTACCATGGTCGGGCGTCGAACCCTCGCCATAGGGATCGAATGTCTGGGTGCGCAACGCTCTACCGCGTAGCGCCGGATGGTTCTGGTCGATGGCGGTATCGGTCATGCCAATGCGAATCCCGGTCCCGCAACTATCGGCGACCGGCTCCCAGCCGATCAGCGTAGGGCCATAGCACCCGTCGTCCTCGCAGGCGGTTGGTGCTGAATGGCCAGCGGGTTGATAGATGTAGTTCGGAGTGAGAATTGCACCCGGCGCGCGCGCGCGCGCCAATCGCATTGCAGAGGCCAAATCCCGACCGGGTGGGAGGCTGAACCGAGAGGCGACAAATCCCAACGAGCCGAATTTCGTCTGCTCCACCAGTCGAAAACCAGACTGCTTGAGGTTTTGAATCTCAGCGGGGCTGATATCCATTGCCAACAGTTCGTCGCGAACCGCATGGGCCCGAATCCGGCGGTTCCAACTGCCGCTTCGCACGATGACCAAACCGTCATCCGCATTCAAGGCATGCCAATCGTCGCCGCCCTGGAAAGAGCCTGCCGCCTGCGACGATCGGAACGACCGGAAAGGTCGGCTGGGGGATTCCCGGTCGAACGACCGTGAAGAGGGCAATGCCGAGCCGGGTGGCTGGCTGCCCGATGGATTTGGCCCCGATGGATTTGGGCCCGATGGATTTGGGCCCGATGGATTTGGGCTTGATGGGCCCTGGCTTGATGACCCACCGCTTTGAGTTCCGCGGCCCGAAGATCCTTGGCCAGTGTCGTCGTCGTCGTCGTCACCATCGTCGTCATCGGCCCAGGCAATGCCGACGCCGGTCAGCACTGATCCCAACGGGCCAACCGGAGGCACGGTGATGATGCAGAGTATGAAAGCTGCGGTGGAAAACCGCAGAAGCCCCAACACGATTCGCATCTGGTCGCCTCAGATCGTAACGGGCGCTACCCCACAAAGCAGGCAACAGGATTCCACAGTTTTCGTTTATCTATACTTAACACTCGAAGGGTCTGGTTAACGACGTTGCCAGAATGAGGACGGTGGCGTCTCATCGCGACGACAACGCCCCGTACGCGGTCGCTCGGTCCGGAAAATCGCGTCGACAGGAATAAACTCGACTGCCGAGCGTTGTTGGATCAATGGGTAGGGAATGTTGATGCTGGAAGACCTGCCGCAACAGATCGTAGCGCTGTTGCCGAGAATGAGGCGCTTTGCCTACTCGCTGACCGGCACGAAAGACGATGGCGACGACATTGTTCAGGCAGCGTGCGAACGCGCGCTTGGGCGTCTTCACCAGTGGCAGCCTGGCACGCGATTGGACAGTTGGATGTTTAGGATCATTCAGACCACTTGGATCGACCGACTGCGCTCCAGGCGCGTACGCAGCGAGGATTTGTCTCCGGACACGGTTGATTCCCTGACCGGCGATGATGGACGGCGGATTACCGAAGCGCGGTTGATGCTGGGGCGGGTCCGGCAGGCAATCGGGCATCTACCGGAGGATCAACGTACGGTTCTGGTTCTGGTAGCGGTCGATGGACTGTCCTATCGCGAAGCGTCCGATATTCTCGACATACCTATTGGAACAGTGATGAGCCGGCTGGCGCGCGCGCGCCGCCGACTTCATGAACTGATGCAGGAAACGACCGTGGTGGCTTTCCCTCAGCCGGCGAGCCATTAGGAAAGGACGGATCATGACGCCGCAACTAACCGATGAAATGCTGGTTGCTTATGTGGACGGAGAACTGTCGACTGAGGATGCAGCCGAAGTCGAGCGCGCCCTGCAGGCGGATCAGAAGGTTCGCGAGGCCGTTCAGATCTTTCGTGACTCGGCCGATTTGTCGCGCCGTGCCTTCGACGACGTGCTTCGCGAGCCTGTTCCGGAGCGATTGATGCGCGCCGCCATCGGCCAGGCGAACACCGAAGAGACCGCTGAAATTGCGCCATCCGTGGCGCCGATATCGCAGCGCCGGGCTGGGCTCGCTGGATTGGCCATGGCGGCTTCAATCGCGCTGGCGATTGGGCTCGGTGGCGGGTTCGGTCTGTCTGGCTGGGTCCAACCGGACGAAGCCGGGCCAAGCGGCTTATTGCTGGTCGGCACCATTGAACATGGCGCTCTGCACACGGCGCTGGAATCAACCACAAGCGGAACATTGACGGAAGTCGCCGACGCGGGCGATTTCATGCCGATAACGACATTCGTCGAACGCGAAGGCCGATATTGCCGCGAGTTCCAAGCCACACTCTCCGATGCCAACGGACCCCATGCGGCGTTCGGCATCGCCTGCCGCAAGCCGGCGGGTTTTTGGCAGGTCGAGGCGATGGTCGCCGCTCCCGATCCCGCACGGACCGAACATTTTGTCACGGCAAGCGGGGAGACCGGAGACCCTCTGCAACTGTTGACTGGCGCAATGTCCGACTCTGGCCCAATCTCATTGGATGATGAAGCAGCGGTTCTTGCCTCAGGCTGGAAATAGCGCCAGTCTTGCCTCTCAGGAAAGCGTTCGGGATCCGATCAATGGTCTCGGACGCTTATTCATTCCCGCCTTGAAGACAAAGTCCGTGGCCCCGTTCAGATTACTGCCGCTGCAGGCCAGCAAGGCGCAATGCCGTTGGAAATGCTTTATGAGGCCGCGCGTCAGATGACTGGGCGCAACCCTCGATTTGCTTCCCGGTGCCCTGGCATGCGGCGTTCTTGGCGCACATTGATGCTGACCGCGCTCGCGGTCGGCTTCTTGATGATCGGATTGCCTCTCCTCGCCGACTGGCCGCATCCGGGATTCCCCATGGTGACCGCTTTAGCCGACGATGATGACAATGACGGCGGCGGCGGCGGCGGCGATGACGATGGCGGCGGTGGCGGCGGTGGCGGCGATGACGATGGCGGCGATGACGACGGCGGCGGCGATGACGACGGCGGCGGCGATGATGACGTCGGCGGAGACGATGATGATAGCGATGGCGCGCCCGAAGACGACGACATTGTTGGCCCTGCCACAATAGCCGGCGGAAAGTCTGTCCCAAGCGACAGCTATAGCGCCCGGCGAGAAATCCTGGCGATCGACGCGGATGAGACGGTCATTCAACTCCTGCAAGCCGCCGGATTTGTTGCGCGGGAGAGCCGCGTGCTGCCCTCGCTTCAGGTGTCGATCAGCCGCCTGACAATTCCGTCGGGCGTCAACCTGCCGACCGCACTGGCCCGAGCGCGCCAAATCGCCCCTAGCGTCGCGTATGAAACCAATCCGGTTTATCGGATTGCGGATAACGGCCCGGAGGTCGCGCAAGCCGAACAACATAATCCCTGCGCCGGCTCCGATTGTTACTCATTCAGCATGGTCGGCTGGCCCAGCAATTCTGAGTATTGCGGGAACGGATTGCGTATCGGCATGGCCGATACGGCTATCGACCAGGACCACCCTGCCTTGCGTGACCAGATCGTCCGATCTCGATGGTTTGCGCCCCTCGGCCCAGAGATGCGATCGCCCACAGATCATGGAACCGCGATGGCGGCTCTTCTGGTTGGCGACCCGAAAAGCGGCTTTGCCGGCATGCTGCCGGCGGCATCTTTGTTTGCGGCGGACGTGTTCCATATTGATGGGGCCGGGCAGCCACAGGCGTCACTGACCGACCTCGTAAACGGATTGGATTGGCTCGCGGGACAAGGGGTCTCAGTGATCAATGTCAGCATGACCGGGCCGCCGAACCGATTGCTCCAATCCGCCATCGAGACCCTTGATGGGCGCGGAATTGGGATCGTCGCGGCGGCTGGAAATGGCGGCCCTGTCGCGGCGCCTGTCTTCCCGGCAGCCTATGACAGTGTCGTGTCGGTTACGGCCATCGGCCAAGATCTGCGCGCCTACCGACTGGCAAACCGGGGCAATTACATCACCTTTGCCTCACCCGGTGTGAGGGTCTGGTCCGCTGCCGAGCACGGTACCGGAAGATATCGGACCGGCACATCGGTGGCGGCGGCCCATGTTTCCGCCGCCATCGCGGAGAGCATCGGTTCCGGCAACACTGAAATCGGCAGTGCGCTCAGCTCGCTCCAGCGCAATGCCCGCGATCTGGGAGCACCCGGCCGCGATCCGGTTTTTGGCTGGGGGCTCATCCAGGCATCCCCAAGCTGCCCGGGCTGACTATCCCCGCCTGTGTGACTCTCCCCGTGGATCGGGGGCCCTATGGATCGGGGCGATATTCCAATAGGTCGCCGGGCTGGCAGTCCAATTCCCTACAGATGCGCTCCAGTGTCGCGAACCGCATTCCCTTCACTTTGCCGGATTTCAGCAATGACAGGTTCTGCTGGGTGATACCGATCCGAGCGGCCAGATCCTTCGACCGCATCTTACGCCGCGCCAGCATCACATCCAGATTGACCACAATACCCATCAGCCGGCGCCACGCGACTCGCTAGACGATCTGGGCATTGTCTTCGGCCAGCCGCTGCGCCTCGACCATGATCCATGCCGCCACAAGAAACAGCAGCCCGGCAAATACCGCCCCGATATCGTCGCTGTTGATGGCGATGGCCAGGGCCCGGGTGCCGGGCGGGTTGTGCCACGTCAGCGCCACGCTCAGTATCGGCACGATGGCCATCTTGGCGAGCGCTCCGGCCACGACGCTGACCGCGAATGCCCTCAGATACAAGGCGTTGCCGACGGCGAAAATCGCGCCCTGCCGATAGGCCCCAAACAGCCGTCGAAGCGCAATCAGGCCATAGAGTCCGATGGCGCCGGGAATCATCGTCACCAGGAAGGCCAGCGTCCGGGTCGCCGGTGACAGCAGTGCAATGTCAACTGTCACGCCCGGGAGTGCCTGGACGGTTTCAGGCCGCACCACCGCCCAGAAGACGGCCGTTGCGAGCGGGATCACGGCAATGCCGACCGTACAGATACCCTTCATGGCCCCGCTCACCCGGCGGATGCGAACCAACTCATTCATGGATCCCTCTCACGCCACGTCCATGGCGACCTGGCTACGGAGATTGACAACAGAACATTATCGTATAACAATAATTTTTAGATGTACAACATGAATAAACGATCGTAGATGCGCATTCGGCTTGTGGCGCTGGCCGTGGTGTCGGCGGCCTTCACCTCGCCGAAACCGGCTGCGGCAATGCCCTCGGAGGCGTTTCTCGCCAATTCAGCAGGCATGGCGCCCGGATTGGCAGACGGGGTCGCATTCCACGCCTATCTGCGGGGCGCCATGGAGATGATGGTGCCGTACACCAAGGCATTGGAATTCGCCGATGGTGGCGTGATGAATTGTGTTCCAAGCGGCCGGCACTTCGATCTCGATGATCTGCGCGCGATGGTCTCCCAAGCGATCGAGACCTGTCAGGACGACGCCGGGAAACCATTGCCGCAATTCGCCATCGCATCGTTTGCGGAAATATATCCATGTTCATGAGATCGGGCTCTGCCGCGATCCGAGTGCTGATACTGATGATCGGAGTGCTCGGCGCCAGCTGCAGCCCACAATCCGGCGTGGACCTGCTGGGAAGAACGGCGGCCAACACCGGCGAGGCCTTGTGCCGTCAGGCCGGCAATTGCTACCCCGCCTGCGATCCCGAAGAGGCGACGCACTGCTCGCCGTGATTGGGCTTGGGGCCGGACCCCAAGCCCATCCTTAGGCGAACTTAGCGGCCAGATCGACTGTCGAACACCGCCCGACCGAGGAATAATGCTTCTTCAGCCAAGCCTCGCCGGCGGTGCGGCCGCAGTCGCGCAAATGGCTCAGCATCGCCCAATCCGGGGTCATCTTACTGCCATGCCCCAGATTCTCGGTATAGGCGGCGCCTTCGATATGGTGGAACCGGTGACCACGGATTCGGCGGCGCAGGCGTCCGCCAAAGGCGATCCCCTCATTGGCCATCTCCCGGCAATGCTCGATCAGTTCGATCTCGCGACGCAGCGGCTCGTTGAAGACGATCCGGCTGATCCGCTCGGCGATCTCCTGGGCGCTGGTCGGCACCGTGTTCTCGGTGATCGGATTGATCTGCACCAGCAGCGAGTCGGCGGCGGCGCTATTGCGAACCAACGGCATGAGACAGGGGTTCGAGGAGTAGCCGCCATCCCAATAGTACCGGCGTCCGACTTTCACCGCCTGCTGGATGTGCGGCAGGCAGGCGGATGCCAGCACGGCGTCGGCGGAGAGATCACCGGTCTCGAAGATCTTGGTCTTGCCATCGGCCACGTCGGTCGCCGAGATGAACAGCTGTACCGGTGACCGGCGGCGCAGACGCTTGAAGTCGATGCTGCGCTCCAAAAGATCGCGCATCGGATTGTAGTCCATCGGATTGAACTGATAGGGCGACATCAGCCGCGTCATGACGTCAAACCAGACGTGGCTGGCCGACGCGCCGTTGCCGTTACCAGCCGCGCCGCCGCCCGACTGAAGTGGACTGAACCGCGCAGCCTCGCTGATGCCGCGCCAAAAAGCCTCGAGCTTCTCGCGGGCGCCCTCCGGGCCGCCCTCCATGAGCCCGGCGGCCAGAATGACGGCATTCATTGCGCCGGCGCTCGTGCCGCTCACCGCACCGAAATCGCAGCGACCATCCTCGAGCAGGCGATCCAGAACTCCCCAGGTGAAGGCACCATGCGCGCCGCCGCCCTGCAATGCCAGGTTCAGCGGCTTGGTCGTCTGTCCGCCCAGGTTCAGGCCCGCACCGTCCTCGTCGAACTGCTCCTCGTCGCCGGCGAAAAGGCCACCAAGGAACGACGGCCGCGACTCCGCATCGGGAGTGGGCACCGGTGACGGGGACGCATAACGAACGCCCAGATAGGACGAAAACAATTGCCAGAACGCGAGCATGTAGCTCTCCTGTACGGGTCTCTCAAATCGTCCGCGCAGTAGGAGCGCCCCTCGCTGCCGTTGCCTTGACCGGCGTGGCAGTCGGACCGGCCGATCACGACCGGTCGATTGTTGGCAGCGGCATGACGGGCCATTCGATTTCAGCCCCGCCGCAACGATCCTCACCTAGCGTCAGCCGCCTTAACAAACGATAAATTTCGGACATCAGATGGACATCGTGATCAACGGCGAATTTAGCCGAATCGATGATTAACGTCGTTTCCTGGCCTTAGGCGGACAAAACTGCACCCAGCCAGCTTCGATACATTCTGTTGATTCTATTTATATATTCGCCACGGCAATCATTCGGCGTTGACGGCCCTAATCCGAAATGTAAGGAGATGGGTACCACTGGGTACCAATTCTCACGCGGAACCACGGCCGATGCCAACCCTCGAACTGACCGACATGACCGTTGCGACGGCCCGCGCAACAGCCGCCGGGCGAACGGAAATCTGGGACGCCGCGCTGCCGGGTTTTGGCCTCAGAGTCAGCAAGGCTGGCCGTAAATCCTGGGTGCTGATGTATCGCATCGATGGCCGTAAGCGGCGCCTGACCCTGGGCACCTTCCCTGCCCTGTCGCTGGACGCCGCCCGCGACGCCGCCAGGCTCGGCCTGCTCGACGTGTCGCGCGGCAATGACCCGGCCGAGCAGCGTGCGGCAAGCCGCGGCGACCGCCAGCGAAGCTTCGCGGCGCTGGCGGAGGAGTATCTCGATCGCCATGCCCGCCGGCACAAAAAAAGCTGGCGCCAGGACGAACGGCAATTGACCGTCGAGGTGCTGCCGGCCTGGGGAAGCCGTCCCGCCGATTCAATCACCCGGCAGGACGTCATGCGACTGATCGAGGCGATTGCCGATCGCGGCGCCCCGATCCAGGCCAACAGAGTCCTGGCCCTGGTCCGCAAGCTGTTCAACTGGGCCGTGGAGAAAGACCTGGCCACCGCCTCTCCGGCGGTCAATGTGAAAGCGCCCGCGCGAGAGGCCCGCCGCGACCGCATCCTGTCGGAGGACGAGATCGGCCGGCTGTGGCAAGCATGGGGCACAATCGGCTATCCGTTCGGCCCCTGGTTCAAATTGCTGCTGGCGACGGGCCAGCGGCGCGAGGCTCTGGCCGCCATGCGCTGGTCGGACATCACCCCAAAGGATGGCGTCTGGACTGTGCCGGCTGACCACACCAGGACGCGGCACCCGCACGCCGTGCCGCTGCCGGCACTGGCGGCGGAGATTCTGATGGGCCTGCCCCGGGGCGACAGCGTGTATGTGTTTCCCTCGCGCGACGATCCAGGCCGGCCGATCAGCGGCCATGCCCGGGCACGGCAAACAGCCATAGCGCGATCGGGCGTGTCCGATTGGAGGGTCCACGACCTGCGCCGAACGGCCGCCCATGCGATGGCCCGAAAGGGCGTTTCGGCAGACGTGCTCAGCGACCTGCTGGATCTCCCGCAACCGCCACTCTTAGGGCTTGCCGTGACGTCATCAACGGCGGCCGAACTAGCCGCCAAACAGCAGGCGATGGAAGCTTGGGCAGAGTGCTTGATCGGATGGACTCCGCCATCGGGCGGGTCGCATTAGGCATCGCTGACAGCAGCAAAATTAGCCGCTCAGGGCTCCCCATCAAAAGCCGGAATCGAACGTGATCGCTGCTGATTAGCGAAGAAATAACTGGTACCCAGCGTGCCACCCAGAGCAATATCCGTTCGAGACGGGTCTTCAGAAGACATCTTAATTGATTGATTTTAATATATTAGTTTTTCCGATCTTCCAAATTGCTCGACTGTATTTCAATCATTGACTATCCGATGCTTCCACCGATGTCCAGTGCCGGGCCGGATCGTCACCACACACTGTTCGAACCATGCTCTGAGCACCGCGGACAATCCGGAATCGTGACCGTCGTCACATCCTCCCCGCTACCGAATAGGCATATTGGAAATCGACGGAGGCACCGCGCGACAAAGCGCATGGCATGGACTAGGAGGGGCAAGTGACAACGGGCCAAACGCTCAACAATCTGGAAGTGATTCTGGACCGTCTGTTGGACCAGATTTCCCACGCGTCGGTCACCCTGACGGCGAAGGGCGGCATGCCCAAGCCGACCGATATGGCCTATCATGATTTCTGGGACAAGATCGCCGGCCACCAGAACCAACTGGCGCGCATTGTGCGAGACCTGAAAACGATCGAGCATCGTCTCGATTTCCGGTCACGGGTCGCCCGCAAACTACCGCGCGAATTTCGCTATAGCGCCAACCAGTCGGTGCGGAGCCATCGCGGCCATTCGCAGCAGGTCTATGAGAAGGCGGCACAGGTCGAGGCGGCGCTGCGCGACTTCATGGTCCAGAGCCAGACCCCGACGACCGGCGACATCATGTCCGGCATCACCAAGCTCTCCAAGGAGCTCCAAAAGACACTCTCCCAGCAGGACTACCAGACCATCACCGAACAGCTCAACGAGGGGCGCCCGCAGCTCGACAACATCGCCCGTGATGTGCCGATCCTGCAGGGCACGCCGCTGACACTGCTCGTCACCCTGATCGTGGTCTGGATCGGCGCCCGGGCGAAACGAAAGGGCGGTGACGACAACAGGGCCTGATCCGGGATCCAGGGAAGTCGCCGCACCCAGCCACTATCCGCAGCAGGAGCGATCTTCCTGAATCGGCGGGCACGGCATGTCGCCATAGGAGCAGAAGACGCAGCAATCGCCCATCTTCGGCTTCAGCACCCGTCCGCAGCCCTCGCAGTCGTAAAAGTACTGGCAGGCATTGGTGGGCATGGTCTCGGACTTCTCGAAGCCGCAATGCGGGCACACCAGCCGCGATGTCAGGACGATCGCTGTCACGCCCGCCTCCGCCGCCGAGCCAGCGCATAGATGGTGATCCCGGCAAAAATCGCCAATGCCGGCAGCAGCACGAAATCGAGCCAGCCAAGCATCGCCGACAACCCGACCGCGCCGAGCAGAACCGCCAGCAGTGGCGTGAAGCAGCAGAGCACGGCAATCACCGTGCCCACGACGCCTGTGGTGAGCAGTTTGTTTTTCATCGGCGGCAGCATAGCGCCGACTTCCTAACAAGCGTGATGACACTTTCGCGACCGGCCCGGGCTGCCTATCAATCGCCGGTGCGGCCAGAACGGATTCAGATAGTCCATCCACGCCTCGATCCGGATCATGACCCGGCGGATGATGTGCGCCGCCAGATCGGCAGGCCGGTGTTCGCCGCCGTGAGCAGATCGGGCAAAATTGACCGCGGCAACCTCCGCTGAACACAGGCCGCGCCCGATGAAAGGACCGACGCCATGAATCCGCAGAACCCGGTCGTCACGCTGTGGCGATTGTTCGACGAGCGCAATTTCGAGGATGCCCGGCCCCTGCTGGCCGACGATTTCGTCGCCGACTGGCCGCAGACGCGGGAACGCATCGCCGGGCCGGACAATTTCCTCCAGCTCAACCGGGCCTATCCCGGCCAATGGCGATGCCATCTTCGGGATCTGGTGCTTGCCGGCGACCGGGCGGCGACCGAGGTCGAGATCACCGACGGCAAGCGCGTGGTTCACGCCGTCTCCTTCTTCACCCTGCGTGAGGGGAAGATCGCCAGGGCTCGGGAGTTCTTCGCCGATCCCGGCGAACCGCCATTCGATCGCAGTCAATGGGCAGAGCGGTACTGACGATGTTGCACCGACCGGAACGCCGGGCGACAGTGTTTCCGGAATCGCCAAGGGATCGGCAATGGGCAAGCTGCTGGACGGCAAATGGGTCGAGGACGAGGTCAGCACCACCGACGCCGACGGCAAGTTCCGCCGCTCGAAGGCCCTTCTGCGCAACTGGGTGACGGCGGATGGCGCGCCGGGTCCGTCCGGTGACGGCGACTTCAAGGCTGGAGCCGGGCGCTATCACCTCTATATCGCGATCAACTGCCCCTGGGCCCATCGCGCGGCGATCTTCCGCAAGCTGAAGCGGCTGGAGGACGCCGTCTCACTGTCGATCTGCAGCCCCCGGCGCACCGAACAGGGCTGGGTGTTCGAGCCCGCCGAGGAACGGTTCCGCGACGACCTGCTCGGCGCCGAGGCGCTGCATCAGATCTATACGATGGCGCAGCCGGACTATTCCGGGCGGGTCACGGTGCCGGTGCTGTGGGACAAGCAGCGCCGCACCATCGTCAGCAATGAATCCGCCGAAATCATCCGCATGTTCAACGGCGCGTTCGGCGCCGTCACCGACGATGACACCGATTATTGTCCGCCGGATCTGACAGCGGAGATCGACGCGCTGAACGAGACCATTTACACCACCGTCAACAATGGCGTGTACCGGGCCGGCTTTGCCCGCGCCCAGGACGCCTATGAGGAGGCGGCGACTGCCGTGTTCGACACCCTCGACCACCTGGACGACCGGCTCGGCCAGTCGCGCTATCTCCTGGGTGACCGTCTGACGGAGGCGGATTGGCGGCTGTTCCCCACCCTGGCTCGCTTCGACGTCGCCTATTACGGTGCATTCAAATGCAATCTTCGGCGGCTGATCGACTATCCGAACCTATGGCCCTACGCTCGCGAGCTCTATCAGATACCGGGCATCGCCGACACGGTCGACCTGGACATCTACAAGCGCGGCTATTTCTCAATGAGCGACTTGAGAAATCCCCACGGTATCGTGCCGAAAGGCCCGGCCATCGATTTCTCCGCCCCGCATGGGCGGTCCTGACCCATCCAAACAGCTCTAATCGACAGCCGGTGGCCCGCGCATTCTTGACTCCGGTCCGTCATCGGAACACCGTAGATTGCAATCCGAAGGCAACACCCCATTCAACATAGACAGCTGACCCCAGCGGGAGGACAGACATGGCACTTACCATTGGCGAGACGGCGCCGGATTTCACGGCGGAAACCACCGAAGGCACCATCCAATTCCATGATTGGGTCGGCGACGGCTATGCGGTGCTGTTCTCGCACCCGAAGGATTTCACTCCGGTCTGCACCACCGAGCTGGGCACCATGGCCGGGCTGAAGCCGGAATTCGACAAGCGGAACTGCAAGATCCTCGGCCTCAGCGTCGACGCGGTCGGCAATCACAAAGCCTGGGCCCAGGACATCGCCGACGTCACCGGCCATGCGCCGAACTATCCGCTGATCGGCGACAATGAGCTGAAGGTGGCGAAGGCGTACGGCATGCTGCCGGCGGATTCCGGCGCATCGTCGGAGGGGCGGACCGCGGCCGACAACCAGACGGTGCGCAATGTCTTCGTCATCGGCCCGGACAAGAAGGTCAAGCTGAGCCTGGTCTATCCCATGAGCACCGGACGCAATTTCGATGAGATCCTGCGCGCCATCGATTCCATCCAGCTCACCGCCAAGCACCAGGTGGCGACGCCGGCGAACTGGCAGGACGGCGACGACGTGATCATCGTGCCATCGCTCTCCGACGACGCGGCGAAGGAGAAGTTCCCGGACGGCTGGGAGACCAAGAAACCCTATCTGCGGGTGGTGCCGCAGCCGAAGGGCTGACATCCGGACGCTTGAGTGTCGGATCCTGACAAGGATCCGACACCTAGCGGCGCCGGCCAGCCTGCACGTCAGGAACAATTCTCCGTTCTCTGATCCAGCATGATATTGGCGTTCGAGAATCCCGGCAAATCCTGTCCCTGCGAGTTCGGCAGCGACAGCGTGATCGTCTGCGCCTTGGTGCACCAATCCCGCGAGAAATTCTGATCAGCTTCGGACCCATTCTGCTGCAGCCAGGAAAGGGTGATCGGAATGCGGCCATCGGCTTCGCTTGCCCAATCGGCGTTGACACCAAGCCGAATCCCGCCATGTGCGCTGATAGTAGCGGTAAATGCGTCCTCGGCCCTCTCGAATGCCGGGTAGGCCGCTTCGATTTGCGCCGGGACATGCATCATGACCGGAGTTCCAAAGCTGGGAATCCTGGTACCGCTCTCAATGCCAAATAGGCTGGCGTCTCTGGACGGATAATAGACCATCGGACGGTCGGCCCAGGTGATTGTCCGGGCGCCGCCATCGATCACCTTGTAGGACAGCCCCACCCGCATGTCCGCGCCATCCACCTGGCTATCGGTGATGCTGTTGGAATCGAAACTGAACTTTACAGTGCCGGAATAGACCCCATTGTCGGGGCCGACGGCGTCAACGCCTGCATCCGGCAGATCATGACCGCTGCTTCGGCGAACCTGACCGACGATCCGGACCTCCCGGGCGACCGGCGGAAGGTCCGTGACCGCGATAATCCGCAATTCGGTATTGTTCACGAATCGCGTCGATTCAGAGCGTAGTCGGGCGACTCCGGCATCGCCCGGACGCGGGCACGGGACGCCGTCCCTAAGGCCGGTGAAGTCGATATCGGCGATATCGCCCTGGGTCAGGGCCCGCCCGAATGAGGTCCAGACAATAAGTCTCTCCGCCTCATCTTCCGGATCCTGCTCATCCGGCGACACGCCTTTTGGCAAGTCATTGACATTGATGGTGACGGCAATGCCACGCATATCAGGCAAGATCTCTATGTTCCGATGCTGCTGTCCGCGAAGAAAGACGGTCGGATTCCTCCAAAGGTCCCTGCCCTCGATGACGAAGCGCACATTCTCCTCACAGGGCGCGACGACCGTTGGAAAGACGCGAGTGATACTCGCGTCACTCCAGTCTCCGACCGACTGGTCCGCCAGAAACGCGGTCAGCGCATAAAGCCCATCTCTTGGCGAGCGAAGGCGCACTGCGACCGTTCGGCCGGCATTCTGACCATCGACCACGGTCGCGAACCCTTCCGCTTCCTTCCAATCGCCGGCCCAGACTGTTCTGACCTCCAATTCGACCTCCGACCACCAGGCCGGCACGGAGATATCGGCAAAAACGGAATGGCTCGCAGGCAGTTGCCGGTATTCCAGACTCCGGTCGGCGGGATTCGGAACGGCCATCGGACCGAACAAAAAACCGAATCTGGCGCTTTCGGTTGTCGCACCTCTGACCAAGGATTGCCGGTCCGTATAGCCGATGACAAGGGGCGAGCGTTCGATCGCCTCGATCGTGCCGACCGCATTGCGGGAGGCGGCAGCGCCGGCATTGAGCCCTATGCCCTGGCCCGGCAGCGTGGCGGCAAGCGCGAAGGCCGCCTGCATCGAATTGACGGCGCTGGCCACCGTCGAAAGCCGCTGAACGCGCCTGGTCGGCTGTGCCTGATAGGTATAGGCCTGCCCGCCAAGCCGCATCTCCGAGTCGACAACCTTACCGATAAACTCCTGGGGAACACCGACATCTCGAAGCTCGGCAATTCTGGCAACGCAATTCGTGTTGGGATTGTCCTTCATGATGGAGTCTATGTCGCCATGCGACTCTACATATTCGACCGTCTCGTTTGCAGCCGTGACCAAATTCTGCAAATGTCTGAACCGGACGTCTATGAATTCTATCTCATCTATCAGAGTTTTTACTTGTTGTTCGGCCCCGGCACTGCCGGATTTTTCTTGCAAGAGGCTTAGTCGATACGAGAGTTCATTCTTGCGTGAGCCAAGGAATGTTTCGACCGGACTCAAGGATCGTCTTGATCTTACTATCTCAAGCGCTTCCAGATAGTTTAGCGCGATATTTCTCGAGTATAGATAATTGCAACTAATAGTATCAAATGATGATGAGGAAAATAGCGGCAATTCTGTGACTTCTGTGTTTGCAACTATTGTTTGAAATCGATTTCCTGTCAACATATCAATTATAGTCTCGTTGTCGGAAGGATACACAAAAAGTACGTATTTTTCTGAGTCGTCGTCATCAAATAGAATTGCCCGCTCAAAAAAATCTTTTTGCAGCAAGAGGCTTTGGTTGCGACTCCATTCCAACGTATTCGTTGGCTGTTGATTCTCCTCAGAATCTCGAATCATGAGGGATATCAACCAGTTATCATAGAGAGTCTTGAGATCATCTTGGTTGACGGTTGGCGGCTGGACCTCAATATCGAGCATGCCATAGCCATGCGTATCCTCCGCGGGGAAGATCGAGGCAGTGAATTGAAGACGGTACAGGGCGTTTCCGCCGACATCGTGGACGTCATCCAGCTTGACCTCGGACTGGCGCTGTCTGAGCAGCGCCCTGTAGGCGTTGAGGTCTTCAAAATGCTCTTCCGGGGAGGCCGCGGTCTGTGACTCCCGAGCCTGCCTTTGGCCCAACTTATCGAGAAGGTCTCTGACCGCTTCCAGCGCCTTTCCTATGTCCTCGGCCGTGGTGTTCGCAGGAGGGTCGCTTAGGCCGTCCGGCACTGATGGCGCATCATTATCGGTATTCAATTCCGTTGCGGACCGGTCTGTCTCGCTGAGTTCACGAAGTTCTTCGATCTCGTTCCGCAGTTTGAGGAGTTCAATTTCCGTCTGCAACGTCGCGATCTCTTCGCTGCGCTCAAAGGCTCTGCCGGCCGCCGGGTTGAAAGAAATCCCCAGCTGCACCGCCATGGTCTCTACGACCGCCAGGTCCCTGAGAATCTGGGGACCAAAATCAACAGTCACGCTTTCCTCGATCAGATCATCGAGAAAGGCAGTTTCCCTCAGCCGGTCATTTATCAGCGTTTCCCGCATGATGACCTGGGGGTCACCCACGACAATTGTCGCCGAGGTTTCTTCCTCCGGCTGATTGACTTTTCCTATCGTGAATTCAGAATAGGGATCCTCCGAAAAGAGCGAGCACGATGTACAAAAGTAAACAATAGCCAAGCAAAATATACGGACTCCCATTAATTCGCCTCCCGATCCCTGCATCGCTCGTAAATCGAGCATTTTGTCTATTTATCTGTCATATTCTAGCAATGAGTCACAGATAGGAAACCCAAAGTTGTCGATTGGCGCAAATTCTCAAGGTGAGATGGGCGCAGCCGGCCATAACCGCGCGGAGCCGTCGTGGACAGTCCGGTCTTGGCCCAGCAAGGTTACAGATCGCTGGACCTCGAAGCCGTCACCGCGACTTAAATGATGTCGCGGCCCCGTCCGCTACCCCGCCGCCGTCCGAAAAGCGTGATCCAGATCGGCGATCAGATCGTCCGGGTGTTCCAGGCCGATCGAGATGCGGACCAGACCCTCGGTCACGCCGGTTTCCGCGCGCACCTCCGGGGGCACCCCGGAATGGGTCGTCGAGGCCGGGTGGCAGACCAGGGATTCCGTTCCGCCCAGGCTGACCGCCAACTTGAACAGCTGGAGCGCGTTCAAGAGCTTGAAGGTAGTCGCCCGGTCGGCATCGATGACGAAAGCGAAGGTCGAGCCGGCGCCGGTGCATTGCCGCTCATGGACCGCCTGTGCCGCCGGGTCCGGATCGAATTCCGGATGCAGCACCTTGGCCGGGATATGGGGGTTGGAGGCCAGCCAGTCGGCGACCTTGCGGCCGCTTGCCGTGGCCTTGTCCATGCGCAGAACTAGAGTCTCCATGGACCGGGCGATCATCCAGGAGGAATGCGGGTCGAGCTGCGAGCCGAAGGCGCTGCGGGTCAGGCGCACCTGCTTCAGCAATTCCTTCGAGCCGGTGACCCCGCCGGCCACCAGATCGCTGTGGCCGCCGACATATTTGGTCAGCGAATAGACGCAGAGATCGATGCCGTGGCGGATCGGCTGCTGATAGATCGGCCCCAGCATGGTGTTGTCGCAGACCGAGACCGGGCGGGACCCGTGGGCTTGCTCATGGGCGTCGATGATCCGTTTTACCGCGGCGAAATCGATCATGGCGTTGGTCGGGTTGGCCGGGGTCTCCAGATAGACCATCTTGACCGGCCCCTGCGCCGCCGCCTCTTTCAGCGCCGCCGCCATGGACTCCTCGGACAGCCCGTCGCTGAACGCCACCGATTTGATCCCGAAGCCAGGCAGGATCTTGCGCACCAGGGTCTCGGTGCCGCCATAGAGCGGGGTGAAATGCAGCAGCACGTCGCCCGGCCGCAGCATCGCCAGGAAGACCATGCTGATCGCCGACATGCCGGAAGACGTCACCAGTGCCGCCTCGGCCCCGTCGAGCAGCGCCAGCCGGTCCTCGACGATCTCCAGATTGGGATGGTTGAACCGACTGTACACCAGCCCGCCGGCCCCCTGCCCCTCCGGCGCCGGCTTGCGCCCGGCCACCACATCGAAGAACTCGGCCCCCTCCTCCGCATTGCGGAACGCGAAGGTCGAGGTCAAGAACACTGGCGGCTTGACCGCCCCCTCCGACATGAACGGGTCGTACCCGTAGGACATCATCTGGGTTGAGGGGTGAAGTTCGTGCCCATCGAGATGGGTTTTGCGGAAATTGTGGTCTGGCATTTGGGGGCTCCTGAATCGGAGGGAGGAGATTGTGTTCTCCTCTTACACCCAATTGCGGCAATTCGAGAGTTTGTGGGGTGGTGGAATTGACGCGGCCGGAAAAGAGTCAATCAGATCGACGGATTTCGAAATGCCTTGATCGAAATACATATTGTGTCCCTGCAATTCCTATCAAAAACATCGACCAACGCCGCCTGGCCGAAGCCGCAATCCGGCGACTGGTCGACGCTGATTAGAATTGGTGTTTAAAGACACTCAAGATTATTTTTTCTTCCTATTCATTAGTTTTGATACTGCTTTGTCCAGCTCTCCTTTTTCTTTGAGCACAAAATTAATTCTCTCCGCGAGATCGGCCAATACCAACCGAATACTGCGCGCATCATCAAGACAATCCTCGTCAGAATTGGCATGCATGCCTTCACTTAACGCCCCATGCAACAGCTTTAGGGGGCTGTGCTGGCCGTCAGTAAGCAAACTCTCGGGAATTGCCGACTTTGCAATATCCAACGCATTGCTGAATTGCGTTTCATCTTTAGCTTTCTCAAGGATTTTGATCGACTGTTCGTCTGCGCCTATTCTTTTTGATACCCTGATAATCTCGCCAAGAATGCGGCCCTTCTGATTTTCTACTACTCTTCGGTAGTACGCATACGCACCAATTCCAAGCCCCTGAGCCTCACACCTTCGACCCTTTAAGAACAGTTCGCTATCCGCCCCCAGCAGCTTTGTCAGCTTCGGCGGCGTCGGCGGACCAAATGGAGGCAGTTCGCCGAACTTAAAGCAGGATCCGAAAAATGACGGATCTGCGACAATCCGCACTGCGAGGAAATAAACTCGCTCGAATTTATTACAGTTCGAGCATTTGTATACTAGATACAGATATACAAAATCGTTTAGTTCCAGATCTTCCACGCTGTTGTCAGTAAAGCGGAAGAATCGGTTGCCGCCGCATTGGTCGCTTGGACAATGTAGATACAGGTCCGGCGTACAGATTTCCCGGGCTATGCGGCCGTTGGAGTATTGGTGTTCTGCAGAGATTCCACTAACCGCTGTCATTTTGCTAGGCGGCCACGACTCCAGGAATTCCTTGAACGGGATAGGCTCGGGCTCGGGCTCGGGCTCAGCCTTGGGCTCAGGCTCAGCCTTGGGCTCAGGCTCAGTGACTTCGTCCGTATCCTCGATATGCATCACGATTCAATAGTCCGACAAATTCCGCCCGATTCCAAGGATCTAGGGGTGGAACGGACCACGATCAAAAGTGTAAGAACAATGCTGACAGGCCGTAAATGTAATTAGGTGAACGGTTTTAGACACTTTCAGGGTGCATGGAATCCGGGAAATACCGGGAAATACCGGGACTTAGTGGGACACGGCGAAGCGGTGCGGTTTTAGACACTGGAGGCAGCCACAGGAAATTTGGCGATCGGTTTTGGACAAGCTAGCCGTCGGCCGATTGCTTGAAACTATCCGAAATGAGCTTTTCCGCGCGAACGGGATCGCCGGCAACCTGGTGAACGTGAATGGCGTGGATGTTGACGGAGCCCATTACGACGATGGTTTCGGCGAGCCCAGCGCCGGACTGGAGGCCGGATGATCGCCCTGACAAGGAACCGTGTTCCGAGCGAATCAGGCGGAGAAGAGACCTTACCTTTTCGAGCCTCTCTTCCGGTGGAACCCCGTCGTCTGGCGGCATCTGAAGTGTCCCATTGTCATTTCACTAGCCGAAGCAATGGAGCAATCCTGCGGCGGTCCAGGCCCTTTGAGCCAGGCTCCTCCGACAGCCCCATTTCGTAAATCGCAACAATGAGTTGCGCCTTCCGCGCTGGCGCAGGCGATAACCCCTCTTCCGAGAGAAGCTCTTCAACGACCACAACCACAGACGTCAGTAAATCTTCATCTAGGTTAACAAAGGGTTTAAATTGTGACCCCGGCTGATCACGCAACCCGCGATGCTGCGGATCGTCGCCTGCATAGGCTACGTCTCGCCGCATTTGGCCGGTACCGAGCACAAGCCAGCCGGGATCTATTTCAAAGGTTTCGCAAACAGCTTTGATGTAGCCGACATCGGGCGGCCGCTCGCCGCGCTCGTATCGCCCGACAGTATTCGTATGAAACCCCAACTGGGTTGCGAACTCACCCTGTTTGAGGTCGCCACGCGCCGCTCGGAGCCGACTTCCGACTTCGATTGCGACCGTTTTTCCGTTTTCAGGTTCATCGTCGGAACCTGAAAATCTCGTTTCAACTTCGGAAGCCATTATGAGCTTCCCCTACCTGTTTGAAATTCCGCGAACTTTTTACAGAGCGCGCGGTTAGCTACATGCGGCTAACTTGAAACTCCAAATGGGTAGTTTTACTCTTGCCCATCTACCCATTCGGGTTTAGTATCGCGACATGTCTAGCGACACGTCAACACTACCGATTCCGAGCGACGCATTCCAGCGTCGCCAATGGATCAAATATCAGCTGGTTCTGAAGGGCACGTCCCTCGCGAAGATCGCGGAGGAGTTGGGTGTGTTGCGACAGGCAGTCAGCGACGCCCTCATCCGACCTTCGGAAAACATCGAAATGACGATCGCGGAGAAGTTGGGCCGCGATGTCAAAGAGGTGTTTCCAGACCGGTATGACGAGGATGGGAAACGCATTCATCGGTCCCGTTCCAGAGCCGGAGCGGGCCAATGACTTTGACGCGGGGTAGATCAGCGGCAGATCGCTTGGCTCATAACCAAGAGGTCGCGGGTTCGAGTCCCGCCCCCGCAACCAGCCCCCAGGGCGCCTCCCCAAACTGGCCGGCAGCCGAACTCACCGATCGTGAGCCGGCGCCGGCCAACTTTTCTGAGGGTGGCCTTGCACTGGAGTGGTTCACAGCCGCGGAGCTAGCCAGTGAAGATTTGCCGGGCCTGCCTGCAACGGTCCAGGGGATAAACCAGCGCGCAAAGCGCGAATGCTGGCTCTCACGGGATCGCAGCGGCCGAGGTGGCGGCAAGGAGTTCCATTCGTCGGCATTGCCGAGTGCGGCGCGGAGCGGGATAGCGGCGCGGGCGATCGTCACGCGGCCGAAGCCGGCGCCCGTGGCGATAGTCGACACCTCGGCGCTCAAGGATCACCAGCGGGCGACGCTGGAAGCGCGGGCCGCGATCCTTGCAGAGGTGGACCGCCTGACGAATGGCGGCATAGGCCGAACGAAGGCCATAGGGGCGGTTATAGATTTGGCCCGCCAGCAGGCGCTGCCTAGCGATCTCCAAGCCCTTGTCGCCGTGGCCAATGCGCGATCCGGCAAGCGGGCGGACGCAAAGGGCGGACGAACCCTGTCGCGCGCTTCGATCTACAACTGGCTGAAGGCGCGCGAGCAAAACGGCGTGGCAGCCCTCGCCCCTGCGGCGCCAGCCGAATCCGCAATACCGGCCTGGGCCGGCCCGCTTGTCGAATTGTACGGCCGGCCGCAGAAGCCAAGCCTTTCCTATGTCATGGAATACGAGCTGCCGGCACGGCTACCAGCTGGCGTGGCAATGCCGTCCTACGATCAGGCGCGGCGGTTCTTCGGCCGGCTGTCGGCGATCGCCCGCAACCAGGGCCGGATGGGGCCACGGGCGCTGAAGGCGATGCGCGCCTATGTGAGCCGCGATGCATCGATGCTCTGGCCCACAGCGGTCTATTCGTCAGATGGTCATACGTTCGACGCCGAGGTTGCGCACCCGATCCATGGCCGACCATTCCGGCCTGAGATCACGACGGTACTCGACATCTACACCCGCAAGGCGGTTGGCTGGTCGGCGGCACTTTCCGAGGCGACGTTCGGCGTTCTCGACGCGGCGCGCCACTCCTTCGAGACCTCCGGCCTGTGCGACATCTGGTATGTCGATCGCGGCAAGGGGTTCAACAATGAGGCATTCGACGCCGAGCTGACCGGTTTCATGGCCCGGCTGTCGGTGACCAAGGAACGGTCGCTCCCCTACAATTCACAAGCGCGCGGTGTCATCGAGCGCTTTCACCAGACGTGCTGGGTCGCCGCCGCCAAGACACTGCCGACCTATATGGGCGCCGCGATGGATCCGGAGGCGCGGCAGTCCGTCTTCAAGATGACCCGCCGCGACATCGCCAAGATCGGCCGCTCGCAGCATCTGATGGAATGGCCGCAGTTCCTGGTGTGGTGCCAGGAGCAGATCGACCGCTACAACGCGCGCCCGCATTCCGGCCTGCCCAAGATTGCCGATCCGTCGATTGGCAAGAAACGCCACATGGCGCCCGACGAGGCTTGGGCCGAGGCGAATTCGCGCGGCTGGCAGCCCGATCTGGTCGAAGGCGCCGAGGCAGACGATCTGTTCCGGCCGTATCAGCTGCGGACGGTTCGCCGAGCGCTCGTGAGCGTCTTCGGGAACGAATACTACCACCCTGATCTGGAACCGTGGCACGGCCGCGAAGTGCAGGTTGGCTACGACATTCACGACGCCAGCCGCGTCTGGGTTCGCAGCCCCGATGGCCGGTTGATCTGCGTTGCCGGGTTCGAGGCGAACAAGCGCTCTTACTTCCCGGTGACGGCCGCACAATCCGCTCATCAACGCCGCGTCGAGGGTCGCATCCGACGCCTCGATCTGAAGCGCGACGAAGTCGACGCCGAGTTGCGCCCAAATCTGATTGTCGACAATGCGCCGCAGGCTCTGACCGACGAAGCGCAAGCCCTGGCAGACGCTGCATTTGCAGTGCTTGAGGCCGAGGAAGCCGCGCCCTCGGTTGGCCCGGATGGCCGGCCGATTTTCAGAACCGACACCGACTTGGCCCGATGGCTCCTGGCGAACCCGACCGAAGCGACAACCGATGACGGCTGGCTGCTCGCCGAGAAGCTGCGTGGCGCGAATTTCCAGATGCTCCTCGACTGCGAGGGGATCTCCGTCTCTGACCTTCAATCCCTGGCAACGAAACTCACGGAGGCGGCCTGATGAAGCGCATTTTCGTCAAGACCAGTAACGCGGCACGGTTCCTGGCCGGTATCGAGTCCCTGAACGACCGCGGAGCCGAGGAAGCGTGCCTCGTTGTCGTGGACGGCGAGCCGGGCCTGGGAAAATCCGCCGTCATCCAATGGTGGGCGGTTACGACCGGCTCGATCTTCCTGCGGGCAAAGAAGCAGTGGACGCCGCGCTGGATGCTGCGCGAGCTGTTGACCGAGCTGGATGTCGAGCCGGCCTACAGCTTCGAGGCGATGTACAAGCAAGCGCTCGAAGCGCTGATGGCGCGGGCTTACGAGGCCCAGCAGGACGATCGCACATTCGGCGTCGTCATCGACGAAATCGACCATATCTCCCGCTCGCCGAGCCTCTTGGAAACGCTCCGCGACCTGTCGGACATGCTCGAATTTCCGTTCGTCCTGGTCGGCATGGGCAGGGTGAAGCATCACCTCTCCCGCTTCCCGCAGATCGCCAGCCGGGTCGGACAATATGTCGAGTTCAAACCCGGCACATTGCCGGACGTGAAGGCGATGATTACCGCCCTCTGCGAGGTGCCGGTTCAAGACGATCTGGTGGCGCTGACCCATGAGGCCGCAGCCGGAAAGTACCGGGAGATCAAAGAGGCGATCGCCGCAATCGAGCGCTTCGGCCGTCGCAATGGCGGGAAGCTGGTAGGGATCGCGGCGATGGCCGGCGAGGTGCTGCTGAACGACCGCCGCACCGGCGCGCCTATCACGGTCAAGCCGAATTGCCGGCCGGCGCAGGTGATGGCAGCCGACTGATGCCGGGCGATGCCACCATTCAAACAGCAGTGCTGGCCGCGCTGCCGCCTGGCGAATGCCTGACGGTTGAGGCGCTGGCCGAGATCACCGGCCTTTCTCGCCGGAAAGTCTCACTGGGCGCGGCCGGATTGATCGGCCGTGGCCTCTCCGAGCGAGCGGAGGTCGGATGCTTCCGGCTGACCGATGCCGGCATTGCGGCCAAAGGGTCGCGCGCACGGCTTACCTCCGGCCCCTGCGGGCCGCTCACGCAGACATTGCGGCGCCCGAAGCGCACGACCGTCCGCGACAAGATTTGGAAGGCATTGCGAATCAAAGGAACCGCGACGATCGGCGAGCTGCTCGAAACCGCCGGAGTCGAAGCCGGGAACGCAACGAGCAACGCGCAGCGGTTTTGCAAGGCGCTGCTGCGGGCCGGGTTCCTTCGGCCGATGCGCCGCGTGCGCGGAACCGCCCTCACCAGCAATGGGTTCGCCCGCTATCAGCTGCTGCGCAACAGCGGGACCAGGGCGCCGGTCGTCCGGGTGGACGGCTCGGTTTTCGATCCGAACACCGGTGACACCTTTCAACAGGATCTAACGAAGTGAAGGCGACCCAACGCGCAAACGATGGCTGGGGCGCGACGACTCCGGACTGGATTTCAGCACTGGCCCAGGAGTGCGACCGGACCAGCCAGCGCCGTGCGGCCGAGCGGATCGGCTACTCGGCAGCCGCCGTCAACCAGATCCTCAGCCGGACCTACAAGGCCGGTTTAACGGCCGTTGAAGCGGCCGTGCGCGGGCGTTTGATGGGCGAGACGGTGAAATGTCCCGTTTTGGGCGTCATCGCATCCGGCGCCTGCATGGACTGGCAGGCCCGGCCCTTTGGCGCCGGCAACAGACGCCGCCTGGAAATGTATCAGGCGTGCAGAAACGGCTGTCCGCATAGCCGGATAGGAGTCGAAACATGATCAGCGAGAAAATCGTTAACGCCGTCAACACGATGAAGCAGCTGGCGGATGAGGATCGGCTGACGCCGTGTTCATTCAATCGCAGCTGCGACCGGTTGATCAAATTGGCCGAGCAGGTCTGGCAGATGGAACACAGCGCCGGGCCGGTCGATCCACGGCCGATCGCCGGCGACAACGTCGTTTCGGTGGACTTCCAGGGTAAGCGCGATGCGGCCGGGTGAGGTCGCCGTGGAGCATGTCCTTTGGTCCATCGATGCGGGCCTGTCGCCGCGAGAGGCGATGGCCGCACTCGGCTGGCGGTGGGTCGGAGCATTGCAACCCACATGGAACGATCTCGAAGCGTTGGCTTTCGAGGCATGGCGACGGCTACCGGTCTGCGACCGGAACCATAGGGCCTGGCGCCGCGCGACTCCCATTCAGAATCGGTTCCCCGTCGTCGCGATCGACGGGCAGCCAAAACTTCGGAGGGTGGCATGAGAATTGAAGTCGCGGCCGGACAGCGGGTCGGCTGGCAAGACGGGCACGATGAGGCCGAGGGCCTTGTGACAGAGGCCAAGAGGGTGGGCGCTCGGCAGCTGCTCACCGTTGCCGGTGACGATGGCGGACGGCATACCCTGATTGTTGATCCGAATGGACCCGAGGAGGTGCGCGTTATTGCCGTGCTCTCGGGCGATAGGACGGCCGAAGGCTTGGCCCATCTGATTGTCGCCGGATGCGACCCAAAGATTCCGATCGGCTGCCAGCTGAATATCCTTGCGGCTGCCGTGCTTTCGAATCCTGCGGAGGCGGCAGTGCTGGCTACTGCGGTTCTGGCGGAACCGTTGGAGGCTGAGCTTGAGCCGGCCGGGGCCGGCGAGTGATCGCGGCGATGCACGATCTGCAATTTCCGGCTCACTCAAACATCCTTGATTTGCTGGCGCCGGTGTTCCCGGAGCCCGCGCCCAGGCGCCCACATTCCCACGCATCATCGTCCGCCTTCCGCGTCCATCTGGACGTTGCGCTGCTCGCGAGGGGCGGTTGCTTCGAGGGGCCGATGTTCGAGCCTCCCTGGACCCTTCGGCGCCTGTGTCGCGCCATCAAAACTTGGAGCCGACCGACATGACCACTATGGCCGAGATCGAAGAACGTGCGCGTATCTACGCGAACGAACGGGTCGAGCTGATCGAAGAGATGAAGACGCTGGACGCGGAGATCTCCGCGCTCAAGGAACAGCGCCTCGGGAGCATCCGGTATTTGGCCGAGCAGGCGGCGAACTCAAAGGCGGCATTAGACGCTGCCATTGACAGCGCCCCGACCCTATTCGCCCGGCCCCGGACGAAGGTTTTTCACGGAATCAGGGTCGGCTTCGCAAAGGCCAAGGGAAAGATCAAATTCGAGGACGCGGAGACCGTTGTCCGGCTTATCCGAAAGCACTTCCCGAAGAAGGTTGACGAGCTTGTCAAGACGGTCGACCAGCCCGTGAAGGCGACACTGTCACTGATGTCGGCCGCCGAGCTGAAGCGCCTGGGCGTCACGGTCGAAGAGACCGGGGACGAGGTCGTGATCAAGCCGACCGACAGCGAGATCGACAAGCTGGTTGATGCGCTGCTGACCAGCGCCGACGACGAGCGGGCGGCAAAATGAACGGCCAATCCCTTCAGTCGATCGTCGATGAATTCAATCGGCAGTGTCCGGTTGGTGCGCCTGTCCGGGCTTGGCCTTACGTCAAGGGCGATAAGAGCGGATTTGGCACCGTGACTCGGTCGGAGGCCTACGTCCTCAGCGGCCATACGCCTGTCGTTTTCGTGGAGGGCCATTCCGGGTGCATTGCCCTGTCACATGTCGATCGGCGCGAGGTGGCGTGATGGGCACGAAGGAAAACCCCGGCGCCTTCGATTGCTACCACAAGGCCGAACAGGGCGAGCCGTTGTTCACGCTCCTCGCTCGCGACCCGGTGGCGCCAGCCTTGGTGGATGGATGGGCCGCTGCCGCAGAGGCGCGTGGCGAGAACCCTGAGAAAGTCGCCGAGGCGCGGAAGTGCGCCTGGGCAATGCGCGCTTGGCACAAAACAAACCGCAAACCAGGAGACTACGCATGACGGATGTCGGAGGAGTCGCCGCCGATCGGCTGCGGTCATTCATCGAGCGGATCGAGCGTCTCGAAGACGAGAAATCATCCTTGGCGGCGGATATCCGCGAGGTGTTCGCCGACGCGAAGTCGAACGGCTTCGACACGAAGATCATGCGCCAGGTCATCCGCCTCCGGCATATGGAAGCGGCCGACCGCGAGGAGAGCGAGGCGCTGCTCGATCTGTACAAGCGCGCGCTCGGGATGTCCGAAAGTGACGTGTAGACGGACGGCAGGCGGCGGTAGCCGGCAGGCGAAGCCCGCCAATGACGATGGCGGCATGGTCGGCCCGTTCTGGGATTGCACCCGCGAGGTGATGAAGACCGCGACCGGTTACGCCGATGAGCTGACCTTCGACCAGATCCTCAAGGCGATCACGACGGCGCAGTTCTCGATTGCCGCCAACCAGGGCGTGCCGATCGAGACTGTCGAGAAGCTCTGCGTCGATTTGATCCATTCAATGAACAACGCGAGGGCCGGGCAATGATCGAGGGTGTATGCGCGATCTCCGGGTGCGAGGCAAGTACCAAGCGAGGCCATCTGATGTGCCTGCGACATTGGCGGATGGTGCCTCGGGACGAAGCCCGCGAAGTCAACGACTGCTGGCGCGACGTTCGGCGCGTCCGGCAGTCCGGCGATCCGGTCGGCGTCGTCGCCCGATACCGGGCTGCCGTGATGGCGGCGAGGGACAGCGTAGAGGCGAAGTCTGTGCTGGAGGATTCATGAAGCGCCGAACCATCACCGATCCGCGCATCCTGGCGGAATATCGCAAGCCGGCGCCGATCGCCAAGGCCGATGATCGATTTCGGCAGAAGCCGAGGCTTTGCCTTACCTGCCAGAACGAGTTCGAGAGCAGCTGGTGCGGTGAGCGGGTCTGCCCGAAATGCAAACAGATGAAGGTCTTCCGATGAATGGAATTCCCGCGAACACCCTGCCGCCGACGCCCAGAGCAATGGAACTGCTCCAAGTCATCGTCGAATTGACGGATTCCTACGGTTGCGCGCCGAGCTACGCGGAGATGATGAAAGAACTGGAGATCACCAGCACCTGCACGGTCAAACGCCTTGTGGACCAACTCGAAGAGCGCCGGTGGATTGAGAGACTCCATTACCGCGCCCGCGCGATCAGGGTCCTGCATCGGCCACCGATGCCGGATTTCAGCACGCCGACATTCGTCATGTCAGCCGAGCTGATCGAACGCGCAGGACAGTAGCGATGGATAGCGAGGCGGCGAGATGAGTACTGAAAGAGGATATCTTGCCATGAGTGCTTGGACCGTCACGGCCGCGTTGGCGACCGTCTGTCTGGCGCCGCCAGCGCATGGACAGGCGCAAAGAGTACCGTGCGGGAATCGGGACGCGATCCTGTCGCACCTTGACGACGGCTACAGTGAGAAACCATCCGCCATGGGCATAGATGCCCAGGGCCGCGTTCTGGAGGTGCTAAGTGCGCCGTCGGGAACCTGGACGATGCTGGTCTCCACGCCCGGCGGGCTCACTTGTCTGATCGCCAGTGGCGTCGCCTGGGAGGAGCTGAAGGCACCTCCACCGGATGAGGCGAGCTGATCGATGTCCGCGCCCGGCGACCGCGGACTCGATCTGGCCTCGGATGCGGCTCTGGATGTGGCGCTGCTCTCGAACAGGGTTCGGCGGCAATACAATCTTCCCCACTCAATGCGTGACGACGTTCAGCGCTTGGCGCTCCGCGTGATGGCGGCGCTGGATGGGCACGATCTGCCGCCGCGCGGCGATCTGTGTCCTGAAGACGCGGAGGCAGTTCTACAGGGCATTCTTGGCGCCCTCCGAGCGCACGGTATGAGTCGCGAGGTGATTGTCGCAGCGGTCAACCGGTGGTCGACGGACACCATCCGGCCTGAGGCGCCACAACCATGAGGCCGCGCGGCGGATCAGCGGTCATGGCCTCACGTAAGGAGCCGCATGACAGCCTGGACTTCTTCCCGACGCAGCCATGGGCAACGCGGGCATTCTGCGAGCACGTCCTGCCGGTTTTTGAACCGCAGATGCGCTATGGCAGAGCGCCGACGGCCTGGGAGCCGGCTTGCGGTCAAGGCCACATGGCCAGGCCGCTGGAGGAGTACTTCGGTTCCGTCTACGCGAGCGACGTGTTCGACTATGGATTCGGCCACGTCGTTGACTTCCTCTGGGCGGGAGCATGGCCGGCAACCGTGCCCAATTGGCCCGTCGATTGGGTGATCAGCAATCCGCCATTTCGCCTCGCCGACCAGTTCATCGCCCAGGCGCTCCAGTTTGCTCAGCGCGGTGTTGCGATGTTCGTTCGTGCGCAGTTTCTTGAAGGGATCGGGCGGTACCGGAAGCTCTATAGCCGGAACCGACCGACGGTCGCCTATTACGCGGAGCGTGTGCCGCTCGTTAAAGGTCGCGTGGACCGCAAGGCCCGCTCGGCGACGGCCTATGTCTGGGTCGTGTTCTCCGACGCCGCCCCGGCGCAACCGCTCTGGATACCGCCATGTCGCAAGGCGCTGGAGCGCGCCGAAGACTATGAGGTCGTGGCATGACGGCACGCCCCAAAAGGCGCCCGCTGCTGGCCCTCGTCCATATCGCCAAGAAAGAGCTGAGCTTGGACGATGGCACCTATCGGGCGCTGGTTTGCCGCATCACGTCCGAGAGGTCTTCCGGCGACTGCACCGATGCGCAGCTGTCGGCGGTGATCGATGAATTTCGGCGGCTTGGCTGGAAAGGCCAGAGCCAGTCTGGCGGCGCCGAGGGCCGTCCGATTGCGTCGAACCCGCAGGCCCGTTTCGCCCGTGCGCTCTGGTTGAGTCTGTATCGGCTCTGCGAGATCGAGGATGGCAGCGAGCGGGCCCTGGCCGGGTTCGGCAAGCGCGCCGGGGCGTCGCGGGACGCTCTGCAATGGTACGGCGTCGAGGACTTAAACACATGATTCTAGGACGTATTTTCTAACATGAGGTGTTTTCCATACCATTATTCTACGACGCAGAACAAAGGCTTCTCGTTATACTGTATACGTCAAAATCATATATAACAATTAGTATCATTCTCAGCTAACGTAAGCATAAGTGTCATTTTATTATATACAAGAGATATGTCATTAGGAAAAATAAATGCCATTCGAGATTTGCAAAACAGCATTACTAAAATGTGCTATGACTATAGACAAGTCAATAAACTTACTGGAATGGAAAATGCTACATTAAAGGATCTTAGCGACTTTTTACTACAATTGAAAGATAAACAAGCAGAGCTTGAATCTTGAGAGATTTGAACACATTGTTTGCAAGGAAAATCATTTAATGAAAAATTAGAGATAGTGTTATAGCTATACTAAAAACATAAGCTAAAGATACAAAATCTCTTTTCTTCTTCGACTATTTTCTCAGAAGTTGGCGGATTTTTTGTATACTCTACTAATCCATCTAAGCTTGTGTTAAGCATAGATTTGATATCTTTTTCTGAAACCCATGATGTTAGTATTTCCATATACCAACTCATTTGAAGATGAATCTCTGCTAAAACATCAGTTTTTTCAGTATTGGTTTTCTCAGACATTACCACATAGAGTTTTGTTCCCTTCAAATCCCCTGAAATCACTTCAAGTGTAACTTTGTTATCTGATTCTAGAAATTTCACTTCTGCGTCGATAGTGATCCAATCTAATCCTATTTTCATATGTGCTGTATTGTCTCCAATTAATCTGGATGATTGAATATAATCAGGTAAGATCTGTGGATATTTTTCTAAATTAGAAAGTGTGTCTGTTAATGATTCTTTATCAACATCTACTGTCCTTTGAATTGAAACTACCTCTTCTGCAAATATTGATTGTGTTCCTATTGGAATAATTAGTAACAAGCTTAAACTTAACAATAAAAATTGAAATCCAACATTTCTCACCATTTTACTCACATTTCCTTTTACAAACAAAATAAAACTATTACTGCATAATCATCTGTGGTATCTCTTTTCTTATTCCATTTTCTTACCGCAATTTGGGCATGTTACATTTGGAACATAATTGAAATAATCTATAATACTTTATGATGTTTGTATAATGCGTACATAACTATCATAAATGACGCCGTCCAAATTGTATTTACAGGATGAGCATTATCATAGGCCTCAAATATTTCCATGTAATAGTACCACAGATCCCCTATCATTAATAAGAAAATCCCAATAGCTAGTAACAACCATGTTTCTCTTAGTACACTATGACGAAAAACAATTACTCCTAAGATTGCTAAAGATACAGAAAAAGAGCCGCCAACAACAAAGAGGTCTGAAAAAAATAATTCAAAGAATAATTCATCATAAATTCCCCATTCTTGATATGCCATTATAGAAAAGATTGCAACAATGAAAATTGGAACTACAAATACAAGTGCTTTAATTTTAGCATTCCAACGTGGTTTAAAATATCGTATGTTTAGTACAAGATGAATTATGAAAAAGCCATATCCAGCAAGAAAAAAGAAATCAAAGGGAGTAGGCCAAGTGTATGAATCTGCAAAATATTCAAAATAATAGTAGGCTGAATTTGCAATAAATATACAAAAAAACCCTGCCGCCAAAAATAAATATGATTTTCCAAACATAACAGAACCAGAGTATCGCCCTCCAACAAAAGTTGCAAATAATCCGGCACCCGCCAAGGCAATAAAATATGTAATATCTGTAATGTTGAATATAGATCCATCTGTAACGATTAGAGCATATTGATACAAAATAGTAAGACCCGCAATAATTCCAAGAATTTTGTAATTTAATCGACTGGCAGATGGATCTGTGTCTTTACTGCCTTCTAAATGAATATCTTCCATACCGTATGTTGGTAATTAAAAACTGATTAAAAAGATTGTCCTAATATCATTAATTAAGAAATTATGAAAATGGACCGGATGGGATTTGAACCCACGACCTTTGCGGGAAATAATTCCTTACGCAGTGTGAGTGCGTCATCCAAACCAAACTAGACGACCGGTCCAACAAAGTTACTAGAAGAGGAGTTTTTTTGTCTTTGCTATCTGAATATGTTACAATTACCTTGGGCTTTTGTATTAATTTTAAAAATTATATTCATGTCACTTCAGGAATTTGATGCCTTAATTGATAGAATGAAATTGGCTTTTGAATATGCTGATAATCTGGGACAATATGTAGAGGCTGCCAAAGTTTTGTTTCAAATGAATGATCAATTACCTGATGATATTCAACTAAATTTTGAAGAATTAGATAATCCTGATGCGGCAAAATCATTTATCTTGCAATATGATTCTAAATTAAAATCTGCAATTGTAAAGTATAGACAAAGATTGATGAATTACTAGTTCTATTTCTTAACGCCGAGGTTTCTGTTCTTTAATCTCAAGTATGGATTTCGACATTTTCTACATCTAGTTGCCCCTACATCATTTCTGCATCCACACTTGAAGCAAATTCTCATTACAAGACGTGCTTGTTGTGCAATGCGTTTTTTTTCAGGGTCTGTAATTGGCATTTAATTCTCTCCAAAATCTCTCTTTATTATTCTAATCGGATTTTTCCATCTTCCCTGCTAGTAACACTGGTACTTCTGCAGGTCTTTTTGCTACTGGAATGTTTGCCTTGTTAAACATGGATATTTTAGATTCTGCAGATCCATAAGTTCCCATGACAATTGCTCCTGCATGCCCCATTCTCTTCTCTTTTGGTGCTGCACGTCCGGCAATGTATGCTACAGTTGGTTTGTTAAATCCACTATCGATAATTTTTTGAGCCAAAATTTCTTCAGAGTCTCCGCCAATTTCTCCAACAATTACTAAT
>CBDEGD010000044.1:0-319280 GCA_965237625.1 Inquilinaceae bacterium
AGGTCGAACCGCGCCACCTTTCGGCCGACCAGCGCACCGGTGACCACCGAGGCCGCCGCGACGATCAGAACCGAATAGCCATAGGTCGCCGGCTTGATGATGAAGGGCAGCCGGTAGAGATCGGTCTCGAACAGGCTGACCATCAGCGCCGAGAGCCCATAGCCGAACAGGCAGCCCACCGGCATCGCCACGATGGTCAGGATAGCCAGCTCGCCCAGCAGGATGTAAGCGACCTCGCTTTTGTGGAAACCCAGCACCCGCAGGCTGGCCAGTTCCCGCGCCCGTTCCGACAGGGAGATCCGGGCGCTGTTGTAGGCCACGCCGATGGAAATCACGGAGGCGAACAGCACATAGAACCCCACCATGGTGATCATGGTGTCGTCGATGATCTGCTGAAACTTGTCGAATGACGCCCGCAACAGCGATGCGCCCATGATGTCCGGCATCTCTTTCAGAGTATGGAACAGGGCCGGTTGCTGATCCTGGTCGACCAGCAGCATGGCGCCGTCGGCGACCGGCGGATCGCCCATCAGCCGGTTGAGCGCGGATCGGTCCATATAGGCCCGGGTGCCGATATATTCCTGGATCACCCGGCTGACCGTCAGCTCCCGCGTATGGCGCCGGCCCTCCAGCACCTCGACGATGACGGCGCCGCCTTCCTCCACAGCCAGCAACTCCGCCAGCTTGGCGGTCAGAGTGATGCCCTGGGGCGGCAGATCGACCGGTCTGCCATCCTTGTCGACCAGCTCCTGCAGCTGCGCGCCCTGGTCCAGGCCGTTGACCGCGACCCGGCGCGACAGATGGCCATGGTTGATGCGCATGGCGACGACCCGGTACAGCTCGGTCTGGATCACCCCGGGCAGGCCATCGAGCTCGTATCGGGTGGAATCGTCGCGGATCTCCACGAATTGCACCGTCACATCCTGGTGCTGGGACCGGAAGAAGAACGAGTCGAGCATCTCGTCGATCGAATCCAGGAAGAACAGCGACATGACCAGGATGGCGACCGATGCGGCGATGCCGCCCATGGTGGCCAGGGACCGGAGCGGCCAGCGGGTGACGTGGCGCAGGATCATCCGCGTCGGCGGCCCGAGCGAGCCCGCCTCGGCCAGCCTTTCGACGGTGGTGCCCCGGTAGACGGTCGGCGGCGGCGGCGTCATGGCGACCGCCGGGGCCAGGCGCACCGCCCGGCGTACCGCGAACAGCGCGCCGGAGACCACCGCCACCAGGCTCGCCAGTGCCGCCCCGGCGAAGACCGCGGGTTCGTCGAGGTAGTACAGGAAGGGGAAGCGGTAATACTCGGTGTAGTTCGCGGTGACGCCGCGACCCATCCAGGCGCCCACCCCCCAGCCGATGACGATGCCGACGGCGGAGATCGCCAGGACGAATTTCAGGTACAGCCAGCCGACCGCCAGATTGGTGTAGCCGAACGCCTTCAACAGCCCGATCTGCTCGCGCTCGGTCTCGATCAGCCGGTTGACCACGATGTTCAGCAGGAAGGCGGCCACGGCCATGAAGATCGGCGGCATGGTCCAGGCCAGATTGGCCAGCTGGTCCATCTCACTTCGGACAAAACTGTCGGACAGATGGTCCAGGCGGCCATAGGCGCCGATTCCGCCATAGCGCTCCAGCAGCAGATCGACCTGCTCGATCACCGCCGGCTCCGAGGCCTCGCGGGTCAGGCCGATGGCGACGTCGTTGAAGGCGCCTTCCAGATCGAGCGCCGCCGCCAGTGCCTCGCGGCCCATCCAGATGATGCCGTAACGGGTTCCGTCTGGCACCAGCTCGCCCGGGCCGATCACGTAGATGAATTCCGGCGCCAGGGCGATGCCGACCACCTGCAGGCTGCGCTGCCTTCCGTTGATGTTGGCGGTGACCGTATCGCCCGGACGCAGTTCGTGGGCCTCGGAGAAGGCCTCGCCGATCAGCACCTCGTCGGGATGGCCGCGGCGGATCATCCGGCCGGCGCGGATCACCACCCGATTCAGCTCCGGCTGCCGCCCCTCCGGCAGCGACACGATATTGGCCCGGGCCGGCTCATCCAGCCCCGGCATGTCCAGGATGGCGTTATCGGAAATGCGGGTGCTGACCTGGGCCACGCCGGGGATCTCGGCGATGCGGTCGGCGATGAATTCCGGCGCCCGCTTGGCCTGGGCGAACACATGGCCGAAGCCGTAGCGCTCGTAATAGGCGGTGCGGGTCTCCTTCAACGAATGCAGGGTGCCCAACGCCATGACGATGGTGGCCACCCCGGCGGCGATCACCATGGCGATCGCCAGCACCTGGCCCCAAAGCCGGAACAGGTCGCGCAGGAGCTTGCGGTTGAGCGACGTCATGGGGCTACCACGTCAGTCCACTTGCCGCGCAGCGCGTCGGGTTCTCGACGATCTCCACCACCTGGCCGTCGGCCAGCCGGATCACCTGATGGGCCATGTCGGCAATGGCGGCATTATGGGTGATGACGATGGTGGTCGTGCCGATTTCCCGGTTCACAGTCTCCAGGGTCTCCAGCACCTGCACGCCGGTGGTGCTGTCCAGCGCGCCGGTGGGCTCGTCGCACAGCAGCACCTCCGGGCGCTTGGCCACGGCGCGGGCGACGGCGACACGCTGCTGCTCGCCACCGGAAAGCTGGGCCGGGAAATGGTCGAGCCGGGCGCCGAGACCGACCAGTGCCAGGGCATCGGCCGGGTCCATCGGATCGCGGGCGATCTCGGTGACCAGGGCCACGTTCTCGCGCGCGGTCAGGCTGGGGATCAGATTGTAGAACTGGAAGATGAAGCCGACATGGGCGCGGCGGAACAGGGTCAGCCCGGAATCGTCGAAGGCCGTCAGTTCCTGGTCGCGGAAGAACACCTGGCCGTCGGTCGGCGAATCGAGGCCGCCGATGATGTTCAGCAATGTGGATTTGCCGCTGCCCGACGGGCCCAGCAGGACCACCATCTCACCCTCGCCGATGGTGATGTCGATGCCGCGTAGGGCATGCACCTCGACCGCACCGGTGCGATAGACCTTGGTCAGGCCGCGGGTGACGATCGTCCGCCGCGCTTGCCCGGCGGCGTTCTCTTCGGTCGCTTCGGTCGTATCCGCCATGTCCGATCCAGCCGGCTCCTCCATCAGGGGTCGCGCGCGGGGCACCTTGCGTTATGCTCGCCGACGCGAAAATGAACCAGATCAAAACTACAACAGCCGCCATCGTCGTGCACGGGTCGGGCGATGCCCTAGCGGCGGTTGCGGCCGCCGGGGAGCTCGACGCCCCGCTGACGATGATCAGCGCGCCGGGCGCCGCCGCCTATGCCGGCCCCGGCTGGTTCCTGGAGATCGTCACCCAATCCCGCGCCGCCGCCCCGGGTCTGACGATTGCCGGCCTGCTGGACTGCGCCGACCATGCCGGCCACGCCATGGCCGCGCTACGGGCCGGCGCCGAGGCGATCATCTTCACCGGCGACGATCGGGTCGCGGCAAAACTCTCGGCAATCGCCAGGGAAACAAGCGCCGTCGTCATCCGAGCCCGGCCATCGGCATTCGATCCCGGCGACGTGCCGGACAAGCAGGCGGCCTGCCGGGAATGGCTGTCGCAACGTTGAAATCACAACGTCCCGGAAAGCGGGCAGTGTCAGTCGGCTAGGGAAGCGCTATGGTTGCGCGATATCGGCGGGGTGATACTCGGCAGGTGTGCAAGTACCAGATCAAAGGGGGCGGATATGCCGGATCTCACCATCGTCACCGTCGAATCGCAGCCGATCTTGTATGTGCACCGCAGCAGCAGCACCGAACCGGAGTCGATCGGCGCCTGCATGACCGAGGCGTTCGGGACGCTCGTCGGGTTCGTGGAGGCACAAGGCATCCAGATGACCGGCCCGCCCATGTCGATCTATCACGGCTTCGACGAGACCGAGGCGACTTTCGATGTCGCGATCGCCGTGTCCGCGGCCGATACCGAGCGCGCCGCCGGCCACGCCGATATCAGGGGAGGCGCCACCCATGCCGGCCGGTCCCTGAAGGCCGTTCATGTCGGCGCCTACAACAAGCTGGTCGATACCTATGGCCAGGTGATGGCCCATATGGAGGCGGAGAAGATGAAGCCGATCGGACCGTCCTGGGAGCGCTATATGAACGATCCGTCATCGACGCCGGAGGCGGAGTTGGTCACGGAAATCTATTTCCCGGTCGATTGAGGCGGCCGCTGGACTGTTATCGCGGCGAACGCTGTACCAACTGCCCGGCGCCCGGCGCAACACAGCCATCGCCGCAAAAGCCGCCGGCCGGCGTTGCATTCCCACAAGCGCTGGTCTATGTCGTACCCCGCTTTTCCCACGGCAAGGACGACGCTCATGGATCAGTCGAAACGGCCATCCGTAGATCATAAGGGCAGCGAGTACGAACTGTTCAAAGTGCCGCTGCCATGGGCTAAACGACCAGCTGAAGCAATGGTATCCCGTGGCACGGCCCGCCTCCTAATTCTGGCCACTGCCACGGTCTTAGTTTCGTATCTCATCATGATTTCGCTCAGTCTTTGAGTTGCGAGGCGATAGCTTCCATATCTTGTTGAAAAATGAGAGCTTCTCGGACATCAATCGGCGCAAAGACCGACACGCGTTCATGAGACCTTCGTCTGAGACTAGCCAGGGGCTGATTTGGATCCCAGGTGAACTTTCCAACCCCAGCACTTTCGAGGATTCCACCGATGGAACTGTCGGATACCGTTCGTAAGATCATCTCCAACTATGGCGGCGACAACCCGGGCACCAAGGGCAATATCGCCCGGTTCCTGATGCAGGGGCGGCTGGGCGGCACCGGCAAAATGATCATCCTGCCGGTCGACCAGGGCGTCGAGCACGGCCCGGCGCGCAGCTTCGCGGTCAACGCCCCGGCCTATGACCCGATCTACCACCACAAGCTGGCGATCGATGCCGGGCTGTCGGCCTATGCCGCGCCGCTGGGTGCGCTGGAGATCAGCGCGGATGCCTTCCCCGGGCTGGTCCCGACAATCCTGAAGCTGAACCACGGCAACAGCCTGTCGCGACTGAAAGAGGGCGCCGACCAGGCGATCATCGGCAGTGTCGACGATGCGCTCAGGCTCGGCTGCTCGGCCATCGGCTTCACCATCTATCCGGGCTCCGACAGTTCGCTGGAGATGTTCGAGGAGATCGCCGAGCTGTGCCGCGAGGCCAAGGCGGTCGGCATTCCGACAGTGCTGTGGTCCTACCCGCGCGGCGGCGGCGTCACCAAGGATGGCGAGACCGCCATGGATGTGGTCGCTTATGGCGCCCATCTCGCCTGCCAGATCGGTGCCCATATCATCAAGGTCAAGCTGCCCAGCGACCATTTGGAGCAGGGCGAGGCCAAGAAGGAATTCACCGGTAGCGACATTCCGATCGCCACTCAGGCCGACCGGGTCGCGGAAGTCGTGCGCTCCTGCTTCGGCGGACGCCGGGTGGTGGTGTTCTCCGGCGGCGCCGCCAAGGGCACCGACGCGGTGCTGGACGACGCACGGGCGATCCGCGATGGCGGCGGCAACGGCTCGATCATCGGCCGCAACTGCTTCCGCCGCCCCCGCGACGAGGCCATGGCGCTACTCGACAGCATGGTCGATATCTTCCTCGGCAAGGCCTGAGGCGCGACATGTCCAAACCTCTCCCCTTGCGGGAGAGGTCGGATCGCGATGCGATCCGGGTGAGGGGTCGCGCGGCGTCGGCCGCGCATTTTGCCCAGGACCATAATTCGCGCCAACCGGCGCAAGCCCCCTCACCCTCCCAACGCTTCGCGTCGGGCCCCTCCCTCTCCCACGAGGGGAGAGGTGGGAAGTCTGCGCGGCGAAGTGAGCAAAAGATCCATGCCTGATTGCCAACTCTATCTGCTGACGCCGCCGCTCATCGAGCCGGCGGCGTTTGCGTCCGACCTCTCCGCCGCGCTGGACACCGGTGAGATCGCCAGCGTTCTGCTGCTCCCGGAAAGTCTGGCCGGGCCGACCGACGACACCCTGCGCGCGGCCATCGACATCTTGCGCCCGATTGCCCAGGACCGGGGCGTCGCCTTCCTGACCGACGGCCACCCGGCCCTGGCAAGGGAGACCGGCTGCGACGGCGCCCATACCTGCCCGGACAATCCGAGCTATGGCGAGACCCGCCGGCTGGCCGGCCCCAACGCCATCGTCGGCTACAGCGCCCGGTTCAGCCGCGACGCCGCCATGACCATCGCCGAACAGGGCGCCGACTACATCGCCTTCGGCCGCCGAAACCCGACGCCGGATGAATTGCTCGAGACCCTGGAGCTCATCGACTGGTGGGCGGAGATGATGGAAGTCCCCTGCGTGGCGCTCGGCGACATCCGTCCGGAGACCTGCGCGCCCTTCGTCGCGGCGGGCGCCGATTTCCTGGCGGTCGATCAGGCCATATGGAGCCACCCGGACGGCCCGGCGGCCGGCGTCAGGGCGATCCGCGCGGCGATCTGACGACCTGTCCGAATTCCCCGAGGCGGGCCGCCCTTGCTACCCCACTGTCAGCCCTAACGTCATCTCGAGCGGCGCCAAATGAGCCTCGGCCGCCGGCACCAGATGCGTGTTCACATTGAACGCATGAAGCAGACCAGGCGCGACATGGAGCCCGATGATGCTGCGGGCCGCTTTCAACTTCTCGACATAGGCCAAGGCTTCGTCGCGCAGCGGGTCGCATTCAGCAACCAGAACGAAGGTCAGCGGTGTGCCTGGCGGGGCAACATGGAGGGCGGGCGATACCAGAGGATCGTCGGCCTTGGCGTCGGGCCCTAGATAACACTCGGCGAACCACTGCAATTCCGACCGGTCCAGCCCGTACCCTTGTCCGAATTCCTCGACCGATGGTTGGGTCATGGTGAGATCGAGCCATGGGCATAGCAGGTACACCAGCGCGATGGACGGCCCGCCCCGCTCCGCCGCCAGACGACCCATGGCGGCCGCTAGACCACCGCCGGCGCTGGTGCCGCCAACCAGAAGGCAGGCTGGATCGCCGCCCAGCACGGCGGCATTCCCCGCGACCCAGTTCAGAACGTCCCAGCCATCCTCGATCGCCGCCGGGAACGGGTGTTCCGGCCCCATGCGATAGGTGGCCGATACCACCACCGCCGGTGTCTGTTCGGCAATGCGCCGCGCCTCATGGTCGCTCTCATCGAGGCCGCCGATGACATAGCCGCCGCCATGAAAATACAGCGCGACCGCCAACGGTCCCTCGGCGTGCGGAACGAAGATGCGGCATGGACGCCCGCCCGAGCGGGTCGGGATCATCCGGTCCTCGACCCTGGCCATATCGGCCTTCGGCGGCATACCGGCAGCGATGCCCTCGCGCATTGCCTGCCGCGCCGCATCGGCGCCCATGACATCCCAGCTGTCGTAGCCGTTTTCGGCCCGCCACTGGGCGACAGCTTCAAGAAACGCCACGCTGTCGGGGTGCAAAGTCATCGAATGTCCTCCCGGTCCCAAGCGACCAAGTCACAGTGATTCGTTCTATCACAACACCCAATGGGCTGAACGCCTCACCATCCATTGTCATACCCGCGAAGGCGGGAATCCAGATGATGCGGTGGTGACGACGGCAGGATCGGGAAGGCTGGATTCCCGCCTTCGCGCACTGCTGTCCGGGATTTTTTGTGTGAGCGACTGTGCACGGCAGACCCAGCCTGTGTTTTGGGCTAGAAATCATGTGTCCAAACATCGATTTCGGAGGTCTGCCGTGCCCCATCTTCGTACCGCGTTTCATCGTCTTTTGGAACCGCTGGATCGCCGAGTCGTGAACCGGATCGTCACCACGCATGACGGCAATCGCGGCGTCGGGGGTGGCGACAATGCCTGGACCTGCCAGCGCCATCTCAAAGGCCTGTTGTTCGCTCAGTTCGCCGGGCTGGACAGCCTGCGGGTGATCGAGCAGGGGCTCGCCGCCCGGCCGGCGGCGCTGTATCATCTGGGCTTGCGTCCGCCGTGCCGCTCGACCCTGAGCGATGCCCTGGCGGCGCGGCCATCGGCGGTCTTCCGCGATCTCTGCCAGTATCTGATGAGCACCCTGGCGCGCGCCAAGCGGGCCGAGGGCGCGGAGCTGATACAGCTGCTCGACGCCTCGCCGATCCGTCTCAAGGACAGCCGTTTCGGCTGGGCCGAGGCTGACGCCCGGGTCCGCGGCCTCAAGCTCCATTTGGTCCATGATCCCCGCGCCGACCGACCCACCCGCTTCTGTGTCACCTCGCCGAAATCCAGCGACATCGCCGTCGCCCGCACCCTGCCGCTGGAGCCCGGCGTCACCTACGTCTTCGACAAGGGCTTTACCGACTATGGCTGGTGGCAGGACATCCACGAGGCCGGCGCGGTCTTCGTCACCCGCCTGAAAGCCAACGCCCACCGTCGAGACATCCGGCCCCAAGAGGTGCATGCCGACCCCATCGAGGCGGATCACCGGGTCAAGATCGGCCACAAGAAGCCACGCGGCAAAGCCGTCAACACGCTCTGGGATACTGAACTGCGTGAGATCACCGTCGCCCGCGAAGGCAAGAAACCGATGCATCTCATCACCAACGATCTCACCCGCCCGGCGACCGAGATCGCCGACCTCTACAAGGAACGCTGGCAGATCGAGCTGTTCTTCAAGTGGATCAAGCAGAACCTCAAGATCAAGACCTTCCTCGGACGCTCCGAAAACGCCGTCAGGACCCAGATCTATGTGGCGCTGATCGCCTTTCTCCTGCTGCGGGTCTTCAAAAACACCCATGCCAAAGGCCACACCGATGGCCCCAAGGCCTTGCTGGCGCGCCTCAAGGTCGCACTGTTCGATCAATTCGACCTCACCGGACATGCCAAACCACCCCCCAAACCCCCGCATCTAAGAAAACCGCAACCGCAACTCGCACTCCCACTCCCATGCTGAAATCACGTAATAAAATTACGGACAGCAATGCGCCTTCGCGGGAATGACAATGGATGGTGAGGCGGGATGGATCAAAACACAGATGATCCGGCGCCGTTATGATCTCGTTTCTAACTGGCCACATCCGCCACCGGTGCCCATAGCACATCCTCTATGTGCCCGGCGCCGGTAGCCAGCATAACCAGACGGTCGAAGCCAAGCGCGATGCCGGCGCTCTCCGGCAGCCCGTGTTCCAGCGCCGCCAGGAAGTCTTCATCGATCGGGTATTCGGTGCCGTAGAGCCGGCGTTTCAAATCCAGATCGGCCAGAAAGCGGGCGCGTTGGACCGCCGGGTCGGTGAGTTCGCCGAAGGCGTTGGCCAATTCCAAACCGCAGACATAGATCTCGAACCGCTCGGCCAGACGCGGGTCGCCCGGCTTGGGACGGGACAGCGCCGCCATCGATATCGGATAGTCTGTCAGCACCGTCGGGGCGCCGATGCCCAGCTTCGGCTCGATATGCTCCAGGAAGACCCGGAAGAACAGATCGTCCCAACGGTCGCCCTCTCGGACGGCGAATCCCAGAGGTTCAGCCTGCGCCTCGAGCAGCGCGATGTCGGGCGCGGCCGGGTCCGGCGTCGTCGCCAGCAAGTCGATACCGGCATGACGATCGAACGCCTCGGCCACGGTCAGGATCTGCCACTCGGCGGCGGGGTCTGCGCGTATTCCTTGCCAGGCGAAGCCGTCATGGCCTGGCACCGCCTCGGCGGCGGCGGTCAGCAGGCGGCGGCAATCGGCGATCAAATCATGGTATTCGGCGCCGGCCCGATACCATTCCAGCATGGAGAATTCCGGATGGTGGGTTGTCGAGCGTTCGCCATTGCGGAACACATGGCCAAGCTGGAACAGTCGCGGGATGCCGCCGGCCAGCAGTTTCTTCATGGCGAATTCCGGCGAGGTGTGCAGGTAGAGCCGGCGCCGATCCGCCGGATCGATGCCTTCCAGCTCGGTCGTAAAGGCGCGCAGATGCGGCTCCATGCCCGGCGACACCTGAAGCGCCGGGGTATCGACCTCCAGAAAGTCCATTTCGCCGAAGACCCGGCGCAGCGCCGACGCAATGGCGGCACGGGCCTCCAAATAGGGACGGCGCGCCGCCAGTCTGTCGGGTCGCCACCAGGGCGTTATCGGCCGTTTACTCATTGCGGCTTCAGCCCTTTGCCGCCGTTGCCTTGGGCAAGGCATGCTGATAGGTTCCGCGCCGCATTTGGCGCGACTTCTCCCGTGTTTCTTCAAGAGCAGGCTTTGTCATGAAGGTCAATGCTATCACCATCCGCCCGGGCAACGTCCTGGAGTACGAAGGCCGGCTGATGCTGGTGACCAAGATCGACCTGAACCAGCCCGGCAAGGGCAATGCGGTGATCCAGGTCGAGATGAAGGACATCCGTACCGGCAACAAGACCAACAACCGCTGGCGGACCCAGGAGACGGTGGAGCGCGCCCGGCTGGACGAGGCGGAGATGCAGTTCCTCTTCGCCGATGGCGACGCCCTGACATTCATGGACAATGAGAGCTACGAGCAGATCACCCTGGACCGCGAGGCCCTCGGCGATCAGGTGGTGTTCCTGCAAGAGGGCATGGTCTGCACCGTGACCAGCCATGAGGGCAGCCCGCTCTCGGTCGAGTTGCCGGCGACGGTGGTGCTGGAAGTGACCGAGGCGGAACCGGTGGTGAAGGGCCAGACCGCCTCGTCATCCTATAAGCCGGCCATCGTCGAAAACGGGGTGAAGGTCATGGTGCCGCCGCATATCGAGGTCGGCACCCGCATCGTCGTCAACACCGCCGACAATACCTACGCGGAACGCGCGAAGGACTGACTTTTTGGCCTCTCCAGGCCGTTCCTATCAATATGAAAGCCAAGCGATTGCGCCATCCCCCTCACCCTCCCACGGCTTCGCCGCGGGTCCCTCCCTCTCCCCAAGGAGAGGGGTTTTCAGGGCCGCCGCGAGGTTCCCTCTCCTTGGGGAGAGGGAGGGACCCGCGGCGAAGCCGTGGGAGGGTGAGGGGGTGCGCGGCGCCTGAGTCCTTGTCCCTGCTCCTGGCGGTGCTCTGATGGCCGTCCGCTCGGCACTAATCAACGTTATGGCCAAAGCGGCCGGCAAGGCCGCGCGCGGTCTGGTGCGCGATTTCGGCGAGGTCGAGCAGCTCCAGGTCTCCCGCAAGGGTCCGGCCGATTTCGTCTCCACGGCGGATCTGAAGGCCGAACAGGCACTTCGGGCCGAGTTGACCAAGGCGCGGCCGACCTACGGCCTTCTGATGGAGGAAAGCGGCGCCAAATCGGGCAGCGATCCCAGCCATCGCTGGATCGTCGACCCTCTGGACGGCACCACCAATTTCCTGCACGGCATCCCGCAATTCGCCATCTCGATCGCCGTCGAGCGCGACGGCGAGATCATTGCCGGGCTGGTTTACAACCCGATCAGCGACGAGATGTTCTGGGCCGAGAAGGGCCAGGGCGCCTATCTCAACGATCGCCGGCTTCGGGTCTCGGCCCGGAAGGAGATGAAGGACGCGGTGCTGGGCACCGGCGCGCCGTTCCTGGGACATGGCGACATCGATGCCTTCCAGGCGGAGCTTTCCGCCCTGATGGCGCAGATCGCCGGTGTACGGCGTTTCGGATCTGCGGCGCTGGATCTCGCCTTCGTCGCCGCCGGGCGGTTCGACGGATTCTGGGAGACCGGGCTCAACGCCTGGGACGTCGCCGCCGGCGTGATACTGGTGCGGGAAGCCGGCGGTTACGTTACGGAAATCGGCGGCGGCCACCACCCGGTGGCCGGCGGCAGCATCCTGGCCGCCAACTCCCATTTGCACGTCCAGATCGGCAAAGTTCTTCGCAGCGCCCGCCAGAATCGAGCGAACGAAGCGGTCGTCTGACCGGCTGCGCCAGCGACAGGCTGGCTGTACCGGAGACCATACGCCCGCAATTCGGTTGTCGTGCGTAAAGCGCATACGGTATGGTCGCCCCGTCGCCGGGGGGCAGCCCAGGCATCGAGAATTGCCGTCACACGGCTGCATCCGGGGAGCCCGACGACGACCGGCCAAGCGGTGGTCGGCAATGCGGTAATCGGGAGGCGGTTGCGTTTTCGTTTTGATAATCCCTGACCCATTATTTCGGACTGGATCGATGAGCCGGCTCTGCCGTGCTGTCTTGGTGTTGGCGATTGCCTGCGTGACGGCAGTGGGCGCGCCGTATTCGGCGTCAGCGCTGGACCGCCCTGCGGTTATCGTCGATCTGAGCGTGCTCGATACGCTGGACCCCGAAGATAGCTCCGGTCGCCCGAACTGGCGTCCTCCGATCCCCGGACACCGGCCGATACCGTCGACCTTGCGAATGCGCCAGACAATCGCCGAGCCTGAAGGGTTGCCGACGGCCACACGGGCACCAGTGCCGTCCCCGTCCGCCAGTCTGGCTCCGGCAGCGCCCCGGGCGGATACTCAAATGGTATTGCGGACGATGACCGACCCGGCATTCGGGCAACGCCCAATGCCCGTCACCGCCAGCGCATCGCTCTTTCATCAGGCGGGCGCCCGATCGACGGCGCCGCCCCAATCAACCTCGGACAAGCTGATTGGCGTCAATATCGATGTAGAGGCCACAGCGGACATCATCTCGGCGCTGCCGAATGGTGACGGATTCCGCATGGTCTTCATTGGCGACCACACAGCCCTCAGCGATACCGGTGAGCAACTCCTCGATATTCTCGTCGATCGGATGGGCGCCCAGACCGATCTGCGACTGAGCGTCATGGCCTATGCCGGCGGCACACCGGAGACGGCTGCCCGGTCCCGGCTGCTGTCGCTGGAACGGGCGCTGGCGGTAAGAAACTATCTGTCCGACCGCGGCGTCAGAGGCAGCCGGATCGACTTGCGCGCAATGGGCAACACCTATGTCGACGGACCGCCGGAGCGCGTCGACCTCCTACTGACCGAATAGCCCTACCGTCGAGATGCCTCGCGCCCCTCGCCCGCCAACCGGCGCCAGCCGCCCAGCTAGTGGTCTAAATCAGACATGATCCGTTTCACGCCGTATCTGGTGAGGATGATGATTTGCCTGGTGGTGGTTATCGCCATCGCCGGCGCCCTGTGGACAGGCGTTCTCCAGGCCTTCCTGGCGAATCCCGGCCTCAATGGCTTTATCGTGCTGATGTTCCTGGTTGGCGTTGCGTATACGATCCGCTCGGTGTTCGTCCTGCGGCCCGAGGCGGCGTGGATCGCGCATTTTCAGGCCACCGCCAATGACGCCGAGCAACGTGCGGCGGTGACGGCTCCACGCCTTCTGGGACCGATGGCGAAGGTGCTAAGCGAACAGAAGGGGAAGCTGAGCCTGTCGGCCATGTCGATGCGGTCCCTCCTGGACGGTATTCACGCACGGCTGGACGAAAACCGTGAATTGTCGCGCTATCTGATTGGATTGCTGATCTTCCTCGGCCTGCTCGGGACCTTCTGGGGGTTGCTCAAGACGATCGGCTCGGTCGCCGACGTCATCGGCGGCCTGACCATCGAAGGCGGCGATCTGGCACTGGTCTTCAGCGATTTGAAGGCCGGGCTGGAAGCGCCCCTGGGCGGCATGGGCACGGCGTTCAGCTCCTCTCTGTTCGGCCTGGCAGGTTCTCTGGTGCTCGGATTCCTGGAACTGCAGGCGACCCAGGCGCAGAACCGGTTCTACAACGAACTGGAGGACTGGCTTTCCGGCGCCGCGAAGGTCTCCACCGGCGCCGGTTTCGGTGTCGAGGGCGAAGGCAGCGTGCCGGCCTATCTGCAGGCGCTGATCGAGCAGACCGCCGAGAATTTGGACACGCTGCGCCGGGTGATGAGCCAGGGCGAGGAGAGCCGCAAGCAGGGCAACACCAATCTGATGGCGCTGACCGAGAGGCTCGGCACGCTGACCGACCAGATGCGCACTGAACAGAATCTGATGGTCCGCCTGGCGGAGAGTCAGATGGAACTGAAACCGATTCTGGCCAAGCTCGCCGATGGGATGAGCGATGGCGGGATGCTGCTGGATGAATCCACCCGCCAGCATGTCCGCAATTTGGATGTCTACGTGCACCGCCTGGTCGACGATCTGCCCTCCAGCCGCGACCAGATCATCGGCGAGATCCGGGGCGAGATCAAACTGCTGGCCCGCACCATCGCGGCGCTGGCGGAAGAAACCCATTAACGCCGACCAGCATTCGATGGCCATCTGAGCATGTTCGCCGTCTCTCGCCGATCCAGCCATCGCAGCATCAATATCTGGCCGGGCTTCGTCGACGCCCTGTCGGCGCTGCTGATGGTTGTGATCTTTGTGCTGATGGTCTTCATGGTGTCGCAGTTCTACTTGTCGACCGCTCTGTCGGGGCGGGAGGAACTGGTCGTCCGGCTGAACCGGCAGATCTCGGAACTGAGCGAACTCCTGGGGCTCGAACGGGCGGAGAACGCGAATTTGCGGGCCGGCTATGCGCAGCTCTCCGCCGAGCTGCAGGGCATTATTGGCGAGCGTGACACGCTCGGCGAGGAGATCGGCGCGCTCCAGGTCGAGCAGCGCTCGCTATCGCGGCAGCTCGCTGCCGCGCTTGCCAGCCGGGAAGAGCTTGCCGGAGAGATGACGGCGCTGGATGCCGAACTGGCCGACGCCTATCAGACTATCGACGCCGACCGCGAGACCATCGAGCTGCGCCTGCGCGAGATCGCCAGCCTGCAGGCCGATATCCAGGCGCTACGGGCCGCGCGCGATACGCTGGAGGTCCAGATCGCCGCCCTGTCCCTGGCCCTGAAGGCGGCAGAACAGGAAGCCGCGGAACTGGGTGTTTCGCTGGAAGAGGCAGTCTCACTGCAGGCGCTGTTGAACCAGCAACTGGCTGACAGCCAGGCCCAAACCGGAGAGTTGGTCACCAGCCTCGAACTCCGCCAGAGCGACGTGGACCGGCTGACGACGGCGCTTGAACAAAGCCTGGCCGACAATGCGACGCTGACCGCGTCCCTGGACCAGGAGGCCGCCACCCTCGCCGGGCTGGAAGCGGCGCTTGCCGCAAGCCGGCAAGAGGCGGCCGAAGCGGTGGCGACCCTGGCGCTCAGCCAGGCCGACATCGACACGCTGAAAGCCGCCCTGGAGGAAAGCCGCACGGAGTCGAGGCTGCTGATCACATCGCTTGAGGATCGCGAGGCGGATATCGCGAGCCTGCGCGCCGAACTCCTGGCGACCCAGGCCGAACAGGCCGGGCTGTCCGCGGCGCTGGCCGCGAGCGAGGCGAGCGCCGCGGCCTTGGGCAGCCGACTGCAGCTGAGCGATGCGGATATCCTGCAGTTACGCGATCTGCTTGCGGCGCGGGAGCTGGAGGTCGGCACCCTGACCGAAGAGCGCGACAGCGCGGCGGCGGAGCGTGACGTGGCAGCAGCCGAGTTGGCGACGGCGGCCGAACGGGCCGGCGCGCTGACCGTGGAGCTCCGCCTGACCATGGAGGAGCGCGACCGGCTGATGCAGGAGATGGCGGCGCTGCGCGATCGCAGCCAAGCGCTGGAAACATCGCTGAGCACCGCCGAGGAACGCACGACCCTGGCGCAGCGGGAGATCGACACCCGCGACATCCGCATCGAGGAATTGCTGGTTGCCCTGGGCACAACCGAGGCGGCGCTCGACGAAGAGGTTCAGCTTGCCACCGAATCCCGTGCCCTGATCTCCGAGTTGAACCAGCAGATTGACGCCCTGCGTACACAATTGGCGCGGGTCGAGGCGGCCCTGCAGGATTCGGAAGCCTCGGTTGGCGACCGCGATGTGGAAATCGCCAACCTCAGTTCCCGGCTGAACCAGGCTCTGGTGCGCCGGGTCGAGGAGCTGAGCCGGTATCGATCCGAATTCTTCGGCCGGCTGCGGGAGGTGATCGGCCAGCGCGATGACATCCGGGTCGTCGGCGATCGCTTCGTGTTCCAGTCGGAGGTGCTGTTCTCCTCGGGTTCCGCCACCCTGCAATCCGGCGGCAAGGAGCAGCTCGCCCGCTTCGCCGGCAGCCTGCTCGAGATCGCCCGCAATATCCCTGCCGAGGTCGACTGGATCCTGCGGGTCGATGGTCATACCGACCGGGTACCGATCGGCTCACGGTCGATATTCGAGTCGAACTGGGATTTGTCGACCGCCCGGGCGACCGAGGTCGTTGAATTCCTGATCGAGCAGGGGGTGCCGCCCGAGCGCCTGGCCGCCGCCGGATTCGGCGAATTCCAGCCCCTCGACCCGTCCAACACGGCCGCCGCCTTCCTGCGGAACCGCCGGATCGAGCTGAAGCTGGACCAGCGGTAGGGCGGCTGGCAGGAGATCGGCCGGGGCCCTGCACCGTTGGACCTGCCGTCGGATCACGGCGTATCACAGGGTTGCCTCAGGCCTGTGACTAGGGTCACTTGCCCCGACGGGTCCGGCGACTAGGCTGAGGGTTCCCCGAGGTCGCCCGACGCGGCCTTGCAAAGCGGACATCGACAACGATGCCCGTCGACAATGCAACACGTAGGTCTCACACGAACATTTCGCCGGCCAGTGGCGCCGACCAACGGGACCTCATGGACAGGAGACTGCATCCATGCCCTTTGAACATCCATGGCGGCAATACCTTGGCGGTGACTTCTTCTACGGATTTTCCGGTGCCCGCGCCCGCCTCATCACGCAGCTGACCAACGGTAGGACGACCATGGATTTCGCGAAAGCGGGGACCGTGGCATGGCTCGATCAACTGCTTACGGCCACCGCCACCGCCGACGTGCCGACCTTGAACCGCGATTTCGCCAAGTTCTGCCGTAGCAACACGAAATACAACGAGGTTGTGAACGGAATCAGCGACACGGAAGTTGCCGCCACGGATGATGATGTCGCAAACAATCGGCGTTGGAGGCGCAAGAGCAAGGCCGGCATCGAGTTCCTGGTCAAGCATCATCATAATATCCACTTCGCCGTCGACGCTGGCATGGACTGGACCGCAGTCATATCTAAGCCGCTGGCCTATACCGAAACGGCGACACCATTCGGCGCGAAGCCGGAATTCAAGGCCAGTGACGAGTTCAAGATGCGGATCATCACCTATGCGGAGATCAGGTTCATCTACCGCAATCGGACCAATGACGACTTCGCCAAACGGATCCAGTTCTGGTACCAAGGGTCGGCCAACGGCATGTTCAGCCCGGGTCCGACGCCCTGGACGAAGGACGCAACCACCTGGGCCAATTACCTACCGTCGGCCGAAGATGCCTAATCCGGACCGGACGATCCGATGACCAGTTGGCCGTTGGCTTGCTCAGACGCGCTCGCCGCTTCAGATGGGCCGGTCGCGGGACGCCGCCGAAAATTGTTAGGGGAGTAGAGTGAACGCGCGATTGAATTCCGGAAATCGATCGCGTCTCCCATCTTCGTCTAAAGAACCCTCCGCTCACGCCGAATCGGCACCGGCCCGCTACCTCGCCCAACCACCCATGAGGATTCTGGCCCAAGGTTGTCCGGGGGCGGCCGGGGACAATGACGCCCCGCCGCCGAAATGCCATTGATGCCGACCGGGCACCGGCGTCACCATGCGAATTCGATCAGAATATCCCGGCGTCCAGGCCCGCAGCCATGGCCGCGCCGAGGTCGCGGCATTGCTCTACGAAGCCATCCTGCCAGTCGCCCCGACAGATCAGCGGCTCCTGGACCGCGCGCCAGCGCAGGCCGGTGACGATGGTCTCGACCCCGCGCCTGGTGCCGGTGCCGTCATGGCCGGCGCGGATGTACAGGCAATAGGGCAGCCCCTGGGTCTTCTCCAGGCATGGGTAGTAGCAGCGATCGAAGAAATCCTTCAGCGCGCCGCTCATGTAGCCGAGGTTCTCGGTGGTGCCCAGGATGACCGCGCCGGCCGCCATGACGTGGGCCGGTGTCGTGTCGAAGGGGCTGAGCGCCTCGACCGCAATGGTCAAGTCGTTGTCGGATCGGGCACCCTCGACGACGGCGTCGCGGAGCCGGAGCGTATTGGCGGAGGGGACGTGACCCACGATGAGAAGGGTGCGGTCGGTCATGGCGCGGCCAATTCGGTGATTCCGATCGACGTGATACCGATGATGGTCAGCCGGCCACGACTTTCGGCGACGGCCCGCCATCGGCGGTGAACTGCAACGCCGCCAGACGGGCATACAGGCCGCCCTGGGCGATCAGCTCGGCATGCTTGCCCGATGCCACCAAACGGCCGCCATCCATCACCGCGATGCGGTCCACATTCTGAACCGTCGCCAGGCGGTGGGCGATCACCAGCGTGGTGCGGCCGCGCATCAGTCGGGTCAGCGCCTCCTGCACCACCCGCTCGCTTTCGGCGTCCAGGGCGCTGGTGGCCTCGTCCAGCAGCAGCACGGCGGGGTCGCGCAGGATGGCCCGGGCGATGGCGATGCGCTGGCGCTGGCCGCCGGACAGGCGCACGCCCTTCTCGCCGAGGAAGGTGCCGAATCCGTCGGGCAGGGCGTCGATGAAGTCCACCGCATGGGCTGCATCGGCGGCGGCCCGGACCTCGTCGTCGCTCGCGTCGGGACGGCCATAGCGGATATTCGTCATCGCGTCGGCGGAGAAGATCACCGGATCCTGCGGCACCAGCCCCAGTCGGGCGCGCAGAGCGCCGGGGTCGGCCTGGCGGATGTCGACACCGTCGAGCCGGATCGCGCCATCCTGCGGATCGTAGAAGCGCAGCAGCATCTGGATGATGGTGGTCTTGCCGGCGCCCGAGGGGCCGACCAGCGCCACCGACTCGCCGGGCTCGACGGTCAGGTTGAAATCCTCCAGCGCCGACTCGTCCGGCCGCGAGGGGTAATGGAAGCGCACGCCTTCGAAGCTGATGCGGCCCTGGGCCGGTTCGGGCAGCGGCTCCGGATTGGCCGGCGCCTTGATTTCCGGCACCCGCGACAGCAGGTCGAACAATCTCTCCGTGGCGCCCGCGGCCCGTTGAATGTCGCCGAATACCTCGCTGAGCGCGCCGGTCGACCCGGCCACGGTCACCGCGTAGAAGACGAAGGCCGACAAATCGCCGCCGCTGAACCCGTTGCGGTTGGCCAGCACGTCATGGCCGCCGACCCACAAGATCACGCCGACCGCGCCGAATACCATCAGGATCACGATCGCCGTCATCAATGCGCGGACCGCCACCCGGCGGATCGAGGTGCGGAAAGCGTCTTCGACCTTTCCTTCGAACGCGCGCTGCTCCAGGGCCTCATGGCCGAAAGCCTGGACCGTGCGGATACCGTACAGGCTCTCATCCACATAGGCGCCGACATCGGCGATGCGGTCCTGGCTTTCGCGGCTCAGCCGCCTCACCCGGCGGCCAAATGTCAGAATCGGCACCAGCACCACTGGCACTACCAGGGCAACAAGCCCGGTCAGCTTCGGGCTGATCACCAGCAGCATCACCGTGCCGCCGACGAACATCAGCAGATTGCGCAGAAAGATCGACGCCGAGGAGCCGACCACCACCTGCAGCACCGTTGTGTCGGCGGTCAGGCGGGAGACGATCTCGGCGGTCTTGTTGGTTTCGTAGAAACCCGGATGCAGGCGTATGACGTGGTTGAAGACGTCGCGGCGCAAATCGGCAACCACCCGCTCCCCAATCCACGAGACCAGGAAGAACCGGCTGAAACTGCCCACCGCCAGCACGACGATAACCCCCAGCAGTACAAGAAGCGCGCTGTCCAGAAGCTCGGCATTGCCATCCGCGAACCCCTGGTCGACCAGGGCACGCAGACCGAGACCCATGGCCAGCACGGTGCCGGCGGTGACAACCAGCGCCACGACCGCTCCGGCGATCTGCCAGCCATAGGGCAGCAGATACGGCCCTAGCCGGCGCATCGGCTTCAGATCGGCGCGCCTGTTCGCCTCGGCGCGCTTCGCCGGATCTTGCTTGCCGGCCTTGCCGTCGCTTTCCATGTAGGTGCTTTCGCGGAACACGCCGATGGACGCCCCCTATACCAAAGAGCGTTGATAATGACCCATTTGATGGCGCGCGGCGTCCCGCCGGGCAGGCGCGATCCGCAGCGCGATGCAGCGCATCGGGCAAGGGTCGCAACGCATCCGGCGGGACGCCGCGCGCCACCGCAGGCCGGGATGCCTTGTCCGCCCGCTGCGTTGCGATCCGCTTGCGGTGCCTACGGCACCGCGGCGCGAACCGCGCCTGACAGGCGGACAAGGCATCCCGGTCAAATGGGTCACTATCAACGCTCCTTGGTATAACTGCCTGCCCGACCGGGCCGCCAACCGGTACCGCCAGCGACGATCAAGACCCGGGAGTGATATAGCAACCGGCTGACGCGGCAACAAGTTGGGGCTATGATTGGCCCATGTCGTCCGATCTGAATTCCGGATTAGCGATCTGGTGGAAATACTCGCTGCGGCCTCTGGTGGCCTACTGCGCAGCGTCAGTCATGGCCGGATTTGTCGCCTACCCGGTCTGGATATTTTTGGCCGTTCGACCGATGGAGGCGAGGGACATCGTCGGCGTGATGGCATTGGGCCTGATGTATGCCGGGTATTTCGCCGTCTTTGCCAGCCTGCCAAACACTTGGATTATTGGCGCTTGTGCGATGGACTTCACTGCGTCGCGGAGTGACCGATACACTCGCAGGAGGACTGATCGGCGCCTTGCTGATTACGTCTGTCCATCAACTTGGACACACAGGCCTACAATTCGACGATGGTGATCTTTTTCGAGCTGCCCAATACGGCTTGGCCGGGATGGCTGGCGGATTGACCTATTGGCTCGCCAATGGTCGGCCTCGGTCGCGCCGCCTGTCCAACCCTGGAAGGCCGGCCGCTGTGGCCCCTAACCAGAGTTAGTTTTTAGACATGTCGTTCTTAGCCAGGATTGAGGGTTTGAGCGGTTGGCAGGCTTTGGGGCGGCCGGCTATAGCCTACTGCGCCGCCTGCTGCACGGCCGGTTTGATCCTGAGCACGGCCTCGCTGGTTTGGGGCATCGGAATCTTTACCGCATCCAGCGCACTTCTCGGCGTATTGCAGGTCGGACTGTACCTGGCGGCATTTGTCGCAGTGGTGGCGATCCTCCCGACGTTGATCGCGGTTGCACTTCTGTATGAGACCCGGCTGCGCCGCGGCTTCTCCGAAATCGTGGTCGGTGGCCTGTTGGGCTTTTTGATACCGGCACCATTCCTGCTCGGAATTGGAGACGACGGTCCTCTTGGCAGGGAATTCTGGATCGTCGCCATGGTCTTCGCGCTGGCTGGCGCGGCGGCCGGCCTGACCTACTGGCTGGTCCTTGGCTGCCCGGAGAACCTCAATCGTCGCCAATGAGCCGAGCGGGTGCGACTATGCTTGCATCCGCCGCGCGCCTTGGCTATATACCGCGCCTGTTTTGCGCGGAGCGTGAGAGCCATGAAGTCCGACATTCATCCGGATTACCACGAGATCACCGTCATCATGACTGACGGGACCGAATTCAAGACCATGAGCACCTATGGCGAAGAGGGCGCTTCGTTGCGCTTGGACATCGACGCCAAGACCCATCCGGCCTGGACCGGCGTGCATCGCGTCGTCGACCGTGGCGGCCAGGTCGCGAAGTTCAACAAGCGCTTCGCCGGGCTTGGGCTGAAGACCGAATAGCGGTCTGTAAGATCGGTATCAAAAAGGGCGCCCTTGGAGGCGCCCTTTTTGATACCGGAGTTGGTCATGGCGGAGGCACTCAATCCAGGGCGCGGATCGCCACCTTTAGATTGCGCCGCGCCGCCGCCTAATAGCGGTCGCGAAACAGGCCGGTCGCATAGATCTGTCGGCGCGCCAGGAATCCTTCCAGCACCTCCCGGCGCTTGCGGCGGAACAGCGGGCCGGGCACCCATCTGTATTCCCGGCGGATATTGGTCTCGAAGGCCTGATAGGCGTCCGGCGCGCTGCCCAGGATCGTCAGGTCGATATCCACGACCAGGGCGGAGTCGGGATCGCTCGGCACCGCGTTGTGCTCGGTGGCGACGATATGTCCGGCGACCCGATCGCAGACCTCCTCGGCCGCCCCGGCCGACCGGAGAATTGCCACCGCCCAAGCGGCACTCTTGCGTTCATTGTCCGACGCCCGCGTGGCATAGATCGCGTCGTGAAACCACAGGGCGATCTCGACCTCGTTCGGCCGACCGGCCAGCGCCGCCGCTTCGTCGAGATGCCGGAGACAGGCCGAGATATGCTCGGCCGTGTGATAGGCCCGGTGGGGCTCGGCATAGGCGGTGCAGAGCGCGTCAAATGCGGCGCGGTGCTCGGCGAGGCCGAGCCGCGCCATCAGCGATTGCCAACGCTTGAGATCCAACAGCACGCTGCCGTCACAAAAGATGGGCGTCGAGCCACTCCAATGTGGTCGGCAGCATCTTCTCGTCCAGCACGGCCGGCCCGGAGAAGGCGCTCCAGACATGGTCGGTTTCGAAGACCGCGAGCTTCTCCGCCCCGTCATGGTAGTCGAGCAAGACCTGGCCGGACGCCGGTTGCGGCGACACCGTGGTGTCCTCGGACCCGACGATCACCAGGAGCGGACCGGAATAGTCCGATACCGCGGCGATGGGGCTCGTTTTGGCCAGCTCATGAAAGAAGGCGCCCTTCAGCGTCGTCTCCACCCCCCAGGGCAGCGTCGCGGTGAATTCGGTCTCCGGCGGGCTGGAGAGCACCTGTTGCACCAGATCGCCACCCAGCAATCCGCCATAGGTGTGCATCGGGTGGACGACCGGCGCCCATAGGATAACCGCATCCAGCGCTGGCCGCTCCTTCGCCAGATGGCTGGCCACCAGCCCGCCCTGACTCCAGCCGAGAACCGCCATCCGGTCGCCATCCACGCGATCGTCCGCCGCCAACCAATCGACGGCGGCGATGGCATCGGCGATCTGGCCACTGAACGTGGTATCGGCCCAGGCGCCTTCGGATGTGCCGGAACCCCGGAAATCGATCCGCAGGCTGGCATAGCCACTCTCCGACAAGATACGCGCCGCGCGGGAAAACACCCCTTCTTCCGTGTCCTTCACGCCCAGCTCGTCGCGCGAGCCGGTGAAGCCGTGGAGCAGCAGCACGACCGGCGGGTTCGACACCCCGTCCGGCGTTTCCAGCGTGCCGATGACAGCCTGCCCATCGACCGTGATCGAAACGGTTTCCTCGGCGGCCTGCGCCGTGCCTCCGGCCAAAGCCAATGACAATCCGAGAAGTGCCAATACCAGACTAAGAAACGATCGTTGCATTGCCCCGCCCCTTCCGACCTGTGACGTGCCCTGCCATTGGGCAACCCGTATCAAGACTACCCGACGCCCCCCGGGTTCGAAAGCATCGCCCTTGGACTTCCACGCAGCTTCGCGATATTGCGGGGGCGGGAATTGGATAATTCGATTGCCCCGGCCGAACGGGCGAAAACGAGTGTGAAACGAACATTCTGCGCGATCATGGCCTGCCTGGCGGCGGCGGCCTATGCCCAGGCCCAAGGCGACAAGGAGACATTCGAAAAAAGCATTCTCCGGTCGGTTCTCGGCGATGGGGAGGATTCATTCCTGACATTCACGTCGGAGAACGACCTGTATTGCGGCGGGACCGACAAGAACTACACCAACGGCGCGCGGGTCACATGGTTCGACCTGGGCGCCGAGCCGCCGCTGCTGGCAGGATTGCTGGACAGCATTGTCCCGGCGTTCCGGGTCAACGACACGACGTCGACCTATTACTCGCTCGGACAGAACATCTTCCTCGACGGCAATACCTTCCGCGACAGCCCCTCGGTCGACAAGGAGTATTTCGTCGCCGACGCCAGCGCCGGGGCCGCCATGACCTTCGGCCCGACCCGCATCTCCTACACGCTCAACTGGCGCTCGAGGGAATTCGAAGGCCAGGACGACCCCTCGATCTTCGGCGCCGTGGCGGTCGGTTTTCGGCTTTGGGAGGCTGCGGGCCAGTGCCGAATGAACAGAGAATCCGCTAGCTCACCTTGAGCGCCACACCGCTGAAGACATAACGCTGGCCGACGTCGAAATGGCCGATGCCCTGCAGACAGGATTTGAAGAGGTCCTTGGTGAAGGATTTCACGACCCCGCCGGCGGGGTCGTAAACATCCACGTCGCCGCCGTTCGCGCTGGCCATGATCCAATGGGTCAGGCCAGACGGCGCATTGGATTTTTCGACCAGGATCACCGTGAGCAGATAGAGTTCATCGGCCTTGAGGGTAATGCTGTTTTCCCATTTGCTGACGATCGTCGGCTTGAATGGCGACGCCCCGAGGGCGGCAAGGAAACTCTCGCCCATCTTCTTGAGGCCGTCATGCAGCCCCATGGAGTGGCTGTAGGTCATACTGTCCAGCACCAGATCGGAGCCGATTTTCTCACCGGCAAGAAATGCGATGATCTTGAAGGGAGAGGATTCCTTGGTCGTGACCCCTAGCGCCACTGCCTCTTCCGGCGAGAACTTTAGTTTATCCCAGACATTCTCCGTGTCGGCTACTTCGTTGACCGGCATCGATTTTCTTCTTTTCTTCATGAAAAGAACGGCCAGTGTGCACAGAGCGCCGCAAGCCTTGGAATCCTTCTGATATTTTTTCTTGAGCAGATCGAGTTTCATTTCAGCCTTCCGTTCGTGTCGTCCCCACCGACATGACGCCTGGACCAATTCCAGGAATGGCTCCACCTTCAGCGCACCCGTGCTCAACGAGACCGGCGGCAGTTTCCGCCAGTCCCAATCGCCCTTGGATGCGCCTGCAAGACCGCTATTTTTAATTGAAAATCATTACCCTGTGCGAGCCAGAGTACAGAGCCTCGATTATAGATTCAATGCCGCAGATACGGTTGAGATAAGAGAGAGTCAGGTTTGCCGACTCAGGACGTCCGGCTTTCCCTGACGGCGGTCCTAGTCCATGTCCGCCGCGCTCTTGTCCGCATCGCCACCGCGGACAATCGGTCGGGCCGAGGGGAAATTGTAGGAGGCGTAGCGCAGCACCAGGACGGCGATGGACAGCATCAAGATGCCGCCAGTCACCAACAGAAGCCCCCAATGCGGTGTCTGAATCGCATCCATCAGGTCGACATGCTCCAGATTGACCATGCCGATCAGAAGACGGGTCAGCGCGGTCAGCGCCACATAGATCAGGAAGCGCACCGGCATGTGGTTCGTGGTGAAATAGATTCCGACCATGGCGCCCAGCTCCAGGAAGATGAACAGGAGCAGGATGTCCTCCACCGTCGCATGGCCCTGGCCGACCATCTTGATGAACTCGAAGACGGCGGCCCAGACGATGGTGCCGCCAATGGCGAACAGCGCGAGCACATGAAACCCACTCACCAGCGCCGATCCGAGCGTGTCCGCCAGTTCATGGGCTTTCCGATTCGCCCGCCCAACCCGATCCGCCATCTCCGCCATGCCAATTCCCCGCCTTGCCGCCCCAGGTTTCAATGCTCACAAACGCACAGTCTGCCGACCGGAACGACAACAGTCGACCGGACAATCCCGGCCACCCCTAGTTCCCTTTCGCCCGCTCCCTGAGCACGAATTTCTGGATCTTCCCGGTCGAGGTCTTCGGCAGTTCACCGAACACGACAGTCTTCGGGCATTTGAAATGCGCCAGGGTGTCGCGGCAGAAGGCGATGATCTCCGCCTCCGTCGCGGCCGCACCGGGTTTCAGGGTGATGAAAGCGCAGGGGGTTTCGCCCCATTTGTCGTCGGGTTTGGCGACCACGGCGGCTTCCAGAACCGCCGGGTGGCGGTAGAGGGCGCCTTCGATCTCTATCGTCGAGATGTTCTCGCCGCCGGAGATGATGATGTCCTTGGAGCGGTCCTTGAGCTCGATATAGCCGTTGGGGTGGGTCACGCCGAGATCGCCGGTGTGGAACCAGCCGCCGGCGAACGCCGCCTGGGTGGCGGTGGGATTCTTCAGATAGCCCTTCATGGTAATGTTGCCGCGCATAAAAACCTCGCCGATGGTCTCGCCGTCGGCCGGTAACGGCGCGAGGGTTTCCGGGTCGCCGACCATCAGGCCTTCCTGCACTGGATAGGTGACGCCCTGGCGGGATTTGTGGATGGCCTGCTCGGCCGGCGGCAGGGCGCTCCATTCCTCGTGCCAGGCGCAGACCGTGGCAGGGCCGTAGACCTCGGTCAGGCCGTAGACATGGGTGATGTCGAAGCCGAGACCGGCCATGCCCTCCAGCACCGCAGCCGGCGGAGCAGAGGCGGCGGTCATCATCTTGACGGGATGGTCGAATCGGCGGCGCTGTTCCTCCGGGGCGTTGAGCAGCAGGCCCATGACGATGGGCGCGCCGCAGAGATGGCTGACCTTGTGGTCGGCGGTGGCGTCGTAAATCGCCTTGGCCTCGACCCGGCGCAGGCAGACATGGGTGCCGGCGAGCGCGGTTATGGTCCAGGGGAAGCACCAGCCATTGCAGTGGAACATCGGCAGGGTCCACAGATAAGTCGGATGGTGCGGCATCGCCCAGGTCATGGTGTTGCCGACGGCGTTCAGATAGGCGCCGCGATGGTGATAGACAACGCCCTTCGGATTGCCGGTGGTGCCGGAAGTGTAGTTGAGGGCGATCGCCTGCCACTCATCTGTCGGCGAGGTCCAATCGAATTCCGGGTCGCCGGTGGCGAGGAACGCCTCGTAATCCATTTCGCTCAGAAGATCGCCGCCGGCACCGAGCGGATCGTCGATATCGACCACCGACGGCGGAGAGTCCATTTGCGCCAGGGCGGCGGAGACGATGGCCGAGAACTCGCGGTCGGCGATCAGCAGCCTGGCCTCGCCATGCTCCAGGATGAAGGCGATGGTCGCGGCGTCCAGCCTCGTATTGAGGGCGTTCAGCACCGCGCCGGCCATGGGCACGCCGAAATGCGCCTCCATCAGCTCCGGCGTGTTGGCGGCAATCACCGCCACGGTGTCGCCAAGGCCGATGCCGCGCCCGGTCAGGGCCGAGGCCAGCCGCCGGCAGCGCCCGTACGTCTCGCCCCAGCTGCGCCGGACGTCGCCGTGTATGACCGCTATCCGGTCCGGGTACACAGAGGCGGTACGGGGCAGGAAAGACAGCGGCGACAGCGGAACATAATTCGCCGCGTTGCGATCCAGACCGGTGTTGTAGATCGAGCCGGACACCCATTTACTCCCTGATGCGGTGGTGGCGCACTGGTATCGCCGCCGACCTTTCTCACTGTCATTCCCGCGAAGGTGGGAATCCAGTTTTCCCGATCTTACCATCGTCGGCATCGTGTCATCCGGATTCCCGCCTTCGCGGGAATGACACACCAAAAGAGTGGATGTTTGTCGGCCGACACCGCCATTTCCGATTGACCCCGACAACAACCGGGCGTATGTACCCCGTCCCCTTCGCGGGGAACAACACGCAACAACGGACGCAACCATGGCGTACGCATCGATAGGCCGAAATCGGCCAAGACAATCGGACAGGCACAGGGCCTGACACGCGCGCCAGCGTTCGTGTCTTGCCCGGACACCGTATTCATTCGGAGGGCAAGACGTTGAAACCAATTCACGGAACATAGGAACAGGCCGGCACCCGAAAGGGTCGCAAGGCTTCATTGGACGGTACGTTGGATACCGCCCTCAGCGGTCCGGGCTCCGTATGCCCGGCCGGCGCGCTTCGGCCCCGTAATGGGCCTTGCGTGTGCCGAGGACGTATCCGGGCTTCCTTAGAGGTCCCGTGCCCGCCGCGGGTGTAGCTCAGCCTGGGAGAGCGCCGGATTCTTAATCCGGAGGTCGTGGGTTCGACTCCTACCACCCGCACCAAGGATGTAGCTCAGCTTGGGAGAGCGCTGGATTTCTAATCCAGTGGACGGAGGTTCGAATCCTCTCATCCACCTGATTCAGGTTCAGGTTTCGCATCGAACGCGAACATCCAATGAAGGGTGCCGGAAGACGTCCAGGCATCGCCCCAAACCGCAAGGCTTCGGCCGCGCGGGGCGGGGCGGGGCCAGGCGGGACGGCGTTCCGTATGTCCTCGATCCGCCGCCTGCGCATTTGCGACAGGCGGGCGAGCACGCCCTGGCGGCATTCGCCTTGGCACCCTCGCCTGCCCCTTGCCTGTGCAATGGCGCCGCCGAGGCCATCCGCGCCGCATCGTCGGGCGTCTTCCGGTCACCTTTTTCCAAGGCGGCACAGACGTACGGATCGAACAGAGAAGGAAAGTTGAACGCGGATTGAGGGCTTGTTCGTTAGCCCCCTCACCCTCCCAACGCTCCGCGTCGGGCCCCTCCCTCTCCCACGAGGGGAGAGGGGTTTGATGGAGCGCCCGACTTGACCCTCTCCCCTCGTGGGAGAGGGAGGGACCCGCGAAGCGGGAGGGTGAGGGGGCTAAGGACAAAGCTTCTTTAGTCCGCAAACTTGGGAGTAAGGACAATGATGTGGAAGACTGAGCGGATCGCCGATTACGAACTCGGCCTGATGTACCGGGACCGGGCATTCGCCAAGGTTCTGGAGCCGGGCGTGCACCGGGTGGTCGCCGGGCGGAGCCTGATCGAGATCCGGCGGCTCGACCTGCGGCAGATGCCGGTGAAGGATTTCGCGCTGGCGGCCCTGAAGCTGACCCACCGGGCGCTGGTCGACGAGTACTTCGTGGTCGCGGATATGGCCGACGATCAGGTCGGCGCCGTGTTCGCCGACGGCAAGCTGGTCGATCTGGTCGGCCCGGGCGGCGTGGCGTTCTACGCCAAGCGGCTGCGGGCGATTACCGTCGAGGTGTTCGACGTGGCGGCGGAGATCGTCGTGCCGGCCAGGCTGGTGGCGCCGGTCTCCTGGCTGGGCAAGACCAGCCTGGTGCTGACGGCGGACGTGCCGAGCGACCATGTCGGTCTGCTGTATGTGGACGGAGTGCTCGACCGGCAGTTGAAGCCGGGCCGGCACGCTTTCTTCAAGGCGGTCCGGCAGGTGTCGTTCGCGCTGCTCGACCAGCGGCTGCAGGCCCTGGAGGTGACCGGGCAGGAGGTGCTGACCAAGGACCGGATCGGTCTGCGGGCAAACGTCACGGCCGTTTACCGGATCGCCGATCCGGTCAAGGCCGTGTCGGTGACGGCGAACCCGCGCGACTACCTCTACAAGGAGCTGCAGTTCGCGGTTCGGCAGGTGATCGGCACGCGGACGCTTGAAGAGGTGCTCGGCGACAAGCAGGGCATCAACGAGGCGATCGCCGAGCGGCTGCTGCCGAACCTGGGTGAGGCCGGTTTCGACGTTCCGACCGTCGGTGTGAAGGACATCATCCTTCCGGGCGACGTGCGGGAGCTGATGAACCGGGTCATCGAGGCGGAGAAGACCGCCCAGGCGAACGTCATCAAGCGGCGGGAGGAGACCGCGGCCACGCGGTCGCTGCTGAACACCGCCAAGCTGATGGAGGACAACCCGGTCCTGCTGCGGCTGAAGGAGCTGGAGGCGCTTGAGAAGGTGTCGGAGAAGGTCGGCAACGTCATTGTCGGTAACGGCATGGACGGCCTGCTGGAAGATCTGGTCCGGATCAAGCCGCGGACACGAAAGGAGGGTAAGGCCTGAAGCGAGGCCGGAGTCCGGAAGCGGGCTCCGGCCTTGCTTCGTGATGGGGCCTGCGAGATTTGCGCTGGCTTAGCCGACCTCGCCCTTCGACAAGCTCAGGGTGAGGGTGTTTGGGGGTGGATAGCCGCAAAGAGAACCCTCATGCTGAGCTTGTCGAAGTATGAGGATGGCGAAACCCGAACCGGTCTTTCAAGCTGAATGCGACCGGGGTCTGATCGCTACGTGGTGACCGGCACCTATCATGACCTGGCTGCTGGCCGCACCACATTGATTTCTGTCTGTCGACCCTGCCGCTCGGCGACATCGCGAGTCACAGGCGAAGCAATCCGGTGTCACCGCCCAAGCTGGATTGCCGCGTCGCCCTCACCCTGAGCCTGTCGAAGGGCGCTCCTCGCTATGGCGGCGGTGCGCCTACGCCACGTCCGTCCGTCGTAAGCTCCTAAGCCACCCGCAGCGACGACTTGGTGACCGGCAGGGCCCGGATTCGCTCCCCCGTGGCGGCGAAAATGGCGTTGGTCAGGGCCGGTAGCGCGGGCGGCAGGCCCGGCTCGCCGACACCGCCCGGCGGCTCGGTGCTGGGCACGATATGGGTTTCGATGGCCGGCGCCTCGGCCATGCGCAGCATGTCGTAATCGTAGAAATTGGATTGCGCGACCCGGCCGTCCTCAATGGTGATCTCGCCGAACAGGGCGGCGGTCAGGCCGAACAGGATCGATCCTTCCATCTGCGCCTTGACGGTGTCCGGATTGATCACCGTGCCGCAATCCACCACGCAGACCACCCGGTCGACGGACAGGGCGCCATCTTCGGCGACGGTGACCTCGACCACCTGACCGACGATCGATCGGAACGAGGCATGCAGCGCCACGCCACGGCCGCGTCCTGGCTCAAGGGGTTGCCCCCATTGGGAGCGCTCGGCCAGCATGTCGAGAACCTCGCGGTGGCGCGGGCGATCGGCCAACAGGGCGCGGCGATAGAGCAGCGGATCGATGCCTGCGGCATGGGCGCATTCATCCAGGAAGCTCTCCACGAAGAACGCGTTGCTGGAATGCCCGACGCTGCGCCAGAAGCCGATCGGCACCGGCGTGGGGTAGTCGACCAGATCGACCCGCATCGGCGCGATGGCATAGGGAATATCGACTGCGCCTTCGACAGAAAAATGGTCCTTGTCGGGATTGCCGCCGCCCCAGGGCAGGTTGCGCTCACCGAAAGAATTCATCAGCGATTGCGAGACGACACGATTGTCCCAGGCCTCCGGAGTGCCGTCGGAATTCAGGGCGGCGCGGAAACGGCTGACCGCGTGGGGTCGGTACATGTCGTGCTGGACATCCTCTTCACGGGACCAGATCAGCTTGACCGGCCGGCCGGGGATGGACGCCGCGAGGGCGACCGCCTGCCGAGCCACGTCCGCATCGGAACGCCGGCCGAACCCGCCGCCCGTAAGCGTGATGTGGGTCGTCACCGGTTCGGTGACTTCCGCACCGACCAGGGCCGCGCCCTGCGGCGCACCCCATCGGCCAGCAAGCGGCGTCTGCGAGCCGATCCAGATTTCCGCCGCCCCGTTCTCGAACAGCGCGGTGCAATTCATCGGCTCCATACAGGCATGGGCCAGCAGCGGGACCTCATATGTCGCCTCAACCACACGGCCGGATTTCGCCAGCGCCGCATCGACCTCGCCATCGTCGCGGAACGCGTAAGCATCCTCCGAGTCCATGGCGCCGCGCATATGGGAAAAGAACTCTTCGGAATTGCCATCGCCTTGGCCCTGGTCGCCGAAATCGACTTCCAGGGCGTCCACGGCGCGCTGCGCATGCCAGGTGTTGTCGGCAATGACCCCGACCGCATCGCCCAGATCGACCACATCGATCACACCGCGCATCGACCGCACGAAGTCGCCATTCAGATCGCGCACCGTACCGCCGAAGACCGGGCTCTGACGGATCGCACCGAACACCATGTTCGGCAGCGCGACGTCGATTCCGAACATCGCCTCGCCGGTGACTTTCGCGGGAATATCCAGCCGCGGCACCGGCTTGCCGATCAGATTGAAGTCCTCCGCCGCCTTCAATGGCGGTTCACGGTTCGGCGTCTTTTCGGCGGCGGCCTTGGCCAAGACGCCATAGGCCAGCCTTCGTGCGGTCGGCCGGTGCACAATGTGGCCGTCTTCGCCGAAACACTCATCGGCCGGCACCTGCCAGCGATCGGCCGCCGCCTCGGCCAGCATCAGCCGGGCGGATGCGCCGGCAACCCTCAGCGGCTGCCAGGCGCCGACGACGCTGCTGCTGCCGCCGGTGGCGATATAGGGGAAGATGCCGAACACCTTCTTACCGGCCCAATAGAGCGGCCCGCCCGCCTCTTCCGGACGCACATCCAGCACCAGCGTGTAATTGGCATAGACCGGCAGTTCCTCCACCGGATGCTCGACCCGCACGTTGCCGCCATCGAGCCGGACCTCGAGCTCCTCGGCAATCAGCATCGGTAGGGCGGTGTGCACACCCTGACCCATTTCGGTGCGCGGTATCCCGAAGGTGATGGTGCCGTCCTCGGCGATCCGGATCCAGGCATTCAGGCTGACGGTGCCGTCGGCGTTCACGAAGCCCTCCAGCCCGGTCATGTCGATCGTGGACAGGTAGCCGGCGCCGACTACCAGCCCGCCGGTCACGGCGGCACCGGGTGAACAGGAAGGCGCGTCGTGTCAGCTTGCCCATCATGCGTCTCCCAGCGCGTCGGCGGCACGATGGATGGCACGCCGGATCCGGGGATAGGTGCCGCAGCGGCAGATATTGGTGATGGCTTCGTCGATATCCTGATCGCTCGGCCGCGGGTTCTCGGCCAAGAGCGCCGTGGTCGCCAGGATCATCCCGGATTGGCAATAGCCGCATTGCGGCACCTGCTCCTCGATCCAGGCCAGCTGAACCGGCGACAGGACCCCGTCCACGGCGACCCCTTCGATGGTGGTGATCGCCGCGCCGTCGACCGCGCCGATCGGGGTGACGCAGGTTCGTGTCGCGACCCCGTCCCACCAGAACGGTGCAGGCGCCGCACAGGCCGACGCCGCAGCCGAATTTGGTGCCGGTCAGCCCCAGACTATCGCGGACGGCCCATAGCAGGGGCATGTCGGGATCGACGTCGAGCCGGCGATCATCGCCGTTCACGGTGAGGGTGATCATGCTGCGATCTCCTTCGCTGAATAGGGGCCGGGCGCAATGAAAAGATTGGCCGGTCGGCGCAACAATCAATGTCGTCTTGGCACGAAAGCGGGCCCGCTGGCCGCCGAAGATACCGCTGAGACGGCCACCAACTCTTTTACCTCACTACCGGCGACCGACGCTCGCACCCTGTTCGGCGCGGACGATCCGCTGCCCGGGCAGCCGGCGGAGTCGATTTCAATGGCCGTTGACCGCCGCCCAATCCGAGAGGCGGCAACGATGTTGCTGGAGCACTATGGCAACCAGGAAACCCTAGACCTCGACCGTGTCGCGCTGCGCCAGCCAGCCTTCGATCATCGCCTCGACCTGCTCCGCGGCCTGATAGCCGCGGGTGACCGCCGCATAGCCATCCTCGTCGGACCCGATGATCACGGTCGGGAAACCGGTGACGCCGGACTGATATGCGATGGCGAAATCGGTCCGGGTCTCGGTCACGGTCTCCTCCGAATCGAACGAGGCCTCGAAGGCCGTCCGGTCGAGTCCGGCGCTCTCGGCCAGATCGCATAGCACGGCGCGATCGGTCACTTCGGTGTTCTCGGCATAGAAGGCGTGATGGATCTGCTTCAACATCGGCATTGCTGCCGCCGGATCCAGCCGTCGCGCCGCCACCACCGCCTGGCAGCCGGGCTCGGTGTCATAGACGAACCCTTCGCGCTCGAAGAAAGCAAAGTCGAAGGGCTGGCCGCTGGCCTCGTGCACGTGGTCCCAATGCCCGCGAATCATCTTCTTGGCATCGTCGTCCATGGCGTCGGTCGTCCCCGGACGCAGCCCGCCCAGGATCAACCGGATCGGCAGTTGTTCACCGAAGCGCGCCGCCACTCCTTCGATCGCGGGCGAAAATCCCCAGCACCATGAGCACATCGGGTCGGCGAAGTAGATGAGCTGCGGGGACATCGCTCTTCCTTCCGGCTTTGGCCAATCCCAAATGCCGGGGCGGCATGACGGATCGTGGCGGGTACCTGCCATGATATCGCGCCGAACGGCAGGACATGCCAATGATTTTCCGGAATTGTGGACATCCGGCGTAGTTCGGAATTCGAGGCAATGGATGGCGCCCGGCTGGCCTCGCCGCGCCAATGACGAGACGGGGACGAGGCGGGGACGGCCGGACGCTCACTCTTGCTGATTACAGATCCTCGGACAGTTCCTGTCCGCTCGTATGGCGCAACCACCAATCGTTGGGGCTGGTGGGGTTGCCGTTACGATCGATGATGGACAGAGACGGGCAACTCCCGGCCTGGCCGGAGATGGTGATGAAATCGCCATCGAACGATTTGAACGTGCATTCCACCGCCTCGCCATAACTCGGACATTGCTCAAGCAGCATGCCGATTGCGACCCGTTCGCCCATCCTCAGGGAGTCGTAGTAGTCGGAGTAGTAGTGCACACCGGCCATGTTGCGGCCGATCGAGATGTTGGCGGCGAGCTTGTCGAGCTCACCCTGGATAGTGAGAGCTTTTTCGAACTTTGTATCCTTTTTCAAGGCCGACCCGTCTGCGTTCGGCACATAGACAATCGGATTTTCGTCCCCGTCGAGGAGTTTGCGTTCTATGCCACCGTTGCAATCGTTGAACATCTCGAAGAATGCCTTGAGCATGGTGACGCAGCCGCCGGCGACGGTAGCGTGGCCGGCCCCGTAGGCCGGATGCATCGGCGATCCTTCCGGGAACGCCATCGGCAGCAGGTAGTTGCACCCATCGAAGTTCTTGGGCTCCACCTCCTCCGGCAGGCAATCGCCGTCCTTGCATAGAAGCCCGCGCATGGCGGCCATGTCCAAGTTCTGCTCGGCATTGTGATTTACGATCGCTTCGAGGATCGGATCCGGGATCTCCTTGAGCGTGCTCGTGAATGCATCCTCGGCGTAGCCGAGTTTTTCTCCCTGCTCCAGGCAAACAAGCGTCAGGCGGCCGCCGACCGCCTCGGGTCGCGCACGCCGGTGATAGCTGAACTTCTGCCGCCGTACCGCCTTCAGGCACCGCGTCGCGGCTTCGGTCACCAGCGTCAGGATATGCGGACCGCCAAAGGTTGCGAAGGCGGCTCGCTGCCCGGACAGGCTGGCTTCGGGGAATCCCTTGGACGTCGGCACCCCCATCGCCAGCATGAGCAGGCAGGCGTTCAGGTAGGCCTCGTAGAGCGCATCGAAATGCACATAGGTGGCAAGGTCCCGGGGCGTGGTGATCAACCGGCGTCCACGCTCGAACAGGTCGGCGCCGCTGAAATTGGCGCCGTTCTGGACATCGAGCCAGGAGCACCAATTCGTCATGTAGTCCAGGCAACCCTTATGCGAAAGCGCGCGCTGGTCGATGACCAGCGATCCATAGGGAATAAAACCGTCCTGCAGGTCGAAGGATGCCTCCAGCCCTGGATAGCTGGCCTTGCCGCCGCCTTTGCAGGCCAGCGAAGTGGCGCCGATCAGCATGAACTGGGAGAGGTAGGGGCCGACCAACGCACCTCTTGTCGACCCCCTGAACGCCGTGGCCGGGGTCAGCTCTTCGGTCAGGGATTGGGTACGGGCGAACCGCCGATTGCGTTCGAAACGGTTCAGGCCGGTCTCGTCCACCATGTGGGGCGTCGAGGAAGTCGGATTGCCGCCCGAATAGAAATCCATGGTGTTGAGCTGATTGACGATCTCCGCCGATGAGAGTTTCGATTTGCCTGGCCCGTCCGTCGATGGGCAAAGTTGCTCATTGCCGCCTGCACAGATGGTCGTGAACGGCACGTCGCGCAGCAGGGCCAGCCCATACAACTCGGCCATCTCGGCGGCCAGTTCGCTCGACCCGATACGCGGTGCCGGCGCCATGCCGACGGCGCCGGAATCGGGGCCCTGTAGTTCGAAGACATGACCGGCGCGCGGGCTCTCCCAGCCACGCCATTCGACCTTCTCCTCCTCGTTCTTGCAGGTGGTCTTCGCGTAGCAGGTATATTCAATGCCGTGGCTCTTCGCCGAGAGCACCTGCTTCTCGAAAAGCGTCGATTCCGGCGCGTTGATCGCCTCCACGAAGCACTGATAATCCTCGGGGTGGGCGACCAGCCCGCACTTGTCGTGCAGCAGCCCTTTGGTGAAATTGGCCGGGTATTGCGGGCCGTGATCGGCCTCCTCACCATTTGCCCGGGTCAGGGCCTGCGGATGCAGCCTGGACACCTCGGTGGCAAGATTGCGCATCTTCTTCGCCATGCGGGCGCGCTCCGAGCCTGCCAAATGAGGCTCCGAATAGGGTAATTTCATCTGAAAAGTCCTTCCTGAGAGCTTATTCCCGTTTAAAATTCCAGGCGCGAAATCAACTTCTACGGCCGACATTTAGATCGGTTCTTGGCACCATAACGGTCGGTCATTCTGAAATGTCACACGATGCGGGCTTGGCGTTCGCCGGGCCGTGCCTCGAAGGATTGGCCTCTGGCATCTTGGCTTGCGGGACGGCTTGGATGCGGTCGTGGAACGAGGGGTTTACGCTCGACACCGGGCTGGCGCACAATTTGCGCGAACCGGTCCGTGAATAACGGTCGGCACAAAGGCGAGGGAGACAGGTGCGCGCCATGGGGAGGTATGACGAGGTCTACCGGCGGTCATTGGATGATCGTGAGGCGTTCTGGGCCGAGGCGGCCGGAGAGATCGACTGGATCAAGCCCTGGGACCGGGTGCTGGACGACAGCAACCCGCCCTTCTATCGCTGGTTCGCCGGTGGCGAACTGAACACCTGCCACAACGCCCTGGACCGGCACGTGGCCGCCGGGCGCGGCGATCAGCCGGCGCTGATCTACGACAGCCCGATCACCGGCCGGCAGAAAACCTTCACCTATGCCGAGCTTACCGAGAAGACGGCCCGATTCGCCGGAGTCCTGGCCGGATTGGGCGTCGGCAAAGGCGACCGGGTGATCCTCTATATGCCCATGGTGCCCCAGGCGGTGGTGGCCATGCTGGCCTGCGCCCGCATCGGCGCCGTGCATTCGGTGGTCTTTGGCGGTTTCGCGCCCCATGAGCTGGCGACCCGCATCGACGATTGCACGCCCAAGGTGATCGTGTCGGCCTCTTGCGGCATCGAGCCGGGCCGGGTCGTCGAATACAAGCCGATGCTGGACGCGGCAATTGAGCAGGCGGGGCACAAGCCATCGGCCTGCGTGGTGCTGCAACGCCCGGAGCATCAGGCATCCATGGTGGCCGGCCGCGACCATGACTGGAAAGCGGCGATGGACGCCGCAAGCCCCGTCGACTGCGTAGCTGTGGCGGCGACCGACCCGCTCTACATCCTCTATACGTCAGGCACGACCGGGCAGCCCAAGGGCATTATCCGCGACAATGGCGGGCATGCCGTGGCCCTGAAATGGACCATGAAGAACCTCTACGACGTCAATCCGGGCGAGGTGTATTGGGCAGCGTCCGATGTCGGCTGGGTCGTCGGGCACTCCTACATCGTCTATGCCCCGCTACTGCATGGCTGCGCCACGGTGCTGTTCGAAGGCAAGCCGGTGGGCACGCCGGACGCCGGTGTGTTCTGGCGGGTGATCCAGCAACACGACGTGAAAGTCCTGTTCACCGCCCCGACGGCGTTCCGTGCGATCAAGCGCGCCGATCCTGACGCGGCATTGATTGCCGACTACGATCTGGGCGGGCTGAGGTCCCTGTTCCTGGCCGGCGAGCGGTCGGATCCGGACACCTTGCAATGGGCCGAGGCCCATCTGAAGGTGCCGGTGATCGATCATTGGTGGCAGACCGAAACCGGCTGGGCCATCGCCTGCAACCCCATGGGCATCGAGCAGTTTCCGGTCAAGCACGGCTCGTCGACAAGGGCAGTGCCCGGCTGGGACGTGCAAGCGATCGGCGCCGACGGGCATACGGTGCCCGCCGGCAACATGGGCGCCCTGGTCTGCCGGCTGCCTTTGCCGCCCGGCACATTCCCGACGCTATGGAAAGCCGATGACCGCTACCGGGAGGCCTATCTGGAGGAGTTTCCGGGCTACTACAAGACCGGCGATGCCGGCTTCATCGACGAGGATGGCTACATCTCGGTCATGACGCGGGTCGATGATGTGATCAATGTGGCCGGCCATCGGCTTTCGACCGGCGCGATCGAAGAGGTGCTGGCGTCGCACCCGGATGTGGCGGAGGCCGCGGTGCTAGGCGCGGCGGATTCGCTGAAAGGGCAATTACCGCTGGGACTGGTGGCCCTGAAGGCTGGTGTCGACCGGCCCGAAGCGGACATTCTGCGGGAGTTGGTCAAGCTGGTACGCGACCAGATCGGCCCGGTGGCCGCCTTCAAGACGGCGGTGATCGTGGAGCGTCTGCCCAAGACGCGATCGGGCAAGATCCTGCGCGGAACCATGAAGAAGATCGCCGATAGCGAGGAATACAAGATGCCCGCGACCATCGACGACCCGGCCATCCTGGAGGAGATCGCCGACGCGCTACGGGCCGCCGGATACGCCAGCTAGGAGCCAAGGCCGACGGGATACAATCTTGTAGTATGCCGGCCCGTCACGAACGGGAATTTCGTGTCCATCGCAATAAAATTTATCAGACAACCGGCCGATGGACTGGGCCTGGCGGCATTTGGGCAGTCACAGTGCCTTCGAATCCGCCTAGGGAATCCTTGGGAAATTGGTTTCCCAAAGCGCTTCCGAAGGTCTTTTTTATGCCCCGGGGAATAGGATTTGGCCGTTAACCAATCATTAAGAGATGGGGTCTACGCTCTGCATTATCGGATTGGACGGTTGTTACCGTCTCTGATTGATCCGATTCTTGTTGATGCCTCCCTGTTGAACCTGAGCCGTCCGTCTGGGCGGCTCTTTTTTTTGCGCCGGAATACCGGGCGGAAACCAGGCTCGGGTCGCGTTAACCACGATTTCAGCTTGACGTCTTGAAACTGCAACCATAATGTGCCGCCTTGCTCGGGTTGAGCAGGTGAGGCATAATAAGAACAATTCAAAAGGGGCCAGCCGCTAGGCGCCCCTTTTTTCTTGCCCGAAGACTCGCCTATTGGTGGCTTTTTTTTGAGAACCACCCGTTAGGACAGATGTCTTATTTAGGCTCTTTCGATCTATATTGAATATTTGCGAAATACGGCGCCCATCTTGCTGGGCGCCGTTTCCGTTAGTTTCGCAGCGTCTGGAACGTCCAGGCTTTGCGGATCACGCAGCTTCACGCTGCTCGATTTGCGCCGGAGCACCGGTCGCGATCTTGATCGTCCTCGGCTTCATGGCCTCGGGCACCTCACGCACGAGGCTGATCAAGAGCAACCCGTTTACCAGATTGGCGTCCGACACCTCGACATAGTCGGCCAGTTGAAAATGCCGTTCGAAGGCGCGCGCGGCGATGCCACGATGCAGGTACCGGTTCCGCTCTTCGTCATCCCGTACGACCTTGCCGCGAACCACTAGGGTGTTCTCTTTCTGAGTCACCTCGATGTCGTCCTCGCCGAAGCCGGCGACGGCCATGGTGATGCGGTAGGCATTCTCGCCTACGGTCTCGATATTGTAGGGCGGATAGGTCTGGGCACGCGCCTCGGACCGGTACGCGTTATCGAGCGCACCCGACAGGCGGTCGAATCCGACGGTGGAACGGAAAAGGGGTGAAAGGTCAAAACTGGTCATAGATACCCTCCATTGAGCGATACCAAGGTTGCGGCGCGCCATCATGGCCACGCCATCTCTTGTGACGGGCCGGACCCTTGCAGGCATCCGGCCACAAACCTCATTTGGGAAGCGAACCGCACGGCGTCAAGACCTCGCGAGCGGCGGGCACGTGACGGGAAACAGCCCATGCACCATATGTTAACGCAGGCACGGCAGTGTTGGCGCTGGACGGGACGCCGGCCCTATCGGCGTAGATGACGGTGTCGATTTCGCATGGGGACGCAGGTGGTGAGTGAAGTCGTGGCCGTGTCGGGCTTCTTCGACAAGACTTATGAAGAGGCGTTGGCATTGCTGGTCGAGGCGAGGAACTACATCGCCTACCAGGAGACGGCCGACCTACAGCCATTGGATCCGGAGACACGGCTTCTGGCCACTCAGGAGACCATGCGCGTGACCTGCCGCCTGACGCATTCCATGGCCTGGCTGCTCGGACAACGGGCTGTTCAGGTGGGCGAGATCACTCCGGTCGAAGCGCTGGAAGACTACGCCGTCGGCGGCCAACTGGTATGCATGGACGAGCGTTGCGCCGGCGACATGCGTCTGCCCCCTGCCATACGCGGGTTGCTGGGCAGGACGCTCAGCCTCTACGAACGGGTCGGCCGGCTGGACGAAATGCTGCGCCACGCAGCGTGACGCCGGGGTCCAACGCTAAACCCTAGGACTTGAACAGCGTATCCGCGCCGCTGAGATGCGCCCGTTTCTTGGCAATCTCGTCCTCGGTACGGGCAATCTCAGTCTGAAGCGCCGCGACATACTCCTCCAACTCATCGACCGACATCACGTCGAGGTTCTTCTTCTGGGGTGGCCGGTTTTGCGGCTCCAGATCGTCCAGATCCATCGTTTCCCTCCGTCTTTGTTGCTACAGTGCAGACCGTCGATGGCGCCCGCAAGCCTTCGATCAATATAGCGGAGACGACCGATGCCTGCCGGATCACCCACCACCATGACCGCCATTGAGATCGCCACACCAGGCGGTCCGGAAGTTCTGAAGCCGGCCACGGTTGCCCTACCTGTCCCTGGCGACGGCGAGGTCCTTATCGAGGTGGCTGCCGCGGGCGTGAACCGGCCCGACGTTCTGCAGCGCAAGGGCGCCTATCCGCCGCCACCCGGCGCCAGTCCGCTACCGGGACTGGAAGTCGCCGGCACCATTGTGGCGCTCGGGGCCGGCGCGGAAACGTCAGGATGGGCGATCGGCGATGCGGTATGCGCTCTCACCCCGGGGGGCGCCTATGCCGAGTATTGCGTGACTTTCGCATCCCATTGCCTGCCGATCCCGTCCGCTTTGTCGATGACCCAGGCCGCCGCCATCCCAGAGACGTTCTTCACGGTCTGGACCAATGTGTTCGATCGTGGCCGGCTGTCGGAGGGTGAATCCTTCCTGGTCCATGGCGGATCGAGCGGGATCGGCACCACGGCGATCCAACTTGCCAAGGCTTTCGGAGCCAGGGTCTTCACCACCGCCGGCAGCGCCGACAAATGCGCGGCCTGCGAGGCGCTGGGCGCCGAACGGGCGATCAACTACCGCGACGAGGATTTCGTGTCGGTGCTGCGCGACCTGACCGACCAGGCCGGGGTCGATCTGGTTCTCGACATGGTGGGTGGCGATTATCTGCCCCGGAATATCGATGTGCTGGCCGTCGATGGACGCCATGTGAGCATTGCCGTGCTCGGCGGGGCAGTGGCGACCTTCAACATCCAGGCGATGATGGTCAAACGCCTGACCCTGACCGGCTCGACCCTGCGCCCACGCTCCGTCGCCGACAAGGCGGCCATCGCAGGGTCGCTCAGAGCCAAGGTCTGGCCATTGCTCGAGTCCGGCAGGGTAAAACCGCTGATCCACGCCACATTCCCTCTGGCAGAAGCGGCGAAAGCCCATGCGCTGATGGAGTCAGGCGCTCATATCGGCAAAATCGTCCTGATCGCTCGCGATTGAACCAACCGACTGTGCGGCGACTGCAAAGCGACGTTGCGTCGTTGCGGCAAACCCTTATATTGCCGATATCCAGCCCAAAAGCGGAGAGACGCCACGAAGGCGCCGCACCCACTACCCGGGTGCGCAGCGTTACCCTATTGCCACCGTGCCGAGGCCGGTGAAGGAGGATAGATGGCCCATTTGTTGATGCCGAAGGCGACAGCGGTCTGGCTGGTTGAGAACACCGCGCTGACTTTCATACAGATCGCCGAGTTCTGCGGCCTGCACGAGTTGGAGGTCAATGCGATCGCCGACCAGGAAGTGGCTGTTGGCATGGTGGGACTGGACCCCCTGGCCAACGGTCAGTTGACTCAGGCGGAAATCGACCGCTGCAGTGCCGACCCCAAGGCTCGGCTGGTCCTTGCGGAATCGGATCTCCCGGCGCCGAAGTCACGTTCCAAGGGTCCGCGCTACACGCCGGTGACTAAGCGCGGCGACAAGCCCGACGCCATCGCTTGGCTGCTCAAGACCCATCCGGAATTGAGCGATGCCGCCGTGTCTCGGCTGATCGGTACTACGAAGCCGACCATCAACGCCGTCCGCGACCGCACCCATTGGAACGCGGCGAACATCAAATCGCAGCATCCGGTTCTCCTCGGGTTATGCACCCAGAAGGAGCTGGAAGAAGCATTGTCAAAGGTCCGCAAGCCTTCCAAATCGACACCGAAGGCTCCGGCTGCAGCCAAGAGCGATGAGCCGGTGCTCGAGGATGTTGCCGATGAGCCGGTGCTCGAGGATGTTGCCGATGAGCCGGTGCTCGAGGATGTTGCCGATGAGCCGGTGCTCGAGGATGTTGCCGATGAGCCGGCCTTGGCGGGAATTACCGATGAGCCTGCAGAGTCGCCGTCCGACGTGCTGTAGACAGGAAGACTGCCTAGATATTGGGCTCAACGACAGTCATTGCTGCGACGCAAATGCCGCAGCACAAGCCCACCTCCGTTCGAAGCGGGGCGTTACGTCAAAAAAGCGGCGGACAATCCTGTCCGCCGCTATGGCGTTCTACCCGACTTGTCCGACCCCGGGTTCCGCGGTATGGGCGGATAGTCGGAATAGCTCATCCTTGAGTTTCAGTTTCTCACGTTTAAGTCGGGATATCTCTTCAGCATTGGGGAGAGGACGTTGGATTTCGGTCTTAAGCTGCTCATCCAGGGTCAAATGCCTGTCACGCAGGGAATCCATCCGCTCTATCTCCGACATTCCATTCTCCAAACGTTGGTCAGTACGTCTTCGAACCTCTGGCACAATCTCCGTTTGCTCGGCACCAGTCCGCGCAAGCGGATAGAGCGCCAGATTACGCCTATAACTATATGACCACCCGCCGGGTTATGACAAATCAATCCCCAAGACAAAGCGTCGCATCCGGGCCTCCGATACGGCGCATGGCTACGCGTCCGCGGGTTTCGGGCTGTTCTGGAAAAAGATGGAGTAGTCTGGCGCCAGCGGGAACCCGGGCCGGGATGGCAGCCGAACAGCCGACTCAGGAGCCGGCTTCGTCGCCGATATAGATGCCCAGGCCGCGCGCGGTCTTGACCATCGATCCATCCAACTCGACCGCCTGATAATCCGCGATGGCCTCTTCCAGGGGCACGTCGACGACCTGGCGGTTGGACCAGGCGACCATGCGGTCGAACTTACCGGCCGCGATCAGATCGACCGCATGCACACCGAATGTGGTTGCCAAAAGCCGGTCCCGCCAGCTTGGGCTTGAACCACGCTGCACATGACCCAACACCGTGACCCGCGACTCCGCGCCGGTCGCCGCGGCAACGCGTTCGCTCAGATAGTCGCCGATGCCGCCGAAACGCTTTTCGCCGCCGTGATACTCCTTCTGCATGGCGTCGCCACTCACGGTCTTCACGGCCTCCGAGACGACGACCAGGGCAAAGTTGCGGCCCATCTTGCGGACCCGGTCGATCTTGGCGGCAATGCCGTCGATGGAATAGGGGATCTCCGGGATCAGGATCACGTCGGCACCGCCTGCAATCCCGGCGGACAGCGCGATGTGGCCGGCATCGCGGCCCATGACCTCCAGCACCATGACCCGTGCGTGACTTGCCGCCGTGGGCTGCAGCCGGTCGAGCGCCTCGGTAGCGACGGTTACCGCGGTGTCGAATCCGACCGATGTCTCGGTCAGCCCGACATCGTTGTCGATCGTCTTGGGGATGCCCACGATCTTCAGGCCGCCCTGCTGGGCGAGCTTTCGCAGGATTGCCAGGCTGCCATCGCCGCCGATCACGATCAGCCCCTCCAGCCCCAACTCCCGGCAACCGCCGATGATCTCCTCGGATCGGTCCTTGTGAGTGCCGTCGGCCATCGGGAAATCGAATGGATTGCCCTTGTTGGTCGTGCCCAGGATGGTACCGCCCAGGCGCAGTATGTTGCCGTTGAACTGCTCCGGACGCAGAACCTCGTATTGCAGCGGCCGCGACAGCAGGCCCATGGTGCCTTCCTTCAGGCCGATCACCGTCCAGCCCAGCGCCGCGGCGCGGTAAACCGACGCACGGATGACGGCATTCAGCCCCGCGCAGTCGCCGCCGCTGGTCAGAATGCCAATGCGCTTTTCACCAGCCATTGTCGCAATTCCCAAGGTTTGGAGCTTCCGGTAGAAAACAGCGCGTAGGTTTAGCAGAAAGCATCCCGACCGCAACGGATTATGGGACCCCGCCGCGAGCGGCATTTGCGTTCTGCCTGTCACCGTACTCACCGGCCGATTTCCGTCGAGTAGGTTCGGGTAGGTGATGCAGATTGACGCAAATCCTGGTATGATGTCGGTCTTAACGATCGAGACTGGAATAGCGCTGATGGACGAGACCGAGGATATACAAGAAAGGCTTGTATCCCTTCGGCTGGAACATCGCGATCTTGACGATGTCATCGCCAGGATCGTCGACGACGCGCCGATCAATCAGCTTCAGGTCAAGCGGCTGAAAAAGCGCAAACTGATGCTGAAAGACGAGATCATTTCGCTCGAGAGCAAGATCCTGCCGGACATCATCGCCTAACGGTTTTCACGATCCGGCGTGTTGGACGCTCTCCGGTGCCGGTGCCGGATGGCAGATCAAGCCTCAGCCAGGGGTGCGACGCTTACGGGCGTACATGGCTCGATCCGCGGCGCTGAGGATCTCATCCGGCTCGCCGACCCCGGAAAACGCATAGGCGCCGTACGACACGGCGACTGTCAGCGATTTGCCCTCATGGGCAAAAGGAGTCGAGCTGATCTGCTCGGCCAACGACGCACCCTTGCTGTTGGCCGCCGTCTGGTCTGCCTGAACCAGCAGCACGCCGAATTCGTCCCCGCCCAGCCGGCCCACCACGTCCGAGCCGCGCACATTGTTGAGCAGCGTGTTGGCTACATGGGTAAGGGCTTCGTCGCCGGCACCATGACTGTGAGTGTCGTTGATGGCTTTCATGCCGTCGACATCGAAAAACACAACGCTCGACACCCCGCCATAGCGGTCGGTGAAGGCCATCATGCGCGACAATTCCCGAACGAAGGCCCGGCGATTGAGGATCGGCATCAGCGGGTCTTCATCCGCGAGCCGCTCCAAATAGCTGATCCGCCGGTCCTTCTCTTCGCTATCCTGCCGAAGCCGATCGACCTCCGCCATCAACTGGGACAACCCATCTCGAACGCTGGGTGTCAGTTCCGCCTCTGGAATGCCAAGGAAGGTCGCCACTTCACCAATGGAACGGGCAGGCGCACTCGCTTCCGCCGGTGCGGGCGCGGAGACACCCGGAGCGGACCGTATTTTCGCCGCCGGCTGAATCGGGCGCTTCTCAGTTATTCTCATCGGCGTTGAACGCCTGTTGCGGCTGACTGAAATCCAACTTCCAAGTCTTGCTTAAATATCATACCAAAATCTAAAGACCGGTCCTGAGCCGAATTAGTCAGAAGACTTGTATGCGATACCTGCCTGCCTATAATCGCCGGCTTATTCATCGTCATTGATGAATACCCGCACATCCAATTCAACCAGAAGTCGCTGTAATGACCGATCGGCCCGCAAACAAAGCCCCCCGAATTGGGATCATCATGGGCAGTCAATCGGACTGGACGACGTTACGCCACGCCGCCGAGACGCTGACCGCTCTCGGTGTCGCTTTCGAGACACAGATCGTGTCGGCCCATCGCACGCCCAAGCGCCTGCACGATTATGCCGAAACCGCACGGGAGCGCGGCTTACAGGTGATCATCGCCGGTGCCGGCGGCGCTGCTCACCTGCCTGGAATGACCGCCGCAATGACGCCATTGCCGGTGCTTGGCGTGCCGGTTGAAAGCAAAGCCCTGCAAGGAATGGACAGTCTTCTATCGATTGTGCAAATGCCCGGCGGCGTCCCTGTCGGCACCCTGGCCATCGGAAAACCCGGCGCCATCAATGCGGCGCTGCTGGCAGTGTCTATCTTGGCGCTTGGCGATGCCAAGTTGGCGGCGGAGCTCGACGCGTGGCGAGCGCGACAGACTGCCGCAGTCGCCGAATCGCCGGCCGACGCATGAGCGCGGATGCTGGGGCGCTGCCGCCCGGCAGTACGATCGGGATCCTCGGCGGCGGACAACTCGGCCGTATGACCGCGCTGGCGGCGGCACGGCTGGGGTGTCGATCACACGTATTCTGCCCCGAGCGTGACAGCCCGACCGCACAGGTGACGGACCGGTCTACTCTTTCCGCCTATGACGATTTGGCGGAGCTGAAGCGATTCGCAGCATCGGTCGATGTGGCGACCTATGAGTTCGAGAACATCCCGCACGATACCGTAGCGGCCCTGGCCAAGTGGGTGCCGGTGCGACCTGGCCTGATGGCGCTTTCTATGTGCCAGGATCGCATCGCCGAAAAGGAATTCATATCCGGCCTGGGAGTCGCTGTGGCGCCCTACCGATCGGTACCCGCCTCCGATGCGCTGATCGGGGCGCTCGCGGAGATCGGCAGCCCGGCCGTCCTGAAATCGACCCGGATGGGCTATGACGGCAAGGCGCAGGCGGTAATCCACGGCCCGGAAGACGTCGCAGACGCCCGCGACCGAATTGGCGAGCAACCGGCGATCCTGGAAGGATTCGTCGATTTCGATTTCGAACTGTCAGTGATCGCCGCACGCGGCCTGAACGGCACGATCGCCTGCTACCCGCCGGTGGAGAATCGGCACCGCGACCATATCCTGGCCGAGACCATTGTCCCGGCCGCTCTGACGGCATCCGAGGCGCGAGCGGCGGAGGACATCGCCCGCAGCCTGATCGAGGCGCTGGACGTAGTCGGCCTGCTGGCGGTGGAGATGTTCCACACCGCCGATGGCCGATTGCTGGTCAATGAGCTGGCCCCCCGACCCCACAACTCCGGCCACTGGACCATGGATGCCTGCGCCACCAGTCAGTTCGAGCAGTTGGTTCGGGCGATCTGCGGGTTACCGCTTGGTTCGGTCGATCGTCACGCCGACGCGGTGATGAGCAATTTGATCGGGGCCGAGGCGGATCGCTGGCCGGCACTTCTGGCCGAGCCCGGGGCACGGTTGCACCTCTACGGCAAAGCCGAAGCCCGGCCGGGCCGCAAGATGGGGCACGTAACCCGGCTGACCCCGAAGACATCGTAACGGAGCCGGCAACAAACTGATTTGCCCCTTGCGTCTATGCTATCTGAGCCGTGGCGATATTATGAGCGGGCGCGGCGCTGCCCGCGCCACCGTGACTTCCTGGAGATCCGACCCATGGCCGACAAGCCAGACATCCGCATCGAAACCGACAGTCTTGGCGAAATGGAGGTGCCCGCTGACCGCTATTGGGGGGCCCAGACCCAGCGGTCGCTTGAGAACTTCAAGATCGGCGGCGAGCGCATGCCGCAACCGCTGGTGCGCGCGCTGGGCATCCAGAAGAAAGCGGCGGCGCTGGTCAACATGTCGCTCGGCGCCCTCGACGACGCCAAGATCGGCGAGGCCATCGTGGCGGCCGCCGAGGAGGTCATCGACGGCACCCTGGCCGAGCATTTCCCGCTCGTGGTCTGGCAGACCGGGTCGGGCACTCAAACCAACATGAACGCCAATGAGGTGATCGCCAACCGGGCCATTGAGATGCTGGGCGGGGAGATCGGCTCGAAATCCCCGGTCCACCCCAACGATCACTGCAATATGGGGCAGTCGTCGAACGACACGTTCCCGACCGTGATGCACATCGCGGCGGTGGAGCAAATCGAGCATGAGCTGGTGCCGGCGCTGGAGCATCTGCATGCGGCGCTGGACGGCAAGGCCAAGGAATTCGCCGAGATCGTGAAGATCGGCCGAACGCACCTTCAGGACGCCACGCCGCTGACCCTGGGCCAGGAGTTCTCGGGCTATTCCTGCCAGGTGGCCTATGGCATCGCCCGGGTGCGCGACACCCTGCCCCGGCTGCTGCAGCTGGCCCAGGGCGGCACCGCGGTCGGGACCGGGCTCAACGCCAAGCAGGGCTTCGCCCAGGCCTTCGCGGCGGAAGTCGCGCGGATCACCGATTTCCCCTTCGTGACGGCGGAGAACAAGTTCGAGGCGCTGGCCGCCCATGACGCCATCGTCGAGGCGTCGGGCGCCTGCAACACGGTTGCCGTGAGTCTGATGAAGATCGCCAACGACATCCGCCTGCTCGGCTCCGGCCCGCGCTGCGGCATCGGCGAGCTGATCCTGCCGGCCAACGAGCCGGGCTCCTCGATCATGCCCGGCAAGGTCAATCCGACCCAATCGGAGGCCTTGACCATGGTCTGCTCGCAAATCATGGGCAACCATGTCACGGTCAGCGTCGCCGGCTCGAACGGGCATTACGAGCTGAACGTCTTCAAGCCGGTGATGATCTACAATCTGCTGCAATCGATCCGACTGCTGGCCGATGCGTCCCACAGCTTCGCCGACAATTGCGTGGTCGGCATCGAGGCGAACCGGGAGCGGATCGACGCCCTGCTGCACGAATCCCTGATGCTGGTGACCGCGCTCAACCCGCATATCGGCTATGACAGCGCCGCCAAGGTGGCCAAGAAGGCCTATGCGGACGGCTCGACCCTGAAGGCCGCCGCCATGGAGCTCGGCCTGCTCACCTCCGAGCAATTCGACGAATGGGTCAAGCCGGAGAGCATGGTCGGGCCGAGGGCGTAGAATGCGGATGGAAACCGGTGATGATGGAGTAATCCGGTTACTGTCACCGCTCTCCCGCCTCGGACACTGGTTCGGAATAGACCTACACAACCACCCTTTTGATCAGACGAGAAAGTGTCGGGTAGAGCGCCAGCAGCACCGCAACGGCCAGGAAGGACGCCGATAGCGGCCGCTCCAGGAAGATCATCATGTCGCCGCGGGATGCGAGCAGCGACTGGCGCAGCGATTGCTCCGCCAGCGGCCCGAGCACGATGGCGAGCACCGCCGGCGCGACCGGATAGTTCAGCTTCCGCAGCAGATAGCCGACGACGCCGAACAGCAGCATCAGCCAAATGTCGTGCATGGTTTGGGTCGGGGCGAAGCCGCCGACGATGCACAAAATGAAGATCATTGGCGCCAGGATGGAGAACCGGAGCGCGAGCACGCGCACGAAGACCGGAATGAACGCCAAGTTGATGATCACCGTGAACAGGTTGGCCACATAAAGGCTACCGATCAGCCCCCATACGAATTCGGGGTGCTCGGCGAAAAGCAGCGGACCCGGGCGGAGCCCCCAGATGACCATGCCGCCAAGCAGGATCGCTGTCGTTGGCGAGCCAGGGATGCCGAGGGTGATCATTGGCAACATGGCGCCAGTGGACGCAGCGTTGTTGGCCGATTCGGGCGCGGCGACGCCCTTGATATTTCCCTTTCCGAAACTGTCCGGATCCGCGGAAAAGGTCTTGGCCAGCCCATAGGACATGAGCGACGCCGGGGTCGCTCCGGCGGCCGGGAGCATACCGACAAAATAACCGATCAGGCTGCCGAACACTGTCGTGCCGGCGTAGTCCTTCACCCGCCTGAGATTTCGAACCAGGGAGCTGATCGAGCTCGGGACCTTGTGGACTTGTACCGTCCCTTCCGTCGCTTCCAGCGTCCACAGCATCTCCCCGATCCCGTAGATGCCGATCGCCAGCACCAAGAAGTTCACGCCGTGGAAGAAGCCGTCGATGTCGAAGAAGATCAAGCGTGGCTTGCCGGAGATCACATCAAGTCCGACCGTCGCCAAGACCAGGCCGATCAGGATTGAGAAGATCGTCTTGGGGATATCGCTGCCACCGAGACCGATGAAGGTGGCGAATGCCAACACCATCAGGGTGAATTCTTCCTGCGGGCCGAACTTCAGGGCAAGGGAAGCCAGCGGCGGAGCAAATAGCGTGAACAGAACGATGGAAATCGTGCCGCCGATGAAGGACGCGATCGCTGCGGTAACGAGGGCTAGATCGGCCCTTCCGGCCCTGGCAAGGGGCCGGCCGTCAAACACCGTCGCCACGGCGGTAGAGGCGCCCGGTATTCCGAGGGTGATTGAACTGACCGCCCCGCCATACATGGCGCCGTAGTAGATCGCGGCGAGGAAGATAATCGCGGTTGTTGGTGGCACGAGGAAGGTGACCGGAAGCAGGATCGCGACACCGTTGACCGATCCGAGGCCCGGCAGCGCCCCAACGAGAAGTCCCAGCGTACAGCCGAGCACAAGCATCGCCAGATTGAGCGGCTGAAAGGCGCCGGCGATACCGGTGAAGAGGGGATCGATGATCGCTTCCATCTGCAGCCAACCCCTGAGCGCCTAGAACACCATCTGATTATGCCAACTGGCCAAGTCTCTGACGGCCAACCCGAAACGAAATCATGCAGGACGAAGAGTCACAGATCGGCGGTTCAATCTTCACCGTCATTCCCGTTATTGATGTCACAGCATTCCTTTCGAGTAAGACTTCAGATCTTCCCGCGCTAATAAATAAGATCGTATAGAGGATAGAACAAAGGCTCGGAGTAGCCTTTAGGCAAAGGTATTACGAGCGCACCTTCAAAGAAGAAGAACAAGGCCGTCGGTGTTGCGGTCGCCAACACAAGAGTCAACAGCCAAGAGTGTCGCCCGAGGAAGCGCAGATAGAAAATCAGGAAGATCACGATGGAAAAATACAGTCCGATGACATGAGTGCCGAGCAGCAAAACGAACAACGCCGCGACTGTAACCCCCACTTTCTGACTAGCCTGCCGTGTCATGAAGAGTTCATCCGAGCGCGACTCGGGCGTAACCCGCCGATACCAGCGGAACATCGTCCAAACCGACGTTGCGAGCATCCCGGACGACAGCCAGAACGGCCACACGCCCGACCCCGGACCGGTCTCCGGATTCCAGCCGATCGAAAGTTCCGTCGAGCTCTTGATCATGATCGCGACGGAAACGGCCGCAAGGGCCACCGCAGCCAGGATTTCCGCCGTTCGCACTTTCATACAAACCGTCCCTTCGACCCAGTCGGCAGCATCAATTCAGCCGGTAACATGGCTCCGTCCCCGCGAACAGGTTAGGGAATTTTCCGATCTGGCGGTATCGGCCCGTTGGAAAGAGGGCGGCGCCTCGCCGCCCCCACTTCCATTTGTCGGATCGGATCAGTCGCCGGTAAGAGCGTCGGCGCCGACCTCTTCGATCAATGTCCGGTGACGGGCGAGTTGGGCGGTGTGGAAGTCGCCCAAATCGTCGCCGGCGATCCACTCGGTGCAGTCGAGACCATCTTCCACACAAAACGTTTGCCACTCTTCGGAATTGTAGAGCGTCTCAAACAGGTTGATGTACCATTCCTGTGCTTCCGCCGACATGCCCGGCGGGCCATTGATCGAACGCTGCATATAGTATTCGAGATCGTGACCCAGTTCCTTCGCTGTCGGAACATCCGGGTAGGCTGCCATCCGTTCCGCGGTGAACTGAACGAGCGGACGGCTCAGGCCGGCGCGATAGAACTCACCCTGCTCGGCCGGATTGTTAACCGTTGAATCGATGTGATTGCCGATCAGGTTCTTGGCAACGGTGCCGCCACCGTCGAACGGAATATACGTCACCTCATAGCCAAACTCGGCTTCCATCATAGCGGTCAGGATCGAGTCCTCTTGGCCGGATCCGGTTCCGCCAACTTTCCAGTCCCGGCCCGCGGCCGACACGGTCGCGACATAGCTGTCAAGGTCGTCGATTTCGGACTCGGCATTGACCCAAAGCAGGAAGGTGTCCAGCGCCATCCGGCCGATCGGCGTGAATTGGGTTGGGTCGACGCCAAGCCCTTCCTGGATGATCGGCGTGGTGTAGAAGCTGTTTAGCGTGACCAGCAATACGTGGTCGTCACCGGCCTTATCCTGCAGGTAGCGCAGGGCTTCCGCGCCGGAACCGCCGGGCCTGTTGATCGGAATGAACGGCCGCGGCGACAGATCTTTCTGCTCGATCAGCCCCTGCAAAAGGCGCGCGATCTGATCGGCGCCGCCGCCAGGGCCGGCCATGATGATGAACTCGACCGGCTTTCGCGGCTCCCATTGCGCGTTCGCCGTTTGCGGCAACGTGGCAGCGACCAGCCCGACAGCCACCGCAGCCAGTCCCAATACATAATTTGTTGTAGGCTTCATGAGTCATTCCCCCTGCCCAGGAGAGTAAGAATTTTCGTACCCTCCAACTACCTGCGGGACATTTGAGCCAAACAGGTGCGATCTCTAAGTTGAGTTTCGTGGCACTTAGAATGTCAGAAAATTGCAAAGGGTGCAAAGCTTGTCGGCTGAGTGGTAGAATAATTATTCACCTAGGGCGGGAAATCACGACGACGGTTCTTGCGGCCACGCTATTCGTCGATATGACACGGCGGCGGCCCCGTCGACCCGCGAATGACCAGATCCACATCGAGCCTGGTGGCGCCCTGCGTGGGCTGGCCGTCAATCCGGTCCAGCAGATAATCCGCCGCCAGGCGCCCCATGTCCTCCGACGGCACGTGCATTGTGGTCAGGGCGGGGGCCAGTTCCGCAGCCAGTTCCAGATCGTCGAACCCGGTGATCGACACCTGCTCCGGAACCCGCACCCCGAGCGCGTGGCATTCGAACAGGGCGCCGTAGGCCAGGACATCGTTGCCGCAGATGATCGCGGTCGGCGCCGGCTCGGCCGCCATCAGGCGGCGCAATGCCCGCCGTCCGTCGCTGATGCTGTACGGCGCCTCGATCACCCGGCCGGGTGCGAAGGCCAGCCCACGATCCGCCAAGGCGGCGCGGGCACCGGACAGTCGCTCGACCGCCCGGTCGTTTCCAGTCGTGATCCCGATAATCGCGGCGATCTCGGAATGACCCATATCCATCAGATATGAGGCCAGCCGATAGGCCGCGTCCCGATTATCGAACCCGATCGACGGATACCAGCTGCCCGGCCGATAGGTCCAGGTGTTGACGTAGGGGATCGCCAGGACGCCGCCGAGCACGTCATGACGGTCGCCACCGCGTACATCCTGGGCGCATCGCGCAGCTATCCGATCATGCAGCTGGATTTCAAAGAGAACATCCAGAACATGAGCAACGGGCGGATCTATGTCCGGCTGGCGCCGGGCGGGCAGCTTGGGGCCGGCGGCGCGCTTGCGCAGAAGGTCCAGGGCGGCACCATCCAGGCGGCGCAGCATTCGCTGTCCAATTTCGCCCCCTTCGCGCCGACCGTGGATCTGATCAACATCCCGTACTGGTGCGGCGAGAACCAGAAATTCATCAACCTGGTGACCTCCGACGCCTGGGCCGCCGAGGTCAATCCCAAGGTCGAGGCCAAGGGCTTCAAGCCGCTCTGGTATGTCTGCATCGACCCCCGCGTGGTGGCGCTGCGCCAGGGCATCGACGAGCCGATCAAGATCCCGACCCAGATGCAGGGCATCAAGTTCCGCGTGCCGGGCTCGCAAATCCTGCCGCAATTCTATCGCCTGCTGGGCGCAAACTCGACCCCGGTCGCCTGGGGCGAGACGCCGAGCGCGATCAAGCAGGGCGTGGCCGACGCGCTCGACCCGTCAGTCGAAGCGCTGCACGTCTTCGGCTTCAAGGACGTGCTGTCCTGGGTCACCTTCAACCGTTCGGTGCCCGACTCCCGGGTCTATTCCTGCAATCTGGAATGGTTCAATGCCCTGCCCGGCGAACTGCAGGAAGCCATCGAATTCGCCAGCGACGTCACCATGCAGCAGAATCTGGCGAAGGTGCCGGCAGCACGCGCCTATGCCATGGCCGAACTGGCCGCCGCCGGGGTGCAGTTCTATGCGCCCAACGCCTCGGAGATGGAGGAATGGGTCTCCACGGCCGGTCATCAGCGCTCGGAATGGAATGAGTTCAAGACCGAGCTGGCCGGGTCGATGGCGACCTTCGATCGCCTGCTGGACGCGGCCAACACCCAGGGCCGTCTCTACGTGCACGACGTTTGATCGGTTAGGCGGCTCCGGACCTAAGAAATCCGGAGCCGCCATCCCTCTTGCGGGAGACGCGCCATGAGCGCCGTCCTGAAGAAAATCGACCGGAATGGCGAGCGGTGGCTGCTGCTGATCTTCTACTCGATGATCGTCGCCACCATCGCCATGGAGGTGATCCGGCGCTTCGGCCTCAGCTACTCGTCGATCTAGGGTGAGGAGATCGCCCGCTACGCCTTCATCTACCTGGCGTGGATCGGCGCATCGGCGGCGATCCGGGAACGGGCCCATATCCGCATCGATGTGATCCTTCACTATGTGGGGCCCAGGACCAAGGCGGCGATCTACCTGTTCGGCGATTCTGCGACGCTGACCCTGGCGCTGATCGCGCTGTACTGGTCGCTCGAACAGATCCTGACATCGCTGAAATTCGGCTCGGTCACCCACGGACTGCGGATCAGCAATGCCTGGTTCCTGGCCGCCGTGCCGATCGGCTTCGCAATGATGGTGTTCCGCCTCGTCCAGTCGATCCTGCGCGACTGGTCCGACCTTCGCGCCGGTCGGCCGGTGTTCGAAGGTGCGAAGCTGTTCGACTAGGAGCGCACAAACATTGCTCTATCAACTTCAGCAAAACGTTTCCCTCGATCTCGGTTGGGAATTCTATGTCCCGTTGTTCGGCATCATCTTGCTGATCGCATTGGCGGTGCCGGTCTGGGTGTCCCTGGGGCTGGGCGCGGTCGCCATGCTCTACTTCACCGACATCCTGCCGCTGTCGCTGCTGGGAGAATCGCTGTTCGACGGCATCGACGCCTTCGCGCTGATCGCGGTGCCCCTGTTCATCCTGACCGGCGACGTGCTGGTCCGAACCGGGCTTTCGGACAAACTGCTGGACATCGCCGAGGCCACGACCGGCGGCTTCCGCGCCGGGTTCGGCACCGCGACGGTGCTTGGCTGCGGCTTTTTCGCCTGCATCTCGGGGTCCGATGCGGCCGGCGCCGCCGCCGTCGGGCGCATGACCATCGATCGGCTGGTCAAGCAGGGCTATCCGAAACCCTATGCCTGCGCCCTGGTGGCGGCCGGCGCTTGCACCGGCATCCTGATCCCGCCCTCGATCGCCTATATCATCATCGGGCTGGTGCTGGGCATTTCCGCCTCGACTCTGTTCATCGCGGCGGCGGTGCCGGGCCTGCTCGTCATGCTGTCGATCATGATCACCAATCTGGTCATGAACCGCATCAACGGATATGAGAACGCCGATCAGGGCTTTTCGCTTGCCCGCTGGTGGACGGCGCTGGTCGCCGGGCGTTACGCGTTGCTGGTGCCCATCGTCATCCTGGGCGGCATTTATTCCGGCGTCTTCACCCCGACCGAGGCCGCCGCCGTCGCGGTGGTGACCACCATCATCATCGGCCTGCTGCAAGGCACGCTGACCATTGCCGACTTCCCGAAGATGCTGGAAAGCTCGGCCAAGGTGAACGGCGTCATCCTGCCGATCATCGCCCTGGCGCTGCCCTTGGCGCAGACACTCGCCGCCCTGCAGATCCCGCAAGGCTTCGTCTTCGCGGTGACCGCTGCCGTCGAAAGCGAAGCCGGCATCATCCTGCTGATCATTGGCATCCTCATCCTGGCCGGCTGCGTCATGGAGACGACGCCGAACATCGTCATCCTGTCGCCGATCCTGCTGCCCCTGGCGCGGTAGATCGGCATGGAGGATGTGCATTTCTGCATCCTGATGGTGACATCGCTCGGCGTCGGCTTCATCACCCCGCCGCTGGGGCTGAACCTGTTCGTGGTGTCCGGGTTGACCGGGACCTCGATATTGAAGATCGCCGCCAAGGCCGTGCCTTATGTGACTGCAATGCTGATGGTCGTGTTGCTATTAGCCTTTGTGCCCGCCCTGTCGCTGTGGGCATTCTGACCCACTGACCCTTCAAACACCGCCCGCTGGGCTTCCGACCCGAGGATCGAGATCATGTCCGTTGAGTATCTGAAGAAGGCGACCAAGACCGCCGCCAGCGACGATCAGCAGGTCGGGCGCATCGTGGCCGACATGCTGGCCGCGATCGAGGCCGGCGGCGAGGAAAAGGCCATCGCATACAGCCGTGAATTCGACCGCTGGAACGGCGACATCGTGGTCACTGCCGACGACATCGCAGCGGCGGCCAACCGGGTGCCGCAACGGTTGAAGGACGATATCCATTTCGCCCATGACCGGGTGCGCGGCTTCGCCGAGGCCCAGCTTGCCAGCCTGTCGGAATTCGAGGTCGAGCTACAGCCCGGCCTGCGCACCGGCCAGAAGCTGATCCCGGTCCAGGCCGCCGGCTGTTACGTGCCGGGCGGCCGTTACTGCCATGTCGCCTCCGCGCTGATGAGCGCCGCCACCGCCAAGGTCGCCGGCGTCGATCATGTCATGGCCGCCTCGCCGCCCCGCGACGAGAACGGCATCCACCCGGCGGTACTCTATGCGCTGAACCTCGCGGGCGCCGACACGATCCTGACCCTGGGCGGAGTCCAGGCGATCGCCGCCATGGCGTTCGGCCTGTTCACCGGCCGCGCGGCGGATATCCTGGTCGGCCCGGGCAACCAGTTCGTGGCCGAGGCCAAGCGCCTGCTCTATGGCCGGGTGGGCATCGATCTGTTCGCCGGCCCGTCGGAGGTTTTGATCATCGCCGATAGCAGCGCCGATCCGGAGATCGTCGCCATCGATCTGGTCGGCCAGGCGGAGCACGGGCCGAACTCGCCGGCCTGGCTGATCAGCACCTCCCGTCCGATCGCCCAGGCGGTGGTCGATCGCATGCCGTCGCTGATCGCCGACCTGCCGGAACAGAACCGCCTCAACGCCGAGGTCGCCTGGCGCGATTATGGCGAAGTGATTCTGGCCGGTAGCCGGGAAGAGGCGGCGGAAACCAGCGACCGCTATGCGTCGGAACATCTGGAGGTCCATGCGGACGATCCGGATTGGTGGCTGGCGACCCTGCGCAATTACGGCTCGCTGTTCCTCGGCGAGGAGACGACCGTAGCGTTCGGCGACAAGACCTCCGGGCCGAACCACATCCTGCCGACCAAGGGCGCCGGCCGTTATACCGGCGGCCTGAGCGTCGGCAAGTTCATCAAGACGGTGACCTATCAGCGCATGTCTCGCGACGCCAACCGCACCATCGCCGCGGCGACCGCGCGCCTGTCCCGCCTGGAAGGCATGGAGGCCCATGCCCGCACCGCCGATTGCCGCCTGCACAAGTATTTCGGCGACGAGCAGTTCGACCTTGCCGGATAGCGCATGGTGCAAGGCCTCTTCGATCTGACCGGCCGCATTGCAGCGGTCACCGGCGCCAGCTCCGGCATCGGGCAGGCCATCGCAATGGCTCTGGCCAGTGCCGGCGCATCAGTGGTTTGCGTTGCCAGGCGCGCGGCGGCGCTGGCGGATACAGTCCAGATGATCGAGGCAGCCGGTGGCCAAGCCGCGCCGGTCGTATGCGATCTGGCTGACCACCATGATGCAGACCGTATCGCCGCCGCCTTGGCAGAGCCGTTCGGCGGGCCGGACATACTGGTCAACGCCGCCGGGATCAACCTGCGGGAAGCGCCGGAAAAGGTCACCCCGGAGAGCTGGGACCGGACCCTTGCCCTGAACCTGTCGACGCCGTATTTCCTGGCCCGGGCGCTGGTGCCGGACATGCGCAAGAAGGGATGGGGCCGGATCATCAACATCGCATCGCTGCAATCGACGAGAGCCTTCCCCAACTCCATGCCCTATGGCGCTTCGAAGGGCGGCATCGCCCAACTGACCCGGGCGATGGCCGAGGCCTGGTCGACGGACGGCATCACCTGCAACGCCATCGCCCCCGGCTTCTTTCCGACCGAACTGACCGCTGCCGTGTTCGAGAATGCCGAGACCGCCGAGCGCAACGCAAAGCAGACTGCGGTGGGCCGCAACGGAAGACTGGAGGATCTGCACGGTGTGGCGATCTTCCTGGCGGCTCCGGCCTCGGAATACATCACCGGCCAGATCATCCATGTCGATGGCGGCTTTACCGCCAAATAGCCCCGGCAAATAACCAGGACCCACGACCCATGAAAGCGCTCGTCTACACCGGCCCTGAAGAAGTCACCTATCGCGACGAACCCGACCCGACGGCCGGGGCGGGCGACGCCATCGTGCGCATCGACTCCGTCGGCATCTGCGGCTCGGACATGCACGCCTATCACGGCAAGGATCCGCGCCGGGTGCCGCCGCTTGTCCTCGGGCACGAGGCCGCCGGCGTCGTGGAGTCCGGAACCGATGTGGGCCGCCGGGTGGTGATCAATCCGTTGGTCAGCTGCGGCCAATGCGACGATTGCCAGGGCGGCCGGTCGAACCTCTGCGCCAATCGCAAGCTGATCGGCATGGAGTTGCCCGGCGCCTTCGCCGACCGGGTCGCCGTCCCGGAATGCAATCTGATCGCGATGCCCGACGGCATGGACCCGGCGCTGGCCGCCCTGACCGAACCGGCGGCCACATCCCTGCACGCGGTCAATCTGGCCGCCCGGGCGGCGCACCGGCCCTTGAGCGAATCCCGCGCCCTGGTGCTGGGCGGCGGCTCGATTGGCTTGTTCGCCGCACTCTGCCTGAGACGACATGGCTGCGCCGAAATCGCGCTGGGCGACACCAACGCTCTGCGACGGCAATCGGCGGAGAGTATCGGCGTGGCAACCGTCTACGACCCTTTGGGCGGCTCCGGGCAACCCGCCGAGGGCACGATCGATGTGGTCATCGACGCGGTCGGCACCGCCGCGACCCGGCAGGCGGCGGTGGCGGCCGTGCGGCCAGGCGGCGTGATCATGCATATCGGCCTGCTGGACGCCGCCGGCGCGATGGACGTCCGCAAAATGACCCTGGCCGAGATCACCTTCATCGGCACCTACACCTACACGATGGTCGATCTACGGGCGACGCTGACGGCCCTGCATACCGGCGGCCTGGGATCCCTGGACTGGATCGACCGCCGCCCGCTATCGGACGGCGCGACGGCATTCCGGGACCTGCACACCGGCAACGCGGCGCCGAAGATCATCCTGCAGCCTTCGTGACCGCCTTATGACTGTCGAAAAGCGCTCGGTGCTGGTCGCCGGGCACCGCACAAGCGTCTCGTTGGAACCGGAATTCTGGGAGGCGCTTAAGGAGATCGCGGTGCGGCGAGAGCTGTCGCTGAATCAGATGGTGGCGGAGATCGATGCCGGGCGGAGCGGCAATCTGTCCAGCGCAATCCGCGTCTTCGTGCTAAAAAGCATCCAGCGCTGATCATTGTCTCGACTCGATCAATTGCGTGCGGTCGATCGCCAGAAATCACGCGGGATAGTTCCGCGATCCCCCCAAACTGCAACTTGTTCGGCTAGGGCGTCGACGTGACGCTGGGGCGACACCGGTTCTCCGCCCAGCTATGAGACAAACTGACGCAAAGGAATATCGGAAAGAGCGCGATCCTGTCCAGAATTCGAAGCCTCGCGATCGTGGATTCGGAGAGTTCCGAATCCGCCATTATGAACACAACCAAATAAAGGTCGCGAGATACATCGACGATCCATTCCGGAACGGATTGCAGCGCGTAGATGGCCATCAACAACAGGGTTAGCCAGCCAAGAAGGGAAAGCACATACACCGGCAGGGACGCGGGAATGGAGAATTCTCGACCGCGAGATCGAGGAGAATGCAAGCTCTTCCAGGATAGCCACTGCGGCATGGTGCGCCACAACGCGACAGCGAGTCCGACAACGGCGACGATGAAGAAACTGCCATCGACAATGGCAAGTATGTCCGGATAGGAAGAGCGATCAGAGAACCAATTCCAGCCGAACTTGCCGGCATTCTCATAAAGAAATGCCGTGACGCCGTTGCTCGCTACGACCACGGTTACGGCCAGGGCATGGGTCAGTACGACGCCGAGAAACAAACCGAGTACGGCAAAATCGACCGGCCACATCCCGCCTTGCCCTCCACCGGCGGGCCGTCCTGGTCTCGCGTCGTCCGTCATCTCTTCACTTTCAGTCCAATCCGGCCAGCAGCAGGCGCCAGTCAGGGTTGTGCCCTTCCCGTCATATGCAGCCAGAATGAATATTGCATTAAGCTCGGTGTACAGCCTGTGGCTCCAGGACGGGCGCGCTGTCCTGCCATTGGTGCTCGTGTTGGAGTGCCTTCGGCCCAGACCATCTCCCGGCTTGATCAGCGCGGTCTGCCCACAAATCAGGACCCCAGGCGGCCCGGCTCGAATTCGCCCACCGCGTTCTCGCCGATGACTTCGCTCAGATGGTGGAACGACGCTTTCGGCGTCCGTTTCAGCGTGTCGAAGTCGATATGCACGAGGCCGAATTTTTTCTCATAGCCTTCCGACCATTCGAAATTGTCCATCAGCGTCCAGGCGAAATAGCCGCGTAGGTCGAAGCCGCGTTCGATCCCGTCGAGCACCGCGTTGAGATAGCCGTTGAAATAGTCGATGCGGTTCCGGTCGTGGACCGTGCCATCCGCCCCGACCTTGTCGTCGAAGGCGGCGCCATTCTCGGTGATGTAGATTGGCGGCAGGTCACCGTAGCGTTCCTTCAGATCCTCGAATTGCTCGACCAGCGCCGAGGGGTCGATCTGCCATTGCATCTCGGTGACCGGCACGTCGCCCGGCGGCGGCACATCCCGGGCACCGAAGATGCGGTCGGGGTCGGGCGCTGCGTACATGCGGTTGTAGTGGTTCAGGCCGAAATAGTCGGGCCGGGCACCGATCAGATCCATGTCGCCGGACTCAATGTACGGCGCCAGTTCGTCGGCCAATAGCTCCGGATAGCGGCCCAGCATGATCGGGTCGCACATCACCCGCCGCCACAGGCAGTCGACCATCTCGGCCGCCCGCTCGTAGTCCTCGCCATCATCCGCAGGGTGGACCGGGCCGAGCGAGATGATCAGGCCCTGCTGGATATCGGCATCCACGGCGCGGATCGCCTGGATGCACAGCCCATGGGCCATATTGATGTGGTGGATCGCTGCGAGGGTCTCCTCTCGCGTACGAGCACCGGGCGGATGGACGCCCAAATCATAGGCGACCCAGGGCAGCACGTTGGGCTCGTTGATCGGCGCGCTATGCCGGACCCGATCGCCGAGCCGCTGCATCACCGTCTGGCAGTAGTCGGCGAAGCGATAGGCGGTATCGCGGTTCCGCCAGCCGCCCGCATCCTCCAACGCCTGGGGCATGTCCCAGTGATGCAGGCAGATCCACGGATCGATGCCGGCGCCGAGCAGGGCGTCGACCAAGCGGTCGTAGAAGGCGAGCCCGGCCTCGTTCGCCCGACCACGGCCGGTCGGGAAAATGCGCGGCCAGGCGGTGGAGAAACGATAGGCGCCGACGCCGAGTTTCCGCATCAGCGCGACGTCCTCGGGGTAGCGGTGATAGTGGTCGCAGGCCACATCGCCGGTGGCGCCATTACGGGTCCGGCCCGGCGTATGGCTGAACGTGTCCCACACGCTGGTGCCGCGCCCGTCGGCGTGGACCGCGCCCTCGGTTTGATACGCCGAGGCCGCCGTGCCCCACACAAAGCTATCCGGAAACCGTCGCATCACCTGCCCTTATCTGCCTAACGGAGCGCGGCTCCGAATGTTTGAGAATCAACTCGCGGCGATGGGTAGCACGGCCTTCGCAACATTGCGATTTCGGATGGTTGTCGCCGCATTGACGGGGGCATCCCCACCCAACCTTGCATCGTCCCCGGACTTGATCCGGGGATCCATTTGACCGCCAACACTGGCACCCGGGACTCGAAGCGCGCCGGCCACGGATCCATGGGTCCTCGGATCAAGTCCGAGGACGACGCGGAGTTTGGATGGTGAAACGGAGTGATTTCCGACGCTCAACGCGCCGCCCAGAGCAGGCCTCGCTTCAGGAATTCGGCCATCTGCGGCACCTTGAACTCGTCGGCCACGTGGCCGAGGGAGCTGTAGAAGACGCGGCCCTTGCCGTGTCGGCGCTTCCATACGACGGGGATCTCGACGCCTTCGATCCAGGCGTGATGCTCGCCGGAGAACCGGGTTGTCGCGAGGACCTCGTTGCCGGGGTCCACATGCATGTAATATTGCTCCGACCGGTACGGGAAATCGCCGATCCCGGCCATCACCGGATCGTCCGGGCGGGTGATCTTGACGGTGTAGTCGATGATGTCGCCAGGATGGGCGACCCACTGCCCACCGGTCATGAACTGGTATTCGACTTCATCGCGGAAAGCGTCGCACATGGTGCCATGATAGCCGCCGAGGCCGACGCCCGATTCCACCGCGGCGCAGAGGTTCGCCACCTCTTCCGGCTCGATCGTCGACCTCGTGAATATCGGCACGATCAGGTCGAGGTCTTTCAACGCCGGGTCGGCGAAGATGGCGGTGGTGTTCTCGATGCGGACGGTGAAGTCGTTCTCGCGCAGCATGGCCGCCACGACGTTGGCGCCCTGCTCCGGCGTATGGCCTTCCCAGCCGCCCCAGACGATCAGTGCATCTTTCATCGCGCTTTCCCTCCTTGGCCGGAACCGGGCCGGACTTCGTTATCGACCGAGCAATTGCTCAAACAGCAGCGCCACGGCTTCGGCTCCGGGATCGTTATGGTTCGCCAGCTTGTCCGCCGAAACATAGGTCGCCCGCCCGGCCTTGGCCCGGGTAATCGTCGCGGTGAAATCGGCCCCCTGTCGCGCCGCCCTGGCCGCCGCCGCCATGCCGCCCGGCAGCGCATTGAGGGCGGGGGCGAGCGCGTCGATCATGGTGCGATCCCCGGCGCTTGCGCCGCCGACCTGCTGGATGCGGTCGAGCCCGGCCACCAGCGAACTGATCGCATCCCTGCCGCTGGCCGACGCATCGCCGGCGGCAGTGAAGAAGATGGCCAAAAGCACGCCGGACGACCCGCCCATGGTCTGGCTGAGTTCGCTGCCGATGGCGCGGTAGAGTTGGGTGAGATCGGCCAGGGGCAGGCGGTCGAGCGCGCCTTTCAGGGCATGGGAGGCAGTCGCCAACGTCGACCCGGTATCGCCATCTCCGGATTTCGCGTCGAGCGCATTCAGCTTTGCCTCGGCGGCGATGAGGATATCGCAGCAGGTCTCGATGAAGGCACGTCGCTCCGGATTGGCCGACGGCATGGGCTGGATCGGGGTCAGACCGTCCGGCAGGGGCAGCACCTCCACTTGGCCGGCCGGGCTGAGGCCGGGCCAGGCCCAGGGCGCGACCGGCGCCTGCAGGGCCGCCTCATCGTCCCTGGTTACCGGCAGAAGCGACACCGAAAACCCATGCATGTCGAGCGAGGTCATCATCTCGGCCGGGCCGACGATCCATTTGAGTCTATCGGCGATTTCCGACCGGGCGAGTTCCTCGGCCAGGATCGACATTTCCAGCGGCATCGCGCCCCCGAGATTGTTCAGCAGCACCGCGTGCGGTCCAGCCCCCAGATTGCCGCTCAGGCGACCGACCACCATGGCGATGGCCTGACGAGCCCCTTCGAAATCGACCTGCTCCACACCGGCCTCGCCATGGATGCCCAGGCCGAGTTCGGCCTTTCCAGGCTCGATCCGGGTCTCCTTGGGCGACCCCGGCACGGTGCAAGTATCCAGCGACATGCCAATGGAGACGACGCCCTTGATGACCCGCTCGGCGGCGGCGGCAACCGTGTTCAGATCCTCGCCCGCCTCGGCCAGGGCGCCGGCGATCTTATGGACGAACAGCGTGCCCGCCACGCCGCGCGCCTGCGGCAGATCGGGCAGCGCCACATCGTCGTCGACGACCACCATGCTGACCTTCAGTCCGAAGGTGCGAGCGCGCTCGGCGGCGAGGCCGAAATTCAGCCGGTCGCCGGTATAGTTCTTCACGATCAGCAGGCACCCGGCCTTACCGGTCACCGCCAGGATTCCGGCCAGCACCGCATCGACCGATGGCGAGGCGAAGACGTCGCCGCAGACCGCCGCCGTCAGCATGCCCTGGCCGACGAAACCCGCATGGGCCGGCTCATGCCCCGACCCGCCGCCGGACACCAGCGCGACCTTGGACTTGTCCCAATCGGTGCGCACCACGACCTTGATATGCGGGTAGCCATCGAGCCGGGCCAGCTGGCCGCCGCTCATGCGCAAGAGGCCATCGATCGCCTCGATGACCAGGGTGTTCTTGGTGTTGATGAATTGGGTCATGGGTCCCTCTCAGGCGATGCGGGCGCCGTCAGCGTCAAAATAGAGTGGATCGGATGGGCGGATCGCCATCACGTCGCCCGGCTTGAGACCGGTATGGACGTCGGTCAGGGTCACGATGTCATGCCCGTCCAGCGCGAGGTGCAGCCGGGTCTGGTCGCCCAGACGCTCGACGCGTTTCACGGTGCTGTCCCGGCCATCGCCCCCAATTCCCTCGCCCTGGAGAATATGCTCGGGCCGCAAGCCGATCATGGACGCGCCGGCCGGCGCATCGCCGAACACGTCGACCGGCAGGGTATTGATCCGAGGCAGGCCGAGCCGGGTCGCCACGTAGATGCTGGCGGGATCCTCGTAGATTTCCCGCGGGGTGCCGAACTGCACGATCCGGCCCTGATCGAGCACGCCGACATGGGTCGCCATGGTCATGGCCTCGATCTGGTCATGGGTGACATAGAGAAGCGTCGCGCCCAGGCTCGACTGCACCCGCTTCAGCTCCACCCGCAGATCGGTGCGCAGCTTGGCGTCGAGCGAGCTCAACGGCTCATCCATCAGATAGATCGCCGGGTTCCGGACCAGGGCCCGGCCGATCGAGACCCGCTGCATCTCGCCCCCGGACAGCACGGTCGCCTTGCTGTCGAGCTTGTGGGAGATATGCAGCACCTCCGCCACCTCCCCGACAATGCGTTCGATCTCCGCTGGTGAGGTATTGAGGATTGGCGATTTCAGCGGGAAGGCCAGGTTCTCGCGCACCGTCAGATGCGGGTAGAGCGAGTATTGCTGGAACACCATGGCGACGTCGCGCTGTGCCGGCATGTCGGAAACGACATTCCGCCCGCCGATCAGAATCTCTCCGCGGTCCGGTTTCTCCAGCCCGGCGATCAGGCGCAGGGTCGTGGTCTTGCCAGCCCCGGTTGGCCCCAACAGAACCACGAAGGCTCCGTCCGGCACCGTCATCGAGAGTTCGTCGACGGCTACATCCGTGCCGAAACTCTTGCTCACATCGTTCAGGACGACCTCAGCCATGGGCGGGGCCTCCTTCGTTCAGGGCGGAGCGAAGCGCGGCGCCGGTAAGCTCAGCAAACAGCGTCACGGTCTTCGCGTGGAACGTCATGCCCAGCTGCTCTCCGACCTGCGCAATCTGGGACGCATCGACCCGGGCCTTCACTTGGCCGTTCGCCGTCTCCAGGGTGATGATCTGCGTCGTGCCGAGATATTCCGTCGCCAGGACCTGGCCGCGATATGCACCATCATCGGACAGGGCCACATGTTCCGGCCGGACGCCCAGCACCAGCTTGCCCTCCGCCGTCTGGTTCTGGCGCGGGACCGGGATGTCCTGGCCGTTCAACTGCACTGCCGCCGCACCCGGCGCGACGGCTCCATCGAAATGCAGGAAGTTCATCGAGGGCGAGCCGATGAAGTCGGCGACGAACATGGTGGCCGGCTTGTCATAGATATCCTGCGGCGTGCCGAACTGCTCGACCACGCCATGGTTCATCACCACGATCTTGTCGCCCATCTGCATGGCTTCGAGCTGGTCGTGGGTGACATAGACCGTCGTCGCCTTCATCCGGTCGTGAAGCGCCCGCAGCTCCTCGGCCATGCGTTCGCGGAACTCCGCGTCCAGCGCGCCCAGCGGCTCATCCATCATGAAGGCCTTGGGGTCACGCACAATGGCCCGGCCCAGGGCCACCCGCTGACGGTCCCCACCGGACAGGCCGCCGACTGGGCGGTCGAGGATGTCTTCGATTCCCAGGATGCCCGCGACCTCCGCGACCTTCGCTTTCACATGAGCGCCCGGCATGCCCTGGCTTACGAGGGGGTAGGAGATGTTCTTGCGCACATTCATATGCGGGTAGAGCGCGAACATCTGGAACACGAAGGCGATGTCACGCTGCGAGGCTGGCTTTTGGCTGACCTCCTCGCCATCGAGATAGATCTCGCCGGAGGTCGGCAGATCGAGCCCGGCGATCATGCGAAGCGTGGTGGTCTTGCCACAGCCGGAGGGGCCGAGCAGCATGAAGAACTCGCCATCCTCGACCGTGAACGACGAGGATTGCACCGCGGTGAATGAGCCAAACTCCTTGCGGAGGTTCTTGATGACAATCTCAGCCATCGTTCATTCCGGGAAGTGGCTGACGACGATGAACATCACCGTGCCGACCAGAGTGACGAGGAAGGAAAAGGTGTAGGCCCACAATGCGAAGGGCTGCATCAGCATGAAGACGCCGAGCGCAATGAGGATCGTCGCCAGCATCTCCCATGGCCCGCGTCGCAGCCGCCCCAGCCCTTTCAGAAAACCCATCATTTGCGCACCGCCCCGAAGGTAATCCCGCGCAGCAGGTGTTTGCGCAGCAGGATGGTGAAAATCATCACCGGCAGCAGGAAGATCGAGGCGCCGGCCGCCACCGCCGGCCAGTCGAGGCCGCCGACACCGATGATGGTCGGGATGAAGGGCGGCGCGGTCTGGGCATTGCCGGAGGTCAGCAGCACCGCGAAGGCGTATTCGTTCCAGGCGAAGATCAGGCAGAAGATCGCGGTCGAGGCGATGCCGGTCGCCGCCTGGGGCAGCACCACCTTGTAGAAGGCCTGGAACCGGGTATAACCGTCGATCAGCGCGGCCTCCTCATATTCGCGCGGGATCTCGTCGATGAAACCCTTGAGCAGCCAGACGGCGAGCGAAATGTTCACCGCCGTATAGAGCAGGATCATGCCCAGATGAGTGTCGCTGAGCCCCAGGGCCCGGTACATCAGGAAGATCGGGATCGCCACGGCAATGGGCGGCATCATCCGCGTCGACAGGATGAAGAACAGCAGATCGTCCTTCAGCGGTATTCGGAACCGGGAGAAGGCGTAGGCCGCCAAGGTGCCGAGCAGGATCGACAGGAAGGTCGAACCGAAGCCGATGATCACCGAATTCAGAAACCGCTCGCCGAATTTCGACGGGCCGGCGATCACCATGTTTCGATTGCGCACGATCTCCTCGGCGAAATTCGCCGGGGGCGGCAAGGCTGCAAGCTGCTCGGGCGTCACCCGGGTCCGGGTGGTGAACAGGTTCACATAGCCCTCGAGCGACGGCGAATACACCAGCTTCGGCGGATAGCTGATGCTGTCCGGCGGCGTCTTGAAGCCGGTCATCATGATCCACACCAGCGGCAGGATCGTGATCAGCGCATAGGCGACGACCAGGGTTCCGGCGAACCATTTCTGGCGCGGCGACGGCTCGGTGATGGAATAGCTCATCGCTCCTTCACCTTATTGAGCGCCTTGACGTAGATGCTCGCCAAACCGAACACGGTGACGAAGAGGATGATTGCGAAGGCCGAGGAATAGCCGGTGCGCCATTTCTCGAATGCCTCGCGCTTAAGGTTGATCGAGGCCAGCTCGGTGATCGAGCCTGGACCGCCGCCGGTCAGCTGCACCACCAGATCGAACATCTTGAAGTTCTCGATGCCGCGGAACAGCACGGCGAGCATCAGGAAGGGCAGCACCATGGGCACGGTGATGGTCCAGAACTGCCGCCATTTCGACGCCCGGTCGATCTCCGCCGCCTCGTAGATGTAATCCGGGATGCTGCGCAGGCCCGCCAGGCAGATCAGCATGACGAAGGGCGTCCACATCCAGGTGTCGACGATGACGATCGACCAGGGCGCCAGGCTGACCGATCCCAACATTTCGAAGCTGGAGGGATCGGCGCCGGTGAAGAAGGCGACGATGTAGTTGAACAGCCCGATCTGCGGTTGATAGAGGAAGGTCCAGAAATTCCCGACCACCGCCGGCGACAGCATCATCGGCAGCACGATGATGGTGGTCCACAGATCGTTGCCCTTGAACTTGCGGTTGATCAGCCAGGCCAGGGTGAAGCCGATCAGCACCTGGAAAAAGATCGTCCAGAACAGGAAATGCGCCGTCGCCTGCATGCTGAGCCAGGTGTCGCTGTCGGTCAGGATGCGTTCGTAATTGCGCAGGCCGACATAGTCGACCTCGCGGTTCGGGCGGTTGGCGCGGAAGTTGGTGAAGCTGAGATTGACCGTCCAGATCAGCGGGAAGATGTTGATCGCCAGCAGCAGGAAGATCGTCGGGCCGACGAAGATCCAGGCGATCGCCTTGTCCGACAGGCCCCTGACTTTGCGTGCAAGGCTTGGCGGCGTCGCCTTCGCGACACGATCCTTCAGTGCCTCGGACATCGGATACCGGTCCCAAAGGTGACGTTAGGGAGTATGAGGCCCCGAGCCCATGCAACGGGCGGGGCCTCACACGCTGAACGTTGGCTCCGAAGCAGCGCTCCGGAGGCCAGGGCGTTAGAGCTTACCCTCGTCCTCGAAGACTTCCGTCCAGTCCTCGACCAGCTTGTCCAAGGCCTCCTGTGCGGTGCCCTGATCGGCCACGACGTAGTCGTGCAGGCGCTTCTGCATCGCCAGCAGCAATTCGGCATAGGCCGGCTCCTGCCAGAAATCCTGCACATCCTGCATGGCGATCAGGAAATCGCCGGCGAAGGGCTGGCTGTCCTTGAAGCCGGGGTCGTTCAGCACCGAGTTGTGGGCCGAATAGCCGCCCAGGCTCCACCAGCTCGCCTGCACCGACGGCTGGGCGAACCACTTGATGTACTCCATCGCCGCGTCCTGCTTGTCGGAATAGGCGATGACCGAGATGCCCTGGCCGCCCAGGGTGGAGCCGGCCTGGTTCTGCGGCGGGTTCACGAAGAAGTCGATCTTGTCTCCGCCGGTGTCGGGATCGGCATAGAGCCCGGGGAAGAAGGCGAACCAGTTCATCGCCATCGCCACCTGGCCGGATTTGAAGGCGTCGAGGGATTCACCCATATAGGCGTTGGTGTAGCCGGGCGGCGTGCAGCACTGGTAGAGCTCCTTGTAGAACTCCAGCGCCTCGACAGCCGCGGCTGAATTCACCGCGCCATCCATGTCATAACTGCCGGGCTCGTTCTCGTATTGGAAGCCCCAGGTATAGAGCGCTCCGGTCACGCCCATGGTGATGCCTTCGGAACCGCGCTCGGTGAAGATCGATGCGCCATAGACGGTGTTGCCATCGATTTCACGGCCCTGGAAGAATTTGGCGATTTCCATCAGCCCGCGCTGGGATGTCGGTTCGGCCAGTTCGCGGCCGGTTTCCGCCTTGAAGGCCTCCCGGATCTCGGGACGTGCGAACCAGTCGCTGCGATAGAACCAGCCATTGGCGTCGCCCATGGCCGGCAGCGCGTAATAGTTCGGCGTGCCCTTGGGCCAGGTGGAGTAGGCATAGACGGTCGCCGGGGCGAAATCGTCCATGCTGATGCCCTCGGCATCGAAGAAGGCGTTCAGCTTGACGTAATGGCCGTTCTCCGCGCCGCCGCCGATCCACTGGCTGTCACCGATCAGCAGATCGCAGAGCTGGCCGCCGGAATTCAGCTCATTGAGCATCCGGTCGGCAAAATTCGGCCAGGGCACGAACTCGAAGCTCATGGAATGGCCGCTCTCGGCCTCGAATTCCTTGCTTAGCTCGACCAGCGCGTTCGCCGGGTCCCAAGCCGCCCAGCAGAGCGTCAGATCCTCGGCCTGCGCGGCGGTGGAGAATACCCCGCCCGCCACGGATAAGGCCGCCGCCGCAACGGACACCATAGATGTTTTCATGTCTCGATCCCTCCCTATTGAATGCCACCATCGACCAGGGCAAACCCCCAGTTCATTTTGTTTCGACCGTCACGTTAGTGGACGCGCGGACATTTTGTCTATGTTTTTTTGAGGTGCGTACCTCATTTTCGCCTTCGACCTTCACCGGTCCCTCCGAATTCCCATAAGACCGTTCTCCTCCCTGCGTCGTGCCCGGACTTGATCCGGGCACGACGCAGGGAGGGGGAGGCGCGGACTGAACCAACATCTGTGAGGGCAACCGCCCCTATGGCAGGTTCTCCTTCAGGACGATGTCGATATGAATGCGCTCTTGCGACGGCACGATCTCCAGCCCGTCGCTCTTGGCGCGCAGGACACGCAGCGCGCTTCGAACGACGTGGCCGACCTTCTGGGTAATGACCGCATCGACCGACCCGCCCTGCAAGGCGCTTCTGGTGTGGGGCGTCAGCTCATGGGCCACGACGACCAGTTTCTTTGCGATGCCCCGATACTGAAGAATACGGGTCAGCACGCGATTGCCGGAGCCGAGCGAATAAATGCCGGTCACATCGGGAAAGGTATCGAGCGCCGCCGATACGACCCGCTCGATCGTCTCGGGATCGTCATGCCCCTCGATGGACGGCAGGGCGTCGATCTCGGGGAACTCCTCGGCCAGGACCTGATCGAAGCCCAGGCGGCGTTCGACACTGTCGCGGGCCTGCATGGAACTGCCCAGCACAAGCACCTTGCCCGCCCGGCCGCCGAGGAAACGCCCCATCAGCACGCCCGCCGTCCGACCGGCGGCGATGCTGTCGATCCCGACGAAATGGTCGCGGTCCGAATTCGGCAGATCGGAGATCAGGGCCACCACTGCGGCACCGCCATCCTTCAGCCGCCGGATCGCATCGCGAACATGCGGCGTTTCCGGCGCCATGATCGCGACGCCGTCGATCTTTTCCGAGTCCAGCGCGTTGAGGGCCTTGGCCAGCGCATGCGGGTCTTGTGCCGGTACGGTGAAGACCTGGATCGTCGTCCTGTCGGCGATGGCGCTGGCCGCGGCCTCGGCGATTTCATCGTTCAGCGCGCTCAGGAACTGGCTCGGCCCCTCGGGTAGGAAGAAGGCAAGATCATATTGGCGCCGACGGGCCAGATTGGCGGCCGAGACATCCCGGACATAGCCGATCTTCTCGATGGCGTCGGTGACCCGGGTGATCGTTCCTACCCGCACGCCAGGCCGCGCGTTCAAAACGCGGTCGACCGTCGCCAAGCTCACCCCGGCGGCCTTCGCCACATCGTTGACTGTCGGTCTTGGCACCACCGTCCTCCCTGGCGCCCTCCCCGGCGTCCTGTCGCGCGCAACTGTATTTTCCCCGCTTGAGGTACGTCAATCATTTCATTGCGGAGACTGTTCTACCAGGCGGCCAGAAGATCGACACCGGTGCGCAGGCGCTCGCTGGCGAAGTCGATGAAGGCCCGAACTTTCGCGGCGGCGCGGCGGCCTTCGGAATGGACCAGATGGACAGGGATCCGCCGATCTTCCCAATCGCCGAGGATCTCCACCAGTTCGCCGGAGGCCAGTTCCGACGCCACCTGATAAGACAGCACGCGGGTGATGCCCCAACCGGCAAGCGCGGCCTCGACCGCCTGGGAGATTGTGTTGACCGACAATCTGGGTGAGAACCGCGCAATGCGGGTTTCCTTGCCAAGCACGAAAGACCATTCCGAACGCGCGCCCAGTCCGACGGGTTGGATGATCCGATGGACGGCGAGGTCGTCCGGCGTCTTGGGCACTCGGTTGACGGCGATGTAGGCCGGCGAGGCCACGGTCAGCGGGCGCACCACCCCGACCCGAACCGCCGACAGGGAGGAATCCGGCAACTCGCCGATCCGAACCGCCACGTCGAGCCCCTCATCGATCAGATCGACGATACGATCCACGAACAGGGTGGTCGCGGAGACCTCCGGATAGGCGTCGAGATAGTCGCGCAGGATCGGCGCGATATGGCGCTGGCCGAACATCACCGGCGCGGTGATCCGCAACAACCCGCGCGGCGATTGATGGGCGCCGGCGGCCGAGGCCTCCATCTCGTCCAACTCGGTGAGGATGCGGGTAGCGTCGGCCAGCAGGCGCGTACCGGCCTCGGTCAGGGCGACCCGGCGTGTGGTGCGGGTGAAAAGCCGCGCGCCGATCCGCCCTTCCAACGCCGTCACCAGACGCGTCACCGCTGGCGGCGACATGTTCAACTGCCGCGCCGCCGCATTGAAGGCGCCGTTCTCCGCCACGGCAACGAAGGTCGAGAGTTCCCGGAACCGATCCATATTATTCCGTTTTCCTGAATAATATATTCCGAACTTCGCATATTCTGAATCTCAGCGAAAGCGCCGATCTTCTATCCAACAGCCTGCCACGGCCCGCCAAGGCGCGATCGAACACAGGAGCATCAGATGGCCCGCGCATTCGCAGAGATCGCTTTCACCCCAGCCGTTCTTGACGCTCAAGAAACCCAGGGATCGGCCAAGGGTTATGCGGGCTTCCTGTCACCGGAGGCGGAGGGCGGCGATCGCCTGACAGAGTCCGAGGCGGCCTTCATCGCCGAGCGCGACTCCTTCTTCCAGGCGACCGTGTCCGAGACCGAATGGCCCTATGTGCAGTTTCGCGGCGGGCCGGCCGGGTTTCTGAGGGTTCTGGACGAGAAGACCGTGGCCTACGCGGATTTCCGCGGCAACCGGCAATATGTCAGCGTCGGGAACCTGTCGCGGAACGACAGGGTGTCGCTGATCCTGATGGATTACCCCAATCGGCGGCGGCTGAAGATCTGGGGCCGCGCCCGCCTGATCGACCGGGAGTCCGATCCCGACCTCATTGCCAGCCTTCATGTCGATGGGTATCGGGCCCGGCCCGAGCGGGCGGTGGTGATCACCATCGAGGCCTTCGACTGGAACTGCCCGCAACACATTCCGCAGCGCTTCACCATCGACGAATTGGAACATCAACTCGCGCCGCTGCGCGAAGAACTCGACCGCCTTCGGGCCGAGAACGACCGGCTCAAAGCCGGCGACGCCTAGCCAACCCCGCCACCCGAACCACGCGGCCGGATCGGCCGCGGAAGGAGATCAGTGATGTTCGACCATGTTCTCAAGACGCTGTGCGCCGCATCTGTCGCCGCCGGCATGTTGATGGCGCAACCCGCCATGGCGGCTGAGACGCCAAGCCATGTCGACCCGGCGGGCCTCGCAATCGTTCACCACCGCACCATGGAGATCCAGGGCGTCGAAATCGCCTACCGCGAGGCTGGCGACCCGTCGCGGCCGACCATCCTGTTGCTGCATGGGTTTCCCACCTCATCGCACATGTTTCGCAACCTGATCCCGGTCATCGGCGCGCAATACCATGTCATCGCGCCCGACTATCCGGGCTACGGCGCCAGTGCCGCCCCGGCGGCAGCCGATTTCGACTACAGCTTCGAGAATTTCGCCGACATCGTCGGGGAGTTGGTCGAACGCAAGCAGGTCTCGTCCTACGCGCTCTACCTAATGGACTACGGCGCGCCGGTCGGCTATCGGCTGTTCGCCGAGCATCCCGACCGGGTAACCGGCTTCGTCATCCAGAACGGCAATGCCTATGAGGAGGGCCTGCGCGAATTCTGGGATCCGATCCGCGCCTATTGGAACGACCCGTCGGATGAGAACGGCAACGCGCTGCGCGGCTTTCTGAACCTCGACACGACGAAATGGCAATACACCCACGGCGTCGGTGATGTGAGTCGGGTCAGCCCCGACAATTGGTATCACGACCAGTATCTGCTCGACCGGGCCGGCAATCAGGACATCCAGCTTGCCATGTTCTACGACTATCGCACCAACGTGCCGGAGTACCCGAAATGGCAGGCGCTGTTCCGTCAGTATCAGCCGCCGGCCCTGCTGGTCTGGGGTGAGAACGACCACATCTTCCCGGCCGAGGGCGCCCATCCCTACAAGCGCGACCTGACCGACCTGGAGTTCCACCTCCTGCCGACGGGCCACTTCGCCCTGGAGGAATTTGGCGGCTTCATCGCCGAACGCATGCTGGCTTTCCTCGATCGCATCCAAAAAGAGAGCTAACCGTCGCAGACAAGGGCCCGGGATTTCCGGGCCCTTTTTTCGGCCAGATCGTCACCGCGGTCGCCGACGAAACTTGAATTCTGTTCCCGTTCCGCCCAAGCTTCGCCCATGGTCAACCCCCGGGCCCAACTGCCCCCCTTCGCCGCCTTGCGGGCGTTCTATGCCGCCGCCACCCATGATCGCTACCGCGACGCTGCGGAAAGCCTGGGCATTACGGAATCGGCGGTCAGCCATCAGATCCGCCGGCTTGAGACCCTGCTGCGGACGAGCCTGTTCGAAAAGTCCGGCACCAGGGCCGAGCTGACCGAGACCGGCCGCCGCTATCTGGAACAGATCGGCCCGGCACTGCGCCAGATCCAGGCCGCCACCGAGGCCATCCTGCCGGCCAGCGGTCGCAGCGCCGCACGCTTGACCCTGCCGCCGTCGCTGGCGGCAACTTGGTTGATCCCGAGACTCGGCGGCTTCGAGCGCAAGCATCCGGAGATCGATCTGCAATTGATCACGACGACGCGGGTGGCGGATTTGGCGCGCGATCAGATGGATCTGGCGATCCGGCACGGGAAGGGCGCCTGGCCCGGAGTCGAGGTGACGTTCCTGCTGGAGGAATCGGCGATGCCGGTCTGCGCGCCGGGGTATCTGAGTGCACCATCGGGTGCTCCCAGCGCGGACTATCTGCGCGAAGCCCGGCTGATCATCAATGGCAGCTTCCCGGACGAATGGAACGAATGGGCCGGCGCGCATGGTCTGGCGCCGCTATCCCTGGATGGGGCGATCACCCTCGATGCCATGGAACAGGCGCTGCAGGTCGCGGAGAGTGGCCACGGTCTTGCCATGGGACGCAGACCGGTGGTCGATGACCGTCTGGCACGCGGCACCCTGATCGCCCCCTTTGGCGGCCCCAATCCAACCGGCGCCGCCTATTACCTGTGCAAGCCCTTGGGCATTACCCCGACCGCCGCCGGACGACGGCTGGAACGGTGGCTGACGGATATGGCCGCCGAGTGGCGGGGAAAGGATCAGCGCGGCTGACGCCGCCGCCATCACATGAAAGAAATTCAAGTATACCTGAACCGAACTCCTTAGGGTTCGGCTTTCCTCAGGCCCATGTTCTGGCAACCGCAACATGCCGGTCCCGAACCGACCCCACCGATTGAGGAAGCCTGTCATGAACCAGATCATCCCTGCCGGCGCCACCGCCTATTCGGCGACAACCCTCCCGCAATCCGTCGCCTCCGTACGAGCGCCCCTCAGCTACATCGTGCCCCAGGATACCAAGCCGGCCTTTCACAGTGCCGCGCTGACCGGCGGCGCGATCGAGCAATTCTTCGAGACCGAGGATCACACCGTCCAGATATCCGATATGCGCCCCTTCGCCGACACGCTTTCGATCGATCACGAGGGCTTCGCTCTGCTTCACCACCATACAGCGGTCGGTGATTTGTACGATGACGAGGCGGTCGAGCAGATCTACACCCCGGAGATCGAAGCGCTGCTGCGTCGTGAATTCGGCGCCAGCCGGGTCGTCCTCTTCGACGCCACCCGACGATCCGACAACGGCAACGGCGCGCCAAACCGTGATGGGTTGCGCGGCCCAGCCAGCCGGGTGCATGTGGACTATACCGCCAAGAGCGGCCCGCAACGGGTGGGGGATATTCTCGGGACCGCCGAGGCCGACCGGCTGGCCGAATCAGGCGCGCGGATCGTGCAAATCAATGTCTGGCGGCCGATCCGCGGCCCGGTGGAACGCTCACCGCTGGCCCTGGCCGACGCATCGAGCGTGACGGCGGAAGAGTTGGTCGCGACCGACCAGGTATTCCCCGGCCGGGTCGGGGAGATCTACAATCTGGCCTATGGCCCCAAGCAACGCTGGTATTACGCGCCAAGGATGACGCCGGATGAGGTCTTGCTGATCAAGGGCTGGGACAGCCTGGATGACGGGCGCGCCCGCTTCACCCCGCACTCCGCTTTCAACCTTCCCGACTCTGCCAACGCCGCGCCGCGCGAGAGCATCGAGGTGCGCACCCTGGTGGTCATCGAATAGACGGAAGGCACGATTCTTCGAAGAGAGCCCCCTCACCCTCCCATCGCCTTCGGCGACGGGTCCCTCCCTCTCGCGCAAGGGGAGAGGCAATCTGGGTCGGCACCAAGAGGTTCTCCTCTCCCCTCGCGGGAGAGGAAGGGGCCCGCGGCAAGGCCGTGGGAAGGTGAGGGGGCTTATGGGAAAGACCGCTCCCGGCGATGCCCGCCAGCCGGGGCTTCAATTGGTCTGCGGCGCCGGTGTTGGTGCTAGCTGATCTTCCGGGGTAGGCCGGGGCCGGTTCTGATCGTAACGCCGGGACACCGCATCGGCCGCCCGGCGGGCGATGAAGGCCTGTAGATCGGCGGTTTGCAGCACGCGCTCGGGATCGTGCGGCGGTCCGATCAAGCGGACCCCGAAGGTCGGCGCCTCAGGCATGCCGGTCAGGTCGAAGTCGGTGGTCAGGTCGATCTGCCACCGCGACAGGTCGAAGACACCGCGTCCGGTGGCCACTCCGTCCTGTCCGACCAGCCGAACATCGTCGGTCGTGGCGACGCCGTCGGTCACCTGGAACGTGGCGTTGAGGGCGGCAAACCCCGTCGACCCGGCCGTCAGGGTCTGCTGTTGCAAATCCAGGAATTCCAGCGGGTCGGTCAGGCTGTCGAGCCCTGCGGCGGTTTCCGCCAGATCGATACCGAGCACCTGCCCGTCGCGGGCGGCGAACAGGCCACCGCCGTTGAGATTGCCCACGAGCTCCGCGATGCTGCCGCCAACCGTGTCAGCCTCCAGCCCGAAATCCAACAGACCGGAAAATTCCGAGATTCCGACCGTGGCCTGGAGGGCTTCGGCCAGGTCGGCCCCGACCAGGTTCAGCGACAGCTGTACTGTCGGGCGGCCCTCGCCTGTGTCGAACCGGCCGCTGGCGCCTAGCGTGCCTCCGAACAAGCGGCCGCTGAGCCCCGTGAGGTCAACCGCGCCCTCGGTCAACTGCGCTTCAAGCGCCGGATCCGTAAGATGAAGCGCCCCGGCCTCCAAGCCCGTCGCCGTCAGCGCCAGCGTGCCATCGAATTCACTCAGCACCGAGAAGTCTAAGGCCTCATTCGACCAGCGGCGCGACGATCGCGCACCCGCTCGCGATGCCCGCGCCACCCATGGGTCGAGAGTCAGTTCGCTGGTTCGAAGAACGGCCTCCACAAACGGCCGATCGGCGCCACTCACGAACCGGCAATGTCCAGCCAGCGTTACCGCGCCCACCGTCCCCTGCAGGCTGTTGACCGCGAGAGCGCCCTGTGTACCGGAGACTTCCCCGAACAGATCCAGCGGCCCGAGCGGACCGGTCGGGCGATAGTCCGGCATCCACAGCGCCAGCAGGGCTTCCAGATCCGGATGTCTGGCGCGCATGGCCAGATCATAAGTCGGTGATCGCCAGGGCTGCAGCACGTTGCCGCCGATCTCCAGGGTGCCGCCGGCCAGACCGGCCAGAATCTCAATTGCGAGCGTGTCCGCGTCGCCCGTCACCCGCCCGCTTGCCGTCAGCGTATCGAGATTGTCGGCCGAGGACTGGCCACCGAGCCCGAAGGTCCGCCGCAGCCGTGCCAGATCGGTCGCTGCGAAGGTGAAGGCGAGATCGGCTCCGGACAGGGGTGCCAGCGCCCCTATCGATCCGTTCAATGACACCGATGCGCCAGCGGCATCCCCGATCATTGCCTCGCGGAACGTCACCGCGCCGCCATTCACCGTGGCGTCCAGTCGGATATTCCGCATGGCCACGCCATCGACGGTAATGCCGGCCATGGTCACATCCAGATTGGCGTCGGCGGAGCCCAGCAAATCGACCAGCCAGCCCATGGCGTCACTATCGAGAACAGCGACGGCGCCAGGCGGACGGTATGCATCGAGATTGAGCCGGGACGCCTCCAACCTCAGCCCGATACCGGGCCGCCCCCGATTGACATAGGCCAGACCGCCGGAGGCCCGCGTTCCATCGATCACGAAGTCGAACCCGCCGATCTGGAACTCGTCCGGCCGCCCGGAAATGGTCGCCGAACCGGAAAACCGCCGCAACCGGGCGCTCGGCACATCGGGGATAGAGAGCCCCATCCATTCGAGCGCACCGCGCAAATCGCTGGCGGCCGCCTGGGCATCAAAATCGAAATAGGGCACGCCCTGGTCCGAGCGCACAGTGCCGGCAAGCGTGATGTCGGATCCGCCCGGCAATTGCGCCGTCAACCGGCTGATCGAGACAATGCCGTCATTCAGGAAGCCTTCGAGCCTGGCCTGTCGCACCAACGCTCCGCGCAAGGTCATGGCATCGACCGCCAGATCGACGGTCGCCGATAGGTCCGCCGGAAGGCCCAATCCGGCGGCCGTCAGATTACCAAGCGACAGGAGAGTTCCGGCTTCCGCGCCACCGGACGGCCCAGCCTTTGGGATCCAGTCGTCGAGATCGATTCGGTTGATCGAAAGGGCAAGGTCGACGTGCGGTATGTCTGACAGCGTCGCCTTGATGGCGCCGGTTGCCGTGCTGTCGCCGAAATCGGCCGTCAGCCCGGTTAACTCGACAGCCCCGTCCATCGTCCGCAATGCCGCCTCGAAGACAACGGGCTGATCGGCGGATGGCGGCAGTGGGCTATCCGGCCAAATCTGGCGAAGCACGGCGTGCAGAGAGCCCGCCTCTCCGGACACTTCGCCCTGAAAGCCATTTTTCAGGCTGGCGATACCGGCCAGCCGCAGAGTACCGCCGGCATCTTGCAGTCCCAGTGTCAGCCCCATTGGCAGCGCCCCGGCGCCCGTCACCCGGCTGGTCGACAGGTCCAGGGTCAGCGGCACCTCGCGCACCGTTGCGTTTCCCACCATCTGCATAGGGCCGCTGAGGCTGCTGGCGGACAGGCTGATGTCGATGTCTTCGATGCGCTCCTCACGGCCGTTCCGACCGTCGCGCCAGACCAGGACTCCATCCTGTATGTTGACCCGCTCAAGACGCACCGAAGACGGCACCGCGGCGCCCGGCCCGGACGACCAGTTCGACCCGCCTTCCGGCAGGGATTCCAACATCAGGAACGGCTTCAGCAGCGCCACTCTCTGGACTTGGATGTCCCCGCCCAGAAGCGGCATCAAGGCGACCTGCACCTCGAGCGCGTCGACGCTGGCCATGTCCGGCGTGATGGCGGTCGACAGGCCGGCGATCCTGACGCCGCTCGCCTTGAAGGTCGGCCTCGGCAGCAACGCCAAATCCATCTCGCCATCAATCGCCACCCGAAGTCCGGTGACGGTTCCGATGCGGGCGGTCACTTGATCCTTGTACTGGTCCCAGTCCACCAGCCCCGGCCCGATCAGCACGGCGGCGACGGCTAGGACAACCAGCAGGAACAGCAGAATTATGGGTTTCTTCACGGTGCTCCAGCATTCTGCCGAGACCGGCGCATTGGCAGCATTTAGCCGTTCTTGCGCCCGGCCGGTTGCTCTAAGCTAGAGTGCACTGTCGTCGGGTGCAAACCCACCGACGGCATCTCGGTGAAGACCAGCGTGGACTGGCCGTAAGGAGCGGCACCGATGGGTGAGTTAGTCAACCTGAACACGGAACGCAAGCGGCGTCAGCGCGCTGAGGCGCAAAAACAGGCTGCGCTCAATCGAAAGAAGCACGGCCGCAGCAAGGGCGAACGGGCCCAGGACACGGCGACAGTGGAGCGCGAAGGCGAGCGGTTGGACAGCCATCTGATCGAGGATAAGGACTGACCCCGGCCGCCGGCGATCCGCTCAGACCCGGATCACTTTGCCCGGGTTCATCAAATTATGCGGGTCCAACGCCTGCTTGACTTGCCGCATGACCGACACCGCCTCGCCGTGTTCGGCCTCCAGGAAACGCATTTTTCCATAGCCGATTCCATGTTCGCCGGTGCAGGTGCCGCCCATGGCCAGGGCGCGCAGCACCATGCGCTCGTGAAGCGCGTCGGCAGCTTCGACCTCTTTCGGGTCGTCCGCGTCGATCACATAGACCAGGTGGAAATTGCCGTCGCCGACATGGCCAACCATGGGTGCAAGCACTCCGGCCGCCTCGTTGTCGGCGCGGGTTTCCTCGATGCAATCGGCCAGCCGTGAAATCGGCACGCAGACATCGGTCGTCATGCCCTGGGCGCCGGGCCTGAGCGCTAGCGCCGCATAATAGGCGTCATGGCGGGCCTGCCAGAGCTTCGAGCGGTCCTCGGGCCGGGTGGCCCAGCGGAAATCGGTGCCGCCGAATTCCGCTGCGATGGCGCCGACCTGCTCGGCCTGCTCCGCAACAGAGCGCTCGGTGCCGTGGAATTCGAAGAACAGGGTCGGCGCGACCGCATAATCGAGCTTCGAGAAGGTGTTGCACGCATTCATCTGGACCGAATCCAGAAGCTCGATCCGGGCAACCGGAATGCCGGACTGGATCGTCATGATCACGGTGTTGACCGCGTCGGCGACGCTGGGGAACGGGCACACGGCGGCGGAGATCGCTTCGGGAATGCCGTGCAGCCGCAACGTCACCTCGGTGATGACGCCGAGCGTGCCTTCCGACCCGACCATCAACCGGGTCAGATCGTAACCGGCGGCCGATTTCCGCGCCCGCGTGCCGGTCCGGACAATGCGGCCATCGGCCATCACCGCCGTCACCCCCAGAACCGCGTCGCGCATCGTGCCGTAGCGCACTGCGTTGGTGCCCGAGGCGCGCGTCGCCGTCATGCCACCGATGGAGGCGTCGGCACCGGGATCTATGGGGAAGAACAGCCCGGTATCGCGCAGATGTTCGTTAAGCTGCTTGCGGGTGACGCCGGCCTGCACGGTGCAGTCCAGATCTTCCGCCGATACGCGCAGCACTTGGTTCATGGCGCTGAGATCGACGCAGATGCCGCCGGTGAGCGCCGCGATGCCGCCTTCGAGCGATGTGCCGGTGCCGAATGGGATGATCGGCGCGCGATGGGCGGCGCAGAGGGTCACGATCTCCGCGACTTCCTCAGTGCTTTCGGCAAACGCCACTGCGTCAGGGGGCATGGTCGGATGGTAGGATTCATCCTTGCCGTGCCGGTCAAGGATTGCCGGGTTGGTGCTGAGCCGGTCGCCAAGCAGCGACCGAAGCTCTCCGATCAGAGCTTGCTTCGCCGATTCCATGCGGATCTTGGCTTTGACCGCCATGGACTCCTTCCCGTCAGTGTTTGTCATGGTCACGCCGGGCAAGCTTATCCCGCGCCCATACCACCCACAAGTCGGGTCGCCGGTCACTCGGCTGGACGGTAGCGGTCCAGCGCCCGGCGGGCATGTTTGGTTATGTAGATGATGGCAACGATCGCGACGACGAGCCCGGCTCCGTAGAGCACCCAGACCAAGGGCGATCTGACGGCGCTGTCGACGCCGAGGGTCGTCAAGTCGTGGGCCAGTGTCCCGGCATAGACCAGCACCATGGTGATCGGCAGGAACCCGATCACGGTGCCCAGGACGAAATGCCACAGGCGAAATTGGGTCAGGCCGAAGAAATAGTTCGACAGCTTGTAGGGGAACATCGGAATCAGCCGGGTCAGCAATACGATCTTCCACCCCTCCGGCGTGAACTCATCGCTGAGCAAGCCGAGCCTGGGATGCTCCAGGATATACCGCCGCATCTGCGCGCCGAAGAACCAGCGCGCGATCAGGAAGGCGAGGGTGGCGCCCAGCGTGGTGCCCGCCATCATGTAGAGGGTGCCGGCCACGAAGCCGAACAAATAGCCGCCGCCCAAGGTCAGCACCAGGCCGGGCAGGATAAGGATGACGGTCAGGGTCTCCAGCAGAACCAGGATCACCGGACCAACGGCGCCGAGACCCTCGATCCAGGCCAGAAGCTCCAGCAAGAGCGCCCGAGCATCGGCGCGAATCCACCAGCCGAAGCCGACGGCCATCGCCAGCAGGACGACGCTCAACAGGGCTGTAGATAGGGTTCGGGTCAAACGACACTCTCCGCGATCCCGAGGGCGGGTGGCCACCGACCCTACGTCGCATCGCTCGTGACCGCCAGAGGTTCAGGCCGCCGGGATGTCGTCGATTTGCCGGAAGACCGGCAGTCCACGGGACTGGAATTTCGCCACCTCCTGGTCGGCGCCAGCGGAAGGCCCGCCGGTCCTCAGGACCGCGTCGCAGCGCTCGGCCGCTGCCAGGGAAATCGGCATCATCATCTCATCGAAGGCGTCATCACCGGCCGCCTCTATCACCGGCAATGCCAGATTGACGCCGATGACCGGGATGTGTCCGCGGCGAAAAACCTGGACCGCCATCAGGTTCATCGTCCTGAGATTCGCCGCGCGGTCTTTGTCGGTCGCGGCACCGCTGGAATAGGGCCCCGCAATCATGATCCACATGGCGAATCACCTTCCTCATTCCCGGTCGGCGATCCTAGTTGGCCGCGCCAAAGCCACCGCCGCCCGGTGTCTCGATTACGAAGACATCGCCTGGCGCCATCTCGATCTTGTCGGTGCTGGACAGGTCGACGCGTTCGCCACCGACCTGCTCGACCCAACAGCGGCCGACCTGCCCCGGCTCGCCGCCATCCACGCCGAAGGGTGCCACGATGCGGTGATTGGCCAGGATCGCCGCCGTCATCTCTTCACGGAATCGGACCCGCCGGGTGGTGCCGTCGCCGCCCTTGTGACGCCCGGCGCCACCGCTGCCGGGACGCAGGCCGAAACTCTCCAGCAGCACCGGGAACCGCAGTTCCAGGATCTCCGGATCGGTCAGGCGCGAATTGGTCATATGGGTGTGCGCGCCGGACACCCCGTCGAAATCCGGCCCGGCCCCGGCGCCGCCGCAGATCGTCTCGTAGTACTGGTGGCGCTCGTTGCCGAAGGTGAAGTTGTTCATGGTGCCCTGGGAGGCCGCCAGCACGCCCAGCGCGCCGTAAAGCGTGTCGGTGACCGATTGTGACGTCTCCACATTGCCGGCCACGACCGCGCCCGGCGGCCGGGGCGCCAGCATCGAGCCCTCGGGCACGATGATCTTCAACGGAACCAAGCAGCCATCGTTCAGCGGGATCTCGTCCTCGACCAGCGTACGAAACACGTACAGTACGGCAGCACGTACAACAGCCGATGGCGCGTTGAAATTATTGCCGAGCTGCGCCGAGGTGCCGGCAAAATCGATCTCCGCCGACCTGGTGGCCCGGTCGACACGGATGTCGACCTTGATGCAGGCGCCATTATCCAGCGGATATTCGAACCGGCCGGGCGTGAGTACATCGAGCACGCGCCGGACCTGTTCCTCCGCATTGTCGCGTACATGGCCCATATAGGCGTGCACGACCTCAAGGCCGAACATCTCGACCATGCGGCGCAGCTCCTGGACGCCCTTCTCATTGGCGGCGATCTGCGCTTTCAGGTCGCCGATATTCTGCTCGATGTTGCGTGCCGGATACCGGCCGCTCTGCAATTGAGCGACCAGCGACTCCTCCTGGAATTGGCCGCTGTCGACCAACAGAAAATCATCGAAGAGTACACCTTCTTCCTCGATGGTACGGCTGTCCGGCGGCATCGAGCCCGGTGTCAGCCCGCCGATATCCGCATGGTGGCCACGGCTCGCGACATAAAACCGTACGTCGCCGCCCCCGGCCTGATCGAAGACCGGCGTCACAACGGTGATGTCCGGCAGATGCGTACCGCCGTTGTACGGATCATTGACAGCGTACACGTCGCCCGGAGACATACGGCCATCCCGGCAATCGATGACGTGACGTACGGTCACGCCCATCGATCCGAGATGGACAGGCATGTGTGGCGCATTTGCCACAAGGTAGCCGTCGCGGTCGAAGACGGCGCAGGAGAAATCCAGTCGTTCCTTGATGTTCACCGAATAGGCGGTGTTCTGCAGCGCGGTGCCCATCTGCTCGGCGATGGACATGAACAGATTGTTGAAGACCTCCAGCATCACCGGATCGACATTGGTGCCGACCGCGACGCGGCTGGGCAGCGGCACCACGCGGGTCATCACAACATGATCCAGTTGCGTCACCGTGGCCCGCCAACCGGGCTCGATGATGGTGGTGGCGTTGGCTTCCTTCAGCACCGCCGGGCCGTCGACAGACGCGTCGGGCCCAAGCGTATCGCGGTCATATACCGGGGTGGAACACGCCTCCCCCGCCATGAAGGCATCGACCTCGGCCAGGGCCTCCGGTTCCGCGCCATCGGCGGCGGTTTTGGCCGGCTTGTCCTCGATCTCCGCGCCGCCGCCGACAAGCTCAACCGATACGGAGTCGATGATGTGATCGCGGTTGGCCATGACGAAGCCGAACTGCGCCTGGTGATCGGCCTCGAATGCGGCAATCGCCGTGTCCGGATCGGCGAACGGGACGGCAAGCGCGGTATCGGTGCCGCGATACTTGATGTGCAGGCGTCGAAAGGCCCGATGCTCGTCTACCCCTTGAGACGCAAGCTCGCCGGCCGCGTCTTCCGCCATGGCATCCAACGCCTTGGCCGCGGCCTCCAGGCCGGTCGCCAAGGGCGCTTCGATGGTGCGTTCGCGCATCGCCCGGATATCGGCGAGGCCCATCCCATATGCCGACAGAACGCCGGCGAATGGATGGATATGGACCCGCTTCATGCCCAGCGCATCGGCGACCAGACAGGCGTGCTGACCGCCCGCCCCGCCGAAGCAGACCAGGGTGTAGGTAGTGACATCATGGCCGCGCTCGATCGAAACCCGCTTGATGGCGTTGGCCATATTGTCCACGGCGATACGCAAGAACCCGTCCGCCACCTCGACCGGGCTGCGCCGGTCTCCTGTCGCGGCCGAGATATCCTCCGCCAGCGCGGCAAACTTCTGCTGCACGGCCTCGGCGTCCAAGGGCTCGTCGCCGCCCGGCCCGAACACGTGCGGAAAGAATTCCGGCTGCAGCTTGCCCAGCATCACATTGCAATCGGTGACCGTCAGCGGCCCGCCACGCCGGTAACAGGCCGGGCCGGGATTGGCCCCGGCGCTTTCCGGCCCGACCCGGTATTTGGCGCCGTCGAAGCGCACGATCGAGCCGCCACCCGCCGCCACCGTATTGATCATCATCATCGGCGCACGCATGCGCACGCCCGCGACCTGGGTCTCGAAGGCCCGTTCATAGGTGCCGGCATAATGGGTGACGTCGGTCGAAGTGCCGCCCATGTCGAAACCGATGATGTGCTTGAATCCCGCCATCTCTGCGACCCTGGCGGCGCCAACGATGCCGCCGGCCGGGCCGGACAGGATGCTGTCCTTGCCCTGGAACAGCCTGGCATCGGTCAGCCCGCCATTGGACTGCATGAACATCAGCCTGACACCGCCAAGCTCACTCGCCACCTGATCGACATAACGCCGCAGGATCGGCGACAGATAGGCGTCGACCACGGCGGTATCGCCGCGCCCGACCAGCTTGATCAGCGGGCTGACGGCGTGGGAAGCGGAGATCTGGGTGAAGCCGATTTCCCGCGCCAACTGGGCCACGGCCTGTTCGTGTTCCGGATAGCGGTAGCTGTGCATGAAGACGATGGCGCAGGCGCGGATGCCATCCCGGAAGGCGGCCTCCAGGCCAGATCGCGCCGCATCCAGATCGACGGGTGTCAACTCCTCGCCCTCGGTGGTCATGCGGCCCGGCACCTCGACCACCCGCTCGTAGAGCAGTTCGGGAAGCAGGATATTGCGGTCGAACAGGCGGGGTCGCGCCTGATAGGCGATCCGCAGCGCATCGCGGAATCCCTCATTGACCAGCAGCAGCGTGCGGTCGCCCTTGCGCTCCAGCAGCGCGTTGGTGGCGACGGTGGTGCCCATCTTGACCGCTTCGATGCGCTCGGTCGGGATTGGCGCGCCCGGCGCCACGCCGAGCAGATCGCGGATGCCCTGGATCGCCGCGTCGCGGTAACGCTCCGGGTTCTCCGACAGCAGCTTATGGGTGACCAGCCTGCCATCGGGCCGGCGCGCGACGATATCGGTGAATGTGCCACCGCGATCGACCCAGAACTGCCAGCGCTCATCCGTGGCGGCCCCGACGGGGCTTTCGTCCTGCTCCGACTGCATTCCACTCTCCTGAATTGCTGCACTGGCGATCGCCTGTCGGCGGCACCATGTCCGTATGGTGGTTCCGAAATCAGTCCCGGCCGTCAAGATGACGCATTTACCGACTGGAATCGACGCCCTGTTCAAGGGGCGCATTTTTTTGGGAACGGGTCATGGCAACAGCAGTGAGACGAGCGAGGCGTATCGTGGGGTTTATTGTCGTTCTGCTGATTGTCCTGCTCTGCGGGCCGCTGCTGGTCGTGCTGAACGGGACGGTCGATCTCAAGGCGCAATGGTCGTCTGCCAGCCGCAATTCTGTCGGGCTGGCCCCGGACCCCGCCGACGTGCCGGAAGCGGTGGTCCAGATCTATGGCGCCCGGGCCTTCAGTTGGCGCGGCGCCTTCGCCGTTCACACCTGGATCGCCATCAAGCCCGAGAACGCGGACAGCTTCACGACCCATGAGGTTTTGGGCTGGCGGGCCCGGCGCGGCATCCAGGTCATCGCCACCAGCACCGGCCGGCCGGATCGCGAGTGGTACGGCCAGCCGCCGGAGCTTTATGTGGACATTCGCGGCCCCGAAGCCTCCGCCCTGATCCCGCAGATCGAGGCGGCGGTGCGGTCCTATCCTTACGCCGACAGCTACAGCATCTGGCCCGGCCCCAACAGCAACACCTTCACCGCCCATGTTGCCCGGCTGGTGCCCGATCTGCGGCTCGACCTGCCGCCGACGGCGATCGGCAAGGACTATCTGGGTCCGTGGCAGGTATGGGCGCCCAGCCCCAGCGGAACCGGATACCAGCTCTCCGCACGCGGCCTGGCCGGGGTGATGGTGGGGGTCGATGAAGGTCTGGAGTTGAACCTGCTAGGCCTATCATTCGGTGTCGATCCCGCCGATCTCGCGCTCCGTTTCCCCGGTATCGGCGTACTCGGCGCGGGATCGGGCCGGGCTGTCGCCGCGTCCCCGGACCTCGAGGACTGATAGCCGTCGGGTCTCTAGCCGTCTTCAAGGCGAGGCAGGAGAACCCGAAACCGGGTGCCTCGGCCCTTCCGGCTTTCAACGGTGATCGCGCCGCCCATTCCGGCAATGATTCCGCTGACGATGGCAAGTCCCATGCCGGTCCCCAGCCCCTCCGGTTTTGTGGTGAAGAAGGGATCGAAGATACGGTCCATCGTCTCATTGTCCATCCCCTGACCGCTGTCTTCGACCGACAATTCCAGATACGTCCCGGCCGTCAAGCCGAGTGCGGTGGCCGCCTGTTCGTATTCCAACTCCAGTCTTCTCATCGAGAAGGCAATCGAACCCTTCTTGCGCCCGATGGCATGGGAGGCATTGGTCCCGAGGTTCAGGACGATGCTTTGAATCTGCGTCCAATCCGCCAGGACGTTGCCGGCCGCATCGCCAAGTTCGGCCTGCACCGTTACATTCGGAGGCAGCGCTGATTGCAGCAGATCCAGCGACGACGCCACCACCTCCCTCAGGACAATCGGCATCGGCCGCGGCGGACGTTTCCGGCTGTATGCCAGGATCTGCTCGATTAGGCCTTGGCTACGCTCCGCGGCGGCGATCACCTGTTGGAGGTGCCCTCGCACATTGCTGTCCTCGGGCAGATCCTCCAACGCCAGATCGGTCAGGGCCAGGATCGGCACAAGCTGGTTGTTGAACTCGTGCGCGATTCCGCCAGCCAGCGACCCCAGCGCCTCCATCTTCTGCGATTGCCGCAACTGCTCTTCCGCGGCCTTTCGCTCGGACATATCGGTAAGGGAGCCAGCCATACGATAGGCTTTGCCGTCGGCATCCCAAATGGCCAACCCGCGGGCCAGAACCCAGATCTCGGTGCCGTCCGGCTTGATCAACCGGCAATTCCCTGAAGAAGAATTCCTGCTGCCGCTGCAGATGGGCAAGCATCGTCGCCCGGCACTCATCCTGGTCGTCGGGATGGATTAGTTTGTAGACGTAGCCCGGATCGACATGCCGCACGTCGTCGCCAAGTCCAAGTATTTCTGCAAGGCGAGACGATACGTGGATCCGGCCGGCGGCGAGGTCCCAATCAAAGATCCCGTCTTTCGTGCCGGCCATCGCAAGGGCGTAGCGTTCTTCGGATTTCTGAAGCTCTGAATCGGTGCGTTCATGAGCCGCGATCTCCTCGCGCAGGCCTAGCGTCAATTCGGAGTTCTCGCGATCGCGACGCCGCAATCGGTCGACCATCGCTCCGAACACCGTGCCCGTCTCCGCCAACTCCCTGAAGGGACTCTTGAAGCTCCATCCGTCTTCGAGATCACCGGCCTCAACGGCAAGTGCTCCATTTCGCAGCGCATCCAAAAATTTGGCAATGCCGCGCCAGATGAAAAATCCGATAACGCACGCTGCGATTCCGATGCCGATCGCCAGCAGCAGGGCGTTCAGTCTGCTCTGCTTGATTTCGCCAAGAACACTGTCCTCAGGGAAATACAGCCCCAACACCCATTTCCATTCCTCGCTTGGGAACGGGACGGCGATCGAAACATAGGCGCCGTCATCAGACATGAAGCGGCTGTAGACCTCGCCGGTGATCTCCAGGTCGGCAAGATCATCACCAAGGGACAGGATCGCCGCTTTTGCCGCCGGCACTTCCAATTCTTCGACCTTGACGAAGCGAAGACCCCCCTCGACATCGCCAGAGCTGCTGGTCAACGTCGTCACATTCGGAAACGCGATAATGTCGCCGGCGCGGTCGAAGACAAACGCGGCGCCGGTCTCGCCAATGTCGAGGGCAGACAGGAACTCCGACAGCTCGGCAATGACGATATCGACACCGACGACGCCGAGAACCTCTCCCACCTCGTCGCGGACCGCGATTGCCGTGCTGATCCCAGAATGTCCGGATGTGAAGAATACATACGGTTTCGTCCAGGTCAGCCCGTCAGATGCAATGGCGGCCTCGAACCAGGGCCGGGTCCGCGGGTCGAATGTATCCGTCGGGTCGGCCTCCCGAACGATTTCCTCGAAATCCGAAGTTCTCAGGGTGATGTCGACCTGCCGTTGGCCGCCATTCTCGCCAATGATCTTGGTGAAATACCCATCACCGGAATAACCGTCATCGGTGCGGACGAAGACGAAGCTGCCGTCCTTCCGGCCATAAAACACCGAGTCGAGCCAGGGCGTGAGTCGAAGCAAACTAAAGAAATAGCGCTCCATGGCCTGGGGGTCGTCGGCTCGAAGAACATCATGCCCGGCCAGTTGCTCGGTCAGCAACACGGCATCGTGCGCCGGCTTGAAAAAGCCCTGAAGGTGTTCGACCGTATCGGCTGCGGCGAAACTCATGGCCCGGTTCGCCAGCCGGATCAGCGCGCCCTCCGCCGTGACGTATGAGAACGCGACCGTGGTCGCCACCGATGCGATCGGCAGACCGATGATCCCCAAAAACAGGATGTGTTTGGCCGACAACTTCAACGGGCACCTCTTTTTCAGGCACTACCTTATCAGCACGGCAAGCCATTGCTACTTGACGATTGACTCAGGATGGCCTGCCCGGCACATCGATGCCACGACGGTTGGCGATCGAATACGGTCTCGCTATTGTGGTGCCGGGTTGCGGGACGGCCAACACATATGAGCATCTGGGGCAAGATTATCGGCGGTGCGGCCGGGCTGGCGCTTGGTGGGCCGTTGGGCGCTATCCTTGGCACAGCAGCCGGACACGCGGTCGACCGGCTGACCGACGCGGCGGCCAGCTTGGGCCAGGATGGCGAGGGCGACGACAACACCCGGAAGCTGGCCTTCACCATCGGACTCATCGTACTCGGCGCAAAGATGGCGAAAGCCGATGGCGTCGTCACAGATGACGAGGTCGCCGCATTCCGAGAGGTGTTCCGGGTCCCGCCCAATGAGCAGGCGAATGTCACCCGGGTATTCAACGTCGCCAGGCGGGACCATCGCGGCTTCGAGCCCTATGCACGCCAGATCGCGAAGCTGTTCCGTAACCAACCGGCCGTGCTCGAGGAGTTGCTCTCCTGCCTGTTTCACATTGCCAAGGCGGACGGCAAGGTCGACGAGGCGGAGCTAACGTTTCTTCACGACGTTGCCATGGAGCTCGGCATGGACGAAGCCGACTTCCATCGTATCCGGGCGGAGGAAATCGGCCCGGACGCCGGCGACCCCTACCACATCCTCGGCGTCGACCGGGCGGCAGATGACAAGGAACTCAAGGCGGCTTTCCGGCGGCTGATCCGCGAGAATCATCCGGATCTGATGATCGCCCAGGGCATGCCGCAGGAATTCGTCGATGTCGCCAATGAGAAGATGGCGACCATCAATGCCGCCTATGACCGCATCTGCTCGGAACGCGGTATCACCTGACACCAAAATCCAGCGCCCTTGCGGCATTGCTATGGACGGAAGACGCCGGCGGCGGCACCTTGACCTTTCCATCGGCCGCTCCGGCCACCCTCTCACGGAACCAATGCCATGACACTGGCCGATGGCCTGGTCGGATTGCTGATCGCCTTCTTCTGGGGCCTGAACTTCGCGATCTCAAAGGCGGGGCTGGAGCAATTTCCACCGATACTGATGATCTCGCTGCGCTTTGCCCTGGTGGCGATGCTGTTGGTGCCATTCGTGCCGATGCCGCGCGGACGGATGAAGGAGATCGCGTTCTTCTCGATCACGCTGGGCCTCCTGCATTTCTCGCTCATGTTCAGCGGCTTGGCCCAAGTCGACGCTGCGGTGGCCGCGATCACCATCCAGATCCAGGTCCCCTTCGCGGCTCTGCTGAGCGCGATCCTGTTCCGTGACCCGCCGGGATGGCGACGAATGCTCGGCATGGCGCTGGCCATCGCCGGAGTCGCGATCCTCGCCGGTGAGCCTCGCACGAGCTCGGTCCTCTGGGCGGTCGGCCTGATCGTCGCCGCCGCGCTGATTTGGGCCGTCTCGAACATCCAGATGAAGAAGCTGGCCGACGTGGACGGCTTTGCCCTGAACGGCTGGATGGCGCTCTTGGCCGCGCCGCAATTGCTGTTGACGTCACTGCTGATCGAGCGTGGGCAATGGGCGGCGATCACCTCGGCCGACTTGTTGGACTGGGGCTCGGTCGCCTATCAGGGGGTGATCGTGGTGATCCTGGGCTACGGGCTTTGGTATCGGCTACTGCGGCGCTACTCGGTGAACCAGGTGATGCCGTTCACACTGCTGGTCCCGCTGTTCGGCGTGCTGTCGGGCGTGCTGTTCCTTGGCGAGGCCCAGACCTGGCCGCTCGCCGCCGGCGGAATGGCGACCATCATCGGTGTCGCGATCATCGTCTTGCGCCGGCCCAAGCTGGTCGAGCAGAAGTCCCGGGCGCTATAGGCGTATCTGTCGTCGGTACACCTAATACCAAGGGAGATAAATAGTGACCGGTTTCACCGCTCTCCTGTGTCCGCCCGCAAGGCGCGGTCTGCGCCGTGGTGCTTCGCACCACAAGCGGAGCGCAACGCCGCGGGCGGACACAGGAGAGCGGCCTTCGGTGGTGCCAATTGGCCCCTTCGGATGCGTTGCGACGCTTGCCCGATGCGCTGCATCGAGCCGCGCACCGCGCCTGTCCGCAAGGGCCAATTTGCGCCATGAAACCGGTCACTATTTATCGCCCTTGGTATAAGAGGGCCTTTGCGAATCGGCGAGCATTCAGTGCTCGGGTAGCTGCCCAGGCGAAGACTGTCACCAGCTCCCGGACACGGTGTGCTACCGGCCTCTGCTGGCCCGCCGTTTCTTTGGCGATCTCGCGCCTTTGTTCGGCTTACTTACCGCCGCCTCGCCGAATTCCGATCGTCCAAGCCAAAAATTGATCTTGTCGATCAGAGTAGCCCTGTCGATGGGCTTCATGATGAAGTCGTTCATACCCGCAGCCCTGCAGGCCTCCTGGTCCGTTTCCATTACATGTGCGGTGACAGCGATTATTGGAACGTCGCAAACCCTGCCCGGTAGCTTTCGAATTTGGCGCGTTGCTTCCTGACCGTCCAATTCCGGCATTCCGACATCCATAAGCACCAGATCATAGGGCCGGTTTCGTAATGCCTCGACCACCTCCCGCCCGTTGGCGACAGTGTCGATGCTGAGTCCGCACCCTGCAAGAAATGCCATGACGACTTTCTGGTTCGCCAGATTGTCTTCAGCGACAAGAATCCTGGACCCCGTGCCGGCCGCCACCGATAGGCCCGGATATCGTTGGGCACGTTTGGTTTCGCCAGCGATCTGGGCCACCAGAGTACGGCTCAAAAGCCTCATGAGCAGCCCGGGCCGCACCGGCTTTGGCAGGGCCGCATCGAACCCCAGACCCCGAGCTTCTGTATCCGGATCGACCTGCCCGGACGACGACGCCAATACCAGTACCGTCGCTTCGTCCGCTGTTTCGTCACGCATCCGCCGCGCCAGGGTCTCGCCATCGGTACCCAGCATCGCGTACTCCGCGATCGCCATATGAAAAGGATTTGCCGCCTGTTTCGCCTCGCGCAGGATCGACAGACCTTCTTCCATGTCGGCGGCGCATGTGACTTCCATGCCCAGCGCGGCCAGTTGCTTCTCGATGACCCGCCGAACCATATGACCATCGTCCAGGACCAGAACGCGATGCCCGCGTGTCGATTCGGAAAGATCCTGTGTCCAATCGACCACCCGGTCGCCGCTATGCTTTAGCGGGATTGCGAACCAGAATTTGCTGCCATGGCCCGGTTCCGAATCGACACCGATTTCTCCATTCATCAGCGCGACCAGTTTCTGCGAGATCGCAAGCCCCAATCCCGTGCCGCCATAGGATCGTGTGGTCGATGAGTCCGCCTGTGTGAACGCCCCGAAGATCTTCTCCCGCGCCTCTCCGGGGATGCCAATGCCCGTATCAGTGATCTCGAAACGCAACACGACAGCGCCTTCGGTCAGCTGATCGCCCTCCGCCGTGACCTCGAGCGTCACGCCACCGGAATCTGTGAACTTCACCGCATTGCCGATCAAGTTTAGGAGAACCTGCCGGATCCGACCCTCGTCACCGCGCGCACCCCGGGGGATGCCGGGAGCCAGGTACGCCGCCAGGTCGATCCCCTTGCCAGCGGCTTCAGGCCCAAGCAATTCGACGGCATTGTCGATCAGCGGGGCCAATTCGAACTCCATCTCCTCGAGTTTGATCTTGCCAGCCTCGGCCTTCGAGAAATCGAGGATATCGTTGATGATTGTCATCAGGCACTCGCCCGATTCCTGGATGGTCTGGACGTATTCCCGTTGTGTTTCGGTGAGTTCGGAATCCAGCAGCAGTCCCGACATGCCCAATACGCCGTTCATGGGCGTCCGCACCTCGTGACTTACCATGGCGAGGAATTCCGACTTCGTCCGATTGGCGGCCTCCGCGGCCTCCTTGGCGATGCGCAGGGCCGCCTCGACCTGTTGGCGCTCATCGATTTCGATTTCGAGTGCGGCGTTCTTCGTCTGGATGTTCTTTTCGTTCTCTTCAAGCTCCAGATACTGCTTATGGAGAATTCCATCCGCGCGCCGGACGATGACAAGGAGCACGCCATACAAAATGGAAAAGATCAGGAGGAATATCGCGGCGTGAACGGAAGTACTGCGATTGAGCCGGGCCATCAACGGCGTCACGTCCGTATAAATCTCCAGCACGCCCTCGAGGGCGCCGTCGGCGTTATGAACGGCGACATAACTTTCTACGAGATCGCGGTTTTCGACGGCCCCGGAGAATGCACTGAAGCTGTCTCGAAAACTCAGCTTGCTGGCAGGTCTGGCTTCGTCCCGCGCCATCAGGAATCCGGGATTGCCGCTCTTGTCTTCACCCATCTGACTAGCCTGGGAGGAATATACCGTCAGCCCTTCGAGGTTATAGATTTTGATTTTCAGGACCGGTAATCCATCGGTCAGCTCAATCAGAACGTCATGCAGCCGCTGGGTTTCTGGCCGTTGGCGAAGGCTGTCGCCATCCTCGTCCACGGCGGTGACGTATTCGGCGAAGTCGGGCCAGACCGTGTTGGCGAATGACCGAGCCAGCGACGCATTATGCGTTTCGGATGAGGCGATCAGCTCCGCGACCGCGCCCTGTCGTTGAAACCAGACCAGGACAACAGTCACGACCGTGATGACGATCGCGCTCGTCAATGAAAAATAACGCAGTAGCTTGAACATGGCATTGGTCCGTCAGGGAACGTGAAATTTGACGGCCGCAGGTTAAGGTCCCTTGAATCATCTGCGAAATGCATGTCATGGAGCTTTTTCACAGCGACGGGATGAGGCATTGGCCTGGCGTCTCGGCGCTACCCAGGCCAATACCAGCCAATTGTCCGTGGACATCGCCTCTCACATTTCTTGCCGTCCAGTACCGCCAGCTGACCGGTCTAACCAAATGTAAACCCGTCTCCGCATCTTATCCCGCAATCGCGAACGCCGTTGGGCGGCGAATAGCGGTCGTGAATGTGAGGTCTCAATGGGTCTGTTCGGCGGTATTTTCGGCGGCGATCGGCAGCGGCACGATGACCCGCCGGAGTTCCTGCAACTGGCGGATAGGGCGCGCAATCACCTGACCGCTTTGACAAATGCGCATGATGAGCTCTGGCAGATCAGCGAGGCCGATTGGAGCGTCGATCAGGATATCGGCGCGGTCATTTTCACAAACTCCGAGGCCATCCAGGCGACGGCACCGGTCCAGATCATCGGCACCTACAACACCCAGGACAATACTTGGCTCTGGAGTTGGGACAATCCGTCGGTTGCCTCCTGCCTGACCAAACACGCACGGCGCATGCAAGAGTATGGGCGTGAGCACTCAATCGACTCGCTTACCACCGGAAAGCTGGCGTGCTCCGAAGATCGATGCTGGGAGCTGACCGCCGCGGCATGCCTGATCTGCGAGGCTCAGGGGGCGTATCGCGGCCCCGCCGGAGCGACGTTGGTCTTCATGACCTTTGGCGAGATCTCGCTGTCGAAAGCCTCTTGACCTCGCCACCCCGCGGTCGGCAGTGACCTATTATTTGCCGCGCTATGACGGCAATATCCCGAAATCCTTGCTTTCCGGAATAATCTGGCCGCCATCGACGACAAGGGTGGTGCCGGTGATATAGGCGGCTTCGTCGGAGGCCAGGAACAGAGCCGCATTGGCGACGTCGCGCGGAGTTCCAAGCCGGCCGAGCGGCACCGCCGCTTCCATGGAGCGGATGTATTCGGCGCTACGCTGGGTGCGCACCGCCTCGGTCTCGATATTGCCGGGCTCGATGCCGTTGACGGTAATGCCGTGGGGCGCGAATTCGACCGCGGCGGCGCGTATGAAACCGTTGATGCCGGCCTTGCTGGCCGAGTAGTGGCCGTGGCCGGGATTGCTGACCCGGGGGCCGGTGATCGATGAGGTGAAGACCATGCGGCCGTAATGCCGCTCTTTCATTGGCGCCAGACAGGCCCTCGCGGCCAGGAAAGTGCCGCGCAGATTGACCCCCAGAACCCGGTCCCACTCTTCGGTCGAGATATCCTCGATCAGCGTCCAGGGGTAGATGCCGGCGTTTTGCACAAGCACGTCGATCTGGCCGAAACGCTCCAGGGCCGCTGCGACGATGCGGCCGGCATCGGCGTCGCCGGCGATGTCGGCGTCGACGAAAGCGGCCGGCCCAATCGCGGCCAGCCGCTCCACGGTTGCATGACCGGCCTCCGCATCGCGATCGCCGATCACCACCGACGCGCCCTCCTCGACGAAACGCTCGGCAATGCCGGCGCCGATGCCCCGCGCCGCGCCGATCACGATCGCCACCCGATCCGCCAATCGTCCGCCCATGGTCTGACTCTCCACTTGCTCAGTTCTCCGGTCAGAGATACCGCCGCCGGATCTCCAGCTTCAGGGTATCCAGCAGCACCGCGGCCAGCACCAGCCCGCCGCGAATGACCAGCGTGTAATGCGGCGGCATGCCCATCACGTTGATGGCCGTGTCGATGGCGCTGAGCAGCAGCACGCCGGCGAACACCCCGGAAAGCCGGCCGGACCCGCCCTTCAGGCTGACGCCGCCGATGACCACCGCGGCAAAGGCCTCAAACAGCATGCCGGTGCCCAGATTGGCGGTGGCCCCGGCGGTGCGCGCCGCCAGCAGCCAGCCGGCGAAGGCCGCCAGGCACCCGGACAATACGAAGGCCACCATCACCAGCCGGTCGACATTGATTCCGGCGCGATAGGGCGCGCGCGGGTTGCCGCCGATCAGATACAGGTAACGGCCATAGGGCACATGGCGCAGCAGCACGTAGAACACCACGAACACGGCAATCAGCAGCAGCACCAGGATCGGCACGCCCAACACCGTGCCGGTCGCCACATGGCGCAGCGCGTCGGGCAGGCCAAAGACCGAGCGGCCGCCGGTCAACGCGACGACGAAGCCGCGCACATAGATGAACGAGGCGAGGGTGACGATGAAGGCGTTGATCTTCAGGCGCACGATCAGATAGCCGTTGATCAGGCCGAACAAGGCTCCGGCCAACAGGCACAGGATTAGTGTCGCCGGCACAACCAGCCATTCCGGCTCGATCACCAATGCGAGCCCGGCGCCATGTGTGCCGAACAGATAGGCCGCCACCATGGCCGAGAAGGCCATCACCGACTCGATCGACAGATCCATGTGGCCGGCAATGATCACCATCGCCAGCCCGACCGCCATGATGCCGACGAAGGTCGCCTGGCGGGCGATGTTCACGAAAATCCCGACCTGCATGAAATTGTCGATGCCGAGCGAGAAGGCCAGCAACACGGTCAGCAGGATGAACCAGACCAGATGATCCAACAGAAAGCCGATCATCGCCCGCCTCGCGGGTGCAATTTCGCCGGCATTGGCGGTCAAGTCTTCGGTTCGCGCGGTCATGTCATGGAGTTCCTCGGACGGCAGCGCTGCCCTCACCCTCCCACGGCTTCGCCGCGGGTCCCTCCCTCTCCCAGAGGGAGAAGGTATTCGCCGGCGTATCGCGGCGTATCGCATTGAAAACCCTCTCCCTCTGGGAGACGGAGGGACCCGCGGCGAAGCCGTGGGAGGGTAAGGGCGGCGCGGCGGAAGAGTCCGTTCAAAGACCCTCCCGCCTCACACCGCTACTGAACGATCTGAACCGGATCCGTCGGCGGCTGCAGGTTCCCCCAGAACTGCGAAGCGTCGACATTTTCCGCGTTGATCGCCGCGCCGGGGATCTTCAGGGTCGGTCCCCAAGGCTCCATGACGAGTTCCGAGGACAGCCCGATCACATCATAGGTGCCGGCTTCCAGCGGCTCGCCGGCGACGATCTTGTCCAGGAACATGGCCAGCCCGTAGACCTGGGCATAGAGCGGTTGCTCGACCTCGACCTGCTCCCAGCCCTCGCGGATCAGGCTCAGCCCGACCGGGGCGCCATTCGAGCTGACCAGCATCACCTCGCCGGGCTGCTTGCCATTGCCTTCCAGAACCGCCGCCACCGGCACGGCAAGATGGGCGGCATGCACGAAGATCAGGTCGATGTCCGGATTGACCAGAAGCTGGTCGGCGGCGATGTCGCCGGCGTTCGATGCCTCCCATTGCAGCGCCGCGTGGGTCAGGATCTCCACATCGGGATGTGCCGCCATGCGTTCCTCGAAACCCTTCTGGATATCGAGGGTATAGCTGTCGCCCGGATCGCCGAGGATCTGCAGCACTTTGCCCTGGGCACTGCCGTGCCGCTGTTCGAGCAGGCGGGTGATCTCGGCCGCCGCCACATAGCCGATCTCCACCGTACCGGCCACCGATGTCAGATCGATCTGCGTGCTGGTGATCTGGCGGTCGAAGACCAGCACCGGAATGCCGGCGGCGCGCGCCTTTTCGATGCCCGGCACGACGGAATCGAAGTCGACGGCGGCCAGCACGATGGCTGTCGGGTCGAGCTCGATCACGTCCTCGAACTGGTTGAGCTGAAGATCGGTGCGATTCTGGGCGTCGAGGGAGATGACCTCATAGCCGATCGATTCCAGCGTCGACTCCATCGAGTTCACCGACTCGGTCTGGAACTCGTCGAGCAGGGTCGGTACCAGGTAATAGACGGTGCCCTTCTCCTGCGAGGCGGCGCTCCCGGCAACGATGCCGACGGCGACGGCGACCGGTAGTACGAGCCCCCGTGTCAGATACTGTCTCATTGTCGTTTCCTCCCCATTTTGCCGGCCACTCCCAATGGCGGCCGGTCGCGGCGACACCCCCTAAGCGATGTCGCCGGTAATCATGCGAATTACCTCCTCCGGCGTGGTATCGGCCGCGGCAGCGTCGCCGGTCACCCGGCCATGCCGGAGTATCACCATGCGGTCGGCGACCTGGAAGGCGTGCAGCAGGTTGTGGGTGATGACGATGACGGCGACATCCTGCGCCCCGACCTGCCGGATCATATCGAGGCCGCGTCGGGTCTGCTCGACGCCGAGTGCCGCGAAGGGTTCGTCCAGCAACACCAGCTTGCCGCCCCAATGGACGAAGCGGTTGAGCTCGATCGCCTGGCGCTGGCCGCCGGAGAGATGTTCCACATTGATGCGGACCGATGGGATTTCGGTGCCGCCATCGCGCAGGGCCTGCTCGGTCAGCGCCTGCATTTCGCGTTCGCGCAGGATCGGGATGCCGGCGACCCGCCTCACCAGTTCGCGTCCCATAAAGAAGTTGGCGGCCACGTCGACATTCATGCACAGGGACAGATCCTGGTAGACCGTTTCGATGCCCGCCGCCTTGGCCCGTGCCGGCGCCTCGAAATGCCGGGTCTCGCCGTCGAACACAAAATCGCCCGCGGTCTGCCGCTGCTCACCGGCGATGATCCGCACCAGGGTCGACTTGCCGGCGCCATTGTCGCCGAGCAGGGCGACGACCTCGCCACGGCGAACGTCGAAGGACACGTCGGCCAGCGCGGTGATCGCGCCAAAGCGCATGGAGATGTTCTGAAGCCGCAACAGCGGCTGCGGGTCGGCCACGGCGCCGGCGGCGCCGGCGTGGCCGGTGGTGGCCGGCTCAGCCGGGGGCACCGGCATCACCGTCGTTCCGGCAGACGCGCTCGGCGTCGCCTACAAAGGTCCATCCGGAGTCGTTCGGCCCAGAATTATTCGGTCCAGAGTCGTTCGGCCCAGGGTCGTTCAGCATTGTCTGCACGACCGATCCCGCCTTTCCCGCAATTCGCGGCCATGGCACGCGAACGGCATTCTGAGAGCCCGCCATTAAATCTGTCAAATGGATTTAGTCGGCAATTCGCCCGGAGGCGGCGGCCAATCCGCACCTTGCGGCCCGGCCTTCGCACGCCTAGTTTCACATCCGCCAGACGGTCGGATGGCCGCTCTCGGGGCGCTTCGGCGGATTCGAGGGAGGAAAGTCCGGGCTCCACGGAAACACGGTGCCGGGTAACGCCCGGCGGGGGCGACCCTAGGGAAAGTGCCACAGAAAGCAAACCGCCCGCGCCGCCGGAAACGGTAAGCGGGTAAGGGTGAAAGGGTGCGGTAAGAGCGCACCGCGCGGCCGGCGACGGTCGTGGCACGGTAAACCCCACCGGGAGCAAGACCGAATAGGGACGGGCATGGGGCCGGGGAAACCCGGCCGCCATGACGGGAGTTTTCGCCCGCCGTCCGGGTTGGTCGCGCGAGGCGTCCGGTAACGGGCGTCCCAGAGGAATGGCCATCCATCGGCCCTCGGGCCGAGGACAGAACCCGGCTTACAGACCGTCTGGCGCATACCTCTCGTTGCAGCAAGACCCGGATCGCGCCGGGCGGCCGGGCTCGATTGACGCCGCGTGCAGATGAAGGGATTGACGCGCCCGGCATCCGGACGTCTGCTACCCCGGTATCTCTTGGAACAAAGGGTCGAGGGTCACGATGTGCGGCTTCGTGTGCCTGTGGAAGATCGACGATCCGGCTCTCGCCCAGCGGATGATCGACAAGATCGCCCATCGCGGCCCGGACGAGATGCAGGTCAGCCGGACGCCGAACGTGCCGGCGGTGATGGCCCATTGCCGGCTGTCGATCATCGGCCCGGATTCCGGGACCCAGCCGATCTATCGGGGAGACGACATCCTGGTCGCCAATGGCGAGATCTACAATTACGCCGATCTGCGCGCGATCCTGGGCGAGAGCGCCTTTGAGACGCAGAGCGACAGCGAAACCATCCTGCATCTGTTCCGCACCGACGAGCTGCGCTGGATCGCCCGGCTGGACGGCATGTTCGCCTTCGTCCTGGCCACGCCGGACCGGATCATCGCCGCCCGCGACCCGCTGGGCATCAAGCCGCTCTATATGGCGCGGATCGGCGACGGACTGGCACTCGCTTCCGAACTCAAGGCGTTCGATGGGCTGGGTCTGCGGGAGATCGAGACGATCGACCCCGGCGCGATGTTCGACAGCCTGGACGGATTCCGCCGATGGCACCGCATGCCCCATGGCGCTGCCGATCTGGAAACCGGCACCGACCCCGAGCCGATCTGGCGCGAGCTGCGGCTGGTGCTGGAAGCGGCAGTGCGCAAATGGATGGTCGCCGATGTGGAGGTCGGCGCCTTCCTGTCCGGCGGGCTGGATTCATCGATCATCGCGGCCCTGGCGGCGCAGGCAATCGATCGCCCGCTCAAGACCTTCTCGGTCGGCACGCGGGGTTCTCCCGATCTCGCCGCCGCGCGGGCCGTGGCCGAGCATATCGGCGCCGATCATCATGAGCTGGTCTTTACCGCCGAGGATCTGGCCGGGATCCTGCCCCATGTGATCTACCATCTGGAGAGCGCCGACATCGATCTCGTCCGCAGCGCCCTGCCCACTCATTTCGCCACGACGCTGGCACGGCGGCATGTGAAGGCCGTGCTGACCGGGGAGGGCGCGGACGAGCTGTTCGCCGGCTATGCCTACCACCATGCCTATGCCGGCAAACCCCGCGCCCTGGCCGATGAGATCACCCGGTCCCTGGGCACCATGCACAACATCAACCTGCAGCGGGTCGACCGGATCACCATGGCCCAGGGGCTGGAGGCGCGAACGCCGTTCCTCGACCGCGACCTGATCGATTTCGCGCAGTCCATCCCGGCCTCTCTGAAGATGAAATCCGTGGACGGGAGCGGCGGTGGAACCGTCGAGAAGTGGATCCTGCGCAAGGCTTGCGAGGACCTGCTGCCCCCTGAGCTTATCTGGCGCAAGAAGGCGCAGTTCGACGAGGGCACCGGCACCGTCGCCGCGCTCGACCAGGCTCTATCCACGCTGCACGGAGTCGCGCCGCCGGTCGAACGCCATGCCGAAGGCGCACTCTACGAACGCCTGCTGCGTGAGCAATACCAGGAGCCCGACCTGATCCTGGCCTGTGCCGGCAAATGGGTCGACGACCGGGTAGAGGCCTGACGGTCACCACCAACGAGTCGGTCACCATCCAGATTCGCGTCGCACCACACACGGCCCATGAAATCCTACACGTGCGACGAGCGGTTGCGCGGCGATTTCACACGCCAGAGATCCGAACAAAGAGAGAACGAACCTGTCAGGGTAGATGAGAATTGGTTAACACTTGGATAATTCAGAGGCGATTTGACGGACTTTCAATCAGATTCATCCGATTCATGAGAACCCACCCAATTTTCTTTGATTATCCAACCGATTACTGTGAATTTCATTGACGTCCCATGAAATCCCATGATATCCCATTTCTTCCCAAGCCGCATGGGATGCCGTCACTCCTGCCCGCATGGTGGGGGTCACGGCAGTGTACGAAATCGCGGGGCGCCACGGCGCCAGGTCTCGGAGTTCGATGGCTCTCTTTACGTCGACATACGTCAACAAGGTGGATCGGAAGGGCCGCGTCAGCGTGCCTGCGCCATTCCGTTCGGCCTTGGACGGAGCCGGCGGCACCCTCATCTACGTCAAGCCCAACCATGCGCTGGGGGCGATCGACGGGCTGAGCGAGGCCTGGATGGAACAGATCCAGGATCGCATCGACGAGCTCGACATCTATTCCGAGCAGCGCATTGCGCTGGAGACGCGGGAATTCGCGGAGACCACGCGCCTGCCGCTCGACCCGGAAGGGCGCATGATCCTGCCGCGCGAATTGATGACCGCCGCCGGGATCACCGACCTTGCGACCTTCGTGGGGCTGGGCCGATACTTCCAGATCTGGCAGCCGGAGAGCTTCGACGCCCATAAGAGCCGGCAGGTCGCCGCGGCGAAATCGCTGACCCTGCCCAAGCCGGGCGCCCGCCCGAATGGCGGTGCGGCATGACCGACACCCGCACCCCAATGGATCAGGATCGGCATGTGCCGGTTCTGCTCGACGAGATCGTCACGGCGATCGCGCCGCAGGATGGCGACACCATCGTCGACGCCACATTCGGGCGCGGCGGATACACCGCCGCATTTCTCAAGGCCGCCCAATGCAAGGTGATCGGCATCGACCGCGATCCTGATGCGGTCGCGGCCGGCCGGGCCTTGGAGACTGGTGGCCGGCTGGTCGTGATAGAGGGCCGGTTCGGCGACATGGACTCGCTGGTGAAGAGCCAGGTCGACGGGGTCGCACTTGATATCGGCGTCTCTTCGCCGCAGATCGACGATCCGGAACGCGGCTTCTCGTTCCGCGCCGATGGTCCGCTGGACATGCGCATGGCGCAGCATGGGCCGACCGCCGCCGACGCGGTCAACACGCTGCCGGAAGAGACCCTGGCCGACATCATCTACCGCTATGGCGAAGAGCGCCGCTCGCGCCGAGTTGCGCGGGCCATCGTGGCGGCGCGGGCCGAGGCGCCGATCACCCGGACCGCGCAGCTCGCGGCCATCGTCCGGCGGGTGGTGCCGGCTTCCCGCGACGGCATCGACCCGGCGACGCGCACCTTCCAGGCGTTGCGCATCTATGTGAATGAAGAACTGGATGAACTGGACCGCGGCTTGAGCGCCGCCGAACGTCTGTTGCGCCCTGGCGGGCGGCTCGCCGTGGTCTCTTTTCACAGCCTCGAAGACAGGCAGGTGAAACACTTCCTGACCGAACGAAGCGGAGGCGCGCCCAAGGGCTCCCGCCATCTGCCGGAAACCGGCATCGAGGGACCGCCGCCGACGTTCCGCCTGATGCACCGCAAGCCGGTGATGTCGGGCAAGGCGGAATTGGCCGCCAATCCGCGCGCCCGGTCGGCGCGCCTGCGCGCGGCGATCCGGACCGACGCGCCGGCCTGGACGCCGTCGCCAACCGGCGGAGGTGCGGCATGATCCGAACCCATGCCGTGATCTGGGCCGTGTTGGTAGCCGCCGCGGCCGGCTTTCTGTTCTACACCAGCCACCAGGCCCAGGAGCTGGAAGCGGAGTTGGAGGCCAGCCATCAGGCTGTCATTGCCGAACGTGAGGCGATCCGCATCCTGCACGCGGAATGGGCCTATCTGAACGAGCCAGGCCGGCTGCGCGAGCTTGCCCGGCGCCATACGCCGCTGGGACCGGCCATGCCGGTTCAGATCGTCGCCAGCATCGATGACATCCCGGCGATCCTGCCGGGTATCGGTGCTCTGCCCGGCGTGCCGCTGCCGCCGCGCAAGCCGGTGCCGGGCACGTCCCAAGGCCCCATGGCGTCGACAAGCCCTGACATCGCCCCGACCGCCTCCGACGCGATCCTGCCGCCAAGATTACCTGCCGCACCACACCAGCGGCCGGAAGCACCGCCATCGGACGCGCCCTTGCACGCCCTGCTGGCCAGCTTCCGGGCCCAACAATCCACCGCACCGGCAGGGTCAGGCCAATGAGAACGAGACTGCGGCGTTTCAAATCCGACAATCGTCAGGGCGTGCTGCCGCTTGCGCCGGGACGCGGGCGTTCGGCGTCTGAGACCAATCAAGGCGACCCGGCAGAACGTTGCCTGGAGCTCGGGCGCCGGCGCCTCACCATCACCGGCGTGCTGTTCGTGCTCGCCTTCCTGACCGTGGGCGGCCGGCTTGTCGATGTGTCCGCGCTCAGCAACGGCGCCGAGCTTCGGATCGCCAGTGCCACGGCGGCGGAACTGCCCGGGCGCCGTGCCGACATTGTCGATCGCAATGGCGAGATCCTGGCCACCACCCTGCCGACCGCCTCCCTATATGCCGATCCGGCGCTGGTGATCGACCCGGCCGAGGCGGCGGAAATGCTGGTCGCCGTTCTGCCTGAACTGGATTACGACACCGTCCTGGCGGCGCTGAAATCGAACCGGCGCTTCGTGTGGCTGCGGCGCGGCCTGACGCCGACCGAGCATTATCAGGTCAACCGGCTCGGCCTGCCCGGCATTGCCTTTCAGAACGAAGAGCACCGCTACTACCCGCTCGGCCGGCTGACCGGCCATGTGGTCGGCTTCACCGATGTGGATGGCAGCGGGATCGCGGGCATCGAAAAGTCCCTCGACCGGCGCCTGCGGGCCGATAGCGAGCCGTTGCGTTTGTCGATCGATGTCCGGGTGCAATCTCTGCTTCATGGCGAATTGCAGGCGGCGATCGACCAGTTCTCGGCAATCGGCGGCTCCGGCATGGTGATGGATGCCAATACCGGCGAGGTCGTCGCCATGGTGTCGCTGCCCGATTTCAACCCGGCCCAGCCGGAGGCGGCGCCCGAGGCAGGGCGCTTCAACCGGAACACGCTCGGCGTGTACGAGATGGGGTCGACCCTCAAGATCTTTAACACCGCCATGGCGCTAGACGGCGGCGTGGTGACGCTCCAGGACGGCTTCGACACCACCGACCCGATCCGGATCGGCCGCTTCACGATCAACGACTACCACCCGGAGAACCGGTGGCAGTCGATCCCGGAGATCTTCATGCACTCGTCCAATATCGGATCGGTGCATATGGCGCTGGCAGCCGGTACCCGGACCCAGCAGGACTATCTGGACCGGTTCGGGCTTATGCGCATGCCGCAGCTGGAACTGCCGGAACTGGCCATGCCGATGGTCCCGCACCCGTGGCGCGAGATCAACACCATGACCATCGCCTACGGTCATGGCCTAGCGGTCAGCCCGGTCCAACTGACCTCAGCGGTGGCCTCGGTGGTCAATGGCGGCGTACTGCGCTCCCCGACCCTGCTGGCGCTGGAAAGCGACACGACGGTGCCGGGGATCCGGGCGATCTCGGAGGAGACCTCCGAGACCATGCGCCGGCTGCTGCGTCTGACAGTCCAGGCCGGGACCGGCGGCCAGGCCGATGCCCAGGGCTACCTGGTCGGCGGCAAAACCGGAACCGCAGAAAAGACCCAGGGATCGGGCTATAGCCGCCGTGCTTTGCTGTCCTCATTTGTCGCAGCTTTTCCCATGACAAGCCCCGAATATGTCGTATTCGCAATGCTTGATGAGCCGCGTGGAACCGAGGACACCTTTGGCTATGCCACGGGTGGTTGGGTAGCGGCGCCGCTGGTCGGACGGGTGATCGAGCAGATGGGGCCGATGGTCGGGATACTGCCGGTCGACCCGGAATCGCCGGAAATTCTTGAGGCGATGCATGTCGACCTGCCCGGAGCCGAACAGGCCCCCGGCACCGCGCTCGCCGCATACGCGAACTGATGGCGTTGATGACCGGAACGCGCACCGAAGCCGCCACCGACAGGCTGCCCGATATCACCGGGCTGACGGCGGATTCGCGGGCTGTCGAACCGGGCTTCCTGTTCGCCGCCCTGCCCGGAACCCAGGTCGACGGCCGTGATTTCATCGATCAGGCCATCGCCAAGGGCGCCCGCGCGATCCTGGCGCCGACCGGCACGGTGCTTCCGGCAACCGCATCCGGCATTGAACTGATCACCGATGATCGACCCCGGCGTCAATTCGCCCGCATGGCCGCCGCCTTCTATGGCAAGCAACCGGCGACGATTGCCGCCGTGACCGGCACCAACGGCAAGACCTCCACCGCGCATTTCGTCCGGCAAATCTGGGAGCGGTTGGGCAAATCCGCCGCCAGCCTCGGCACACTGGGCATTTCCGCACCGGGCATGGAGCAATACGGCGCCCTGACTACGCCGGATCCGGTGGCGCTGCACGCCAGCCTGGCAGAGCTTGCCGAGGCCGGGATCACTCATCTGGCGATGGAGGCGTCTTCGCACGGGCTCGACCAGCACCGGCTGGACGGTGTCCGGGTGACGTCCGCTGGCTTCACCAATCTCAGCCACGACCATCTCGACTATCACGGCACCATGGAGGCCTATTTGGAGGCCAAGGCGCGGCTGTTCGATGAAATCCTGGCGCCGGGCGGGATTGCCGTGCTGAACGCCGATGCGCCGGAGTGCGATGCGCTGGCGACCCGTGCCGAGGCTGCCGGCCGCACGGTCATGCGCTTTGGTGACAGGGGCACAGGTATTCGGCTGGACGCGCTGGCGCCCCAGCCGCACGGGTCGAAGCTCTCGCTCAACGTGCTTGGCCGTTCCTTCGATGTGACCCTGCCGCTTGCCGGCGCCTTTCAGACGGCCAATGCGCTGTGCGCCCTGGGTCTTGTCCTGGCAGACGGAGCCGATCTGGACGCCGCGGTGGGCGCGCTGGAGAGCCTGAATGGCGTACGCGGCCGGATGGAACTGGTGGCGCGCCACCCGAACGGCGCCGCCATCTATGTCGATTTCGCGCACACACCGGAAGCGCTGGAAACGGTGCTGGAGGCTCTGCGCCCCCACACCAAGGGCCGGCTGGCCGTCGTGTTCGGTTGCGGTGGGGACCGCGATCCGGGCAAGCGGCCGGTCATGGGTGCAACAGTCGCTCGATTGGCGGATCAGCCGATCGTGACCGACGACAATCCGCGGAATGAGGATCCCGCGGCCATTCGCGCTGCCGTGATGGCGGCGTGCCCCGGAGCCGAAGAGATCGGCGACAGGGCGGAGGCGATCCGCAAGGCGGTCGCCGGACTGGCACCGGACGACGTTCTGGTGATCGCAGGCAAAGGGCATGAAACCGGACAAATCGTCGGCGAGGACGTCCATCCCTTCGACGACTCGGAACACGCTAGAACCGCCGCCAAAACCCTTGGCGACGCGGTCACGGCGGGAGACTCAAGATGAGCGAAAATCCCTTGTGGACCGCCCAGGAAGTGGCGGCAGCGACCAGCGGAACTCCGATCGGCGAGTGGACGGCGAGTGGCGTGTCAATCGACAGCCGCACCGTGGAACCCGGCGACCTGTTTATCGCCCTCGCCGGACCGAATTTCGACGGCCATGAATACGTGGCCCAAGCGCTGAACAATGGCGCGGCCGCGGCGATGGTGCATCGGCCACCAAAGGCGGTGGCCCCGGATGCGCCGCTGCTGATCGTCGACGACACCATGGAAGGCCTGACAGCGCTGGGCACCTTTGGCCGGCTGCGGTTTGACGGCAAGGTGATCGCGGTGACCGGCTCTGTCGGCAAGACCAGCACCAAGGAGGCCCTGCGCACGGCGCTGGGCGCCCAGGCGCCGACTTTCGCCACCACCGGCAATCTGAACAATCATTGGGGCGTGCCGTTGAGCCTGTCCCGCATGCCGGCTGACAATGCCTATGGCGTTCTCGAGCTCGGCATGAACCATCCCGGCGAGATCGAGCGGCTGTCGCGGCAGTGCAAGCCGGATGTCGCCATCATCACCTCTGTGGAGGCGGTGCATCTGGAGAATTTCGACAGCGTCGAGGCTATCGCCGATGCCAAGGCCGAGATTTTCGCCGGCATGAACCCGGCCAGCACCGCGATCCTGAATCGCAACAACCGACACTTCCCGCGACTGGTCGCCCATGCGAGGACCGCCGGCATCGGCCAGGTTTGGAGTTATGGCGAGCATCCCGATGCGGAGGCGCGGCTGCTGGATTGCTCCCTGCACGCCACCTGCAGCGCCGTCAGTGCCTCGATTCGCGGCGAGGTGCTGCAATATTCGCTGTCGGTTCCGGGCCAGCATTGGGTGCTCAACAGCCTCGGCGTCTTGCTGGCGGTGAAGGCAATCGACGGCGACGTGGCGGCGGCCGCACGGGCACTATCGAAGATCCAACCGCTGAAGGGACGTGGCGCCCGCAGCCGCATCAGGCTGCTGCAGGACGACCATATCGGCGCCTTCACCCTGATCGACGAATGCTACAACGCCAGCCCGACCTCGATTGCGGCGTCCCTCGCCGTGCTGGGCACTGCCGATCCCGATGGCGGCGGCCGGCGGATCGCCGTGCTGGGCGACATGCTGGAGCTCGGCGAACAGGCCGCATCCCTGCATGTCGGCCTCAAGCAACATCTGGTCTCGGCGGATGTGGATCTGGTCTACGCCTGCGGCCCGAACATGGCCAAGCTGTATGACGCGCTGCCGCCAGGCATGCGCGGTGCCTGCGCCCGGGACAGCCGGGAATTGGCGATAAAAATCGCCGAGGCGGCGCAGCCGGGTGACGTGATCATGGTCAAGGGCTCGCTGGGAAGCCGCATGGCGCTGGTCGTCGATGCGCTGCAGGCGCTCGACTCCGGCGAAGACGGTCTTTCCGGGCTGCGGTGCCAGCCCCGGGCGGTCAACGGAGGCTGATCGTTGCTCTATAACCTCCTTTTCCCGCTGGCCGATGAGTTCATCGCCTTCAACCTGTTCCGGTATCTTACATTCCGGACCGGCGGCGCGTTGATGACCGGGCTGATCATTTCCTTCGTGTTCGGCCCCTGGCTGATCCGCCGGCTGAAATCGCGCCAGGGCGCCGGCCAGCCGATCCGCGACGACGGGCCGGAGGCCCATTTCGCCAAGCGCGGCACGCCGACGATGGGCGGTCTGATGATCCTGATCGGCGTGCTGTTCTCGACGCTGCTCTGGGCCAATCTGACCAACGCCTATGTCTGGATCGTCATGCTGGTGACGACCGGGTTCGGCCTGATCGGCTTCTTCGACGACTATCTGAAACTCACCAAACGCAATTCCCGCGGCCTGCCGGGCAGGATCAAGCTGATCTTCCAGGTACTGATCGGCGGCGGCGCCGCGTTCTGGACCATGCAGGTCACTGGCGAGCCCCTGGCGACCGGCCTTGCGGTTCCGTTCGTCAAGGAATTGCTGATCCAGCTCGGCTGGTTCTTCATCCCGTTCGCGGTGCTGGTGATCGTCGGGGCATCGAACGCGGTCAATCTGACAGACGGGCTGGATGGGCTGGCCATCGTGCCAGTGATGATCGCGGCCGGCTGTTTCGGGTTCATCAGCTATGTCAGCGGCAACGTGATCTTCGCCGACTATCTGCAGATCCACCACATCACCGGCGGTGGCGAACTGGCCGTGTTCTGCGGCGCCCTGATCGGCGCCAGCCTCGGCTTCCTGTGGTTCAACGCGCCCCCCGCCATGGTGTTCATGGGCGATACCGGTTCCCTGTCCCTGGGTGGCGCGCTGGGCGCTATCAGCGTGGTCACCAAGCATGAGCTGGTGCTGGCGATAGTCGGTGGCCTGTTCGTGTTGGAGACCGTCTCGGTGATCGTCCAGGTGGCCTCGTTCAAGATGACCGGGCGCCGGGTCTTCCGCATGGCCCCGCTGCATCATCATTTCGAACAGAAGGGCTGGGCCGAGCCGACCATCGTCATCCGGTTCTGGATCATCGCCGTCATCCTGGCCCTGGTCGGCCTGTCGACCTTGAAGCTGAGGTGACGCGGTGATCGAGCTCGGCTTCCTCAAGGGCAAGACCGTCGCCGTTCTCGGGCTCGGAAAATCGGGCATGAGCACGGCGCGCGCGCTTTCGGCTGCCGACGCGACCGTATTGGCCTGGGACGACAGCCGACCTGAAGCCGCCACATCCCTGGACGGGGTCACCGGCACCGATCTGCGCGAGGTCGATCTGGCCGAGGTCGAGATGCTGGTGCTCAGCCCCGGCATCCCCAAATGCAATCCCGCGCCCCATGTGGTGGTCGCCCGGGCCCATGAGGCGGGATGCCTGATCGTCAGCGACATCGACCTGCTGGGTCAGGCCCAGCCGGATGCGCGCTATCTGGGCGTCACCGGCACCAACGGCAAATCGACGACAACGGCGCTGATCGGACACATCCTCACCAAGACCGGGCCGCCAACCCAGATCGGCGGGAATCTCGGTATTCCCGCACTCTCCCTCAAACCGCTGGATGCCAGTGGCTGGTACGTGCTGGAGCTCAGCTCGTACCAGCTTGAAACCGTTTCGGCGGTCGAGTGGGACATCGCAATGCTGATCAATGTCGCACCGGACCATTTGGACCGGTATGCCGACATGGACGATTATGTCGATACCAAGCGGAAAATCTTCAGCCGGCAGCCGGCCGACGGCGTCGCGATTATCGGCATAGACGACGACTGGTCGCGTGCGACCTATGACCAGCTTTCGGGCAAATCCGACCGACGCGTCATTCCAATCTCGGCAGAAACCGAAATCCCCGGCGGCGTCTTCGTGCGCCACGGATTGCTGATTGATGCGACAGGCAGCGCCGAGCAGACGGTCATCGACCTACGGACGGTCCCGACCCTTCCGGGCAGCCACAACCGGCAGAATGCCGCCGCCGCCTATGCGGCCGCGCTATCCGTGGGAATTGCACCGGACGCGATCGCCGAGGCGATGCGCGGCTTCCCCGGGCTGCGCCACCGGCAGGAACTGATCGGCACCGTCGGATCGCTCAGCTTCGTCAATGACAGCAAGGCGACAAATCCCGACGCCGCGGCGCGGGCGCTGGCTTGTTACGACCGGGTCTATTGGATCGTCGGCGGCCTGCCCAAACAGGGCGGGCTGGAAGTCCTGACACCGCATCTGGGGCGCGTCGCCCATGCCTTCCTGATTGGCGAGGCCGCCGGCATGCTGGCGGAATTCCTAGACGGCGCGGTGGCCTTTACCCAATGCGGAGAAATTGGAGCGGCCGTCGAAGCGGCGGTTCGGCAGGCGGAGGCCGATGGCGATAAGGGCGGCGATGCCGTCGTGCTGCTGTCGCCAGCCTGCGCGTCATGGGATCAGTTTGCGAATTTCGAGGCGCGCGGCGATGCCTTCGTGTCGGCGGCGCGCGCGCTCGCACGGCGTTCGACCGGCCCTGCACAGCCGGCTCCAAGTGTGGGAGCGCTGTGATGATCGGCTGGGCCCGCACCGATACATCGATCCTCGGCCGCTGGTGGTGGACCGTCGACCGATGGAGCCTGGGCGCTCTGGGCCTGCTGGTCGCGTTCGGCGCGGTGGTGATCGCCGCCGCCAGCCCGTCGGTCGCCGACCGGCTGAACGTCGATGAGTTCCATTTCGTGCGCCGTCACCTGGCCCTGCTGGTGCCGGCGCTGCTGATCCTGTTGGGCAGTTCGCTGCTGTCGCCGACCGGGGCGCGGCGCCTGTCGGTGCTGGTTCTGGCGGCCGGGATCTTTGGCGTAATCCTGACGTTGCTCATCGGTGTCGAGATCAAGGGCGCGGCACGCTGGCTGCAGATCGGCGGGCTGTCGGTTCAGCCGTCGGAATTCGTGAAACCGGCCTTCGCCGTGGTCGCCGCCTGGCTGTTCACCCGCTCGGCCATGCGCCAAGAACCCCAGGGCAACATCGCCAGCTGCGCCCTGCTGGCCGCCATTCTCGGCCTGCTGCTGCTGCAGCCCGATCTGGGCATGGCGGTGGTGGTGACCGCTGTCTGGGGCGTGCAGTTCTTCCTGGCCGGCCTGTCGATCGGCATGGTCGCGGCAATGGCCGGGCTGGCCCTGGCAGGCTTGGCCGGCTCGTATCTGACCTTCCCGCACGTCGCCAGCCGGATCGACCGCTTCCTCGACCCCGCCAGCGGCGACAACTACCAGGTCCAGCGCTCGCTGGAGGCCTTCATGAATGGCGGGTTCTGGGGCACCGGCCCCGGCGAGGGCACGGTCAAGACAGGCCTGCCGGACGCTCATGCGGATTTCATCATGGCGGTGGCTGGCGAGGAATTCGGCATGGCCTGGTGCCTGATCCTGATCTCGTTGTTCGCATTCGTGGTCCTGCGCGGCTTCAACCGGGCGATCGGCGAGCAGAGCCTGTTCGTCCTGCTGGCCGCCGCCGGGCTGCTGGTTCAGTTCGGCTTGCAGGCCCTGATCAATATGGGCTCGACCCTGAACCTGATACCGACCAAGGGCATGACCCTGCCCTTCGTCAGCTATGGCGGCTCGTCCATGCTGGCCCTGGCGTTCGGGATGGGCATGGTGCTGGCGCTGACCAGACGCCGTACGGCGGTGCTGCCGACCGGAGGCGGGTCATGAGCCGCGCCGTGATCGCCTTGGCCGCCGGCGGCACTGGCGGACACATGTTCCCGGCCGAGGCGCTGGCTCAGGCGCTGATCGCCCGAGGCTTGAAGATCGCCATGGTCACCGACAGCCGGGGCGGCGCGTTCGGCGACTCCAGCACCGACATCGATGTGTTCCGTATTCGGGCCGCGACCGTCGGTGCCGGCCTGATCGGCAAGCTGAAGACCGGGCTGGCCATCGCCATCGGCTATCTCCAGGCACGCGGCATCCTGAAGCGCGTCAGGCCCGCCGCGCTGGTCGGGTTCGGCGGATATGCCTCCGCCCCGACAGTACTGGCCGCCGGCGCGTGCCGGGTGCCGGTATTGCTGCACGAACAGAACGCCTTCTTGGGCCGCGCCAACCGGTTGCTGGTGGGACGGGCGTCCGGCATTGCCGTCGCCTTCCCGTCGGTCGGCGGCGTCGACAAGGCGGGCGAGGCCAAGCTGGTCCGGACCGGCAACCCGGTCCGCCCAGCGATAGTCGAATGGGCGGCTACGCCGTACGAGGCAACGGCGGACGGCCGGGCCATCCGCATCCTCGTGCTCGGCGGCAGCCAGGGCGCGCGGGCGCTCAGCGAGTTGATCCCTGGCGCGTTGGCGAAGCTGGAAGAGCCGATCCGACGGCGGCTGGTGGTCACCCAGCAATGTCGGGCCGAAGACCTTCAGATGGCGCGCACGGTCTATGAAGGCACCCATATTCTCCATCAGCTCGACACCTTCTTCCAGGACGTGCCCCGCCTGATGGCCGAGGCCCATCTGGTGATCTGCCGGTCCGGCGCCTCGACCATCGCCGAGCTGACCGCCATTGGCCGCCCGTCGATCCTGATCCCCTATCCCTTTGCCGCCGACGATCATCAGACGGCGAACGCGGCGGCGCTGGAGGCTGCCGGCGGCGGCTGGCTGATGCCCCAGGACGCGCTGAGTATCGACAGCCTGTCGGAGCGCGTTGCGGCGCTGATCGGCGAGCCGAGATCCCTGGCCAAGGCCGCGGCGGCGGCCAAGGCCTTCGGCACCACCGAAGCGGCCGAGAAGCTGGCCGACGCGGTGATGCGGCTGGCCGGCATCGACAGTAGCAATGGCGGGGGCAATGGCAGCGGGGACGACCATGCACGACAGGAGGTCGCCGCATGAGACAAATGCCCCTGGATATCGGCACCATCCATCTGGTCGGCATCGGCGGTATCGGCATGAGCGGCATCGCGGAGGTGCTGCACAATCTCGGCTATGCGGTCTCCGGCAGCGATGTCGCCGAGAGCGCCAACGTCCAGCGCCTGCGCAGCAAGGGCATCGCGGTTGAGATCGGTCATCGTGGTGAGAATGTCACCGGGGCCGCCGTGGTGGTCGTCTCGTCGGCGATCCAGGCGGAGAATCCGGAAATCCAGGCTGCCCGGGCGGCCCTGATCCCGGTGGTGCGGCGGGCCGAAATGCTGGCCGAGCTGATGCGCCTGAAATGGGCCATCGCGGTCGGCGGCACCCATGGCAAGACCACGACGACGTCGCTGATCGCCGCCATGCTGGACGCCGCCGAGGTCGATCCGACCGTGATCAATGGCGGCATCATCAACGCCTATGGCACCAATGCCCGCCTCGGAGAAGGCGAATGGATGGTGGTGGAGGCCGACGAGAGCGACGGCAGCTTCACCCATTTGCCCGCGACCATCGCCGTGGTCACGAATATCGACCCCGAGCATATGGAGTTCTATGGCGACTTCGATGCTTTGCGCGGCGCCTTCGAGCAGTTCGTGACCAACATCCCGTTCTACGGCTTCGCCGCCATGTGCGTCGATCACCCGGAAGTTCAGGCACTGATTCCGCGGGTGCCGGACCGGCGGGTCGTCACTTATGGCTTCAGCCCGCAGGCCGATGTCCGGGCCGTCAATGTCCAGATCAGCGCAGATGGCTCGCGCTTCGACGTGTTGATGACCGATCGTGGCAGCGGCGAAAGCCGGTCGATCGACGCCGTGCTGCTGCCGATGCTTGGGCAGCACAATGTCCAGAATGCCTTGGCCAGCATCGCCATCGGCGCCGAGATGGGCATGACCGATGTGCTCATCGCCAAGACGTTGGCCGGGTTCAAGGGCGTCAAACGGCGCTTCACCCGCACCGGCGTCGTCAACGGCGTGACCATCATCGACGATTACGGCCACCACCCGGTGGAAATCACCGCCGTGCTCGGCGCTGCCCGTGCGGCGGTGGAGAACACCGCCAAGGTGATCGCCGTGGTTCAGCCCCACCGCTATACGCGGCTGGCCGATCTGTTCGAGGATTTCTGTACCTGCTTCAACGACGCCGACGCGGTGATCGTGGCCAATGTCTATACCGCCGGCGAGGAGCCGATCGAAGGCGCCGACCGGGATTCCCTTGTCGAGGGGCTGCGCTCGCGCGGCCATCGCCTGGTGATCCCGCTGGTCGACGACACATCCCTGGCGCCGATCATCAAGGAAATGACCGGCCCTGGCGATCTGGTCGTCTGCCTGGGCGCCGGCAACATCACCGCCTGGGCGAACGCCCTGCCCGACCAGCTCACCGCGCTGGGGGGCAAAGGATCATGACGGCCATGGCCACGCGACCGGGATTCAGCAAGACGCCGCTGATCGAGCGCCTGCCGGCAGTGCGCGGCCGGCTGACCGAGAATGCGCCACTGTCGGGGGTGACCTGGTTCCGCGTCGGCGGCCCGGCCGAGGTGATGTTCAAGCCAGCCGATGAGGCCGATCTGGCGGAATTCCTGGCCGGCTGCCCGGATGACGTGCCGATCACGGTGATCGGCGTGGCCTCGAACTTGCTGGTACGAGACGGCGGGGTGCCAGGTGTGGTGATCCGGCTGGGCCGCGCCTTCGTCGAGATCGAGGCCAAGGACGGCCGGGTCCTGGCCGGGGCGGCCGCGCTCGACGTCAACGTCGCCAAGGTCGCCGGCAATGCCGGGCTGGCCGGGCTGGAGTTCCTGGTCGGCATCCCCGGCACCATCGGCGGCGCGCTGCGCATGAATGGCGGCGCCTACGGCACCGAGATCAAGGACGTGCTGGAAAGCGCCTGGGCACTCGACCGCCGGGGCAACCGGCTGGACTTGACGCTTGCCGACATGGATCTGACCTACCGCCATTGCGGTGTCGCGGAAGATGTGGTGTTCGGCGGCGCGGTGCTGGGCGCCAAGCCCGGCGACAAGCAGGCCATCGCTGCCCGCATGACCGAGATCAGCGAGGCGCGCGGCTCCACCCAGCCGATCCGCTCACGCACCGGCGGCTCGACCTTCGCCAACCCGCCGGGCCACAAGGCCTGGCAGGTGATCGACGAGGCCGGCTGCCGTGGGCTGAAAATCGGCGGCGCGCAGGTCTCCGAACTGCATTGCAACTTCCTGATCAACACCGGCGACGCCACCGCATCCGACTTGGAGACATTGGGCGAAACGGTGCGCGACCGGGTGCGCGACAAGCACGGAATCGAGCTGCGCTGGGAAATCCGCCGCATCGGCGTGCCGGCATCCGGCCAGGACCAGAACGGAGGCCAGGATGGCTAAGGGCAACGGCAAGAAACGGGTCGCCGTTCTGATGGGCGGATGGTCGGCGGAGCGCGAAGTCAGCCTGTCCTCGGGCAAGGAATGCGCCGCCGCGCTGGAGCAGGCCGGCTACGCCGTGACCTGCATCGATGTGGGCCATGACCTGCCGGCCCTGCTGGCCGCGCTGACTCCGCCGCCGGACGCGGTGTTCAACGTCCTGCACGGCAAGGGCGGCGAGGATGGCGTGATCCAGGGGGTGCTGGAACTCATGCAGATCCCCTACACCCATTCCGGCGTCAAGGCGTCGGCACTGGCGATGGACAAGGAATTGACCAAACAGGTGCTGGCCACGGTCGGCGTGCCGACCCCCCGCGGCATCGTCGTTGACCGGGACGCCGTTCTCGCGGGCCATCCGATCGATCCACCCTATGTGGTCAAGCCGGTCGATGAGGGCTCCAGCGTCGGCATCAGCTTCGTCATGCCGGGAGACAACATGCCGGGCCTCGACGAGGACTCCTGGGTATTCGGCGAGCGTGCTCTGGTGGAGAGCTATATCGCCGGCCGGGAGCTGACGGTGTCGGTGATGGGCGACCGGGCGCTGGCGGTGACCGAGATCAAGCCCAAGGAGGGCTTCTACGACTACGCCGCAAAATACACCGACGGCATGGCGGTGCATCAGGTGCCCGCCGACGTGCCGCAGGCCGTCTACGACGCCTGCATGCGCATGGCCCTGCTGGCGCACCAGACCCTGGGCTGCACCGGCATCAGCCGCGCCGACTACCGATACGACGACAGCCTGCCCGGCACTGACGGGCTGTTCATGCTGGAGGTCAATACCCAGCCCGGCATGACGCCGCTGTCGCTGGTTCCCGAACAGGCGGCGCATCTGGGGATTAGTTTTCCGGAGCTGTGCGCCTGGATGGTGGAGAACGCCGCATGCCACGCCTGACCGCATCCCGCCCGGTGATTGGGATCGCCAAAAATCGGCCGACGGCCCGCACCTATGAGGAGACCTATGCCGAAGCGCCGGCGCGCCGGCGCCCGGTGTCCCGGCTCTGGCGCCGGGGTCTCTATGGCACCGGCGGCCTGATGGTCGCCTCGGCGGTCGGCACCGTGATCTGGGCGTTCACCAGCGGCTGGGTGGCGAACACCGTCACCGCGACCATCGACCATCTTCTGGACGCGTCGGTCGAGGCCGGGCTCGGGGTACGGGACGTCTTGGTTACCGGGCGCGACCGGACGCCGGGCGATGAATTGCTGGCGGCGCTGGGGGTCGAGCGCGGCACGCCGATCCTCACCTTCGATCCGGATGAAGCCCGCGACGCCGTGGTGGCCCTGCCCTGGGTGCGCAATGTGGTGGTCGAGCGCCGCTTCCCGGACACCATTTATCTGCGGCTGGAGGAGCGCCAACCACTAGCGCTGTGGCAGTCGGACCAGACTATGCGCGTCATCGACGCCGACGGCGTGGTGCTGACCCATGATGGGCTGGATGCCTATGCGGCGCTGCCGCTGGTCGTCGGCCAGGGCGCGCCGGGCCAGGCCGCGCCTCTGTTGGAGAAGCTGGCGGGACTGCCGGCGATCGCCGGGCGGGTCGAGGCCGCGATCCTGGTCAGCGGCCGGCGTTGGGATCTGCGTCTCGACAACGGGGTCAATATCCGGCTTCCCGAAATCGGGATCGACGAGGCGCTGGCCCGCCTGTCCGAGATCGAGGCCGATCGCGGCCTGTTCGATCGGGACATTGTCGCCATCGATTTGAGGATCGGCGACCGGATGGTCGTGCAGACCACGCCGGGCGCCCGCGAAAGACGGCTGATGCCGGAGGAAGACACATGAGGCCCGGTCAGGAAATCATCCGCCGGGCTCAGGAGGCCGCAGGACGCGATGGGGTTTAACGGTGTCAAACGCTTCAAGACCCGGCCGCGCGGCGAGTTGATCGCCACGCTGGATGTGGGTAGCACCAAGGTGGTCTGTTTCATCGCCCGCATCGACGATGACGACCGGCCGCGGGTGATCGGCATCGGCCATCAGGTCAGCCACGGGCTGCGCTGCGGCGTGGTGGTCGATATGGAAGCGGCCGAGAAGGCGATCGGCCATGCGGTCTCATCGGCGGAACAGATGGCCGGCGAGCAGATCCGCGAGGTCGTGGTCAATGTGATCGGCAGCCATCTCGCCTCGCAGATCGTCCCGGTCGATTTGCCGATCTCCGGCCACACGGTCGCAGAGGCCGATCTGCGCAAGGCGCTGAAGGTCAACGGGCGGGCCCGGCTCCCTTCCGATTGCGAGGTACTGCACGCGATACCGGTCGGTTATTCGATCGATGGCAGCAGTGGCATTCGCGATCCGCGCGGCATGCTGGGCAGTCATCTGGGAGTCGACGTGCATCTGATCACCGCCGGCACGGCGGCGGTGCGCAACCTCGCCACCTGCATCACCCGCTGCCATCTCGAGATCGAGGCTTTCGTCGTCTCTCCCTACGCCGCCGGCCTGGCCTGCCTGGTTGATGATGAAATGGATCTCGGCTGCACCGTGATTGACATGGGCGGCGGCAGCACTGGCATCGGCGTGTTCTCCGAGGGACGGCTGGTCTTCGTCGACTGCATCCCGGTTGGCGGCAGCCACGTAACCAACGATGTGGCGCGCGGGCTGACGACGCCGGTCCTGCATGCGGAACGCATGAAGACGCTGCACGGCCATGCCATTCCCAATGTCTCCGACGAGCGCGAGTTGATCGACGCGCCGCAGGTCGGCGAGGACGCGCCGACCCAGGCCAATCATGTGCCCAAGAGCCTGCTGACCGGGATCATCCGGCCCCGGCTGGAAGAGATCTTCGAAATGGTGCGCGGCCGGCTGGAGGATAGCGGCTTCGACAAGGTCTCCGGCCGGCGCGTGGTGCTGACCGGTGGCGCCAGCCAGCTTCAGGGCGTCCGCGAATTGGCGCAGATCATCATGGATAAGCAGGTCCGGCTGGGCCGGCCACAGGGCTTCGACGGCCTGGCCGAGGCCACCGGCGGGCCCGCCTTCTCGACCGCTGCGGGGTTGTTGGCCTATGCGGCACGGTATCAGGCCGATCCGGTTCTGGCGGGGGTTGCCGCCGGTCCGGACGGCGTCGAGGTCGGCGGCGGCCTCTGGAATCGGCTGGGTGGCTGGTTCCGCGAAAATCTGGGGGATATGTGACACGAGTGGCGAAATTCGACGGCGGCGGCCCCGCCTCGCCGAACCACTGCCGGGGCGGACTATTGAGCAAGAATCGGTTGAAAGAGTACGTGCGGGACAAGAAAGGGACGGAGGTCAATGATGATTAATCTGAGCATTCCGGAAACGGATCTGCAGTTGCGGCCACGCATTACCGTGGTCGGGGTTGGCGGCGCCGGCGGCAATGCCGTCAACAACATGATCCAGTCGAACCTGGAAGGGTGTGAATTCCTGGTCGCGAATACCGACGCCCAGGCGCTCTGCGGCAGCGAGGCGGAACAGAAGCTGCAGCTCGGCACCGGGTTGACCCAGGGTCTGGGCGCCGGGTCGCGGCCGGATGTCGGGCGCGCCGCCGCCGAGGAGGCGATGGAGGAGATCGCCAACTACCTGGACGGCAGCCACATGGTGTTCATCACCGCCGGCATGGGCGGCGGCACCGGCACCGGCGCGGCGCCGGTGATCGCCCGCGCGGCGCGCGAGCAGAACATCCTGACCGTGGGCGTCGTCACCAAGCCGTTCCACTTCGAAGGCGCGCACCGCATGCGCGTCGCCGAGGCCGGGCTGAACGATCTGCAGCAATTTGTCGACACGCTGATCGTCATCCCCAATCAGAACCTGTTCCGGATCGCCAATGAGCGGACCACCTTCGCCGATGCCTTCAAGATGGCGGATGAGGTGCTGAGCTCCGGCGTTCGCGGGGTGACCGATCTGATGGTGATGCCGGGCTTGATCAACCTGGACTTCGCCGATATCCGAACCGTCATGGCCGAGATGGGCAAGGCGATGATGGGCACTGGCGAGGATGATGGCGAACGCCGGGCGGTTGGCGCGGCCGAAGCGGCGATCTCCAACCCGCTGCTGGACGATGTCTCGATGAAGGGCGCCCGTGGCGTTCTGATCAACATCACCGGCGGTCTGGACATGACGCTTTACGAGGTGGACGAGGCGATCAACCGGGTTCGCGATGAAGTCGATACCGATGCCAATATCATCTTCGGCTCGACTTTCGATGAGAGCATGGAAGGGCGCATCCGGGTGTCGGTGGTGTCCACCGGAATCGATCTGGACGTCAGCCGGGCGCCGATCACCGCGCCGGCCAGCGGCCTGAGCGTGGTCAGCGACCGGGTGGTTTCGAACCCGTCGCAGCCGATCGGACATAGCCCGCTGACCCGTCCCGCAGCCGGCGCTCCGCGCAGCGCGCCGGTCATGCCGTCGGCGCCGAGCCAGCCCGCCGCGTCGATGGAACCAACCGTCACGGCGACGGCTCGGGACATCGCGCCCGAACCGGCTGCCGCCGCGGTTCAACCCGAGCCGCCACGAGGTGAGCGCCGGGACGGGGCGTTCATTGCCCCGCGCCCGGTACCGAGCCCGACCGCCGCTACAGCGGTGAATCGGGAGACGGCAGACCCGTTTGCCGAGGCCGAGATGGCGAACGCCTCCAGCGGTTTGGAGCCACGTCGAGGGCGCAATATCTTCCGGCGCATGACCGGATTGCTGCGCGAGGACGATGGCCAGCAGGGGACGCCTCAGCCTGCTGCCCAGACCGCGGAACCGGCGGAGAGCGGACCGCAACAACCCGAGCAGCCGCGATTGAGCGGGTTGGATGTTGGCCGGCGCGGGCCGCTTCCCAGCGCTGAAGACGACCAGCTGGATATTCCGGCATTCCTTCGCCGGCAGGCCAACTAGGGAATGGTTTCCTGGAGGCCGTGCGCTTCATGCACGGCCTCCGGAAGTCAAACGGCAGGGATGAATGAATAGGCGAAGCATCATCCAGGCCTGTATTCTTGCCTAGGTTTATGAAGATTAGTCCGTTATTACTGAGTTCCCATCTTAATGATTACTTAAAGGTTGAGTAACAAACCGTAACAAAGAGTGATTTGTTTGCATCAGGGGAAATTGGTATCTATCGCCTGGGGCACAGTTAGGTCGCCCCGACGTTGCCGAAGCCAGGTAGGTTTTCGCCGCTTCGAAACGTAGGAACTATTCTTAGGGGGCGTGCGGGTGAATCTCGAACAACACGGTGGTGCCGAGTCTTCGGCGCAGAAGACGATGCGCGGCAAAATCCATTGCACGGGCGTGGGTCTGCATACGGGCGCCAAGGTCAGCATGACCTTGCAGCCGTCCGACATCAACACCGGCATCACTTTTGTGAGGACCGACCTGCCTGAAGAGGTGGGCGTGGTTCCGGCACTCTGGGATCAGGTCTGCGATACCACCTTGTGCACGGTTATCGGCAACGAGCATGGCGTGACCGTTGGCACGGTCGAGCACCTGATGGCCGCTCTGCGCGGCTGCGGCGTCGACAATGCGGTCATTGAGTTGGACGGCCCGGAAGTGCCGATCATGGATGGCAGTGCCGCTCCGTTCGTTTTTCTGATCGAGTCCGCCGGCTTGGCGTCACAGGCTGCCGTTCGTCGTGCGATCCGGGTGCTGAAGTCCGTCGAGATAACTGACGGAGACAAGGTGGCGCGGCTTACCCCGTCTGCCGGTTTCTCGTTCAGCTTTGAGATCGATTTCCCGAATTCCTTGATCTCGCGTCAGGAAGGCGCCATTCGGCTGGCCAACGGCGCATTCAAATCCGACTTGGCGCGGGCCCGGACCTTCGGGTTCCTCAAGGATGCCGAGATGTTGCGGGAGCGCGGATTGGCGCGGGGCGGATCCTTGGACAACGCCATCATCATCAATGGCGGACAGGTTATGAACGAGGGCGGGCTGCGGTTCGAAGACGAGTTCGTCCGGCATAAGATCCTCGATTCGATTGGCGATCTGTATTTGGCTGGCGCTCCGATTCTGGGCCATTTCCATGGCGGCAAATCGGGCCACGCACTGAACAACAAATTGCTGCGGGCGCTGTTCGACGATGAGATGGCCTGGTGCTACGACACCATGGACCATGCCGACTTGTCCCATAGCGGCTGGAACATGGTTCCGCTGGCACAGTCCGCCTAACCGGTATTTCCAGAATTGAGGGTGGCCCGTGCCGGCATTGACCGGCCGTGCGCCTTTGTGCATGCCATCTCGCAAATCCGGCCGGTCGTGGTATATAGGGCGACCTAGGATCGGGACCGGAATAGAGCGGAAACCTCTTTGGCGATGCCAGTACGCGATTCAACATCCATGGTTCGGCGGCTTTTGGCTGCGTTCGCTCTTCCTGTTGCCCTGTTGCTGACGGGCTGCGCAGCGGAGGAAGAGCTTACCTATGTCGAACGGCCGGCTGAGTCGATCTACGATGAAGCGCTGGTGGATCTGGAGCAGGAGAGATTCGAACAGGCCGCGCTCCTGTTCGATGAAGTTGAGCGCCAACACCCTTATTCACAATGGGCAACCCGGGCCCAGCTGATGGCCGCCTTTGCCAACTACCAGGCCACCAGATACGAGGATGCGATCCTTGCATTGGATCGATTTCTGGCGCTGCATCCGGGCAATGACAGCAGCGCATATGCCTACTATCTGAGGTCGCTTTGTTACTATGAACGGATCACCGACGTCGAACGGGACCAGTTGATTACCGAGCAGGCCCGTGAGGCACTGCAGGAGGTTGTCCGCCGGTATCCGAATACGGACTATGCCCGTGACGCCGCCCTGAAGCTGGACCTGACCCTCGATCAGCTCGCCGGCAAGGAGATGACCATCGGTCGCTGGTATCTACGCCAGGGCTACTACAATGCCGCCATCAACCGCTTCCGGTCCGTGGTCGGGCAATATCAGACCACCACACATGTACCGGAGGCGTTGCATCGTCTGACCGAGGCTTACCTGGCGATCGGACTTCCCGAAGAGGCCAGAATCAATGCTGCAGTACTCGGGCACAACTATCCGGGAACCGAGTGGTATATCGACAGCTATGCCTTGCTGGTCGACGAGGGCGTCCGCCCACAGGAGCCGAAGGGTTTCTTCGGTCGCCTGGCGGACAGCGTCTTTTAGGCTGACCAAAGACCACCAATGCTGATCGGCCTGTCGATCCGCGATGTTGTCCTGATCGAACGGCTCGACATAGCGTTCGCCGACGGGCTATGCGCGCTGACTGGTGAAACTGGCGCGGGAAAGTCGATCCTATTGGATGCGCTCGGCTTGGCGCTGGGCGCACGGAGCGATTCCTCACTGGTACGGCATGGCAGCGAATCCGCTTCGGTAACCGCGGAATTCGAGCTGCCCTCCGATCATCGCGCAATGGCATTGCTGGGCGAGCATGACCTGCCGGATGGCGAGTCGTTGCTGTTGCGCCGAACTGTGACTCGCGACGGCCGCAGCCGTGCCTTCGTCAACGACCAGCCGGTTGGCGCGGCCTTGCTGCGGCAGATCGGAGAGGCATTGGTCGAGGTGCATGGTCAGTTCGACACCGCCGGTCTGCTCAATCCCAGGACCCATCGCGAATCCCTCGACGCCTTTGGCGGCCTGCTTGTCGACCTCGAACGGGTGGCCGCCGCCTGGCGCGCCTGGCGACAGGTCGAGGAGGCGAAGGCCGATGCGGATGCAAAGGCGGCCCAGGCCCGGGCCGAGGAAGACTATCTCCGGCATACCGTGGCGGAATTCGACGCCCTGGACCCAAAGCCCGGCGAGGAAGGTCAGTTGGCCGACCGGCGCGCCATGCTGATGCATCGGGAAAAGCTGATTGAAGCGATCAATGGCGCGGTGGAGCAGCTTTCCGGCGACACCAGCGCCGAAGGGACCCTCGGCGGTGCGCGCCGATTGCTCGAGAGGGTAGCCGACAAGGCCGCCGGCCGCCTCGATCCGACACTGGACGGCATCGACAGGGCCCTTTCAGAAACCGCAGAGGCCACCGCCCAATTACAGAGCCTGAGCGCCGATATCGATCTTGATGTGGGCGAGTTGGAGGGGCTCGAAGAAAGACTGTTTTCGCTGCGTGCCGCCGCGCGCAAATACGGAGTCGAGGTCGATGGGCTTGCCGCGCTGCGCGACGAGCTGGCTGAGAAACTCTCCCTGATCGAGGGAGATGGCGACCGCCTCTCACAGCTGGCAAAGGCAGCCGAGATGGCCAGGGCAACTTATCTGGAGGCTGCGGAGGTTCTCAGCAGCGCACGGTCGCGGGCGGCAGGCGATCTGGACAAGGCGATTGCCGCCGAACTGCCGCCCTTAAAGCTCGAGAAGGCTCATTTCCTTACCCAGGTGGCGGAACTGCCAGAGAGCGAATGGGGGCCGAATGGCCGTGACCGGGTCATCTTCCTGGTCGCCACCAATCCCGGAGCACCGCCAGGGCCGCTCAACCGGGTAGCCTCGGGCGGCGAACTCGCCCGTTTCATGCTGGCACTGAAAGTCGTGCTGACCCGCGGCGGCTCGGCGCCCACACTGATCTTCGACGAGGTCGACAGCGGCATCAGCGGCGCCGTTGCCGCCGCCGTCGGAGACAGGCTTGGCCGGCTGAGCGACGAGGTTCAGGTATTGGTGGTGACGCACAGCCCGCAGGTCGCGGCCCGGGCGGGACATCATTGGCGCGTCGCGAAGGCATCGAGCGGCGACCATGTGGCGACAACGGTGGCGGCACTAGAGGACGGCGAGCGGCGGGAAGAGATCGCGCGCATGCTCTCCGGCGCGACGGTCACCGATCAGGCGCGGGCCGCAGCCGACAGCCTGATCGCGGCACAATCCGCCTGATGCCGGCCGAGGATCTCCGCCAGACGCCGGTCGCGGTGCTGACGTCCGAGCGGGCGGCAAGCGAGCTGGAACGCCTGGCTGCTGAAATCCAGATGCACGACGAGGCGTATCACCAGCGCGACGAGCCGATCGTCACGGATGCCGAATACGATGCTTTGCGCCGGCGCAATGATGAAATCGAGGCCCGTTTCCCGGAGCTTCGGCGACCGGGCAGCCCGTCGTTGAAGGTCGGCGCCGCACCGGCAGGCGGTTTCGCGAAGGTCACCCACCGGGTGCCGATGCTGTCTCTGTCGAACGCCTTCAGCGACGAGGACGTCGCCGACTTCCTGTCCGGCATCCGGCGCTTCCTGATGCTGGACGAGGTTGAGCCGATCGACATTGTCGCCGAAGCCAAGATCGACGGGCTGTCGATGTCCCTGCTCTACAAAAAGGGCCGTCTGTTAACGGGCGCCACCCGCGGCGACGGCTCAGTTGGTGAGGACGTCACTGCAAATATCCGCACTCTCCGCAATGTGCCCGAGAGGCTCCACGGCAATGTGCCCGAACTGATCGAGGTGCGCGGCGAAGTGTTCATGAGGAATGCCGATTTTCGCGCCCTGAACGACCGCCTTGCCGCGGAGGAGAAGAGGACCTTCAAGAACCCGCGCAACTCGGCGGCGGGATCGCTACGCCAGAAGGATCCCACCATCACCGCCGACCGGCCACTGCTGTTCCTCGCCTATGCCTGGGGCGAGACCACGGCGCCGCTTGGCGAGACCCAGTGGCAGGCCCGTCAAACGCTGGCTAGCTGGGGCTTCGATGTGAATGAACCGGCCGCCCTATGCCACAGCCTTGAGGACATCCTTGCTTTCTATCGCCAATTGATGAGCGACCGGGCGGAGCTGCCGCACGACATCGACGGTATCGTCTACAAGGTCGACCGGCTGGATTGGCAGGAGCGGCTCGATTTTGTCAGCCGGGCACCGCGCTGGGCGATCGCCCACAAATTTCTCCGGCTGAGAAGGCTGAAACCATCTTGCGCGAAATCACCATCCAGGTCGGCCGGACCGGAGCTCTGACACCGGTAGCCAATCTTGAGCCGATCACCGTCGGTCGGGGTCGTTGTCTCCCGGGCGACCCTGCACAACAGGGACGAGATCGAACGCAAGGATATCCGCGAAGGCGATCATGTGATCATCCAACGGGCCGGAGACGTGATTCCCCAGGTGGTCTCGGTTGTCGAAGACAAGCGGCCCAACGACAGCAGGCCATTCAGGTTTCCCGAGATATGCCCCTGCCCGTTGCGGACGCCGGTGACCCAGGGAGGATGGCGGCGTGGTCGTCCGCTGTGGCGGCGGGCTCGATTGCCCGCACCAGCGGGTCCGCCGGCTGATGCATTTCGTCAGTCGCGACGCCTTCGATATCGAAGGCCTGGGCGTGGAAAACATCCAGGAATTCTGGGATGCCGGGTTGATCAAGGACTCTGCCGATATCTTCCGCCTGAAGAATTGGCGGGACGAACTGCTGGGCCGCGAGCGGTGGGCGGAGCAATCCGTGGCCAATCTGCTCAAGGCCATCGACGACAGGCGCCGGATCGGCCTCGACCGCTTCATCTATGCCCTCGGCATCCGCCAAGTCGGCCAATCGACGGCTCGGCTTCTGGCCCTCACATACGGCGATCTGGGCTCCTGGTATGACGCCATGTGCAGCGCCATGGTGGAGCGGCGGGCTCAGCCGGAGGCCCGCAAGCCACCGGAAATCGGCGAAGCCTATGCCGATCTGTGCAACATCGAGGGCATCGGTATGAATGTCGCCGATGACATCGCCGCCTATTTCGGCGAAGAGCACAATCGGGAGATCATCGAGAAACTGGACGCCGAGCTTACCGTGGAAGCCCTGGAGGCCGCGGAGACCGACCTCTCCGATTGCCGGCAAGACGGTGGTGTTCACTGGTACCCTGGAGACCGTTTCACGGTCCGAAGCAAAGGCGAAAGCCGAAGCTCTTGGCGCCAAGGTCGCCGGTTCGGTGTCGAAGAAAACCGACTATGTGGTGGTCGGCGCCGATGCCGGCTCGAAGGCGAAAAAGGCTGCCGATCTGGGCATTGCAACCATGACTGAGCAAGAGTGGTTCGCTCTTCTTGGAAATTGATTGCACGGCATAGTTTTCGGCCTCGCCACTTTACCATTCATCAACGAAGTACCAGTCAAGATTACGGCCAATCTCGGAAATTAGAATCTTCCGCCACTTTAACGCGCCATTAGTCTCCAAAGCGTAGGTTTCAGCGTCTTTCATTTAGGCTTCAAGGCTGCCCATCAATGGACCATTTGACCGCAGCGGACCTTCTCTCCGCACCAGCGCATAGGGGCAATCGGCCCTTGGTCATGACGGTGGCGGAGTTATCGCCGCCGTGGCCGAAGAGCACGCCCGAATTCGTGGCGAAACACCCTCGTTTTCAGCAGCTGAACGACTATCTTGTCGCGCAGGCGCCTGAAGGCATGCTGCCCGGCCGGCAACATGTCGATCCGACCGACATCCCGAACCTGCTGTCGGTACTGACCTTCGTTGATGTCGAACGGGACGGCGATGATATCTGTTTTCGGTTCCGGCTGATCGGCACGACGTGCGGCGAAGCGATGGGACGGGATATTACCGGGGAATATGTCGATGGCGGCCACATTACCCAATGTGGGGATGCTATCGGCCTGCAAATGCTGGAAATCGTCAAAACCCGCCAGCCAGGCTTCGGTGATCTGTCGGTCTCGCTGCCCGGGCGCGAGCATGTGGGCTACCAGCGGGTCTATTTTCCGTTGGCCCGCAACGGCGTCGATGTAGACATGCTGATGGGCGTGCATATCTTTCATTTCGAGACCAACCGCCGGCGCGGTTTGTTTTAGCCGACGCGACTTGCGCGCAGATCACGCCCCATCTATAGGGCGATACCGTCCGGCCTGATCGCCACCCCCTCTAGCTCCGCCGGATCGGCAAATAGCCTCCAGAGGTCTGCGGACAAGCCGGCAAAGGCCGATTCAAGCCTGTCGGTCCGCTCTAATTCTCCCGTGACATTGCGAATAAATATTCCGGCAATCTGATCCGGGAAACGGCGTGCAATCTCGCCATAGATTTCCGGATCGCGTTCACCGGAATCGCCAACCAGAATGAACCGCCGGCCCGGATAGTCGCTGAGGATCGACTCGATCGCCGGTATCTTGTGGACCTCGCCTTCCTCGAACAGATTGAAGAAGCTTTCATCCTTGAGGCGAAACTGCTTGAGATGGAAACCGCCCCTCGGGAACCCCTCCCGGCCCAGGAACCTGTCCAGTGCCGGGAATAACTGCCAAGGCGACGATGACACATAGTGAAAGGCGGCCCCGGACTCCGCCCATCGGCCATACAGTTCAGCCATGCCCGGTGCCGGGCGAAAGGCACGCAGGAAAGTGTTCGCCAGCAGCGCCTGCTTGTCGGTGACTTCGCTGATCTTGATGGTGTCGTCGATATCCGAAATGACCGACAGCCCTTCCGGCGCCAGAAGCTGAACGCCCCCCACAAAACGCCTTTGGTCGCCTGCCGGCAGAATCGCCTCGATCTCCACCCACCCATCCCGTGCGATATTCGGGAGATCCGCCACGGCGAGCCGCACGGTTCCGCTCACGTGTCCGTTGGCGCCGGACCGTCCAATAGTGGCAGCCTGCCCAGCAATATTGATTCCGAGGTCCTTGCCGCGCTCATTGTCGACCAGGAACATCCAGGCACGCCGTTGGAAAAACTCATTCTCCCCGACCTCGGCATCGAGGCCCAAAGCCGCCGCAGCAGCCAGCACCAGCCCGTTGCGCCAGAGGGACCCACCCTCGACCTCGAAAACCCAACCATGAACCGGGATTTCCCAAGCACCGTCGGCCGGATCGACATGGGCGGCCGTGGGAAGCAGGATGACCGTTTCGTCATCCTTGATCGTCGCACTGCACGCCGATGTCAGGACCACGACCAGCCCTATAGACCGCGCCAGGGACGCCTTCAACCAACGCCGGAACCCAATCCTTGAAGCCATCGGCCTAGCTGCCAAGCGGGGTTGTCGCCGTGACCAGCCAGTCAGCGGCTTCACCCGACAGGCCGGGACCGACAACGTCGCGAACCCGGTTGTGATAGGCATCCAGCCAGGCAATCTCGTCCGCCGTCATCAGCGTCGGCTCGACCAGCCGGAGGTCGATCGGGGCCAGGGTCACGGTCTCGAATTCCAGCATCTCGCGCTCCGCATCGGGAAGGTCATCGCAAGAACGCACCAGCACCAGATTCTCGATCCGGATGCCGTAAGCGCCCGTGCGGTAGTAGCCGGGCTCGTTGGACAGGATCATGCCTGGCTCCAGAGCCACGCTGTTCGGCATCTTGGATATCCGCGCCGGCCCTTCATGCACACCCAGATAACTGCCGACCCCGTGGCCGGTGCCATGGTCGTAATCCATGCCTGCAGCCCATAGGAACTGGCGTGCCAGAACATCGATCTGGGACCCGGTGGTCCCCTTCGGGAACCGGACACTCGCCAGAGCGATATGGCCCTTGAGCACCAAGGTGAAGCACCGCCGCATCTCGGCATCCGGCGTGCCGACCGCCACCGTGCGGGTGATGTCGGTGGTGCCGTCGAGATATTGGGCGCCGCTGTCGACCAGATACAGCGAGCCCGGATCGAGAATTCGATTGGTTTCCTCGCTGACCCGGTAATGCACGATCGCGCCGTTCGGCCCGGCGCCGGTAATAGTGTCGAAGCTGTCGTCGCGGTACAGCTTCTGCTCGGCGCGGAAGGCCCGCAGGTGCTCCGCCGCCCCGATTTCGCTGATCCCACCGCCGGGCGAGACCCGTTCCAGCCAAGCGAGGAAACGCGCCACCGCTGCGCCGTCGCGAACATGCGCCGCCCGGCACCCGGCCATCTCGACCGCATTCTTCCGCGCCCGTGGCAGGGCGCAAATGTCGATGTCCGCCTTCACCTTGGCGCCCGCGTCGCGCAGCCTGGAATCGATCCAGGCCGAGGCGCTCGCCCTGTCGATCCGCACTGTCGGCCCGCCTTCTCCCAATGCGTCCAGCGCCGGGCCCAGTGCCTCCGGCGGCTGTATCGCCACCTGGTTGCCGAGATGGCGCTCCAACGCCGGCGCGAGCTTGCGCTGGTCGATGAACAGATCGACCTGGCCGTCCGACCGCAGCAGCGCGAAGGACAGCGGCAGCGGCGTGCGCGGAACATCGCCGCCGCGAATGTTCAACAGCCAGGCAATCGCGTCCGGCGCCGAGATCACCGCCGCGGCGACCCCACCCTTTTCCAGTTCCGCGCCCAAGGCGGCGCGCTTGTCGGCGGAACTCCGCCCGGCATAGGCCTCGTCATGGGGCACCACCGGCGACAGAGGCTGCGGCGGCTGATCGGTCCACACCGCATCGACCGGGTTTTCCTCGACCGCCACCAGTGTCGCGCCGCTCTTTTCCAACGCCGCACCGACCCGCCTTACCCAGTCGGCTGTGTGCAGCCAGGGATCGAAACCGACCCGACCGCCGGCAGGCGAATTGTCCGCCAGCCATTCCGCATGGGGGTCGTCGATCAGATGCTTGAAGTCGAAGATCGCGCCATCGGCCTGTGCTGGCGCCTGCAGAGTGTAGCGCCCGTCGACGAACAACGCCGCCCGGTCGCGCAGGACGATCGCCAGACCGGCCGAGCCGGCAAAGCCGGTCAGCCAGGCCAGCCGTTCGGCCGAGGCCGGAATGTACTCGCTTTGATGGGCATCGGCGCAGGGGATGACAAAACCGTCCAAACCCATGGCGGCCAATTGCTTGCGCAGCGCCGGCACACGGTCCGCAAGGGCCGGGCCATGCCGGTCGGTCACCCCGGCCAATAGCGCCTTCGCCTGTCGCAACCGGTCGGCCAGATCGGGCGTCGCATCCGGCACCGCCAGGGCCAGCCAGAGATCCGCGTCTGGCGGCTCCGGCGCCGCGTTGATGCCGCGCAGCAGATTGCGCAATTCATCCGGTGTCGACTTCAGGCCGGCATCCTTGATCAGGGCGGCCAGCGTCGCATCGTCAATCGTGGAATCGGTCACCTGGGCATGCCTCCTGCGTCCCGCTATCGGGAGCCGAGGGTCAGGCTAAGACGCCATCCGATGGCCGGCAAGGTGGATTGCCTGTAGGGCCTGGAAGCGGCTGGAAACCAGGGATCCTGCGGGCTGCCCACCGCTATGCATCGACGGCAATGCTGCAATGCAAAATTATCAAAGCGTCGCCAAGGAAAAAACACAAAAAATTAGCTATCTAGATGATATTGCATTGCACAAATATTGCGGTCAAAGGCGTGCTGAATATTGGGGCCCGAAGGGGCGCTTTCGGCGGAAACGTCTCGATGACTGGCAATGGCAACCGACTTGTATTTGGGTGAGTAACATGAGCAACGCAGCCATTCTTCCGCGCACCGGCCACTCCTTCGACCAGGTGGTGCGGCGTATCCTGAGAAGCCTCGGACTGGGCCGGCGTGCCCGGAGCCAGCGGGCCACCTATATCCAGCTCTCTAATCTCTCGAATCGTCAACTCGACGATATCGGGTTGACTCGGGACATGATCGAGACCGTGGTCATGCAGGGTGCGGACAGCGTCCGCGTGCTCCGGCACGGTGGCGCGATCCGTCCGGCGAACAACGACGGCGCCCAGCGTATCGCGTAACGTCTGATCGTTGCGGCTTCTCCGTCCGGGTCAGGCCCGGGCGGGGATGCCGCGACGATCCGATCCGCCCTTTCGCAGCACCAAAGTCGGCCAATCGCCTACGGTGATGCGATCGACAAGATACAAACCCTGGGCGCGATGGGCCGAGAGCACTTGCGGTTCCTGTCCTGTGAGCAGACCGGCCAGCACGGCCACTCCGCCCGGAACCAGATGGGCGGACAAATCCTTGGCCATGGCGACCAGCGGTCGCGCCAGGATATTGGCGATGATCAGATCGAACGGGCCGGCTAACGCCACCCGCCGATCCGCATAGCCATCGCCTGCCACCGCCGTGACCCAGGTCCCGACACGATTGGCCCGTGCGTTGAGGCGGGCGACGCGCACCGCCTCGCGATTCACGTCGACCGCCAGCACCGGCTTATGCCATAGCCGCGCCGCCGCAAAGGCCAGGATTCCGCTGCCGCACCCCATATCCAGGACGCGCCGGATGTGCCGCCGCTTGGCCAGCCGCTGCAAGGCGATCAGGCAGCCGGCCGTGGTCTGGTGCTCCCCGGTGCCGAACGCCGTCGCCGCATCGATGCACAATCCGATCGCATTGGCAGGAACCGGCGCTCGGTCATGGGAGCCGTGAATGTAGAAGCGCCCGACACGGACCGGCGGAAACGCCTCATAGGTCGCCTCCAGCCAATCGGTCGGCGGAACGTGCTCGACGGTCAGTTCCGGCTCATCGACGCTCAGAGATCGGGCCAAAATAGCGAGGCCGACCGACAGCGCCGGCCGGTCCGGTTCGTCCGGCCCGAAGCCTTCGATCTGCCGCACCGGATCCTCGTCCTCTCCGAACACGGAAACGGCGGGAAAGGTTGCAGAGAGCAGTTCCTCGAAGCCATCGGCCGTGGCCGCCGGGACCGAGAACGCAACCCGCCAGACGGCGGAACTTTGCGCCACGCTATCCCGCCTGATCGGCCGGGACGACGAAGCTGTCCATGACCTTCTTCTCACCGGCATGGTCGAAGGTGATGGTCAGCTTGTCATGGTCGGCCGCCGCAACGGTGCCGTAGCCGAATTTCTGGTGGAACACCCGGTTGCCGGCCAGGAAGGCATTGGCCGGGCGCGGGCGCTCCGCCACCGAATAGGCGACACCCTCCAGGGTCACCGGGGCGGTGCGGGACATGAAGCCGCCCTGGCGCGGCGCCTTGAAGGTGAAGCCGGGCGTGGTTTCGCGCAATCCCAGACCGGGATCGCTCTGCACGTCGATATGCTCGTCCGGCAGTTCTTCCAGGAAGCGCGACGGCAGTCCCGCCTGCCACTGACCGTGAATGCGGCGGTTGGCGGCGGCGCTGATATGGACCTTGTGCTTGGCGCGGGTGATGCCGACATAGGCCAGCCGGCGCTCTTCCTCGAGCCCGGCGATGCCGCTCTCGTCCAGGGCGCGCTGGTGGGGGAACAGCCCTTCCTCCCAGCCGGGCAGGAAGACCTGCTCGAATTCCAGCCCCTTGGCGGAATGCAGGGTCATCAGATTGGCCATGTCGGAGCCCGGTTTTTCGGTGTTCTCCATCACCAGGCTGACATGTTCCAGGAAGCCGTGGAGGTTCTCGAACTCCTCCATGCCGGCGACCAGCTCCTTCAGATTCTCCAGCCGGCCCGGCGCATCCGCCGATTTGTCGGCCTGCCACATGCCGGTGTATCCGGATTCGTCGAGCACGGTGCCGGCCAGTTCCGGATGCGGGACGCGCTCGACCATGGAGCGCCAGCGGGCAAAATCGCCCATCAGCGTGCGCAGGGAATTACGCGCCCGGGCCGGGATGTCGTCGGTGTCGATCAGCTTTAGTGCCGCCTCTGTCAACGGTATCCGGGCGGACCTGGAGACCTGGTGCAGGGTTTTCAGCGTCGCCGCCCCCAGCCCCCGCCGCGGCGTGTTGGCGATGCGCTCGAAGGCCAGATCGTCATCGGGCTGGGCGATGACGCGCAGATAGGCCAGCGCGTCGCGGATCTCCATGCGCTCATAGAAGCGCGGGCCGCCGACGACCCGATAGGGGATGCCGAGCGTGATCAGCCGCTCCTCGAATTCGCGCATCTGGAAGCCGGCGCGCACCAGGATCGCCATCTCCGACAGCCGGATCTTCTGGCGCTGCAGCGCCTCGATCTCGTCGCAGACCCAGCGCGCTTCCTCCTCGCCATCCCAGACATTGCGCACGACCACCTGGTCGCCGCCGCTGGTGTCGGTGAACAGGGTCTTGCCCAGCCGGCCGCGATTCTGCGCGATCAGCCCGGAGGCGGCGCCCAAGATACGGTCTGTGGAGCGGTAATTGCGCTCCAGCCGGATCACCTTGGCGCCGGGGAAATCGGTCTCGAAGCGCAGGATGTTGCCGACCTCCGCGCCGCGCCAGCCATAGATCGACTGGTCGTCGTCGCCGACGCAGCAGATGTTCTTGTGCCCCTGGGCCAGCAGCCTGAGCCAGAGATACTGGGCGACATTGGTGTCCTGGTATTCGTCGACCAGGATGTAGCGGAAACGGCGATGGTAATCCGCCAGTAGCTCGGCGTTGTCCTGCAGGATCGCCAGGTTGTGCAGCAGCAGATCGCCGAAATCGCAGGCGTTGAGGGTGCGCAACCGCTCCTGATAGGCGCGGTAGAGATCGATCACCCGACCGCCGGCGATGTCGCCGGCATCCTGGGGCTTCAGCCGGTCCGGGGTGCGGCCCTTATCCTTCCACCGCTCGATCACGCCGAGCACCAGTCGTGCCGGCCAGCGTTTGGCGTCGATGTTCTTCGCTTCCAAAAGCTGTTTGATCAGGCGGATCTGGTCGTCGGTGTCGAGGATGGTGAAGTTGCTCTTCAGCCCGACCAGCTCCGCATGCCGGCGCAGCAGCCGCGCGGCCATGGCGTGGAAGGTGCCCAGCCACCAGCCTTCAACCGGCGCGCCAACCAGATTGGCGACCCGGTCCTTCATCTCCCGCGCCGCCCGGTTGGTGAAAGTGACGGCGAGGATCTGACTGGGCCATGCCCGCCGTGTCGACAGCAGATGCGCCAGCCTTGTGGTCAGGACCCTGGTCTTGCCGGTGCCGGCCCCGGCCAGCACCAGGACCGGCCCGTCCAGCAACTCAGCGGCCTTGCGCTGCTCCGGATTCAAATTGTCGAAATAGGCGACGCGCGCGCCAGGGACAGCCGGCGCACCGGGTGTCGCCGGGGCATCGGGCACCGCCGACGGATCGTCGAGCGGATCGGGCGTCCAGGATGAGCTACTCATACCGGAAGATATAACACCGGACGGCCTCGTCAGAAGGAAGAACCGGCATAACGGGCGTCTGCTCCTGACAGTTCAGGCCAAGCGCGCCGTCTCCATCGCCCGCGCGTAGCGCTCGGTGACATCGTCAGCCGGGAAGAAGGATTCGATCCGAAGCTCCTCCAACTCCGCATCCATCGCGGTTCCCAATGTGGCGATCGTCGAGAACCAAGCCAAGGACAGATCGCCGCGACGAAGCTGCATCGGCAGGATCGGCGATGAACCGATCCCGGTTGGCAATTCACGAGGCGTGTCGGCTTTCGGCATCAGAGCCTCGACCTCCTCCATCAACGCCAGCAATGCCGGATCCGGCGCGGCCAACGCCATCTCGCGCCGTACCCGGACCCGCATGGCGTCGGACAGTTCCAGCCAATTGACGATCCACGGGCGGAGCCCGTCCGGATGCGCCGTCAACTTCAGGATATTGGGCGGTCCGTTGCCGCAATGGGCCGCGGCGAACGCCTCCAGATCTACGAAATCGGCGATCATCCGCCCGGCCGCCTCGTTGGCCATCAGCAGGTTCCAGTGACCGTCGATGACAAGGCCGGGGAACGGCTCCTGCTGTTGCAGCATGAAGCCGAGCGCGCGGCGCACCGGTTCGGCCTCGATGCCGGCCAACCCCTGTTCGCGGAAGATCGGCGCGAAACCGGCTGCAACCAGCATCGCATTGCGCTCGCGCAGCGGCAGGTCGAGGGTGCTCGCCAGCATCAGCACCATCTCCCGGCTGGGGCGGGACCGGCCGGATTCCAGGAAACTGACATGGCGCTGGGAAACCCCGGCATCGAGGGAGAGGTCAAGTTGGCTGAGCGTCCGACGCCGGCGCCATTGCTGCAACATGGCGCCATATCCAGCAGTCGGCCCGGCATGGGTCATCGCGGTCGAATTCTGCATGGAGCGATCCTAGCCGGAGGATCAGATGCCCGCCATTACCCTTGAGGTAATCTTGTCAGACCGGCCTGTTATTCCGGCTTCGTACATTGGCTAGGGATTCGGTCGGATTCGGCTAATCCGGATTAACGAATAGCGTCGGCGGAGCGGCCGAACGAGCCGGAAATCCTTACGCAGAGTTGTGCCGCGACCGGTGCGTCTCGCGACATCGGCAATGTGAGCGAAATTGATCGAGATAGCGATTTCCCTTGAAGGGACGGGATTCCGCGGGCTTCGCCTACCTTCCCGGCAACGACCGCGATCACAATCGACATGATGGCCGATTTGTTAACGAATTCGAGATTTCTTGATTCGTAAACTGGTTAACAACGCGCCCCCTACAGTCGATTTCGACCGCCCACAGGGGAGGCCGGACCGGCTGGGAGGCGCACCGAGTACGGGTGCCGCACTTGTCACATTCGCGCCCCATCGTTGCCGCATCTAGCCCCTATGTTGGGTCGATGCGTGAAGTTGGCCAACTGGCACAGGATGGTGTCGGACGCCGCGTTACGTTGGTCCATCAGGTAGACACAGTCGCAACCCATTTGCCGCGTCCCGTCGGGATGCGGCGCCCCATGCCGGCCCTTATTGCTGGCGCATGGCGGCCGCTCCAAGTTGTGATTTGCCATCGGCATTGCGCCGCAACAGATCATGACTAGTAGGAACCGCTGGATGGTGAGGAAAAGACATGGCGTCGAATGAGGATGTTTTCGGTCTCTTTTCCGAGGCCTATGACCTGAACAAGCAATCCGAGATGTCCCTGAAGGACTTCTTGGAAGGGTGCCAGGACGATCCGATGCGGTATGCCAGCGCGGCCGAGCGCATGGTGGACGCGATCGGCGAGCCGGAGCTGGTCGACACCTCGGACGATACACGGCTCGGGCGGATATTCATGAACCGCACGATCAAGGTTTACCCCGCCTTCAACGACTTTTACGGCATGGAAGAGACGATCGAGCGGATCGTCGGCTTCTTCCGCCACGCCGCCCAGGGCCTGGAGGAACGCAAGCAGATCCTCTATCTGCTGGGCCCGGTGGGCGGCGGCAAATCGTCGCTGGCCGAACGGCTGAAGGGCCTGATGGAGAAGTGCCCGGTCTATGTGCTGCAGGCCGGCGACGAGCTGAGCCCGGTCTTCGAGAGCCCGCTATCGCTGTTCGAGCCGGAGACCATGGGCACCGCGCTGGAAGAGAAATACGGCATTCCCAAGCGCCGCCTCACCGGCCTGATGTCGCCCTGGGCGGTCAAGCGCCTGGATGAATTCGGCGGCGACATCTCCCGCTTCAACGTCGTCAAGCTGCAGCCCTCATCACTGCGCCAGGTCTGCATCTCCAAGACCGAGCCCGGCGACGACAACAACCAGGATATTTCGTCGCTGGTCGGCAAGGTCGATATCCGCAAGCTGGAGTATTTCGGCCAGAACGATGCCGACGCCTATTCCTATAGCGGCGGTCTGAACCGCACGACCCAGGGCATCCTGGAGTTCGTCGAGATGTTCAAAGCGCCGATCAAGATGCTGCATCCGCTGCTGACGGCGACCCAGGACGGCACCTATGTCGGCACCGAGAATGTCGGCGCGCTGCCCTATTCGGGCATCATCCTGGCCCACTCCAACGAATCCGAGTGGCAGAGCTTCAAGGCGAACAAGAACAACGAGGCGTTCCTGGATCGCATCTGCGTGGTCAAGGTGCCTTACTGCCTGCGCATCACCGAAGAGACCAAGATCTACGAGAAGCTGCTGACCCACAGCGAGCTGTCCGCGGCACCCTGCGCGCCGGGCACCCTGGACATGCTGTCCCGCTTCTCGGTGCTGTCGCGGCTGAAGGCCCATGAAAATTCCAGCCTGTATTCGAAAATGCGGATCTATGACGGCGAGAGCCTGAAAGACACCGATCCGCACGCCAAGTCGCACCAGGAATACCGCGACATGGCCGGCGTCGATGAAGGCATGGAGGGCATGTCGACGCGCTTCGCCTACAAGATCCTGTCGGAGACCTTCAACTTCGACACCAAGGAGGTGGCCGCCGATCCGGTCCACCTGATGTATGTGCTGGAGCAGTCGATCAAGCGCGAACAGCCCCCAGAGGAGCTCGAGAAGCAATATATCGAGTTCATCAAGGAAGAGCTGTCCACCCGCTATGCCGAGTTCATCGGCCACGAGATCCAGAAGGCCTATCTGGAGAGCTATCACGATTACGGCCAGAACCTTTTCGACCGCTACGTCTCCTATGCCGATGCCTGGATCGAGGATCAGGACTTCAAGGATCCGGACACCGGCCAGCTGCTGAACCGCGAATTGCTGGACCAGGAGCTGAGCAAGATCGAGAAACCGGCCGGGATCGCCAATCCCAAGGATTTCCGATACGAGGTGGTCAAGTTCTCGCTGCGGGCGCGGGCCCGCAACAAGGGCCACAACCCGAACTGGACGTCCTACGAGAAGATCCGCGAGGTGATCGAAAAGCGGATGTTCAGCCAGATCGAGGAGCTGCTTCCGGTCATCAGCTTCGGCACCAAGAAGGACAGCGAGTCGGAGAAGAAGCACGCCGAGTTCGTCGAGCGCATGATCGGCCGCGGCTATACCGACCGCCAGGTCCGCCGTCTGGTCGAATGGTACATGCGGGTGAACAAATCGAGCTGATTGTGACCGGATCGCGGCAACTTCAGCTCAGCCTTCATACTTCGTCCTTCGACAGGCTCAGGATGAGGTGGCTCAGCATGAGGAATTTGAGATCGGGAACGAGATTCAAATGCCGAGATCGGGAACGACTTTCAAATGCCGAGATCGGGAACGACTTTCAAATGCCGAGATCGGGAACGAGGTTCGAATGTTGAGAACCGGAAAGAGGCCCTCATGCTGAGCCTGTCGAAGTATGGGGGCCGGGCGGCCAGCACATTGCTGGAGCAGCAGGAGGCAAACGGACGCCCATGAACATCGTCGACCGCCGTCTCAATCCGAAGGGCAAGAGCCTTGGCAATCGCCAGCGCTTTGTCCGCCGCGCCAAGGCCGACATCCGCGAGGCGGTGCGCGATGCGCTGAAGCAGCGCCGGGTGTCCGAGGTCGAGGGCAGCGAGCAGATCAAGATCCGCGCCAAGACGGTGCGCGAGCCGACTTTCGGCTTCTCCCGCAGCGACGGCCGCCGCCACGGCGTGGCGCCCGGCAACAAGGAATTCGTTCCCGGCGATCTGATCCCCAAGCGCCCGCCCGGCCAGGCCGGCGGCCGCGACGGCAGCCCCGATGGCGACGGCAATGACGAATTCGTCTTCACCCTGTCCAAGGACGAGTTTCTGGACGTCTTCTTCGAGGATCTGGAACTGCCGGACCTGCTGAAGACCAAGGTCAAGGACGAGAAATCCCCCAAGCCGACCCGTGCCGGCTTTTCCAGCCAGGGTTCGCCCTCCAGCCTGAACGTGCTGCGCACCATGCGCGGCAGCCTGGCCCGCCGGATCACCCTGCGCCGCCCGAAGGCGGAGGAGATCGAGGCCCTGGAGGCGGAGATCGCCAAGCTGGAGAAAAAGGGCGGCAGCGAGCGCAAGATCAAGGCCCTGAAGACCGAGCTTGAGGTCAAGAAGCGCCGCCAGAAGACCATCGCCTACATCGATCCGATCGACATCCGCTACAACCGCTTCGAACGGCTGCCCAAGCCGGCGACCCAGGCAGTGATGTTCTGTCTGATGGACGCCTCCGCCTCGATGACCGAGGAGATGAAGGAGCTTGCCAAGCGCTTCTTCATGCTGCTGCACGTGTTCCTGTCCCGGCGTTACCGCCATGTGGAAGTGGTGTTCATCCGCCACACCAGCCACGCCCAGGAAGTCGACGAGGACACTTTCTTCCGCTCGACCGAGACCGGCGGCACCGTTGTGTCCACCGCTCTGGAGGAGATGCAGCAGGTGATCGCCGACCGCTATCCGATCGCCGATTGGAACATCTACGGCGCCCAGGCCTCCGACGGCGATAATTTCCGCAACGACATGCCGCGCTGCGTGGATATTTTGGAGCAGACGCTGCTGCCGCTCTGCCAGCAATTCTCCTATATCGAGGTCGGCGAGAAGCGCATTGGCCTCGGCTTCGAGAGCGAGATGGCGGAAAGCCCGCTCTGGCTCGGCTATCGCGACGTCGCCGCCCGGCAGAAGCACTTCGCCATGCGACGGGTCGCCACGCCGGCCGACATCTTCCCGGTCTTCCACGAGCTATTCGCGCGCAACTCGAGAAAAGCCGCATGAGCGAATCCGAGGCCCCCGAAGGCCCCAAACCCAATGGCGGGCCGAAGCCCAAGCCGAAATCGAAATCGGGGCCGAAGAAGTCCCGGCGCCGCAGCAAGCTGATCTCCGACGGCTCGGAGTGGAGCTTCAATTCCCTGCAGGCGGCCTTCGAGGCGATCGAGGAGATCGGCATCGGCGAGCTCGGCCTGGACGTCTATACCAACCAGATCGAGGTCATCACCTCGGAGCAGATGCTCGACGCCTATTCGTCGATCGGCATGCCGCTGATGTACCGCCACTGGTCATACGGCAAGCATTTCGCCCGCGACGAGATGCTGTACCGCAAGGGCGCCCAGGGCCTGGCCTATGAGCTGGTGATCAACTCCAACCCCTGCATCAGCTATGTGATGGAGGAGAACTCCACCACCATGCAGGCGCTGGTGATCGCCCATGCCGGCTTCGGCCACAACCACTTCTTCAAGAACAACTATCTGTTCCAGCAATGGACCGATGCGGACGGCATCCTGGACTACCTGGCCTTCGCCAAGGCCTATGTGGCGAAATGCGAGGAGGCGGTCGGCATCGACGCGGTCGAACAGATGCTCGACGCGGCCCACGCCCTGATGAAGCACGGCGTCAACCGCTATGCCCGCCCGGCCAAGCCCAATCTGCGCGTCGAGCGCGAGCGCCAGGCCGAGCGCGCCGCCTATCTGGAATCCACCTATAACGACCTCTGGCGCACCCTGCCCGGCGACACCCGCCACAAGGAGGCCAACGACCATGAGGAGCGCGAGCGGGTCTTGAAGCAGAAGGCCGAGCAGCGCGCGCTGGGCCTGCCCGAGGAGAATTTGCTCTATTTCCTGGAGAAGAACGCGCCGAAGCTGGAGGATTGGCAGCGCGAATTGCTGCGCATCGTCCGCAATGTCGGCCAGTACTTCTATCCGCAGAAGCAGACCAAGGTGATGAACGAGGGCTGCGCCACCTTCGTGCACTACCAGATCATGAACCGGCTCTACGACAAGGGCGCTGTGGACGAGGGCGCGATGCTGGAATTCCTGCGCTCCCACTCCGCGGTGGTGTTCCAGCCGGATTTCGACGATCCGCGCTATAGCGGGATCAACCCCTATGCGCTGGGCTTCGCGATGATGAACGACATCAAGCGCATCTGCGAGGAGCCGACCGACGAGGACCGCGAGTGGTTTCCCAACATCGCCGGCAACAACGACGCCATGGCCACCCTGAAGGATGCCTGGGCCCATTACCGGGACGAGAGCTTCATCCTGCAGTTCCTCTCCCCGAAGATCATGCGCGACTTCCACCTGTTCTCGGTGTTCGACGACAGCGAGGAACCGGCGATGATGGTGGAGTCGATCCACGACAGCCGCGGCTACGCGAACCTGCGCCGCCAGCTCGCCCGGCAATACGACATCGCCCGCATCGAGCCGGAGATCCAGGTCACCGACGTGGACCTCAAAGGCAACCGCCGCCTGATCCTGACCCACCACGTCCATGACGGCCAGGTGCTGAACAAGTCGGATTGCGACAACGTGCTGCTGTATCTGGCGCAGATCTGGGGGTACGGGGTGAAGCTGTTGGAAGTGGACGTGGAGAGCGGGCGGACGCTCAGGAAGCATACGGCGGTGCCGTTGCCTTAGGGGGAGGCTCAAGTCGGGTATCTTGCCTCCCGAACTCAATTTCGGAGAGTTCGATGCGTCTAGTGGAACTCGCACACTGGGAAGAGTTTGAAGACCAACTGCGACAATTATCTGAAGTCCGTATCCAAGCGCTCAAATCAGAAATTGGCAATGTCTCAAGATTTCTGTTTCGCGGACAACGTAACGCATCCTGGTCCCTTGATACGACACTTGGCCGACGGCTTTCGCAAGAATTCAGCTGCTCACACTATTACCATGTGGTGTCGAGGGCTAATACCAACCTGCGCGATGGCTGACTCATTTAGGGGATTCCCATTTTCGTCCTGACATGATTCAAGTTGGCAACCAAAGGAGGTTTGCCATGCGAGCTGGGATTGCGCTGCGCGATGATTTCACCGGTGAAGAGCTTCGGGCGCTGGCCAAACGAACGGAGCATGCTGGCCAGAGCCGGCGGCTTCTGACGCTGGCGCTGATCTATGATGGCGGGTCGCGCACGGCGGCGGCGCGGTATGCGGGCGCCGGGCTTCAGACGGTCCGTGACTGGGTGCTGCGGTTCAATGCCCGGGGTCCTGAGGGTCTGATCGACGGCACCGCACCGGGCAACCGGCCGAAACTGAATGCCGCCCAACGGGCTGCCCTGGCCGCGAAGGTCGAGGCGGGGCCCATGCCGGCGGTCGACGGCGTGGTGCGCTGGCGGCTGGCTGATCTGGCGGCCTGGCTGCATGAGGCGTTCGGCCTCTGCCTGCATGAGACCACTGTCAGCCGCACGCTGCGCGAATTGGGCTATCGCAAGCTCTCGGCGCGGCCGCGCCACCATGCCCAAGACCCGGAGACCATCGTGACGTTCAAAAAAAATTCCCCGACCAGATAGCCACGATCCGATCTCGGCTCGCCGCCGGCATCGAAATCGAGATCTGGTTCCAAGACGAGGCCAGGGTCGGCCAGAAGAACAAGATTACCCGCCGATGGGCCAAGCGGGGCACCAGGCCGCGGGCACCCCACGATCAGCGAACCCGATCAGCCTACATCTTCGGTGCCATATGCCCGGCCCGCGGCGTCGGTGCGGCCCTCGTCCTGCCCCGATGCAACACCCAGGCCATGCAATGGCATCTGGTCGAAATCTCATCCCAGGTGACGCCCGGCGCCCACGCCGTCATCCTCCTTGATCAGGCCGGCTGGCATACCACCCACAAGCTCGACGTCCCGGAAAACATCACACTCTTGCCGCTCCCGCCACGTTCCCCAGAGCTCAATCCCGTCGAAAACATCTGGCAATTCATGCGGGACAACTGGCTCTCGAACCGCACCTTCAAATCCTATGCCGATATCGTCGACCATTCCTGCTTCGCCTGGAACCGCCTCATCGACCAGCCATGGAAGATCATGTCCATCGGGTCAAGAACCTGGGCCAATGCATGATCCTCACTGCAGATTGGTATAAGCCGCAGATCGAGACAATTACGGACCGCAAATGGGACTTGCCCATTTGGCCCGACTTGGACAATTGGTGGAAGGAATATGACAACGTCTGGCATTCACTACCTGGGTATGACTATCTGATCTATCTCCGCCATCATGGGTTTCCGTCGCCGCTGCTAGACTGGAGTCGATCGCCGTACGTTGCTGCTCAGTTTGCCTTCGCCAATGCATATTCAGACCAGATCGCAATCTATGCGTATCTGGAGTACGCCGGACGAGGAAAGGTCGGCGGGTCAGACGCCCCTCTGATCAAAGGAATTGGCCCCTATGTCAGAAGCCATTCTAGGCACTTTTTGCAGCAGAGCGAATACACGGTTGCCTATCAATTCCGAAAGGAGGGGTGGTGGTACGCACCTCATGAAAGCGTCTTCGCCGATGCATCTGAGGAGCAGGACCGCCTTTGGAAGTTCACGCTCCCGGCGACAGAGCGCCTGAGGGTACTGCGGATTCTCGATGATTATAATCTTAACGCATTCTCACTCTTCCAGACCGAGGAGACGCTGCTCGAGACAATCTCACTTCGTGAGTTCGAATTTGCGGCACCACTCACTGACCGAAATGAGAACTGAATTGAAATTTTTACGACTATGACAAGAAATATTGCAATTACGGTAATGGGATGGACGCCCCCACCGGCTTTTCTGTGAGCCATACTGGATTGCTGACACACTCCAGTATGGCTCACAGAAAAGCCGGTGGGGGCGTCCATCCCATTACCGTAATACCACCAAGAGTTCATCCGTTTCCTCAACGCCGTCGAGGCCGAGGTTCCGGCGGGCAAGATCATCCATGTGGTCCTGAACAATTACGCCACCCACAAACACCCCAAGGTGCTGGCCTGGCTGGCGCGCCATCCGCGCTGGGTCTTCCACTTCACCCCTACATCGAGCTCCTGGCTCAACGCGGTCGAGGGCTTCTTCTCCAAGCTTACCCGCCAAAGGCTCAAACGCGACGTCTTCCGATCCATCGTCGACCTGCAGGCCGCCATCCACCGCTACCTCGCCAAACACAATGACGATCCCAAGCCCTTCAGATGGACCAAATCTGCCGATACCATTCTGGACAAACTCACACAAACTGCACCAACTGTATGAGTCGGTGCACTAGTTACTGGTCGGCTCTATGCTCTATGTCTTAGCAAGAAGACACCATACCCAATTACCATCAATCCGATTAATGACAAGAAACTCGATTCAATTACAATTTCCCGATGGAATAGTTGTCCGAACACCTCCGGATAAATGAAAATAACGAAGAGACCACCACCACCAAATATTGTCCCAGCTAAGGCCAATATAACATCTTTATATTGTTGCCACAGACTTAATAAAAGAAAAATAAACGCAACAGAAATCAAGGAAACAATCATACGCTCCGCAATTAAGTTTTGTTGATCTGGGAAGAACGATAGCTTTTGTTCTAGGAAAGATACCCGAAGAAAGACCCAGAACAACGCCACAACCAACGCCGCACCCGTTTGTAAAACTACGGCATAATAATCTGAAAAATTAGGGATCCCGACAATTAGACGGTATCGCAATATCAATACGGCCGCAAAAAATAGATACAACAAAGCAACAGACTGAATGAAAAAGGAAACAATATATATATATCTAGTTGGAGACCAATATGATCCGCTAGTTGGAAACCAGCGATTTTTCAGTCCGACCATCATCAGTGATTGATATTGACAACGCACATCAATATTACCTTCCCGCTCATTGCATCTAATTTGCGTGCCGGGATTTCCTCTGGATTCGTCAAAATAATCAATCAATATTATATTTTTACTCCCAGTTACTAACGTCGATTGTTTGAGTTCATAGAATTCCTTGTTGATCTCAAATGGCGCCACATTTTCTGATGAAAGTTCAGCGCCAAGAATAAAAATAGAAAATATAATTATACCTGTCCAGAATATCTTCTTTAATGAAAATCCCTTCTTTAATGAACCGTCAGAAAAAACATAACTAGAAAAGAATTTGCCTATTTTGGTTGATAATATTATAGTAATCCAGCTAAAAAAAAGTGGATAAATAAATAGACTGCCATAAAGGGTTATAAATTTGATGCCTTTTGGATAATAATAAATCAATACATAGATAAAAGGAATGACTCCGCAAAATATCCAATACAGTAGGGCGTATTTGTAGTATCCTATGAGTCCTAGCATTTTTCTTGTGTACTGCCCCATTGATCTACCGTGCCAGACATTTGTATATTGGGCATTTCTCCCGCATCCAATCTACAGTGCGGGCCGACGATCGAATTCTATACATAGGTGTATTCATGATAACGTTGAGGAACGTTGGGTGTCAATTCTTTTGTCAATTTCTAATACAGATTGTATTATGTGATGTGGTCTAGGCCTACTGAGTCACAAACCGGTGTCGAAGGAAATCATTGGTGTCAGAGTTGTTTGATCCTGCCTTACAGCCCGTGATCGTCACCCTTCCCTCCATCACTCCTGTCGAAGCGGCACACCGGCAACGTCGTCGCCCCTCATGTCTCGCGCCTGAGCCCAAGTGTCCGGGTCGGTGATCAGCGCGGCAATTGCCTCGGCGGCGGCCTCCAGCAGCCGCTCGCCCTTTTCCGCGCCCGCCCGCGTCGGGTTCCCCGACACGCCGTTGGCGGTCATGTGCTGGAAGGGGCGCCAGCGGTAGGAGGTGGTGCCGGCGCCGAGGAAGCCGGCGCCGCGGTCGGTGGCCAGGGCGGCGAGGTCGGTGGTGTCGACCAGGCCGGGTTCCAGGGCCAGCATCATCGAGGTCTCGGCCTCGCAGGCATGCATCACGCCGCCCTGGTCCTCCAGCAGGGCGGCGATGGCGGCCAGGCCTTCGGTGGCATAGGTGGTGGCGACGATGGTGGCGCCGAGCTCGGTTGCAAAGCGGTCGGCGGCGGTCTGCATGGCGAGGATGTTGCCGCCATGGCTGTTGGAGATCAGCACATCGGTGAAGCCGTGTCGCACCACGCTGGCGATCAGGCAGCGCAGCACGCCAAAGAAGGTCTCGTGATCCAGGGTGAAGGTGCCGCCGAAGGCCATGTGGTGCTCCGACAGGCCCGACCACACAACCGGGGCCACCACCGTCGGGCGCCGGGCGCAGGCCTTCTCCGCCGCCCGCCGCGCGACCGCCGCGCCGATCCTGGTATCGGTCATGACCGGTAGATGCGGGCCGTGCTGCTCGATCGCCGCGACGGGCAGGATCACCACGGCGTTGCGGCCGGCCAGATCGCGCAGCTCATGCGCCTTCAGCTTCGCCCATTCGACTTCCGGCATGGCTTTCCTCCCGTGATGCGTGATCCGATCCTCCAGTCTGGTGAATTCGCGGGCCAGAGTCGATTGATCGCCAGAGCCGGATCGGGTATCGAGCCTGAGGGGCCGTTGCGGGAGACCATCACATGAACTCTTCGAATCCCATCAAGGCGGCGGTTTCGGTGATCGGCCGTCGCCGGCTGCTGCTCGCCGGAGGTCTTGGCGTCGTCGGGCTCGCGGCGGCGGGATGCGGGGCGCCGCGCAGGCCGGCCGGCATCAGTTCCCGGTTCGAGAAGCTGGTCGTTGCCGGCGACCCCGACCTGAACGGTATCTTCGACGTGTCGGTCGAATACGGCCCGGACGGGACCGGCTGGCTTGCCTATTCGCGGGTCGCACTGCCGAAATACGTCAGCACCCATCTGGCCCGGAGCGACGACCGGGGCCGAAGCTGGACGTTCGTCGGCGCGGTCAACCGGTCCCGTGACGATACGGCCACCGTGGACGGCCGGGCGATCGCCGGGGTGCGGCGCTTCGAAACGCCGACACTGGTCTTTGACCCGGCGGACGATCCCTCCCGGCGCTGGAAGCTCTATGCCGAGCGCTATGTCGCCGTGCCGCCGCACCGGCCGGACAACAACCGGCACGGGGATGGCTGGATCGAAGTGAGATATGCCGGGCGGCCCGACGGGCAATGGTCGGAGCCGGTGCGGCAGTTCGGAGGCCCGGCGACCGGCAGCCGTATCGACCTGAACCGCCTGCACCCCGATCTGGCCGGCATGAGCTTCTACAATGAGCTCGGCTCGATCGCGCGGGACGGCGTGCTCTATCTCAGCCTGGATGCCAGCACCACATCCTCGGGACTCGGCGATTGGGAGAACCGCAGGGTCGTCCTCATCTCGTCGCGGGATCACGGCGAGACCTGGCGCTATGCCGGCACGCTGACCGACCATGACGACGCTTCGGGCTTCGGCTATCTGGTGCTGACCGGCTCCAGCCTGGTGAAGGAGGGAAACCGCCTGTTCCTGCTCATCACGCCATCGGGGGCGAAGGGCTTGGGCAGGAAGAACCGGGGCCATGACGGCACCTGGATCATCGAATTCGAGGATATCGCCCGGGCCCGGCTAAGGCGCGACGCAGATGGCGAGCTCGACGTGCTGAGGAGAATTCCCATCGACCGCGATACCGGCGGTCTCAGCGACTATCACGAGCGGAATACCAATGGCGGGATCCTGTTTCCGCAGATCGACACCCAGGCCCGACCAGATGTGTTCCAAACCTATATGACGCGCCAGCGGATCGTATCCCCATGACTTGGACCGGAAGCGGCGGCGTGATCGTCGCTTCCGGCCGTTGATGTCTTCGACGACCTAGGGTTGACTGCCCGCGTCGATCCCAGCCACGACGATCCGTTTGGAATCGTCGAACGGGCATCCGCTGGTCGAGATACCGTCGGTTTGGTCGCAAACCGCCTGCGGTCCGCTGCTGCCGTGAATTCCGGCGATGACGACGGCGTCTGGCTGTCCGATCGGTGCGGCCAGTAGCGCCACGGCGACCAGCGCCAGCGTCAATAGCAATCCAAGAACCTTCATAGTGCTTCTCCCGAGTGGTCGCGGCATTTTGCTTACCGTCGGCAGCATAGACGATTGGACGATAATCTCCAGGCTGCAGTCACCACAGGAAATTCCCGTCGGTATTGGCGCCCGGATCAGATGCCGGGCAGTCGCAGTCCCCTATTTGGTCAGCAATCCCGGCAGCCACGTCGCCAGCGCCGGGATATACGACACCAGCAGCAGCACGATGATGTTGGTCAGGATGAAGGGCAGGATCGCGCGCACCACCGGACCCAGCGGCAGGCGGGCGATGTTGGCGCAGACGAACAGGCAGACGCCGACCGGCGGTGTGGTCAGGCCGATCATCAGGTTCAGGACGGCGAAGGTGGCGAAGTGCAGCGGCTCGATGCCGACACCCTGGGCCAGGGCCAGCAGCGGCACGAAGAGGATGATCAGCGCGGCGATGGTCTCCATGAACATGCCGATGAACAGCAGCAGGATGTTGATCATCAGGATGATCAGGAACTTGTTTTCCGTCACCGACAGCACGCCGGCGGCGATGGCCTGCGGGATGCGCTCGGAGACCAGGATCCAGCCGAACACATTGGCAAAGCCGACCAGCACCAGGATCGCGGCGGAGGAGACCGCGCTGTCGACGATGATCTTCGGCACCTCCCGAAGCGGCAATTGCCGGTAGACCAGCGCTCCGACAAGGAAGGCATAGACGCTGGCGACCACCGCGGTCTCGGTCGGGGTGGCGATACCGCTCAGCAGCCCGTAGATGATCAGCCCGGTCATGGCGAGCGCCCACAGCGCACCGGAGAACGACCGCGCCAGTTCGGCCACGCCCTGCCAGGATTGCCTCGGAAAACCCTTTCGGACGGCGATGACATAGGCGGTGATCATCATCGCCAGCCCCATCAGGATGCCGGGCACCGCGCCGGCCAGGAACATCTGGCCGACCGAGATGCCGGACAGGGCGCCGACGATGATCATCGGCACGCTGGGCGGGATGATCGGCCCGACGGTCGATGAGGCGGCGGTGACGGCGGCGGAGAAATCAGCCGGATAGCCGGCCTTCTTCATGCCCGGGATCATCACCCCGCCGATCGAGGCGGCATCGGCCACGGCGGTGCCGGTGATGCCGCCGAACAGCATCGAGGCGGCGATATTGGTCAGCCCGAGCCCGCCACGCACCCAGCCCACAAGGGCGTTGGCGAAGCGGATGATGCGCTCGGTGATGCCGCCCCGGTTCATCAGGTTCCCGGCCAGGATGAAGCCCGGAATGCTCAACAGCACGAAGACGTCCATGCCCGCATACATCTTCTGCGGCATGACCACGAAGGGGATGTCGGCCATGACCAGATAGGCCAGCGAAGACAGGCCCAGCGTCACCGCCACCGGCAGGCCGATCATCAAGCCCAATACGAACACCGCGATCAGGACGAAAACGTCCATCAGGAATGGCCCTCGGGCCGGACCGGCAGACCGCTATCCGAATCCAACAGCATCGACAGCGCGCGCAGTGCGGCGAAGACCATCAACAGCACCAGCAGGCCCAGAATGCTCATATGGACCCAGTCCATGCGCAGCCCCATGGCCGGGGAGGTCTGCAGCCGTCCGATCGCGTAATATTTCCAGGCCGGCAGGATCAGCACGGCGCACAGCCCGGCGGTCGCCACCGCCGACAACAGGCGCAACCGCCAGGGCCATTTTCCGGGCAGCGCCTCACAGACAACATCCACATTGACCAGATCGCCGCAGCGGAACGACAGACCGACGCCGAAGGCGGTGAGGTAGAGCAGCGCGAACCGGGTTAACTCCTCGGTCCAGACCGGCGAGGAGCCGATGGTGCGGCCGGCGACCTGGATGAGGACGGCAACCAGCAACACAACGAAGGACAGCCCAACGCCGATCCGGCAGAAGACGATCAGCAGGCGGACGGCATGGCGCATCGGCTCGGCGGCTTCTTTGTTGAGATATTGAGGAACAGGTGCCGGGGTGTGCCGGCACCTGCTTCACACAGATTAAAGCCTGTACCCTCAGTTAGAGAACAAGGCCTCGACGTACGGTTTGACCTCGTCGTTCACATTGGCCAGCACCGCATCTTTCGCCTGTGCCGCGAAGGCGGCGCCATCGACGTCGACGAAGGTCATGCCCTTGCCCTCAAGATACGCCCGGTCGGCGGCAATACTGTCGAGGAACAGCTGCCGCTCGAACACCTGCGCCCGACGGCCGGCTTCCATGACCGAGGCCTGATCCGCCTCGGAAAGCTCACCCCAGGTGGCCTCTGCGATGGTCAGGTAGATCCAGGAGCGTACATGCTCGGTCTGGTTCACATGGGACTGAACCTCGTTGAAATTGGCCGAGCGGATCAGGGCGAGGGGATTTTCCTGCGCCCCGATGGTGCCGTTCTGCAGCGATGTGAACACCTCGGAGAAAGCCATCGGCGTCGGCTGGGCGCCGAGGGCACTCCAGACGTCGACGAAGAGCGGCACGTTCGGCACCCGCATTTTCAGGCCATCCAGATCAGCCGGGCTGGCAATCGGACGGTTGGAGGTCAGGTTGCGCGGCCCCCGAGCGAAAAACGCGACCGGACGTATCAGCGCCTTCTCGATGATCTGGGCCTCGATCGCATCGCCAATCTCGCCGGATGCCGTTTCATCCATATGCTCCAGGGATCTGTAAGCGTAAGGAACCGCCAGCAGGGCCGCCATAGGCGCCCAGTTCTGCAGGCTTTCACCGGTGATCGTCATGTCCACCGTGCCAAGCTGCATGCCGTTTATCAGGTCGATCTCCTTGCCCAGAGACTCGTTCGGAAACACCTCGACGGCGATTCGGCCATCGGTCAGCGCCGACAGCTCCTCGCCGAACTTCACGGCGGCCAGGTGCCAGGGGTTTTCCTCATTGGCCAGATGGCCGAGTTGCAGGGTCATGTCCTGCGCGATGGCCGCACCGCCGACGAATTGCGCGACGAGGCCGGCGGCGATCAGTCCGGTAATCTTGCTGGTGGCCCTCATGTGTTTTCCTCCTGTTTTTGAGTTTTGGTCAGTGGGATGACAGGTCCGGGCTCATCGAAGAACCCGGGGTTCGAATTCAGGATCTTGGGAAGATCGTCAAGGATTTCCCGAAGGTGCGACCGCATTGCGCGTTCGGCCCCGGCGACATCGCCGGCGGCAATGGTGTCGACGATTTCCGCGTGCTGTCGGACGAGTTTCTCGGCCGGGAAATGCCTCAGGCTCAGGAACCGCACCCGGTCCATCTGCGATTTCAGCGCTTCGACGAACGTCCAGGCGGCTGCCTTCCCGGCGGCTTCCGCCAGGGTCCGGTGAAAGAGCTCATCGAGCTGAATGAAATCGAGCGCGCGGCCTTCGGCCACCCGGCTCTGCTCGGCGAGTTGTCGCCTGAGTTGGGCCACCAATACTCGGTCGGCGGCCTCCGCCAACAGCTTGACGATGTCGGCCTCGATCGCTTCGCGGACGAATCTGGCATCCAGCACGGAGGCATAGGCGATCTTGCGGACGACGGTGCCCCGCTGCGGGCGCACCTCGATCAGCCCTTCCTCGGACAGCTTGATGAAAGCTTCGCGCACCGGCTGACGGCTAATCTCATATTCGGCCGCAATCTCGGATTCGGAGACCCGCCGGCCCGGGCTGAGATCGTTGCGCACGATCCGCTCCCTAAGGATCCGGTGCAATTGCGGTCCCAATGCCCGCGTCTGGTCCAAAGACCAGGTTTCGGTTTGCACATCCGACAAAAATCGTCCTCCCCGACCCCTTATATACCATACTTCCATACTAGCCAACGATAACCGGGGCTGTTAACCTCGCGAGGCTTTGCATCGAATATGCAAATCTGCGTTTAGGGCATTACGGCGAGGCGAACGATGAAGCAAACCTGGCGCTGGTTCGGGCCGAACGATCTCGCGACAATCGACGACGTTCGACAGGCGGGGGCCACGGGCGTTGTGTCGGCGCTTCACCACATCCCCTCCGGCGCGGTCTGGGCGCCGGGCGAAATCGAAAAACGCCGCCTGGAGATTGAATGCAGGGAAGATGGATCGCCCTCCGGGGTGAATTGGGAGGTGGTGGAGAGCCTTCCCGTCTCCGAAGACATCAAGAAACAGTCCGGAGATTGGCGCCAGCACATCGCGAATTACATCGAGAGCCTCAGCAACCTGGCGGCGGCCGGCATCGATATCGTCTGCTACAATTTCATGCCGATCCTGGACTGGACCCGGACCGACCTCGCCTACCGGCTACCCAACGGCGCGACCTGCATGCGCTTCGATCTGGTCGACTTCGCCGCCTTCGATATCCACATCCTCGAGCGCCGCGACGCCGCGCAAGACTATCCGGATGACATCCGAGAAGAGGCGCGTCGACGCCTCTCGACCATGTCGGACGAGGCGCAGGAGCAGTTGGTCCGCAACATCGTGTGCGGGTTACCCGGGGCTCATGAAAACCTGTCGCTTCAAGACGTCACCGGATTGTTGGAGACATACGCACATGTCTCCGACGACGTCCTGCGGGGGAACCAGATTGCCTTCCTGGAATCCGTCGCCCCGGCCGCCGAGGAGCTCGGAATCAGACTCTGCTGCCATCCCGACGATCCGCCCTTTCCACTGCTAAGTCTGCCGCGGGTCATGTCCTGCGAAGACGATTATCGCCGGCTCATGGACGCCGTCGATACCCCGGCCAACGGGATCACGCTTTGCTCGGGCTCCCTCGGCGTGCTCCCGGACAACGATCTGCCCGGCATGATGCAGCGGCTGGGCGATCGGGTTCATTTCCTTCATCTGCGAAACGTAAAGCGCGAAACGCGCCTGCCTGTCGGATCGTTCCATGAGGCCGAACATCTTGAGGGGGACACCGATATGGTAGCCTTGCTGAAGGTCGTTCTCGAAGAGGAGACCCGCCGAAATCAGGCCGGACGGGCCGATCACTCAATCCCGTTCAGACCGGATCACGGCCACGATATCGTGTATGACCTCGGGCGCGGCGGCCAGCCGGGCTACCCGCTGGTTGGGCGCCTGAAAGGCCTTGCCGAACTGCGCGGGATCATCACAGCGCTTTCCCATCAATAGGCACACAATAGGTAGGGCCATGCTGGGTGGTTCAATAGTCCATCCACCGGCCCACGCATTAGCCGGGACCTTCATCTAGTGTCCCGATTCTGAAATTCGCCATAGCGAATTACAGGATCAAAGGGACACTATCTATATGATTCTAGTATGATTCAGCTTCCAAATCTCGGCACATGAAATGTGCCGAACTTCAGAACCATCACACTAGCCTGCCTCGAACACACCGCCCGTTGACCTCTATCTTCATTGCCTTATATCGTAAATCGTCGAACAACGATTAAGGTTACCCTCATGCGGAGGCAACAGGCTCTTATCCAAGAAACCAACGGCTCGCCCGGAGCGCCCGACGAGGCTGCTGTCGCGGCGCTGGCCAAGGCGCTGGGGCATCCGGCGCGGATCGGCATCGTGACGATGCTGCACGAGCGGCAGAGCTGCATCGGATGCGACATCGTCGAGGAGATCGGGCTGGCGCAGTCCACTACGTCGGAGCATCTGCGCATCCTGAAGGCGGCGGGCATCATCACCGGCGAAATCGAGCGGCCGCGGATCTGCTACTCGCTGAATCCCGACACCCTTGAGCCGCTGCGCAAGATGCTGAACGGGCTGGCCGGCGGGGTTGCGTCGCGGAGCGGCCCCGAACGGGGCCCAGGTAATGTCGCTCTTTGAACGCTATCTCAGCCTTTGGGTCGCGCTTTGCATTTTTGCCGGCGTGCTTCTGGGCAATCAGCTCCCCGGACTCTTCCAGACCGTCGCCGGCTGGGAATACGGCTCGGTCAACCTGGCCGTCGCAGTTCTGATCTGGGCAATGGTCTACCCGATGATGGTCGCGGTGGATTTCGCCAGCCTGCGCTACATTCACCGGCGTCCCAAGGGTCTGGTGATCACCATCGCGGTGAATTGGCTGATCAAGCCGTTCACCATGGCCGCGCTGGGGGTCCTGTTCTTTGAGTTCGTATTTGCCGACCTGATCGATCCGGCAGATGCCGGGCAGTATATCGCCGGCCTCATTCTTCTCGGCGCCGCCCCATGCACGGCAATGGTCTTCGTCTGGTCGCAACTGACCCGTGGCGACGCCAACTACACTCTCGTCCAGGTGTCGCTGAACGACATCATCATGATCTTCGCCTTCGCGCCGATCGTGGCCCTGCTGCTGGGCGTCACCGACATCCAAGTGCCGTGGGAGACGCTGCTGCTGTCGGTCGGGCTCTATGTGGTGATCCCGCTCGCGGCCGGGGCGGCGACCCGGCTTAAGCTGATCCGCCACGCCAATGGCGCGCAAGGCGACGCCGCGGTCGCCCGTTTCACGGCGGCGGTCAAGCCGTTTTCGATCATGGGCCTGCTGGCCACGGTGGTGCTGCTGTTCGGGTTCCAGGGCCATGTCATTCTGGACCGGCCATTGATGATCGCCCTGATCGCAGTGCCGCTTCTCATCCAGTCCTACGGCATCTTCATCGTCGCCTATGGTGCCGCCTGGGTCTGGCGGGTCCCCCACAATGTGGCAGCGCCCTGCGCCCTGATCGGCACGTCGAATTTCTTCGAGTTGGCGGTCGCCGTGGCGATCAGCCTGTTCGGCCTCAATTCCGGGGCGGCGCTGGTGACCGTCGTCGGCGTGCTGGTCGAGGTTCCGGTGATGCTGTCCCTGGTGGCCCTTGCCAATCGCACCCGGGGGCATTTTCCCGCGCCGGCGGAAATTGTGGCGGAGCCGGCTTCAACCGCTCAGAGTCAAGGGGACGGCGTGCCCGCTCACGGAGCGCCGGGCATACCGCCATCGTAGCGCGGCCCCGCTACCCGGATGGCTACATCTCCATCACTTGCGCGACCTCGATGGTGCCCATTTCCACGAACGGACAGGCCTTGGCCATTTCAAGGGCGGCATCCATGTCGTCGGCGGTCACGATCGTAAAGCCGCCCAAGGGGTTCGGCCCGCCATCATCGGTGACACCGTCTGTGCTGACGGTCTTGGACTTGCCCAGGGGCGTGCCGGGATTGACCACGGCGTCGCCGAGGCCGGCGAGCCAGTCTTTCCATCTCGCCATATGTTTTGCACCCTCTTCAGGGGTCTCAGGCTTCTTGCCGCCGTGATAGGCCAGGACATAGTTGGGCATGAGAGCGACTCCTGTTCGTCGGTTTCCGTTGCGTGGCGCTCAGAATTCCGGAGGCTTCCGGCATGGCGATTATCGGCCTGGATCGCGGCCTTTTGCGAGCGCTAATAGTGAACTGATTGGTTTTGTAAATTCATCGCGTTATGCTGTCAACCAAGCGGTTTAGCGATATATGTGATGCAGATGGAACACCTCGACTCGACATTTTCCGCCCTCAGCCACGGAACGCGCAGAGCGATTCTGGGACGGCTGATGCAAGGGGAGTCCCGGCTCTCCGATCTGGCGGCGCCGTTCAACATGTCACAGACGGCGGTGTCAAAGCATGTGCGTGTGTTGCGCGATGCCGGCCTGTTGACCGTCGAGAAACGGGGCCGCACCCGCCATTGCCGGCTGAATGCAGAGCCAATGAAAGCGGCGACGGATTGGCTGATCGACTATCAGGCGTTCTGGAAGCAGCAATTCGAAAACCTGGCCCACCATCTGGCAAGTGAGGGCGGCAAGCGATGAATTTCGTCAAATCCATCCCCGGTGAAGATCCGCTCGTCCTCGAAGGATATTTCGCAGCACCACCGGCCAAGGTGTTCGAAGCCTGGACGGACCCGGCCATCGTGGTGAAATGGTTCGGGCACAAGCCGCATTCGCTGCATTCCGCCGCCATCGATCTGCGGCCGGGCGGCGCGTGGCGGTTCCTGCTGTCCCAGGACGCCGACAAATCGATCGGGTTCGAAGGCGAATATCAGGAGATCCAGCCCGGTGAGAGACTGGTCTTCTCCTGGGCCCATGTGATCGCCCACGCCGACGGCGCGCGCGAAGAAACCCCCCGCTCCCGAATCGAGGTGATGTTCACGGCCGAGGGCGCGGGCACCGCCGTCCGGCTTGTCCATTCGGCGATCAGCAACGAGCAGTCCCGCCGCGGCATCGGCGGCGGCTGGGAATCGTCATTCGGATCCCTTGCCCATATGCTGGAGGAGTCGGCAACAGGCGCAGGGTGATACCGGCTTTGGACGAGCTACAAACTGCTAGACGGCGAAGAGTTCGGCCGCGAGCTCGTCGAGGGTGGCAATGTCCTCGAGCGGCAGCAATGCCGCGATGGGTTCGAAGGCGTCCATGCTGTGGTGCTGGGCGCAACCGATCGCCTGTCTATGAAGCGCGAGACCTAGCGCCTGACGGGGAAAGTGCCTGCCGACCGGCCAGTCGCTGGCTTCCAGGAACGCCCGGAACAGCGTCTTGTCGCACGCGAACACGTCCCGGTAGACCTGGATGATTTCATAGTGCCGATCGGTCACCATCGCATCGCCCCAGTCGATGATCCCGGTGAGGCGGCCATCGTCCACGAAGACATGGCTGGCGGTCAGATCACCATGGACAAAGACCGGATCGAATGGATCGAGCCCGGCGAGGTAGCCGTCGATTTGCGCGATCAGATGGGAGGGCAGTGAGCTCCGTTCGACCGCGGCGGCCATATCGACCGGCAGCCAGTCGTCATGGGTAGCGACGCCCGACGGGCGGAGTGCATGGACCTGCCGCACCTGCCGACCCAGAGCAATGGCGAGCGACAGCCGTTGCTCGGCCGACAGCTCGGCATGACGCGCCGCGACCCCGGGCATGCGGGAGGTGACCAGGTACGGCCATGGGGCATCGACATCGTTGTACAGTTGGCCCTCCGCCAACAGGCGCGGCGCGGCGATCTCCGGCGCGGTGGTAAGCAACGCCTGCGCCGCGCTCTCCGCGGCATGACTTTGGCGCCAGCGCCCGGAACAGCCAAAAAGCTTCACCACCACATCCCCGGACAGGAAGGTCGGGTGGGTCGGGTTTGATCCGGGCACCGGCTCCAACCCGGCCTCGGCCAAATCATGGCGTTTCAGGATTTCGATGACGTATGGCCGCCAGAAATCGGCATCGCCTAGGCGCGAGACATGCTCCCGGACCGACGTAAAGGCCGGAGGGGCGATGGTGGCCACGCTCACCCCTGCCAGGGGTCGTTGACCGGCTTGCTGTCCCCGCGCTCCTCGGCCCGCGCCTGCAGTAAGGCGCGATGGTAGGCCAGCACCACATCATGCTCGTGCACGAAGCCAACGACCCGGCGGGACTGGCGGTCGTCGACCACAGGCAGGTGGGATTCGCCGGCGCTGTCCATCAGCCGCATGGCCTTACGGACTTCGTCAGTAGCAGCAACCATGGGCGGTTCGCAGCGCGCCACCTGAGCGGCACAGGGCAGCTCCGCGCCCTCCGCCGGTTCCGGGGCATGAGCCAAATCGGCCACGGTCACCACCCCGACGAGCCGGTCATCGGCATCGAGCACGAACAACTCGCCATAGCGCGCGGTGCGCAGCCGCTCGTGCATCTCGTCCAGAGTCGCTTCCGGGCGCACAGCGGCATAATCGCGCTTCATGACGTCGGAGACATGGATTTGGCTCAGCAGGCCGATTTCACGACCGCCCTTGAGGTTGATGCCACGTCTTTCGAGCTGCCAGGTGAACAGGCTCTTGCCGAAGGTCTGGTCGGTGACGACCGAAGCGATCACCACCGCCACCATCACCGCGATGGTCAGTTCGTAATCGCTGGTCATCTCGAAGACGATCAGAATGGTGGAGATCGGCGCGCCCAGCACCGCGCCGGCCACCGCCCCCATGCCGACCAGCGTATAGGCGCCGTGGCCGGAGGACAGCTCGGGGAACACCTGGGTGGCGATCACCCCGAAGGCACCGCCGCTCATGGCGCCCAGAAACAACGACGGGCTGAACACGCCGCCGCCGAAGCCGAAGCCGAGGCTGATTCCGGTCGCCGCGGTCTTGACCACGATCAGCGACAGGAGCACCCAAAGCGGCAGGGTCGCCCGCAGCGCCGCATCGGTGGTCTCATAACCAACGCCCAGCACCTCCGGAAAGACGATGGCGATAGAGCCAACCGCCAGCCCGCCGATCGCCGGGCGCACCACCAAAGGCAAATTCAGCCGCTTCACCAGCCCGCCGGAGACGTCGACGGCGCGCATGAAGATCACCGCGACCACGGCGCTGACCAAGCCGAGCAGGGCGAAGGCCGGAAATTCCAGGAACGAGACGATCTCGTAACTCTGCGGCAGCACGAATGCCGGGAAATCGCCGTAGTGGAGCCGCGAGACGATGGTGCCCATGACCGAGGCCAGGACAATCGGCGCGAAAGCGCTCAGCGCATAGTGGCCGATCACGACTTCCAATGCGAAGAACACGCCGGCGATGGGGGCATTGAAGCTGGCCGCCACGGCCGCTGCCACGCCGCAGCCCAGCAAGGTGCGCGACAGGTTCTGAGACAGGCGTAACCGGCGGGCCAACCACGCGCCCAATGTGGCGCCCAGATGCACCACTGGACCCTCGCGCCCTGTCGAGGCGCCAACGCCCAGCGAGGCGGCGCTGACGCAAGCGGCGGCAATGCCGGTGCGCAGGGACATGCGGGCGCCACGCAGCGCGCTGGCCTCCATCACATCGGGCACGCCCTGCGTTGCCTGACCGGGCATCGCATAGCGCAACATCAACCCGATCGCGAGACCGCCGACACTCGGCACCAGGATCAACTGCCACCACGGCAGATCCGCCGCCAGCGTGGCCACGCTCTCCGAGGAAAAGCCGAAGCCGAGAAACTGGATGCCGCCCAGCAACAGCCGAAAGCCGATTGCGCCACCGGCGGCGGCGGTACCGATCACGACTGCCAGCAGGGCCAGTACGAGCTGGTCATTGCGCAGCACACGGCGGAACATCAACAGTATTCGCAGCATCGCCCGCCGCGCCATCAGCGCCGCCAATCCGACACCGTCGCGCCGACACGCCGCAGATCCGGGTGATCCGCCATCCCTCAATCCCCACCGGTTTTCTTGGGCGCCCGCACCGGTCGGCGCGGAGCCGTCGCCGACAATAGACCTGACGCTTTGAGACCGCAAAAGGCGAAGCTTGGTCAGCACCCGTTGGCCCCGTTAGACTGCCGCCGCCTCAAATCGGAGACCTGAATGTCCGCACCAACCATACGACCGGCCACCCGCAACGACGCAGCCGTGATACTGGAATTGATCCGTGAGTTGGCGCGGTTCGAACGGGCCGAGGAATCGGTGCATGCCACCGTCGCAGATCTGGAGCGTGACGGATGGGGCGATGCACCGCGTTTCGAGGCGCTGATGGCCGAGATCGACGGCGCGCCGATCGGCTTCGCCCTCTATTTCCACAACTACTCGACCTGGGAAGGGCGCGCCGGCATCTATCTGGAGGACCTCTACGTGAAACCGGAATCGCGGGGAACCGGGGCGGGGCGCCGACTGATGGCCCGGCTTGCCGCCATTGCCGTCGAGCGCGGCTGCGCCCGGCTCGATCTCAGCGTCCTGGACTGGAATCCGGCGCGCAAATTCTACGCGTCGCTGGGCATTGGCCAGTTGGAAGAGTGGCTTTCCTACCGCGCGGAGGGCGAGGTCCTGGCGACGTTGGCCGCCGAGGCTGACCGGTCCTAGACCAGAGCCAAGTCCGGTTGTCAGCCCGCCGCGGCGATCTTCTTCGGTGCCGGTTCGGCGGCCATTACGCGGTTACGGCCGCCATCCTTTGCCCGGTAGAGCGCGGCGTCGGCCCGTTCGATCACCGACGACATGGCCTCGCCCACCTCGTATTCGGCAGCGCCGATGGACAGGGTAATGTTCCCAAATGTCGTGCCGGAATTGCGCCTGACAATCTTGCGGCTCGCCATCGATTTGCGGATGTGCTCGCCCACTGAAACGGCATTCCGCAACGTGGTATCCGGCAGAATTATAGAGAATTCCTCGCCGCCATAGCGGGCGGCAACATCCTGTCCCTTGATCGAGGTCTGCAACACCCGCGCAACGAGCTTCAGCACTTCGTCGCCGACCTGGTGGCCGTGCTCATCGTTGAATTTCTTGAAGAAATCGATGTCCAGCATCAGCAGGGAAAGCGCCTTGCCTGACTCCATCGAGTCCATCACCGCCTGACGCAGATTCATGTCGAAGAATTTGCGGTTGGGAATACCGGTCAGCCCGTCGGTCATGGCCTCGCGCTGGGCCACCTCCAGCTCCTCGCGCAGATTCTGCATCTGCTGGGAACCCTGCTTCAGCTTGTCGTCGAGCTGCCGGTTCTGTTCGGCAACTTTCTGCGTATCCGCCATCAGTGACTGAACGATGCCCTTTAGACCGTCCAGCCCGACATCATCGCCGCCCAAGGTGACGCTGGCATCATGCAACCGGTCCCGGTAGTGGCCGGCGCCTTCACTGGCCTCGCCCAACATCCCGATGACCGATTCCAACTGTGACTGAATGCGTTCGCCGACATCCTTGACGGCCTGACGGCCGGTCTCCGGGCCGATGAATTTGTCATAGAGATCGCCGCAGACGTCGCCATCGAAGCCCTGGTTGTTGCCGGCCAGAACGTCGATCGCTTTCACCAGCGGGGCGTTCTTGCCGGAGTAATACCCGTACCAGATGGAGAAGTTCTCGGGATTCGCCGGAATCCCTTCATGGGCCATGCGCTCCATGGCGGATCGGGCATGCTCGGCGGATTGCTGAACCGTGTCGGAATACATAGGGGCGTTCACTCCGTCATCCGGGTGAAATTGGCGGCTACCCCTGTTCTCGCCGAATTTGGCTTACAACCCGTTAATTCCTAAGTATTGGGCCGTAATACACTGAAACCTATACTATACGATTTTGTGGTGCAGACTATTTGTGGACCGAGAAGCCGGACCGAATCCAACCAATGCGCGCAATCGGATATGCCCTAATTGCACTGCCCAAGCGACCCGTCCGCGCATATGCGTGCACCATCGATCCACATCGCTCCGGAAAGGTCGGCGTTGCGGAGATCAGCGCCGGCCAGACGGGCACCACTGAGGTTTGCCCCGCGCAGTATCGCGTTGACCAGCTTCGCGTTGCGCAAATCTGTATCCTGCAGATTGGCGCCGGTCAGATCGGCTTTGGTGAGATCCGCTTCGAATAGCCGCGCACCCTCCAGCGTAACGCCGATCATCGTGGCGCTGATGAATTTGGCGCGAAAGCCGTCGATGCCGTCGAGATTGCCGCCATCGAGATGGGATCGCTGAAAGGTCGCGTCCCGAAGCTGCGCGTTGGACAGGTCGACCCCAGCCAGATCGCGACCGTCATGATAGCAGCGGCGCCAATTGACCTCGGGCCCGGCCGGGTCGGTACACCCAGCCACGGCAGCGGTCGACACTGGCAACGTTACGCAAAGAGCCAGAACGGCAGACAAAATTCGAAGCATACCGTCTGGTTTAGCCCGCGACCGCCAGATTGGCAAAGCCGAAAGTCGGCGAGCCGGCATGATTGTGGATGCTGATCTATTCCCCGATGACTGCGAGCGGGCCAATGCCACGGCCGGATTCCGCCGGGCGGGCGATATCGGCTTGCGCCGCCAGCATCCGAACCAGCGCCGCGCGAACCGACTCCGGATACGGAGCGGCCCGCCGCGCGGCCATATCCACGTGCAGGCCGATACTCTCCATGGTGGCGGCCATGTGCTCTCCACCATCCCGCGCCATGCGCTGGAAGAAGTGCAGCCGCTTATCGTCGAAGCCGAGAAGATGGCTGGACACGACCAGGTCTTCGCCCTGCTTCAGTTCACGCTTATAGGCGATGTGCTGCTCGACCGCGAAGACCGATCGGTTTTCGCGGCGGCAATACTCCGCACCTATGCCCAGAACGTCGAACAGCCCATCGGTGGCGTGATCGAAGGCCATCACATAGAACGCCACGTTCATATGGCCGTTATAGTCGATCCAGTCCGGCTGGACGGTCTCGCGGTGGATGACAAGGCGCGGATCAAATCCGGATTGTGTCATGCGATCCCATGAGGCGCATCGTGACAGGCGAGGCGATTTCGCCCGAGCCATTCTGGCGCAGATGGCGCCCCATAGGAAGGTCATGCGGGTTAGGCCAGCACGCAACGTGCACGGCCAAACCAAGATCCACGGTTGCCGCCATCTTGCGCCGGGACGTTCGCGGCGCCCTTCGCCGCTCCACCGCGCGGGCGCCCAGATATCACAATCAAGAATGCGCACGGGCGGGGCGAATCTATCGGCATGATAGTAATCATTGGTAACTAAACGATTTAATCGCGAAATGAACTGTATAATTAACGACATAATTGTGTAACATAACATCGCCGCAACCCTCCAAATTCGCGATGCGACAGGGGGCATGCGATGGGACATATTGACGGTTCCGACAACAACGACATCATCATCGGCTCGACCAACCGCGATAAGATCGGCGGGCGCAGAGGTGACGACCTCGTTTACGCCCACGGCGCCGGCTTGGGAGTCGGGGAAATCCCGCCGGCAATCGATACGGCTGGTGGCGGCCCGGATGATCCCGGCATCGTCTCTGGTGGCCGCGGCAACGACAGTATCCAGGCTGCCACCAGCGACATCACCCTCGATGGCGGCCGGGGCGATGATATCCTGACCGGGGACGACGGCGACGACACCCTCAGCGGCGGCCGGGGCGATGACATCCTGATCGGCGGCGGCGGCGACGACACCCTCGACGGCGGCCGCGGCAATGACACGCTCGACGGCGGTGACGACGACGACACGATGGATGGCGGCCGGGGCGATGACACGCTCGACGGCGGCGGCGGCGACGACACGATGGACGGCGGCCGTGGCGATGACACGCTCGACGGCGGCGACGGCGACGACACGATGGACGGCGGACGGGGCAAGGACACGCTCGACGGCGGCGACGGCGACGACACGATGGACGGCGGACGGGGCGAGGACACGCTCGACGGCGGTGACGGCGGCGACACGCTGGATGGCGGCCGGGGCAGCGACACGCTCGACGGTGGTGAAGGTGACGACGATCTGCGCGGCGGTCGGGGCGAGGACACGCTCGACGGCGGCGCCGGCGACGATGATCTGGATGCCGGCAGGGGCGACGATTTCGGGATCTATCGTGTCTCGGAGAACATCGGCGCGATCGACTTTTACGACGGCGGCCTGGGCTTCGATACCCTGCGGCTGGTTCTGACCCAAGAGCAGTCCGAATCCCCCGAGATTCAAGCCGACATCGCGGCCTTCCAGGCATTTCTCGCGGAAAACAGTGACGCGAACAGTACCGAAGGGCCGATCTTCCAGTTCACCGCCTTCGATCTCCAGGCCCGTAACTGGGAGGCCTTGGACGTCGTCGTCGAGCCGTCAATCACCTTCGATATCATGGTGATGTCGGATGATGTTGCCAACGACACGCCGACCCAGCAGGCGATGATCTCGGAGGAGGACGCCGGCGACAACGCGGCGACCTTCCGGATCACGTTGGATGATAGCGGCACACCGCTGGCCGGGACCAACACAGCCTCGGTGACGGTCTCGATCGACCCGACCGCGAGCACGACGGAGAACGACGCCGGCGGAGACTTCACCGCAGCGGTGATCCAGGCCATCGTCGACGCGGCGAACGCGGCGGGGATCGACCCCAGCAATCAGACGCCGACCAACGTCACCCTGACCTGGGAGGCTGGCGACCCGACGACGCTGGACGTTGTGCTGACGGCGTTCGACGACGACCTGGCTGACAGCCCGGAGGAGTTGGTCCTGGCACTGAGTGACGCCATGGCCGACAGCGGCACCGCCGCGATCGTGGCGGGCAAGGAGCGCGCCACGGCGACCATCGAGGACGGTGAGGAAGTGACCTTCGACATCATGGTGATGTCGGAGGATCCATCCAACGACAACCCGACCCAGCAGGCGACGATCTCCGAGGAGGACACCAGCGACAACGCAGCGACCTTCCAGATCACATTGGATGGCACGCCGCTGACCGGGACTAACACGGCCTCGGTGACGGTCTCGATCGACCCGACGAGCACCACAGAGGACGAAGACTTCACCGAAGCGGCGATCCAGGCGATCGTCGACGCTGCGAACGCGGCGGGGATTGACCCCAGCGATCAGACGCCGACCAGCGTGACCCTGACCTGGGAGGCCGGCGACCCGACCACCCTCGACGTGGTGCTGACGGCATTCGACGACGACCTGACGGACAGTCCGGAGGATCTGGTCCTGGCACTGAGTGACGCCATGGCCGACAGCGGCACTGCCGCGCTCGTTTTGGGCAAGGAGCGCGCCACGGCGACCATCGAGGACATCGAAGAGGTCACCTTCGACATCATGGTGCTGTCGGAGGATCCATCCAACGACAACCCGACCCAGCAGGCGACGATCTCGGAGGAGGACACTAACGACAACACGGCAACCTTCCTGATCTCTTTGGGCGGTACGCCGCTGACCGGGACCAACATGGCCTCGGTGACGGTGGCGATCGGCGGTGACACGGAGAACGAGGCCGGCGGCGACTTCACCCAGGCGGTCGTCGACGCGATCCGGGAGGGCGCCATGCTGGCCAATGTCGCCTTTCAGGACAATAGCGATGGCACGGTGACGCTGACCTGGGATGCCGGCTCGAGCGCGGTCGTGGACGTTGTGCTGACGGCATTCGACGACGACCTGATGGACAGCCCGGAAGATCTGATCCTGGCACTGAGCGACGTCATGGTCGACAACGGCACCGCCGAGATCGTCATGGGCAAGGAGCGCGCCACCGGCACCATCATCGACAACGACCCTCCTCCTCCTAACGGCGAGATCATTTGGAAAAATGGTGGCGAAGTTAGCATCGGCGACGTTTCCGCCCTTCAGGTCTTCAACATCGGCACGGATATCACGGCACCTGCGCCTACCGACACTTGGATCGATAACTCCATCGACCGTAACTGGAGCACGCCGGGTAACTGGGAGGACGGGACACCCCCAACTGGCACAGACCATGTGGCCTTCGACGTTCGGGATTCGGGTGGAACCAACGTGGTGGACCCGGCGTTCCTGCTAATCGATGACGGCCGCATCGCCTCGCTGACCTATACCGGTGCTGGCCGCCACACCACCGACCTTGACGGCGGCAGCACGCTTCAAGTTGACGGCCCGGTCAGCGTCGGCATCGACAATCCGAGCGAGAGGGGTTCGCTCACGGTTCAAAATGGAACGGCTGTCACGGCGAATCTGAGTCAGTTGAACATTGGCCGGCAGGTCACTTCAACGGGCACTCGCCAAGTCGAAGGGAGTTTGCTTCTAGTCGACACTGCTCAATTAGATGTCGGCACACCGAGCGCACGGGCCACTGTGAACATCGGGGTGAACGAGTCGAGTGCGGCGACCAGCGCCGCCACCGGACTGCTCGACGCCATGAACGGCACCGCAAACCTGCACGTCAGCGAGTTGAACATCGGCCGCTCGCTGCGCGGCCAAGAGGCCATGGGCACGCTGAAGTGGGATCAGCAGCCCGAGGCGGCGATCGATGCCACCATGATCTTCCTCAGCCGCGGCTCCAACGCCACCGGCGTGATCGACGTGGCCGCCGACGCCACCCTCAGGCTCGGCACCGCCGACGCCCGGGTCGGCCATTTGTTGATCGGGCGCAACGACATCAACCAGGCCGGCGCCGCGGTCGGCGTGCTCGACATGACCGCCAACAACCCGACCTTCGAGGCCTTCATCGGCACCCAGTTGGAGCTTGGCCGGCAACTGGCCGTCAGCGGCGTCGGCACCGCCGACGGCAGTCTGATCCTGGCGAGCAACTCGCTGCTCGAAGTCGGCACACCGAGCGCACGGGCCATCCTGAACATCGGGGTGAACGATTCGAGCGCGGCGACCAGCGCCGCCACCGGACTGCTCGACGCCATGAACGGCACCGCCGACCTGCACCTCAGCGAGCTGAACATCGGCCGCTCGCTGCGCGGCCAAGAGGCCATGGGCACGCTGAAGTGGGATCAGCCCGAGGCGGCGATCGATGCCACCTCGATCTTCCTCAGCCGCGGCTCCAACGCCACCGGCGTGATCGACGTGGCCGCCGACGCCACCCTCAGGCTCGGCACCGCCGACGCCCGGGTCGGCCATTTGTTGATCGGGCGCAACGACATCAACCAGGCCGGCGCCGCGGTCGGCGTGCTCGACATGACCGCCAACAACCCGACCTTCGAGGCCTTCATCGGCACCCAGTTGGAGCTTGGCCGGCAACTGGCCGTCAGCGGCGTCGGCACCGCCGACGGCAGTCTGATCCTGGCGAGCAACTCGCTGCTCGAAGTCGGCACACCGAGCGCACGGGCCATCCTGAACATCGGGGTGAACGATTCGAGCGCGGCGACCAGCGCCGCCACCGGACTGCTCGACGCCATGAACGGCACCGCCGACCTGCACCTCAGCGAGCTGAACATCGGCCGCTCGCTGCGCGGCCAAGAGGCCATGGGCACGCTGAAGTGGGATCAGCCCGAGGCGGCGATCGATGCCACCTCGATCTTCCTCAGCCGCGGCTCCAACGCCACCGGCGTGATCGACGTGGCCGCCGACGCCACCCTCAGGCTCGGCACCGCCGACGCCCGGGTCGGCCATTTGTTGATCGGGCGCAACGACATCAACCAGGCCGGCGCCGCGGTCGGCGTGCTCGACATGACCGCCAACAACCCGACCTTCGAGGCCTTCATCGGCACCCAGTTGGAGCTTGGCCGGCAACTGGCCGTCAGCGGCGTCGGCACCGCCGACGGCAGTCTGATCCTGGCGAGCAACTCGCTGCTCGAAGTCGGCACACCGAGCGCACGGGCCATCCTGAACATCGGGGTGAACGATTCGAGCGCGGCGACCAGCGCCGCCACCGGACTGCTCGACGCCACTAACGGCACCGCCGACCTGCACTTCAGCGAGCTGAACATCGGCCGCTCGGTCCGCGGCCAAGAGGCCATGGGCACCTTGATCTTGGGAGACAATAGTCAAACAGACTCCACGCTGGTGAATATCGGCATCGATACGAATGCCGTCGGCACGCTTGACCAGATCGGAGGCAACCTCAACGCCCAAACAGTCAATTTCGGGGAAGACGGGACTCTGAACCTGGTTGGCGGAATCCTGACGGCCGATTTGATCAACCTGGACGGCGGAACCTTCAACTTTACCGGCGGCCGGCTGCAGATCGGCACCTTCGACGGCACCCTGGACCAGGACGGTGGCACGCTTGCGCCGGGCACATCTCCGGGCATTGCAAACATCGACGGCGGTTACAATCTGGCCTCGCCCGGCACTCTCGAGATAGAGCTGGATGGTACAACGGTGGACGCTGAGTTCGACCAAGTGGTTGTTATCGGCGAGGTCGATCTCAATGCCGACACCGGCATGGGCGGCATGCTGGATGTGATCCCGGGATTTGCACCCAACATCGGCGACAGCTTCCTCATCATCGACAACGACCTGACAGATCCCATCGTGGGCACCTTTAAGGATCTGCCCGAAGGCGCAATGTTCGACGAAACCTTCGACGGCGACATCTTCAAATTCCAGATCACCTACATAGGCGGCGACGGCAACGACGTGGTGTTGACGGCTGTACCGACGCCCCCGCCTGAAGCGATCTGGACCAACGACGCACCGGACAACCTCTGGCAGAGCCCGGCCAATTGGAACATCGACGCCGTTCCACCACCCGACGCGAACGTGATCATTCCGGACACCAATGGACCGGCGATCCACAACGGCGACACCGGCACGACGGATGTCGGGAGCCTGACGGCGAGTGAAGTACTTAATGTCCAGGGTGGAACCCTCAATTTGGGGTCAGCGTCGACAATTGAAGGCAACGGAACACTCAACCTCACCGGCGGCGTTCTGGGGATCGGCAGTGGCCTTAATGTCGACGGCCAGTTCAATCTGGACGGCGGCACAGTGCGTGGCGGTTTGCTGGTGCTTAGAGGCACCACGAATGTCATTGCTGGGATCCTCGACGATGTGACGCTGGACGGCGCCTTCGAGCTTGGCGCGTTCCGATCCGGTGTTGCGATCTTCAACGATCTCCGGGGCGATCCCGTGAACGGCGCCATGGTAACACTAAGCGGCGACCAGACCTTGCTGTCCTTTGGCGACAGCCAGACCCTTAGTAATGTGACAGTGGTGTTCGACTCCGGCGGCGGCGGGTTGCCCGTACGGACGCTTCAGGCGACCAACGCCGATGCGGTTCTGACCCTGGCCACAGATGTGACCATCAAGGGCGGGATGGGCCAAATCATCAGCTCGGGCGTCGGCAGCGCCGTCGTGAACAAAGGCACCATCTCTGCCAATGTCGATAACCAGGCCATCACCATCGACCCGCTCGTCTTCACCAATGAAGGCATCGTCGAAGCCATCGGGAGCAGCGCCCTGACCCTGGCCGGCCAGTGGGACAATGACGGGCGGATCGAGCTCTTCGACACCGCAAAGCTTACTCTCGCCGGCAGCTTCTCGACCGGCGACATCGGCGTCATCGACCGTGACGTCGACGGCGACGACGTGCTGGCCGGAATGGTGACCCTGATCGGCGATTTGGACAACACCGGGACCGAGGATGGGATCGACGTGCTGCTCATCGACGCGCAGAGCGGCTCGTGGGATGTCGACCGTGGCCGTATCACCGGGGGCACGCTGCGGTTCCGCGATGGTGAGCAGTTGAACTTCCTGGCCCCGACCGGCAGCGGCTCCCGATTCAACACGCTGGACGACGTCACCCTGGACGGGGACCTCAACCTCTCGAACTTCGGCGCAGCCGTGGTGATCGAGACGGCGTTGTCTGTCGATCAGGACAACGGCGCCACGGTCACCCTGAGCGGTGCGCCGACGCGGCTGCTCTTCGTCGACAGCATGACCTTCGACGACGCCACGGTCGTGTTCGACCACACCAACGCCGGTGGCGACCACGAGCTTCAGACATTCGTGGACGGCACCGTGCTGACCCTGGGCGAGAACCTCACGGTGGTCGGCGGCCGGGGACGGATCAGCAGCCTCAGTGCCAACAACGAGGTGATCAACAAAGGCACCATCTCTGCCAATGTCGATAACCAGGCCATCACCATCGACCCGCTCGTCTTCACCAATGAAGGCATCGTCGAAGCCATCGGGAGCAGCGCCCTGACCCTGGCCGGCCAGTGGGACAATGACGGGCGGATCGAGCTCTTCGACACCGCAAAGCTTACTCTCGCCGGCAGCTTCTCGACCGGCGACATCGGCGTCATCGACCGTGACGTCGACGGCGACGACGTGCTGGCCGGAATGGTGACCCTGATCGGCGATTTGGACAACACCGGGACCGAGGATGGGATCGACGTGCTGCTCATCGACGCGCAGAGCGGCTCGTGGGATGTCGACCGTGGCCGTATCACCGGGGGCACGCTGCGGTTCCGCGATGGTGAGCAGTTGAACTTCCTGGCCCCGACCGGCAGCGGCTCCCGATTCAACACGCTGGACGACGTCACCCTGGACGGGGACCTCAACCTCTCGAACTTCGGCGCAGCCGTGGTGATCGAGACGGCGTTGTCTGTCGATCAGGACAACGGCGCCACGGTCACCCTGAGCGGTGCGCCGACGCGGCTGCTCTTCGTCGACAGCATGACCTTCGACGACGCCACGGTCGTGTTCGACCACACCAACGCCGGTGGCGACCACGAGCTTCAGACATTCGTGGACGGCACCGTGCTGACCCTGGGCGAGAACCTCACGGTGGTCGGCGGCCGGGGACGGATCAGCAGCCTCAGTGCCAACAACGAGGTGATCAACAAAGGCACCATCTCTGCCAATGTCGATAACCAGGCCATCACCATCGACCCGCTCGTCTTCACCAATGAAGGCATCGTCGAGGCCATTGGCGGCGGCAACATTGTCATCGATCCGCCTGCCTTCACCAATGAAGGCACCCTCGAGGCCGTCGGCGGTGGGACTATGTCCGCGGTCGGTTTTGCCAACTCTGGGATCGTCACGGTCGAAGACAATTCCACCATTGCAGTCATTGGCGGAGTTTTGGACAACGAGCCCACTGGCGTCATCAACCTCAACGGCGGCACCCTGACTGCCGAAAATATTAATCTCGGAGGGGGCTCCTTCAATTTCGTCGGCGGCCGGTTTGAGATGGAAAATTTCGACGGCACGCTGGACCAGGATGGTGGCGTGCTTGCACCGGGGGTCGCACTTGGCATTGCGACCATCGATGGCGGCTACAATCTGGCCTCTCCCGGTACTCTCGAGATAGAGCTGAACGGCACGACGGCAGGCACTCAGTTCGATCAGGTGGTTGTCATCGGCGAGGTCGACCTCAATGCGGATGCCGGCATTGGCGGCATGCTCGACGTAATTCTGGAATTCGCACCCAACATCGGCGAAAGCTTCCTCGTCATCGACAACGACGAGATGGGCGCGATTGTAGGCAACTTCGAGGGCCTGCCCGAAGGCGCAATGTTCGACGAAACGTTTGGCGGCAACATATTCACCTTCCAAATCACCTATGCGGGCGGCGACGGCAATAATGACGTTGTCCTGACGACGACCGCGGTCACGCCGGCTGCGGCGGCGTTGACAGGATTCACACCGTCCGCGGCTGCCGGCGAGGACAACTTCCTGATTGGCACGTCGGAGGCCGACGTGTTCGTGTTCAAGGCGGGCAGTGGGCCGGCAAGCATGATCGACGGGTTCGAAACTGGTGCGGACTCCCTGGAGCTGCAGGACGGTGTCAGCGCCGCCGCGCTCGCCGAGGAGGATTTCGATCTGGATGGTACCGTTGACACGGTCCTGGACCTGGACAACGGCAATACCGTCGTTTTGCTCGGCATCACCGGCTTCGTATCGGCCGATGAGCTCTTCGTCTGACGCATTGCGGCGCTAGACGGTGAAGTACTTCGCCTTGGGATGATGCAGCACGATCGCAGATGTACTCTGTTCCGGGTGCAGCTGGTGTTCGTCTGACAGCTCGATGCCCACCTGGTGCGCTTGGAGCAGGCGCAGGAGATGGGTCTGGTCCTCCAGATTGGGGCAGGCCGGATAGCCGAACGAGTAGCGGCTGCTGCGATAGCCCTGCTGCAGCATGCGCGCGATGTTGCGGTCGTCCTCGGCGGCGAAGCCAAGCTCGGCGCGAATCCGCTTGTGGCTGTACTCCGCCATGGCCTCGGCCATCTCGACGCTGAGCCCGTGCAGGTACAGGTAATCCTCGTATTTGTCGGCGGCGAACCATTCCCGGGCCACCTCCGATGCATGCTGCCCCATGGTGACGACCTGCAGCCCGATGACGTCGCGCTCGCCGCACTCGATGTCGCGGAAGAAATCGGCAATGCACTGGCCGTCCTCGCCGGCCTGGCGCGGCAGGGTGAAGCGCGTGACCTCGACCTCCCCGGACTCGTCGAACAGCACCACATCATTGCCGGTCGCCGCACACTTCCAATAGCCGTAGACCGCCTGCGGCACCAGGATCTGCTCCCGCTCGCAGCGCTCGATCAGATCCTTCAGTAGCGGCCTCAGATTCTGCTGCGCCCATTTGAGATAGTCGTCCAGCCGGCGGCCTTCCTTGCGGTAGCCCCATTGCATCTGGAACAGCATGCGCTCGTTGAGATAGGGCAGCAGGGTCTTCAGCGGCACTCGGGCGATCACCCGAGGTCCCCAGAAGGGCGGCACCGGCACCGCGACCCCTTCAGCCAACCGGTTGCGCCGTTCCTGCGCAGCCGGCACATCGATCGTCATGGCCGGCTTCGAGGGACGCCCCAGGCGCCGCTCGCGGTTCGACGGACGCGATGCCGCCTTGGCCCGCACCCCGTCGAGATACTTGTCGAAGCTGCCATCGACGACCCTGCCCATCAGCGCCAGCCCGTCGAAGGCGTCGCGGGCATAGGCGACCCGGCCATTAGCGTAGATCGGCGCGCAGTCCTGCTCGACATAGCCACGGGTCAGCGCCGCGCCGCCCAGAAACACCGGCATGTCGAAACCCTCGCGGGTCATCTCCACGATGTTGTCCTTCATCACCACGGTCGACTTGACCAGCAGGCCGGACATGCCGACAGCGTCGGCGCCATGCTCCCTGGCCGCCGACATGATCGTGGCGATCGGCTGCTTGATGCCCAGATTGATCACCCGGTAGCCATTGTTGGTCAGGATGATGTCGACCAGGTTCTTGCCGATGTCGTGGACGTCGCCCTTGACCGTGGCGAGCACGATGGTGCCCTTCTCCTGCCCCTCGATCCGCTCCATATGCGGCTCCAGATGGGCCACCGCCGCCTTCATGGTCTCGGCGGATTTCAGCACGAAAGGCAGCTGCATCTTGCCGGCGCCGAACAGATCGCCGACCACCTTCATGCCGTCCAGCAAGAAGGTGTTGACGATGTCCAGCGGCGGATATTGCGTCATCGCCTGGTCGAGATCCTCGGTCAGCCCTTGCCGGTCGCCATCGATGATGCGGTCCTTCAGACGCTCCTCGACCGTCTCGGCGCGCTTGCGCTTTTCGGTCTTCTGCGCCGTCCGCCCCTCGAACAGCGCCATGAACCGTTCCAGCGGGATGTAGTCCTCGCGGCTTCGGTCATAGATCAGATCCTCGGCGACCTGCACCTCCTCCGGCGCGATCTTGTGCAGCGGCATGATCTTGCTGAGATGCACGATGGCGCCGGTCAGGCCGCGGCGCATGGCGTGGTCCAGGAACACCGAATTCAGCACATGGCGGGCCGCCGGGTTGAGCCCGAAGGAGATGTTCGACAGGCCGAGGATGATCTGGCACTCGGGAAGTTCGGCGGCGATCCGCTCGATCGCCTCCAGCGTCCACAGGCCGAGCTTGCGGTCATCCTCATTGCCGGTGCAGATGGTGAAGGTGAGCGGGTCGAACAGCAGATCCGAAGGCGGCAGCCCGTGTTGCACGCAGGCGAAATCGTATAGACGCTTCGCCACGGCGACCTTGGAGTCCAGATCCTTGGCCATGCCGGTTTCGTCGATGGTGAGCGCGATGACCGCCGCGCCGTATTTCTTGGCCAGGGCCAGCTTCTCCGCTGCCGGTTCCTCGCCATCCTCGAAGTTGATCGAGTTGATGACGCCCTTGCCGCCATAGAGCTTCAGAGCGGTATCAAGGACCGGGTATTCGGTACTGTCGAAGACCAGCGGCGCCGTCACCGCCCCGGTAAGCCCGTTCACCACCGCGGTCATGTCGGCGATCTCGTCGCGGCCGACATAGGCCGTGCAGACATCCAGGGTGTGCGACCCCTCGCCGACCTGCTCCCGCCCCATGGCGATGCAGCCTTCCCAATCCTCGGCCGCCTGCAGCTCGCGAAAACGCTTGCTGCCATTGGCATTGCAGCGCTCGCCGATCGACAGATAGGCGTTTTCCTGGCGCAACGGCACTTGGCCGTAGAGCGACGCCAGCGCCGGCACCCAATGGGAGGTCCGCTGGGTCGGCGCAGGCCGTAAAGCCGCTCCCGTCCGCCGCCGCAGCATGGCGTCGAGCGCCGCGATATGTGCCGTATCGGTGCCGCAGCAACCGCCGATCAGGTTCAGCCCGTCCTCTTCCACGAAGCGCTCCAGCCAGGCGGACATCTCATCCGGGCCCAGCGGGTACACGGTCCTGCCGTCGATCAATTCCGGCAGCCCGGCATTGGGCTGGACCGAGATCAGGCCGGGCCAGTTCTCCGCCAGCCATTTGACATGTTCGGCCATCTCCTGCGGGCCAGTGGCGCAGTTCAGGCCGATCACCGGCACGTCGAGGGCATGGATTGCCGTCGCGGCGGCGGCGATATCGGCGCCGACCAGCAGGGTGCCGGTGGTCTCCACCGTGGCCTGGACGAAGATCGGAACTTCACTGCCTATTTTGGCGTCGCCCAGCTCGGCGCGCGCCAGCTTCGCGCCGTTCACCGCCGCCTTGATCTGCAACGGGTCCTGGCAGGTCTCGATCAGCAGCGCATCGGCGCCGCCGGCGATCAGCCCCCGGCACTGGATGGTCAGGGCCGCTTCCAGCGTGTCGTAATCGGTGTGCCCCAGGCTGGGCAAACGGGTGCCGGGGCCGATCGAGCCGATCACATACCGCTGGCGGCCATCGGTCCAACCCTCATCGGCCGCCTCGCGCGCCAGCTCCGCTGCGATACGGTTGATCTCCTCGGCCCGGTCGGCCAACTCGAACTCGCCCAGGGTAAGCGGCGAGCCGCCGAAAGTGTTGGTCTCCACCATATCGGCCCCGGCCTCGAAATAGCCGCGGTGGATGCCGCGCACCAGATCGGGCTGTGACAGGTTCAGAACCTCGGTGCAGTTCTCCTTGTCCCAATAGTCGCGCTCGATATCGAGATCCAGGGCCTGGACGCGGCTGCCCATGGCGCCGTCGCACAACAGAACGCGCTCGCCGAGAGCTTCGAGGATCGGCAGGGCCATGATCGGATATCCTACGTGGCGAAAACCGAGGCCGAACGCTGCAGCGGCTCGTTCGCACTCTGACGGTGGACGCCAAGCCCGAGCAGGCGACAGATCGTCGTCGTCGGCTCTGCCCGGTTCAGGGTGTAGAAATGGAAGCCATCGACGCCCTGGGCCATCAAGACGCGGCACTGCTCAACGGCGAACTCGACCGCCGCCTGACGGCGATCGTCGGTGTTTTCCAGGCCGGCAAAGCGATCCGCCATGCCGGCAGGAATCCTGGCGCCACATTTTTCGGCGAAATCGGCGGCGCGCTCGAAATTGGTCACCGGCAGAACGCCAGGCACGATCGGCGCGACGATACCCAGCGCCCGGGCGCGATCGCGGAACCGCAGAAAGGCATCATTGTCGAAGAAGAACTGCGTGATGGCCCGGGATGCCCCGGCATCGATTTTTCGCTTCAAGTTTTCAAGGTCCGAGGCCGCTGAAGGAGCCTCGGGATGAACTTCCGGGTAGGCGGCGACGCTGATGTCGAAATCGGCAATCCGTTTCAGCCCGGCCACCAGATCCACGGCATAACGATAAGGCCCGAGATCGTATTGCTCGGTGTCGTCTCGCGCGTCGCCCCGCAGCGCCACGATCCGGCGGATACCGGCATCCCAATACGCCCGTGCAAGGGTCTCCGTCGCCGTAGCGGAGCGGCCGACGCACGCCATATGGGCGGCTGGTGCCAGACGACTATCCCGGCGCAGCTTTTCCGCCACGTCGAATGTGAGGTCGCCGCCAGTCCCGCCGGCCCCGTCGGTCACCGACGCGAAGCCGGCATTCAGCGTCTCCAGTTGTGCCACCGACTGCCAGAGGGTCCTGGCCATCGCATCGGAGCGCGGCGGAAAGAACTCGAAGCTGATATCCGGCGTGTTCACCGAACTCGGGCGGACACCGGGGGAGGTGATTGCCATGGTCAATTCCGTCCTGCGAAGGTCTGCCCGGCCTCATCGGCAACGAGCCGGGGGGCTGGCGGCCGGCTGGCCGGCCAGATCGTCACGGTCAGAGGTTTCCCCGGAAGATGAACGGGGCCGGAGCATTCGAACCCGCAGCCATGCAACCATTCCCCGACCTTCTCATCGGAGAAGCCGAGCCATCGATGTGCGTGCTCGTCGCGCAGGCCGGACACCTCATGAGGCGCGAAATCGGCGATCACCAGCGTTCCGCCCGGACGCAGGACCCGCGCCGCCTCGGCCAGGGCTTCGGCCGGGTCTTCGAGGTAGTGAAGCACTTGGTGAATCACCGCAATGTCGAAAGACGCGCCAGGAAACGGCAGTTGGTACAGATCGCCATGGCGGATCTGCCAATTCCGCTTTCCGGCACTTTCGAGATTGGCCCGCGCGACCGATAACATTTCCCGCGAATAGTCGATGCCGACACAACGCTCGGCCCGGTCCGCCATGATTGAGAGCATACGGCCGGTGCCGGTCCCCAGATCCAGCAGATCGTCGATGGGCCCTTCCGGCAGAAGGCCGAGGATCGCCTGTTCGACCTCGCTGTCGGCGATGTGAAGCGCCCGGATTTCGTCCCACCGGGCCGCATTCTCGGCGAAATAGCGCGATGCCTGCTCGGCGCGATGGCGCTTGATGCCCTCCAACCGCTCCAGATCGAGAGCCTGAGTGTTATCGGCGGCCGGCACCAGATCGACCAACGTACGTCCGAGTTCCGCGCAAGCGCCTCGGGTCGAGCGCCGGAAATAGGCGTATGTACCCTCGCGGAAACGATCCAGAAGACCGGCATCACAGAGCAGCTTCAGATGGCGGGAGACCCGGGGCTGACTCTGGCCCAGGATCTGGGTCAGATCACTCACCGAGAGCTCGCCGTGCGCGCACAAGGCCAGAATCCGCAAACGGGTCGGTTCGGCCGATGCCCGCAATCCTTGAAGCAGTTGATCCATTCTGTCCTGCCCACGCCATCCTTGCCTCACGGAGCCACTGTAACAGTGACATGCTTCTCAAGAAAGCAATATATAAAGATATCTTTATGAAAGGATTAACTGGCGGGTCACGTGCGATCTTATCTATCGCCATCCTTTCTCGTCATTTACGACGATGGTCACGGAGTGTTGTCAATCTGCAACAGTCCCGAGAGGGCGAACTTTTCCGTTATTGTGACGGCTGAGTGCCTGTGATACCTGACTCTGCCTGCGTGGCTAGGCTGCCGCTACACAACGTGTGACTTGACGCACTGTAACTGCGGTACAGTTTGGACATCATAAGGACCAGATGGCGACGTATGGTCTGGCGGTCATGCAACAGGATGGGACTGGGCATTGGCATATAAAAATTGCAATAAATGCAATACCTTATTGGGAAAGCATCGATGGTTGCACAGGTCTGGTGGGATCGCCCTGATGTTGGCGGTCCTGACCGCAGGCTGCACCTCCAGCCAAGATTCTGGCGGGTTCGAAACGGCCTACGATCCTTTTGAGTCGTTCAACCGGTCTGTCTTCAAAATCAACCAGGCGGTCGACTTCATCATCCTCAAGCCGGTGGCGGCGACCTACGATCAGGTCGTGCCGGATCCGCTAAAGGAGATGGTGACCAATGTGCTCCGCAATCTGGCCACACCCGTCACTCTGCTGAACGAATTGCTTCAGGGTGATTGGGAGGGCGCGGAGGTCGCCGCGACGCGATTTTTTCTAAACACCATCGTCGGCGTCGGCGGGCTGGCCGATATTGCCGCCTACGGCAATCCGGAACTCGCCTATCGCTCAGAGGATTTCGGTCAGACCCTTGGCGTCTGGGGTGCTGGCGAGGGCCCCTATCTGGTGATTCCGCTGCTCGGCCCATCAAATCTGCGCGACGGCCTCGGCCGCATCGTCGACACCGTCAGCGACCCGCTCTTCTATGTGGATTCCGACACTCTAACGGTCACCAGACTTGGCTTGACCGTCGTCGATGCGCGCGCACGAAACTTGGAGACGCTTGACGAGATCGAAAGATCGTCGCTCGATTTCTACGCGGCGATCCGGAGCCTCTATTTTCAGCATCGGCGTTCGGAAATCTCCGACGGCGCGCCGCCGGCACAGGATTCATTCCCGGACTTCGAGGATTTCGAAGATTTCGAAGACGAAGACCTCGAAGACAGCTCGCGGGTGACTGCCCCTGAATCCCCTGAATCTCGGATGTTCTTATCCGAGGCGTCGACACGGGACACATTGCGTGTGCCGGATATGCTGATCCTTGACCTGGAACCTGAAAGAAAGTCGTTCCCATGACGCTGCGCCCCCACAGCATCCTCATGGCTCTCCTGCTGGCCTGCCTGACATTGCGTCCGGCCGCCGCGGCGGATGCCCAGGCCGCGGAAGAGTTCATCGCCGAACTGGGAGATAAGACCGTCACAATTCTGCAGGAGCCGGATCTGACTCTGGATCGGGCAACGGCAAAATTTCGAGAGCTGTTCTCCAGTAATTTCGACATCCCGACCATCGGCCGGTTCGTCCTCGGGCGCTATTGGCGGTCGGCCTCCGCACCGCAACGGCAGGAATTCCTGGAGCTGTTCCAGGAGTTGATCGTCGAAACATACGCCCGCCGGTTTTCAGATTATTCCGGGCAAGGCTTCCGGGTCGAAGGATCGCGCGAGCTTTCCGAACGGGATGCCATGGTGTCGACGGAGATAACCAATGCCCAGGGCGGGACGATCGCAACGATCGATTGGCGGGTCCGTCAGCGCGACGGTCGGCAACGGATCATCGACGTGGTTGTCGAGCAAATCAGCATGGGCGTGACCCAGCGCAGCGATTTCGACGCCGTCATCCAGCGCGGCGGCGGCAATATCGATGCGCTTCTGGACGCGCTGCGCGACCAGATCGAGACCGCCCAAAACCGGACCTGACGTCCCGGCGCCCCCGCAGCCTGATTTACGCTCGCTTCAGCGGTTTGTACTGGATGCGGTGCGGCTGATCGGCGTCGGTGCCCAACCGGCGATGGCGGTCGGCCTCGTAGCCTTCGTAGTTGCCCTCGAACCACATCGCCTGGCTGTCGCCCTCGAAGGCCAGGATGTGGGTGGCGATACGATCGAGGAACCAGCGATCATGGCTGATGATAACGGCGCAGCCGGGGAAGCTGAGCAGGGCATCCTCGAGCGCCCGCAACGTCTCCACGTCGAGATCGTTGGTCGGCTCATCGAGCAGCAGGACATTGGCGCCGGATTTGAGCATCTTGGCCAGATGCACGCGATTGCGCTCACCGCCCGATAGCTGGCCGACCTTGGATTGCTGGTCCGCCCCCTTGAAGTTGAACGCCCCCACATAGGCCCGTGACGGCATCTTGCGCTTGCCGAGGTCGATCTCCTCGGCGCCCTCGGAGATTTCCTCCCAGACCGTCTTCTTTGCATCCAGCGTGTCCCGGCTCTGGTCCACATATCCCAGCGACACCGTGTCGCCGAGGCGGAAGCTGCCGGCATCCGGCTCCTCCTGCCCGACCAGCATGCGGAACAAGGTGGTCTTGCCGGCGCCGTTCGGGCCGATCACACCGACAATGCCGCCGCGCGGCAGGGAGAAACTCAGATCCTCGATCAGCAGGTGATTGCCGAAGCCCTTGCGTACGCTTTCCGCCTCGATGACCAGATCGCCCAGCCGGGCCGGCATGGGGATCGGGATCTGGGCCGAGCCCGGGGTCTGGTCCCGGGATTCCGCCAGCAGCTCCTCATAGGCCTTGATACGCGCCTTCTGCTTGGCCTGCCGGCCACGGGCGCCGGCGCGGATCCATTCCAGCTCGCTGTCCAGGGTCCGCTTGCGCGCCTGCTCCTGCTTGGCCTCCTGGGACATGCGCTTCTGCTTCTGCTCCAGATAGGCGGAGTAATTTCCCTCATAGGGAATGCCGCGGCCGCGATCGAGTTCCAGGATCCAGCCCGTGACGTTGTCGAGGAAATAGCGGTCATGGGTCACCATCACGACGGTGCCCTTATAGTCCTTCAGATGGCGCTCGAGCCAGGCGACGGATTCCGCGTCGAGATGGTTGGTCGGCTCATCCAGCAGCAGCAGATCCGGCTGCGACAGCAGCAGCCGGCACAGCGCCACCCGCCGCCGTTCGCCGCCGGACAACTTGCCGACAGCGGCCTCCCCCGGCGGGCAGCGCAGCGCATCCATGGCGATCTCGATGGTGCGGTCCAGATCCCAGGCATCGGCGGCGTCGATCTTCTCCTGCAGTTCGCCCTGCTCCTCGATCAGCGCATTCATCTCGTCATCGTCGGTGACCTCGCCGAATTTGAGGCTCACCTCCTCGAAGCGCTTGACCAGCGTGACGATCTCGCCAAGGCCCTCCAGTACATTCTCCTGAACGGTCTTGCTCTCGTCCAACTCCGGCTCCTGGCGCAGGAAACCAACCTTGGTGCCCTCGGCCGCCCAGGCCTCGCCGTTGAACTCCGGTTCCAGCCCGGCCATGATCTTCAGTAGGGTCGACTTACCGGCGCCGTTGGGGCCGAGGACGCCGATCTTGGCGCCGGGCAGGAAACTGAGATGGATGCCGTCCAGGACCTTGCGGCCTCCGGGATAGGTCTTCGACAGACCCTGCATGACATAAATGTACTGATAGGAGGCCATCGGCTGCCGCGCTCACAATTTGGGGGTTGGAAACTGGCGGCGTTGTAACCCAGCCAACCGCATCGGCCAAGCCCAAGACGGCGACACCGCAACAGGTCGGGACGAAGCGACCTGGTGTGTCGCTGGCGATGGGGTTCGTAGCACCCTGCCTGCCTAGTCGACTCCGGCGCCGGCAAACAACTCCGAGAGTGCCACCGGCCTCCCCGCATCGGCCGATCGAACCGCTGCCTCGACAAGCGCGATGCTGCCAACATTGTCTCGGGCCGAGCTGAAATGAGGCGGCTGCCGCCCGGTCGTGACGGCCTCCGCAAAGGCGGACAGGCAACCGGCGCGGTCGAAGTATGGGGGCACCTTCAATTCCACTTTCGCGACCGCGACATTCGACTCACGGACGATCAGCCGATCCCGGGCGAAGCGCTCGCCCTCCGAGCCGCGGCCGGTCCACCAGATATCAGCATGCTCAAACGTCATCGCCCATTCGCCGGCCCAGGCGGACGGCGTATCGTCGCTGATCCACGAGCCTGCGTAGCTGACCTGGACGCCACCGGAAAACTCCATTTCAACCTCCGCCGCGGGCGGGCCGACGAAGCGGCTGCCATCCTCGGTCCAAGTCCGACAGGACACGGTTTGCGGCTCGGCACCGATCACCATGCGCATCAGATCGAAATGGTGGATGGACAGATCGCCGAGCAGCGGTTGGGCAAGATGATAATACCGGTAGTCGAGCGCAGCGGCATTGTGCCGGAAGGCAACATCAACGTTGAGCAACGCTCCAAAACGCCCGTCGGCGACAATCCCAGAAGCTGCCAGGGGCGCCGGAAAGTGCCTGTAGTTCTGGCTGACCATCAGAACGCGGTTTCCCGCCTCGGCCAAATCGGCCAGCGCCATCGCTTCTGCCACGGTCTCGGTGAACGGCTTCTCGACAAGTACATGCTTACCGGCCGCCAATGCTTCCTGAACAATGGACAAGTGGGCTGCAAGCGGCACGGTGACCAGCACCGCATCGGCGTCGATGGCGGTCAAGGCAGCGGCCAGCGTTGGATGATAGTGGCTGACTGGCTCGCAGAGGGTCTGGGCGGCCTCCGCCCATCCATCTTCATCAACGTCGACGCGACCGACGACGGACACCGCATTCACAGCGGGCAGCACCTGTCGCGCCCAGTCAAGCCCCCAGGGCCCAAGCCCAACTTGGACAATCCGTACCAATGCCGTCTCCTTGGATCTGGATCACATTACGCCAGTCGGAGGGCCATGCGAAACCGGCTACCAACGCCCACCACGGCTCATCCGGGCAAGTTCCGCCTCGAGGTTCGCCAGCTTGTCCGCCGCGCTTCCCTTACCGGACAACACTTCGTGCACTGCGATGTATACGGCGCTGACAACGCCATCATACCGCTCGCCGGCCACCGCCGAGGGCAGCGCCACCGCCGCCTCCAGGCACAGCAATAGCTGCTCGAAATAGGGATTCGCGCTCAGAACCTCCGGGTCGCGATAGAGTTCCGGATAGGTCGGCGCGAAGCCGCCGTCGATGGCGCGGCCTTTCTGCATCTCCTGGCTGGTGAGGAACCGCACCAGATCAGCCGCCACCTCGGGATCGTCCGAATAGCGGGACACCGCCAGCAGAGAGCCCCCCAGGGTCGCGGCGTTACGGCCCTCTTCGCCGCCCTTGGGCAAAGGCGCCACGCTGAACAAGCCGGCGATTTCGCTGTCGGCATGGTTTCCCGGCCCGTAGGCGAACGTCCGGTTGCGCATGAAAGCCGCATTGCCGACCTGGAACATTCCGCGGACATCCTCGCTCTGGAAATTGAGCGCCTCCGGCGGGGTAATCGTCCCGACCCATGAGGCCGCCAGCTCGATCGCCTTGACCGCATTGGGGTTGTTGATGGTGATCTCGCCATCGGCCTCGACGATGCGGCCGCCATTATGGCTGTTGACCCATTCCAGCGCGCCGCCGGCCAGTTCCTCGTCGGCCTTGCCACGCCAGACGAAGCCCCAGAACCGTTCATTGCCCGATGCGCGTTCGCCATCCTGGATAGTGCGGGCGCTCTCAGTCATCTGTTCCCAGGTGGCCGGCACGGCCAGCCCGTATTTGCGCAGCAGATCCGACCGGTAATACAGCATCGGCGCGTCGGTGAACCATGGCATCGCCAGCAATTCTTCGTCCCGGGTCAGCCCGGCGATGATGGTATCGAAATGGCTGGTGATGTGATCCGCCTCGAAATAGGGACGCAAATCGATCAGATGCTCGCCCAGAACGCCTGGCCACGTCATTTCGATCTGAAAGATATCCACATCCGAGGAACCGGACTCCAGCAGCCGGTGATAGAGCTCCAACTGCTCGGCCGACGACATCGGCGACGCATAGACCTCTACCTCGTGGCCGGTTATGGCCTCCCATTGGGCTACGGCGTTCTGGCACAGGGCCTGTTCGGCACCGACCGATCCGCAGGTGATGGTGATTGAAGCCGCGCCGGCGGGGGCGGCGAACGGCAGTATTGCGGCCGCCGAAAGGGCACACAAAAGTGTTCTTCTCATCGGTACCTCTCCTGGTCCCATATTCGTGCCGGGTCTTTGCAACCCCACCGCGATCCGGCAATTCCCGCTCACATCATATGGGTCATATCCAATCGGACACAGAGTAATTATCTGCCGTCCTGACGACGGAACTGAAAAGCAGCGAAGAATCAGGCTATCGGACCAACGCGCTGCGAACCATCTCAGGCAGTATGCCGAGGCGTCGAATACGCCGGGCAAGCGCCGATCGCGCTTGCCGGCTCAGGCGGTTCAAGGCGACTATGCTGCCCGGTGTACCCCCGGCGGCGAGGTCGTCGATCTGCTGATCCAGAATGGCTCCGAGGATCGATCCGTGGGCCTGGGTCAGTGCCTGAAAGTCGGCGTCGCCAAGATGGCCGGCGTCGCGGACACCGGCAAGCCGGGCCGCCGTTCCGGTGCCGGCGATACCGTATCGCAGTGCCAGAATGCGGGCGGCGCTAACAATGGGGAACAGGCCGCCGATCTTTAGATCGAGGAAGCCGCCCTCCGCGCGAAATCGGCCGAACAGGCCGAGCGGCGGACGGTACCGATCCAGTTCCGCGGAGAGCGCCTGCAGGAACGGCATCGACCGGGCGGCGGCCAGCTCGGCCTCCTGGCGCAGGTCCGCCGCCAGGGCAAAATCTCCCCAGACCGGCTGGAAATCGTAGAAGATATCCACATTCAGCAGCGCTTCCGGCCGAGGCGACGCAACCCAGCCCGAGATCTGATCGCCCCAGGCCTCGCGGCCATGACGCCAGAGCGGCCGGGACGCCATGATACCGCCCTGGCAGTACGGCACGCCGGCATCGTCCAGAGACCGCGTCATGCGCTCGGCGAATTCCGCGTACCACGGATCGTCGGTCTCGCCCCCGCAATGGATCAACGCATTGTCCTGATCCGGCGCCAGCAGGCTTTCCCCGCGACCGCCCGACCCCAGAATCAACACGCAATAGGGGGCCGGAGGCTGCCCTCCCATGCTCGCTTCCGCCAGAGCGGCCGCCCTGGCGGTCAAGCCGCGCATGACATTGCTGATCACCGCGGCAACGTCCAGCGGTGCGACCTGCTCGGCCAACAGCCCTCGCGCCAATTCCGCCGAACCGGCGCGAACCCGCCCAAGGTCCGCGGCATCGGCCGCGACCGACAGCTCATCGCCCAGGGCGAGCGCGTTTCCGGCCCGCTGCTTCAACATGGCGTGCGCCGTGACGATGCCGACCGCGATGCCCTCACCATCGGCGATGACCACGTGCCGGACCCCAAGCCGATCCATACGCCCGATCGCCTGGTAGACCATCGCCTCCGGCGGCAGCGTTTCCACCGGCGACGTCATGAATTCCGACACGGGCCGCTCGAGCACCGCCCCGCCGGATTTCGCGACGGCGATCAACACATCACGCTCGGTGACGATCCCGCTCGCGCGGGCCGCATCCGTCGACACCAGCACCGAGCTGATCCGCCGCCGGTCCATCTCGCCCGCGGCCTGGGCCAGGGTCACATCAGGCGGCAGCAGGGCCACGGGCGCGGTCATCACCTCACCCAGCCGATGCCGATACGGAAAGCTGTCGATCCGCGTCAGGGCTTCCGGCGCGCCGCTCCGATCAGCTATCACCAGCCGGCGTCCCGTTGCTTACCAATCATGCGCTTCGGCGTTCGGGCCAGGGTCTGGGCGGCATCGAACGTCGTCAGCCCGCGATCGGCCAGCAGTGCGATCAACTTGCTGAAAATCTCCGCCGTCACCAGGCAATCCCCAAGCGCAGTGTGCCGGCCGCGCGCCTCGGCCCCGAGGCGCTCGGCGATAGCATCGAGGCTGAGGTCCGTCATGTCGGGGTAGAGCGCCGCCATGAGGTGCCCGGTGTCCAGCATCGGCGGGTCGGCCCAGGGCAGTCCGGCACGAGCGCATTCCGACTGCAGCAGGGCGCGATCGAAGCCGATATTGTGGCCGACCAGGACACAGCCCTGCAGAAACGCCGTTAGATCGGGATGGACCTCCGGCAGGCTGGGCGCGTCGGCGACCATCGCATCGGTGATCCCGTGCACGGCGACCGAGCGGGCCGGGATCGGGACTCCCGGATTGACCAGCCGGTCCAAGGTGACGTGCGGATAGGCGATCCGACCGTGCATCCTCACGGCACCGATCGAGACGATGCGATCCTGGGTGACATCCAGCCCAGTGGTTTCGGTATCGACGATCACCGCCGGCAAATCGTCCATAGGAGTCGCATCGGCAACGCCGGACGGGGTCGGCGGTTCGTCATGCAGGCCGAGATCGTAATCGACACTCCCGTGATGCTCGATCGCGCTCGCGGAGAATGACAGGACGGCGCCGCCCGGCGGCCCAAGAGCGGCGATACGCGCCTCGATTTCGGTCCCGTCGACCAATTCGAGGGGTACCAGGCCCGGCCGGGAACCGCTGCGCGCGGCCTCGATCGCCGCGATCAGGGCATCGCGGTCCAGCGCGGCGAAGACACTGGTGCCCACCGCAATGTGCTCGGCGCCAAGCACGGCCCGCGCCGCGCCGTTGGCGACACTGACGAGGCCGGTCGGCGTGATCACCAGAAACCCGTCCTCGATGGTCGACAGCACGGCGGCAAGGCGGCGATCCGGCTCGCCCATCCAATCACCGATGCGGCCGACGAAATCCGCCGCGGTTGCGGCGACCCGCGCGGCTTCGTCGGCGCCCCGATCAACTCCGGCCCATCGTGGCGGCAATGCCGGCACGGTCGGGTCGACCGCCAGCATATCGGCACGCAGCCGCTCAAGATCCGCGAAGTGATGGTCCATGATCGTCCACGCAACCCAGAGCCCCGTCAGTCCGAAAACGGCGCAACCGGCCAGGATCAGAAAAGACCGAGATACGCCACCGGACAGGTCTACGCCGCCGAGAGCCGCCAGCACGACGCTGCAGGCCAGGCATAAGGCAAGCAGTACGAGGCAAAGACGCAGCGTCGATCGCGTCGATCGTTTCGCGGCCATCGCCGGCTATGAGCCTGTTTGAGACATCAACGACGACAAGGGGCCCGCTCCCTCGAAGAGTATTGGCATCGATTACCGACGGTATGCGCAGTCGGTCCGTTTGTCACATCGCAAGCGCAGAACAAAGTACGCCAACAAGCCGGAAATCCGCGCTATCCGTTGAAGGCATTGTAGATCGCCCGCGCGATCTCGCCTTCCAGCGGAAAGGACAGCATGCCCAGGACCGAATAGCCCAGCAGCCAGGGCATCAGGTAGAAGCGGATCATGAAGAAGAACCAGGCGACATAGAGCGGCACCAGCGGCTCGATCAGAAAGCGCGGCGTCACGCGCTGGAACACCCGGAGGATCGGATCGGTTCCCTTCACGAAGACCTTCATGAAGAAGAATTCCGAATCCTGCTTCAGGAAGAAACCCATCGCGACCCGGCCGATCAGCGTCCACATAATCATGCCGAGCAGGTAGTCGATGATGACCACCCAGATCGGAAATATCGCCAGCGGATCAGCCATCGGGATTCTGCAACGCCTGTGGAAAAGAAAAGGTGGCGGGGAAACCCCGCCACCCTAGGTCAAAACAACCAGTCGGTTCTGGGTCAGTGCTGCGCACCGAGGATCGTTTCCCCGGAGGGAATTCGAACCTCGTCGACCATTGCCTGGGTTTCCGCATCCGGTGCCGGGGTCATCAGGCTGACCACCACCATCGCGACCAGGCTGACCGGCATGCCGATCATCCCGAACCGCAACCCGTCCAGGCCCCAGACCGGATCGATAATCTTGTTGTGGATCAGGAACAGATAGATCGAACCCGCCAGGAACCCGCACACCATGCCGGCGATGGCGCCTCCCTTATTGGCCCGCTTCCACCAGACGCCGAGGACCAGTGGGAAGAACAGGCCGGAGCAGGCGAAGCAGAACGCCCAGGCCACCGCACCGAGAATACCGGTGAGCTGCAGGCTGGCCACCAACGCGGCAGCCGCGCCGATGACGATCAGCAGAATCCGAGCGACGATCAGACGATGCCGCGTATCGGCCTTCGGATCGATGATCTTGTAGTACAGATCATGGCTGAGCGCGTTGGCGATCGCCAGTAGCAGACCATCCGCCGTCGACATGGCGGCGGCCAAGCCACCCGCGGCCACCAGGCCGGAGATGACATAGGGAAGACCGGCGATTTCCGGCGTCGCCAGGACGACGATGTCGGCCCGCATGAAGAACTCGTTCAACTGCAGGATACCGTCGCCATTGCTGTCCGTGAGGAACAGCATCTTCACGCTCTCCCAGTTCTGCACCCAGTCCAGGCTCTTCACCGCTTCGAAGGATTGTCCGATGATCGCGGTCGGCAGGTTGGGATCCAGAAGCTGCAGCTTCGTCAGCGTCGCAAGCACCGGCGCGGTGAAGTACAGCAGGAAGATGAACAACAGCGAGAAGGCCACCGATTTGCGGGCTGCCCGCACCGACGGCGTCGTGAAGTAGCGCATCAGGATGTGCGGCAACGATGCCGTACCGGCCATCATGCAAAATGCCAGGGTTACGAACTTCCAACTGTCCATGCCGCCCTGAGGATCGTTGTGCGGCGTCATCAGGGTCCTGACCCCGCCGAACGGCGCGCTATCGACAGCTGCGGTTCCCAGACCGACCAGCGGCTCCAACTCCTGGATCCGGGCTACCGCATCGCCATAGGAGAAGTGTGGAATGACCCCGAAGCCCTGCTTGTTGGACATCCAGATCACCGGAACGATATAGGCGATGATCAGCACGATGTACTGGGCCACCTGGGTCCAGGTCACCGCCCGCATGCCGCCGAGCATGGAGCACAGCAGGATGCCCAGCAGGCCGACCCAGACACCATAGTGGAACGGAATATGAAGCGCCCGTGCCGCGATGGTGCCTGACGCGTTGATCTGCGCGGTCACATAAGTGAATGAGGCGACCACCAGAATGACGACGGCGCAAAAGCGCGCTATGTTGCCGCCATAGCGGGTCCCGATGAAGTCCGGCACCGTATAGCAGCCGAATTTGCGCAGATACGGCGCCATCAGCGAATTGACGAGCACGTAACCGCCGGTCCAGCCGACGATGAAGCCCAGATAGCCATATCCACCGAAGTAGATACCGCCGGCGAGGGCGACGAAGGAGGCGCCGGACATCCAGTCCGCCGCTGTCGCCATGCCGTTGTAAACGGCAGGGACTTCCCGGCCGGCAACATAGTAGGCATCGACCTGCATGGTCCGAGACAGCCAGCCGATGACGGCATAGATCACCACCGTGAAGGCGACGAACAAAATGCCGATCGTCGCTGCGCTGACGCCGAACTGCTCCAGAATGGCCATCAACGCAACGAATGCGAGGAATCCGCCCGTATAGATCGCGTAGACGCGACCCAGATTGTCGATAAAGTTGCCCTTTATCATGTCTCTTTACCTCCCTCTACTCTTCGCCGACGCCGGCTTCGTCATCGATCGCATCCTGCCGCCAATTCTGGAAGAATATCAGCGCCACGAACACGATCAGCGAGCCCTGGACGGTGAAGTAGTATCCAAGTGGAAAGCCGATAAAGGTGATCTCGTTCAGCGCCTGCGCATTCCATGGCAACACGAATGCGAAAATCGCCCAGATAACCAAAACCACGATCGTGAGATTGCGCGTCCTTGACCAATGACGCGCTCTGGCTTCTTTGTTAACTTCGCTCATACGTACGCCTCCTCATCCAATTTCTATAGTTGTATCCGGCATTGTTACTGCCCCAGATACTTGTTCTACGCCGCCCCCCAAGGCCGAATGTAGTCAGCGAAGGCCGGAGAATAGATCATGATTTTCCTGGAACGGAAACCTTTTGATTGTGTTCTGATATCCACGGGGTCCGCGAAGGCAAAGCATGATTGGGGCAACATGCAGCTTGGTATGCCGCATACATCAGTCGAATCGGTCTAGCAACCCCTTGAGTTGGGCCTAAGATGCCCGCGGGCTTTTGGGATGGGTAAGGGCCTAAGAAAGGCTCTGGTGGCTTCTTCGACTCCCGGCGATCCCAACCATCCAACCGCCCTTGAAACGGACTCAGGACCTTATCATCGATGATCTTCTCGACCGGATATATGGGGAAAACCGAATCACGAGAGGACCCAGACCGGTGAGTTGGTCTCTGAAACAGGTTCAGGCGCTCATTCCGGAATTCTTCGCCCGCCTGAGCATCCGGCGCGATTCGGGTCCCATCGACAGCATCGATGCTCTCTGCCGATTTGTGTCGACCCGCTCGGCATTCATCGCCCAGAAGACTCTCTATGGGTATCTGAAGACCCGCATGGGCACGCGCTACCCAAGCATGTTCGCGGATGATGTCTACGTCGCCTCGATCGATATCGCGAAAATGCATGTTTTTGCGGCCTGCCTGTCTGACCTGACGGTCTACGCCGTTTCTCGAGCGCTACGGGACGCGCCGGACGGTTCAGCATGCAGCGCATTGGCGCAACGCTGCTTCGATAGCGGCTTGGCCGATAATGACGAACAAGCGCAACGCATCGACGCCTTTTCCGTCGCTGACGCAAAAGCCGCCTTCGTCCAACGCCTGGCATTCCTGGATTGGCAAACCGCCTCGCCCGGACCCGCCCTGTTCAAATCAAGTCCCAAGGCACTCGTCGAATGGGCCCCGATCGCTCCGGAATTGAAGCGGGACGATGTGGAGATCGTCGAGAACTCCATCAGATTCTCCTGGCGGGACGTACGAGAACAATTCGAGAGGCGGATCAACGGACCAGCGATTGTCGCCGAGCTAAGCAGGCCCGAGCGCAGCGGCCATTGATCTTGATCAAGGCTCCAAGGAGTATCCGGACTGCGGATTGGATCGCCGGACGAGAACTGGCGGTCAACAAAAAGGGACTCGAAGCAGCAGACCCATCGACCGAGAATAGATCCACGACTCGCCTCGGACGCCCTCTCCCATTACACTCGGGGGCGGTGCAGAACGCCTCGGTGAAGCGTCATGGATCGCATTCGGTACTACGCCGAAATATCCGTTCAACGGGCCTTGGGATTTACCGGTGTCGGGGTGGCGACGCTTCTGCTCGGGCTCAGCTTCGACCCCCAACTGGCGCTGCAGGTGGCAGCCGTCATCCTGGGCATTACCGGTGCCGTGCTGATCGCCAAATCCCTCAATGCTCTGCACCGCAACTACCGCCGGACCGAGGTTTGGATGCTGCTGGGCCGGACGATCGAGTTTCCGGAGCACAGGGCGCAGCAAATCATCGGAACGATTCTCAAGGACACTTACAGCCGGTACGCGCGTTTGATTTTGGCCGCGGCCGTCACCACCTGGTTCCTGAGCATGCTTTATGGTCTGGCGCGTTCGCTCTGACCGCCAGGAACGTTCATCGTCAGGACAGCGGGCTAGGCTGATGCCTCCACAATTTCGAGGCTGATAAGCTTCGGCAGCTTGCCTGAGATGAAGGCGGGCAGGATCTGCGCCAGCGCGGCACGGGTCTCCTGCAAATCGGTCAGGACCCGGCCGCCCTCATTCAGCTGCAACCCGCGGCGGGTGAGTTGCTCGGCTGCTGCGGAGACCGGATCGTCGGTTTCCAGCGCCAGCAGCAGGCATGCCTCCAGCGGCGCGATACTGATACCTGTGCCGGCCACCGGCGAGGCCAGCACCACCGAATTTCCAGGCCGTCCTTCGGCCTCCAACAACATTCGGTTCAACGGCGGCCGACAGAGGATCTTTTCAGGCAGAGGCCCCTCTTGCGCCACCGTCTGCCGGGCGAATGGGATCAGCTGGCGACCAGCGGTCAGCAGTTTGACGGTATTCAGCCGATCGGTCGCGCCGCCCGAGGATACCTCCGGATGAGACAGGATGTCGGCCACACCCGCCGGCTCGATGGCCAGCAGCTCCTTGAGCCGTTCGGCGCTCTTGCCCGCCAGTGTTATCGTGCGGTCCGCCAGTTCGACCGTGGCCGACAACTCCTGAGGGGTCTTCTCCAGCCCCAGCAACACGTCTGACAGAGCCCCGCTGTCGTCGATCCCGTCAGCGGAATCCGATGGCCGCACATACACGTCGCTGCGGAAAAACCGGTTGCTGATGAAATCCTTCGCCATTTCCTGGGACAGGCGGCTCTCTTGGCGTCGCACATGCTCCGCAAGGCGCCCCGGAAGCACGACATCCAGCAAATTCTCCACGATTTGCGCATCGGCCGCGAAGGCGAGGCCGATTTGCGCCATCTCGGCCTGCACGTCGGCGAACGGTATGGCCTGCCAATCCGGCCCCAGGAATTCATGGGTTACATAGCGTGGATCGGCGCCGCGCATGCGCTCCAGCACTTCGGCCGCATTCGGATTGGCTTGAAAGAACGGCGCGCCCTCACGGCGCAGCATTTCAAGCTCGTCCAGAATCCGGACGACTTTGTCCGTGATCTCGCCATCGAGCTGCCGCGCGCGATCCTGGAAGTAGCGCCGCATCTGCCCGGCCGAGCCCCAACCCGGAAGCGTATTATAGGTCACATAGACCAGTCCGCCGGGGCGCAGCTTAGCGTCGATGAAGCGCCGGATCGCCTGGCGCACGGATTCCGATACCCAGCCATAAAGCCCATGCATGGTGATGAAATCGAATTCCGCCAACGACTCGATCCCGGGGCCTGCCACATCGGCCACGATGAATTTCGCATTCCTCACGCCGCCGGACCGCACCAGCGTCTGCGCGGCGGCGACATGGACCGGGTTGATGTCGATGCCGAGGAATTCCGATTCCGGGTTCGAGGCGGCGAGGACCGCGAGTGTCTTGCCGGCACCGGCGCCCAACTCGCAATAGCGGTATGGGCCAGCCGGATTGGGTCCCTTGATACCGTTCAGGGCGCAAACATATGAAAGGTGCACCGGCGCCTGATTGGCGTAGAAGCCGGCCGGATAGTCGACCTCGCTTACATAGGCGGAAGGCTCTTTGGCTGCGGTCATTTAGTTACTCATATTTCCAGAATTTCGTACGATTCCACCTCATGGCGTCGGCATTCCATTGAAACCTCCGGCCGATTTCCGGATTGACCGCGACCGTACCTTCCGCCACCCTCATTCTTGAACGGCAGCATTTGGTTGAACAATGCCGGCAAATCGGTGATTTCGCACAGATTAATCGGCCAAAATCGATCATCGTCAGGGCGTGCAAGGTCTACCCCGAAATGCGATCGCTTAACAAATTGCAAACGAGTTTGAGTCACTCTCTGGGAAAGTTCCCATGCGAGGGGGAGACCAAGCGATGGCAGACACAAGGGTCCAAGTTGGCCAGCGCTTCCGGGCTCGTGGCCAATACGACGTCCGGATCTGGCAGGTCGAGGCGCTGTTCGAGGACAGCGACAGCTTACCGCACGCCAGACTATGCGAGGTCGACAGAACAAACGAATACCGCACCTTGGCGTGCGAGGTCCTGTTGGACGAAGAGCGGTTCAGCTTCGTGTCGTGACCGCTCGACATCGGCTGCGGCCACGGTGCGGGCATAAGCACCGTGGACCGCATGCCAACAAATCGCCGCCGGCACATCCGGCGCAACCACCCCATTTTGGAAACGCGTCTCGGCCGTGAGGTCTATCCGGCACTGGATTGGTCGCTTGGCGGACTGGCCGTGGCCGGCCTGGCCGATTGCCTCCACAAGCATAGCGATGGAACCGAAATCACCGGATATTTCGGCGTTTCCGGCGAAGGCATCGGCTTCAAATTTTCCGCCATCATCACCCGCATCGATCCTGAGCACGACGTGGTCGGGCTCGATTTCACGCGGCTTTGGCCGGAAAGCGCCGAGATTCTCGACGATCTGTTCCGACGGCCGCCCAACCTCCGTCGACCGCCACCGCCATTGCGCCCGCGCGACTATCTCATGAAGGCATTCGACATCACGGCGCCGAGTTGGGTCCGCCGCCAACGGGACTCCGCATCGCGCCGCTAGCTCTGCCCGCCGGGGCGAGAAAGAACCACGCCAGCGCGACGATTTGCACCGCCAGCACGGTGCCGAAGGCCGCGGCGTAGGCGGCCTGCGGATAGTGACCATCGACCGCCGGCCATCGATCGATGATCAGCCCGATCGCATACTGCGCCGCGAACGCCCCTAGAAACGCCAGCAGGTTCAAGGCCGTATTGGCCCTGCCCGCGTAGCTCAGCGGAAAATGCCGGGATAGATGCGCATAGACCAGGGCACTGATGTTGCCCAGTAACCCGAACAGGATCCAGGGCCACGGCGCCATGGGCGCCAATCCCAGGACAATCGACGCCAGCGTCAGGGAAAACAGCGTCAGCCCCACACCCATGATGCTGATCAGCCCGATACCCCGCGCGGCGAGGCGATCAGCGACCAGCCCGGTGGCGACGAATCCAACCGTCATGGCCAGGGCAAGCGCGAACAGGTAGGTGGCCACGGTATCGCCATCGAACCCGGCGACGTCACGCAGCCAGGGTCCGGCCCATAGGCCTTGAATCGCCATGCTGCTGGCCATGGTCACGACCGAAATCGGCGCCAGCCGCCAGAACAGGCGGTCGCGGTAGATCGTCACCAGCCCGTCGATCTGGTCGCGCAGCGCCGTCGTCTCGCCGCGCCGGCCCATATTGGGAACGATTAGGAAGATGATTCCGGCAACCACCAATGTCGCCACCGCCAGCCCGGCGAACAGGCCGCGCCAGTCGGTGACGCCCAGCAGCCCCTCCACCGGCGTCGTCGCCGACATGGCGCCGAGCCCGCCCATGGCCAAAAAGCAGCCATTCACCAGCGGCCAGCGTGCCTTGGGAAACCACAGGGTAATCGCCTTGAAAGACGCCATCAGCCCGCCGGACACGCCAAACCCGATCAGCGCCCGACCGGCGATCAGCGTCGCGGACCCCTGACCCATGGAAAACACAGCCGCGCCCAGCGCCGCCACGCAGAGCAGCATGGCCTGGATCCGGCGCGGCCCAAACCGGTCGAGTAACAGGCCAAGTGGAATTTGGAACGCGGCGAAGGCCAGGAAATAGGCGGATGTCAGGAGCCCGAGCGATGCCGGATCCAGATTGAGATCCACCACCAGCCGGTCGGCGATCACCGCATTGACCGAGCGATACAGGTAGGACAGGTAGTAACCCCCGGCAAATGGCAGAAACACCGTCGCAACCGCCCGCCCGATCCCGATCGGCGCGGATGCGGCCGTACGGGTCATCTCGATTTTCCCCTCCCTGCTTCCGCCCCAACGCTCGGCTACGAACCGGCCACAGGGCGTCCGTATCCAATCGGCACAGGGGCCGATCTATGCCTTACGGATGCAGGGGAGGGCAAGAGCGGTCGGACCGGCAAACGCCGGCCCGACCGTACTGGACGCGGCTAATTTGCCAGGCGCAACGAGGTGAGCTGACGGGCGATTTCCTTGAACGCTGCTTTCAGCGTTGCCGTATTCGGCGCATGGAAATAGTTGCTCACAGGGTCGGTCGTGCAATCCGACATCATCGTGGCGATCGTGCCACCGGCGGGGACGCTCGTGCCGAAGGTTATGGCATAGATCTGAATGGCCGGGCCGCCGGTCACCGGGTCTTCGACAGCCTTGATCGCATCGCAGGTTTCACCCAGCCGCTCTTCAAGGAGCGTCTCCCCATCGCCTGGACCGAATGGACGAGAATCATTCGGATGCACGTAGCCGTATGCCGTCCAGAAGTAGTCTGGGCCCTCACGCTGCTGGGAGGACGGCGCTCCGTGGCCGAGATACAGGCCGTCCATACGGTAGTCGACGGCGGGATCGACACTCCAATGACGCCACCCCGACGGCTCCGACGGGTCGGTGATAGCGAGCCCCCGGTCGCAATCTTCATGCGGACGCAGTATTCTTTGATCGCCATCCGTGAGCACGATGATGACCTTTTCCCAATCGGCGTTTTCATAGTCTTCCCCCTCCTCGAACGGCTCGCCGGGGGAGACGACCCGCCAGCCCCAAGTCAGGCCGGTCGCGGTGACCGTTCCGATAGCATCGACCACGGTAACGTCCTGGAGGTAATCCCAGACAACCGCGCGGTCATTGGTCAACGGCAGCAGCTCGCCCGGGCAGCCCTTGTTTGGGCCATACGTAGTCTGGATGTAATCACGATTTCCATTCACCGGATTGGGCCCGACCGGTGGAAGCGCGGAATCGAGCCATGTGTCGGACTCTGAATACCCCGAGGGGGCCGCGTAGCTCCAATAGTCTCCCGAACTATTCGCGCGGTTCGGACAATACGTATTGTACGGGCTACCGCTCACCCTGCGATCCGGTTCCATAGGCCAGCGATAGGCGGCCCACCTGCCGGACCCATCGACCGCGGTGGCGTCGTAGGCGTCGGTCAGGTCGTTGTCGTCCATTCGCGCCTGCACACAACCGGCCCAGGTGGTTTGGCGGAACGGATTCGGAGTTGTCGGAAGGCCACCGGCATCAAGCCCGGTATCGTATACATATTGATGCATGTCGGTGCCGATATTCACGACGGTGTTGTAGGGCACGATGCCGACCCTCAGGAGTTCCGGCTCCGGATTATCGTCAAACAGGATATCGACCATTTCCAACGCCGCATCCCGCATCGACTCAATGCGCCGCTCTAGGGCGCCGGGGGGGGGGGGGGGGGGGGGAGGGAAAGCATCGAACCGGTCACGTCGAGCACCATCACCACTTCCAGGCCGCGGACGTCCGTCACCGCCGTGGACGCGGCGCCAATATCCAGGTAGTCGTAGTGACCTTCCGCCGATGCATTTTCGCCCGCGCGCTGCAACATACCGAAGAACAGCGTCTCGACGCTCGCTTTGGCGGTGATGGTAAAGCTGAGGGGGCGGCTGGTCGGATCGCCTTCGATAAGGCGCTCGACATCGATCGTCAGTTCGGTCGGCTGGGCCCAGAATCTGTCTGGAAAATTGGCATAAAAGAAAGAACGGCCAAGCGTCATGATCTCGTCATCGTCTTCGCCCCCTCTCGCCGAACCCATGGCGATGGCGGCCGCGTCGATCGCCGACTGCAGTCGTGCCTCTGCCAGGTAACCGCGCGCGATATCGACGCCAAGGCCCGCCGCGGCCACCATCGGAATGGCGGCGAGGCCGACATAGACGATATAGCTGCCGTCCTCGGCCCGCCGAAAGCGGCGAAACGATTCCGCGGCTCGTTTGAAGGTCCTGAAGATCGATTCCATGTTACTCACCTTTATTACGCCGATCGGCCTGGTCGTGGCTGACGGGCACTGTCGTTTACTCAGTTCGCAGTCATAAGCGATTGCGTTGAAGCGATCTGCCGGTTCAGCCTCGGTCGGGCGTAGGTGTATTTGGTAAAGGTCAGATTCGCCGGAATATTGAATCCCCAGAGAGAGATGTCACCAACCCAGACCGACCGGTATGTGTACGTCATGCGCAGCATGATCAACGCATCGCCAGGAGTGCCCAGCGCCCCGGTGATCGCACCGGCCGGCTTTGAGATGTAATCGCCGTTCGCTGCTGCCTCTACGTCAGTTGTCGGGATTTCGGTAGCGCTGTTGATCAGCGCGACCCAAGACTCCGGCGCACTCATCAGTGGCACGCCGCCTGGATTGCCGCCGACGGGTAGTGAGAACGCCACATGGGAAACGGCAATATCGAAGGTCGGGGCATAGGGCTGCATCATCAGCTCCGCCGCCAACCTGAATTCCGCGATGTCGTCACTGTCGACCGCCGCCCGCTGGGAGATGAGATCCGCGGTGGCCTGCGCCGTAATTGTCACTTTACGGTCGATCATCATCATGTGCGACAGGCTGACGACCATCAGAAGAACGATCATCAAGATCGGCAGCATGAAGGCGAATTCGACCAGCGAGACGCCGTCCGTATCCGTCGCGAAATCCCCGGCGCGGCGGCAAATCCTCCGGCGCAGCCCCAGGTGCCGCTTTTTACGATTCTGCTGAGGAGACATGGTCATCATGACCCCGGTGGCGTCGGTAGCGTCTGCGGAAATGGCTCATTGACGAAGACCATCACCGATTTCAACGTCAACCCGTTGCAGCCGCCGGATTCTTCCCAGCTGCGCCCTGAATATGCCAATGGATTTGGAAGGATCGGCTGGTAGGGATAGACCACCGTCAGGACCACAATTTGCGCCGGTCGGCCAATGTCGAAATCAGTTTCCACGATGCCATCGGTATCACCGGGGATATCCGGATCGGCGGTTCTGCAAGTCACATCCGCATTGGCCGTCAGGAAATCGGGGAACACCTCGACGGTATAGGAGAGGTTTTCGCAGTCGATGAAGAGCAACCCGTCGCACAATGCGTCTTCGAGCTGCTCCTTCTGTTCGGTGATGCGGGGGTTGGGATCCAGCAACTCGCCGGTGACGGGGTGATAAGTGGGTTCTTCGCCCGTCGGGAGCGCTGCCAGAAAGACCTGCCCGGTCCGAACGGCGCGCGCGCCCTGGTTGGTCGCGGCCTCTAGCAGCACGTTGGTACCAAACATCACCGCGAACTCGAAGATCGACAACATGATCGCAAAAAAGATCGGCGCCGTTAGCGCCAATTCTATGGCTGCGCTGCCTTGATCATCGCGCGCGAACCCGCTGGATGACTCGTCCTTTTGACGTCGGCAGAATATGCGACGTAGTGCTGTAATCGCCATCGATCCGATACCCCGAAAATGCGACTTATCTCGACATTGATAAGTAAACACATCAATTTCTATACAGATCGTGCCTATTGTGACCTCCATCTGTTAATTTTTTGTTAGGAATTACGGTTAACGTCTCGAAACTATGTATGTTTTCATAGTCTGCACTTAGTGACCCGCCGACACTATTTGCGATGGGCTCGGGGGCTCAAGCGAGGTCCGACCTTCGCCGCGCAACAGCGTTCGTTCCGCCGCGCACAGCCTGCGCTATGAATGATGAGGGTTTGATAAAAACCGCGTCGGGGCGCGGCGGTAACCCGCGTGCCGGACGCGGGATGGTGGGCCCGGCAGGATTCGAACCTGCGACAACACCGTTATGAGCGGCGCGTTCTGACCACTGAACTACGGGCCCAGAGCGCCCTCTATTACCCAATGGCGCATCCAGCACAAGAGAAATAGGGGCTGGAGGATCAGAGCTATGCCGGCTAAGAGCACGCCGGCCACAGAGAAAGCCTCAATCGTCCTGGCTGCGCCGGGCTCCCTTGCGTCGCGCCTTGGCCTCGATCTCCTTGATCCGCCGACGCGTCTCGATCAGGGATTGGCCAATCTGTTCAAGAACGCGATCGCCGCCCATGTCGATCTCGAACCGCAGGCACAGGAGCAGTTCTTCGCGGGGGCTCAGCCCATCGACCAGCCCATCCGCCCCGGTCTCATCCTCAACGGCCTGGTCCATCGACACCAGCCCCTTGGCAATCCCGATATGCTTGCGCACGTCCTTCAGGGGCAAACGCAGGTGTCCGGCCAGATCCTCCGGCGTCGGCTGGCCGCCGGTCTGCCGGCGCAACCGGGCACTGCCGCGAACCAGCTCCTTGATAATATCGATCATCTGCGGACGGTCCGCCGGCCGTCGGGACTCATACCAAGGAGCGCTGATAATGACTCATTTGACAGGGTTCCTTGGTATCAGGTGTCCAGGAACGACCTGAGCTTACGCGACCGGCTGGGATGCTTCAGCTTGCGCAGGGCCTTGGCCTCGATCTGCCGAATGCGCTCCCGAGTCACCGAGAACTGCTGACCGACCTCTTCCAAGGTGTGGTCGGTGTTCATGCCGATGCCGAAGCGCATACGCAGCACGCGCTCCTCGCGGGCGGTCAAACTGGCCAGAACCCGCGTGGTGGTCTCGCGCAAATTGGACTGGATCGCCGCGTCCAGGGGCTGGACCGCGTTTTTGTCCTCGATGAAGTCGCCGAGATGGCTGTCTTCCTCATCGCCGATCGGCGTCTCCAGCGAGATCGGCTCCTTGGCGATCTTCAGGACCTTGCGGACCTTTTCCAGCGGCATCATCAGCCGTACCGCCAACTCCTCCGGAGTCGGCTCGCGGCCGATCTCATGCAACATCTGGCGCGAGGTGCGGACCAGCTTGTTGATCGTCTCGATCATATGCACCGGAATCCGGATGGTGCGGGCCTGGTCGGCGATCGACCGGGTAATCGCCTGACGAATCCACCAGGTGGCGTAGGTCGAGAATTTATAGCCGCGGCGGTATTCGAACTTATCCACCGCCTTCATCAGGCCGATGTTGCCCTCCTGGATCAGATCCAGGAACTGCAGGCCGCGATTGGTGTATTTCTTGGCGATCGAGATGACGAGCCGGAGATTGGCCTCGACCATCTCCTTCTTGGCGCGGCCGGCTTCCTTCTCGCCCTTCTGCACCGTCGACACGATGCGGCGGAACTCCGGCACCGGCAGTCCGGCGATGTCGGCGATCTCGGCAATCTCAACGCGGATTTCCGTGACATCCTCTGCGTTGCGCTCGGAGAACTTGCCCCATTTCGCATCGATCTTGGAGACCCGCTCCAACCATGTCGGGTCGAGCTCGTGGGTGAAGTAGTTCTGCAGGAACGATTCGCGCGAAACCTTGCAGTCGGTCGCAAGCCGCAACAAACGGCCCTCATAGCCTACAAGGGTGCGGTTCAGAATATAGAGCTGTTCGACAAGCTGCTCGATGCGGCCGTTATTGAGCCGGACGCTCTCCATCAAATCGACGATTTCAGCCTTCAACTTCTCGTATTTCGTGTCCGACTGCTTGGTCGGCGACTCGCCTTTCGTGAGCAGGGTCAGGCGCTGATCCTGCAGTTTTTGCAGCTTGCCGTAGGTCGCCGCGATGCGATCGAAGTTTTCCAGAACCTGGGGCTTGAGCTGCTCTTCCATGGCCGACAGGGAGGGGCCGCCCTCATCGTCTTCGTCGCCATCGCCTTCTGTGGTGCCTTCTGTGGTGCCTTCTGTGGTGCCTTCTGTGGTGCCTTCTGTGGTGCCTTCTGTGGTGCCTTCTGTGGTGCCTTCTGTGGTGCCTTCTGTGGTGCCTTCTGTGGTGCCTTCTGTGGTGCCTTCTGTGGCGCCTTCTGTGGCGCCTTCTGTGGCGCCTTCTGTGGCGCCTTCTGTGGCGCCTTGGGCGGCGCCCGGCTCCCCATCCTTCATCTCGTCCTTGGCGACGACCGCACCTTCAGCCGCAGCCGCGGGCTCGACCGGTATGGCCCCGGCCACTGCGGTGGCTACAACCCCGCCACTGGCCTCATCCGGCTTGGCGCCGGGGGCCCCGCCCGCCTGCTGTTGCTGCGCACCATCCGGACCGGCGCCATAGGTGGCATCCAGGTCGATGATGTCGCGCAGCAGCATCTTTCCGTCTTTGAGAGCCAAGTGCCACTCGATGATGGCGCGGATCGTCAGCGGCGATTCGCAGATGCCGCCGATCATCATCTCACGGCCGGCCTCGATGCGCTTGGCGATCGCGATTTCGCCTTCGCGGGACAGCAGCTCGACGGAGCCCATCTCACGCAGATACATCCGCACCGGGTCGTCGGTGCGGCCGATCTCGTCATCGTCCAGATTGCCGGAGGCCCGAACCTCGCCATCGGTACCCGCACTGTCAGCGGACGCGACGTCGTCGGACTCCTCGTTCTCGACAACGTTGATACCCATCGCGGAAAGCTGGGCCATGACGTCCTCGATCTGCTCCGAAGACGTCTTGTCCGGCGGCAGCGCGCCGTTCAGCTCATCGATGGTGATGTAGCCGCGCTCTTTAACCTTGCCGATCAGCTTCTTGATGCCCTGACCGGCACTGTCCAACAGCGGGCCGTCGCCCGTCTCGTCGCGGCTATCGGTCGCTTCCGCCGCACTCGTCGCTTTTGTGGCCATTCGGTTACTTGCCCTTACGATCTTTCAAAATCAGGTCACTGCGTCGAAAACAAAGGAAATCGGCGCCGGATTACGCTCGAAAGCGATCCGCCCCAATCGGAATTTCACTCATATAGGTCGATTTCGGCCCCTGCCCAGCCATTAAGTCCCTTGCCATCGGGCTCTCACGCACTTCCTGGATCGTCGCCTTCGCTCCCATCCCGTTCAGACCCGTCACACTCGGCTTGGAGGGCCATAACCCGCGCCAGATTGGATTCCGACGTCTCCTGACCCAGCGCATGACCGGCAGCCCGAAGCTCGACCCGCGTTCGTCTTGTCTCCAACCGCCGCCAAACTTCGCGCCACCCGGCGCGTGCCTGATCGAGTGAGGCCGAAGGTTTGGCGAACGGAGCGACCGTATAAACGCGGTCGCCGCACAGCCGGTCCAGGCCGCTGGCAAAGCCAGCTTCGCAAAGGTGGCTATGAAGCGCGGCTGAATCAAGCCCCGACTGTGCTGTCAACGCGGCAATCATCTCTCGGCGCAGCCCATCGAACGCGCGATCGGGGATTTCGATGGTCCCCAACGCCTCGGCCACCTCATCGAACAACGGTGGATGACCCAGAACCACGGACAGAAGGATTTCGTGCTGTGAGTCTTGGCGTGGCAGGGATTGCGGGCGTGGGGCAACCCGGGGGCGGGGTGGAGCACCCCGTCGATCCGACCAATGCGAATCGCCGCGGCCGCGCGGCCGGTTCGACCGCCAGGGAAAGGCGGTTTCTACCCGGTCATGGAAATCGCGCCGGTAAAACTCCCGCACGGTCGGGTCGGCGATGGTGCCGGCCTCCTGTTCGAGCGTGGATTTGAGACCTGCCCGCCCTTCCGGCGTATCGGTATGCTGCACGGTCAGCGCACGCTGCCACAGCACTTCGGAAAGGGGCAGTGCGTCCTGCAGGACCGATCGCATTGCCGTAACGCCGCCTGAAGCAATCAACGAATCCGGATCCTCGCCAGAGGCGAGATAGGCGATTCGGATCGAATGGTCGGGCTGTAGAAGCGGCAGAGCACGGTCTGCGGCGCGCCACGCAGCGCGCCGGCCCGCCTCATCACCGTCGAAACATAACACCGGCACTTTGGCGATCTTCCAAAGCTCCTGGAGCTGAGCCTCGGTGAGCGCGGTTCCCAGCGGCGCCACCGCCGCCTGGAATCCGGCCCGCACCAGGGCGATCACATCCATATAGCCCTCGGCGACCAGCACCGTATGGCCCTGATTCGCCGCCATGCGCGCCCGGGAGAGCCCGTAGAGCAGTTGGCCCTTGTGGAACAACGGGTGGTCCGGGCTGTTGATGTATTTCGGACCGTCGCCTTCAAGAATCCGCCCGCCAAACGCGACCACCCGGCCCCGGCGGTCGCTGACCGGGAACATCACGCGGTTGCGGAAAAACCCATAAGGCGGCCGGCCATCATCGGGCCGCCGCGCCAGCCCCACCTCGATCATGTCATCGATGTCGAAACCGTCCGCCGTCAGCGCCGCCGGCAAGGCCTGGCTGTCGCCCGGGGCATAGCCCAGACGGAACCGGGCCAGGGTTTCCTCATCCAGGCCACGGTCCATAAGATAACTGAGCGCCGCCCGACCGGCCGGCTCGCGCAGCCTGGCCTCGAAGAATTTGCACGCCGCTTCCGCCAGATCGTGCAGTCCGCGCTGACGCTCGAAGCGCTCGTGTTCCTCCGGCGTGGCCTGGGGTACCTGCAATCCCGCCCGCCCGGCCAGCTGCTGAACCGCCTCCATGAAGGGCAGATTGTCGTGCTGCATGAGGAACCCGATGCCGTCGCCATGGGCGCCGCAGCCGAAACAGTGAAAGAAGCCCTTCTGGTCGTTGACCGTGAAGCTGGGCGATTTCTCATTGTGGAACGGGCACAGGCCCTTGAACTCATGGCCGGCCCGGGTCAGCCGGATCCGGCTCCCGACCAACTCGGACACCGGCACCCGGGTGCGCAGTTCGTCCAGGAAGGCCGGCGGCAGGGGCATGACGGATCGTTCCTCCCGGATCAGGGCAGATGGGCAACAGGCGAACAGGCGTCAGGCAAGCGTCGCTTTCACCATACCGCTGGCCTTGGCGAAGTCCATCCGGCCGGCATACCGGCTCCTCAACTCCGCCATCGTGCGCCCCATATCCTTAAGCCCTCGGGCGCCGACTTCGACGATCACCGAAGCGACCGCCTGCTCGATGGAATTTTCGTCCATCTGTTCCGGCAGGAAGCGCCGAATGATGACCACTTCTTCGCGCTCGCCTTCCGCCAGATCCAGCCTCCCGCCCTGCTCATACAGTTCGATGCTTTCATGACGTTGGCGGATCATGGTCTGTAACAGCGCCATGATCTCGTCGTCGGTAATGCCATCGGTAATGCCTTTGCCGCGGGCCGCGATATCACGGTCCTTCAGGCAGGCCAGTATCAATCTCAAAGTCGAAACGGCACGCTTTTCCTGGGCTTTTATGGCCTCAGTCAGCGATTCATTGAGCCGCGGGCGGATCATGGTTCAACCTCTTCCAGCCGGCTTGTCCAGAGGGCGCGTACCATAGCCAAATCGGATTTACGGCGCAAACGACAAATCAAAGTATAAGCTATTGATTTAAAACAATTTAATTTCGCACGCCGTACTAAGGCATTGTTAATGTGGGTTACGGTCGGCCCGTGTAAAGGGTTGGCGGAAACTGGTCAACCATGCTTTATCAATCGCGCGCCGATACCCGACACTTTGGACAAACTTTATGAGCGACCGCCTCGCAATGCCGATTGACGACAGCCAGCAGGCGCCACCGCCGGGCGCCACCGGCGCACTGGTACTGGCGGACGGCACGGTCCTCTGGGGCCATGGCCTGGGCGCCGTCGGGCAATCCGTCGGCGAGGTGTGCTTCAATACCTCCATGACCGGCTATCAGGAGATCCTCACGGATCCGTCCTATGCCGGCCAGATCATCACCTTCACGTTCCCGCATATCGGCAATGTCGGGGCCAATGTCGAGGATATCGAGACGACCACCGCCGCGGCCCGCGGACTGGTGCTGCGCGCCGATATCACCGAACCGTCCAACTGGCGGGCGACGCGGCACTTTGATGACTGGCTGAAGGCGAACGGGCTGGTCGGGTTGAGCGGTGTGGACACGCGGCGCCTTACCCGCAGAATCCGCGATGGCGGCGCGCCTAGCGGCGTGGTGATCCATGCGCCGGATGGCCGTTTCGGCCTGCCTGCGGCCCTCAACGAAGCCTCCGCCTGGCCTGGGCTCGTAGGCATGGATCTGGCGGCCGACGTATCTTGCAGCCAGGCCTATAGCTGGGACGAGACGGCCTGGGTGCAGGGCAGCGGCTATGGCCGAATGACCGAGCCGCGCCACCATGTCGTGGCAATCGATTTTGGCGCCAAGCGCAATATCCTGCGCTGCCTGGCCGGGCATGGGTGCCGGGTGACGGTGGTGCCGGCGAGCACCAGCGCCGAGGAGGTGATGCGCCACCAGCCCGACGGCATCTTCCTCGCCAACGGTCCGGGCGACCCGGTGGCAACCGGCACCTACGCCATCCCCACGGTTCAGGCGTTGATGGAAACCGGGCTGCCGATGTTCGGCATTTGCCTGGGCCACCAGATCCTGGCTCTGGCATTGGGCGCCAAGACGAAAAAGATGCATCTCGGCCATCGCGGCGCCAACCATCCGGTCAAGGACCTCACTACCGGCAAAGTCGAGATCACCAGCCAGAACCACGGTTTCGTGGTCGCCGATGACAGCCTGCCCGCCGGCGTCGAGCCAACCCATGTCAGCCTGTTCGACGGAACCAATGAAGGGTTGGCCGTGACCGGACGGCCGATCTTCTCGGTGCAATACCACCCGGAGGCGTCGCCGGGGCCGACCGACAGCCACTACCTGTTCCAACGGTTCGTCGATTTGATCGACCGCGCGAAAGCCGAATAGGGGTCCATCATGGATCTGTTGCTCGAGAACGCCGCTCTCAGCCTGCCGGTCTTTCTGGCGCACTCCTCCCTGACATTGCTGATGTTCGTCGTCGGGGTCACGATCTATGTCTGGATCACCCCGCACCGGGAATTTGCCCTTATCCGGCAGAACAACCCGGCGGCGGCGATCGCCCTGGGCGCCGCCATGCTCGGGCTGGCCATCCCGCTTGCCGCGGCAATGTCGAACAGCATCAACATTTTTGAGATTGCGATCTGGGGCGGCGTAGCGCTGGTACTCCAGCTAATCGCCTTCAAAATCGTCGACTTGCTGATGCGCGATCTGGGCAAATCCATCGAGGAGGGACGGATCGCACCAGCCATGGTGCTCGCCGCCACCAAACTATCGGTCGCGATCATCAACGCCGCGGCGATGTCGTAACGCCGATGAATCGGTTCGGCTGGATTGTCATCCTCCTGCTGATCGTCGTCGTGGCCGCCGGCGGGTATTGGGAGCAGACACCGCCCACTCCTGGCGGCCTGATCACCCAGCCGAGCCCACAGCCGCGTCGCCAGCCGCCTGCTCCGCCCTCCGCGATCGATGCGATAATCGACGCCGATGCCTTCCTCAGCCAGATTCCCGCGGCGCCGGCGACCCGGTTTCGGACGAATCTGGTGATCGATGGCGACAACGGGCCGCGCCGTGGCGGAACCTTCATCGGCACTGCCTGGGCGCTGGCCGGCGGTGAAGCCTGGCTGAGCGCGCGGCATGTTACCGATGGCTGTCGCCGCTTGAGGTTCCTGTCCGGCGGCGGGCTCCCACAGGCGACCGGGCATCCGTCCGCCGATATCAGCGCCATGGCGACCGGCCGGCGCAACGCCGACGGGCTGGAGCTCAGCCGTGATCCGCTGGAGGCCGGCGAAGATGTCTTCCTGCTTGGATTCCCCGCCGGGCGGGCTGCCGCGGTCTACGGCACCGTCACCGGCACCGGCACCCTGGACCACCGGCTGCTGGGTCATCGCGAGACCGTCATCGTGGTGGCACAGCGCAAGCGGGTCCCCTCCGGCTCCGCCGATTTGAGCGGGATCAGCGGTGGCCCGGTCCTGGATGCCGATGGCAATGTGATCGGGACCGTGATCGGCGGGTCGGAACGCCGGGCTCGCAGCATCGTCAGCATTGAGCGAAACGTCGCGTGGCTCGCCGCAACCTCCGGCGGCGCGACCTCGGCAAGCCTGGATTCCGGTCCGCCAAACCTGTCGGTGACCCCGGCGAATTTCGTCCAGGTGACCACCCCATTGCTGGCGAACGGGCCGATCCGCGTCGTTCGCTGCGACCGGTAGGCAGATCGTGAGCCCGCAGGGACCACCGCCATCCTTGAACGGCGAGACTGTCAGCGTGTCGCTGGTCACCGCCGCCGATGCGGCGTCTCTGCATGACTTCCAGGATCGCAATCGCGATCATCTCAAGCCTTGGATGCCGCCGCTGCCGAAGGGTTTCTACACCCTCTATTATTGGCGGCGCTGGTGTGCGGGGGCCGCCGATCTGTTCGAACAGGACCGATCGGTGCGCATGGTGATCCGCCGTGCCCATGAAGATCCCAGCAATCCCGACGCGCCGATCCTGGGTCAGGTGAATTTGAACAACATCGTACGCGGCGCATTTCAGGCGGCGCATCTCGGCTACCATCTCGGCCAGGACGCCGAGGGCCAAGGGTTGATGAAGGAGTCGTTGGCCTTAGTGATCGCCTACGCCTTCGGTCCATTCCGACTACACCGGTTGATGGCGGGCTACGTGGTGGGCAATGCGCGCAGCGCCCGGGTACTGGCGAGGTTGAATTTCCGGGTAGAGGGAATCGCCAAAGACTATCTGTATATCGATGGCGCCTGGCGTGACCATGTGCTGACGGCGCTGACCGATCCGTCCAACCAACCACCGGCGCCGCTGAAGATCTGACGGCTGATATCCGAAATTCCCCCGATGCCGGCACCGCGAAGGGCTGGCGCCAGCCGCCGCGCATCACTATAAGAACGCCGGCCCGACGAACCGGCCGGTGGTCGGCCGGTTGGACCGCGCCGCAGGACAGCTCAGACCGGCATGCCTAAGCGCACAGACATCTCTTCCATCGCGATCATCGGCGCCGGGCCGATCGTCATCGGTCAGGCTTGCGAGTTCGACTATTCGGGCGCCCAGGCCTGCAAGGCGCTGAAGCAGGAAGGCTATCGGGTCGTCCTGATCAACTCCAATCCGGCGACGATCATGACCGATCCGGATCTGGCCGATGCCACCTATGTCGAGCCGATCACGCCGGAGATCGTGGCGCGCATCCTGGAGGCGGAACGGCCGGATGCGCTGTTGCCGACCATGGGCGGCCAGACGGCGCTCAACACCGCCATGTCCCTGGCCGAGGATCGGACCCTGGAGCGGCTGGGGATCGAACTGATCGGCGCCAAGCCCGATGTCATCGCCATGGCCGAAGACCGCCAGCTGTTTCGCGAGGCGATGGACCGGATCGGCCTGGAATCGCCGCGCAGCCAGATGATCCAGAGCCTGGAAGAGGCGGAGGCCGCCCTTGATATGGTCGGGCTGCCGGTCATCATCCGGCCCTCCTTCACCCTTGGCGGCGCCGGTGGCGGTATCGCGTACAACCGCGCCGAATACGAGGACATCATCCGCAGCGGCCTGAGGCTGAGCCCGGTCGGCCAGGTGCTGGTCGAGGAATCGGTGCTGGGATGGAAAGAATATGAGATGGAGGTCGTGCGTGACCGCGCCGACAACTGCATCATCATCTGCGCCATCGAGAATATCGACCCGATGGGGATCCATACCGGCGACTCGATCACCGTCGCCCCGGCGCTGACCCTGACCGACAAAGAATACCAGAACATGCGCAACGCCTCGATCGCGGTGCTGCGCGAGATCGGGGTGGATACCGGCGGCTCGAACGTCCAGTTCGCGGTCGATCCCGAAACCGGCCGTCTGGTGGTCATCGAGATGAACCCGCGGGTATCGCGGTCTTCGGCGCTCGCATCGAAGGCGACCGGCTTCCCGATCGCCAAGGTCGCCGCCCGGCTGGCGGTCGGCTACACGTTGGACGAACTCGACAACGATATCACCCGGGTCACCCCGGCCTGCTTCGAGCCGACCATCGACTATGTGGTCACCAAGATACCCCGCTTCACCTTCGAGAAATTTCCCGGCGCCGACCCGTTGTTGACCACCTCCATGAAGTCGGTCGGTGAAGCCATGGCGATCGGCCGGACCTTCCAGGAAAGCCTGCAAAAGGCCTTGCGGTCCATGGAGACCGGCCTGACCGGGCTGAATGAGGTCGAGATCCCCGGCTTTGCGGAGGAAGGCGACCCCAACCTGATCCGTGCCGCGCTGTCGCGGCCCACGGCCGATCGCATGCTGGTGATCGCCCAGGCCATGCGCCACGGCCTGCCGATGGATTCGATCCGGGCCGCCTGCCGCTACGACCCCTGGTTTCTGGAACAAATCGCCGGCATCGTCGAGGCCGAGGAAGAGGTGCGCCGGAGCGGGCTACCGACGGACGGAAGCGGTTGGCTGGAACTGAAGAAAATGGGTTTCTCCGACGCACGGCTGGCGGAACTGACCGGCACCGGCGAGGCCGAGGCGGCGGCGCAGCGGTGGTCCGCCGGCGTGCATCCGGTCTACAAGCGCATCGACACCTGCGCCGGCGAGTTCGCCAGCGCCACGCCCTACATGTACTCCTGCTACGAGGGCAACGGCCTGACTCCGGCGGAATGCGAGGCCGACCCCAGCGACCGCGAGAAAGTCATCATCCTGGGCGGTGGGCCCAACCGCATCGGCCAGGGTATCGAATTCGACTATTGCTGCGTCCACGCGGCCTACGCGCTGCGCGATGGCGGGTTCGAGACCATCATGGTCAATTGCAATCCGGAGACCGTCTCGACCGATTACGACACCTCCGACCGGCTGTATTTCGAGCCGCTGACCGCCGAGGATGCTATCGAGCTGGCGCGGGTCGAACAGTCGAACGGCACGCTGCTCGGCGTGATCGTTCAACTGGGCGGGCAGACGCCGCTGAAACTGGCCCATGATCTGGAAGCCGCCGGCATTCAGATCTTGGGCACACCGAAGGATGCCATCGATCTTGCCGAAGATCGCGAGCGCTTCAAGGATCTGCTCGACCGGCTCGGCCTGAGACAGCCGGAAAGCGGCATCGCCCGGGCTGTCGACCAGGCCGAGGCCATCGCGGCGGAACTCGGTTATCCCGTGCTGATCCGGCCTTCCTATGTGCTGGGCGGCCGGGCCATGGAAATCGTCCATGATCGCGATAGCCTGCTCCGCTACATGGCCACCGCCGTCAAGGTCTCCGGCAAGACGCCGGTACTGATCGACAGCTATCTGCAGGGCGCAATCGAGGTCGATGTGGACGCGGTCTGCGACGGCGATACCGTCTATGTGGCCGGCATCATGGAGCATATCGAGGAAGCCGGTATCCATTCCGGCGACAGCGCCTGCGCCTTGCCGCCCCATTCCCTCAACAAGACCGTGCTGTCGGAGATCGAGGATCAGACCCGGCTACTGGCCAAGAGCCTCGGCGTTGTCGGATTGATGAACGTTCAATTCGCGGTCAAGGACGACACCGTATACATCATCGAGGTCAACCCGCGCGCCAGCCGGACGGCGCCATTCGTCGCCAAGGCCACAGGCACGCCGATCGCCAAGATTGCGGCCCGGATCATGGCCGGTGCGAAGCTCAGCGACTTCGAACTGACCGGCCCGACTCCGGCACACACGGCCGTCAAGGAGGCGGTGTTCCCGTTCGCCCGCTTCCCCGGGGTCGATACACTGCTGGGTCCGGAGATGAAATCCACCGGCGAAGTGATGGGGCTGGACCGGGATTTCGGCCGGGCCTTCGCCAAAGCCCAGCTCGGTGCCGGCGTGGTGCTGCCGGAAACAGGCACTGTGTTTCTTTCGGTCCGCAATCAGGACAAGAACGCGATCGTGCCCGTGGCGGCAAAGCTGGATGAGATGGGTTTCGCCCTGGTTGCCACCAGCGGCACCATGGATCGGTTGATCGCCGCCGGACTGCCGGTCTCGCACATCAACAAGGTGCTGGAAGGCCAGCCTCACGTCGTCGATGCGATGATCAATGGCGATGTAAATCTGGTGTTCAATACCACCGATGGTGCGCAGGCTATCCGCGATAGCTTCAGCTTGCGCCGTACCGCGCTGGTCAATAACATCCCCTATTACACGACCGTGGCCGGTGCTGGCGCCGCGGTGGAGGCGATCGCGGCACTCAAAGCCGGACGCCTTGAAGTCGCCCCGTTGCAGTCTTACCTACGCGGAGCGAATTAATTTGGACGGGGTCCGGCGCAACTGTGCCGGGTGGGCCCGTTATTATGTTTGTCAAAGGCTCGTAGAGGCTGAAGTCGATGGAAAAAGTGCCTATGACGGCGTCGGGAAACAGGCGTCTTCAGGAAGAACTGAAGCACTTGAAGACCGTTGAGCGTCCGGCGGTGATCCGTGCGATCGCCGAAGCCCGCGAACATGGCGATTTGTCCGAGAATGCCGAATATCATGCGGCGCGGGAGCGCCAGAGCTTCATCGAAGGCCGCGTTATCCAACTGGCGGACCGCATCTCGCGGGCCGAGGTGATCGACGTGCAGGCGCTGTCCGGCGACAGCGTCAAATTCGGCGCGACGGTCAAGCTGGCCGATGAAGACACCGACGAGGAGGCGACCTACCAGATCGTCGGCCAGGACGAGTCCGACATCAAGGCCGGCCGCCTGTCCGTCACGGCGCCCCTGGCGCGCGGACTTATCGGCAAGACCGTCGGCGAGGTCGTCGAGGTGACCACCCCGAACGGCTCGAAATCATACGAAGTGATGGACATCCAGTTCGTCTGATCTGGCGTTCGCCGCACAGCTTGCTGACGTTCGTGCCCGCGCCTTGGCTGGCAAACCTTCTGCCGTGCCTACTCGACGGTTTCGTGCCCGCCCTGGGGAACGTCGATCGGCACGCCGGGGAGGTTCTTGCCGGTTCGGATGGCCAGTGCCGATTTCACATGGCTGACGCTGGGCGCGGAGGTGAGCTGCGTGGTCAGGAACTTCTGATAGGCGTCCCAATCTTCGGCAACGACTTTCAGCAGGAAGTCGGTCTCGCCGGCCAGCATGTGGCATTCACGCACCAGCGGCCAAGTAGCGACCAGATCCTCGAACTTTCGCAGATCCGATTCCGCCTGGCTGCTCAGCCCGACCTGGGCAAAAACAGTGACGCCGAAACCCAGGGATTCGGCGTTGATGTCGGCGTGGTAGCCGCGAATGAAACCGGCTTCCTCCAGCGCTCGAACCCGCCGCAGGCACGGTGGCGCCGAAATACCCGCCCGCTTCGCCAATTCTACATTCGTCATGCGCCCGTCATCTTGCAAATCCCGCAGAATCCGGCGGTCGATACGGTCCAATTTCACACGGCGCATGGGGTTTTCTCTCGAAAGAAGACGAGTACAATTATGAAATGTTATTACCCAACTTGGCGCGCGACGCAAGGACGAAAGCCGGCTATGCGGCTCGTTTCGCAGCTTGCAACAGTCATCCCGGCAGGCGATAGTTTGCGTCGAATCTGCCCCCTCCCGTACCGAGGCTTTCCTTGTCCATAGACCGCTGCTGGGTCATTACCGACGGCAAACCCGGCTTGGAAAACCAATGTGTTGGCCTGGCCGAGGCGCTGGATTTGGAACCGGAGATCAAGCGTATCTCGCTGCGCGCGCCGTGGCGCCAGTTATCGCCCTTTCTGCGCGCATTCCTGCGCTTTGCCCCGGCAACCGATTGCGATTCGATCGAACCGCCCTGGCCCGATCTGGTGATCGCCAGCGGCCGGCAAAGCGTGCCGGTCGCCCTGCGGATCAGGCGCACCAGCCGGGGCCGGGCATTCCTGGTCCAAATCCAGGACCCGGTGATCGACCCGCGGCATTTCGACATGGTGATCGCCCCTCGCCACGACCGGGTGCGCGGTGACAATGTGATTTTGACCACCGGATCAATACACCGCGTGACCAACCGACAGATTTCGGAGGCCGCCGAGCGCCATCGCGAGCGGCTGGCCCATCTGCCCTCCCGCCGGGTCGCCGTGCTGATCGGCGGCGACAATGCTGTCTACCGGCTGACACCCGCCCTGATGCAGCGGCTGTCCGGGCAGCTCGCCGCTCTCGCCCGCGACCAGGGCATCGGTTTTATGGTGACAGCGAGCCGCCGCACCGGCGCCGCGAATGAAGCGTTGCTGCGCGAGAGCCTGGCCGATCTGCCGGCGGAAATCTGGGACGGAACAGGCGAGAACCCTTATTTCGCCTATCTCGGCCTTGCCGATTCCATCATCGCCACCGGCGACAGTGTCAACATGGTGTCCGAGGCCGCCTCGACCGGGAAGCCGGTGCACATCGTCGACCTTGAGGGCGGCTCGGCCAAATTCACCGCCTTCCACGACAGTTTGCGAGAAGCCGGAATTACCCGACCGTTTACCGGTGCGTTGGAGAGCTGGGATTACGCGCCGCTGGACGGTACAGCCCGCGCGGCGGTAGAGATCCGGCGACGGATGGCCGCGCGGCACGGCGGCTAGAGCGGGATGGTTTTGCGCTGAATCGAAAGGGGATTCCCGAATCGGGGAGTTTCTGATTCAACCTGCTGGCTGGGGAAGGAGGCCAGCCAGTATGTCAAATCCCTATTCGATGGATCTTCGCGAGCGAGTGGTTGCGGCGGTTGAGGAGGGCGGGCTGTCGCGGAACCAGGCGGCTGCACGGTTCGGCGTGGCGATCAGCACGGCGATCAACTGGGTGCGGCGCTACCGGGAGACCGGCAGCGTGGCGCCGGGCCAGATGGGCGGGCACAAGCCCAAGGCGATCCGGGGCGCGCATCGCGCCTGGCTTGTGGAGCGGATCAAGGATGGCGACTTCACCCTGCGCGGGCTGGTCGCCGAGCTTGCCGAGCGCCGCCTGAAGGTCGACTACCACACGATGTGGGACTTCGTTCACGCCGAGAAGCTGAGCTTCAAAAAAAACCGTGGTCGCCAGCGAACGGGATCGCCCCGACGTGGCGCGCCGGCGGGCGCAGTGGACGCGCTATCAGGGCCGGGTCGATCCTGAGCGCCTGGTCTTCATCGACGAAACATGGACCAAGACCAACATGGCGCCGCTGAGGGGATGGGCGTCATCTATACACTCGCGGCCGGCATCAGCCTGGGGCGGCGGGCCAGCCTTTATGCGGCGGCCGGCTGCACGCTCGGCATCGTGCCGCACATCGCCGCGTCGGTGCTGGGGCTGGCGGCAATCGTTCACACCAGCGCCCTTGCGTTTCAGCTCCTGAAATATGCCGGCGTCGCCTATCTGCTCTATCTGGCCTGGACTGCGTGGCGCGAAGACAGCCCGCTTTCGGTGGGCCGGGCCCGACAAGAGCCGAAGATGATCCGGGTCTTTCGGCGCGGCGCGGCGATCAATGTGCTGAACCCGAAGCTCTCGATCTTCTTCCTGGCCTTCCTGCCCCAATTCATCGATCCGGGCGCGGCCGACACCACACTGCGAATGATCACCCTGGGCTCGGTCTTCATGGCGCTGACGCTGATCGTCTTCATCGGCTATGGGCTGCTGGCCTCCTATGCACGAACCCATGTGATCGAGAAACCGACGGTCATGAAGGTGCTCAGGCGTTCCTTCGCCGTCGCATTCGCAGGGCTGGGCGCCCGTCTTGCATTTGCCGAACGCTGAACCGATTGACGGGAGCCGGTCGCCGCCATACATGTGACGGGCTTCCTCTCCCACAAAGATGGTGCACCCGCCATGTCCGTGGCCGTCGCGTCCCCACTCGATCTCGACCGCTTCCGCGCCACGCCGCTTGAGGCGGATCCGTTTCCGCACTTGATCGTGCCGGGCTTCCTCAGGCCCGACGCCATGGAGGAGGTCAACGCCGATTATCCGGAGATCGACAAGCCGGGCAGTTTCCCGGTGCCCGAGCTCACTTACGGCCCGGCCTTCAAACGGCTGCTGGACGAGATGAACGGCCCGGAGATGACCGCCGCCTTCGCCGAGAAGTTCGGCATCGACCTCACCGACCATCCGATCATGATCACCGTGCGCGGCCAGTGCCGCGCCAAGGACGGCCAGATCCACACAGACAGCAAGACCAAGATCATCACCGTACTGCTATACATGAATCCGGGATGGGAGGCCGATGGCGGGAGGCTGCGGCTGTTGCGCTCCGGCGACGACCTGGAAGACACGGTGGCCGAGGTGCCCCCGGAAGAGGGCACGCTGCTGGCGTTCCTGAACGGTCCGACCGCCTGGCACGGGCATAAATCCTTCATCGGGCAGCGGCGTACCGTCCAGCTCAACTGGGTGACCGGCGATTCGGTGGTCGCCCGGGAACAGGCCCGCCACCGATTGAGCGCCAAGCTCAAGCGGCTCAACCCCTTCGCCTGACGCGGATTTCGGCAGGTGGGGTCGACTGGGCACGAGCTGACCCTATGAACACCGGCAACCACCGTCCCTTCGTTCTCCGACCGCTGGACGATCATGGCCCTGAATATCCGGGCATTCTCCGCCACCAGAGGCGGCATTGCGCTGTTCAAGGCGCTCGGCCATTGGGTATGGCGAAGCACTGAGATACCTCATTGCCCGCCTTGCTGAACACTCGGCCCCTCCCTAAATTAAGGTCACCGTTTCAAACCCTCTTCACCCCCGGAACATCATGCCTGAAACCCATCACAGCAAAGTCCTGATCATCGGCTCAGGCCCGGCCGGATACACCGCCGCGATCTATGCCGCGCGGGCCAGTGTCGAGCCGACCCTGATCCAGGGCATGCAGCCCGGCGGGCAGATGACGATCACCACCGAGGTCGAGAACTATCCCGGCTTCGCCGATGTCATCCAGGGCCCGTGGCTGATGGAGCAGATGGCCCAGCAGGCCGAGCATGTGGGCACCAAGATGGTGTTCGACCTGATCACCGATGTCGATTTCACCAAGCGGCCGTTCACCGCCACCGCCGACAGCGGCGATATCTACACCGCCGATACGGTGATCATCGCCACCGGTGCCCAGGCGCGGTGGCTGGGGCTGGAGAGCGAGCAGGTGTTCCAGGGCCGGGGCGTGTCGGCCTGCGCCACCTGCGACGGGTTCTTCTTCCGGGGCAAGGAGGTGGCGGTGATCGGCGGCGGCAACAGCGCGGTCGAAGAGGCGATCTTCCTGACCAACCACGCCAGCAAGGTTACATTGGTCCATCGCCGCGACCAGTTGCGCGCCGAGCAGATCCTGCAGAAGCGCCTGTTCGCCAACCCCAAGGTCGAATTGGTCTGGGACAGTCAGGTCGAAGAGATCGTGGGCGGCGGCGAGCCGTCGGCGGTCACCGGCGTCAAGCTGCGCAACAGCAAATCCGGCGAATCGAGCGTGCTGCCGGTCGACGGTGTCTTCGTCGCCATCGGCCATGACCCGGCCACGGCGGTGTTCCGCGGCAAGATTGCCATGGACGCGGAAGGCTATATCATCACCGCGCCGGATTCGACGGCGACCAACGTGCCCGGCGTATTCGCCGCCGGGGATGTCAAAGACAAGATCTATCGGCAGGCGGTGACCGCGGCGGGAATGGGCTGTATGGCGGCGCTGGAGGCGGAGAAGTTTCTCGCCGAGAATGCCCAGACAGGCTTTTCCGCCAGGATCGCGGGACGCGGCGAACCGGCCGTGGCGGCAGCGGCCGCAGAGGTCTAAATCAGAAACCTGTTTCGCGGCACGGGGGCGGGCCGCACCAGAGTACGATGAGATGAGGTCACGTGACCTCATCTCATCGTACTCTAAGACTATGGAGTAGATCGGGATGATGCGCTAAAGGCGATCATAACGCCCGGATAGCGGAACACGGGAGAGCGGCGGCCAACTCATCTGGCGGCGCGCCGTCAATGAGAGGTCAGGATGGACTGGGACAAGCTGCGTGTCTTTCACGCCGTGGCTGAGGCTGGCAGCTTCACCCATGCCGGCGAAGACCTCAATCTGAGCCAGTCGGCGGTCAGCCGGCAGATCAGCTCCCTGGAGGAGAGCCTGGACGCGCCGCTGTTCCACCGGCATGCCCGCGGCCTGATCCTGACCGAGCAGGGCGAGTTGCTGTACCAGACCGCCCATGAAGTTTTCACCAAGCTGTCCCAGGCCGAGTCCCAAATCACCGACAGCAAGGAGACCGCGCGCGGCCCGCTGGCGGTGACCGCCACCGTCGCCTTCGGATCGACCTGGCTGACCCCGCGCATCCGCGAATTCCTGCAGCTTTTTCCCGAGCTGCAACTCACCATGCTGATCTCCGACGAGCAGGTCGATCTGGGCATGCGGCAGGCCGATGTGGCGATCCGCATGACGCCGCCGACCCAGCCCGACCTGATCCAGCGCCATCTGATGACCGTGCGGCTGCACATATATGGATCAGTCGACTACCTGAAGCGGCGCGGCATTCCGAAATCCCTGGACGATCTGAAGAACCACGATCTGATCATCTACGGCAACGCAACCAAGGCGCCGATAGAGAACGTCAACTGGCTGATGACCGTCGGCGACCCGGAACCCGGCGAGCGCCGGCCGATCCTGCGGGTGAACAACCAATATGCGATCTATCGGGCGGTGCGCAGCGGGCTGGGCCTCGCCGGACTGCCCGACTACATGATCGACCCGAATTTGAACGTCGTGAAGGTATTGCCGGATGTCGCCGGCCCCAGCGCGGATTCCTATTTCGTCTATCCCGAGGAGCTGCGCCACTCCAAGCGCATCCACGTCTTCCGCGACTTCCTGGTCCGCAAGGTGGCCGAGAGCAAATTCTAGGGGTCTACCGCTTCTCACCGTTCCGTCGTACCCGCGAAAGCGGGAACCTCGACGGGCTAGGTGCCTGCTCCTCGAGATTCCCGCTTTCGCGGGAATGACGGAAGGAAGAGAGACCGCGCAATCCTGACCGCTCGATCAGGTATGCGTCTGACGCATGCAAGAATTGTGCGATTGTGCATAGCAATAGGACAGGGAAAGCCTATCTATTAGTCATGACGACGCTGCATCGCAGCATCGTTCACAGCCTCCGGACGCTGTTCGGAGCGGGGCCTGACCACATACTGTCGGGTCCTACGTCTCCCAGACGTGAAGCCTCCCTGTTCAACTCGCCGGGCCCTGAGCCCGGCGTTTTTTTGTGCGCAGTCCATTTTCCGCGGACAAGAAAACGGCGCCAATCTCAAGAACCGGCGCCGTTTTTTTTGGACATTACCGCCAAGCTACATGAACAGGCGTTCGGTGCTATCCATCCCGTCATACAGATGGGCGACATACTCGCCATAGCCATTGTAGAGCCGGGTCGGCACCCGGTCGCCGGAGCCGAGCAGCCGCTCGGTGGCCTGGCTCCAACGCGGATGCGGCACTTCCGGGTTCACATTGGCCCAGAAGCCGTATTCGCTGTCCTGCAGTTCCTGCCAATAGCTGACCGGGCGCTCATCGGTGAAGGTGAAGCGGACGATCGACTTGATCGATTTGAAGCCGAATTTCCACGGCACGGCGAGCCTGAGCGGGGCGCCGTTCTGGCGCGGCACCGGCTTGCCGTACAGGCCTGTCACCATGAAGGCCATCTCATTGCTGGCCTCCTCGATGGTCAGGCCCTCGATATAGGGCCACGGGTACCAGAACTGCCGGAAGCCGGGCGCGACATCGTCCTGGAAGGTTTCCATGCGGACATATTTCGCCGAGCCGAGCGGCCGGGCGTAATCGACCAGCGCCTTCATGGGGAAGCCGCTCCACGGCACGGTCATCGCCCAGGCCTCCACGCAGCGATGGCGATAGACCCGCTCCTCCAGCGGCATGGCGGCGATCAGCGTATCGAAATCGACGCTGCGCTCCTGCTCCACCATCCCGTCGAAAGTGACGGTCCAGGGCCGGATCTCCAGATCCTGCGCCGCCCGCCAGATGTTCTTGTGCGAGCCGTATTCATAGAAATTGTTATAGGTGGTCGCATCGGACTCGTCGGTCAGTTCGCGGGTGACCGTGTAGCGCGGATTGCGCTGAACCGGATACAGACCGGCGGTCGGATCGTCTCCGGCTGCCGCGCGCGCCGCGGCGGGATTCAAGATACTCGCCGCGCCGGCGACGATCGGCCCCGCAGCCACGGCCTTCAGCAGGTTACGGCGATTGAGGTAGACGGATTCCGGCGTCGCGGCCGAATCCGGCAGCTCCCAGCCCTTGCGGCTCTTGATCAGCATGGTCACTCCTTCTGCTCGACAGCCAAAGAGATAGGCCGAGTCCAGGCCCAGGCAAAATAACTGTCGATGAAACTTTCGTGTGGACCGGTTCAGATACCGCAAATTGGGCGTTTCTTCAGTGGAGGTGCGATTGTTAGCCCTCTCCTCGGGAAGAGGGTTGGGTGAGGGGGTATTCCAGACGACACCACGACAGCAGGCCGAGGCCGATTAGGAATTTCGGAAGTATTCTCCAGCGCCGCGTCTTGCTACGCCGGTGAATCCCCCTCACCCAACCCTCTCCCCGAGGAGAGGGCTTCAGCTCCGCACTTCCGGAGAACGCGACACGACGGACCTAGCGGCACAATCGGCGCAAGGCCTCCCATTGTGCGGCGTCAAGCGCCATCAGGCGGCCCACACCGCCATCCCGTAGCAATGATGCGCTGTCTTCGGATACCGGATGCATGCGGGTGATGGGATCGGACGGGCTGTCGGTCGCATCCACCCCGGCGGTGCGATAGATCGCATAGGGTTCGGCGACAAGCCCGATGCTGTTCATCAGGCTCAGCGCGAATTCCTCGACATCCTCCTCGTCGGAATCCCGATATCCGTGGCGCAGGAACTGGTTGGCCAGGGAGGTGTCGAAGGCGGCGCTGGACCCGTTCAACGGCAGCAGGCTGAACAGCACCGCGACCGGGTCCCGCATCAACAGCGTCGCGGTTGGATGGTCCATGGCGATATGGCCGATTTCATGGGCCATCAGACCGGCCAGCGCCTCGGCGGCGCCAGCCTGGTCGGGCACTGCGCCGGACATGACGATCTGGCCGCCCGGCAGGGCGAACAGCTCCGGCTGGGCACTGTCGATCGCCAGCAGGCCGAACTGAGTATTCGCAGCCCGGCCTTGCGCCAGGATCGCGAATAGCCTTTGCAAGGAGGCGGCGGAGGCCTCGTCGTAGCAGAACATGTCCTCATAGGCGCGGCCGTCGCGGGCGGCGATCGACGCCACCGCCTGACCGGCGAGTTGATTGCCGAGCCGCGCCTTTGCCGAATCCGGAATCATCGCCGCCACGGACTGGGCCACGACCGGCGCCGCAAACAGCCATCCGACGACCAGTAACACCAATGCGCCGGCCGCCCATCCGCCCATCTGCAACCAGGCCCGCATCCCGGGCGCATGCCGCAGCGTCAGGTCCGGATAGTACTCTTCGAAATTCTCGATCACCGAGGCGGCGAAGGTCAGCCGGGGCGCGGCGCCGCCGCAGCCCAGCCGAAACGGCGACCGCCCGATCGGCCGCTCCACCAGTTCCAGCCCGGCGGCCGGCCACATGGAGATTTTCCGGTCGTCGGCGGCCATGATCGCCAGGCCGGAGGCGTCGACGGCGACCGTCACCCGATGGCTGACCGCCGAACGGCCGTCATTGTAAAGCGCGCGGACTCTCATGGCTCAGACCCCATCCGCCGCCAGTTCGGCGGCCCGTTCAGCGCCGGTCCGGCGCACCCGCCGCGCCACCGGGCGCTCGTATTGCTCGATCATCTGGAGCGGCGACAGCTCGCCGATCAGCAGCGTGCGGCAGGCGGTACGGATGGCCTCGCGGCGCAGCCAGAGGGTGTTGACCACCGAGAGGTAGGCGCAGGCCAACAGCCCGATCCAGACCGGCCACAGGATGCCGACCGGCTCGAAAGAGCCCGCGGCCTCCAGGGCGGAGCGGTGCAGCCACAGCAGCGCCATCCCGGCACCGGCCAGCACCAGTATCCAATGCAACAGCGTGGCGATGACCAGCGAGCCCGCCGGCAGGGAGCTTTCCAGATCGATGCGGCCGAGTTGGGTGGCCGAGGCGACCCAGCGGAATTCACGGACCCGATAGCGGACAGTGAAGACCGCCGGCAGGATCAGGCCCATGAGCGGCAGGTATGTCAGCGGCGGACCGGGTTCCGCCGGCAACCCTTCCCGCCAGCTCTCCATGAGCGCCAGCAACCCGTCCTGGTTCACGGCGGCAAAGCCGATCAGCACCCCGACGACGCTCAGCCAGACCACCAGCCAGGCGCCGAAGGGCGCGCCGCCCGGCGGGTCGAAGGTGAAGTGGCGATTGCCGAAACGCGTCCGGCCGATCTGATGGGCCCAGCACCGCCCGCGCATCCACGGATAGGCCAGCCCCAGCGTAAGGACGACGACCAGCCAGCCGGCGATGGCGACCGCCCCGTAGACGATGGCCGACCCGTCCAGCCCGCAGCGAACGCCCCGCCACAAGGTATGCGAGGCCAGATACTGCCGGAGCCGATACCGGCGCACCTGCAACAGGTATACGGCGACCACCGCCGCCCCGGCCAGCGCGCCAAACCGGATCACCGGCTCGGCATGTTCGAGGAATTGCGTGGCGACCAGGAATCCCACCAGCAGCGGCACCGCCACGGCGGCCTCGATCAGGAAGCGCAGCAGCGCCTCCGACGGCTTGCCGTCATATTCCACCCGCTCGCCGCCGAGCGACAGATGGCGCCACATATAGGATCGGTAATCGGCCTTGGCCCAGAATCCGTACGCCCCAAGCGACAGCACGGTCAGCGCCCAGCCCTTGAGGACGGTCAGCAGCATTGGCAGCCGGGGCGGTTCGAACCGCGCCGACGCCGCCGCCCGGCGACGTCCCTCCTGAGGGGTTGCGGACGCCTCGCCCATCAACCCGCCGCCTCGCCACACGCGTCACACCGCGTCGAAATCATCGTAACCCCATCCCATCAAGCGCCCCAGCCCCACAGCGGCGTAGGGAACCCCGCGGCGCCGACAAAAGCAGGGTCGGATGTTAGTAACGAAGGGTTAAGAATTCGATACTTGGCGTTCACTTTGAGTGGGTTGGTGGTATTCCGCCATGCCTAGTCGGTGCGTTGGATGATGGCCGCCCGCCGGCGACCGGCAATGTCGATCAGGGTCTGGCGGATGCGGAGGAACAGCTTTGCGGGCAGGAGCCCATAGCTGAAGCGAGGCGGATTGGAATTGGGGATCGGCCTGAGATCGGGGCCCGGCCAACGGAACCGATTGACTTCGCTAACGATGGCCCAGGATCGTTCACCGTCCAATCCAAGACGGCGCTTTGTCTCGGCCGGCAATTCGACGGCCGCCTGCGGATCGGCCGGCGGATTATGCGTGACGGGAACCACAGTGACGATAGTGCCGGATTGGTCACGGGTCGCGGAGGGCACGATCACGCATGGGCGATCCTTGCCACCTTCTTCCCGGCCAAGGCGGTGTTCTCGATCCCAGAGATAGGCGTAACTGACGACCAGCCCCGGCGTCGGGTCGGGCAGCGGCAAAGGGGTCCGGCTACTCGACTTCGTGGTCGAAGGACGCAGCGGCGGCGGGCGCTTGCACCGAGGCAATCGCCTCCAGATCCTCGACGGTCAACTCCTCGACCCGCAAGACCTCGCGGTCGCGGCGCTTCAGACGGTCATACTCCTCGGCCGAAAGAACGACGATCTTGTCCCGGCCATTCCGGGTGACGGTCAAGGGCTCGCTCAACGCCATATCCTGATAGAGCCCAACCTTCCTCTGAAATTCGGTCGACGACACGCGATTCATGATTCCCCAAAATACGCAAATTACAGATTATACGTAATATACGGATTATCCGGACAATGTTCAAGTTCGCGGTCTATTTTCATGACTCCCGTCATCTGACTCGCCCCCCGGTCACTCGCTGGGAATCGTCGAACAAAATGCATTGCGGTCCAGGCTTAGGAAGACATGGTTCGGTAGAACTGGGACAACGAGTCGGGCAATATTTGGCACGCGGGGGCAGGAGATGGGGGATTTAGTAAACTGTCACCGTAATTACATACCATTACCGTAATTCCACATGTAGAAACGAGAGAATTTACCGTCGCCTGGACAACCGGAGCACGATTCGTCAGCATCTAGTACGAGTCCAGATATCAAAAGAAGAGACCGAAAGGCAATGGCAGGGAGAGGGATAGGGAGCCATGACCACCAATCAGATTGAATTGGAACCGATCAAAGCGAGCCAAGAACGGCTTGTACGTATATTTAGCGATGAATTCGCATTCTCCATTCCAGCCTACCAGAGGCCCTATGCATGGGATCATGAGCATGCAAAAGCTCTCCTAGATGATGTCCTAGAGGCGATTGAATATGGAGACACGGCTAGCGGCCCAAGTACATATTTTCTGGGCTCAATAGTCCTAATCAAACAGTCGGGAAAACCGGACGCTGAAGTTGTTGATGGCCAACAGAGGCTAACAACTCTGACAATACTCTTCGCCGTACTTCGAGATATGTCGGAGGAGAAAGTGGCGTGGAAGCGCCACAGCTATATCTGTGAGGAAGGAGATTCCGACAAAGGCACAATAGATCGCTTTCGACTCGCCCTCCGCAAGCGTGATGCGTCCTATTTCGAAACAACCATACAAAATATGGGCGCCACACATGAGCTTACCATTAGAGATGATTTAGGAGACAGCCAGAAAAGAATAGTTGAAAACGCTCTTTTTTTCTTGAGCGAATTAAAAAAACTTGGCAAGAAAAAGAGGGCTACGCTGATCAGTTTTCTACTTCAGCACTGTTATCTTGTGGTGATTGCCGTCACCAATATTGAGATGGCACAAAAGGTTTTCACTGTGCTAAACGCGCGCGGACTTGACTTGACACCAACTGACATTCTCAAGGCCACTCTTCTCGATAAGGTGAGCCGAGATCCCGATATCAGTAATGAATCCGAAACGGTTTATGCGGAGCAATGGGAAGACCTCGAAGTGGCGCTAGGTCGCGAACGATTTGTCGATCTATTCCAGCATATTCGAATGATCTATCAGAGGGAAAAACCTCGCGAACGGCTCGAAACGGGTTTTAGACGTCATGTCCCCGGCTTTGATAACCCAAAGCTGTTCATGTCAGAGATTCTGGAGAATTACGGCGACGCGTATCTTCACCTACAGTCGCCATCGGAGGCCGAGTCTTTGTATGGACAAGATGCGGCCCAATATCTCTCATTTTTGGATAGACTCGACAATGCTGACTGGGTACCTCCCGCCCTCTATTTCCTCGTAGAGTCAGTAGGACATAAGGACAAGATCACACTCTTTCTACAGCGTTTAGAACGCTTAGCCTATTACCTCTTCGTGATGAGGGCGAACATCAATGATCGTATCACACGGTTCTCGGCGGTTACGAAGGATCTAGAGAACGGAATTGCACTGGATGATGCCGAAGCCAAGATCAATTTGAACGAAGACGAGAAAGTGGCCTTCATTGAGCAACTAAATGGGCCGATTTACGAGATCACGCGCGCTCGCATGACAATCCTTCTTCGCCTTGATGCTGCTCTCTCGTCGGGCGGCGCGACTTACACCCATAACATTATCACAGTTGAGCATGTCCTTCCGCAGAACCCTGAACCGGATAGTGACTGGCTCAAACTGTTTCCAGAAGAGAATATTCGCCATTACTGGCTTCATCGCCTCGGCAACCTCGTACTCTTGACGCGAGCAAAAAACTCACAGGCAAAAAATTGGGACTTTGTTACCAAGAAAGAGCGGTACTTTTCCGGCCCCGGTGGAATAACGCCGTTTGCAATCACCAGCCAAGTATTGAGAGAAGACCAATGGGACATTTCGACTGTTGAACGGCGCCAATTAGAGTTGATTGGAAAGCTGTCCGATGTCTGGGAGTTGCGGCAACCTCAATAGCAATTTTTACCCTAAATAGAATTGCGGGAGCGGAACAGAGGAGTTATGGGGACATGGCGGCGGTGGATTAAGTGGATTAAGCATTACACAGCGAGAGTCGGCGACGTCGTTTCCGGTCATGCAACCGATCGTTAACCTTTTCTTAACACACTCCTTGCAATGCCGGTTTCTGCAAACTCACCGCGTTTCTGACGCCAGTTTTCCTTTCGTTTGGGACTCTGTTAGTGGCGCAGTAATCCGCTGACGCTGCGTCGCCGCGTAATGGTGGCGCTTTGCAACCAAAGAAAAGGAATATGCGATGACCGATCTTTGGATCGGACTAGCGCTGGCCACGGGACTTGTGCAAGCGCTAGCCCTGCTGTTTGGCGGCTAATTGCCGTAACGGTCGACGTCAGGGTTGCACTCCTGACGTCGAACATTTCGGGCAGGCAAAGGTTAAGACTTTCCTAAGAGGGGTGTTGCGGCAGTATGAGGTCAGGCGTCGTCTGGCTCACCAGGCTTCAGCGGGCCGAGACTTGGAAGATGTACAGCAGCCTCGATTATTGCGCCAGCGTTTGTCAATTGATCCCAATTTTTTTCTATTAGGTCATGGTCTCTTGCTGGTCCTGTTATATCAGTATATCGCTGATGCATGGATGCAGAAAATATTGCTTTCTTGAAAGCAATTCTAGCCTCAGCATCTAAATAGAGGCTGTTCTTTACCCACCATTGCTGACTTTCCTTTACAATCTTATGGACTTCTTCTCCATGGAACACATTATTGTATAGGTTATTCCACAAAGTGAACGCCTCTTGATGCGCCTCAAATCTGCGTTCTGCCACTGCTAACCGGAGCTGTGTCTCAGTTCGCTGCGACTCGCGAATCTGCGCAAATTCTGCTTTTACCTCTTCCTGAAGCTGCGTGATATTTTGAATATCTTGTTTCGTGGCGAAATTCTCGGCCCTTTTTGCCAAGTAGCTACCAAGTGACGTCCGAAACAACCAGACGAGCCCCAGCACGGCGGCAGTACCAACGGCTGAACCAAGTCCGCTGCCAATTAGATTTTCAATGGATGTTGAAAGTTCCATCTGATCCGTTTCAATTCACCGGAGGCGTCCTCCACAATCCGCCGATCTTGGTGACCGACATGCCTCCCTCGTACTAGCGCCCACACCTCCAGCACCATTCCGCCGTATGGCGCCCGGTGGCGACGATGATCGTCGCGCGGATGTATTGGGCCGGATACAGCCGCCATCGGGTAGTCGCCGCCAAATCACAGCGGTCAGAGTCGATTGATCTTCTCGCGACCAACGGGATGGCGCGCTGTTCTGATGTTCGGAGACGCTGTCCGTTCCATCAGTGCCTGATTGCCGCCACGCAACGCGCTCGCCAGCGCGCACCCTCTACTCCGCCGCTACAGACGCCGCCCGGGTCTGGATCACCCGGTCCGCCAAGCGCCCCGTCAACTCCGACAAATGGTCGAACTCCGCCGTATAGGTCCCCACCCCCTGGGTCAGCGAGCGTAGTTCGATGATCAGATCGAACAGCTCTTCCTGGGGCAGATAGGCCTTCACTTCGTCCCAGCCTTCCCAGCCGGCGCGGGCGTCGAAGCCGAGGATCTGGCCGCGGCGGGAGCTGAGCAGGCGCTGGGCCTTGGGGGTGTATTCCGACGGGGTGACGATGGAGACTTGCCAGATCGGCTCGAGCAATACCGGGTCGCATTCCGGCAGGCCTTCCTGCAGCGCCATGCGGCCGGCGGTGCGGAACGCCATGTCGGAGCTGTCGACGGAGTGGAACTGGCCGCCGGTCAGGGTCACCGAGATATCGACCACCAGGAAGCCCAGCGGGCCCTGGGCCATATGGTCCTGGGCGCCGTGTTCGACGGATGGGATGTATTGGCGGGGCACGGCGCCGCCGACCACGGTGTCGGCGAAGTGGAAGCCGGTGCCGCGCGGCAGCGGCTTGATGTCCACATGGATGTCGGCGAATTGGCCGTGGCCGCCGGATTGGCGCTTGAAGCGGGCGTGCTGGGAGATGCCCTTGCGGATCGACTCCTTATACGGCACCAGCGGCTTCTGGCCCTGCACCGCCACATTGTAGCGGCGCTGCAGCCGGTCGATGGCGATCAGCAGATGCACGTCGCCCTGGCCACGGATCACCAGCTCGCCGGTATCGGCGACCTGTTCGTAAGAGAGCGAAGGGTCCTCGTCGATCAGCTTCTGCAGCGCGGTCGACAGCTTCACCTCGTCGTTGCGGTTTTCCGCATGGATCGCCTGGGCATAGACCGGCGGCAGGATGTCAGGCCAGAGTTCGCCCCTGGCGATGCCGTCCGGGCGCAATATGTCGCCGGTGGAGACCAGATCCATGCGGCCCAGCGCGACGACCTCGCCGGCCCGTGCCTGAGAGAGCTTGTTTTGGGAGGCGCCGACCACACGATACAGGCCGGAGACCCGGAGGTCGTCGAAATGCATGCCGTCCTCGACCACGCCATGCCAGACCCGGGCAAAGGACATCTTGCCGGCATGGGCGGCGTGGACCGATTTGAAGACCTGCACCACAGCCCCATCGTTACCCTCAGCGGAGGCAGGGATTTGCAGTCGCTCGGCGGTCTTGGCCGCGCCTGGAACGTCATGCCGCAGCGCCTTGAGCAGCCGGCGCACGCCATGGTCGTGCTCGGCGGCGCCCAGCATCACCGGGACGATCAGATCGTCGGCAAGGTCCTTGGAAATCTGTTCGTAGATCTCGTCCTTGGCCGGCTGCACATCCTCCAGCAGCTGTTCCAGCAGGGTGTCGTCGAAATCGGCCAGGGATTCCAGCATCTCCTGGCGGGCTTCCTGCTCCCGGTCCTGCACGCTGTCGGGCACGGTGATCAGATCGGAGGCCTGGCCCGGCTTGTAGTGATAGGCGCGCTCGGACACCAGATCGACATAGCCGGTGACCGCATCGCCCTCGCGGATCGGCACCTGGCGCAGCACCAGCGGCCGGGCGGATACCGCCTGCAAGGCCTGCAGCACATCGGCGACCCGGACCGAGGACGCATCCATCTTGTTGATGAACAGCATGTGGGGGATCGACATCTCGTCGAGGAAGCGCAGCAGCGGGGCAAGCGCGACGGCGCGGTCGAGATCCGGCTCGCAGACCACGACGGCCGCGTCGGCGCACATCAGCGAATTATAGGAATCCTGCGCCAGCTCCACGGAGCCGGGGCAATCGACGATGGTCCAGTCATCGTCGAGATAGGTGGTGGAGGCGATCGACGGCTCGGTCGACATGCCGCGGGCGCGGGCCTCTTCGGCGTGGTCGCCGACGGTCGAGCCATCCTTGATGCTGCCCTTGCGCTGCACCGCGCCGGTGGCGAACAGGATACTTTCGAGCAGGGTTGTCTTGCCGCTGGATTGCGGCCCCACCAGAGCCACGCAGCGCGGTTCCCCGCCATTTGGATTTTTCCCGTTGTTCGCCATGAGCGCCTCCCGAAATTGGCTGTTCCGCCTCAGGCACCACGCGAGCGAGTTCAACGGTCTTGCGCTTTGGCCGCCTTGCCCGGCGGTTCGCTTCGGGCGCTAAGGTCTCCTCAGGGCACCATGGTCCAACGGCGGCCGGTTGGAGTCCATAAGCTAATGAGGGGAGAAAGGCGGGAAGTTCGGTGTTAACCATGGTGGTGCTACTGGTCCCTGATCGGCCAGGCTCCGAAGGTCCCTGACCTTGCTACGCTGTCGACCAGATGATGACTTTGTCGGGACGCAACCATGAGCGATGAGATCGTCGAAATCCATGTCGCATTGCTGGGCGAAGACATCGACGTTTGGAAGCCGGTGATTGCAATTTGTGTTTCGGGCAACGTTTACCGGATTATTGAACAGCCATACGACCGCGAGGCGGAGATTTGGGAGTTTGCGCCGGGCGCGGAAGTCGTCTGTGAGGAAAGGATCCTGTCCAGCCAACCAGCTCTCGTCGCAATGCACGCGCATGCGAGCGGAAGAGAGACTTGCTGAGCCTGATAATTTGGAGACCGATCTTTCCTGACGACCGCGTGTTGGCTACCGTGATGGTCCTCCATTCAGGAAGCGGCAATGACCTCCAGCCCTATCATTCGACCTGTGCGCCGGCCCGATTTCGATCGCTGGCTGCCGCTGTGGGATGGCTACAACGCGTTCTATGGGCGGGTCGGGCCGACCGCCCTGCCGCCGGAGATCACGCTGACGACGTGGGAGCGGTTCTTCGATGCCTCCGAACCGGTCCACGCCCTCGTGGCCGAGCAGGACGCAGAGTTGATCGGCCTGGTCCACTACCTCTTCCATCGAAGCACCACGGCGCTGGGGGCGGTCTGCTATCTACAGGATCTGTTCACCAGCGATGCCTCGCGCGGCAAGGGCGTCGGGCGGGCGCTGATCGAGGCGGTCTATGACCGGGCGCGGGAGGCCGGGGTGAGCCGGGTCTACTGGCTGACCCATGAGACCAACCAGACCGCGATGGTGCTCTACGACAAGGTCGCGGAGCGCTCGGGCTTCGTCATGTATCACAAGAAATTCTGAGGTATCGGTGCAGGTTCAGGCCGCCGGATGAGTCGCCCCTTCCGCGTATTCCGGATAGGTCTCGGCGATCACCTGTTCCACACGGCCCTTGAGATCCTGCCGCAGGCCCATCGCGAAGAACACCTCCGCCATCAGGAACATCGGACCGATCAGCGCCTGGAACAGATTGCTCATCAGCGCCGGGCGACGACCCTCATACACATGGCCCCAGAGCTGTAGCGCCCAGCCGCCGACGAACAGCACGGCGAAGACGATCCAGGTGGTCGCAACCGAATTGGTAGCGACGATCCATTCCGCCAGCGCAAAGGCCGGGATCATGAACATGCCCATGGTCAGCCCGATCCGTAGGTCGAGCCCCATCCAAAGCACCCAGGCGGCGACCGCCACAAGGCCGGCCAGCGAGATCGTCGAGCCGGGCCCGAGCCGCACCAGCGCCAGCGCCACCATCAGCGAGACGATGATCGCCGGGATGCCGAAGAAATGGGTCAGCCGGTTGCGGTGATCGCGGTGATAGGTGGTGTACATCGCCATCTGGCGCTCGAACAGGGTGGCGGCCATGGCCCGGTGCCTCAGGTTGCGTTTGCGGTGGCCGCCAGTCTATCGCCGTCCAGCCCCGCCGTCACCGCCCATGCCGGCCATCGAGCCTGACATCGCGCCGCAGATGGTCGCCGAGGTCGTCGATCACGCTGAGTGGGGCTCTGTCCATCGTTCCGATCGGCAATATCGTTCACGACTGCGTTCGACCGCGCCTTCGGCAGTGGGTGCCGCAATCCTATCCCACGCGACGATCGTAGAGGCGTTGTCATGTGCACCGAAACGACCGTCTCCGCACGGGAAAATGGTGGGAAATCTGGCGTGGAAAGACTCATTTAAGGCCGTCAGGCATATCCTGCAGGCTGACGCCGCACCCTTGAATCGCGACCGCCGCCCCGCGGAGAAGACCATGACAGACCAGTCCCGCTTCGACGATGCGCCAGCCGCTCCGAGTTCCCAGCCCGTGTGGACGAGGCGAAAGGCCACGGCCTTTCTCGTTGCCGCCTGGGCGGTCCTCGGCCTTTTGACCGTTGCCGTGCTGCTAGGCAGCGTCGCGGTTGGCGGACTGCTTGCCGAAGGCCGGCCGGACGGACATCGTCTACTCATCCACATGGGCATCATCGGTGTTGCGACCATCATTTCGATCTTTGCGGTGCCTCTTCTTTGGGCGGCCATCGCGCGGACGCCGGGAGATGATGAGGACTATGAGTCGACCGACATCACGCCACTGGCTGTGAGCCTTCCCGGCCTGTTGCTTCCTCCGGCTATCTGCCTCCTCGGCGAGTGGTTGCAGCATCTGGCGGATTTTCCGCTCACGCATCTGATGGCCATGGTGATGATGCTCGCCTTCCGGCATCTCTTGATCAACGAGCGGCTCGGGCCGCTAATCAGGAGTCGTTCTCCAGAGCTTTGGGCCGAGGCCATGGACCGGCGCCGCCGGCAAAAGGGCCGGGAGATGAATATGATGCACAACTGGGTCGGTCCCGTGATCGTGATTCCACCCGTGCTGCTGATTTTCGTGATCATTGCGAAGGCCGTGTTCGGCGATTGACCCGGACGCAACCGCAATTGTTTTCGACCAGCCCGAATCCGCATCGATGAACCAAGACACCGACATTTCGACGGCCGACCGCGAACCGCCGCCAATCAGGTCCATGATCGTCTTCGCTGCCGCCAAATCGGCGGTCGGCGCGATCTTCGTCCTGGCAATCACGGCCGCCTACGTCATCGGTGACGCTTTCCTGCCACAGATGTCTGGCCGGGACCGGGAGTTGCTGCAAATGCTCGCATCGATAGCGCTGATTGCACCATTGTGCGCCGCCTTCGCGGTCATCGCCCACAAGAAACCGCACCATAATCTTCGTCGCAGCTTGAAGCCGCGGCTATTCTCGGTCTACACGCCATTAATCTTCGCAATACTGCTGATTCTCGTCAGCTCGAGCTACGCAGGTCTCGGCGTTAGCGCCATTATTGTATTCATTCTATTTTGGGAAACATTCCAGAACGCAATCGACTCGGCAATCCTCTGGAGCATCACACGCTGATTGATCGCACTGCGTCGGCAATTTACCGGCGGCCAGCGTGATTTGAGCCTCGGCGCGCCCTAGCTGATCGCCGCGCAGGCCTTCTGGATCCGCGTGCAGGCTTCCGTCAGCGCCTCCATCGACGTGGCGTAGGACACCCGGAAGAACGGTGAGAAACCGAATGCCTCCCCGTGCACCACGGCGACACCCACCGTCTCCAGCAGATAGCCGGCGAAATCCTCGTCGGTCTCCAGCGTCTTGCCGTCCGGCGTGGTCTTGCCCATGCAGCCGGCGCAGGAGGGGTAGACGTAGAACGCCCCTTCCGGCTTGTGGCAGGAGAGACCCTCGGCTGCGTTCAGCATCTCGACCACCAGATCGCGGCGTGCCTTGAAGGCCTCGGCCCGTTCCGGGATGAAGTCCTGGGTGCCGTTCAGGGCCTCAACCGCCGCCGCCTGGCTGATCGAGGACGGGTTGGTGGTGCTCTGGCTCTGCACCTTGGCGATGGCCTTGATCAGATCCTTCGGCCCGGCGGCATAGCCGATGCGCCAGCCGGTCATGGCGTAGGCCTTGGAGACGCCGTTCATGGTCAGGGTGCGGTCGTACAGGCCGGGCTCCACCTGGGCCGGGGTGACGAACTGGAAGTCGTCATAGACCAGATGCTCGTACATATCGTCGGTCATGACATGCACATGGGGGTGGCGCATCAGCACGTCGGTCAGCGCCTTCATCTCCGCCCGGCTATAACCAGCGCCGGTCGGATTGTTCGGCGAGTTGAGGATGATCCATTTGGTCTTCGGCGTGATTGCCGCCTCCAGATCCGCCGGCTGCAGCTTGAAGCCGGCCTGGGACGGGCAATCGACCGGCACCGGCGTGCCGCCGCACAGCAGCACGATATCAGGATAGGACACCCAGTATGGGGCCGGGATGATCACCTCGTCGCCCGGGTCGAGCGTCGAGACCATGGCGTTGAAGATCACCTGCTTGCCGCCGGCGCCCACGGTGACCTGGTCGGTCGTGTAGTCGAGCCCATTCTCGCGCTTGAGCTTGGCGACGATCGCCTGCTTCAGCGCCGGTGTGCCGTCGACCGCGGTGTATTTCGTCTGCCCCTCCCGGATCGCCACGATCGCGGCTTCCTTGATGTTGTCCGGCGTATCGAAATCCGGCTCGCCGGCGCCAAGCCCGATGACATCCTTACCGGCCGCCTTCAGCTCCCGCGCCTTGGTCGAAACAGCGATGGTCGGCGATGGCTTGATGCGGCCGAGCGATTGCGAAAGGAACGGCATGAGTGGCCCCCTGAAATGACGCTAAAAGTTAGTGGTCCGGCGGTTCCGAAGACTAGGCCCCGGAGTCGCGCTAGGCAAGGCGGGAGGGGGCTATGCGATGAAGGATTCCAGCACTTCCAGCACGCCGAAGGCCAGAGTGGATGCGGTCATGATCCAGAGCAGCCGGCGGCCCATGGCGTTCGTCCCGCCGGGACGTCCGATCGTCAGCAGGGCCAGCATGGCGGCAGCGACGAAATTCACGGTGGCCGCCCCGCCGGCGCCCAGTCCACGCCACCCGGTCGGCAGCGCCTCTATCATCAGCGCCAATCCGATGCCGACCAAAAGGCTGCCGAGCAGCCGGACGTAAAAGCTCGGCTCTCCGGAAGGCATTCCGAGGGTCTTCAGAATCCCGACGGGCGACCGCACCAGCGCCATGCCGTACATGAGCTTCAGGAGGGCATCTCCGATCAGAGTCCAATCCGCGATCATGTCCTACCCCGTATGCCGTTGCGCTGAAATGAGTGTCGGCGGGTCAGCTCGGGAAGTCGAGCCCGGCCGCCCAGGCATCGCCATGATTGATCACCGAAAGACCGCTTTTCGCGCCAGATGAGGCCGCGCCCGCCCCCCATCCTGCAAGCGGCATCAAAAAAGAAATACCATGGGGACATCAACATGATTCGGGCCGAATCCCTGGCGCGTGGGCGCCTTTTCACACGATTCCTGATCCTTCTGGCCGCCCTTTTAGCGGTCTCCGCGATGATCCGCGACGCCATGGCCGCCGGCACCGCCGAGCCGGTTCCGGCGGAAACCATGCTGACCCAGGGCGGGCTGTTCCTGCCCTCTGAGCGGCCGGGCTACGTGATCCCGGCGACCGGTGTCGAGTCCGATGTCGAGATCGATGTCAGCGGTCTGGTCGCGCGGGCGCGGATCACCCAGCGCTTCGTCAATCCGACCGCCCATTGGGTGGAGGGGGTCTACGTCTTCCCGCTGCCCGAGAACGCCGCCGTCGACCGGCTGGAGATTCAGATCGGCGACCGGGTGGTCGAGGGCATGATCCAGGAGAAGGCGCAGGCCCAGCGGACCTACCGGCTGGCGGCCGAAGCGGGACAACGGGCCAGCCTGGTCAGCCAGCAACGGCCGAACATCTTCACCACCGCGGTCGCCAACATCGCGCCGAACGAATCCATAGCGGTGACCATCGAGTACCAGCAGACGCTGGCCTATGACGGTGCCGACGGCATCTTCTCGCTGCGCTTCCCGATGGTAGTGCTGCCGCGCTATATCCCCGGCACGCCCGTCGATACCGGCACCGATGCGAGCCTGGAGGGCACCGGCTGGGCGGTCGATACCGACCGGGTGCCCGATGCCAGCCACATCACCCCGCCGGTGGCGGCGCCGGGCACCGGCCCGGTCAACCCGGTGCGGCTCACCGTCTCGCTCGATCCGGGCTTCCCGGTCGAAGCCATCGAGAGCCCCTATCACGGCATCGCCGTCGAGGATCACGGGGACGGCCGGTTCACCATCGCCCTGGCCGAGGAGCAGATCTGGGCCGACCGGGATTTCGTGCTGGACTGGCGGCCAGTGCCGGCCTCCGCGCCGACACTAGGTGTGTTCCGAGAGACCGTCGACGAAGCCGATTACTACTTGCTGCTGGTCATGCCGCCGATCGCCGATGCCGCCGCCGCGACAGCGTCGGATGTGCCGCGCGAGATCGTCTTCGTGATCGACACGTCCGGCTCCATGGCCGGCGACAGCATCGTCCAGGCGCGCCAAGCCCTGCTGGATGCCCTGAGCCGGCTGGGACCGAGTGACCGCTTCAACGTGATCGAATTCAACGACCGGCCCAACGCCCTGTTCGCCAGCGCCAAGCCGGCGGTCGACGGCACCCTGCGCCGGGCCCGGAATTTCGTGAATGGACTGGTGGCCGACAACGGCACCGAGATGCGCAGCGCCCTGGAATTGGCCCTGAGGGCCGGCCAGGACGCCGGTGACGCCGACGAAGGTGTCATCCGGCAAGTGGTTTTCATTACCGATGGCAGCGTCGGTAATGAGGCGGAGCTGTTCGGCATCATCCACCAGCATCTCGGAGACACCAGGCTGTTCACGGTCGGCATCGGCAGCGCCCCGAACAGCCATTTCATGCGCGAGGCGGCGGAGATCGGCCGCGGCACCTTCACCTATATCGGCGTCACAAACGAGGTCGGTGAGACCATGGCGTCCCTGTTCAACAAGCTGGACCGCCCGGCGTTGACCGACATCGCCGTCAACTGGCCGGTCAATGCCGACGCGCCGGAGGCCTATCCGGCGACGATCCCTGATTTGTATCTCGGCGAGCCCGTACTGGTCAGCGTGCGGCTGCCCCAGGGTACCGGCGGTGATTTGCTGATCGGCGGCAATGCTACGGGAATCGAGTGGGACCGCTCCGCCCCCCTGGCAACCGGGCGCGACGCGCCGGGGGTGGCGGCACTGTGGGCGCGGGCCAAGATCGCCGAGTTGGAGCGCGAGCGCTATCGCGGCGCCGATCCGAACGAAACCCGCGAGCAGATCCTGGCGGTCGCCCTGACCCATCGGCTGGTCAGCCGTTACACCAGCCTGGTCGCGGTCGATGAGGAAGTGGTGCGGCCGCCCGAGGCGGATCTGACCACCGAGGCCGTGGCGACCAATATGCCCGACGGCGTGGAAATGCAGATGGCCAGGCCCCGACCGACCGGTAGCCCGTCCCCGATCCAGGATGCCTCCCTGTCCGAGCCGCATCCCGACTCGGTGACGGCAATCCGCTCCATGGCCGAAACCGGCTCGCCGGTCCGGGTGGCGCAGCTTGCCAGCACGGCGACGCCGGCCTCCGCCGATATGGCCTTCGGCGCGCTGTGTCTGTTGCTGGCCGGGCTGCTGTTGTGGATCGCCGCCCAGCGACGGCGCTTCGCATGATGTCCCGAGCGGCGTCGAAATTCACCTCGCGGCCGGCCCTCCTGGCGGCGGCCGGCCTGCTGGCCGCTCTCGGGCTGTGGCAGACGGGCTCCGGCGTCTACATCCACGCCAAGGCGATGCTGGCCCAGGCTCTGTTGCAGCGGGCTTGGGAACGCACCATGGCCGGCGAGGAGCAGGTCCGGCCCTGGCCTTGGGCCGACACCTGGCCGGTGGCCCGGCTGGAGGCGCCGGGGCATAACGCCGACATGATCGTGCTGGACGGCGCCAGCGGCCGCACCCTGGCCTTCGGCCCCGGCCAGTCGCACGGCTTCGCCCCGATCGGCACGCCCGGCCCGGCCCTCATCAGCGCCCATCGCGACACCCATTTCAGTTTTCTGAGGGACATCGCGGCGGGTGACATCCTTCGGCTGCACACCGCCGACGGCACGATCCACGCCTATCGGGTCGCCGGCACCGAGATCGTCGACCACCGCGACGCGACGATCCCCGACGACCCCTTTTCCTCGACCGTGACTCTGGTAACCTGCTACCCGTTCGATGCTCTAGCCGCGGGCGGCCCGCTGCGTTTCCTCGTACACGCCGTGGCTGAGAACGGGACGGTTTCGGAGATCTGATCCGGCGGGATTGGCCGGATAGACCGCGCCAGCCCCTCACCCGGCTCGCTTCGCTCACCACCCTCTCCCAGAGGGAGAGGGAAACGTCGGCGTATCCACCAAACCCTCTCCCTCTAGGAGAGGGTGGCGGGCCGCAGGCCCGTCGGGTGAGGGCAAGCGCCCTATCTCCGCTCCCGACCAGCGCGGCTATCAACACCCGACTGTTGCACCCCGCCGCGATCGGAGTCACGCTCCCTGCGGAGAGGGGTCATGCCGCGCGTCAGCTTTACCGCAAATCTTCAGCGCCATCTGGACTGTCCGACCGTCGAGGCGGAGGGCGAGACGGTCCTCGCCGTGCTGGACTCCGTATTCGCCGGGCAACCCCAGGCTCCGATCCTACATCCTGGACGATCAGGGCCGGTTGCGCCGGCATGTGAATGTCTTCGTGGCCGACCGGCCGGTGGCGGATCGCTCCACCCTGGCCGATCCGGTTCCAGATGGCGCGGAAGTCTTCGTTTTCCAGGCGCTTTCAGGGGGGTGAGATGAGCGACACGCTATATGCCGCGACCCGCAAGGGTCTGTTCACACTGCGGTCGGAAGGCGCCGGCTGGGGCATTGCCGACACCAGCTTTCTGGGCGATCCGGTGACCGTCCTGCTGCCGGATTCACGCGACGGCACCCTCTATGCCGGGCTCAATCTCGGCCATTTCGGGGTCAAGATGCATCGGTCCGAGGATGGCGGAGCGAACTGGAAAGAGCTTCCGACACCGGCCTTCCCGACCGTGGCCAGCGGCGAGGAGGCGCCCAGCGTGTCGTTGATCTGGGCCCTGGCAGCGGGCGGTGCCGACCAGCCGGGCGTGCTGTGGGCCGGCACGCTGCCCGGCGGACTGTTCCGCTCCGCCGACCGGGGCGAAAGCTGGTCGCTGGTGGACAGCCTGTGGAATGTGCCCGAGCGCGGCGAATGGTTCGGCGGCGGCTATGACGATCCCGGTATCCACTCGATCTGCGTCGACCCTCGCGACAGCAGGAATTTGACCGTCGGCGTGTCCTGCGGCGGGGTTTGGACCAGCACCGATGGCGGCGAGAATTGGACCCTGGGCGGCACCGGGCTGCGGGCCGACTATATGCCGCCAAATCTCGCCGACGACCGTCATATTCAGGACCCGCACCTCCTGGCCCGCTGCACGAAGACGCCGGACCGTCTCTGGTGCCAGCATCACAACGGAATCTTCCGCTCCGACGATGGCGGCGAGAACTTCATCGAAATCACCACGGCGAAGCCCGCTTCATTCGGCTTCGCCGTCGCCGCCCATCCGGCCGATCCGGACACCGCCTGGTTCGTGCCGGCGGTGAAAGATGAATGCCGAGTGCCGGTCGATGGCCGCTTTGTGGTGAGCCGGACAAGGGATGGCGGCAAAAGCTTCGAGGTACTGTCCGACGGGTTGCCCCAAGGCGGCGCCTACGATCTCGTCTACCGCCACGCCCTGGCCGTCGACGCCACCGGCGACCGGCTGGCCATGGGCTCGACCACCGGCAGCCTGTGGAGCACCGACGATGGCGGCGATCGCTGGACCCTGACCAGCGCCAATCTGCCGCCGATCAATCAGGTGGTGTTCGGCTGAGACCCAAGACGGGGAAACCCAAACCCAAGTGACCGGCGCCTGGGGCGAGCAAGAACGCTAGAGCTCCAACACCACCCGCCCGTCGATGGTACCGGCGCGCATCCGGTCCAGAACGTCGTTCACCGCCTCCAGCGGCTGGGTCTCCACCGTCGCCGCGACCTTGCCCTCGGCGGCGAAGGCCAGGCATTCGATGAGGTCGAGGCGGGTGCCGACGATCGAGCCGCGCACGGTCTTGCCCTGCAGCACCATCTCCATGATCGGCACCGGGAAATCGCCCGGCGGCAGCCCGTGCAGCACCGCGGTGCCGCGCTTGCGCAGCATGCGCAGGCCTTGGGCGAAGGCGGCGTTGGACGAGGCGGTCACCAGGGCGCCATGGACGCCGCCGACGGCTTTGCGCACCGCCCGCACCGCATCCTCCTCACCGGCATCGACCGCCAGATCGGCGCCCAGTTTCAGCGCCAGATCGAGTTTCGACTTGGAGACATCGACCGCCACCACATGCCGGCCGAGGGCCTTGGCGTATTGCACCGCCAGATGGCCGAGGCCGCCGACGCCGACCACCGCGATCCAGTCGCCTGGCTTGGTGTCGGTCTGCTTCAGCCCCTTATAGGACCGTCAGCCCGGCACAGAGCAGCGGCGAGGCCGGCGCGAAATCCAGGCTGTCCGGCAGATGGGCCACGAAATCCGCCTCGGCCAGCGCATATTCCGCATAACCGCCATTGACCGAATAGCCGGTGTTGCGCTGGCCGTTGCACAGCGTCTCCCAGCCGCCAAGGCAGTGTTCGCAATGGCCGCAGGCGGAATAGAGCCAGGGCACGCCGACCCGGTCGCCCTCTTTGACCGTGCCGACTCCGGCGCCCAACGCGGCGACGGTTCCGACGCCTTCATGGCCCGGGATCAGCGGCAGTTCGGGCTTCACCTTCCAATCGCCGTCGGCGACGTGCAGATCGGTGTGGCAAACGCCGGTGGCGGCAATCTTGACGACGATCTGGCCGGGCCCCGGCTCCGGCACCGGCATCTCATCGATCGTCAAAGGCGTGTCGAATTCCCGGGATCACCGCCGCCTTCATCACCCGCGCCATATCGCCTGCCTCCCCGCTGAATCACGTTGCAGCGCAACATAGCAGAGCGGACGCACCTACCGACATGCCCGCAGAGTCAAATTCGAAAAATCAGGAATTGGGGGTGGTCGGGTCGGCTGCTGGTTCTGTTGGACGGCGTCCGGCGCCGGCCAAGCTGCTCGCCGCCCATCAGAAGACTGCCGATCAAATTGGAGACCGCCAGGGCCGCGATGGCGAGGTAGGCCATGTTTCCAGTCAGGATCCCCGCCAATCCGAAGATCACCACCGCGGTGCCGAACACCTTCAAGTAGATCGTGTCTTCCATGACGCATTCATATCCTGTGACGGTGATTGGCAAAACCTGTTTCCCAAGCCGGCAAGTTTGGCGACCGACGGCAGTTCTTGCCGGGCTTGGACCGGCCCGATCCCGCAGGCGCCCGGAAATCCAGGCTTGGCACTTGGCACCTGGATTGCTTTCTCTCCAGGGCAGATTGGGCAACACGGCGATCGGTTCATGACGGGCACCCTCACCATCGGCGGATATCGCATCAGCGACAGCGTGCTGGGCGCGGTTCGCGACGCCAGCCGGCGCACCGGCGCGGATTTCCGCTTCATGATGGCCAATGCGGCCCAGGAAAGCGGATTTCAGCCCGATGCCGAGGCCTCGACCAGCAGCGCAACGGGCCTGTATCAGTTCATCGAGAAGACATGGCTGGAGATGGTTCGCGATCACGGCGCCGAGCACGGGCTGGGCAGCCTGTCTCGGCAGATCGCCGGCGGACCGGACGGTACGCCGACCGTCGCCGATGCCAGCACCCGACAGGCCATCCTGGATTTGCGCCACGACCCGCGCCTCAACGCCGTAATGGCCGGCGAATTCGCCAACGCCAATCAGCGCACCCTGGAGCGCTCGGTCGGCGGCGAGATCGGCTCGACCGAGCTCTACCTCGCCCATTTCCTGGGCGCCAAGGGGGCGGCGACCTTTCTCAACGCCCAACGCACGACCCCAGACCAGCCGGCGGCGGAGCTGTTTCCTGCCGCCGCCCGGGCAAACCGGTCGGTGTTCTTCGACAGTGAGACCGGCGCGCCGAAAAGCCTGGAGGCTGTCTTCCGGCATTTCGACCGGCGACTCGACACCACACTGGCCGCAACCCGGAATGTCGCGGGCCATGCGGACGATCGGCAGCCCCTGTTCCCCTCATTCGCCGGCGGCGAACGGACGGCCGAACCATGGGGGGCTAGCCCGGTATTGGGGCCGAACCTGTCCGGGCTCTCGCTGTGGAGCACGCTCTTCCTGAACGGCCTGCCGGTTCCTGATTCGGCGCGCTAGCTTGGCGTCTTGCGGGTCCGGTTTAAGACTCAGCGCTCCCCCTCATTCTCCCGCCGCTTCGCCGCGGGTCCCTCCCTCTCCCCGAGGAGAGGGAAATCAACAGCCGCCCCGAATACCCCTCTCTTTGGGGAGAGGGAGGGACCCGCGGCAACGCCGTGGGAAGGTCAGGGGGAGCGCCGCGCCCGCCGGATAAGCCCAGCGAACCGGGAATCCAGGGCGGAGGCTTTGGTCGCTGCAGGGCTAGCCTGCCGCATCGCCGGCGAATACCGCCCGCACCGTCTCCATCAGGAAGTCGAAATCCGGGTTGTAGGTGGTCCGCGCCACCGGCGCGCCGTCCGGCGACGCCGTTCCCCACGCCCCATGCCAACGCCGCGGGCGCGGCGCGGCACGACCTGCGCCCTTCGCTGCCGCCCCCGTTACAGACGATAAGGTCGCCATCCTCGCCATAGCGCGGGTTATCCGGCGAGACCATCAGGCTCATATGCGACAGGTTCAAAATGCGTCGCGCCGGGAAAGCGCCCTCGCGCACGATCTCTCTGCTGTCCCGGGCCACGGCACCGCCCGCGCTATAGATGATGAGGCGGTTCCCGGGCGCGGTGAGCCGATCGTGGAAGAGGGTGCGCACATGCGCCACATCGACCACCGAATCCTCGGTCGTCACGATGGCCAGGACCGGTATATCGAGCACGCGGTCGGCCCACAGGGCTCGTCAGGTATTGCGTCGCATCGTAGTACTGCACCCCGGCATTGACCGCGATCGAGCTGTAACGGACCGGGTTGATGGGTGGCCTGGCAAAGGCCCAGTCGCGGGCCAGCGCCACCACCGACGACCAGCTGAGAATGTCATCCGCATCGCTGCGCCAGGCCGGGGCGAAAAGCAGAAGGCCGGCCACGGACTCGCTCTCCAAAGCCAACGTCGTCGCGATCACGCCGCCGAGCGAAAATCCGCCGACGTAGATCGGGGAGTCGTCGGTTTTCCAGGCCTCTAAATGGCCGCGGGCATTCTCGAGCCAGTCCTCATAGGTGACGTCGAGCATGGCCCCCGGCCGCGAGCCATGCCCCGGCAGCAGGACGGCACGGACATCGAAGCCCTCGCCGCTCAACCGGTCCGCCAGATCGCGCCAGATAAAGGGAGAATCGTTCAGCCCGTGGATCAGCAGGATTTTGCCGCTATAGGCAACGTCCACTGCCGCCTTGCGTTCGAACGGGGCGTTGAGGGCGATCTCCTCATTCACGGCCGCCGCGTCCACCGCCACCCGGTTGCGGCCGAGATAGCCTTGGACAGCGCTACGATGGCCGGCAAAATCCCCAGCAGTCATCGGGAACGCTTCGAGCACCGGCTGATGGGCGATATCGGTCGGGCCGCAGGCCGCGATCGCGGTCAGGCACAATACCGCAGCGGCCCCTCTCCTGGCAGCCTTCGCAATCCTTCGCATGTTCTCGATCGGTCCCTCCCGAGATGCGCTCAGGACGTGACTCTCGCGCTGGTCGCCGCCCGTCAGACATAGCTAGACGAACACCGCCGCAAGGCAAGCCCGCCCCGCCATAATGACACACTGCTGACAGCTCCTGTCAGCAGTGCGCCGCCTGACCGTCCGCTTCTCTGGCCATTACATCGGGCGACACGATATAAAGCGCCATGAGCACCACCGTCGCCATCCGCAAGCACGACCTGCCGCCGACCGAGCCGGCGGCACCGCTGGAGATCGTTTCCGAATTCTCCCCCGCCGGCGATCAGCCCCAGGCCATCGCCGCACTGATCGAAGGGCTGAAGCGGGAGGAGAAGGACCAGGTGCTGCTGGGCGTCACCGGCTCCGGCAAGACCTTTACCGTGGCCCATGTGATCCAGGAACTGCAGCGGCCGGCCCTGGTGCTGGCCCCGAACAAGACCCTGGCGGCGCAGCTGTTCCAGGAGATGAAGGCGTTCTTCCCGAACAATGCGGTGGAGTATTTCGTCTCCTATTACGACTACTACCAGCCGGAAGCCTATGTGGCGCGCACCGACACCTATATCGAGAAGGAAAGCTCGGTAAACGAGCAGATCGACCGAATGCGCCATTCGGCGACAAGGGCGCTGCTGGAACGCCGCGACGTGATCATCGTCGCGTCGGTGTCCTGCATCTACGGCATCGGCGATGTCGAGACCTACAGCGAGATGACCCTGCCGCTGTCGACCGGCCAGCACGTGTCGCGCACCGATCTGCTGCGACGGCTGGTCGAACTGCAATACCGCCGCAACGATGCCGGGTTCGGCCGCGGCTGTTTCCGGGCTCGGGGCGATGTGGTGGAGATCTTCCCGGCCCATCTGGAGGACCGCGCCTGGCGGCTGTCCCTGTTCGGCGATGAGATCGAGTCGATCCACGAGATTGATCCGCTGACCCGGGAAAAGGTGACCGAACTGGAATCGGTCCGGGTCTACGCCAACAGCCACTACGTGATGCCCAAGCCGACGCTGGCCCAGGCGGTCAAGCAGATCAAGGCGGACCTCATTACCCGGCTGGCGGAATTCAATCGCGACGGCAAGCTGCTGGAGGCCCAGCGGCTGGAGCAGCGCACCCAGTTCGACATCGAGATGATGCAGGCAACCGGCTCCTGCGCCGGGATCGAGAACTATTCCCGTTATCTGACCGGACGGGCGCCGGGCGAGCCGCCGCCGACCCTGTTCGAATATCTGCCAGACAACGCCGTGCTGATCGTGGACGAAAGTCACGTCATGGTTCCGCAGCTTGGCGGCATGTATCGCGGCGATCGGGCGCGCAAGCAGACCCTGTCGGAATTCGGCTTCCGCCTGCCAGCCTGCATCGACAACCGGCCGCTGAAATTCGAGGAATGGGAGGCGATGCGGCCGCAGACCATGTTCGTGTCGGCGACCCCCGGCCCGTGGGAGTTGGAGCGCACCGGCGGCGTCTTCGTCGAGCAGGTGGTGCGGCCGACCGGGCTGACCGACCCGGCGCTGATCATCCGCCCGACCGGCAGCCAGGTCGACGATCTGATGGCCGAGTGCCACGACTGCGTGACCAAGGGCCAGCGGGTGCTGGTCACCACCCTGACCAAGAAGATGGCCGAGGCGCTGACCGAATACATGCATGAGGCCGGCATCAAGGTGCGCTACATCCACTCCGATGTTGAGACGCTGGAGCGCATCGAGATCATCCGCGATCTGCGGCTCGGCGTCTTCGACGTGTTGATCGGCATCAACCTGCTGCGCGAGGGGCTCGACATCCCCGAATGCGGGCTGGTCGCCATCCTGGACGCCGACAAGGAGGGGTATCTGCGCTCCCGCACCTCGCTGGTCCAGACCATCGGCCGGGCCGCCCGGAACGTGGACGGTCGCGCCATCCTGTACGCCGACAAACTGACCGACAGCCTGAAATTCGCCATCGAGGAGACCGACCGCCGGCGCGAGAAGCAGGAGGTCTACAACGCGGCCCATGGCATCACGCCGGAAAGCGTGCGCAAGAACATCTCCGACATCATGGACAGCGTCTATGAGCGCGGCGATCGGGTGACCATATCCACCGGCATCAGCGAAGACTCGCATCTGACCGGCAAGACCCTGGTTCAGCACATCGCAGATCTGGAAGCGCGCATGCGGGCCGCGGCCTCCGATCTGGAATTCGAGGAGGCGGCCCGGCTGCGCGACGAAATCCGCCGGCTCGAGCAGGGCGAGCTAGGCCTCGCACCGGACGGCGCGCCTATCGTCGACGCCCGCAGCGGCGGCCCGTCCGGGCACCGTTCCTCGGCGGCAAAACCGGCCCGTCCGGGCGGCCGGGGTGGAAGAGGACGACGACGCCGAGGACCCTAGATGCCCCCGCCGGATCGGCTGAATCCGGCCGAAACCGCTGATAGCGCTTTTCCACCGGCCAAACCGCCCCTATATGTCCGGTTTGCGGCGGGGTCTTGTGCCCCGCCCTTCGTCACTCCGCAGCGAGCAAACCCAGCATGCCGCCGGCCTACCATACGCGAACGCCGCGCCTCCCATGCGGGAGTGCCCGCCGGTGATGATGCATACGATCATGACGGTCGGCGGGCTGGTCTTGCTGATGGTCGGGGCCGACTACCTGGTGCGCGGCTCGGTGGGTGTCGCCAAGTGCCTCGGCGTCTCGCAGTTGGTGATCGGGCTGACCGTCGTCGCTCTGGGAACCTCCCTGCCGGAATTGGTGGTCTCATTGAAGGCGGCCCTGGATGGTTCCCCTGGGATCACGGTCGGCAACATTGTCGGCAGCAACATCGCCAATATCCTTCTGATTCTCGGCGTCGCTGGGCTGATCGCACCGATCCGATGCAGCCGCATGGCGATCTTCCGTGACGGCACGGCAATGCTGGCGGCCACAGCGTTCTTTATCGCTGCGGGCCTACTGGGTTCCTTTGACGCCTCCTACGGCATCATCGCGCTCATCCTGCTGGCGGGCTACATGTTCGTGTCGTATCGCAGCGACAAGAAATCCGGCGATCGGCTGCACGCCGACGAAGCGGCGGAAATCGAGCCGATTACCGGCGCGATGTGGCTGTCGGCGTTGGCCATTGTTGCAGGTCTGACCGGCGTCGTCATTGGCGCCAAGCTGCTGATCGACGGCGCGCAGGGTCTGGCCCGGACTTTCGGCGTCTCCGAAGAGGTTATCGGCCTGACCCTGATCGCCTTTGGCACATCGGTGCCCGAACTCGCCACGACGATCGTCGCGGCCATGCGCCGTCACGCCGATGTGGCCCTCGGCAATGTGATGGGCAGCAATTTGTTCAACCTGATGGGCGTGATGGGGGTGGTCACCCTCTTCGTGCCGATCGAGCTGCCGGAACAGGTCGTCCGGTTCGATCTATGGGTCATGGCCGGAGTGAGCGCCATGATGATCCAGTTCATGTATTCCGGCCTGCGGCTGAGCCGGACTGAATCGGCCTTGTTCCTGTTGACCTATGCTGCGTTCCTGATCATCCAGTTCGTCGGCGTCGAAACTCTTCTCCCTTGACTGTGCGGGCGCTTGCCCCAACCTGCCGCCATGGCCCAAATGACCATTAAGACACCCACAAAGGCTGCACTTGTGACCGGCGCGGCGCGGCGCATCGGCCGCGCCATTGCGTTGGATCTTGCTCGGCATGGCTGGGCGGTGGCTGTCCACTACAACAATTCCGCCAAGGAAGCCGCGGAAGTCGTTGCCGAGATCGAGGCTGCGGGCGGTCGCGCGACGGCCCTCCAGGCGCCGCTGCAAGACGAGGATCAGGTCCGCGACCTTATCCCGGCCGCCGTCGATGCATTGGGCCCGGTGAGCCTGCTGGTGAACAACGCAGCGTCCTTTGTCCATGACGATATCCAGGACGGCACCCGCGAAACCTGGGATCTGCACATGGAGGCGAATTTGCGGGCGCCGGCGGTGCTGACCCAGCAATTCGCGCGCGCGCTGCCGGAGGGAACGACAGGCAACGTCATCAACATCCTCGATCAGCGGGTCTGGAACCCGACGCCGTATTTCATGTCCTACACGGTCAGCAAGATGGCGCTGTGGACGTTGACGCAGACTCTGGCGATGTCGTTGGCTCCGCGGATCCGGGTAAATGCCATCGGGCCCGGGCCGACACTGAAGGGCGAGCGCCAGACCGAGGAGCATTTTATGCTGCAATGGCAGAGTGTGCCGATGCGCCGCAGCACCGACCCCGGCGAGATCGCCGCAGCCATCCGTTTTCTTGTCGACGCGCCAAGCGTGACCGGTCAGATGATCGCTCTGGATGGCGGTGAACACTTGGGATGGGCACAACCGGATCGGGGCTTTAAACCGGTCGAATGACGACCGCCAACTACTTGGTCGCGCTCAATATTAACAGGGTCGAACCACCGCCAAACTCAACGCGCTTGTGCAACGTTTGGAGGGGCTGCGCAATAGTTGTACACAGAGCGACGATAAACGCGCTGTAACGATCTGATCATACTGTTTTTTTTGTTCTTTCATAATTCCTTAACCGTTGACTTTCTTTTTTATTATATATTCCAAATAGTTAGCTATTTTGCCTATTTTTTGTGCATAGGTGTGAACCTCCTGCGAATGTGCCAGTCTGGCCACCGGCAACGGACGTTATCGACAAAGTTATCCACAGCCTTGGTGGATAGCAAAATGGGTAATTTTCGAGTCCATGGCGGATTTGAGCCGGTTGCCTGACCGGCCGCTCAAGCCGATATTCGAACCATGACGTCGCGACCCGAGACACCCCCTCCAAATGGGGCGCCCGAAGCAGCTTCGACCGATGCGCCGGTGATGAATAACGAGGTCGCGCCGGCCACCCAGGCGGCGACGGCACGCCGCCGGATGACGGCGGAGACCCTATCAGCCGGGGTTGCGACGATCCAGAGCCACCTCAAGACGCTGCCGAGCGCGCCAGGGGTTTACCGGATGCTGGATGCCGCCGGCGACGCGCTCTATGTCGGCAAGGCGCGGAACCTCCGCAAACGGGTCGTTACCTATACCCAGACCGGCAAGCATCCCGCCCGGCTGCTGCAGATGATCGCCGAGACGGTGGCGATGGAATTTGTCGTCACCCGCTCCGAAGTCGAGGCCCTGCTGCTCGAGGCCAATCTGATCAAGCGCCTGCGGCCGCGCTACAATGTGCTGCTGCGGGACGACAAAACCTTTCCCCATATCCTGATCGCCAGCGACCATCCGGTCCCGCAGATCAGCAAACATCGCGGCGCCCAGAAACGGCCGGGCAAATACTTCGGCCCCTTTGCCTCGGCCGGCGCCGTCAACCGGACGATTACCGCCCTGCAACGCGCCTTCCTGCTGAGAGCCTGCCCGGACTCGGTCTATGCCAGCCGCACCCGGCCGTGCCTGCAATACCAGATCAAGCGCTGCACGGCGCCCTGCGTCGGCCTGGTCGGCGATGCCGATTACGCCGCCCAGGTCGAACAGGCCGTCGACTTTCTGAGTGGACGGAGCCAAACGGTGCACGCCCGGCTGGCGACAGAGATGCAGGCGGCCTCCGACCGGCTCGACTTCGAAACCGCCGCCCGTCTGCGCGACCGGATCAAGGCGCTGGCCGCCATTCAGGCGCACCAGGACATCAACGCGGAGAGAATCGGCGACGCAGATGCCTTGGCGGGCCATCAGGCAGGCGGACAGACCTGCATCCAGGTGTATTTCTTCCGCGGCGGCAGGAACTATGGAACGCGCGCCTATTTCCCGAGCCACGACAAAAATCTGGATGCCGCCGCGGTTCTGACCGCTTTCATCGGCCAGTTTTACGACAACAAGCCGGCCCCGAAGCTGGTGCTCGTCAGTCATCGGCTGGAAGAAGGCGCATTGATCGCCGAGGCGCTGTCGCTGAATGCCGGCCACAAGGTCGATTTGTCGACGCCGCAACGGGGCGAGAAGCGGCGGCTGATCGACCACGCTCTGGCCAATGCACGCGAGGCGCTGGGCCGGCGAATGGCGGCGGGATCGTCGCAGGGCAAGCTGCTGGAGGGAGCCGCTGCCGCCTTTGGTCTGGACCAGCCGCCGCAGCGCATAGAAGTGTACGACAACAGCCACATCTCAGGCACCGACGCCATCGGCGCGATGATCGTCGCCGGACCGGAAGGCCCGATGAAGAATGCCTACCGAAAATTCACCATCAGGTCTGAGATCGCCCCGGGCGACGACTACGCCATGATGCGGGAAGTGCTGACCCGGCGATTTTCCCGCGCCCTACGCGAAGACCCGGACCGCAATGGCGGCGAATGGCCCGATCTGGTGATCATAGATGGCGGCAAAGGCCAGCTTTCGATCGCTCAGGAAGTGTTGGCCGAACTGGGCATCTCGGATCTGCCGTTGGTTGCGATCGCAAAAGGGCCGGACCGGAATGCCGGGCGGGAACGGTTCTTTCAAGCCGCCCGGGCGCCGTTCAGTCTTGAGCCGCGCGATCCAGTCCTGTACTTCCTACAGCGGTTGCGGGACGAGGCGCACAGGTTTGCCATCGGCACCCACCGGGCGCGCCGGGCCAAGCAGGTCGGGAAATCGCCGATAGATGAGATTGCCGGGATTGGGCCACGCCGCAAAAAGGCACTGCTGATGCATTTCGGATCGGCCCGGGATGTCGCCCGCGCCAGTCTGGAAGATCTGCAAGCCGTCGAAGGCGTCAGCGGAACTGTCGCAAAAAAGATTTATGATCATTTCAATCAGGACCGATAGACTGCCTGCCGGCGCATGCGGGCAAGATGGATCGGGCCAGAACCGCCAACCGACGCTAGTCCAAAACCGGAAACGTCCAAGATTTGGGGCCTAAATTGTCTGCCAGTCTGACCAGCCTTCCGAATATCCTGACGCTGTCGAGGATCGCCTGCATTCCGATCATCGTCGGCCTGTTCTTCATTCCTGCCGGATGGGCGGCTTGGCTGGCCTGCGCCGTGTTCAGCCTTGCGGCGATGACGGATTATTTCGACGGCTATCTGGCGCGCCAGCGTGCCGAGGTGTCGGCGCTTGGCAAGCTGCTGGATCCGATCGCCGACAAAATGCTGGTCTCAGCGGTGCTGTTGATGCTGGTCGGATCCGGCCAGTTGAACGGCGTCGCGATTATCCCGGCACTGATCATCCTGATGCGCGAGATTCTGGTATCGGGCATGCGCGAATTTCTTGCCGGCTTTGGAGGCAAAGGCCTGCCGGTCAGTAATTTGGCAAAGTGGAAGACCGTCGTGCAGATGGTCGCGCTGGGATTTCTCATCGTTGGCGATGCCGGTCCGGACATCCTGCCCGTAACGCTGATTGGCGTGGTCGGTATCTGGGCGGCCAGCGTGCTGACCCTGATCACCGGCTGGCAATACGTGCGAGAAGGGCTGAACCAAATCATGCAGGCGCCGACCGGCGCGACGAAGGCAAAGGCGAAGGCGAAGACAAATACCAAGGCAAAACGACCGTCTTCGCGGCCGGCCGGCACCGTGGGAAAGGCGTGAACCACACATGAGTGTGATCGGCATCTTGCCGATTGTCCGAGCGTGATCAATTTATGAGTTGTTGACCACGGATGCGAGACGATGGCGGCGACGGGGCGAGGGTTCAACCTATTGATCGGTACCGGCTGGAAGCAGCCTGAATAACATGGACACGGCATAGCCAAAGTGCGCTTCTTCAGACGACAATATTTCCGCAGATTCCTGCGCCCTATCAATCGCATGCGACTGTCGCCTGCGGTCGTCGGCAGGACGGCGGTTGTCGGCCTGGCGTTCGGCCTGACTGCGACCGTCGGTATCCAGGTTATCGGCGTATTCCTGATATGGCTGATCGCACGATCCGTGCGCCGGCCCATCAATCTGGTGCTGGCCATCCTGCTGACCGGCGTGACGAACCCCTTCACCATCGCGCCGATCTACTCGATGTACTTCTTCACCGGCTGCGGGCTGATACAGTGCGACACCTCGGTGATCACGATCGAGCCGTTGATCACGGCGATCACGCAATGGAGCATGCATGAGATATGGGAGAGCTCCTGGGATGCGCTGGTCCTGCCGTTGGCGATCACCCTGCTGGGCAGCCTGCCGTTTGCGCTTGCAGGGTCCACCGTGGGCTATTACTTCGGTCGCTATGTCGGAGAACGCTTGCACATTCGCCGGGTCCGCCGCGCGGCGCTCAAGGCCCGTGAAGCTCAGACCATCCAGTCGGCAACCTAGACTCATCACACCGGCTGCACTGTGAAGCTCTTCGGGATCACCGGATGGAGCGGCAGCGGCAAAACGACCCTGGTGACAAGCCTGCTGCCTGAATTAATTGGCCGAGGCCTCACCGTGTCGACCATCAAGCATGCCCATCACGGCTTCGACGTCGATCGGCCGGGCAAAGACAGCCACCGGCACCGCGAGGCCGGGGCGACGGAGGTGATGATCGGCTCGGCGAAGCGCTGGGCGCTGATGCATGAAATCCGTGGCGACCTGCCGGAGCCGCCGCTGAGCGCGTTGCTGCAATACATGTCGCCGGTCGATCTGGTCCTGGCGGAAGGGTACAAGGCCGAGCCCCATGATAAGCTGGAGGTCCACCGCCGATCGGTCGGGAAGCCCCTGCTATGGACAGAAATCCCGAATATCGCGGCGATCGCGACCGACGGTCTGGATCGCGATGTGACAGTCCCGGTGCTGGATCTGAACGATATTCCGGCCATCGCCGACTTCATCATCCGGCATGCCGCACTGACAGGAGCGTAACGTGGCGCAGCTGTCCGACGACTGTTTCGCCTTTGGCGGCAAACTGACTCCGGTTCACGAGGCGCTTGCCGACCTTCTGGAGCGGCTGGTGGTGGTGGCCGGGGCTGAGACCGTGCCGCTGGCAGAGGCGGCCGGTCGATTTCTCGCAGAGGATCTCGTCTCCGACCGCTCCGTCCCGCCTCACAACAACTCCGCGGTCGATGGCTACGCGGTCTTTTTCGACGATTTGCAGCCGGATGGCCCGACCCAACTGCCGGTCGCCGGCCGGATTGCCGCCGGGCATCCGCTGACCGAGCCGGCGAGCCGTGGAACCGCCCTGCGCGTCTTCACAGGCGCACCGATGCCGGATGGCCCGGACACCATCTTCATGCAGGAAGATTGCGAGATCCCGGATACCGGTTCGCACGGAAGCGGTTCGGTGGTGCTGCCGCCGGGGATCAAGCGAGGGTCGAATTATCGGCTCGCCGGCGAGGATATCGAGGCCGGCGTGACCGTGCTTCGGACCGGCCGCCGGCTGCGTCCCAGAGATATCGGGCTTGCCGCGTCGATCGGATGCGACCGGCTGAGCGTTCGCTCGCCATTGCGGGTGGCGCTGTTCTCTACCGGTGACGAGGTCCACGAGCCTGGCACCCCGGCGCCTCCGGGCTGCATCTATGATGCCAACCGGCACGCGCTCGCCGCCCAGCTGCGCGGCCTGGGCTGCGCCGTCACCGATATGGGCATTCTGGCGGATCGTCAGGATGCGATCCAGGCGGCCCTGTCCCAGGGGATCGAGGGCCATGATCTGGTGGTGAGCTCCGGTGGAATGTCGACCGGCGAGGAGGATCATGTGAAAGCGGCGGTCGAGGCGGCCGGCGGCCGTCTGCATGCCTGGCGGCTGGCGATCAAACCCGGCCGCCCGGTGGCGCTGGGGCAGATCGGGCAGGTGCCGTTCATCGGATTGCCAGGCAACCCGGTCGCCGTGCTGGTGACCTTCCTGCGGGTGGCGCGGCCGCTCATCTTGCGCCTCGCCGGCGCCAGCGATACCGAGCCCAGGCACTTTCCGGTGCGGGCCGATTTCGACTATCGCAAGAAACGCGATCGCCGCGAATACGTCCGGGTCAGCCTGTCCAGCGGTGCGGACGGTATCCCGCTGGCCGCGAAATTCCCCCGCGACGGCGCCGGGATTCTCAGCTCGATGGTGGCGGCGGACGGGCTGGTCGAGCTTGCCGAAGACGTGACGAACCTCGACCGAGGAACCGTGGTTCCGTTCCTGCCGTTTTCGGAAGTTGAATAGCGCGAAGGCAGCCGCGAGGATGCGACGCCGAATTCAGGCCAATTCGACCGTCAAATTGGTGTTGATGGCCGAGGCGTAACCCTCAAGACGATTTGCACGGCCGGAATTCGGCGCCAACTCATGCTGACGCTTGCGCAAATCGGCGGCGACCTGAAGCAGCTCGGCTGCCATCCGCTCATAAAGACTCAGCTCACGTTCACTGGGCAGGATCATCTGCAGCTCTCCAAAGCACCTGATCCATGCGGCATTTATGGTTAATGATTCGTAAACAAAGTAATCGAAACACGGCGAAAAGCAACGTAGAAATTCATCTCGCACTTCGCGCACCCTGACCAGCCTGGTCGGGCCCGCCCTTGTACCTCCGGCCAATCGGCGCAACATTATGCGTTCACCCATCCGGATGGCGCCCACGATGAAGCTTTTGTATTTCGCCTGGCTGAAGACCAAGATCGGTGTCGCCGAGGAGGAGGTGAGTCCTCCGGACGATGTGCGCGACGTAGCCGGTCTGATCGCATGGCTGAAGGGTCGCGGGCCCGGCTTCGCCGATGCGCTGGGCAATGATGCGATCGTGAAGGTGGCGGTCAATCAGGAATTCGCCCGGCGCGACCACCCGGTCGGCTCCGGCGACGAGATAGCCTTGTTCCCTCCGGTGACCGGAGGCTGAGATGGCTGTGCGGGTGCAGTCCGAGGATTTCGACCTGGCCGCGGAGCTGTCGGCCCTGACCGAGGGCAACCGATCCATCGGCGGGGTTGTGAGTTTTGTCGGCCTCGTGCGTGACATGGCGGGCGGCGAGCCGATCTCCGCCATGACCCTGGAGCACTATCCGGGCATGACCGAGCGCAAGCTTGAGCAAATCGAGGCCGAGGCTCGGCAGCGCTGGCCACTGGAAGAAGCCCTGATCGTCCATCGCTACGGGCGGTTGGAACCGGGCGACCAGATCGTGCTGGTGGCGACCAGCTCGGCCCATCGCGAAGCCGCGTTCGAAGCCTGCCATTTCCTGATCGATTGGCTGAAGACCCAGGCGCCGTTCTGGAAGCTGGAAGACGGCCCGGCCGGATCGAAATGGGTCGAGGCGCGAGATGCCGACGATGCCAGTGCCGCGCGCTGGACGACATCCGACCCGGAGGCCGCCGAATAGATCGGGTTCAGCCCTCACCCAGCTCGGCTACGTTCGCCACCCTCTTCCAGAGGGAGAGGGAGGGACCCACGGCAAAGCCGTGGGAGAGTGAGGGCGAGCACCCGCGTTCCCGATCCGCAGGCCGTCGTTCCGCCTACTCCGCAGCAACCACCGCCAAATTCTCCACCGGGCGCCGGACCTCGACCGCATACGCATCCATCATCGCCTCACAGACCTCACCCGGCGTGAAGGTCAGATCGTCGATGCGCCCGACCGGCGTCACTTCCGCAGCGGTTCCGGTCAGGAACACCTCCTGCGCGGATTTCAGATCCTCCGGCCAGATCACCCGCTCGACCACCTCGTAGCCCCGGGCTTCCGCCAGTTCGATCACCGTGCGCCGGGTGATGCCGTCCAGGAACGCATCCGGGGTCGGCGTATGCAGCACACCATCGATCACCAGGAAGATGTTGGCGCCGGTCGACTCGGCGACCTGTCCGCGCCAATCCAGCATCAGCGCGTCGTGGAAGCCGGCGGCCTCCGCGGCATGCTTGCTCATGGTGCAGATCATATAGAGGCCCGCCGCCTTGGAATGCACCGGCGCGGTGTTGGGTGCCGGCCGGGCCCATTGCGAAACGGTCAGGTTGATGCCCTTCAGCCGCGCTTCGGGATCGAAATAGCTCGGCCAGACCCAGGTCGCGATGGCGACATGGATGGTGTTGTTCTGAGCCGAAACGCCCATCATCTCGCTGCCGGACCAGGCAACCGGGCGGACATAGCCGTAGACGATTCCGTTGGCCGCGATCACCGCATTGGTGGCGTCATCAATTTCGGCGGCGCTATACGGAAGTTTGAAGCCGAGAATCTCGCCCGAGTGGACGAGGCGCTCGGAGTGCTCCCGCAGCTTAAAGACATTGCCGCCATAGACCCGCTCGCCTTCGAAGACACAGCGGGCGTAATGCAGACCGTGGCTGAGGACATGGGGCCGGCAATCGCGCCACGGCACTACCTCGCCATTGTACCAAATCAACCCGTCGCGGTCGTCGAATGGAATAATCGACATTTTATATGCATCCATTTTGGTCGTTTATGTCCCGATTGGGGATGGCAGTCGTAACATTCACACGTTATTATGTCAACATGACTGACTTAAAATCCAGTGCGAACCCGCTATTCCTTCGTGAGGAGGAATTGCGCCAGGGTATTGAGCTGCTGTTCTATGCCTATCGCGATTTCACCGCCGAACCCGATGAGATGCTGGCGAAAATCAGCCTCGGGCGGGCGCATCACAGGGTCATCTATTTTGTCGGGCGGCATCCGGAGATCAGCGTTTCGGAGTTGCTCGGCATATTGAAGATCACCAAGCAGAGCCTGAGCCGCGTTCTTGGCGAGTTGGTCCGGCAGGATTTCATCGTGCAGCGCCAGGGAACCAGGGATCGCCGCCAGCGGCTGCTCCGCCTGACCGGCAATGGCGAGGCCTTGGAGCGCCAGTTGACCGAGAACCAGCGCCAGCGGATCGCCCGCGCCTATCGCGAGGCCGGGGCGGCGGCGGTGGAAGGGTTTCGCACCGTACTGCTGGGCATCATGGATGACGACCGCCACGCCCATCTGAACTTGCAGCACCCTGACCGCTCCCGCCGTGCCGGCTAGTGTTGACGAGGCGACCGCATGAGCCATGAGCAGACCCATGTGCTGGTGGTTGATGACGATCAGCGGCTGCGCGAATTGTTGCGCCGGTATCTGGCCGATCACGGTTTCCTGGTCAGCACGGCGGGCGATGCGGCGGATGCCCGGGCCAAGCTGGCCTCGCTGGACTTCGACCTGATCGTCATGGATGTGATGATGCCCGGAGAGGGCGGGCTGGAACTGACCCGATCGCTGCGCCAGGTCAAGACGATTCCGATCCTGCTGCTGACCGCCATGGGTGAAGCAGAGAGCCGCATCGCCGGGCTGGAATGCGGCGCCGACGATTATTTGTCCAAGCCGTTCGAACCACGTGAGTTGGTGCTGCGGATCAACAACATCATGCGCCGGATCGGGCCGGTCCAAACCTCATCGGAACCGATCAGGCTGGGCGCCCATATCTTCGATCCGGAGCGCGAAGAGCTGAGCAGGGATGGCCGGCCAATCCGCCTGACCGGTGCGGAGGCAAGCCTGCTGACGGTGCTGTCGCAGTCGCCCGGCGAGGTGTTTTCGCGGGAGATGCTGATCGAGCGCTGTCGGATCAGCGGCAGCACCCGCACCGTCGACGTGCTGGTCACCCGGCTGAGGCGCAAGATCGAGTCCGATGCACGGGCGCCCAGATATCTGCAGACGGTGCGCGGACAGGGCTATGTCCTGCGCCCGGATGACGGGTGAGAGGGTATTGCGTTTCGGGCGCCGGGCTCCCGGTGAAACCGTGCTGCCCTCACCCACCCCGCTGCGCTTGGCACCCTCTCACAGAGGGAGAGGGGAATCGAGGTCGGCACAATTTGCCCTCCCCCTCTGGAGAGGGTGGGCGACGCGAAAGCGGCGGTCGGGTGAGGGCAGCCCGGTCTCCCCAATGTCTCTGGCCATAGAAATTCAGAACAGCCTGCCGCCATCCGGCACCGGATGGTCGACGCCGATCATGACGACCTCGCCTTCCTCATCGGGGAATCCCAGCACCAGCACCTCGGACATGAACTTGCCGATCTGCTTGGGCGGAAAATTCACCACGGCCGCCACCTGACGGCCAAGCAACTGGTCGGGCTGATAGTGCTTGGTGACCTGCGCCGAAGTCTTTTTCTCGCCGATCTCCTGGCCGAAATCGACCCTCAGCTTAAAGGCCGGCTTGCGTGCCTCGGGATAGGGTTCGGCCGCGACGATGGTGCCGACACGGATGTCGACCTTCAGAAAGTCATCGAACGAGATGGTCATTGCGGCCCCGGACCGGTCGGTTAGTACGACGCCCAACCGATTGGCGGGCGGCCGCCAGGATAACCCGGACCGCCCGCGGGACCGCAAGACCTACTTCTTGGCGGCCGCCTTGATCTCTTCAAGGTTGGCAGCGACCCGCTTGCTCAACACGTCCGCCGCGTCGTAGTTCGACTTGGCGATCATCTCGGCCATTTCCTTCATATTGGTCAGGGCCTTCTCGAATGAGGTCTTGACCAGATCGGCCTGCTTGGCAACGCCCGCTTCCGGCGTGCCGGCCGCCATCATGTCCTTTACCGTGCTCGACGCCTCTTCCATCGTCTGGCGCAAAAGCTCCATCTGACGTTGCGCGACGGCCTGAACGCCCTCCATCGCCATCTGATTGGCGGTGGTCAGCGCCTCGATGTTCTTTTGCTGCGACTGGAGCATGGCATCCATGTCGATACCCGGAACCTTGAAATCGGCCATCATCTTGGTGATGTCCATGTCCCACATTGGCGGAGTCTTGCTGGCCATCGGATCGTCCTTTCCATAGTCGACCAAGGCGAAGGGACGCCCTGTCGTATTGCGATGCAATATCGCGAGATATAACCTGGAAGCCTATTTAGCGAATTCTATTGTGCACTGCAACATAAATTTAGCTGGCACCCGGTTCGTCCATTGAGGGTCCGTCTTCTGCGGGTTCTTCGACGGCTGGCCTCTGGCGGCCCCTGCCGCCGCGTTCCACCATACCGGCCAGCTTCTCAAGCTGACCCAGCCTGCCGTCCAATGCCTTCATGGTGCGCGCCATGTCCGGGGTGTCGTCGCCCAGCCAGGCCCGAACCACGCTCAGATAGAGCAGCCCCAGTACACGAACACGGGCAAGGCCCATGACCCCGCCGGCATCGAGGCCGGCCGCGTCCAGCGTCCACCGCATCGAGCGTTCCAGCTGCGGCAGATGCATCAGCGACCCGATGGGATCTTTGCGGAACTCTCGGGAGACCGCGGTAAGGCCGTCACGATGGGCCTGCAAGGCATCGAAACGCCGCATCAACAAGTCGAACAGCCGGTCACGCGGGGTGTCGGCGGAATCCGCCGGCCCATCGGCCAGCATGGATTCGTCGACCAGACGGCCGAACCCGTCGAGGATCGCTGATTTCGATGGAAAATGACGGTGGAGCTCGGGCAATGCCACGCCGGATTCGGCCGAGATCTCGGCCAGGGTCAGATCACGCCAGCCGCGCTCGGCGGCGAGGCTGAGTGCCGTCCTGATCACCGAAGCGGCAGGATCCGCCTTTTTCACCATCGATACACCCACACTGTGTTCGTGGCCGACCGAGGGGCCGGTGTTTCGATAAGGTACCTGTTTGCGGGTACGGCGAAAAGCATCGGCCTGCTCACGCCGCTCAGCCAGCGGGGCGCTTGGCGATGTCGGCGCGCAATCCACCAGTCATTTGCTGGAGCTGCGCGGGTGTCAACTCAAACACCGTGTTCGGCGTGCCGGCCGCGGCCCAGATCGTCTGGTGGTCGAACAGATCGGCATCGATCACCACGATTGGCGGCTCGGCATGGCCAATCGGGGCGACGCCGCCAATGGCGTATCCGGTGCAGGCCCGCACAAAGGCGGCATCGGGGCGCTGGATCCGTTGCCCGCCGGCGTCTCCAGCCAGCATATCCGCCACTCGCTTCTCGTCGACACGATTGGCGCCGCTGGCGATGACGAGGATCGGCTGGCCGGTCCGGGCGGCCTTGAACACCAGGGATTTGGCGATCTGTGATACAGTGCAGCCGATCGCCGCCGCCGCTTCAGCGGAGGTTCGCGTTGTCTCATCGAAGCGGACCACGCGGTTCTCCAAATCGAGGGCGGCCAGAGCGGCGGCAAATCGCTCCGCGCCGGAAACCGGCCCGCCGGAACCCTGCTCTTCGGCGCCCGCCATGGTCAGCCCGCCAACTCACGGCTACGCCGGGCGGCGGCGGCCAGGGCACGGTCGAACAGCGCCTGCATGCCGTCCGGCGTCATCAGCACTTCGAGCGCTGCCTGGGTTGTTCCGCCCGGACTGGTGACATTCTGCCGCAATGTCGCTGGCGGCAAGTCCGATTGCTCGGCCAGCGCGGCAGACCCGATAACCGTCTGTCGCGCGAGCCGCATGGCAAGATCGGCCGGCAGCCCGACCGATTCGCCGGCCTTCGCCATCGTCTCGATCAGCAGGAATATATAGGCAGGGCCGCTGCCGGACAGCGCCGTGACCGCATCGATCAGCGCCTCGTCCTCCACCCACTCGACCAATCCGGAAGCCGCCAATAACCGGCCTGCCAGCGTCCGATGTTGGGCGCCCACATTTTCAGTTGCGACCAGAACCGAGGCACCGCGGCCGATGGCGGCCGGGGTATTGGGCATCACCCGGATGATCGCGGCATCGCCGCCCAACTTCTCGCGGAAATAGTCAATGGTCCGTCCGGCCGCCACCGACAGGAAGACGGTCTCCGGCCCGACGAACCGGCCATAGGGCGGCACCACCGCATCGGTGACCTGTGGCTTGACGGCAAAGACGACGATGTCAGGCCGGGTGTCGGGCGGAAGATCCTCGGCGCGATCGCAGCGGAAAACCGCTGGATCTTCCGGCACTTGATCCGCCGATGGCTCGACCACATCGACCCGGTCGACTGTTCCGGCGCGCAGCCAGCCGGCCAGCATGGCGCCGCCCATCTTGCCGCACCCCACCAGCAACACGCGATCGCCCATCTGCCTCTCCCCTAGTCAGGATCTACGGCGGGCGATCGGCAGGGGCCGATGCGCAGCGACGCCGTGATCTACGGCGAGGCGCGCCCGGTCCTGTCGAGAGGCTCAGGCCTCGGCGACGGTATCAAGAATTGCGGCGGACACAGCCTCTGGCGCGGTTTTACCGCCCCAGATGACGAATTGGAATGCCGGATAGAAACGCTCGCACTCGGTCAGCGCGATATCCACCAGATCTTCCAACTGCTCGACGCTGGCGCCCTGGGCGCCGCGCAGCAGTGTGGTGTGGCGAAACATCGGGATCTGTTCATCGGAATCGATGTCGAAATGTCCGAGCCACATGCGCTCGTTGATGGTGGCCAGGAGTTCGTGGACCGCGGCCGCGCGGCCGGACGGAACCTTCATGTCGTATTGGCAGCAGAACTGCATCGCGCTGATTTCGTCCTGCCAGAAGAAGAACATACGATAGTTGCACCAGCGTCCGGCAACCTCGACCAACATCTCGTCGGTGCTGGCGCGCTCGAACGCCCAATCATTGGCGCTGACCATCTCCTCCACGATATCCAACGGGTTCTGTGTGAAGGTGTTGGCTTCGATCGACATTGTCGCCATGCTTTGCCCTCCTTTGATCGGGCGTGCAATTGGTGAACCTGCGCCCGACCATGTCACCTAGATATCGAGATCGACACGATATCTAGTAGCTAGCCGAGGCATAGCCACTACAAGGGGCACGGTGTCACAGGTACTCTGACCCTTGCAACACCAATTCAGCAGGTATTCGTGACCAATAAGTGAATTTTGAGGGAAAACCCCGGTATTTTACCTTAATCCGGTTTGTTATCCCCATGTTCGGCCGCAACCTTTTTTGCCGGCTTTCTTGTTTTCTGTGCGGCCGGCTTTTTGGCGGCGGAAATCGACGATTTGACTGGCGCCGGGCCGGCTTGTTCCGACAGTCGCTGTTCCAGCTCAGCCACTTTTTTCGCCAGCGCCTCCTGCTCCCGACGGGCATTGGTCGCCAGTTCGCGCACGATCTCAAATTCTTCGCGGCTCACCACATCCATGCGGGCCAGCAATCGCTCGATGCGCTGGCGCATCTGAGCTTCGACCTCCTCGCGGATGCCGGTCATCGCCCCGGCAGCGCCGGCGGCGACACGCGCCAAATCGTCGAGCAGCTTGTTGTCGACCTGCATTTCGCCCTAATCCTTCGGGAAAGTGATCGCAGTATGGCGACGCAAAGGGTGCGTTGCAACATCAGCACTGCTAGTGGTCTGAATCAGACCACTAGTACCGACCTTCGTTGAGGAATGACGGGTGTCATTCCCTGATGACGGTGAAGACAGGAACCAATGGGGGTCGGGCGTCCGGCCCAAAAGCCGATCGTATCGGCTCCCTCAACACACGGGCAGCATCGATGGACGGAACCGCAACGGAGTGGCTGTTCGACCCGGTCGCTTTCTGGATCTGGAAATTGCCAATTCGCTGGTACGCGTTGGCGTACCTTACCGGATTCATCCTCGGCTGGCGCTATGCGCTCCGGCTGGCGCGCACCGGGCTTGCCAAGCCGACCGTGGAAGACATGGACGAGTTCCTGACCTGGGCGGTGCTCGGCACCATTCTGGGCGGCCGCATCGGCTATGTCCTGTTCTACAGGCCGGACTATTTCGCCAGCGACCCGCTGCAGATCCTGAAGATCTGGGAAGGCGGAATGTCGTTCCATGGCGGGATGATGGGAGTTGTCGTCGCCGCGATTCTGTTCGCCCGCCGGCGCGAGATCGCCTTTTTCGCCCTCGCCGACATCATCTGCACCGTGGCGCCGATCGGGCTGTTCTTCGGGCGCCTCGCGAATTTCAAGAATTCGGAACTTTACGGCCAGATCACCACGGTGCCCTGGGGCATCGTGTTTCCCAATGGCGGCGAGGAACCGCGGCATCCGAGCCAACTTTACGAGGCATTCCTGGAAGGCGCCGTGCTGTTCACGATCCTGGCCTTTCTGGCCCGCCGGCCGGAGACCCGGGGCCGGCCCGGCATGCTGTCCGGCCTCTTCCTGGCCGGCTATGGGCTGGCCCGCTTCACGGTCGAATTCGTCCGCCAGCCCGATGACCAGTTCCTCGAAGTCAGCGTGGACGGCAGCGTGTTCCTGGGCATGACCATGGGTCAGCTTTTGTCGGTGCCGATGGTGCTTATCGGGCTTGGTCTGGTGGCCATGGCGCGGCGCAAGGACCGGGAGCGGATGACCGCGTGACTGCGCTACTCGAGGTCCTGCGGCGGCAGATCGCGGCCGATGGCCCGCTGCCGGTAGACCGATACATGGCCCTGGCGCTCGGCCACCCGAGCCACGGCTATTACGCGACCCGCGATCCGCTCGGCGCCGCCGGCGATTTCATTACCGCGCCCGAGATATCGCAGATCTTCGGCGAGTTGATCGGCATATGGCTGATCGATTGCTGGGATCGCATGGGTCGGCCCAACCCTTTCCGGCTTGTCGAGCTTGGACCCGGGCGCGGCACGCTGATGCGAGACGCCCTGCGTGCCGCCCGGGTGCTGCCTGGCTTCGCCGATGCGGCGCGGATCCATCTGGTCGAGACCAGCCCGACCTTGAAAGCGAAACAGGCCAAGACGCTCGCCAACGTCCCATCGATCGACTGGCACGACCGGCTCGCCGACGTCCCCGACGGGCCGATGCTGGCGGTTGCGAATGAATTCTTCGATGCCCTCCCGGTTCGGCAGTTCGAGCGGGCACGTTCAGGCTGGCGGGAACGTTTGGTCACCGCCGATGCGGAGACCGGCACCCTTCGGTTCGTCCTGTCGGACCGCCCGGACCCTGTCATCGAGCAATTGCCCATTGCGGCCGAGAACTCAAAGCCGGGGGCCATTGTCGAAATCTGCCCGGCTGGGCTCGCCATCGCCGCCGACCTTGGCCGCCGGATCGCCGAAGAGGGCGGCGCGGCGCTGATCATCGACTACGGACATACGCGGTCGGCGCAAGGCGAGACATTGCAGGCGGTTCGCCGGCATCGCTACGCCGATCCGCTGGTCGATCCCGGCGAATCCGATCTGACGGCGCATGTGGACTTTGCCATGCTTGCCGATGCCGCCCGCGAGGCCGGTGCCGGTATTTGCGGCCCATCGACGCAGGCGGCCTGGCTGGAAGAGATGGGGATTGGCCTGCGTGCGGCGCGATTGAAACAATCTGCCGGTGACGAGCAAGCCGCGGATATCGACGCCGCGGTCCTTCGGTTGACGTCACCGGACCAGATGGGAGAGTTGTTCAAGATCATGTCTCTCTCGGCCGCCACCCTGATGCCCACAGCCGGGCTGGCGCACGCCGACGGACCGGTCTCTCGATGATCGTTCTGGACTCGCTCGCCCGGCTGCCGGCGATCCGACACGGGTTCTTTTCCCGGATCGGCGGGGTCAGCGACGGCATCTACGCCGCGAAGAATTGCGGTTTCGGATCGGGCGACAAGCCGGACAACGTGGCCCGCAACCGGGCCCGTTGTATCGCCGAGATGGCCGATAGCGCCGCGGCGCTGGTCACCGCCTATCAGGTCCACAGCGACCGGGTGAAGATCGTCGACGTCCCCTGGCAACCGGGGGATGCGCCAAAAGTCGATGCGATAGTCACCGACCGGCCGAACATAGCGCTTGGTATTCTGACCGCCGATTGCGCGCCGGTGCTGTTCGCGGACCCGGAAGCCGCCGTGATCGGCGGCGCCCATGCCGGCTGGAAAGGTGCGATCGGCGGGGTGCTGCATGCCACGGTCGATGCCATGGTATCCCTGGGCGCGGCCCGGCACCGGATCGTCGCGGCGGTCGGCCCCTGCATCGCCCAAGCCTCCTATGAGGTCGGACCGGAATTCCGCGAGCGGTTCCTGACCGCCGACCCGACGAATGACCGGTTTTTTCGTGACGGCACTCGTCCGGACCATCCCCATTTCGACCTCAAGGGCTATATCGCCGCGCGGCTTGGGCTGCTCGGGCTCGCTGGATTCGAGGTCGACGGTCACGACACCGTCGCCGAGGAGGAAAAGTTCTTCAGCTATCGCCGAGCAACCCAACGGGGCGAAGAGGATTATGGCCGGCTACTGTCGGCCATCATGATCGACACCTGATTTCGCTGCAAAGCACCGCCGGTATTTACCGGGTGGTAAGGCTGCCGGGCTAAGCTGTTCGCGGATTTTGGAAGGGCGATCGGCGGCAAATGGGGATTGCGTCCATCGGATCGGTGTTTGTTGGGGCCCCGGGCGGCCGGTCCGGAATCGTGCTTGATGCACGTCCGGTGCCGGGCGTCGACGATCAGGACCGCATTGCCTTGCGGATCGCGTCCCGAGACACTGCCGCCCCGTCCAACACCACTCAGACCGCACCAAGTTCAACCGGCGAGACCCAATCGAGCCTGCGGGCGGAACTGGCTGAGGCGATCCGCGAACGCGATACGGCGAAGCCGGCGGTGGCGCGGAGCCCCGACCAATTGGCGCCGCAGGATCGGGCGGTCGTCGAGCAACTGCGGCAACGCGACGCCCAAGTGCGTCAGGAGGAAAACGCCCATGCCGGTGGGGCCGGCTCCCTGGCCGGGCCGATCTCCTATGTCTATCAACGCGGCCCGGATGGCCGGCAATACGCCGTCGGCGGCTCAGTGCCGATAACCGTCCGTTCCGTCACCGGCGACCCGAACGAGGCCCGCCGGCTTGGCGGCAAGCTCGCCGCCGCGGCGCTGGCGGCCACCAACCCTTCGGCCGCCGACCTTGCCGCAGCTTCCCGGGCCTATCGATTCGGCGCTGCGGAAACCACCGATTTCCGGGCCGACTCACCTGAGAAATCGGAGCCCGGCACGACGCTGGACCGGCGGGCCTGAGTGCCAGGCCATGGATTCCAGCGGCTTGGCTATAGGACGTTTACATGTCGAATTCGCCTTGATATATCCACGCCCGACTCCCGGCAGGGGGGTCGGCTACCGGCTCTAGCCGCGGCGGCACGAGGCGGGAGGGCTGCCCGCGAAATAGCCGCCAAACGAACTCCATCGACATGAAAATCATAGCCTGCAACAGCAATCGACCGCTGAGTGAGGCGATTTCCGCCGCCCTCAAGATTCCGTTGACCAAGGCCAGCATCCGCCGTTTCGCGGATATGGAGGTCTTCGTCGAGATCCTGGAGAATGTGCGTGGCGAGGATGTCTTCGTCTGCCAATCGACCAGCTTTCCGGCGAACGATCATCTGATGGAGCTGCTAGTCGCCATCGACGCGCTGAGGCGCGGATCGGCCCGGCGTATCACCGCCGTCCTACCCTATTTCGGCTATGCCAGGCAGGATCGCAAGACCGGCCCCAGGACGCCGATCTCCGCCAAGCTGGTGGCCAATCTGATCACCCGCGCCGGGGCCGACCGGGTGCTGACCCTCGATCTGCATGCCGCGCAGATTCAGGGCTTCTTCGACATCCCGGTGGACAACCTCTATGCCTCGCCGATGTTCACGAAAGACATCAAGGAGAACACCAACGGCAGCGATCTGGTGATCGTATCTCCGGATGTGGGCGGCGTGCTGCGGGCACGGTCGGTCGCCAAGCGCCTGGATGCCGGCCTAGCCATCATCGACAAGCGTCGGGAACGGGCCGGCGTGTCGGAGGTGATGCATGTGATCGGTGAGGTCGAGGGCCGCAAATGCGTCTTGGTCGACGACCTCGTCGACAGTGCCGGGACGCTATGCAACGCAGCGGTGGCCCTGAAGGAGGCCGGCGCCGAGTCGGTCAGCGCCTACACGACCCATGGCGTGCTGTCCGGGGACGCGGTCGCCCGGGTGGCGGCGTCGCCAATGGATGCGCTGGTCACCACCGACAGCATCATGGCCACCGAGGCGGTGCGGGTCAGCCACAACATCCGGCAGATCTCAATCGCCCGGTTGATGGCCGATGCGATATCCCGGATCTCCGAAGAACGTTCGGTGTCGAGCCTGTTCGACTGAGGGAATGTGGAGCAGCCTCGCGTTAGCGCGGCAGCGCCTTTCGCATTGCCACCTTGCTTCCCTGTCGGCTCACCTCCGACCACCCATTCCGCGCATAGAGACCAATGGTCTCCGGCATCCCCGCATGAGTGCTGAGACGCATTTCCGAAAATCCGCGAGCGACCGCCTCGGTCTCGGCAAGCGTCAGCAACGCCCTCCCCAATCCAGTGCCTCTACCATCGGGATGCACCGCCACGTTGGCGAGCAGCATAAAGCCGTCGCCCGGGATGAGGACCAGCCCACCGACGATCCTGCCGCTGGCCTCCGCCACCCACACGAGATGCTCGGCGATCTCCCCGCCGCAATCCTCTGACATGGGCGGCAAGTCGGCGATACGGTCGGCATACTGCGCGTATGCCGCATCGAGGCAGTCGCCGAGGCCATCGGCATCCGGCAATTCGGCTCTGCGTATGGCCCAGTTTTCCATGGTGAAACGGCCTCGTCCGGTAACGGGTGGCAGATCGCCATTGCGCCGAAACTTCGCCCCTGGCGGCATTGGAACCGACAAGCGTCAGCCGATGCGTCGGGTAGCGCGGTTGGCGTCCCGCGCATGGTACAGGCTCCGGCTCATCCAACGGTCGGATTTTTCGCCCTCTACGCGAAGCAGGCATTGGACAAACGGCCGACACGCTGCTACATCACCGCCCTCCGTACTGGCATTGCTATGAACGGTTTGGTGGCGTCGACACCCCTGGAGGTCGGCGCCGGTTTTTTTGTGATTGGAGACACGACATGGCCGATATGATTGTCATCGAGGCCGAAGCGCGCGACCGGGCCGGTAAGGGGGCAGCAAGGGCGGCGCGACGGGCTGGAATGATCCCAAGCGTAATCTACGGCGACAAGAAGCCGCCGGTTCCCATCTCCATCGAGGCGCTGCGCCTGCGGCTGCTGATGCGCGACCCCGGCTACGCCACCTTCCTCTACGACATCAAGGTCGGCGACACCAACCACCGCACCCTGGCCCGTGACGTGCAGTACGACCCGGTCAGCGACCAGGTGATCCACGTCGATTTCCTGCGCGTCAGCGAGCGCACGACCATCACCGTCGAGGTGCCGGTCCAGTTCATCAACGAAGAGGAAGCGCCGGGCCTGAAGACCGGCGGCGTGCTGAACGTGGTGCGCTTCACGGTCGAACTGGTCTGCCGCGCCGACAGCATTCCGGAGAAGCTCGTCTGCGATCTCACCGGCATCGAGCTGGGCGAGAGCATTCACATCAGCGCATTCGATCTGCCCGAAGGCGTCACGCCGGCTATTACCGACCGTGACTTCACCGTCGCCACCATCGCCGTGCCGTCTGCCGTGAAGGTCGAGGCGGAGGACGCCGCCGCCGCCGCGGAGGCGGAGGCTGCCGAGGCCGGCGAAGGCGAAGAGGGCGAAGAGATCGAGGGCGACGAAGAGGCCGAGGGCGGCGAGGAGTAGGCTCCACAGCCTCACCCCGAACGGGGCGGATCACGCATGCTGCTTGTCGTGGGTCTGGGCAATCCGGGCCAGGAACACGCCTATCACCGGCACAATATCGGCTTCATGGCGGTGGACGACATAGTCCACCGCCATGCCTTCGGGCCGTTCCGGGACCGGTTCCAAGGCCGGCTGTCCGAGGGCCGGATGGCCGGCGATAAGGCGCTTGTTCTCAAACCGTCGACCTATATGAACCTGTCCGGCCAGTCGGTCGGCGAGGCCATGCGCTATTTCAAGCTGACTCCGGAACAGGTTGTCGTTGTCTATGACGAGTTGGATCTGGCGCCAGGCAAGTGCCGGGTCAAACGCGGCGGCGGCACCGGCGGACATAACGGCATCCGATCCCTCGACCGGCATATCGGGCCGGATTACTGGCGGATCCGCCTTGGCATCGGTCATCCGGGCCATAAGGACCGGGTGCACGGCTATGTGCTGCATGATTTCGCCAAGGCGGATGAGGCGTGGCTGGACCCGCTGCTGGAGGCGGTTGCCGAGGCGTTCCCGCTGATCGCCGAGGGGGAGCCGGAGAAATTCATGACCAAGGTCGCCATGCTTACCGGGCCAGCCGAAACCAAGAGCTGAGCGGAATTCGAAGGAGCCCCGAGCGTGGGATTCAAATGCGGAATCGTCGGCCTGCCCAATGTCGGCAAGTCGACGCTGTTCAATGCGCTGACTTCGACCCAGGCGGCGGAGTCGGCAAACTACCCGTTCTGCACCATCGAGCCGAATGTCGGCCGGGTCGGCGTACCGGACGAACGGCTGGACAGGCTCGCGGCCATTGGCGGCTCGGCCAAGATCATCCCGACCCAGCTTGAGTTCGTCGACATCGCCGGGCTGGTGCGCGGCGCCTCGAAGGGCGAAGGGCTGGGCAACCAGTTCCTGGGCCATGTCCGCGAGGTCGACGCCATCCTGCATGTGCTGCGCTGCTTCGAGGGCGACGTGACCCATGTGGAGGGCTCGATCGATCCGGTCCGCGATGCGGAAACCGTCGAGACTGAATTGATTCTGGCCGATATGGAAAGCGTCGAACGACGCATCCTGGCAGCGACGAAACGGGCCCGCGGCGGTGAAAAGGAAGCCAAGGCGCAGTTGGCGGTGATGGAAGCGCTGCTGCCGGTATTGCAGGACGGGCGACCGGCTCGGACTGCCTTGCCGTCCAAGGACGATGAGGCGGCGTTCCAATCGCTGCAATTGCTGACCGCCAAACCGGTGCTGTATGTCTGCAATGTCGGAGAGGACGAGGCCGGCACCGGCAACGCAATGTCACACGCTGTGACTGAAATGGCGTCCCGCCAGGGCGCCGATTCCGTGGTGATCTCTGCCGCCATCGAGGCCGAGTTGGCGCAATTGCCGGACCCGGAAGACAAGGCCGATTTTCTCGACTCACTGGGCCTGGAACTGGCCGGACTCGAAAAGGTGATCCGGGCCGGTTATGGGCTGCTGGGGCTGCTGACCTTCTTTACGGTGGGCCCCAAGGAAGCGCGGGCCTGGACGGTTCACAACGGTGCCAGCGCGCCGGAGGCCGCCGGCGTCATCCATACCGATTTCCAGCGCGGCTTCATCCGGGCCGAGACGATCGACTATGACTCCTTCGTGACCTTGGGCGGAGAGCAGCCAGCCAAGGACGCCGGAAAGATGCGCCAGGAAGGCAAGGATTACGCGGTCCAGGATGGTGACGTGCTGCATTTCCGATTCAACGTCTGACGAACAATCTGTGATATGCCGGTCCGCCAACGCCCGGCATTGTCACAACCTCAGACTATTGCGGCCTACGCGTTGATCTCATTGATTATTTCGCCACTCACCTCCTGCGGCAAAGAAATAGACTTAACGAAACATTGACAATGCTCACTTAATCTCTGATTAACTATTTCATCTATTGTACACTTTATTTGCACTGTTGATGTCACAACTTTTGCACAACTATAGAATCAATAACCCGTCTATAGTAAAGCTTCGAATTCGGGCCAACGACCGGGTAAGGAGTGAGCGCGATGCTCGAGGCAGCGTCAGTCGATCGGGAGAGTGAGGCAGCCACCGCCGAAGCGGGCGGGCTGGACATCGACTCCGTCCTGGCGCCGCTGCAACTCTTCGAGCGGCCGCTGGCCCTGCTGCGGATCACCAATTCGCAGATTTCGCTGTTCCATGTCCGCTTTCACGGCGATTGCGCTGACGCCATGGGGTTTCAGCTCCGCCGGCAATTCGACCTGGAAGCGATGATAGAGCCTTTGGAAGATGGCAGCTTCGCGCTGCTTTTCGTGCGCCGCAGCGAGGACGAGGCGGTGCTGACATCCCGCGTCCTGCGAACAATCCGCTCGGCGATGGGCATTCCCGCTTTCAAGGGTCGAGGCCGCATTGACGTGACCGCCGTGCACCGGCACACGGGCTTCATCGGCGAGGCGGAAGATCTGTTCGCCGAATTGGCTCTGAAGGTGGCAAACGGCCCGAGCATCGTGGCGCCATAGAACAGCGGATCGATACAGAAGAACATCCGACGCAACATCGGTCATCGGAAACGATAGCAGGCTGGTCGTTGCGGGTCGCAGAAAGGGCGCGGTGCAAATGCACCGCGCCCTTTTCAATTGGCCCGACCTCGAACCCCGGGGCGGCTTTGGGTCACTCCGGCGAAGACGGCCGCTATTCCGCCGCCTTGGCCAGCTCGCCGCCGATCGCCAGACCGCCCTCGCCGCCGTTCACCGAAACGGTCTGTCCGTCTTCGACGCGGCCTTCCAGGATCATCGTCGCCAACGGATTCTGCAGCGTGCGCTGAATGACCCGCTTCAGCGGCCGGGCGCCATAGACCGGATCGTAGCCGGCTTCCGCCAGCCAGGTCATAGCCGCGTCGTCGAACTCCAGGGCGATCTCCCGATCCGCCAGCAGGCGGCGCAGGCGCTCGAGCTGGATCGTCACGATGCCGGTCATGTCCTCACGGCTCAGCCGGCGGAAGACGATCATATCGTCCAGGCGGTTGATGAATTCCGGCCGGAAATGTCCGCGCGCCACTGTGAGCATCTGCTCCCGGGCCACCACATCGTCGTCGCCACTGGCGATGGCCAGATGTTCGCTGCCCAGGTTCGATGTCATGACGATCAGCACGTTGCGGAAATCCACGGTGCGCCCCTGCCCGTCGGTCAGCCGCCCTTCGTCGAGCACCTGCAGCAGCACGTTGAACACGTCCGGATGGGCCTTTTCGACCTCGTCGAACAGCAGCACCTGGTAAGGCCGGCGGCGCACAGCCTCGGTCAGGGCACCGCCCTCGTCATAACCCACATAGCCCGGCGGGGCGCCGATCAGACGGGCGACCGAGTGCTTCTCCATATATTCCGACATGTCCACTCGGACCATGGCGTGCTCGTCATCGAACAGGAACTCGGCCAGGGCCTTGGTCAACTCGGTCTTGCCCACGCCGGTCGGGCCGAGGAACATGAAGCTGCCGATTGGCTGGTTGGGATCCTGGAGCCCGGCCCGAGACCGCCGGATCGCATTTGAAACGGCGACGACTGCCTCGCTCTGGCCGACGACCCGCGATTCCAGCTTCTCCTCCATGGCCAGCAGCCGATCGCGTTCGCCCTCCAGCATCTTGTCGACCGGGATGCCGGTCCAGCGCGACACCACCGAAGCGATATCCTCGGCGCGAACCTCCTCTTTCAGCATGCGCGACTCTTTCGCGGCATGGGCGTCTTGAAGCTTGGACTCCAGCTCCGGGATAACACCATATTTCAGCTCGCTGGCACGGGCCAGATCGCCGCCCCGCTGGACCTGCTCCAACTCCATGCGGCACTGATCCAGTTGTTCGTTCAGCTTTTGCGCCGAGGACAGCTTGCTCTTCTCGGCCTGCCAGCGGGCGGTCAACTCGGTCGATTTCGGTTCCAGCTCGGCAAGTTCGGTTTCGAGCTTGGCAAGCCGATCCTTGGACGCGCTGTCGGATTCCTTCTTCAGCGCCTCGCGCTCGATCTTGAGCTGCATGATGCGGCGGTCCAACTCGTCGATCTCTTCGGGCTTGCTGTCGACCTCCATGCGCAGCCGCGAGGCCGCCTCGTCGACCAGGTCGATTGCCTTGTCCGGCAGGAACCGGTCGCTGATGTAGCGATTGCTCAGCGTCGCAGCGGAAACGATGGCACCGTCGGTAATGCGCACGCCGTGATGTAGTTCGTATTTCTCCTTAAGCCCGCGCAGGATCGAGATCGTGTCCTCCACATTGGGCTCGGATACGAAAACCGGCTGGAACCGACGTGCCAGAGCGGCATCCTTTTCCACATGCTTGCGGAACTCATCGAGTGTCGTGGCGCCGACGCAATGCAGCTCGCCCCGCGCCAGCGCGGGCTTCAGCATGTTCGACGCGTCCATGGTGCCTTCCGCCTTGCCGGCGCCGACCAATGTGTGCATCTCGTCGATGAACAGCACGATCTCACCGGCCGCGGCGGTTACTTCCTGAAGCACCGCCTTCAGGCGCTCCTCGAATTCGCCACGGAATTTCGCGCCGGCGATCAGCGCGCCAAGATCCAGGGAAAGGAGCCGCTTGTTCTTCAACCCTTCGGGCACGTCGCCATTGACGATGCGGTGGGCCAGCCCTTCGACGATGGCGGTCTTGCCAACCCCGGGCTCGCCGATCAGCACCGGATTGTTCTTGGTGCGCCGTGATAGTACCTGGATGGTCCGACGGATTTCCTCGTCGCGGCCGATCACCGGGTCCAGCTTGCCCTCGCGCGCTACCTCGGTCAGATCCCTGGCATATTTCTTCAACGCCTCATAGGTGTCTTCCGCACTGGCGCTATCGGCCTTCCGGCCCTTTCGCAGATCGTTGATGGCGCCATTCAGCGCCTGCGGTTTGACGCCGGCGCCCGACAACGCCGCCGCAGAGGGCGTACCCTTTGCCATTGCAAAGGCCAGCAACAGACGTTCCGCCGTCACGAACTGGTCGCCGGCCTTTTGGGCCAGTTGCTCGGCACTCTCCAAAAGGCGGCTCAACTCGCGGGTCAGATAAATCTGACCCGCCCCGGCGCCATCCACCGTCGGAAGCTTGTCCAGCGCCGCGTTGACGCCATCGAGAACGCGTTTCGCGTCGCCGCCGGCCGCCCGGATCAGATTAGCCGCAAGGCCCTCCTGATCGTCCAACAGAGCCTTCAGCAAATGTTCCGGCGTCAATTGCTGATGCCCCTGGCGCAAGGCCAGGGTCTGGGCCGCCTGGACAAACCCGCGCGACCGCTCGGTGTACTTCTCGAAATCCATCATCGTCTCCAAATCCGTGGCGCATCGTCTTCTTGGAAGCCCGATACCGCCTTGACCCACATCATGTGCGATCCTTGGAGGATCCACTCCTTCATGTGGGGCCCGCGACCAATTGGCTCAAGTCCAGATAATCCTGTTGAAGCATCGACCCGAAATCATAGTATGCACGCGCGTATACGTCGTAATAGGCGAACAAATTTCGCATTTTTTCAACAAGTTGGAATGATTCGACAAATTGATGTAAGTCACGGACATAAATGATTGTTCGTGCAGTCAATAGGGGTCATATGATATCATAGATTTTATTATAGAAAGGCGATTCGCAGATAAATGTTTGGCCTGATCAGCGATAGGCAGTTGCCGATCGAGGCATTAGACGATGATCGGCTTGCCCGGCTATTTGAATACTGGGCAGGCAAAAGAGGCGACCGGCTGATGCCTGGTCGTTCGGACATCGATCCTTTGGACCTCAAAGAACATATGGGCCAGATCCATCTCATAGACGTATTGGGCCCGGAGAAATTCCGTTACCGCATCTACGGGAGCCGCGTCACGAACCCCGATCTGGCGGATATGACCGGCAAGGCGGCCTCCGACTATCGCGATACCGCCTTTGCTTCGATGACCACGCGCCACTACCAAGCCTGTGTCGATGCAAGAGCGCCGATATTCCACCATGTGGTCGGCGAAATCCAATTGCACCGCTACGAATACAAACGGCTGTGCCTGCCGTTGTCGAAGGACGACACGACGGTGGATATGGTCCTGGCATCGCCGATCCGGCTGGTGGTTCCGAACTCCCTGCCTCACAAGGGCCATTTCGAGGACCACTAGGGCATTTTTCGCTCGAGCGGGAGCGGGCTGGTGCCGTATGAACGGAAAAATGCCTTAGCGCCTGTCGAAATCGCTCGGTCCATCAGATATCCCGAGAATATTACAGTGCAGCTATGTATTTGCCGTGCGCCGGCCTGATTCGATCTGTTAATGGTTTATGGGTCGCGAGTCCAAACTGCGAGGGATTGATATGCAAGGCTTTAGAAAGAAGATTGGCATGCTGGCGGTCGCCGGGGTGCTCGCCATCGGCATGACCGGCTGCGAGACCGGCATGGAAGAGGGCGGCATGACCGGCAGCGCTTCCGCAGCACAGGCTGCAGCGGAGCGGTCGGCAAGGTCGGCAGCGGCAGCCCAGGCCGCGGCTGAAGCCGCTCAGGCTGCAGCAGAGCGTGCGGAGCGGATGTTCCAGCAATCGATGCAGAAATAGACTTTCGGCCGCGGATACCCGATCAGCGGCTTACGCGGACCGGGTATCCGCGCCTCTCCTTCACCGCCGCCAATACCGCCGCCCAATCCACGGCCCGCCCATCGGATTGGGTCGCAAAATTCTCGACCGTGCCGAGAATGCCGACCGGCACGACCGCGTCGAACCGACCTTCGATTTCCAGCATATCGGCCTGGCTTTGCGTCGGATGCGCCTCCAGATAGAGTTCGCCGTCGACCCAACCCAGCTTGACCGGCTGATCGACGACGGTCACCGGAGTCTTGAGCGGAACGGATTCGAACAAGGCGGCGATATCCTCGGGATACATCCTTATGCAGCCGCTGCTGACGCGCCGGCCGATACCCCAGGGACGATTGGTGCCATGGATGAGGTAGGCCGGCCAGTCGAGATAGAGCGCATAATCACCGAGCGGGTTGTCCTCGCCCGGCCCGATGACCGCCGGCAGATCCGGCCGCTCGGCCCGGATCGATTCCGGCGGATACCAGCTCGGCTCCTCCGCCTTGCGCACTATTTGGCTGCTACCGGTCGGGGTCGTCCAGCCTTCCCGACCGATACCAATCGGATAGGTCGCTGGCGGGCCGCCAGGCTCAGAGAAATAATATAGGCGCATTTCGGCGAGGTTGATGACGATGCCTTCGCGAGGGGCGTCGGGCAGTAAATGCGCGGTGGGCAGGATGATCCTCGCGTCGGCGCCCGGCAGCCAGGGATCGATTTCGGGGTTTGCCGCGCGCACTTCGACAAAGCCGAGGTCGTTCGCACGGGCGACATCAAGAAGATTGTCCTCGAATACCGTCACATGAGCGCTCATCCGGCCGACCAAATCGTCGCCCGCGGTCGCCGTCCATGCCGGCGCAAGAAAAAGAGCGACAAGCATCGCCGTCGGTAAACGTCGAGTTAATCGCTTGATCGGTATCATCGACGTCCTCCGTCGAACAGGACCATCCTGATCGCGATGTGCTAGCTTATCAAGTCGATGCGGTACCGAATGACACAAGTGAGCAGACCCCCGCGCTTGGCCACTGGCCCAACCCGATGGCGCGCGAATCCCTTTATCGCGCTCATCTTTGGCCTCTTCATGGCCGGATCACTCGTGGCCACCGCCACCCGCGCCGATGCCGAGGCGTCGAATGCCGGCGAGTCCATCTGGACAGGCGATACGGCCGCCGCCGCCCAACACGCCATGTCGACCGGACCTATTCTTTCCGATGCAGCGTCCGCAGACATGGTGCTGCTCTACAAGGGCCGGCGGACCCTGTATCTGATGCGCGACGGCAAGGTCATTCGCAGCTATCAGGTGGCGCTGGGACGCAACCCGTTCGGACACAAGAATCAAGAAGGGGACGGACGAACACCCGAGGGCGGCTACCTTATCGATTGGCGTAACCCGAACAGCGACTTTCATCTGTCGCTGCACATCTCATATCCCCGGCCGCAGGACTATACGACCGCAAGCGCGGCGGGCAAGGATCCGGGGGGCGCGATCATGATCCACGGCCTGCCCAACGGCAGAACGGCCGACCAGGTCGGGCATCCGCGCTTCGACTGGACGAATGGCTGCATCGCCGTTTCGAATGTGGAGATCGAGGAAATCTGGCAACTGGTGGACGACGGCACTGCGATCTTCATTCTGCCCTAGTGCCCCGATTCTGAAATTCGCATGAGCGCATTGCAGTATCAAAGGGACACTAACTGTTTGATTCCAATGTCATTCAGCTTCCGAAATCCGGCACATGAAATGTGCCGGATTTCGAAACCATCACACTAGATCAAGATCGATTGAGATCGAATCGATCTCATTCGATCTTGATTTACTTCAACATATTGGAGACTGATTCACGCCTCACGCCGACTCGGCATGAGGCGATCAGGCTCTAGGTCCCGGCGCCGCCGTTTCATCGGGCGGTCTTCTGGCCTGGACAGTGCGGCGGGTCGTTAGACCGCCTCCCAGGCCTGTTTCTTGCGGTATATTGTCGAAGCGCTGATCTCGAGCATCGCCGCGGCTTTTGAGACATTCCCGCCACAGGCGGAAATCGCCGACTCGATGGCATCCCGCTCGACTTCCCAGAGCGGGCGGATCGTATCGCGCGACGCCCCAGCACCGCTGCCGTCGCCCTCTACCGCCGCTGAGATCGACGCCAAATGGCCGCCACGGCCGATCGGCGGCGGCAACATGCTGGCGCTCGCATCGACGCCATCGTTCAGCACCACCACGTGACGCACGATGTTCTGAAGTTCTCGGACATTGCCCGGCCAGTCGTAGGCCTTCAGCAAAGCCATCGCGTCGGCGTCGAAGGTGCGAAAACTCCGCTCCTCCTCCGTTGCATACTGGGTCAGCAGTTGGCTGGCGATCTCGCCGATATCGCTGGGCCGCTCACGCAACGGCGGCATTTGCATCGGCACCACATGCAACCGGTAGAACAGATCCTCACGGAAACGCCCGGCGGCGACCTCTTCCAGGGGATCGCGGTTCGTCGCACAGACGATGCGGACATCCACCGTCTCAAGTTGATTGCCACCGACCTTCTGGACCGCTCCGGATTGCAGGAAACGCAGCAACTTGGTCTGCAGCGCCGCATCCAATTCGCAGACTTCATCCAAGAACAGGGTCCCGCCATCCGCCAAACTGGCGGCGCCTTGACGCTCGCTGATCGCGCCGGTGAAGGCGCCCTTCACATGGCCGAATATCTCCGACTCCATCAACTCGCGCGGGATCGCAGCGCAGTTGATGGCGATGAAGGGCTTGTCGCACCGGCCGCTGCGCCGATGGACCGCATCGGCGAAGACCTCTTTGCCAGTGCCGCTCTCGCCGGTCACAAAAACCGTGGCCTTGGAAGCGGCTATATTATCGATCGCCGCATAGATCGCCTGCATCGGGGCCGACGATCCTATAAACCCGTAATATTGCTCTCGACCTGTCATTGTGCCAGCCACCGTCTGATGCCCGTCGCGCTGAACGCGATCCAAAGTTGACAGCACGGCTTCGGCCAGGCGGGCGCCGCTGGTAGGTTTGATGACATAGTCATGGGCGCCGCCGCGTATCGCGCGAACCGCCGCATTGACCGAGCCATTGGATGTCAGCACCACGATGCCGATCGGCTCGAGGGCGAAATGCATGATCTCGTTGGCCCTGCCACCCGGCAGATCCAGGTCAAGCAACAGCACCTCCGGCACGTCGCGGCTGATCGCCTCGCGCGCTTCCGCAGCGGATTGCACGCACCGCGTATCGATGGACGCGCGGCTCAATTGATCCGCGTACGACCTTGACAAGGAGGGAGAATCATCGACCAGGAGCACCCGTGCTCGCCACATCGACCGGCAACCCACCGGCATGTTTGGCGCACCGGCAACCCGCCCCCTCGGATTGATGAGTTCTGCTGTCATCGTGCTGAACCCGTTCCTAGTGCTCATTCAATGAGCGAAATATCCGGCACAGGCTCGGCGAGAAAGTTTAAATATAGGTAAAAATCAACATATCGCGTTTTGCGAGTGTTTTTCTATCTTTCAATGAATGAAGTTTCTGACACCGCGACTTATGCTTGAGAAATAGTAAATCTAGCCGGCACATTGAGTTATTATTTGGCATATCATGGAACTGTCGGCCGAGGCGCATTGCCCCGGCCGATCTAATTTTCCGCGCCTTCGAAAACTGCAATCATTCCGCGGCCGCGGCAACATCTTGCCCGGTGTGGACGACATGGACCTGCCGTTGCGGGAAGGGGATCGAGATACCTTCCGCGTCGAACCGCTGCTTGATGGTCTTGGTCAGGTCGAACTTCAGCGCCCAGTAATCCGACGATGCGCACCAGACCCGGAGAATGATGTTGACCGAGCTGTCGGCCAACTCGCCCACCGCCACCATAGCCGCGGGGTCTTTGTGCGAACGGTCGTCCGCATTGGCGGTGGCGAGGATCAGGTCCATGGCGGTATCGAGATCGTCTTCGTAACCGATGCCAAACACGAAATCGGCCCTGCGGGTTGCGTGGAAGCTGTAGTTCTTGATGGCCGTACCCCACACCTGCCCGTTAGGCGCGATGATCTGGACGTTGTCCGGCGTGCAAAGCTCAGTGGCGAACAGCGACACCGATTTCACGGTCCCGGCGAGACCGCCGGCCTCGATATAGTCTCCCGCCTTGAATGGCCGAAAAAGAAGGATCATGACCCCGGCGGCGACATTGCCGAGCGTTCCTTGCAGGGCCAGACCGATGGCCAGGCCAAGAGCACCGAGCACCGCGATGAAACTTGCGGTCTGAACGCCAAAGCGGCTCAGAACGGCGATGATCGTAAAGGCCAGTATTCCATAACGCACGAAGCTGGCGAAAAAACCGCCCAGCATCGCATCGACCTTGTCGGACTTCGTAAGAAGCCGCTTTACGGTGCGGGAACACCAACCTGCCGCGATCCAGCCAACGAACAATGTCGCAATCGCGGCAACCACGTTCAGCCCGTACGCCGCCACCAGGCCGATAATCAGGTCCAAAGTCCCGGAGATCGACTCGCTCATGTGAGAACTCCCAAGATAAGGATGATGCGATTGCCGCAGGCTGCACAGCCTACGGCCGCATCACGCAGGCACCAAGCGGCCATAGTGGTGCCCGAATTCCCCCACGGCAAACCAATGCATCCTGTCCCGTGCCGCGGGGCAATCCGACTGAAAAGGCCGCGCCTTGATGGGGCGCGGCCTCCCAATTACTCGACGATTTACTCGACGGTGATGAAGACGCGCCGGTTCTGAGCGTTCTGAACACCATCTTCGGTCGGCACCAGCAGATCATTCTGGCCAGCAGCCACCTTGTCGATGGCACCATCCGGCACACCATTCGCCGCCAGATATTCAGCCACGGCGTCCGCCCGTTCCTTCGACAGGGCGAAATTGTAGTCCGATGGGCCCGACGTATCCGCGTGGCCAGAGACCACGACCTTGGCGTCCGGGCGTTTGGCAATGTCGCTCAGGATTGCCGACAGCAAAGTGCTCGCGTCGCCGCTCAGACTGGCTTGGTCGAAATCGAAGAAGACGTTGTAAGGCCCGATGCCGCTGGAGCCGAGCAGGATGCCGTCGACCTCTGACATGGCATTCCCATAGCCGGCCCGACACAGGCCGATGTCGTTCGGTTGGTGGTTCTCTTCCTGCTCCTGCATCCAGCAATCGAACATGATCTGAGCAGTTGCGACCTCCACCGGAGCCGAGTTGGCCGCACCCTTTCCGAAGGCCGAAAGCAGGCGCACCCGCGCGGCACCCAACTCGTCCTGGTGTTCAGCGGGAATATCCCGAAAGTCGAAGGTATCCGGCTCCACGGCCGACTCCGACCCCGCAGCAGCGGCCTTCTCCGCGAAATGTCGGGAGTCGCTCCAATCATACTCGGCCTGCTCACTGGCCGACAAATTCTGATAGCCGGTTCCCAGCGCCTGGTTGAACGCATTGGACGACGTCGGAGCCATGTCCGATTCCATCGTGCCGCACGCGGCCAGCAGAGCTGCAGCCGACACCGCAGCCGTCAGACCGTTTATTCTCACCATTTCAAGCTCTCCCATTTCCTCGTTGTGCCTGCGCCATGATAGCGCTCCTGGTCGTTGTTCATGGGGCAATCTGTGCATCCCGACCTGGCAGTGCGCCCATTCGTCGCAGACTTACAGTGCTCTCCCCAATTATCTATGCGTCGACCCTGGTCAAACGGTCACCATTGCCTTTGCAGCTTCTTGTTCAACACCGTGTCGAACGCAGCATAGCGTCACTCACACCACTTAAGCTAGATTGGATATAGTTTTGCGCCAATTACGATCTTTGGCCGAGAGGTTCGACTACCCGAACGTTCTGCGCCGACCGGATTCGCGCCGAGTCTGGACCGGTGAGCACTGTAACGGCCGCTTTCGGGACCAGCCTGCCGTGAATCTGCTGGAACTGTCATCTCGCGTGGGCTTAGGGTTGAATCAGAACAGAGGCTGAAAAGCACCATCGACATCAAGAGATCTTGGCCGACCCGAACGGTAATGAGACGAGAACTCCAAGATGATTTGGCCTGGCGGTCAGGTGCGTATCATGACCGGTGCGCCGCCGAGGCGTTTCGCGTCCTCAGGGGCCACTCGGAACAATTGTTGCGGATCGCATATGACCATGCCGACCACGCTCCGATGTGGCGGATGAACCGACGAGGCCGGTTCGTCAACAATCTGCCTGATGGAACTCCGGACCAGACCGTTACCCAAATTTCGTTGCACGGCGTTCAGTTCGGCACCCCCGGGAAACCAGGACAGGTCGACCGAAATCGAGCCGGTCTGTGACGAGCTGATGAGCGGACATGAAACCGACCTGACCCTGGCAACGGCTCGCTGGCTCGTTGACCAGCAATTGTTGGGCATTGTGGTCGTGGATGGCAACGGGATCGTCGTCGATTGCCAGGGCGGCCTTGTCGATTGGGTGGGTATTGGACAGCAATCCGCGGACTGCCTGCCATTCCTGAATTGCCATGAAGACGCGTTGGAGCGCGTGGCACAGGGGCAATGTGCGTCGTTGTTTCTTTCCGGATTCAGCCATCCCCGAATGCGTCGAGGCATGCAGCGCCTGGTCTCGGTCCAATGTATCCGGAGGGCGGCCGGCGCTCAGGGCCTCACGCTGATATTCCAGGACACCACGGCTCTCGGCGTGCCGGATATCAGCGGCGATCAACAACGCAGCGACCTGAAACTGGCGGAGCGCCGCATGGCCCAGGCTCAGGAGAGTGCAAACCTGGCGAAGTCTCTGTTCCTCGCCACCGTAAGCCACGAATTGCGCACGCCGTTGAACGTGATCATCGGGAATGCCGAAATTCTCCGAGATTGGGACCCGGGCAGCTTCTCGGCCGAAGACTTGCACACATTCGCCGAGGATATCCTGGACAATGGAACCTTCCTGCTGGACCACATCAACGATCTTCTGGATCTTGCCAGAGCGGAGGTCGGCGGAATCGAACTCGAAGAGAACGAGATCGACATAAGAACCGTGGTCGACGGCACCGTTGCGGCGGTCCAGAAGCTTCCACATGCCGGCACCCTGACGATACAGCACGAACCGGATCGCCGGCTGCCGCAGCTGCTGGGCGACCCCCAGCGCCTGCGGCAAATCGTGCTGAACCTCCTGGTGGATGCCGTAAGGATTGCCCCAAATGGCGGTTCAATCCTGGTACGTACCTTCGTTGCGGCGGACGACGCCCTGACGGTCGAGATCTCAAATAGCGCCACGGAGAACGCCCCTGCATCGGCCAGCGACCTGCTACAAACGTCGGGCACGGGGAACATTTCGGCTGATGGTCCCGCTCAATCCGAAAGCGCACTCGGACTGCCGCTTGCCAAGACGCTGATCGAGCTGCACGGCGGCACGTTGGCGGTGAGTGGCGCACCCGGCGAACCCACAAAGCTGACCCTGCGATTTCCACCCAACCGCACCCAAGCCTTAGCATGACAGTCAGACCACCATCCGCCGGACGAATATGTTCAGACCGACTATGGACCGCCACGGCCCATTCTCCATGCTCAGGACAGCGCTCGCTGCCATTCGGCGAACAGCAGGAGGCTCCGGGCCGGGTGGGCGACCCTAGATGAACACCGTGCGAGGAAACACCGTTCTTCTGGTTGAGGACACGCCCTCTCTTGCCAGAACCTATCGCGGCTTTTTGCGGGACGAACCGTACGAGATCCAGCATGTGGAAACCGGCAGCGACGCGCTGGCCGCATTGGACGACTACACGCCGCAGGTGGTGCTACTTGACTTGAAGCTGCCCGACCGCGACGGGCTGGAGATCCTCCAGGAGATTTCGCATCGGCGATTGCCATGCGCGGTGATCGTGGTGACCGCCCATGGCTCGCTGGATACGGCGGTCCAAGCCATGCGCGCCGGCGCCAGCGACTTCCTGGTCAAGCCGTTCAACCGGGAACGGTTGAAGGTGACCCTGCGCAACGTTCTTGAGCGCAGCGAATTGGTTCAGGTGGTCAAGGCCTACCAGGATTCGATCGACCGTCATTCCTATGAAGGATTTATCGGCTCCAGCCTCGAAATGCAGGCCATCTACCGCATGGTCGAGAGCGCAGCCGCCAGTGGCGCCACGGTTTTCATTTCCGGCGAGAGCGGCACCGGCAAGGAAGTCTGCGCCCAGGCGATCCATCGGGCCAGCCCGCGCCGGGACCGGCCATTCATCGCCATCAACTGCGCCGCGATCCCGAAGGACTTGATGGAAAGCGAGGTCTTCGGCCATGTGAAGGGCGCCTTCACCGGGGCCGTCAGCGACCGGCCTGGCGCCGCAAGCCTTGCCAATGGCGGCACTCTGTTCCTCGACGAGATCTGCGAAATGGATCCGTTGCTACAGGGCAAGCTGCTGCGCTTCGTACAGACCGGGTCCTTCACGCCGGTCGGCGGCAGTCGCGTGGAGTCCGTCGATGCGCGGTTCATCTGCGCTACCAATCGCGATCCGCTGCAGGAGGTTCGCGACGGCCGGTTCCGGGAGGATTTGTACTACCGGCTGCATGTCATCCCGATCTCGCTGCCGCCTTTGCGGGATCGCGGCGGCGACTGCCTGGAGATCGGGCGCAGTCTGCTGGCCGACTATGCCGAGCAGGAGAGCAAGAAATTCAATCGGCTGGCGCCTGAAACCGAGGCGATTATCGCGGCCTATGAATGGCCTGGGAACGTCCGGCAACTGCAGAACGTTTTGCGGAACATCGTTGTGCTGAACGATGGTGAGGAAGTAACCCCCGAGATGCTGCCGCAGACCGTGACGGCGCCGGCCAGACGCCCGGCCGTTGCGGCGGCCCCGGTCGGTCTGTCCGACATTTCCAGACAGTCGCCATACCAACCGGAAGAAGTGACGGACATGGCGCGGCTGGCAGAGTTGATCCGGCCGCTGGCCGATATCGAATGGGGAGCGATCGAGAACGCTGTCGCCCTATGTGGCGGCGATGTTCGCAAAGCGGCGGTCTTTCTGGGCATCGGACCGGCCACGATCTATCGCAAACGCAGTCTGCGGCGTGAAGGCGAGAACCAGAACACCGAGTAGCGGCTTTGTCGTTCACGGTGTCGCGAACAGGCTTTATTCGGCAAGCGGACGAACAACCTCCATCTCTGAGTTCGACGAGACCGCGATGAGGATCGACTTGCCATGCGCCGACGCCAAATCCTGACACTGGCGACCACCATTCCGCTTGTCGGCCTGAGTGCGCGGGCCGCAGCGGCGCCGGCGGCGGTTCTTTGGCAATATTGGTCGGTGCACGACCCGCGGTCATCAAAGTCCGTCGACCATACCCGTTGGCGGCGGTTCCTGTCCCGCTACGTCATGCCCTCTCGCGATGGGATCAACCGTGTGGCCTATGGCACCGTAAGGACCAATGACCGCGCGATGCTGAGGACCTATCTGGCGGACATGGCGATGGTTCAGGCGACTGGATTATCCCGTGACGAGCAGTTCTCCTATTGGGTCAATCTGTACAATGCGATGACCCTGGACGTGGTTCTGGATCACTATCCGGTCGACAGCATTCGAAACATCGACATTTCGCCGGGTTTCTTCGCCGACGGGCCATGGGGCAGGGCGTTGCTCGACGTCGAGGGCATGCCGGTCAGCCTGGATGATATCGAGCACCGTATCCTCAGACCGATTTGGCGCGACCCTCGCATCCACTACGCGGTGAACTGCGCCGCCTTGGGCTGCCCGAATCTGTCGCCGATCGCCTACAGCCCCACGACCAGCGAGCAATTGCTGGCCGAGGGTGCATCGGCCTTCGTCAATCATGACCGGGGCTGCAGGATCGAGAACGGGCAGTTGAGGGTCTCCAGCATCTATCGGTGGTTTGAAGAGGATTTCGGCGGCGACGATGCCGGGGTGATCGACCATCTGAAGGAGCATGCCAAGGGTGGGCGGGCCGCGATGCTGGCATCGAAAACCAAGATCGCCGGCCATGCCTATGATTGGCAGCTCAACGATAAAGCCAGGACGAATTAGCGTGATGGACGCCGGTGACTACGGCGACCGGCTGAAGCGACCGTGCTGGCGATGCCGCCCTCCCCATGATTGACAATGGCGCAATGCCGCCCGCATAACCGCAGGCGATGGCCATTCACCTGGAAAGACTGTGCCGCTATCCCGTAAAGGGGCTGAGCGTTGAGGATTTGGCGTCCGTCGCACTGGCGACCGATCAAGGGGTGCCGGATGATCGCCGTTTTGCCCTGGCCCATGGCGCGGACCGCTATGAGCGCGGACGGTCGGGCTGGCAATCGAAGCGGCATTTCCTGAATTTGATGCGCAATGAGCGGCTGGCAACGCTTGAGACGGCCTATGAGTCGGCCAGCGGGATCCTGACGATCCGCCGCAACGGAAAGCAAGTCGCGCGCGGCAACATCACCCAGCAGATCGGCCGCGACCTGATCGACCAGTTCTTCGCCGCCTATATGCGGGACGAGTCGATCCGGTCACCGCGGCTGGTGGAATCCGAAGGGGTGATGTTCTCCGACAAGGAAGAGAAGTATCTATCGATCATCAATCTCAACAGCGTGCGCGATATCGAGAGGGTGACGCGCAAGCCGGTTGACCCCATCCGGTTTCGCGGCAACCTGATGATCGACGGCGCCAGGCCCTGGCAGGAGTTCGACTGGATCGGCCGTGATGTCACGGTCGGAGAGGCGAAACTGACCGTGGTCGAAGCGATTGGGCGATGCGCGGCCACCAATGTCGACCCATCGACGGGCATCCGCGACCTGAACGTCCCCAAATCATTGATGTCCGGCTTCGGCCACAGCAATTGCGGCGTCTATGCGCGGGTGGTTTCCGCCGGGACGATCGCGCCTGGGGACACGATCACCATTCCCTAAAGCAAGATCGGCCCGGATTTCATCAATCCGAGCCGACCGTCTTGTTCCATTTGAAGACGCTGGAAGCCGATCAATCGCCGTCCGTGTTGGCCTCAGGCACTGCGGGCGCCGCATCCTTTGCGGCAGTCTTGCGGGGGCGGCCGGGTCCGCGCCGACGGGGCTTGGGTGCCGGGGCGTCCTCTTCAACAGCATCCGATTCTGCCGCCGCTGCGGCGCCTTTACCGTTACGGGCCGGCCGCGCCTCGGCGGGCTCTGGCTCGACCACCGGCGGCACGCCGGCAACTTCGATCACCGCCTCGCCATTGGTCAGATCCAATTGGGTATCCCGCACATCGTCTTGGCGCGGATCCTCACCGAATTCCATTTGCGGCTGTTCGCCCGACGGTCGGGCATTGCCCACGGCGTTGCCCGGCTGGATATCCCGGTCGCGCTGCCGAACATTTTCACGATGACCATTTTCACGATGGCCGGCTTCACGGTTGCCCCCCTCGCGACTGCCGTCACCGCGATTGCCGCTATCGCGCTGGCCGTCCTCGGACTGAGCGGAATTCCTCTGGCCATCCTCCCGCTGGCGATTGCCCGCTTCGGATTGCTGCTGAGCCTGCGTGTGCGCCTCATTGATGGACGCGATGATGCGGTGATAATGCTCGGCGTGCTGAAAATAGCTTTCCGCCATCACCCGGTCGCCGCTGGTCGTGGCGTCGCGGGCAAGCGCCAGGTATTTCTCGTTCACCTGGACCGCGGTGCCCCGGATGCGTACATCCGGGCCATTGCTGTCGAATGTCTGGTTTCGATTTGGAAGGTTGCCGCGGCGTCCGCTGTTGTTGCCCCTACCGCGCACACGCCTGTTGCTAGGTCCTTGTCTCATCTAAGCCTTGCTTTTCATCATGATGACGTGCCGACCCTCCGCTGGTCGGGCTTTGGCGAAATCCACCGGCCGTCGTTCGGTGGCTGGGTGATCACATGGTCACAGCAATGTCGGGAAGCTGGACGGCGATCCGGAAGCGTAATTTCCAGTCCTTCGCTGCATCGAATGTACCGTCTTATCGGCAGAAATCCAACCATTTTCTGCCGAGGACGCAGCGTTTCACGCCGGCCAGATCATCCGCCGTGCCCAGCGAGACGAGGCCGGCATCGGCAAGACAGGACACAATGGCGGCCGCCTGACCGTCTCCAACCTCCAGCACGGCCCAACCGCCTGGGTTCAACAGGCCAGGAAGAGTGGGCGCGAGAACCCGATAGGCATCCAGCCCATCGGCCCCGCCGGACAATGCCGACCGCGGGTCGAATCGGGCCACATCCGGGGCCAGTGTGTCTATTTCCGTCTCGGCGATATAGGGCGGATTGCTCACCACAAGATCGAACCCGCCATTGAGAGCCCGGCCCCAATCGCCGGCCAGGAAGGACGACCGGTCACCGACACCGAGCCTGTCGGCGTTGCCACTGGCGATCGCCGCCGCATCGGGGCTGGCATCGATGCCGACGCCCCAGGCACGCGGCAATTCGGTCAGCAGGGCAACCAGGAGACAGCCGCTACCGGTTCCCAGGTCGAGAACGGACAACGGCCGATCGCGGTCGGGGATCCGCTCCAACGCCGCCTCAACGACGGTTTCGCTATCTGGGCGCGGATCCAATGTGGCCGGCGACAGGGCGAAGGGAAGGCTCCAGAATTCCCGCTGTCCGACAATCCGCGACACCGGCTCGCCGGTCGCCCGCCGGCTGCCCAGCCGCTCCAGCGCCTCAAGCTCGGCCATCGACAACCGGCGATCCCGGTCAGTGTGGAGGCCCGTCCGATCGATCGCCAATGCGTGGACGGCCAGCAATCGCGCGTCACCCAGAGGCCCCTCGATGCCAGCGGCGTCGAGGTCTCGCGCCAGCCGGATCACGGCCTCAGCGAGCGTCGGGGCGGTCAGGTCGGCCTGGACGGTCATAGCTCAGCCGGTCATTGCCCATCTGTATGGTCACCCTGATCGGCGAGGGTCGCGAGGCGGGCAGCCTCGTCCTCGGTGGTCAGCGCATCGACCAACTCGTCCAACGCCTCGCCGGAGAGAACCTTATCGAGCTTGTAGAGGGTCAGGTTGATGCGGTGATCGGTGATCCGGCCTTGCGGGAAGTTGTAGGTGCGGATGCGTTCGGACCGGTCGCCGGAACCGATCTGGCTGCGCCTGGCCTCCGCCCGCTCCGCATCGACGACGGCGCGTTCCTGTTCGTAGATCCGGGCGCGGAGGATCTTCATCCCCTTGGCGCGGTTCTTATGCTGCGACTTCTCATCCTGCTGCGCCACCACGATACCGGTGGGCAGATGGGTGATGCGCACCGCGCTGTCTGTCTTGTTGACCGACTGGCCGCCGGGACCCGATGCCCGGTAGGTGTCGATCCTGAGGTCCTTGTCGTCGATCTGCACATCCACCTCCTCGGCCTCCGGCAGCACCGCGACCGTGGCGGCGGAGGTGTGGATCCGCCCCTGGGTCTCGGTCGCCGGCACGCGCTGGACCCGATGGACGCCGCTTTCGTATTTCAGCCGGGCGAACACGCCGGCCCCCATGATGTTGGCCGTGGCCTCCTTGAAACCGCCGATCCCGGTTTCATGCAGATCCATGATCTCGAACCGCCAGCCTTTGATGCCGGCATAGCGCTGATACATGGTGAACAGATCGGCGGCGAACAGGGCGGCCTCATCGCCGCCGGTGCCGGCCCGGACCTCGAGGATCGCATTGCGCTGATCGGCCTCGTCCTTGGGCAGGAGCATCATCTGGAGGGCGCGTTCCAGCTCGGGAATGCGCTCCTTCAGCGCGCGGAACTCCTCCTCGGCCATCGCCTTCATCTCGGCGTCGGCATCCGGGTCGGTCATCAATTCCGCCAGATCGCCCATTTCAGACCGCCGCTCCTGCAGCTCCTGGATCCGTTCGGCGATCGGCTCCAGCTCCGCATATTCCTTGGAATAGACGGTGAATTCGTCTGGCGACAGGGTGCCTTGTCCCATAGTTTCGGCAAGCTCGCCGAACCGGGCCAACACCTTGTTGAAGCTCTCTTCCAGGCTCACGGTCTACGATCCCATCCCGGGGCCCATGCTCGGGCCCAAACACCGGCCGATCCGCCGGCCCACAAAGCCATATTTACAATACCCGGACCGCGGCGGGACCAGGATTGCCAATCAGGGGTGGTCGCCGGACGGTCAGGAGTCAGAAAAAGGACGCTACTCGGCAGCCGAAAGAGAGCGTTCCGCCTCGGCATCTTCTGCGGCCTTTTCCGCTTCGATCTCCGCCGCTTTGGCTTCGACCATGGCCACCAGATGATCGACGATATTCGCATCTTTCAGGCGGTGATCGGGAAGGCCATTCACATAGACCTGATGCACACCGCGACCGCCGCCGGTGAAGCCGATATCGGTCATGGTCGCTTCGCCGGGGCCGTTCACGATGCAGCCGATCACCGACACGGTCATCGATGTAGTGATATGCGCCAGCCGCTCTTCCAAGACCTGCACCGTCGAAATCACGTCATATTGCTGTCGGGCGCAGGATGGACAGGAGATCACCGTGACGCCGCGACGGCGCAGGCCGAGGGATTTGAGGATCTCGTATCCGGCCTTGATCTCTTCCACCGGATCGGCGGAGAGCGAGACGCGGATCGTGTCGCCGATCCCCGACCACAACAGCATGCCCATGCCGACGGCGCTTTTCACCGTGCCGGTCGACAGGCCGCCAGCCTCGGTGATCCCCACATGCAGGGGGTAGTCGCAGGCCTCCGACAGCTGCTGGTAGGCAGCCACCGCCAGGAAGACATCGGATGCCTTCACGCTGATCTTGAACTCGCGGAAATCCTCGTCTTCCAGCAGCCGGGCGTGATTCAGCGCGCTTTCGACCATCGCCTCGGGGCAGGGCTCGCCATAGCGCTCCAGCAGATCGCGCTCCAGGCTGCCCGCATTGACGCCGATGCGCATCGAACAGCCATGGTCCCGGGCGGCCCTGACGACCTCGGCAACCCGTTCCCGCGAGCCGATATTGCCGGGATTGATGCGCAGGCAGGCAGCGCCGTTCTCAGCCGCCTCGATGCCGCGCTTATAATGGAAATGGATATCCGCGACGATCGGCACCGTCACTTCCGGCACGATCTCCTTCAGCGCCGCCGTCGAGGCCTCATCGGGGCACGACACCCGCACGATATCGGCGCCGGCGATTTCCAACTGCCGGATCTGGGCGATCGTGGCCTGGGCATCCGAGGTCAGGGTATTGGTCATCGACTGCACCGAAATCGGCGCGTCTCCACCGACGGCAACACTGCCGACGTGGATTTGCCGGCTCTTGCGGCGATCGATCTGGCGGTAGGGGCGAACGGTCATCGGGGGACCATGAAACGCAATTGTGGCAACGATCCGGGCCTTTATAGGCGACAAGTGCACGCGGCGAAAGGCGTTCGGCCCGCCCCCCTTATCTGGGCATCAGACTAATGGTCGGCAATGCCGGTACGAGATTATTGGGCGCCGAAATTATCAGGGTCGAGCGTGACGTTGCGCACCACCGTACCGCGCAGACCCAGCGGCCCTTGGACCACGCCGTCGATAACGACTTCCAGACCGCCGGCATTGCCGGAGGCCAGCGTCAGCCCCTCGGTATTCGGCACCCGATACATCTCGCCGGGATCCAGAACACGCGTCATAACCAGATTGCCCAGATCATCGGTGATCTGCACCCAGCTCATCTCCGTCGCCCGGATCAGAATGCGTGAATTCAGATTGCCCAACCCGTTGCGGCGCGGCTGGCCGGACTGGGCTGCCGGAGGCTGTGGCGGGGCCGTGGCAACCGACGAGGGACCGGCAGGCAAAATGTTGGTCGGACCGCCGGTCGGCTGGCCGGTATTGGCCTTCGGCTGCGCGCCGGCGACATCGAACTGTCCCTCGCGCGCCTCGCCACCCAATTCGGGAGGCACACGCCGAATGGTCTCGACGGTCTGAACCGTCTCGATGGGTTCGTTTCTTTGGACCGGCCTCGGCGCCGCTGGCGCCGGTTCATCCTGCTCGACCACGACGGCGGCCGGCGCGGCCGGTTCCGCTGGCGGCGCGCTGGGCGCGGCCGGAGCTTCGGCCTCTTCGATGACTTCTACCGGAACGATCTGTGACGGGGCGGCCTCGATCGGCGCCACCGTGTCGGCATTCCCAACTTCGGTGGCTGGCGATGGTTCGGCGGCAGTTGCCCGCGGCTCCACGATGGCCGCCAGCCGGTCGAGGTCCGGCGGCGCAACCGTTGTACCGGCGGCTGGCGAGGTCTCCGCCATCGACTCCGTCGCCACCAGCGGGTCGGATGCGTCGGCGTCGGGCTGTGCCTGATCGCCACTGCGAGCTGCCAGCTCAGCGAAACGGTCCGGGATTTCGGCGGCCCTGTCGACGAGCCGCACCTCGCCGTTGGACGTCACATACCATGCGCCATAGGCCAGTGCGGCAAGCAGCACGCCGACGACCAGAACCCCCATGCCCGGAACCCGCGCCTCGGCGGGCGGCACCGGGAAGACGTAATCTGTCCGCTTGGAGAGTTCCAGCGCCTCTTCCTTGAACCGGCGCACAATGTCGGCGGTGTCCAGGTTCAGAAAGTCGGAATAGGTCCTGACGAAGCCAATCGCATAGACGGTGCCCGGCAGATCGCTGTAGCGACCCTCCTCGATCGCTTCGAGATAGTTTCGCTGAATCCGCAGCAGCTGCGCGATATCGACAATTTCATACCCGGCCTGCTCTCGCGCCTTGCGCAAGACGGCACAGATCGGATCACGGGTCAGCGCGGCGGTCATCGCCGACTTCGCGCCGTCCTTTTCATCTGGAATGATGGCCACGTTCAACGGCTTCCTACCTTGCGCCATTTTGCGTCGTCTTACCTGTCCGCGCTATATGTCGCCGACGGCACGGCACAGCGGCCAACGTGACCGGCCTGGCGCATGCGGTCCTGCGAACTGAAGAGACCCGCACCTGAGCTTCCTTCTTACCAACCCAATCCTTAAAAGTTGTTAACAACAATGATTCGTTACCAGAATTTGACACGCATGAAAATCGGCTGTTTGCCGCCGCTTAGAGCGCAATGCCGCGATCCCTGGCAAATGCCTTGAGACTGCCACGGAGACTTTTCTGCTCGCCATCACACAGCCCATCAAGAAAATCCGTGAGCGCATTTACGTCGAGACTGCGAATCATCGTCTTCAGCCCACCGATGGACGCCGGGGCCGCCGACAGGCGGCGCAATCCCAGACCGACCAGCGCCATCGCCTCGAGCGGCCGCCCGGCCATCTCGCCACAAACACTGATCGGCACGTCCGCAGCATCGCAACGCCCGATCAGGTCGCGCATCACATTGAGAAAAATCGGCGACAGCGGGTCGTAACGGTTCGCCAGCTTGGGATTGCCGCGATCGGATGCGAACAGATACTGCATCAGATCGTTCGAGCCGACGGACACGAATTCGACCCGCGACAACAGTGCCGGCAATTGCCACAGCAACGACGGCACCTCGATCATGACGCCGACGGAAACCGCGCCGGGGGGTTGGAGTCCATCGTTCAGGGCACGTTCGCTTTCCAATGCAAGCAAGTGGCGCGCATGCTCCAGCTCCGCCACCTCCGCGACCATCGGGAACATGATGCTGATCGGGCGGCCCTTCGATGCCCTGAGCAAGGCGCGAAGCTGATTGCGCAGCATCGCCGGCCGGTCGAGCCCGATGCGGATCGCCCGCCAGCCAAGGGCCGGGTTTTCCTGCGGCAGATCGGCGAAATAGGGCAGTCTTTTGTCGCCGCCGATGTCGAGGGTCCGGAACACAACCGGCTTACCCTCCGCTTGATCGAGGACCCGGCTGTACAATTCGGTCTGCGCCTGCACATCCGGATAGGTGGCGCGCACCATGAATGGAATCTCGGTGCGGTACAGCCCGACTCCATCGGCGCCGGTGTCCCGCATATGCGGCATGTCCAGCAGCAGCCCGGCATTGATGTGCAAGGACACGCTTACACCGTCGCGGCTTTCCGCCGGCAGCTTGGCAAGCCCGGCCATTTCCAGCCGGCGCCGGTCGCGCAGTTCGGCATTCTCATTGAACAGCGCCTGGACGTCTTCCGCCGGCCGAATGAAGATCTGCCCGTTATCGCCATCGACGATCACCGGATCCAGAAGTTCGATGCGCGACAACACGTCGGCGCATTGACCCACGACCGGAATGTCCAGGGCCCGGGCGACGATCGCCACATGGCTGGCCGCCGATCCTTCCTCAAGCACAACCGCCCTGAGCCGGCGCTGGTCGTAGTCCAGCAGTTCCGCCGGGCCGATCGACCGGGCCACCAGCACAACATCATCGGGCAGCGTGCCGGCGGCGGCGGCGGACGTCTTGCCGGCCAGATGCAGCAGCAGGCGATTGGCCAGATCCTCGAAATCGGCCAGGCGCTCGCGCAGATAGGGATCGGTCATATGGACCATGCGGGCGCGCATGTCGTCCTGCACCCTTTGCACCGCCGCTTCCGCGGTCAGCCCGGTATTGATGGCATCGGTGATCCGGTTCAGCCAGCCGCGATCCTCGGCGAACATTCGGTAGGTCTCCAGGATTTCCTGGGAGTCGGCGAGCTTGTCGGCGGCGCTGGCCAGAAGCGCGTCCAGCGAGCTGTGCATGGCCTCTACCGCCTGCCACAGCCGGGCGCGTTCGGCGGCCGGATCTTCCGCCACCATCTCGCGGACCGTCAGCTGCGGCCGGTGCAGGACGGCGACACCTTGGGCCAGCCCGGCATTCAGGGTCACGCCCTCGATCCGCGACGGCAGGACGCTGCCCGCGCTGTCGCCGACGATCTCGCCGCTGGCCACAAGCTGTTCACCGGCCACCAGCTCGGCCACCACCATGGCGACGGTCTGGAGGTTCTCGACCTCCTCCTCGCTATGCCGGCGGCGCTCGCTGTGCTGGATGACCAGCACGCCGCGTACCCGGCCGCCGCGCAGGATCGGCACGCCTAGCAGAGAGTGGTACGCGTCTTCACCGGTTTCCGGCCGGTAGGCGAAGTTCGGATGGGCCGGGGCGTTGGCGATCGCCACCGAACGCGCCGTGGCCGCCACCTCGCCGACCAGCCCCTCGCCGACCCGAAGCCGGGTCCGGTGCACCGCTTCCGGGTTCAAGCCGACGGTGGCGAACAGTTCCAACACTTCGCCGGGCCGGATGACGTAAGCGGAACACACCTCCGCCCCCATCTCGGCGGCGATCAGATGGACGATCTTGTCCAGCCTGGAGGGCGCGCCGCCCGATGCCGCCATGACGTCGCGTAGGCGCGCCAGCAGCCGTCGGGACGGGCTGACCTCCGTGACGAGGGGGATCGGGTCTCCGGCGCCGGCCATCAGACCCCGTCCAGCCCATAGGCGGTATGCAGGGCGCGCACGGCGAGCTCGGTGTATTTCTCCTCGACCAGCACGCTGATCTTGATCTCAGAGGTCGAGATCACCTGAATGTTGATTCCGTTCTCCGCCAGCGCCTTGAACATCTGCTGGGCAACACCGGCATGGCTGCGCATGCCCACGCCGATGACCGAGATCTTGACCACGTCGTGGTCCGGGCGCAGCTGACCGTATTTGAGATCGGTCGCCAGGCCCTTCAACACCCGCACCGCCGGATCGAGTTCGGCCTTGCTGACAGTGAATGTCATATCGGTGGATTTGCCGTCCTCGGAGATGTTCTGCACGATCATGTCGACATTGACGCCGGCATCGGACAGCGGACCGAAGATGGATGCCGCCACGCCGGGTTTGTCGCGCACCCCGACCAGGGTGATCTTCGCCTCATCCCGGCTGTAGGCAATACCGCTAACGACTTGTTGTTCCACGATCTCGTCCTCATCCACCACCAGGGTACCCGGCGCGTCGTCGAAACAGGAGAGCACCTGAAGCCGCACCCTGTGGTTCATGGCGATTTCCACCGAGCGGGTCTGCAATACCTTGGCCCCGAGAGAGGCCATTTCTAGCATTTCTTCGTAGGTGACCTTGTGAAGTTTTTGTGCATTTCGAACAATCCGGGGGTCACAGGTATAGACCCCGTCCACATCGGTATAGATGTCGCAGCGGTCCGCCTTGAGCGCCGCCGCCAGGGCGACGGCGGTGGTGTCGGTTCCGCCGCGTCCAAGCGTGGTGATGCGCCCGGTCGGCGAAACGCCCTGGAAGCCGGCCACCACCGGCACCTCGCCCGACGCCATGCGGCGGTCCAGTTCCTCGGTCTCGATGCCGGAAATGCGGGCCTTTCCATGCATGTCGTCCGTGCGGATCGGGATCTGGCCGCCGAGCCAGGAGCGCGCCGCCACCCCGGTCTGCTGCAGTACCATGGCCATCAGCCCGGCGGTGACCTGCTCGCCGGAAGACACCACCGTGTCGTATTCCCGCGCGTCGTAGAGCGGCGACGCATCGCTGCAATAGCCGACCAGCTGGTTGGTCACGCCGGCCATGGCAGAGACCACGACCGCGACCTCGTTGCCGTTGTCCAGCTCCGCCTGCACACGCGTGGCGGCGTTGCGGATTCGCGCGATATCCGCGACCGACGTGCCGCCGAATTTCTGCACAATGCGCGCCATGGCCGTCCCTGTTATCCAAACGCGGGCATTTCGACAATAATAAGCCTCGCAGCACGGCATGGCGACACTGTCGCATTGCCGCGGCGAGGCCGTGTATCCATACTCTTACTGGTAGTCTGAAGCAACGAGGACCCACCATCCCAGGAAGATGGGTCCTAGAGCGCGAGATCCGACATGCCAGCCAAAGGCGCCGCCACAGCGGCAATCGACCGCGATGCCAGCATCGACGATGCCGAGATCGCCCAGTTCGAATCTGTCGCCGCCCAATGGTGGGACAGCGAAGGCCAGTTCAAGCCTCTGCACCGGATGAACCCGACCCGGGTCGGCTATATCCGCGATACGCTTTGCCGCCATTTCGACCGCACCATTGGCGACCCGGCGCCGCTGTCGGGGCTGGATGTGGCCGATGTCGGCTGCGGCGGCGGATTGCTGTGCGAGCCGATGGCCAGGCTCGGCGCGAATGTGACCGGGATCGATGCGGGCGAGGAGGCGGTCTCGATCGCCCGGCTCCATGCTGCACGGATGGGGTTGGAGATCGACTACCGCCGAGGCACCGCCGAGGCGACCGCCGCGGACGGCACGACCTTCGACGTCGTGCTGGCGTTGGAGATCGTCGAGCACGTCGCTGATATGGACGCGTTTCTCGGCGCCGTGGCCGCCCTGGTCCGGCCCGGCGGGGTGCTGATCATGTCGACCCTGAACCGCACGCCCAAGAGCTTTGGCCTGGCCATTGTCGGGGCAGAATACCTGCTGCGCTGGGTCCCGCGTGGCACCCATGACTGGCGTAAATTCGTCCGGCCCAGCGAGCTGGCCGCGGGGCTTAGGTCCCAGGGCATTGAGGTCGACGATGTGCGGGGCATGGTGTTCAACCCGATCGCCGGCACATGGTCCCTGTCGGAGCGGGACCTGGAGGTCAATTATCTGCTGTCCGGGCGCAAGGGCTGAAGCCAAAAACCGACAACACGTACTTCGACACAAGCGCGTCGCAGCCGTAGCAAGGAACGGTTCCACGAATGGGTTCGACGACCGGCATGCTGACCGTCCGCAACGCCGATCCCGGCGACGTTGCCGGAATCGCCGAGATCTATGTGGAGACATGGCGCGACGCCTACGCCGGCATCCTGCCGGACAGCGTGTTGCTGGGGTTGTCGACCCAGCGCCAGGCGGTGCAATGGCGGCGCACACTCGACCACGACCGCACCAAGGTGGCCGTCGATGGCCGACACGGTCTGGTCGGGTTCGGAAGCGCCGGACCGGTGCGGGGCGGGGAACTGCCTTATGATGGCGAAGTCTACACGCTCTACGTCCATCCGGATTTCCAGGGCAAGGGCATTGGCCGGAAGCTGCTGACCGCCCTCTTCGGCGCACTGCTGTTGGAAGGCAGCGAGTCGGCGATCCTATGGGTCCTGGCCGACAACCCAGCCCGGTTCTTCTATGAGGCCATGGGCGGCAAATGGGCCGCGGTCCGTGAAGAGAAGCTGTGGGGAGTCACCTTGCCGGAACGAGGGTACACCTGGACCGACCTCAGCAAGGCTATCGCCCGCTCCGAAGGATGATCTTTCCATAGGCAGGCCATTGACCTTCCAGCAACTGGAAACCTTATCTAGGGTGCGAACGCCGTGAGCAGCGCTCCGGCCACGCCCCTTCAATGCCAGGAAAGTCGGCACCCAATGGCGGCCTGCAACCACACTCATGACGACGCAGTCACGACCACTGACCCGGTCTGCGGCATGAGCGTCGATCCGGCGACCGCCGGGCACAGCGCCGAGTTCGAGGGCGATACCTTCCATTTCTGCTCCGCCGGATGCCGGGGAAAATTCCTGAAGGCCCCCGCCGCCTATCGCGACGGCCATCCGCCCGAAACCACCCCGGCGCCGAAAGGCACGCTCTACACCTGCCCGATGCATCCCGAAATCGTCCAGGAGGGGCCGGGCACATGCCCGAAATGCGGCATGGCGCTGGAGCCCATGGGCATTCCGGATGCCGACACACCCAATGAAGAGCTGATCGACATGGCCCGGCGATTCTGGGTCGCCGCCGCGCTGACCCTGCCGGTGCTGATCATGGAAATGGCGGCGCATCTGTTCGCATTGCCGGTCGACCGGGTGATCCCACCGGCGTTGAGCCCGTGGCTCCAGATGGCCCTGGTCACGCCGGTAGTGGCGTGGGCCGGGTGGCCGTTTTTTCAGCGCGGTTGGATGTCGATCGTCACCCGCAACCTGAACATGTTCACCCTGATCGCCATCGGAACCGGCACCGCCTTCGCCTACAGCGTCGCCGCCACCGTGGCGCCGGGACTGTTTCCGCCGGCGTTCCGGATGGCGAATGGCACGGTCGCGGTGTATTTCGAGTCGGCGGCGGTGATTACCGTGCTGGTGCTGCTGGGCCAGGTGCTGGAGTTGCGGGCGCGGGAACGCACCGGCGGCGCGATCCGCGCCCTGCTCGACCTGGCCCCGAAAACCGCCAGGCGGGTGGGCGCCGATGGTCATGACGAAGATGTGCCCTTGGACGATGTCCGGCTGGGCGATCTGCTGCGCGTCCGTCCGGGCGAAAAGATCCCGGTCGACGGCACGGTGACCGACGGCCGCAGCGCGGTCGACGAGTCGATGCTGACCGGCGAGCCCATACCGACGGAAAAGTCCGTTGGCGACTTCGTCACCGGCGGCACCCTCAACGGCACTGGCAGCTTCGTGTTCCGGGCCGACCATGTGGGTGCCGACACCATGCTGTCGCGCATCGTCCAGATGGTCGCCGAGGCCCAGCGCAGCCGGGCGCCGATCCAGGGTCTGGCCGATGCGGTCGCCGGGTACTTCGTGCCGGCGGTGCTGGCCGCCGCAATGATCGCCTTCGTCGTCTGGTCTCTGGTCGGTCCACCGCCGGCCATGGGGTTTGGCCTGATCGCGGCTGTCTCGGTGCTGATCATCGCCTGCCCTTGCGCACTGGGGCTGGCGACGCCGATGTCGATCATGGTCGCCGTCGGCCGGGGCGCCCAGGCCGGGGTGCTGATCCGCAATGCCGAGGCGCTGGAGCGGTTCGCCGGCATCGACACCCTGGTGGTCGACAAGACCGGCACCCTGACCGAGGGCCGGCCCCGGGTCGACTCCGTCGAGCCGGCTGAGGGTCATGACGTCGATACCATCCTGCGCCTTGCCGCCAGCCTGGAGAGGGCCAGCGAACATCCCCTGGCGGCGGCGATCCTGGCCGCGGCCCAGGAGAAAGGACTGCCCCTGGATACGCCGGACTCGGTCGCCATCGAAGCCGGCAGGGGCCTTTCCGGCATCGTCGATGGCCGATCCGTCGCTCTCGGCAATGGAGGGATACTGAAACATCTTGCCGTCGATGCCGGCGAATTCGAAGATCGGGCGGAAGCGCTGCGCGAAGAGGGCGCGACGGTGATGTTCGTCGTCATCGACAATGCGGTCGCCGGCTTGATTGCCGTGTCCGACCCGATCAAGCAGACCACGCCGGAGGCGATCCGCGCCCTGCGCGCCGACGGGCTGCGTATCGTCATGGTCACCGGCGACAACAGGACCACGGCTGAGGCCGTCGCCCGCCGGCTGGGTATCGACGAGGTCGATGCCGAGGTGTTGCCGGCCGACAAATCGAAGGCGGTTGAACGCCTGCAGGCATCCGGCGCCCAGGTCGCCATGGCCGGCGACGGGATCAACGACGCCCCGGCCCTGGCCATGGCCGATGTGGGCATCGCCATGGGCACCGGCGCCGATGTGGCGGTGGAGAGCGCCGGGCTGACCCTGGTCAAGGGTGATCTGACCGCGATCCTGCGCGCCCGCCGCCTCAGCCGCGCCACCATTCGAAACATCCGCCAGAACCTGTTTCTGGCCTTCGTCTACAATTCGCTGGGCGTGCCGATCGCCGCCGGCATCCTGTACCCGCTGACCGGCCTGCTGCTGAGCCCGATGATCGCCGCCGCCGCCATGAGCTTGAGCTCGGTCTCGGTGATCGGCAATGCGCTCAGGCTGAGGAGGGTTCGGGTGTAGCCGGATTGCTTGGTGGGATTACATACCCGCTGCCCTGTCGGGTCGGAGTGCGGTGCTCCCCCTCACCCTCCCGCGCCTACGCGCGGGTCCCTCCCTCTCCCCCAGGAGAGGGCGAATATGGGTCGCCCTAATTTCCCCTGTCCTTGGGGAGAGGGAGGGACCCGACGCGCAGCGTTGGGAGGGTGAGGGGGCGATCCTGCCCTATCGGACCTGGCCCCGTGCCGCCGATCCTTGCGAAAATCCGAAATACTCTACTCAGAATTTCACCAGGATCGCGGTGCCATACATAATGGCGAGACCGGCGCAGAAGCCGCCGAGTTTGATGCTCGACAGGATCGCCGGGGCATCGGAGTCGCGGCCGAGGTCCGACAGATAGCGCGCCACCTCCACGACCACCTGAAGGATCGCACCGGCGCCGATGCCCAAAAAGACGGCGCTCCAATGCGGCGAGTAGGCAAAGGCACCGATCCAGGTTCCTATAACGGCAGGCAGGCCGGCCAGCGCCGCCAGCCCGACGAATACTTTCACAGGCGGCCGCCGCTCGACCATCGGCGCTGCGATGCCGATGCCTTCGGTGACGTTGTGAAGCGTGAACCCGATCACCAGGAACGATCCGAGCGCCGCCTCGCCGATCGCGAACGCGGCGCCGATGGCCAGCCCCTCGCCAAGATTGTGCAGTCCGATACCGAGCGCGATATAAGTCGCCAGCGCAACCCCGACCGGCGGTTTTCCGCCCCGCCGCCCGAAAGCCAGCAGGGCCAGGAAAGCGGCCGCTGCCGGCAGCAGGACCAGCGCCGGCCCTTGGAACGCGGCATCGGCCGCTTCCGCGAGTTCCAGCCCCTCCATCACCGTGTCGATCAGCAGGAAGGCGAGCAGCCCGATCGTCAACGCCAGCAGGAACTGCATGCCGCCGGTACCGAGCGTCCTGAGGAACGGATAGAACAGCAGACCCAGCCCGACCGGCACAACGCCGACATACAGGCCCAGCAAGGCGTAGGCCAGCAGGCCCGACCATCCGACGCGCGGCGTATTCGTGGCGACATCGATCACATGCTCGAAAGTCACCCCCGACGCGGTCACGAAGAGCAGCGCGTGGGTCTCGTTCTCGACCCAGGGGTAGGGCAGGTGGATCGTCGCGGTCCGCAGCCGAGGCAGCGGGCCCGGCGGAGTCTGCTCGAACTGCCAATAGGCGCCGTCGACCTGGATCTGGGCGATGGCGACCGGCTCGCTGCCGCCGGCACGCACGGTGACCGAGATACCGGTCTCGTCCAGCACGGTCCGCTCGATGGTGAGTGTCTCGATCGGCGGCGTCGCGACACCCAGAGGCGCCAGCGGGTCGGTGGCGGCGAACACGCCGACGACCAGCGCCAGCAGGCCCAGCGGTATGAACACATATGCCCAGCGCATGCCCTTCACACCACCTCGAACATGCTCATCCAACCGAGTTCCGCGAACTCGCTCTGATGGGCGTGGAACATGTAGAGGCCGGGCTCGTGGTCGCGGAACGAGATCTCCAGAATGCCGCGCTGCGCCTGGCACAGCATGACCGTGTCGACGATGCGCAATGTCGGGGTCAGGGTCGTGCCATGGTCGTAATAGTCGAAGAAGTTGCCGTGCAGGTGGAACGAATTGACTGCGTCGAACTCGGTGATATTGATGAAGTACACGCGGATCGGCTGCTCCCGCTCCACCCGGATCGGCCGTTTCTGATAGGCGTGCGCGATGGTGTTGACCGCATAGAACTCATTCTCGTCGTCGAAATTCGTGTCGAAGCCGTTCGCGACCATCATCATCTCTTGCCAAGCGGCGTTCTCCTCGGTGCCGAGCAGGCGCGAGCGCGCCACATCACTGGCTTCCGGATGGCGCGCCGGGTCGGGATCGACGATGAAGGCGCCATAGAGCCCCTTATGGATGTGGCGTTTCAGCGGGATCGAGTGGCAGTGGTAGAGGTGACAACCGAACGGCAGCGCATGGAATTCGTAAGTGAATTCCTCGCCCGGCGCGACCTGGCCGGCGCCCGGGACGCCGTCCATACGGGCCGCGTGGATGCCGTGGAAATGCATCGTATGGGGATGGCTGCCGGCGTTGCGGAATCGGATCCGGATCAGGTCTCCTTCGGTGGCGCGGATCGTCGGCCCCGGAACCCGTCCGTTATAGGTCCAGGCCGGAAAGAAGACCCCGGGCGCGATCTCGATCTCCACATCGGTCGCGGTGATCTCGTATTCGCGCAACCGGCCGCCATCGGGCAAGGTGGATTCCGTGCCGACATCCCAGTCGGTCAATATCGCGTGGGGGTCGAAACCGTTACGCGCGTGATCAACGTCGCCGACGGTGGTCATGCCGCCATCATGGGCAACACCGTGACCGGCCGGCCGTTCATCCTGCGCATGCTGGGCCGCCCGCGCCAAGCCGGCGCCGACAATCGGCAACGCCCCAGCCGCGACTCCGGACCGGACCAAGGTCCGCCTGCCGATCGGTGTTTTGAACCAGTTGATCATAAGATAATTGTAGTCAATTCATCGCCACAGTAAAACTGTTCGTATAATAAAACGTTCTTCGATTAAATAGAGATGTAGAATTGAGCAATTGAATACCTGTTCATATACCCACACAATCGTATCTGTGGCGACCGGCCGCCTCCGGCCCACGCTTCCGAGATACCATTTCGAATTGCACGACATGCTGAATCCGGACCAGGTCGATGCATACCAAGCATTGCGCGGGTCTCGATCGGAATCGCGGCGGCACCGGCGGTTCTGATGCAGATCATTGGGGACAACCGCCGATCGGGCCAAATTAGGGTTGATATCTCCCGACGGTCATTGCCTACAGTAACTGGAAGGTTGCTATATGGATGAACACCGGATCGCCCGGCGCAAATTCGATGGCCGGTATGTTTCCGCTTCGCGCCAGGGCCACCCCGGGAAAGAGGAGGGATCAGCGCTATGCCTGGCAGGATTTATGCAGGTCTCACATTGTCGGCCGCGACACTGATGCCATTCGCCGCCCTTGCCGATCCAGTGGAAGGTTTTGAGGGCTATGGACCCCATATGATGTGGGGCGGCGGCTGGCTGGGATGGATCGTCGGTCCGCTGATGATGGTCCTGGTCGTCGGCGGCATCATCGCCGCGGTCGTGTTTCTGGCGCGGAGTATGGGCGGTCACGCCCACCCGGCACACGGTCCATTGTTCCAGCCCGGCCCGCTCGACATCCTGAAGGAGCGGTTCGCCCGCGGCGAGATCGACAAAGAGGAATACGAGGACCGGCGTCGGGTGCTGGGCGAGTAGTCCCGTCCCAACCGGCTGGAAGGATCAGCGCGATGAGGATCAGCGACGTTGCCGACCGTTCCGGGTTGCCGCCCAAGACGATCCGCTACTACGAGGATATCGGGCTGATGCGGCCGGCGATCCGCCAGGGCAACGGCTATCGCAATTATGACGACCGCGACGTGCAGGTGCTGCGCTTCCTGAAACGGGCACGGGGCCTCGGCTTCAGTGTCGCGGACTGTCGCAACCTGCTTTCCCTCTATCAGGATCGCGACCGCGCCAGCGCCGACGCTAAGGCGCTGGCCCGGCATCGGGTCGACGATATCGACCACAAGATCGCCGAGCTTCACACCATGCGCTCGGCGCTGACCCATTTGATCGACCGTTGCCATGGCGACGACCGTCCCGACTGCCCGATCCTCAATGATCTGGCCGGCGCCGCCCCCTGATCGGCGGGCCAATTTTGGCCTTGGCGTGCTTCAAATGTTCATGTTATGTTCTTCCAATGATTTCCATGACGCGTTGGGAGGCGCTGCCATGGTCAACCTGCGCAAGATCGTCGACCTCGGCTATCTGTTTTCCAACGGCGGCACGCTGGCCTGCCGGTGCCGAGGGTGCGGACATGCGCAGTCCCTGACCGCCAGGCCGCTGATGCAGCGCTTTGGCGCCGGTTGTCCGACATCGCGGCTGGAACCGCGCCTCACCTGCTCACAATGCGGCCATAAGGGTGCGGCGGTGAAGGCGATCTGGCCGCCGGACCCTGAGCCCGGCGAACGATCTGTGAGCAGCAGCAAGGAGTGATGATGATGCCGGATCTCGAAAAACCCGTCACGCTGGGCTATCTGCGGCGGCAGGGCGTGCAGCGCCTGGATTGCGTCTGCAATGGCTGCGGCCACACCAAGATCCTGCCGCTCAGCCGGTTGCTGGGCGCCTTGTCGCAGACGACGCCGATCGCCAGGGCCAGCCGCCGCCTGCTCTGTATGCGCTGCCGGCTCAGGGACGCGACCGTCCGCCTGCCCCAATCCGGCACGGAAGTCCGGGCCTACCGATGAGGCCCGCCCCTCAGTTCGCCAGGGCGAATTCCCTCAGAGTCTCGTATGTGAACGTGTAGTCAATGTCCGCCAGCGGCTGGTGGCAGGCCAGGCACGGCCCTTCATTGAGCCCCGGCCGGTGCTCCCCCGCGACCGAAAATACGGCGTAGCGCCAGTCGCCGTTGCGCAGAATATCGGGCACCGCGTCGCCCCAGCCGGCCTGCTTCTCCATGGCGGTGAACGCCGCCCGGTCGCCGGCCACCAACTGACCGTCCGCGCCTTGGACCAATTCACCGTCGCCGCCGACCTCGGCCTTGAATATCTCGACGAACAAATAAGATCCGGCGGGAAACGGCCCGCCGGACTCCGCCGCCGCCAGGGCGACATCGTTCGCACCATAGTAGCGGACCTGCTTGCGGCCCTCGAAATCGATCCGCTGGTAGCGCGTGAAGGTGTCTTCGAAATCGGCCGGGAACACCGGCGCGGTGCCGTCGAGCCCGGATAAATTGGCCGCGACCGCCCCTGGATCGGCGCCGGGCAGGCTTGAAAAATGAGCCGCCAAATTCTCGATGTCGGTATCCGACAACGAAGCGGCGACGGCGTTCATCAAGGCGTTCGACCGGTCGCCGGCGCGGAACGCCCGCAGCTGCGACGCGACATAGCCTTCCTTCTGCGCCGCAAGGTTGGGGAAGTTGCCACCGGTGCTGATCCCCGCGGCCCCATGGCAGGCCGAACATTGTGTGGCAAGATCGGCGCCGGCTTCGGCATCGCCGGCGATCGCCGGGGTGGCCAGAGCGCCCCCAAGGACGATACCGAAAACAGTCACAGTCAAACGGCCGATCAGCATCACGGTCCCCTCCCTCGGTGTTCCGAAAGCCGATCGCGTGGAGTCGACACCGGCTCGCTGGCCGCATCTCCAATTTTGAAGACGCTATCTCGAGCCTACCGCCGTTGAAGACATCGCTCCAACGCCCTTCCGATCAATGCTTTGTGAACTACGCCGCGTCGGGCAACCTTCCGCCTGCCCCAAGGCAGCATGGAAGTTCGGGCCTATCGGTGAAGCGATGCCCGGAATTCGATTGCCGGCCCAAGGAAGGGCGTCGGGAGCGGGCGAAACTCAGATTTCCGCCAGATGGTTCGGTAGCTCGTCCTTGTCGTCGCGGGCCTTCGGGAAATGCTCCTCCAGCACCGCGCCGCAGCGGCCGATCGCCTCCAGAAAGCCGTCGGCGACCTGCTTATGCCGGATTTTTGCGACGAAGGCCTCGACCAGGGTGGACCAGGTGTCCGGCGCGACCTTCTCGTTGATCCCGGAATCGGCCAGCACCTCCACATAGCGCTCGGCCACCGATACGAACAGCAGCACCCCGGTCCGGCCCTCGGTGTGGTGCAGCCCCCGCGCCAGGAACTGTTCCCGGGCCAACCGGGTCGCTCGACGGCGTTTGACCCGGCCGGGCACCAGCCGCATCTTCACCGGCGCCCACCGGAAAAACAGGGCCAGGACGGCGAACAGGGCCAGTTGGCCGCCATAGAGCTCGATCGGGTAGATCCAGGGATCGATCCACAGCACCACCGCCGGCACCGTCAGCGCCGCGATGGCCGCCCACAGAGTCGGGATGAACCAATACCCGTCGCTGGATCGCGCAATGACCGCGACGATCTCGCCGCCGGTCCTGCTCTCCGCCTGCTTGATCGCATTGGCGATCCGGGATTTTTCGTCACCCGTCAGAAACGCCACGGTCACCAACTCCCCGACGAGCCGCCGCCGCCGAAGCTGCCACCGCCGCCACTGAAACCGCCACCGCCGCCGCTGCCGAATCCGCCGGTCCAGCGGTTCGAGCGGCGTCGATCGCGGCCCCAGCGGCCGGATGAATTGTCCCAATGGCTATCGGCCGCGTTCGATTCGGCATCGCCACTCCGGGTGCGATCACGACGCGAGCGGCCATCGCGGAACGCATCCCGGATGATGATGATGACCACAATGCCGAAGACCCCAAACGCCAGGAAAGGAAGGTAGGCCGACACCTGAGCTCCCGATATGAGCGACCGTGTCGGCGCCTCATAGGTCCCCGCGATCGCCGCCAGGATCGCGTCTACCCCCGCGCGCACGCCGCGCTCCAATTTGTCGCGGCGGAACAGCGGCAGGATTTCCTCATCGATGATGGTATTCGCCAGGGCGTCGGTCAGGACGCTTTCCAGGCCGAAGCCGACTTCGATCCTCACCTTGCGGTCGTTCGGCGCGACGATCAGCAGCACGCCGTTGTCGCGATCCTGCTGGCCGATGCCCCAATGATTGCCGAGGCGAACGCCGAATTCCTCGATCGTGTAGCCCTGAAGAGAGCGCAGCGTGACCACGACGATCTGGTTGGTCGTTGCCGCCTCATGAGCCCGCAATTGCTCTGTAATCGCCAGTTCCGTCGAGCGGCGCAGGACCCTCGCTTCGTCCACGACGCGGCCGGCCAGTTCGGGAAACTCAGGTAAGGCGATCGCGGGCGCCGATTGAAGGATGCCGAACGCCAGAAGAACCAGCCAAACCCTGCCCATACCCATCGGCACCGCCCCAAAACCGGTGGAAGATTCGCGGGAGAAAGTAACAGGGCCGGTCGGGAAACTCTACCGACGCGATTGTCCGCCGCTTAGTCGTATGCCGGGGATTGGAGCGGGTGAAGGGGATCGAACCCTCGACACCTAGCTTGGGAAGCTAGTGCTCTACCACTGAGCTACACCCGCGTCAGGGCCGTTATAGGCGATGGCCAGGGGCGCTTCAAGGAAACCGGCGGTCGTCGCATGGAAGGTCCCGCCCGAGGCCGGCGGTATAGCCGGGCGGCACGGGCAACTCCCTATGGTGGAACGGGCGCGACCGTCGCTCTCCCATTCCGCTCGCGGCCCATAAAGCCTGCGTGAGGTGGGGCTTGCGCTGCTGACAGACCGGCGCTCAAACTCTAGGGTCGCGACCGGAAAACGGGATGAGGGCATCATGAGATTCGGCAGACGGTTTCTTGCCGCCGCCTTCGGCATCGCGGTGGTAATGGCCGCAGGGGTTGGCACGGTTCGGGCGCAGGAGGCAGGCGGGGCGGGTTGGAACGCGGTGCTGGAGCGGGCGCGGGGCCAGACGGTGTATTTCAACGCCTGGGGCGGATCGCAGCAGATCAACGACTATATCGGCTGGGCCGGTGGGCGCATCTGGGACCTGTACGGCGTCGAGCTGCGCCACACCAAGGTCGCCGACACAGCCGATGTGATCAGCCGCATTCTGGCGGAGAAGACCGCCGGGCGTGAGGATGGCGGCTCGGTCGATCTGGTCTGGATCAATGGCGAGAACTTCGCGGCAATGAAGCGCAACGGCATGCTGGGTGCGCCCTTCGTCGCCGCGCTGCCGAACTTCGCCCTGGTCGATACGGCGGGCAAGCCGACCACGCTGATCGACTTCACGGTGCCGACCGACGGGTTGGAATCGCCCTGGGGCATGGCGCAGCTGGTGTTCATCTACGATACCGCACGGCTGACCGACCCGCCGGATAGCATGGCGGCGATGCTGGCCTACCTGACCGACAATCCGGGTCGCTTCACCTATCCGCTGCCACCGGATTTCCTCGGCACCACCTTCCTGAAGCAGGCCCTGACCGAGCTGGCCGCCGATCGCGCGCCCTTGCTGCACCCGGTCGAGGAGGCGGATTTCGCTGGGGTGACGGCGCCGCTCTGGGACTATCTCGACCGGCTGCACCCGGTGCTGTGGCGCCAGGGCGCCGCCTTCCCGACCAGCAGCGAGACGACGCTGCAGATGCTGGATGATGGCGAGATCGACATCACCTTCACTTTTAACCCGGGCGCAGCCAGCGCCGCCATCGCCGATGGGCGACTGCCGGATTCGGTGCGGACCTACGTGCTGGCCGGCGGCACCCTGGGCAACACCCATTTCGTGGCCATTCCGTTCAACAGCAGCGCCCGGGAAGGCGCCATGGTGGTCGCCAACTTCCTGCTGTCGCCGGAAGCCCAGATCCGCAAGGACGACCCGACGATCTGGGGCGACCCGACGGTGCTGTCCATCGACCGGCTGGATGAAGAGGATCGAATGGCCTTCGCCGCCCTGCCGCGGGGCATCGCCACCCTGGCGCCGGAGGAGCTCGGCCGGCCACTGCTCGAGCCGCACGCTTCCTGGACCGACGCACTCGAAGCGGAATGGCTAAAACGCTACGCCCGATAGGGGGCGGTCCCATCGTCGACTTGGCGCCAGACGACGCGCCGGGCACCATGGACGCGACGGCCGGTCGGGTGATGCGGCCCGGCACCCGGATGGTCGCAATTCCAGCGGTCACCCTGGCCCTGTTTCTGGTGCCGATCTGCCTCGGCCTGATCGGCACCTGGGCGCCGGCGCTCGGCTACCTTCCGGCACTGGGCGGCACCGGGCTCAGCCTCGACCCTTGGCGGCAACTACTCGATGCGCCGGGGTTAGGCACGGCGATCCGGCTGACCCTGACCAGCGGGTTTCTGTCCACCGCCCTGGCGCTGGGACTGTCCATCTCGCTGCTGGCGGCATGGCACGGGACGCGGGCGTTCGGCATCCTGCGCCGGGTTCTGGCGCCGTTACTGGCGGTGCCCCATGCGGCACTCGCGATCGGCCTCGCCTTTCTGCTGACGCCGAGCGGATGGCTCGCCCGCTCCCTGTCGCCCTGGGCCACCGGATGGGACCGCCCTCCGGATTTCGCCATCGTCCAGGACCCTTATGGCATCCTGCTGACCTTTGGCTTGGCATTGAAGGAAACGCCGTTCCTGCTGTTGATCGCGGTCGCCGCCACCGGCCAGATCGGCACCGACCGGACCTTGGCGGTCGCCCGCACCGCCGGCTACGGCCCGGTCATGGCCTGGGTCAAGACCGTGCTGCCGCAACTCTATCCGCTGATCCGCCTGCCGATCTATGCTGTCCTGGCCTTCTCCCTGTCGGTGGTGGACATGGCGCTGATCCTCGGCCCGGCGACACCGCCGCCGCTGGCACCTTTGGTGCTGCGCTGGTTCAACGACCCGAATTTGGGCATGCGCTTCATGGCCGCTGCCGGCGCCTGTCTGCAATTCGGCCTGGTTGCCGCGGCGATCGGCACCTGGTATGCCCTGGAACGATTGGCGATCCGATGCGCCCGTCCCTGGATTGCCGCCGGCCGTCGCGGCTCGGGCGGCAGTGCGTTGCGCATCGCCAGCGGCGGCACCGTCATGCTGGCGGTCACCGCCGCGGTGCTCAGCCTGGCCTGCCTGGCGATCTGGTCGCTGACCTGGCGCTGGCGGTTCCCGGATTTTCTGCCCGGCAGCTGGACCACCGAAAACTGGATGCAGCATCTTTGGGCGCTGTCCCAGCCCGCCGGCACCACGCTGACCGTCGGCGTGGCCGCCACCGCCGCCGCCCTTGCCCTGGCCATCGGCTGCCTGGAATATGAATGCCGGGCCGGCGTGAGGCCGACCACGCGCGCTCTATGGCTTCTATACATGCCGCTGTTGGTGCCGCAGATCGCATTTCTATTCGGTATCCAGGTATTGCTGGTGGTCGGGCGGCTGGACGGGCGCTGGATCGCCCTCACCTGGAGCCATCTGCTGTTCGTACTGCCATACGTGTTCCTGGCGCTGTCCGACCCCTGGCGCAAGCTGGACGATCGCTATGCCCGGACAGCCGCCTGCCTGGGAGCATCGCCGGCGCGGGTCTTCTGGCGTATCAAGGTGCCCATGCTGCTACGGCCGATCCTGTTCGCCGGCGCGGTCGGCTTTTCGGTCAGCGTGGCACAATATCTGCCGACCCTGTTCGCCGGCGCCGGCCGCCTTACATCGCTGACCACGGAGGCTGTCGGATTGGCGGCGGGCGCGGACCGACGCATCGTCGGGGTTTATGCCTTCGCCCAGATGGCCATGCCGTTGCTGGGATTCGCCGTCGCCCTGTCGGTGCCGGCAATCCTGTTCCGCAAGCGACAAGGGCTGAAGGTATGAGCGCCCCGTCCCCGATCACCCCGCCGGTTATCCCCCCGGTCACCCCACTGAAGCCGGCTGAGGATGGGCTGGACCTCGACGGCGTCACCCTGACGCTGGGCGGCGACACCCTCCTGGGACCCCTGACCCTCTCGGTGCGACCGGGGACCATCGCCACCTTGATGGGACCCAGCGGCTCCGGAAAGTCGAGCCTGCTGGCGCTGATCTGCGGCACTTTGGACCCGGTCTTTTCCTGGTCGGGGCAGATCAGGCTGGGCGGCCGGGACATCGCATCCCTGCCACCGGAACGCCGGGGGGTCGGCATCTTGTTCCAGGACGATCTGCTGTTTCCGCATTTGTCGGTCGGCGACAATCTCGCCTTTGCCCTTCCGGCCGAGGTGAAGGGCCGGGCGGCACGCCGGGAACGGGTCGAGGCGGCGTTGGCCGAGGCCGGGCTGACGGGCTTTGCCGACCGCGACCCGGCGACCCTCTCCGGCGGCCAGCGCGCCCGCGCCGCCTTGATGCGCACCCTGCTGGCCGAACCGCGCGCTCTGTTGTTGGATGAGCCGTTCTCCAAGCTCGATGCGGCGCTCAAGACCCGGTTCCGCGAGTTCGTGTTCAGCCACGCCCGCGATCTCGGCCTGCCGACCTTGCTGGTCACACACGATCCGGCAGATGCCGACGCCACCGGCGGCCCGGTCATCGAACAGGCGGCCGGTTAGCGCCGCTGCGTTATCGATGCAGGGATCGAAGGGTCGGATTTGCTGCACCGTTGAAGTGGCCTTTCCAGTTCAGTGCTACCCCCTCACCCTCCCACGTCTCCAATCGGCACTGAAGCGACCGCCATCACAATTTCTTGGATTTGACACAAATCATCGTGAAAGGGCCGGAATCCCTGGGAATAGTGTGCCGTCGACCAGGGGCGGGAGACGGACAACCGGAAGCCACCCGAACACCGGCGATAACGTGCGGCCATGAGGGCGACGCGCGAACAAATTGGAGAGGCAGATGAGACTCACAGGAACGAGGCCGATCGCGATCGGCCTGGGCGCGGCCTTGCTTGCGGGATGCAGTGGACAGGCGATCGAGCGTTTTCAACAATCCGAAGCCGTCGGCAGCCCGTTTACCCAAAGGCTGGCCGCCGAATACCGCCAGACCGTTACCTTCGAAGCCGACGAGATGTACGATTGGGCCGATGCGGCCTACTTCGCGCGCAAGGGCACACAGGCCGCCGCCGGCGAATTGGTTCCGCCCGAGGCGATCGATAACTGGTTGATCCCGGAAACCTCCGTTGAAGAGCTCACCAGCGCCCATGGCCGGCTGGCCAAAGTGCTGGCCGAGGGCGGGCGCGAGGTCGACCCGGCCGCGGCAGCCGTGGCGCAGGCCAAATTTGATTGCTGGATAGAGCAACAGGAAGAGAACCACCAGCCCGACCATATCGCCGCCTGCCGCGACGACTTCCTGGTCGCGCTGACCACAGTCGAGGACAAGATGGCGCCGGTGGCGGCCACCGACACGCCGGTCCATCTGGTCTTCTTCGACCACAACAGCGCCCAACTCACGGCCACCGGTGAAAGCGCGCTGCAAACCCTGGTCGATGAGGCAAAATCCGGCGACAGCCCGGAGATCACCGTGGTCGGACATGCCGACCGATCCGGGGCGGAAGCCTATAATCTGAGCCTGTCGATGCGCCGGGCCGAAGCCATTAAATCGGCCCTTGAGACTGCTGGTGTGACCGGGTCGCGGATCGTCGTGGAGGCCGCCGGTGAGGCGAGCCCGGCGGTGGTGACCCAGGACGGCGTGCGTGAGCCGTCCAACCGGCGCGCGGAGATCCGGCTCCGTTAGGCCCAGGGCTCTCGCCCCGGTCGGGGTGAGAGCCATCGGTCCAGCGCCGCCTTCCAGAGGTGTCCGGCCGGCGCCGCTGGACAGGGCGGGCAGCAACCGATATCTAGTCATTTCCGTGGAGGGCAGGTACGTCCTCCCGGAAAGCTGGGAAACGGTTGCCTGCATGTATGAGACAGTGACGCGCGGTATCCAGGTAACGGTGGAGCCGTGCTATCTCGAGGACCAGTCTTCGCCCCCGGACAATCATTTTGTCTGGTCCTATCACGTGCGTATCGAGAATTGCGGCGGCGAGACCGTTCAACTGCGCAATCGCTATTGGCGTATCACCGATAGCTGGGGGCGAATCCAGGAGGTTCGCGGCGCCGGCGTGGTCGGTGTGGAGCCAGTGCTGAGCCCGGGAGAGAGCTTCGAATACACCAGCGGCACGCCGCTCAACGCGCCTTCAGGGATCATGGTCGGCACCTATGAGATGGAGACCACCGGCGGCGCCCGGTTCGACGTCGATATCCCGGCTTTCTCGCTCGACAGCCCGCACGACACCGCGCCGCTGAACTGATCAAGACCCGCGATTGGCAATCGGGTTCGGGGTTGAAACTATTTCTCAACGCGCCACGTAGCTAACTCCATCCTGTACGGCTTCGCCGGATGTATTTGCGTGGGATAAGGAGACCGTAGTGACACCGGCACCAACCCCGCTACGCAAGCGTTCCCAATCGCCGGGATCCGGCAAACAGACCGCCGAGAACCCACCCCAGCGTCCGACCAGCGCGGAGGCCGAAGAGGCCGTCCGCACGCTGATCCGCTGGGCGGGCGACGACCCGTCCCGTGAGGGGCTGCTGGGCACGCCGGATCGGGTTGTGCGCGCCTATCTCGAATTCTTCGCCGGCTATGGCGAGGACCCGCACGAAATCCTGCAGCGCACCTTCGAAGAGGTCGAAGGTTACGACGAGATGGTGGTGCTGCGGGATATCTCCTTCGAGTCCCATTGCGAGCATCACATGGTGCCGATCATCGGCAAGGCCCATGTGGGTTATTTGCCGCACCGCCGAGTTGTCGGCATCAGCAAGCTTGCGCGGGTTGTCGACGCCTATGCCCGCCGGCTGCAAATCCAGGAGAAGATGACCGCGCAGATCGCCGATTCCATCGATGGCGCCCTGCAGCCGCGCGGCGTGGCGGTGATCATCGAATCCGAGCACCACTGCATGACCACAAGGGGCGTGCACAAGGACGGCACCACCATGGTCACCAGCCGGATGATCGGCGCCTTTCGCGACGATATCCAACTGCGCCGCGAGTTCCAGGCAATGGCCGGGCTCAACACCTAGGTTTTTTCACCACCAAGGCACCAAGGCACCAAGAGTTCCGGTTGATTGCGCCGCAGGCACCTTGTTTGAATGGTGATCGATCGCACACGGTGCGGTTGGCATGACCTGCCAGGACCAACAGTTCATCCTGGCGTCAGATTTCTGCATTGTTTCGGTGTGGCCACGATTATTGATGCGCCTTCGGCGCGACAAGCCGGAACTCTTGGTGCCTTGGTGTCTTGGTGCCTTGGTGTCTTGGTGGTGAAAAAAACCAACAGGACCCACTATGGACAAAGACTGCATCTAGGGCCGATTATCCCGCCCGTCATTCCGACCGATTCCAAAAACAAAGATATCGGAATACTTGCTCGACTTCCGCCCGATCGCCTTCGTCCTCGGCATCCTGCTGTGCATTCTGGCCGCCGCCATGCTGCTGCCGGCATTGTTCGATCTGGCTGTGGACAACCCCGACTGGCAGGTCTTCGTGGCCTCGTCCGCGGCGACGCTGTTCGTCGGCACCGCGCTGACCATCACCAGCCGCGGCAACCGGTTCGACCTGAAGGTCCGCCAGGCCTTCGTGCTGACCACGCTCAGCTGGTTCGTGATCGCCGCTTTCGCCGCGCTGCCCTTCGCCTTCTCCGAGCTGAAGCTGAGCTATACGGCGGCGTTCTTCGAGAGCATGTCCGGCATCACCACGACCGGGGCCACGGTGATCACCGGGCTCGCGGATGTACCGCCCGGTCTGCTGATGTGGCGCGCTTTGCTGCAATGGCTCGGCGGCATCGGCATCATCGTGGTCGCGCTGTCGATCCTGCCGCTGTTGCAGGTCGGCGGCATGCAGTTGTTCCGGCTGGAAAGTTCCGACACCTCGGAGAAGGTGTTGCCCCGCGCGGCCCAGATCGCCACCTCGATCGGCCTGATCTATCTGGCCCTGACCTTGATCTGCACCGCCTGCTACGCGGTCTCCGGCATGCCCTGGTTCGACGCGTTGGCCCACGCCATGACCACCATCGCCACCGGCGGATTCTCGACCTCGGACGATTCCATCGGCGCCTTCGACAGCGCCTCCGTCGAGTACACCGGCACTGCCTTCATGATCCTGGGCAGCCTGCCCTTCGCGCTGTATCTGCGGGCCGTGCGCGGCAATCTGCTGCCGCTGTTCCGAGACAGCCAGGTCCGCTGGTTCCTGACGATCATCATCGTCGCTGTACTGGCGATTACCGCCTATATCTGGCGCACAGTGGAGGCGAACAGCCTGGAAGAGGCCTTCCGGCTGAGCACCTTCAATGTGGTCTCGATCATCACCGGCACCGGCTATGCCACATCGGATTTCGGCACCTGGGGACCATTCGCGGTCGGCGCCTTCTTCTTCCTGATGTTCATCGGCGGCTGCGCCGGTTCGACCAGTTGCGGCATCAAGGTCTTCCGCTTCCAGGTCGCCTATGCCACCGCCCGGGCCCAGATGTACAAGCTGATGCATCCGCATGGCGTGTTCATCGCCTATTACAACGGTCGCCAGATCCCCGATACGGTCTCGGAATCGGTGATGAGCTTCTTCTTCCTGTTTGTCATCAGCTTTGTCGGGTTGGCTATGGGGCTCGGGCTTCTCGGGCTGGATTTCCTGACCAGCGTATCCGGCGCTGCGTCGGCGATCGCCAATGTGGGGCCGGGGCTGGGGCCGATCATCGGGCCGGCCGGCACCTTCCAGAACCTGCCGGATGCGGCGCTGTGGCTGCTCTCCTTCGGCATGCTGCTGGGACGGTTGGAGCTGTTCACGGTGCTGATGCTGCTGGTGCCGGATTTCTGGCGCAACTGACCGGGCATCATGACCGCCGCCAGCCAAGACAGACTCTCATCCCTGGAGATCCTCGAAAGGCTGATCGCCTTCGACACCGTCTCCGCCAATCCGAACCGGGCGCTGATCGACTGGGTGGCGGCCTATCTGCGCGGTCACGGCGTCGATCCGCTGGTGCTGCCCTCGCCGGATGGGACCAAGGCCAATCTGTTCGCCACCATCGGCCCGGAGGGTCCCGGGGGGATCGTCCTGTCCGGCCACACCGACGTAGTGCCGGTCGCCGATCAGCACTGGACCAGCGACCCCTTCACCCTGACTGCCAAGGACGGGAGGCTTTACGGTCGCGGTACGGCGGATATGAAGGGATTTCTGGCGATCGCCCTGTCCCTGGTGCCGGATTTCGCCGCCCGCAAGCTGTCGCGCCCGATCCATCTCGCCATGTCCTATGACGAGGAGACCGGCTGCATCGGCATCCGCCACCTGCTGCACCATATCGTCGAATATCTGCCGCGCCCGGGGCTGGTAATCGTCGGTGAGCCGACCTCGATGAAACCGGCCAACGCCCATAAGAGCCTGCGCGCCTTCCACACCATAGTGACGGGAAAGGACGCCCATTCAAGCGCACCGCATCTGGGCCTCAGCGCGATTTCCGCGGCGGCCGAGATCGTCGCCTTCATCGACGGGCTGGCGGAGGATGCCCGGAAACACCCGCTGCCAGGGAGCGGTTTCACGCCGCCTTATTCGACGTTCAATGTCGGCACAATCGAGGGCGGTACCGCGCTCAATATCATCCCCCGGCAATGCCGCATGGTCTGGGATTACCGCGCATTGCCGGGAGAGGATTCCGACGCGGTGATGGCTCGATACCGGGGCTTCGTAGACAGCGAATTGCTGCCGCGATTGCAAGGACGGTTTACAGAGACCTCCATCGAGACCGAGGAGATTGCCACGGTCCCGGCCATGGCGCCGGACCCGGACGGCCCAGCCGAAACCCTGGCCCGCCAGCTCACCGGCGCCAATGCATCGGGCGTGGTCGCCTTCGCAACCGAGGGCGGCCTGTTTCAACAGGCGGGGATTTCGACCGTCATTTGCGGCCCGGGCGACATTGCCCAAGCGCACCAGCCCGACGAATACATCAGTTTGGAACAGATGGCGGCCGGAGAAGCCTTCTTGCGGCGTGTCGCGGATTGGGCCTCAGAATGAAGCATTATCCGCTCACGCGGAACCGGCACCAGCCCGCTCCCCCGCCCGGCCACCCCCCGGACTCCACTGGGCCAGTATCCTGATGGGTGGCCGGGCGGGGGAGCGGGCTGGTGCCGAAATTTCAGAGAATGCGCTCGCTACCCAGGCACGTCAGTCCGATCAGAAGATGAACTGTGACAATCCGGCCCTGATTTCCTGCTCGAACCGCGCATCAAGATCGCGGGCGGTGTCCTCGGTCAGTTCGAACCAGATCTGTTCGCGATCCGCCAGCGAGGCGTTTTCCGGCGCGGTCGTCGACCGGACGGCCAGGACATCGGCGGAACCGCTGCGGCGGCTCGCCGGTTGCTCAATCTCGATGCGAACGGCATAGCGGGCCTCGTAGCGTTCCGACTGCTCGATGGTGACAAGGCCCTCCAGACCTGAATCACGGGCCAGTATTTCTTCCGTCACGCTGGCCTCCTGGATGATCAACGTCGCGGTGCCGCTGGCGCCCCGCGCCGCCAGCCTGTCTTGCGCCCACCGGCGGATCACCGAGGCAGGTTCCCGCGGGAACAGATGATCGACGAAGGGGTCGGCAAGTGCCGGCCGATAGTGCTGCACGATCTCGATATTCGCAACATCCAGCCCGATCGGCGCCCGGTCGGCGAAGGTGATGTCGGGCGACATCCGCGACGGCGCCGAGGGGCAGCCCGCCAGCACCAGCAAGGAGGTCAGAAGCATCGATAGGTGCAGTGTGATGTGACGACGCATTGCTTGCCCCCCAATCGGATCAGACTTGAAAAGAACAGCGCCAGAATGGCGGATTGATGGCGCTCCGACGCCTGGTGCTCACTCGAAGACGGCCGCGAGCTGATCGTCATCGAACAAATAGGTATCGGTGCAGAATTCGCACTGGACCGAGACCATGCCGTCTTCCTTCATATCCTCCAACTCGGCACGCGGCAGCGAGCCCAGCATGCCGGCCACACGTTCGCGCGAGCAACGGCAGGAGAAGGAGAGGCTGGCCGGTGGAAATACTCGGACCCCGTCCTCATGGAACAGCCGGAACAGCAGTCCGTTGGCGGCGAGCGCAGGGTTGAGCAATTCCGCATCGGTGGCGCTCCCAAGTAGGATCATGGCCCGGCGCCAATCATCCTCGCTGTCGCTGGACGGCACCTCCCGCTCCGGGTCGGGCAACCGCTGGATCATCACCCCGCCGGCGCGCCAACCGCCATCCCCTTTGCCAGCCGAGATCATGATGCCGGCATCGAGCTGCTCGGATTGCCGGAAATAGTGCTGCAGGCAGTCGCCCAACGTGTCACCGGACAGTTCGACGATGCCCTGGTAGCGGTCGCTGAACTCCCCTTGATCGACGGTGAAGGCGAGCAGGCCGTCGCCAATCAGTGTCGCTACCTCTCGGCCGGTCACCGATTTGATCCGGTCCGAATCGAACCGTGCATAACCGCGCAGATCGCCGGTGGAGGTGATGTCCACCACCATCATCGACACCGGGCCGTCGCCCTTGGTCTGCAGACTGAACACACCATCATATTTGAGCGCACTGGCCAGGATCGCGGCCAGAACAACCGCCTCGCCGAGGATCCCGGCGACCGGCTCCGGGTAATCGTGCCGCGACAGGACCTGATCGAGCGCCGGCCCGAGCCGAACCAGACGGCCGCGCAGGCCCGATGCCTCGATCTGGAAGGGCTGGACGATGTCGTCCGTCGCGGAATCGGCACCGTCCGTTATACCAGCGACCAAAGCAGAATACCTTTCTGGGCGTGCAGCCGGTTCTCGGCTTCGTCGAAAACCACCGATTGCGGGCCGTCGATGACGCTTTCGCTCACCTCTTCCCCGCGATGGGCCGGCAGGCAGTGCATGAATACCGCCTCCGGTTTGGCGAGGCTCATCAGCCGGTCGTTGACCTGATACGGGCGCAGCAAATTGTGCCGGGACGGCGCTTCCTTGTCGCCCATGGAGACCCAGGTATCGGTAACCACGCAATCGGCGTCTCGGACCACGGAATCCGGATCGCTGCTGACGCTGACCCGAGCGCCCTGTCCGTTGGCCCAGGCCAACAGATCGGCAGGCGGTTGCAGATCTTCCGGACAGGCCAGACGCAATTCGAAGTCGAACTGGACCGCCGCGCGAATCCACGACCGCGCCACGTTGTTGCCGTCGCCGGTCCATGCAACCAATTTGCCGGAGATCGGGCCACGATGCTCCTCGAATGTCATCACATCGGCCATCAACTGGCAGGGATGGCTGTTATCGGTCAGCCCGTTGATCACAGGCACCGTGGCGGCGTCGGCCATCTCGATCAGCCGATCCTCACCCCAGGTTCGGATCATGATGGCGTCCACATAGCGCGACAGCACCTTTGCGGTGTCGGCGATGGTTTCGCCGCGGCCGAGCTGGATCTCCTTGCCCGACAGCATGACCACATCGCCGCCGAGCTGGCGCATGGCGACCTCGAACGATACGCGGGTCCGGGTTGAGGGCTTCTCGAAGATCATCGCCAGAGTCTTGCCGGCCAGGGGCTTGTTCTCGCCCTTGGGCAGGCCGTTCTTCTTCACATCCGCCGACATATCGATCATGCCGCGCAGATCCTCGCGGCCGACCCGGTGAAGGTCCAGGAAGTGCTTCGGATCAGTCATCGCGGGCCGCCCAATCTCTGCAAACCGACTCCAGATACGCCATGGCCTCGTCGATCTGCGCATCTTCGACGATGAACGGCGGCAGAAGCCGCATCACATTGTCGGCGGCCGGCACAGCAATCATACCGACGCCGCGCAAGGCGGTTATGAAATCGCCGACCGGCGGCACCAGCTTCAGCCCCAGCATCAGCCCGGCCCCGCGCACCTCTTCGATCACCGTCGGATAGGAAGCGGCCAATTCCGACAACCGGTTCCACAGAACCCGGCCCTTGCGATCGATGCCCTCAAGGAAGCCCGGTTCCAGCAGCACATCCAGCACCGCATTGCCAACCGCCATGGCCAGCGGGTTGCCGGCATAGGTGCTGCCATGGGTGCCAGCCGTCATCCCGGCGGCGGCCGCCTCGGTCGCCAGACAGGCGCCGGACGGGAAACCGCCGCCGATGCCCTTGGCGGCACACACCACGTCCGGCGTGATGCCGGCCCATTCATGGGCGAACAGCTTGCCGGTCCGGCCATAGCCGCATTGGATCTCGTCGAAATACAGCAGCACGCCGAATTCGTCCGCGATCTGTCGCAGCGACCGGAGATACTCCAGTTCGGACGCCCGAATGCCGCCTTCACCCTGCACCGGCTCGACGCAGATCGCCGCCGTCTCGTCGGTGATCGCCATGCGGAGTTCGTTCAGATTGCCGAATGCGACCTGATCGTAGCCATCGACCATCGGACCGAAACCGCTGACCAGCTTCTCAGTCTTGGCGGCGGCGATGGCGGACAGGGTCCGGCCATGGAATGCGCCGCCGACGGTCACGACCCGCCAGCGCTTCGGCTGGCCGATATGGCTCATAAATTTGCGGCACAGCTTGACGCCGCATTCCCATGCCTCCACGCCGGAATTGGTGAAGAACACCGTATCGGCGAAGCTCACGCCCACCAGCCGCTCGGCCAGCCGCTCCTGACCGGGAATGCGGAACAGGTTGGATGTGTGCCAAAGCTTGCCGGCCTGTTCCTGCAAGGCCGCCACCAGATGCGGATGGGCATGCCCCAGGCTGGTCACCGCAATGCCGCTGCCAAAGTCCAGATATCGTCGCTCGTCGGTGTCGAAAAGGTATGCCCCTTCGCCCCGTTCGAACGCTACATCGGCCCTCGCATAAGTCGGCATCACGGCTGGTATCATCACGACCGCCCCTTTCGGTCCACCCGAAAACTGAAGTTGGTTCCAAAGCAAAGCGGCGCCCAAACGCGCGCCGCTTCTGGACCGGCACTAAACACAAGGTGGGGTAGGGCTGTCAACGTGAGTGGACCGCAAACCACCGGCCTGGACGTCATCCCTGCAATCGGCACTATTCCGAACGCCGATCCCAGTATTGGGTCAGCAGATTGTGATGGCTATCGTTGCCGGGCCGCCTTTCGCGTCATGTTCATGACGAACATGCCGCCTGGTTCCAGATAGGCTGTGAGGGTCGGATCGGAGCTTGCCGTATCGAACGAATAGACAGCGCCGCTCATCGTCAGCGTGTAACGGTTTCCCGACTGGGTCCACCGATTGACGCCGTCATAAGTGTAGATGCCCGGTTCCGACCAATTGTATCCGGCGACGCCGTCTTCACGAAGGTGGATATAGGCGCCGCGCTCCCAGAGCTGGAAGATCGGATTGCCTTCGCTTTGCGGCATGTCCACCACCGGCACGATCGTTCCGAACCAATAGCTGTCGCTGACGGCTGGCCCGCCGGCGGTGGGGACAGTCGCGATGGCGGCCGACTCCACCCGAGGCGTGGCGCGCGGCGCGGGTGAGCCGGTAGCCACGGCGGCCGGAGCGGCGGCCGGAGCGGCGGTCCCGGCCGACCGTCGCTGGGGAATGTCGGCAAAGACGAGTTGGTGCTCGCCGGCATTGAGGCCTCTGTCGACGGTCCGCAGGGCGAACCCGGCGGAGATGCCGCGCACCTGAGTCACATAGGTCGGCAGGTTGGTCGTCACCAGGCGACGGGTATATTTCTGCCCGGCAATCATCACGCGAAAGCCGACACTTCCATCGGTCCGGTTCATCCGGTACTCGCTGCCCTGATCGTCCTGCATTATCGGGTAGGAGAGCCCGCCCTTGAAGTCGCGGTGAAGGCTCGTCGCCTCGAATTCGCATTCCGCCGTACGGGATTGCGAGACGGAGCACCACTTCATCTCGAAGCGAAAACCGTCGACCTCGACAACATTGCGTGGACCAAGGGAGGCCGGGACCAGGCTTTGCAGCGATTGAGGTATCGGCACACCGTCGCAGCCCAACAAGACAATGGCCATTACCGCCCAGGCAAACCAGTGCCGACCGCTCATCACTACCCCCCAACAATCACTTGATAATCAACGAAAGGAAAAAAGGGAAAAAACTGACTCAAATACCCTTTAACACGAAGGAAATCGGTGGTCATGTGACATTTGTCGGAATGCCGGCCGCCCGGCGGCCCTCATGCCTCCCGACGCCGGCCGAGGGCGGCGGCCCTGTCAACGGAGCGCGGCTATCGGTCCTCCATCTCGGATTGATCGGGGTCAACGCGAGGAATGCCGGCGCATCGGATACTCCTTCCATCGATGGAGAGAACCGTGCGAACGCTGATCGTCTATTATTCGCGGACGGGCACCACCCGGACACTTGCCACCGCGCTGGCCCGCTCACTGGGCGCCGACCTGGCCGAAATCCGCTGCCCGCGCTATGAGGGCGGGGTCTTTCGCTATTTGCGGGCAGGTTACGACAGTATCAAGGGCAACCTGCCACCGATCGAGATGCCGCCATGCGCGCCCTTGGAATACGACCTCGTGCTGATCGGCGGACCGGTCTGGACGAGTCATCCGGCACTGCCCATCAGGGCATACCTTGCCGACAATCCCGTCCTGCCCACCCGGGTTGGCCTGTTCTTGACCCATGGCGGGCAATCTCCCGCCAGAACCACGATTCAAGAATTGGCGGCATTGTTGCCGGGCCGGTTCGAGGCAAGTCTTGCCGTCAGAAGCGACGACGTTCGCGACAATGAAATTTCCGATGCCGTTGGGAATTTCGTAGACCTGCTCTATGGAAAAGACTGCCGGGCGACCAAGACCTCGCCGGCAGATCCGATCATCGCCCGCTTCGACGGGCAATCCACCGCCGCGTGACCGAGATGGCAGGGGCACAGCGCCTTCAGGTACATGTCAGGGAGACGACGGATTCCGACCTTCCGGACATCCTTCGCGTTCAGAAACTGGCCTTCGGCCAGGACCCGGAAGCCGCGCTGACAAACGACATCCTGCAGGACCCCAGCGCAAAGCCGGTTGTATCGCTGATGGCATTCCACGGCGACGACCCGGTCGGTCATATCCTGTTTTCCACCGCGCGCATGACTAGGCCGGGCGGCGGGCCGTCGATCGCGATCCTGGCGCCGCTTGCCGTCGTGCCGGAGGCTCAAAGACAGGGCGTCGGCGGAAATCTCATAGAGGCGGGGCTGCGACGCTTGTCGGACGCCGGCGTCGACCTGGTCTTCGTGCTTGGGCATCCGGGGTATTACCCACGCCACGGCTTCCAGCCCGCAGGCCCTTTCGGCTTGGACGCGCCGCATCCGATCCCGTTGAAACATGCGGATGCCTGGATGGTGCGGGCCCTCCGCCCAGGCGTAATCGGCTCAATCCGTGGAAAAGTGATCTGTTCAGATGTTCTGAACCGGCCCGAACATTGGCGGGAATAACGGCAACATCCGCGCAGGTCCCCGTGGTCCCGCGCGACCGCGACCTGTCAGGGCTACTGCGGCGCCAGCCGGACCAGATCGAACAGATGGGCCGTATCGCCCATGATCGGGATCAGGGTCTGATCGGCATCGGCGATAGTTCTGTCCTCCTCCACCCTCGGGCGCTGGAGAATCACGGCGTCGTAGCTTTCCTCCGCACTTCGCAAGGTGACCAGAGCGGCGATCGCCCGCCCGGCCGCGATCCGCTGCGCATCCTCGACCCGTGTCGCCAGACGCGTTTCCGTCGCGGATCGCCGGGACCCCGACGACAGCATTCCGGTGCCCGCGGCCACCATTAACTCCCGTTCGACCGGTACGATCGCGACAATCGATGGCGGCGCGGTAAACGGTCGCGCCACATCGGCCGGCAGTCGGGCCTCTTGCACCGGCGGCGCTTCAACTTTTGGGACGATGTTGAGGGGTCTACCGAATTCCTCACTTGCGCCAGGCTGAGTCGGGGATGCGGGGGCCGGCTCGACTCGTACGGGCGCCGGGGCCGGCTGCGGAACTGGCGCGGGTTCCGGCGCCGCCGGTCGTGTCACAACCGGCGTTGGCGGGAGGTGCTGGCGGCGGAACCGCCTCCAGCCGCGAAACCGAAATCTCCGGCGCGGCTTCGACCGGCGTTTCTGCCGGTTCCGGGACGGCAGTTGGCGGCACCAGACGGTCGGCGATTTCGGCAAACTGGTCGAGATCGGCTATTTCCGGCCAAAGCTTGAAGGCCGCGATGCCCAAACCGGCAATCAACGCCAGCAACACGACCATCACCGCCGGCCCGGCGCCGCCCTTTTTCTTGGCGGCATCCGAAAAGCTATTCGCCCGTATGCCGGAATCCGCCATGAGGTCCGGCCCGGGACCTGCGGTCGAATAGCCGAGTTTGGCCCCTTCGGGTGCTTCCAGCACCGGCGTGACCGGTGTGACCGGTGTGACCGGTGTGACCGGGGTAACCGGCGCGACCGGAGCAGCGGGGGCAACCGGCGCAGCGGGGGCGGTCGGGGTCACCGCTTCCGGCTCCTCGACCCGCAGGATCGGCTCGGGAGCGCGGCGTGGCGCCGCTGGCTTGCCGGCCCATTTCTGGGCCCGCTTTATGGAAACAGCCGGGTCGACGCCAAGCGCGGCAAGCTCTTCCGCCACCTCGTCTATCGGCAGACCTGCCAGGCTGGCCTCATCCTCCAGGAGCAGCAGCAACTGCCGGGCCGGCGTTCCACCCCCGCTCATCCTCCATGCCCCGCGATATAGTCCCGCACCTCGCGTTTCATGCGCCGGCGCATGTTCGAAAGCTCTACCGGAACAACCTCAAGGGCGTCGGCCAATTCGGTGGTGTCGAGACAGTTCTCCAGCAACATGAGCGACGCCATCTCGCCAAGGCGCTCATCCTTGTCATAGAGATGATCCAGGAGACTGCGGCGCGCCAGCCGCCAGGGCTCTTCCACGTCCTGCGCCCCATTGGCGTTCAAGCCGCCGGTCTGGGACCCGATCGCCTCGCCAATATCCCGGACCACGGCCCGGGCAAGGTATTCGAACAGCGTATGGGAATTGGGGTCCCAATCGCAGCCGCCGGCCAGCGTCTTGGAAATGGCCTCATCGACATAGCCCTGAGCCTCGGATGCGCTCACCGGCGCGCCCTGGCCACCACTCTGCAATACCGGTCGCGACAGGCGCACGACAGCCAGCAAGAGTAGGCGCGGTATCAGGTCTTCCCAGTCCTGTGCCGCCCAGTCGATCGAATCGTCACTCATCGGCGTGGGATACTAAAGTTCAGTTCGTTTCGGCTCGCGTACCATGGTTCGGCATGCAATCACAGGATAATGGCGAAAACGGAGCGGCCGGTTTTGTCCAGAATTTTGGCGGCGGGAATTCTAGCGGGGCGGCAGCCCGATCTGCTCCAGCAGTGCCGCGCGATCGCCATATAGCGCCGCAAGACGAGGAGATAGTGGGTTTCCGACAAGATCGTTCGAAGACGGATCACGCAAGACGATCACGACATCATACGCGCCCTCCGGACCTACGAGTTCAGCGAGCGCCACGATATGCCGTCCCGCCGCGCAGAATTGGCTTCGGCAAGGCGCTGGGGAAGGTCACCTTCTATCGCGCCGAAGCCGCGATCTGAGAATGCGAACAGCCCAACCGACGGCGCGACGCTCGGGTCGACGACCAGAAACGCGCTGATGCCGATAATACCAACAAGCTGTTCTGCCTGCGCAATGTCTGGCGGCGCATCTGTGTCACAATCCCCTGCGCGCCTTCCTGACGGCCGTTGGAAGATACATCGATGCCGCCTTCTGCCAACGCGCCTTCCACATCGCTTCTAGCGCCGGCCGCGTCTTCCGACCTCAAATCGATCAACGGTTCGGCGGCGAGATTGCCGATCTCTGTTCGGCGCCGTACCGGTATCGGCGGCGGCACGATCTCCTGCAGGGCGCGGCTTTCCCCCGTTGTTCGCTCCGGAGACGAAACGGCTGCGTTGCCACCGGCGGCAGACGCATCGGAATCCTGCTCCGCCAGCTTCTCTGTGATTGGGGACGCGGCAATTTGTGGGATCTCTGCCGGACCCGGCGCCGGCATATCGTCCGCTTCATCGGACCTCATCGATCCGAGCGCCTCCAGGTCGGCGGGCGGAGCCACCGCCAGCGATTCCACCAGGCTCGGTTCCGACCCCGTCGCCACGGCAGCCAGTTCCGATTCCGCGGCCGGCGCGAACACGCGAAAGCCGTTCTGCGGCGCGGTGCTCGACGCAGCCGAACGATCGACCAATTGCGGTTCCGGCTCCGATACGGCGGCCTCCATAATTCCAGGCGACCGATTCCACTCCGATGGCGGCCACCAGGCGGTAACGACGATCAACAC
>CBDEGD010000045.1:0-52342 GCA_965237625.1 Inquilinaceae bacterium
CCGGCCCGCCCGCATCGGGCATCGCCAAAGTGGCCGTGGAGCGCGCGCCGGCCTTCACATAGCTGCCGCGCCCGACTTCTCCGACCAGCAGGCCGCGGCGTTCGGCCTCGGCATAGGCGCGGCTGACCGTGCCGACGGTGACGCCCAGGCGCCAGGCCAGTTCGCGATGGGTCGGCAGCCGGTCGCCGGGGGCCATCCGCCCGGCATAGATATCCTCCGACAGCGCATCGGCGATGCGCAGATATTTCGGCCCGGGCCGGTCGGTCAAGGAGGGCAGCCACATTGTCATCATCGCCTCCGACAGATTGTCTCGATTTCTGCGTCGATTACAGGGCAATTTGTCACCATAAGGGAGTGACAAAGCATCGCCAATCGGAAGATTGTCTCGATCAATTCGAGACAATACCGTGACGCCACCTCGGCCGAACCCGTCCAGAACCCCAGGGGAATCGCTTCAGGTTAACGCGGAGTTCTGTCGGAGCAGTGTTTCGAGGTAGTCCGGGTTGAGGTTGGCGAGTTTTCGGCGGACTTTGAGGCTGTGTCGGTCTTTTGGTTTGCGGACCAGGTTCATGGCCATGTGTTTGACGACGGCCATGTTTTCGGGGCCGTAGCCGGAGCGCAGTCGGGCGAGGTCGTCATGGAAGACGACGTCGAGGACCCAGTGGAGGCGGTTTTCGATGCCCCAATGGGCGCGCACGGCGCGGGCGAAGGTTTCGGCGTCGAGGGTGGCGGAGGAGAGGTAGTAGCGCTTTTCGCGTTCGATCTTGGAGTTGCGTTCGACCTCGGTCTCGACCATGGCGATGGTGGCGAGGTGGGGGAAAGCCGGCTCGCCGGTATAGCGGCGGTCGGAGAACAGCCAGTCGACGTGGTGGCAGACGGCATGGCGGCGGATTTCGATGCGGCCATGGTCGGCGTCGGTGGTGTCGAAGGTGTCAAAGCCCTCGCAACCTGCGGTCTGGGGGTCGGCGAAGAAGGCTGCGACATCGCTGAACAGGAGAGGCCGGTTGGCCTTCAGGGCGAGCAGATAGTCGCCGCCGCGGCCAACGATGGTCTCGGCGATCGTGGTCTGGGTGCCGATCGCATCGATGGTGACCAGCGCGCCGGTCAGGGCCAGGCGCTCCAGCAAGAGCGGGATCGCGGTGATCTCATTGGACTTGTCAGCGACCGCCTCCTGACCCAGCACCAGGCGCTGGCGGCAGGCCCAGGCGGAGAGGAGATGCAGCGGCTCGCGCCCCTTGGAGCGGGCATGGCTGCGCCTGGAGGTTTTGCCGTCTATGGCGATGATGTCGGGTTCCGTCTCGCGCAGCCCCGCCACCCAGGCGGTGAAGCAGGCCTTGAACAGCTCCGGGTCGAGAGCGTTCATCACGTCGTTCAGGGTATCGTGGGAGGGGATGCCGCGCTCATAGGCCAAAAAGCGGCGCAGAAAGGCGATCCGCAGCTCGCCCCACAGCTTGATCTCGACGAAATCCTCCATCCCGCTCAGCGTCGCACACAGCACCACAAGCAGGATCTCAGGCAGCGGATACATCACCCGCCAGTCCTCGCGGGGATCGTCCAGCGCCGAGAAATGATCAAGAAGGGGCCGGGTCGGCTGTGATCGGGTCATTGTCAGGCCTCGTGAGTCAACGAAGCCCTCCATGAATCACATAACACCGCCCGCGAACAGCCCGCCAGCAACAAACGGCGTTAACCTGAAGCGATTGCCCTGTCCAGAACCCCGATTCCGGTTGACTTCACCAGCGATGGCGGGAGAGTGGGCTTTTGCGCATGCGCCATGACATTGGCGCGGCCCAACAGTAGCCGGGCCATAGAATGAGCACCGATATTACCATGCGGGCCGGGGCGGAACTGACCCGGCTTCTGGTCAGTTCCTACCAATCCGACCAGGGCGTGCACGCGGAGACCGTGATCGGCGCGGCGGCGGCGCTGGCCGGCGATTTCGCGCTCCGGGCCGCCGAACGCAATCCGCCGGCAGCCGGCTATATCGTCAGCGAGAAGGCCGGCGCGTTGCTGTTCGGTACCGATCCGCTGGGCACCACCGGCTTATGCGGCGTGATCCGCCAAGGGGCCGTCCAGGCCGGAGCCGACCAGCAGGCGATTCCGGAGCTTGAGGAAATCACCGCCCGAATCACACAGGTGATTGAGGAAGGCGGCCCCTACCCGCCGCTCACGGTGCCGGACGAACACTTCCCCCAGGAATGGTCGCCGAATGCCTGTCCGCGCCTGCGCGCCGCCGCCGCCGAGATCTGCCAATCGCACGGGCTCAACCCGCCGAAATCGGCCACCGCCCTGGTCATCGCCTGCGCCTTCCTGATCAACGAGACCCGCCACGTCCTGCCGCCGGAGATCAGCGCCCGCATCGCCCTGGAGACCATGATCGGTGTCGCCCGCATGGCGCCGGTCACCGAGGAGCGGGCGTCGTAACAGAGGGCTGCACGGCGAGGGTCGCTATACAGCGTGGAATTCCGCCTGCGCGGTCATGGCCAATTGGCCCGCCTCACCGGCGACCCACAGATCCATCCCGTCGTCCTTCTGCGAGCCGCACAGCGTAATCGGGGCCGTATCGATGATCGGTCGAAGGGCGCGGAATACAAACTGGCCGATGGTGCGGTCGCTCCATGATCGAACCGCCAGATCGACCAACAGCGTCGCCAGCAACGGCCCATGCACGACCAGGCCGGCATAGCCCTCGGTGCCGGTGGCATAATCGCGGTCGTAGTGAATGCGATGGCCGTTGAAGGTCAGGGCCGAATAGCGGAACAACATGGTGGGGTCGACCCTGACCACCTCGCTGTAGATCGGGTCGGCCGGTGCCGGCTTCCCGGACTGACCAACGGCCTCGCCGCCATCGCCGACGCGGTAGACGATGTCGTGCTCATCGACGATCGCCGGACCCTCGGCCCCGGAAATCTCATGCCGGACGGTGACGAACACCAGCCGACCGCCGCGACCTCGTTTGGCCGCGATGTTGGAAATCGTTGAGACGCGATCCGCCTGCTCGCCGATATGCAAGGGCCGGAGAAACGCGATCCGGCTGCCGGCCCACATGCGCCGTGCCGCGTCGAGCGGCGGCAGGAAGCCGCCCAGGGCCGGATGCCCGTCCCGGCCCAATTCGGATCTGGGCGCGATGGTCCAGAAATACAGCCAGTGCCATAGGGGCGGCAGCGGGTCGCGGTGCCGTAACAGCGGGTCGGGGCGATCCAGAGTTGCCTGCATGGCATGGCAGCGGTCTAGGGCGATCAGGTCCTGCGCGGCTTCGGTCCTGCCGACCCAGTCTTGCAGGCGTGCCTCGTCTATCTCCATGGCTTGATCGCCTCTGTAGCCGTCGGGCAGTCACCCGGGCTTTCGACAATAGATTTCGATGGGGAGGATACTCCGGTCCGCCACCGCGCGGGAGATGTTGCCCGCCATCAAGCGCATGGCGGCTTCTCCATGCACCAGGGACACCGACCGGTGGGGCGGCTTCTCGCCGCGCTCGACCGCCGCGCGGGAGCGGGCACCGAATGCCTCGGAGCGCGCGCTCACATCATGGGACGCTTCGATGGCGAAGCCGGCGGCCTCAAGCCGCTCGCGGGTTTCCGTCGGTGTCGCCAGGAAGCTCGCGCCGGAATCGGTCGCCCAGGGTGTCGGATAAGCGACGTCGCCGCCCGGACCTTTGGCGATCTCGGACAGGACCAGCCAGCCGCCGGGCTTTAGCACCCGGTGGATCTCACCGTAGAGACCGTCCTTGTCGGCGATGTTCATGGATACGTTCATGGAATAGGCGCCGTGGAAGCCTTCCTCGGCAAAGGGCATTGCCAGGGCATCGCCTTCATGGATCGAGACCCTATCCTCCAGCGAGAGGAGCCCGGTCAGATGCCTGGCGACCGCGCAGAATTCGGCCGTCAAATCGATCCCGGTGACCCGGCAGCCGAACCGGTCCGCCATATAGCGCGCCGGGCCGCCAATGCCGCTGCCGATATCCAGGAGGTGGTCGGTTACCGACACGGCGAGCAGGCCGGCAACCTCCTCGGTCGCCTCCATTCCACGGCTGTGGAACTGGTCGTATGGCCCCAGCGCCGCGATGGTCGGGTTGTCCGGGTCGGCGCCATCCTCCAGCAAAGCCGCGTTCAGCCGCTCCAGCAAATCGCCGCTGGCGTAGTGGCCGGATATGCCGGTATCGCCGCCCATCTTCCCGGTTCCCTTCTCTGTCCCCGACAGAATAGCCGCTGCCCGTTTGGGGACTCCATCAAATCGGCCAGCGAGAACCCGATGCCCAGCCAGGGCCGGCGCGGCGTAGTGGGCGCCCTTCTCCGCCGCCGAGCGCGCCCCGCGCAATTCGCCGCACATGAACTGCCTGACCGGCACCCGTCTTGGTCGCATGCCTGGCAGCGGACCGACCCGGTCAGGCACGATCCCGGGCAACCAGGTCTTCGTATGGAATGCAGATAGACGAGCAAAAGGCTGGCCGTTCGCGCAGTCGCGCATACCAGTCTTCCACATGGGCGGTAGCGGGCCGGTCAATGTCCATCTCATACCAACGGTACAGCATCATCCCCGCCGGGATATCGGCGATTCCAAATGCTTCTCCGGCCATATAGGGGTTGGATTCGAGATGTTGGTCGAGGATGAGAAAGCGCTTCGCGGTCGCGTCGCGATGCCGCTCGATGGCCTCCGCGTCGCGCTTCGAGGGCGCCGTGCGCACCAGGGCCCAGAACAGCCTGATCCAGTCCGGATAAAGGGTGCCGGTAGTCCAGGCGATCCATTTGTCGGCAATTGCGCGTTTCCCCGGCGCTTCCGGCCACAGGATCCCTGCCCCATACCGCGCGGCCACATAGCGCACGATGGCATCGCTCTCCCAGACGACCACATCGCCATCGACCAATGTCGGGATCACCCCATGCGGATTCAGGGCCAGATAGGCCGGGTCGTCCAAGCCACCGAATTTTCCGCCCACATCGATGCGTCTGTACGGCACGCCGACCTCTTCCAGAGCCCATTGGGCCTTCTGCACATTGCAGGACGATATCCGCCCCCAAAGCATGATGGGTGATCCAGCGGTCTCGGTAGTGCCGGCCACGGCATTTCCCCCTCTGATGGCCCGTCTCAATGCGGTCGTGCTGATATAGTATCGGCATGAGGACGAATGACTTAGGACCATTCCATGGAGAAATCCGATTCCAGAACGGCCCTGTATTCAAGCAGCCGCCTGCGTGGCAAGGCACGATTTCACGGGTCCGGCACGGCCAAACGGGATTTGATCGATCCGTCATTTCAGGCCTTCGAAACGCAGGCCTGACCTCGCCCTTCAGGAAAGCCGACAGCCATGACAGCCACATCAACAGAGCCGGCGTTTCAGACGGCGGATGTCGCGTCGGTATTCGACGGATACCCGCCAACCGTGCGGGAGAAGCTACTCGGCCTGCGCCGGCAGATCTTCGAAACCGCCGCGGCCACCGAGGGTGTCGGCACGCTGCAGGAGACCCTCAAATGGGGCCAGCCGAGCTACCTCACCGCCCGGCCCAAGAGCGGCACGACGATCCGGATCGACCAGATGGGATCGGTGCCGGGGCGGTACGCGATGTATGTGCATTGTCAGACCAGCCTGATCGAGACCTTCCGTGAATTGTATCCCGACGCGCTGAATTATGAGGGCGATCGCGCCGTCATCTTTGACAGTGACAAGGACGCTCCGGAAGATATTGTGCGCCACTGTATCGCGCTGGCCCTGACGTATCATCTGCGCAAGGTGCGACACCGCCGATAACGACCCACTCCCGACCCGCCCCCGACCCGCCCCCGAGCCGCCATGCCCTCTTTCGCCACCTATCCAAGCCTGACCGACAAGGTCGTGTTCATCACCGGCGGCGCCAGCGGTATCGGCGCCTGCCTGGTCGAGCGATTCGCCGAGCAGGGCGCCCGGGTCGGCTTTGTCGATCTGGCGGACGATGCGGCAACAACGCTTGGCGAGCAGATCGTCGCTTCCGGCGGGGCGAAGCCCTTGTACCGGCATTGCGACATCACCGATATTCCGGCCCTGCAATCCGCCATTGCCGATTTCGCCCAGACCGCCGGGCCGATCCAGGTGCTGGTCAACAACGCCGCCAACGACCACCGCCACGACATCGACGATGTCACGCCGGAGGATTGGCGCGGCGCCATGGCGGTCAATCTGGACCATCTGTTCTTCGCCGCCCAGGCGGTGGCGCCGGGCATGGCCGAGGCCGGCGGCGGCTCGATCGTCAATATGAGCTCGATCGCCTGGCTGCTCGGCTTCCCGGAACTGGCCGCCTATGCCGCTGCCAAAGCCGCCATCGTGTCGATGACCAAATCGATGGCCCGCGCCTGGGGACCGGACAATGTGCGGGTCAACTGCGTCATGCCGGGCGCCATCCTGACCGAGCGGCAGAGGCGGCTATGGCTGACGCCGGAATACGAGGCGACGGTGATGGACCGGCAAAGCCTGAAGCGCCATTTGCAGCCGGACGAAGTGGCCCGGCTGGTGCTGTTCCTGGCCAGCGACGACGCCTCGGCCATGACCGGCCAGAGCCATATCGTCGATGGCGGCTGGACTTAGGGCCTAGGGAAAGGACCAAATATGGCGGATGACACAGGCCCCGATCCGGACGTGCTATTCCCGATTCCCGGAATGGACCGGGTGGCGTTCATCAAGAACGCGGTCGACGATCCGCGTATCGAAATCGGCGACTACACCTATTATGACGATCCCGGCGGTGCCGACGCTTTCGCGCAGAACATCCTCCACCACTACGAACATGCCGGCGACCGGCTGCGCATCGGCCGGTTTTGCGCCATCGCCACCGGCGCCACCTTCCTGATGAGCGGCGCCAACCATCCGATGCGGGGGATATCGACCTATCCCTTTGCGGTGTTCGAGCGCGGTTGGCGAAAGGGCTATGAAAACGAGCTGGAATCGGGATCGCGCGGCGACATCGTCATCGGGAACGATGTCTGGATTGGGCTGCGCGCCACCATCCTGCCCGGCATCACCGTCGGCGACGGCGCCATCATCGGCGCCCAGGCGGTGGTTTCGCGGGACGTCCGGCCCTACGCCATCGTCGCCGGCAACCCCGCCCGAGAAGTGAAGCGCCGGTTCGACGACGCAACCATCGACTCACTGCTGGAGATCCGCTGGTGGGACTGGGATATCGCCAAGATCACCCGCAACATCCAGACCATCGGCGACGGCAGCCCGGAGCAGCTTCGCGAGTGCATGTGACGATTGGGCCGGTTGGCGGAGGCGGCGCTTTAACGCCCAAACGGCGGTATTGGCGTAGCCGACCTCGCCCTTCGACAGACAAGGGTGAGGGTGAATAGGGGCACGTCCTCACCCCAAAACGGCCTCACCCTGAGCCTGTCGAAGGGCGAGGATGGCAACGCGGGCGCTAAAGAATCTAAGGCGCAACTCACCCCCATCCGCCGCCGCGAAAATCGAATCACTATACAATCACGCAGCCTGTGGTTTCGTACCCTGGCGCTTCAGGGCTCCCTGCCCTGGGTCGCGGGGCGTAACGGCGGGCATGAATACGGGAGTATCGGCGATGACGACAACACGACGGTTCTTGTGGGGCGGGATTGGCGGGCTGGCGCCGATCCTGGCGACCTTCCTCATTCTGGAAGGGGAAATCATCGGCCGCTATCTGAGCGATTTGGCGAGCGGCGGCAGCGCCATGACGGTGATCGGCTATACGGTGCGGGTCATCGGCCTGTTCGTGGTCGGCGGCCTGTGGGCCAGCCTGCACAAATCCGAACGGGACCCGAAGAAGCTGTTCCAGCTCGGCATCGTTGCGCCGGCCATGATCACCGGCATGATCAGCGCCAGCAACCTCAACACAAAGACCGGCATGGTGCCGCGAAGCGGCGACATGGCGTCCGTCCAGGTCGAGCGCCCCGCCCCTGCGCCAACCGCGCGGGCGCCGTCCGCGGGCGGGACATCGTCCCGCGGCGTGATCCTGAACAGTGAGCAGCCGCAGACCGATCGCCCGCCACCGGACCCCAATCCGGTTGAGTCCTTCATCCGCGGGCTTCTGGGCCGGCGCTGATCAGGGCCCTTTCGGACCGTCACCGACCGCGAAGGTGGCAGAGATCGCCGGCACACCTGTCAGACGATGAGCCCGCGGCTTCAGTGCACGTCAATGAGTCCACGAGCCGGATCGTTGATGAACGACCAGCCGCCGAGCCATTGCGGCCGGCGGCGATGAAGCACCTGAGCCATCAATTGCACGTCGTGCGTGTTCTGCGGCGGATTGACAGGCGATGCCGCCAGGCTGCCATGGGGATGCAGTTGCTGGTCCGACCAATCGCGTTTGTTGTGTAGGAACTCGTGGTAGATCAATTCGGCAAGGCCCGCCGGACGATGACGGCCGACATAGACCTCGCACCCGGTGACGCCCGATCGCGAGCCGTAGGCGCCATCGGAATCTCCGCCCATGGTTCCCCTGAAATACGGAGTGACCACAGAGTCAAGCGCGGTCGGCACCACATAGCACAGCAGCTCGTTGTCCCGGATCCCGGCGACGGCGCTCTCTTCCATCACCGACCGCACGATCACGCCGTTGAAATGGGGGTTCTGCTGAATTACCGGCACGAAAAGAGCGTCGACCGCATCAACAAGCGCCTGCCAGTCGTATTCCATGCGGGTGATGTTTGCGAGGTAGATATGATAGTTGGGCATAGGCATCGAACTCCTGTTCCGTGGCATCTTCCGGTCGGGATCGTGCGAGGAACACAGCGGGCCCGGCGAGGCCCAAGGTTCCTTGCGGCTATGTACATCATTTTATATCGTATTTGAATTAAATTAATCATAAATAGCCGGTTGCTGTCAACGCGGCTCTCGCCAGGGTCGCTTAAGGCCGGGAACGGTCGGGCGCTGTATGAACAGAAAAGTGCTAGCGTTCAGTAACCGCCATCATCCCGACATAAGAGTAGCGGCTTTCCGGCGGGTCGCCGCCGCTCTGCCAGAGCTGCGAGATAGCCCCGTCGAGATACAACGCGGATCGGCAGCCCGCGCCGTCCCGCATGATGGTGGCGAAGTCCCAGAACGTCACCGGCTGCCGAGAGATCGCCAGCACCACCTCCCCATCCTCGCGAACACCGATGGCATTCCGGGTCCTCCGGCTGGTCGATTGCCGGCGAAAGGCCGGATGGATCGCCCCTTCATCCAGCAGCAGCGGACCGCTCTGGGTCGCCACCGACACATCGTCGGTGAGCCGGAAGGCCGAGGTTTCCACGACCCGGGCGGCGGCGGAGGCGATGGAGAACACGCCGTTGGGTTTCAGGTAGAAATTGCCGTCCCCGTCACCGTGATTGAGCGGCCGAAGAACCGCCCCCTCCTCCACATGCAGGCCCAGCGGCGCATGGTTCCGGTCGTAGATGCCGGCATTCATCACCGCGGCCACGCGAGCACCTTGCCGGGTCAACGCGTCGGCCAGGGCGTCGAGGGTGACATAGGGGTCGCCGGAAGAGTCCTTCCAGTGCAAAGACACCCCATAGCGTGCGAGATCAAAAACCGGCGCGATGATCCCCTGGGACGCCGTCACCTTCGATGCGACCAAGCCGGCTGGTGCCGCCAGACCCAGTTGCAGCAATCGTCGTCGCGAGATCAGTGCCAACGGCCGGCCCCTTACGGCTGGACCTCCTTGGTGTCGATCTTGACTTCGGCATGCAGCGTGCGGTGCACCGGGCATTTCTCGGATATCTCGAGCAGCTTGGCGCGCTGCTCCTCGTCCAGATCGCCATAGAAGCGCAGTTCGCGGGTGATGTGATCGAGGCGGCCGTCCCTGGTCTCGCAATCGGCGCAATCCTCGGCGTGAATCTTCTCATGCCGCAGCACCGCATGGGTCTTCTCCAACGGCCACTTCTTGCGGTCGGCATAGAGCCGGACCGTCATCACCGTGCAGGCGCCAAGCCCGGCCAGCAGCAGATCGTAGGGCGACGGGCCGGTATCCTTGCCGCCATAGCTTTCCGGTTCGTCGGACAGCAGCCGGTGCGGACCGGCGGCGATCGCCTGCTGGAATTTGCCCCAGCCGGTCTCCTGCACCACCACCGCGCCGGTGACCGGCTTCACCTCCGCCACGGTTGGCGCATCGGTCGCCACATAGCGGGACGACCATGCGGCCATCACCGTGGCGACATATTCCGCATCGGCGCGCTTGGACAGCAGATGGTCGGCCTTGTCCAGGGACACGAAGCTTTTGGGGTGCTTGGCGGCACCGAAGATCAGCCCGGCATTCTCAATGCCAACGGTATCGTCCACCGGCGAGTGGAACACCAGCAGCGCCTTGCGCAGGGAGTCGATGCGCTTGTGCTGGTTCTGGTTCTGGATGTCGTCGAGAAACTGCTTCTGGATGCGGAACGGCCGGCCGACCAGCAGCACCTCCGCCTCGCCCTTGGCGGCGATCTCCTCGGCGCTGTCCTTGAACAGATGCGCCACATGGCCCGGATCGTAAGGCGCGCCGACGGTGGCCACGGCCTGCGCCTCGGGAACGTCACCGGCGGCGGCAAGTATGGCGGCGCCGCCCAGGCTGTGGCCGATCAGCAGCTTCGGCGCCTCGCGGGTCTCGCGCAGATAGTCGACCGCGGCCAGCAAATCGCCGACATTGGAGGTGAAATTGGTGTTGGCGAATTCGCCCTCGCTCGAGCCCAGCCCGGTGAAGTCGAACCGCATCACCGCGATGCCGCTGTCTGCCAGCGCCTGGGCGATCCGGCTGGCGGCGAAGATGTCCTTGGTGCAGGTGAAGCAGTGCGCGAACAGCGCATAGGCGCGCGGCGGCGTATCGGGGCTGTCCAGCCGCGCCGCCAGGGTCGCACCGGTGGCGCCGGTGAATTCGAGCTTCTCGGTGCGCATGTGAAAGCCTCCTTGCCGCAAAGATCGGGGGTGTTTCACCACAATGCCACAACGGAACCAAGCTGGAACGGTTGCATTGCCGCCAATGTGACGGACCGTGACCGGACAGTCTGTCGGTTCGGAGGAGTCTGCGCAGATACGTCGTAGCGCGGCCCAGGCAGCGGCGTCTCGAAATCGGACTTTTGAGCCTTCCAGACGAGGAAGGGGATCACAGTGCAATCTGCAGGATCAGAACCGAATTTGATGTCAACCGCCGGTATTGCTACGCTTCCCGTGGCCGCAAACGGCCATCTCGGGAATTCCGGGGCAGTTCACCAGCCGGAAGTTTCGACCATTTTTGCCAGTCGGCGAATGGGGCCATGTAGAGGGAGGCAACAAATGCACAAGATACCGAAGGTGAGTCTATTGTTCGGATGCTCGATGTTGGCAGCCGTGCTGACTACAGGAGATGTTCGGGCCGGAGAGGCGGTCGAGCTGAGAACGTCTCTCGCCTTCACTCCGATCACTCTGCCCACGGCGCCCCTGGAAAGGCTCACCTACAAGGCGACGTCGAGCGCAATGGTCGACGGCGAAATGCTTGACATCGGTTTTCGGCCCATCATTCGGCCCGGCGACGAACTCGGCGGCGTCATATTCGGCCAGTTGGTCGACGCCAGCGGCGCACTGATGGTCGACGAGACCGGTGCGCCGAACATCTGCAACAAGCCGGACTCCACGACCTTGCTTCGCGGCGGCGACAAACTGTTCATGCTCAATCATTTCGAATGTACGCCAGGGGCAATGTACCTGACGGAGCTATCGCAGAATCCCGCTAACGGTGAGCTCACCGCCGTGTCGACCAAGCCGATTGATTTCTCCGGTGTCTCAGGCGGAGTCAGACACTGCGCCGGAATGTTGACCCCATGGGGCACCCACATCGGCAGTTCGGAGGAAGGTTACGACGCACGGGCCGTCCAAGCCGATGGCACACTGGACGATGAAGACTGGGAGACCATGAGCGCCTATCTCGGCGAAGCGACACCCAGTCCATACCTGTGGGGCTGGGCTCCGGAAGTCGCCGTACTCAATGCGGACGGCGACACCGACGTCACCAAGCACTATGCAATGGGCCGGCTGAAGCTCGAACTGGCCTACGTTCTACCGGACGAACGCAGTGTCTATCTGTCTGAAGATTCGACCAACAGTCCTTTGGGATTGTTCATCGCCGACACGCCACGCGATCTCAGCGCCGGAACCATCTACGCGGCGAAATTCACCCAAACCGACAATGAAGGGTGGCGGCGCCGGCGATCTCCAGTGGATCAACCTCGGCCACGCCACCAACGATGACGTCGCGAAGCTGTTGGCCGACGGAATCACCTTCGATCGGATTTTCGATACGGCATCGCCCAACGAAGACGGAAGCTGCCCGGCAAATTTCACCTCCATCAACGCCGAATTCAAGCATGAGTGCCTCGCTCTGAAGCCCGGCATGGAAACCGCCGCATCACGGCTGGAAACCGGCCGCTACGCAGCGATGCTGGGTGCCACCACCGAGTTCTCAAAAATGGAAGGCGGCACCTACGACGCCGACAGCAGCCGGTACTACGTCGCCATGAGCCGGATCGAACGAGGAATGCTCGATGGCGACGAGAAATATGACACCGGCGGCAGCAACGACGTCCGGTTGGGCGCGAACAAGTGTGGGGTCGTCTACGCCCTCGAACCGGCCTCCGATCAGGTCGATACGAATGGCGCAGCCATAGACAGCAGCTACGCCTTCACCAGCATGTATTCCCTGCTCGAAGGCAGCCCGCGCAAATACCGGGAGTCGGGTCTCGATGCCAACGGATGTGACGTCAATGGAATGGCGAACCCGGACAACATCACCTACCTGGATGGGTCCGGCGTATTGATCGTCGCCGAGGACAGTGGCCAGCACATCAACAACATGCTCTGGGCCTACGACGTTGCCAGCGGTTCCCTGAGTCGGCTGCAAACAGCAGCCTACGGCGCAGAGATGACGGGCACCTACTGGTTCGGCGACGTCAACGGATGGGGATATCTCTCAAGCGTCATCCAGAAGGGTTTGGCCGATGAGGAAGACATCATCTCCGATGCTGAATTGGCGCTGGTTACAGACGACATGCGGCGCGCCACGGTCGGCATCATCGGTCCGTTTCCGGCCCTGACCCGATAGGTCGGGCAATTAAATTCGCGGTGGTCGGCGGAGCATTCGTGCAAGGCCGGCCACCGGGGAGCGGCAAATGCGAAGCGACAGCCTCGAACGGTTCTATTATGAGAAGGTCGCACTTGGCGAGTGCTGCGGCTGCGCCGAGCAGATCATTCGCACGCGCGACCTGGACGCGCTTTCGCAGCAAGCGGCTTTGCGGCGCGCACTACCTGGAGGTCATGGCGACCGCTGGTCCTGGCTCGGCCGTCTCTTTCGTCGGCGGGGCAACTTGCAAGAACCCTGAATCCAGTGCCCTGACTATCCCGACGCTCCGCCAAGCGGCTGCGGGGACATCTCCCGATATGCCAATACCGGTTTCGATCCCAGATTCACGACTTCGATATCCTGCAGGTCATCGACTTCGGCCGCTCCAGGTCTCGAGCAACGGCGACCGCCCCTCCGATGGCGGGTCTGTGGCGACAAGCTAGGCTGACGTTTGGGAGGATCGTAAGTCGGCTTGCCACAGAAGAACGGCTGTGCTCCCGTGCGGCCGTGGAAGCGCGCTGATAGCCACAACCGGTCATTCACGGCCCACTCGCCGATACCTAAAGTCGGGCACCTGCGTGCTCAAGTTGAAGTGGTCCATAGCGCGAGGGTCGGACATTCGAGAATTTGGTTGTTGTGGAGCCTCGGAGGGTGGCAAACATCGACCGAAATGAATTGCTGGCGACGAACTCACAACGACGAAATCTGGGCTGAGGCGGTAGCTGCTAAACTAGATTGAGCGCCTATGGGGGAAATATTGTGTTTACGAATCCACTATTGATTGTCGCTCTTGCGATCACCGGTGCAGTCGCCGTGTGGGGGATTATCGACACGGCCGGGCTCGCGGCCTTTGCGGCTTATCTCGTCGGCATACAATTTACCAGTCGCGCCTGGTTCATCATGTTGGCCGTCAGCTTCATGCTGATCACCAGTATTTGGCTTGCGCTGTCCCGCTACGGCGGGATCAAGCTCGGCAAAGACGATGACGAGCCGGAGTTCTCGACGGTGTCTTGGCTCTCCATGCTCTTCGCCGCCGGGATGGGCGTTGGACTGCTCTACTGGGGAACTGCCGAACCGCTAACTCATTTTCTATTGATCTCGGAGTATGAAGACCCGAGAGCATCGGCCTCTCTGGCCTTGTTCGTGACCAATTTCCATTGGGGTCTGCATGCCTGGGCGATTTATGCGCTCACAGGGCTTGTCATTGCATACTTCGGGTTCCGCCTCGGCTGCCCCAGTCTCGTCAGCGCGCCGATCATCAAGGTATTTGGTGCCAACCGCTTGACCCGCAGCGTTGGCTGGTTGAGTGATCTCCTAGCGATCGTTGCAATCGCCATCGGGGTCGGCGGATCGGTTGCCATGGGGGTGTTTCAGGTCAAGGAGGGCGTGGACGTTCTGTTCGGCTTGCAGGACACGGGACTGGGACTCACGTTGGGAATATTCGTCGTGCTCTGCCTTTCCTACATCCTGCCTTTGACCGTCGACCTGGGCCGTGGCATGGCCATCCTCTCGAACTCCGCTATGGCCGTTGCCGGCGGTCTGATGATCTATATCCTATTGTTCGGCCCCACCCATTTTGTCATGGGCGGAATTGTACAGGCCTTCGGTGAGTATCTGGGCAGCGTAGTCACTCACGGATTTCGCACGTTCACCTTCATGGACGACCGGGTTGGCAACTGGTTTCGGTCCTGGACGCTCACCTACATGGTCTGGTGGCTAGCCTGGGCACCCTTCGTCGGCGTGTTCATCGCCCGCATATCAAAAGGACGTACCATCCGTGAGTTCATTTGCGGTGTCATCCTGGTGCCGACGGTTTTCTCGATCCTGTGGTTTGGCGTTTTCGGCGGTGTGGGCTTCTACGGTATATTGGAACTCGACGTGCCGATCCTCGATGTGGTCCGCGATAATGTGAGCGGCGTGACTTTTTTCGTACTCGGCTATTTCCCCTTGCCGGCGCTCACCATCGCCGCGGTAGTTGTCGCCGCTTTTTTGTTCATCGTCACCAGCGTGGTGAGCGCGGCCTTCGTGCTGGGGATGTTCTCAACTGGCGGTGACCTCAATCCCAGCACCCGTGTCAAGCTGAGCTGGGGTGTGGTTTTGGGAGCGCTGGGTTTAGTGATGATATTGTCGGGCAGCATTGATGCCATAAAATCAATCATCGCGTTGGGGGCACTACCGTTCGTCTTTATCGTCTTGGTGCTTGTTGTGTGCCTCCTAAAAATGCTCAAAGAAGAAAGGCCCAGCCCCTCATGAGTAATCTGCATGATACTTTCATGAACATTGTAGTCTTCGCCTTCATTGGTTTGCTTGTCTGGCTATATTTCAAACCGCTCGCGCAAGACGACGACGAAAGCCGAGATACTTAAAACGGCATTAAGCTTTCGGATTCGGATACAGGGCTCCAATTGTCCACCAAGACTCGCCAAGCATCATCAACGTCCGTAGTGAGTCAATCAACGACATCGGTCCTCGTGCGAATCAATGCTGCTCTTGGGGCAATTCCGGACACGGGCATCACGAGTGGGCGCTGGCCGTCTTAGGAGTCCGCGTCTTGGAGCGCCTTGAACCGCCAGACGCCGTTGTCCAGGCGCCGATCGATCCGGCCCTGCTCCACCAGGCGGTTGAGATGCGCTGCGGCCTCGCCGATGGCGAACATCATCTGGTGTTTGTCCAGGGCGCGGCGGAATAGCGCGCCGGTTACCGAGATCACATCGGCGGGCTCCCGGCAGGCCTCCAGGGTCACCGCCAGCCGCTCGTGATGATGTTCCACCAGTGCCGCGACCCGGCCGGCGAGCCCGCGGAAGGGCAGTCCGTGGGATGGCAGCACAAACACGTCGTCAGGCAGCCCGGTGAACATCGCAAAGCTGTCGAGATACTCGCCCAGAGGGTCGGCTTCCGGCGCCGATGGCCAGACGCTGATATTGGGGCTGATCTTCGGCAGCACCTGATCGCCGGCAATCAGCAGATTGAGGTCCAGCGCATACAGGCAGACATGGTCCGGCGAGTGCCCCTGCCCGGTCAGCACCCGCCATCCGCGGCCGCCGATGTCGATGGTCTGACCGTCGCGGATCGGCCGGAACGTCGGCGGGATCGGGGTGACGGAATGGCGATAGGCCCCGCGCCGCTGCTTCAACTCTTCGACGCTGTCGTCAACCAACCCGGTCTGGCGGTAGAAGTTTTCATAGACCGCCATGAGGCCCGGCGTGTCGTCGAGCCACAGCATCCGGGCCGCCAGCCATTCCGCCTGGGTGGTCACCAGATCCACCGACCATCGCTCGCACAGCCAACCGGCCAGTCCGACATGATCGGGGTGCATGTGGGTCGCGAAGATTCGGGTGACCGGCCGGCCGGCCAATGGCCCGTCGAACAGCCTGTCCCACAAACCCCTGATCTCTTCGGTGTTGAAACCGCTATCGATCAGGCACCAGCCCTCGCCATCGGCCAGGGCCCACAGATTTACATGATCCAACGCGAAGGGCAGCGGCATGCGGATCCACAGCACGCCGGGCGCCACTTCCAGCACCTGTGCGGGTTCGGGCGGCGTCTCGAAGGCGTATGTCAGCGTGTGTCCGGTCATGCCCCCGACGTGCCCGAGCCGGCGAGCCCGGTCAAGCGCGAACGGCTGCGCTCGCTTGGGACCACGCCATGACCTATCATCGGATCATGCCGGCCCCGTTTTCCCACAATTGAGATCCGCGATGTTCTCAAACAAGCCACACCCCTGGTTCGTGCCGCTCTACCGCCGGATCATTACCCTGGCGGTCTGTATCCTTTGGGTGACCATCGAGCTGATCGGCCAGGAGCAGATCTGGGTGATCGTCGCCGGAGCCGCATGCGGCTATGCGGTTTGGGAATTCTTCCTGGGCCCGGCCTATCGCGATGTGGGCAAATCCAGACCTCCGGACCAGGAGCCATGATCTAGGAGTCAATCCATGATCGACATCCCAGAGGCCGCCTGGACCCGACCCTTCGATGCGCCGCGCGACTTGGGCCATCGTCCGAAGATTGCCGGCCAGCACGATGGCGGATGCCTGCAGGGGGTGCCGCTCGGCGGGTTCGGCACCGGCGGCATCGGCCGCGACTGGACCGGCGCCTTCCGCCGCTGGACCCTCAAGACCGGCTCGCTGAAACACTTCACCGAGGCGGTCAACGGCTTCGCGTGCTTTCAAAGCGTCGGCGGCGGCCCGGGATCGGCCCGGGTACTGCGGCCGCGCGAGGGCGAGGATGGTAACGCCCTGTCGGCCTGGGGCTGGCAGGACACGCCGCCGCCCGGCGAATATCACGGTCTGTTCCCGAAGGCCTGGTACCGCTATCCCGCCGGCCCCGGCTGGCCGGTGGAAATGGTGTGCGAACAGTTCTCGCCAGTGCTGCCGCACAATTATCGGGAAACCGCGCTGCCGGTCGGGGTGTTCCGCTGGCATTTGAAGAACACCGGCGACAGGGCGGCGACCATCGGGCTGATGTTCAGCTTCGCCAATTTGTGCAACTGGTTCGCCGAATCCGGCCGCGGCAAGCCGGCGCGCCGCAATGCCGGAAATTTCAACAGCCCGCTCGACGAGCCCTTCGTCGATGGCGGCACGGCCCGCGGTGTGGTTTTCGAGTGCACCCGCCCCAACGATTTGCCCGGCGACGCCCAGGGCCAAATGGCGATCGCCGCCCGCGCCAACGAGAGGATCGCCGTCAACACGGTCACGACCTTCGACGCGCTGGGCAGCGGGGCTGATATCTGGGCGCCCTTCGCCGAGACCGGCGCGCTGGAGCCGAACCAGACCGCTTGGCTGGCGGCCTGCGGTTTCGCCGAGGAGAGTTCGGGCACCTTGGGCGGCGCGCTGTCGGCGACCGTCACCCTGGAGCCCGGCGAAGAGATGATCGTCCCGATGACGCTGGTCTGGGATTTTCCGATCGTCACCTTCGGCAGCGGACGCCGTTACTACCGGCGCTATACGGATATCATCGGACGCAACGGCAACAACTCGGTGATGCTGGCCCGCGAGGCGCTGGAACGGGCGGCCGACTGGTCGATGTCGATCGACGACTGGCACGCAAGGCACATCGCGCCCGGCCATTTGCCGCCGAAACTCGCCGGCATGATGTTCAACGAGCTGTATCTGCTGGTCGACGGCCTGACCGCCTGGACGGCGGGCGCGGTCGAGGATGGCGAGGCCGACGATTTCTTTGGCGTGATCGAATGCCCGGACTATCCGTACTACGACACGCTCGATCTGTGGGTCTATGCGTCACTGGCGCTGGCCGCGAACTGGCCGGAGCTCGACCGCGCCGTCGCCGCACTCTTTGCCGGGCAGGTCGAGCGCTCCGACCCGAGGCGACGCATGCTGGCCTGGACCGGCGAGACTTTTCCGATCACCGTGCCGGGCGCGGTGCCGCACGATCTGGGGGCGCCGGACGAGGATCCGGTAGAGACCGTCAACAGCTTCACATATCGGGATACCAATGATTGGAAGGATCTGAACGCGCAGTTCGTGGTGACGGTATGCCGCATATTCCGGGAGACCGGCGACACCGATTTCCTGGCGGAGTGCTATCCGGCCGCGGCGGCGGCGCTCGACCGGCTCGGCCGTTTCGACCGCGACGGCGACGGGCTGATCGAGAATGACGGCATCCCGGACCAAACCATCGACAACATCCCGATGTCGGGCCCCAGCGCCTATTGCGGCGGGCTTTGGCTGGCGGCTCTGGCGGCCATGGCGGCGATGGCCGACGCCATGGATGATGGCGGCCGCGCCGAGGAATGCCGCGAGAAGCTGGTGCGCGCCGCGGCCGCCTACCAGGACCGGCTTTGGTGCGGCACCCATTTCCGGCTGGATGCCGCGAGCCCGTATGCCGACGCGGTCTTCATCGACCAGATGTTCGGGCCCTGGATGGCCGACCGCATGGGGCTGGATTGCGGGCTTCCCCGCGACCGGGTGGTTGCCGCGCTCAGGACCGTCTACGAAACCAATTTCCTGGCCCGAGACGGGGGCAGGAACGGCGCCGTCAACATCGCCGGCGATGCCGATGTGATCACCGAGGCGGTGGCATCGATCGGCGATGCCCGAAACCAGTCGGCCGAGACCCTGACCGCGTTCAACCTCTCGCTTGCGGCACAGCTTCGCCATTACGGCATGGCGGACGAATCGGAGCGCGTGCTCGCCAGCGTCCACCGGGCGATTTACGAGGAACGCGGGCTGTGGTTTCGCACCCCGGCGGCCTGGGACCCCGATGCCGCCACATTCCGCGCGATGATGAACCTCCGGCCGCTGGTGATTTGGGCTCTGGCCAAGAGGGATAACCGTTGACAAGGCTCCGCGTACTAACCGTTCTCGTGGCGCTGGCCGCCTGCGCGCCGAATCCGAACAGCGCCCCTGTGGGCGACCCGTCTTCCGCGCAACCGTCGAGCCGGGCCGCGGCGCCGGCGGACCTCTATCGAGAAGTGGTGCTTCGGTCGGAGCGGCTCGGCCGCGCGCTCTATCAGAGGGATTTCGCCGCGGCGGCGGCGACCGGACTGTTGCTCGACGGCGGTTTTCTGGCCGGCGACCAGCGCATCACCGGCTGGGTGACCCAGGAGGGCGAAGGATCGCTGCTGGTGACCTATGTCGCCGAGGAGAATGGCCTTCGAACCGTTGGCCATGAGATCGTTTTTCCGTCCGGGCTGGCCAATCCTCCGGCCTTGGCGCCGACGGAGCCGAACAGCCCGCTGATCGGCGAGCGGGCCGTGATGTACTCAGCCCGCAACACGGCGATCGATGAGTTCAGGCCGCTTTGCAACACCAACTACAACACCGTGGTGCTACCGGGCACTCTGATCGGCGAGCAAGGTTGGCTGGTCTACCTGCTCGCGACAACAATGAACCCCGGAGAACGGATCCTCGCTGGCCATACCCTGGTGCGGGTGTCTCCCGACGGGCTGGTGGCGCTGAGCACCACGCCGCTGTCGCTTGCCTGCCGGATCGAGCCATTGGACCTGCCGCAAGGGACCGAACAAGCCGGTTTTTTCATCAATCACCAGACAACCTCCTGGCCTCTTGAAACCCATGTCTATGCCAGCCTGGCCTATGGGGTGCCTGTCTATGTGCGAACCCAAACCGGCACCTGGCTGGTCGAAAACGGGAAGATCGAGCTGACCGATCTGGCGGCGACGCAATAGGAGGAGCGGAAGAAACAAACGACCCATTCGACGCACAGACTATTCAATACCCGCGAATGTCCGCAGATTCGGCCTCCCAAATCCAGCCGTCATTCCCGCGAAGGCGCACTGCTGTCCGGGATTTTTTGTGTGAGCGACTGTGCACGGCAGACCCAGCCTGTGTTTTGGGCTAGAAATCATGTGTCCAAACATCGATTTCGGAGGTCTGCCGTGCCCCATCTTCGTACCGCGTTTCATCGTCTTTTGGAACCGCTGGATCGCCGAGTCGTGAACCGGATCGTCACCACGCATGACGGCAATCGCGGCGTCGGGGGTGGCGACAATGCCTGGACCTGCCAGCGCCATCTCAAAGGCCTGTTGTTCGCTCAGTTCGCCGGGCTGGACAGCCTGCGGGTGATCGAGCAGGGGCTCGCCGCCCGGCCGGCGGCGCTGTATCATCTGGGCTTGCGTCCGCCGTGCCGCTCGACCCTGAGCGATGCCCTGGCGGCGCGGCCATCGGCGGTCTTCCGCGATCTCTGCCAGTATCTGATGAGCACCCTGGCGCGCGCCAAGCGGGCCGAGGGCGCGGAGCTGATACAGCTGCTCGACGCCTCGCCGATCCGTCTCAAGGACAGCCGTTTCGGCTGGGCCGAGGCTGACGCCCGGGTCCGCGGCCTCAAGCTCCATTTGGTCCATGATCCCCGCGCCGACCGACCCACCCGCTTCTGTGTCACCTCGCCGAAATCCAGCGACATCGCCGTCGCCCGCACCCTGCCGCTGGAGCCCGGCGTCACCTACGTCTTCGACAAGGGCTTTACCGACTATGGCTGGTGGCAGGACATCCACGAGGCCGGCGCGGTCTTCGTCACCCGCCTGAAAGCCAACGCCCACCGTCGAGACATCCGGCCCCAAGAGGTGCATGCCGACCCCATCGAGGCGGATCACCGGGTCAAGATCGGCCACAAGAAGCCACGCGGCAAAGCCGTCAACACGCTCTGGGATACTGAACTGCGTGAGATCACCGTCGCCCGCGAAGGCAAGAAACCGATGCATCTCATCACCAACGATCTCACCCGCCCGGCGACCGAGATCGCCGACCTCTACAAGGAACGCTGGCAGATCGAGCTGTTCTTCAAGTGGATCAAGCAGAACCTCAAGATCAAGACCTTCCTCGGACGCTCCGAAAACGCCGTCAGGACCCAGATCTATGTGGCGCTGATCGCCTTTCTCCTGCTGCGGGTCTTCAAAACACCCATGCCAAAGGCCACACCGATGGCCCCAAGGCCTTGCTGGCGCGCCTCAAGGTCGCACTGTTCGATCAATTCGACCTCACCGGACATGCCAAACCACCCCCCAAACCCCCGCATCTAAGAAAACCGCAACCGCAACTCGCACTCCCACTCCCATGCTGAAATCACGTAATAAAATTACGGACAGCAATGCGCGAAGGCGGGAATCCAGATGTCCTGACTGCTCGACCCTCGATGGCGGGTAATCTGGATTCCCGCCTTCGCGGGGAATGACGATTTATGTTGGTTGATTTAATCAAGATATGGCCGGCCGATGCATGCCCACCAGGCTCGGTCGCGAAATCGCCAATGAACAGCATCCGTCGGCCTAAACGCTGATCTCCCCCCGTCGTGGCGGATCGGCGCCGGCCCTGGTGCAGGTGATCGCGGCGGCGCGGCAGGCGAAGGCCAACGCATCGCTCAGTTCCTCTTCCGTCAGGCTGGCCAATCCCTCGCGGGACAGCCGCCCGAGTTCGGCAAGCCGGACCCACAAGCCTGCCTGGAAACTGTCGCCGGCCCCGACAGTGTCGACCACCGCGACCGAGGCACCGCGTCCCTCGGCGCGGAACGCGGCGGTCAAGGCGAAGGCGCCGCGCTCGCCGGCGGTCACGGCAACCACGGAGGGACCGCTGTCGCGCCAGCGGGCGGCGACGGTTTTGGCCGGCTCGCCAGGGTAAGGCCAGTCCAGATCGGCAGCGCTGACCTTGACGATGGTGGCGAGCCGGACCAGCGCCTCGACCCTTTCGATATAGGCGCCGCGCTCACCGACCAGGGTCGGGCGCACATTTGGGTCCAGCGAGATAACCCGGTTGCCGGTCTCGCGCCGCATCAGCGTCGCCAGGGTGGTGGCAGACGGCTCCACAGCCAGCGAAAACGAGCCGAAATGCAGGCAGTCGATCCCGTCCGGCAGCGGATCGGGCACATCGGCCGGGACCAGGCAGCGATCGGCCGCGCCGGTATTGAAGAAGGCGTAGCGCGGCTCCTGCCCAGGTTCCAGCCTGACGAAGGCCAGGGTGCTGGATTCGTCTCCCCGGACCACCAGCCCGGTATCGACGCCGTTCGCCTGCAAGGTGGCAACAAGCTGATCGCCGAACAGATCGCGTGAAACCCGGCTGAGGAATCCGGCCGGCTGGCCTAGCCGGGCAGCGGCGATGGCTACGTTGAATGGGGATCCGCCAGGCAACGGCCGATAGCCGGCCTCGCCGCCTGGCCCCAACAGCGGCACGAAATCGATCAGCGCCTCACCACAGCTGACAATCATCGGCACTTCGCCAAACCGGGTTTGAAACACAGCTCCCAACCGAGCCCTGGGTATCATGTCGATAGCCCCCTCACCCTCCCCACGCTGACGCGCGGGTCCCCGGTCCATACACCCACGAGGGGAGAGGGAATTCAGGTCGCCGCTTATTGCCCCCTCACCCTCCCGCGGCAAAGCCATGGGAGGGTGAGGGGGCATTCGATCAGACAACGCGCAGCGGTGAGTCGCGGCGCGGCGGCGGCTCGACGGCCAACGCCTCGCCCGGCTTCAGATCGGCGGCCTGCTTGCCATAGCTCTTGAAGCGGGCCAAGACGCCGGTCATTTCCTCCGCAGACAGAATGGCCGGTTCGCCACCCTGCTTGGCGTACCAATACTGCCGGGCCAGGGTCTCCACCTCGACCGCCAGCCACAGTGCCTTGGCCAGATTGGGACCGAAGCAGATCATGCCGTGATTGCCCAACAGGCAGGCCTTACGGTCCTCCAGGGCCTTCAGCATATAGTCGGACAACTCCTGGGTGCCGAAGGTCGCGTATTCGGCGCACCGGATCGTGGTGCCGCCGCCGACGCCGATCATGTAGTGGAAGGCCGGGATCTCCAGATGCCGGCAGGCCAACGCCGTGCAGAAGGTCGAATGGGTGTGCACCACCGCCCCCGCCTCGGGCCGGACACGGATGATGTCGTAATGCATCCGCCATTCGCTGGACGGCAGGAAGTCGCCGAAATAGCCGCCGTCCATATCCATCTCGACGATCTGCTCCGGCTGCATCTGGTCGTAGGGGATGCCCGATGGGGTGATGAGGAAGCCACCGTCGATGCGGGCGCTGATGTTGCCCGAGGTGCCCTGGTTGATACCTTCCGCGTTCATGGCGCGGCAGGTGGCGATGATCTCCTCTCGGAGCTCGCGATGCTTGAGATTTGGCATGGCGCGACTGTATCGGCGGTTTGCCGCCGGTTCAACACGGCGCGGCGCTCCGCTAGGATGATTTTTGCAGATTAACGTTACGAAGACCCCGCAATGGCCGAAATCGCCGCCGTCATCGACCTCGGCAAGACCAATCTCAAGCTCTTGGCGATCGATTCCGATGGCCGGATCCTGGAAGGCGCAATAGGGGCCAATCGACCGGTCGAGGGACCGCCCTACCTGCACGCCGACTCCGACGATATCTGGCGCTGGATGTTGGCGGCACTGCGCCTGATGGCAGCCCGGTACCCGATCCACGCTATCGTGCCCTGCGCCTATGGCTCGACCGGCGCGCTGATCGGCGGGGACGGGCTGGTACTGCCGATCATGGACTACGAGGCCGACCCGCCGGAGGACATCAAAGCGGCCTACGCCGACGTGGCGCCCGGTTTCGACGAGGTCTGCGCCCCGACCAACCCAGCCGGCCTGACCCTCGGCCGGCAGGTCTTCTGGCAGCGCCGGGGCTTCCCGGAGGCCTTCGCCAAGGCCCGCCATTTCCTGCCGAACGCGCAATACTGGGCGTGGCGGCTCTCCGGCGTGGCCGCGACCGAGATCACCTCGCTGGGCGCCCAGACCCATCTCTGGGCGCCGAAGGTCAACGATTACAGCTCCCTGGTGGACCGGGAGGGCTGGCGCGCGCTCTTCCCGCCCATGCGCAAAGCCTGGGACGTGCTGGGCCCGATCACCCCGGAGGTAGCGACCGCGACCGGCCTTCCCGCCGATACCCCGGTCTTCTGCGGCATCCACGACAGCAGCGCCAACTACCTGCGCTATCTGGCCGCCGGCATGACAGACTTCACCCTCATGTCCACCGGCACCTGGGTGATCAGCTTCAACGCCGCCCAACCCCTCGACGCCCTCGACCCGGCCCGCGACACGGTCTCCAACACCGATGTCTACGGCAACGCGGTCGCCTGCAGCCGTTTCATGGGCGGCCGCGAATTCGACCTCCTGGCCGGCGACGCCGCGCGCGACGCCGCCACCCTGGACGACATCGCCGCCCTCATTGCCGCGGGGACTATGGCCCTACCCTCCTTCACCGACAGCGGCGGTCCTTTTCCAGGCACCGGTGGCCAGGGGCGGATCGTCGGCCCGGAGCCGGAGATGCCGCCGGCCCGCATCGCGCTCGCGACGCTCTACGCTGCGCTGATGTGCTCGGAAGCGATCGACATGATCGGATCGAAGAACGACATCGTTATCGACGGCAGCTTTGCCAGGAACAAGCTGTTTTGCCAGCTGACTGCAACGCTGAGGCCGGATCAGAAGGTCCTCGTATCGGCAGAGCGCGAAGGCACGGCTCTGGGTGCGGCGTTGCTTCCGGAGCTGGATTCCCAATCCAGAAGCAAAGACTTGGCCCTGAAAATCACGCCTGCCGGCTCGATACACGGGCTGTCCGCGTACCGGTCGCGCTGGGCGGGCAACATGCAATGATCGATCAACATCCGGGATAGAACACCATGGCAAATCCAGATGAGCCGGACGACCTACCCTCTATCGTGAGCTCATCGATCCAGCTCGGCGGCTCGGCCATCGGCGATGCAATTCACCCAATGTCAATCCGACACGAAGTCGATGAGATCGTCGCCGATGGCGAATTGCTTCAACGCTATAACTACATTGAGTACGAGTTTGAGAAGGATGGGGCATTTTGCCGAGCCCGTTCCTACATCGATTCCATCGGTGAAGTCGCCGTTTTCAGCCCGTTCGCCGGCAGGGACGATTTGAGCCCGGTCACTGCGGAGGAACTTCGGAAACAGCGTCCTCGATTATCTGAAGCGGCGGTTCAATCTCATCGAGGCACTTGGCGAGGAAGGCGATGTGACGATCTGGTCCCGGTCTGGCTAGCCGCCTGATATCCAGCCGCCGCATCCTTCCCGAACCGCAATCCGGGTTCCCTTCCACCCCCATCTCGCATGTCACTGCCCCGGCGGCGGGAAGAACATGCTGCATTCCGGGTGCAGGGCCGCGGCGGAAAGTGGGTCGTCGGCGCAGCAGTCGAGGCCGTCGCGACCGACAAATGCGCCATCCCGGCAAGCCGCCGGAAGCAGACGGCGCCAAGTCCTGCCTCTGGAATTCGATCCGCCGGTCCCGAAGCGCTCGTAGTTGCATTCCAGAGACCGCTGCCGTGTTCTGTCCTTCTGACGGGCGTTGTAGGCCTGCTCGCCCTCGCTCAGACAGGCACCGCGCTCCGAGGAATCCGCCGCCTTGAGCCGCTCCGCTTCGGCGAGAACCAGCCTGCAGCGTTCATCGGATACCGAAGAGAAGCAGCTTGCGCGCCGGTCGTAGCCCAGGCGGATCACCGCCGCCTCCAACGCACGACACGTCTCCGCAAATTTCGGTGGCAAGCCAGGTCCATCGCAGGTCTCGCTGAAGAATGCCGGCGTAAAATCGAAGGTGCGCTCGGCCGGTCCGCCGCCCCGGTACAAGGCCGTGAAACAGCTGGTATCGGGCTCGTCGAAGCAGATCATGCAGATCTCACCGACCACGCAGTCTTCCGCCACGGACCGGCGAAACAAGGGTGGACGAAAGGCGTTCCGGGTCCCGTTATGGCGCGGCGCGAAGACCACATGCGCGTCGCAATCCCCCGGGCAGGCCAGCCCGTCATCATACATCGTGGCCCGCATGATCTCGGCCGGCTCCACTAGGGCCTGACACGACGCAAGCAGAGCGAGCAGGCAGGTCAAGCCGGCTCCGATGGCGCTGAAACGATACCCCTGCAAGATTCCCTCTCCATCGGAGTCAGGTATCGTCTTGGAAGCTTCACCGCCTCCGATCCGCGGATTTCAGATCAGGTCTTCTAGGCGCCGCGCACCGTGGACGATTCTTTCGATTACAACGCCGCCGCCAACATCCGTAAAGAGTATCAGATATCGCCCGTGTACTGCCTGACGAAGACCGGCGGCAAGATCGTCCCGGCGGCGAAAGGCGCGTGGCCGTTGCGCGATGCGCACACAGAGATCCTCGATCTCTCCGATAAATGAAACAGCTCGCGCCGGATTGTCGGAGGCGATGAAATCGCCAATCGCCTCGAGGTCCTCAACCGCCTTCGGCCTGAGCCGATAGCGGCTCACCCGGTTTTCCCGCTCACCATGGCCTGGTATTTCGCGCGCAGGTCCGCTAGTGCCGATCCGCCATCGATCGGCGATCCGCTTGCCCTACCTTCATCGATCATTTGCCGCAATGCGTCGTCGTTCAGTGCGATCACCGTGCGTGACCGCTGCCACTGACGTAGTGCGTCGCGCACCACTTCGCTGGCGTTCGCATAGTCTCCAGCAGCGACCGCCGCCTTGACCTCAGACAGCATCTCCGATGGGAGGGAGATGGTCGTCTTTTCAACCGTGCCCATAGTCGTCGCTCCGTTAGTATGAACAAATCATACCAAAGATCGGTGCGAATCGAAATACCGCGCTACGGCGTCGGCGCGTCCTCCCGCAGCAGCCCTTCCACCTTCAACTCGGCCCATAGATCGGTCGGCACATCGACCGCGAAGGTTTCCACGTTGCGGGTGATTTCCGACGGGGTTCTGGCACCGGGGATGGTCGAGGACACCGCCGGATGGTGCAGCGGGAATCGCAGGGCGGCGGTGGCCAGGGGCACGTTGTGGCGCTGGCAGACGGCTTCGATCTTCGCCACCCTGGGCCATGATCTCCGGCGGTGCCGGGGCGTAGTTGTAGTACGCGCCTTCGACGGCGCCGGTGGCCAGGATGCCGGTATTGAGGGGGCCGCCAATGATGATGCCGATATCGCGCTCGACGCAGAGCGGCCAGGAAGGTATTGAGGGATTCCTGCTCCAGCAGGGTGTAGCGGCCGGCCAGCAGGAAGCAGTCGAAATCGCCGGCCTCGGCGAAGCGCTGGCACATTTCCCACTCGTTGACTCCGGCGCCGATCGCCGTGACCACACCCTCCTCGCGCAGCTTCAGCATGGCGCGGTAGCCGCCTTCCATCACCTCGGCGAAACGCTGGTCGACGGCCTCGGCGCTGCCATGGGTCCAAAAGTCGACATCGTGGATCAGCAGCACGTCGATGCGCTGCAGAGCCAGGCGCTGCAGGCTGTCCTCCACCGAGCGCATCACGCCGTCATAGGAGTAGTCGTAATATGGATCGAACGGCAGGGTCCGCATGAACAGCCCACCATCGATCTTGGCGGGATCTTCCGGCCGCAGCAGCCGGCCGACCTTGGTGGAGAGGATGTAGCTGTCGCGGGGCTGCCAGCGCAGCGCCTCGCCGACCCGATGCTCGCTGAGGCCGTAGCCGTAGAGCGGCGCGGTGTCGAACAGCCGGATGCCGGCATCATAGGCGGCGGTGACCGTGGCCCGAGCCTCCTCGTCGCTGAAGCTGGCATAGAGATTGCCCAGCGGCGCGGCGCCGAACCCCATCTGGCAAACCGGCAGTTTCGTGCGACCCAGCGGCCGTGTGGTATCGGGTTTCATGGCCCGCCTCCTCCCCAAGTGCTCCGCCAGGCCCATCCCCCGGCCGGCGGTTGCTGTCAGCTTAGAGCAGATTCGCCGCTGACGGCCAGTTCGCGCAAGCGTGAGCGGTCGCGGCCGAGCCGCTGTGGTATGACGGCGACCGCAATCAAAGAGCCGGGGAGAGTGAGAATGGATGCGGACCAATTGCGCGAGGTGCAGGCGCCGCTGAAGGAACGCTATCGCGAGGATGCCGAAGCGGCGGTAATCACCCTGTCCGCCGATGGCAGCCTGGATGGCGAGGGCATCACCTGCTCCGTGGCCACCGGCCGCGCCCTGGTGGAGGCTGGGCTGCATCCGGCGACCGGCGGCGACGGGCTCTCGGCCTGTTCCGGCGACATGCTGCTGGAGGCCTTGGTGGCCTGCGCCGGGGTAACCCTGCGGGCGGTGGCGACTGCGATCGGCGTGCCCCTGCGCGGCGGGACGGTGCGCGCCGAAGGGGATCTGGACTTCCGCGGAACGCTCGGCGTCGACCGCGAGGCTCCCGTAGGCTTCCGCGAAATCCGCCTCAGCTTCGATCTCGACAGCGCTGCCGATGCCGAGCAAATCGCGACCCTGACCAAACTCACCGAGCGCTACTGCGTGGTCTACCAGACCATTCGCAACGCCCCGCCGGTGGCGGTGGAGATGAAGACGACGGCGGGCGCATAGCGCGCGCGCCTTCCCGTCGTTGCGAGGAACTCCGCGTCGCGGCAATCCGGGTGCCTGGGAGGCCCTGGATCGCGTTGCCTGCGGCTCACGATGACAGTTTTTGAAAACTATCCTGTCAATTCCTGCAACCGACAGGGTTGCCGGCGTGCCAATCCCGGACGCCTTCCCTCCATCGCCCCTCGCCGCGCTGCGGGTCGCGTGCGGTTATCCGCGGATAGAGCGCGGTGGCTCTGGGACACCATGGAACAGTTGCGAAGGCCGAGAGTGTCCAAAGCATCCTCGTTCGACATCACTTTCGCTAATAAATGGAAAAACAAATTTACAAAATAACTGATCAAATTATTTAAGAAGTAGATGACACAGATAAGTCACAACTAATTATTCCGAGCGTGCGTTAGCATTTTTTACCAAGTTAGAGATTTCTAGATCGTTAGATGGGCTCGCTGGCCCCTGCGACTAAGAAAAGACTGCCGCACCCAAGAAAAGACTGCCGCACGCAGTGAAGAGCGAAGGCCACAGTGGAGGGACTGTGATGCCTTGTTCCGCACGAAGGGCGGTGCACTGGACTAATGCGTCGGCATGGATCCTTTCCGTTGCCGGCCGAGGGGGATTGTTACTTGGGGCCCTGCTGATGCTGGTCCCGGTCGCCTCGGTGGCCCATGACAACCCCGACGGGCGGATCGAAGAACTCTCCCATCAGATCGCCCACGCCCCTCACGACACGAGCCTGCTGCTGAAACGGGGCGAGTTGCTCCGCCTGGAGGGGCATTTCGAAGCCGCGCTCAGCGATTTCCAGCAGGCTGCCAGACTAGGCGAGCCGGCCGGCGAGGCAGACTTCCAGCTCGGCTGGACGCTGCAACTGGTCGACCGTCCAGCCGAGGCCATGCCCCATCTCGACCGCTATATCGCGGCCCATCCGGATGACTCGAAGGCGCTCGCCATCCGGGCGCGGACGCTGGTCGTCCTCGATGACAACCTGGCCGCGGCGGCGGATTTCACGGGGGCGATCGCCCTGTCGCCCGTGCCCGACTACTACCTCGAACGAGCCCGTGCACTGGCGGCTGCGGGTGACGTCGCCGCGGCCCTGGAGGGGCTCGACCATGGGCTGGAGCGGATCGGCGCGGTGGTGTCGTTGCAGCGCCTGGCGATCGACCAGGAACTCGCGCGAAACAACATCGACGGCGCCGTTGCCCGGGTCGACAGCATGGCCGGGATCACTGGCCGTGCCGACATTTGGCTGGCGCGGCGCGGCGACATCCTGCTGCAAGCGGGACGGCGCGACGATGCGCATGCGGCCTATGGCCGGGCGCTTGCGGCGATAGAGACTCTGCCGGTGCGCCGCCAGAACTCCAGCGTCGTGCGCGACCTGAAGACTTATCTAGAGACGGCACTGCGGCAACTCGCCGGGACGGAAACCCCCACGCCGTTGCGAGGTACCGAAACACCGGAAACGAAAATTCAGTGATTGGGATCGATCGACCCCAAGCTGAAATGGGAAAGAGGAAAGGCATCATGTTTCGCAAGATCACGATCCACTCGTATTTCGACACTCGGGAACTCACGGCAGCCGCCGGGCTGCTGCTGTTATTGATCGCTTTAGCATTTCCCGATGTCGCGCTTGCGCAGACGGTCTCGCGCGGACCCTATCTGCAGATGGGCGGGCCGACCGAAATGACCGTCAGGTGGCGCACCAATTCGTCAACCGACAGCGTCGTGCGCTATGGACTGAGTCCGAACAATCTGATGTTCGAGGCCGAGGAGACCGGCAACCGGACCAATCACGAGGTCGTTCTGCCCTTACTCATGCCGGCCACCACCTACTTCTACTCCGTGGGCGACAGCGACGGCTCCCTGGCCGGCGGCGACAGCGATCACATGTTCATCACCTCGCCCGTGGCGGGCACGGAACAGCCGACCCGGATCTGGGTGGTCGGCGATTCCGGCACCGCCAACTCCAGCGCGCGCGCGGTGCGCAACGCCTATCTGAACCTGACCGGCGGCGACTACACCCACCTGTTCCTGATGCTGGGCGACAATGCCTATGACAGCGGCACCGACGGGGAGTATCAGAGGGCGGTCTTCAACACCTATCCCACGATCCTGCGTCAGACGCCGGTCTGGCCGACCTTGGGGCAACCACGACGGGCGCTCGGCCAATTCCGGCAACGAGTCAGGCGTTTACTACAACATCTTCACCCTGCCACGGGATGGCGAACTCGGCGGCATGGCGTCGGGAACCGAAGCCTACTATTCCTTCGACTACGCCAACATCCACTTCATCGTCCTGGATTCCTTCGATACCAACCGCTCGGCCAACGGCGCCATGATGACCTGGCTGCGCTTCGACCTGGGCGCCCACTCTCAGCCCTGGGTGATCGCCTTCTGGCACCATCCGCCCTATTCCAAGGGCTCGCACAATTCCGACAGCGAGAGCGGCATGATACAGATGCGTCAGAACGCCTTGCCGATCCTGGAGGACGGCGGTGTCGATCTGGTGCTCACCGGCCACAGCCACTCCTACGAGCGCTCTTACCTGATCGACAGCCATTACGGCAACTCCAACAGCTTCAACGCCAGCCACCAGGTCGATGGCGGCGATGGGCGGGTGGACGGCGACGGCGCCTACGAGAAGCCCGGCGACTTCATCGGCGACCCCAACCAGGGCGCGGTCTACGTGGTGGCCGGCAGTTCCGGCAAGACCAGCGGCGGCTCCCTCAACCATCGGGCGATGCTGGTCGGTCTCAACCGGCTCGGTTCGATGGTCCTGGAGGTCGACGGCGATACGCTCGATGCCACCTTCCTGGATAACAACGGGGTAGCCCGGGACACGTTCCGGATCGACAAGACCCCATCGGGTCCGCCGCTCCCGCAGGTGAGTGTCGTTGCGAGCGAACCGACGGCGGCAGAAGACGGTTCGGCAGGCGGCCAGTTCACGGTGAGCCGTACGGGTGAAACCACCGCCGCTTTGACGGTGAGCTACACGGAAAGCGGTACCGCGACCGCCGGTGTCGACTATGTCGGGCTGGGCGGCAGCGTGGACATTGCCACAGGCCAGACCAGCGCCACGGTCGATGTCGTTCCGCTCGACGATTCCCTGGTGGAAGACGACGAGTTGGTCATTCTGACCTTGTCGGCCGATGCGGCCTATAATGTCGGCACGCCGGGCAACGCCACGGTGACCATCGAGAGCGACGATGTCGGGCCGCCGACCGGCACGCTGCTCATGTCGACCGCCTTCGACTCGTTCGACGGCTGGACCGAACGCGGGCGCCGGAAATGGTTCAACGGCAGCATGGACGATACCAACGGCTATGATTTCGCCGAGGGAAGCGGCGACCTGGTCGCCGAGGCAAAGGGCGGGTGGCACCCAAGCCGTTTGATCTCGAGCAAGATCGATACCGACGGCTATTCCGAACTGACCATCGACTTCCAGCGCTACGTGTCCGACACCTTCAGCGATCCCGTGCGCGACTATCTGAAGTTCGAGGTCAAGGGCAGCGACGGGTGGCACACGATCCGCCATTGGGGCCCGGATGCCGGGGACGACAGCACCTGGCACGGTGAGAGCGTGACCCTGACGGCGGATGACGGACCGTTCTTCTGGCCGGGATTCCGGGTGCGCTTCCACTACCGAGGAGACGTCACAAACTACGCCGGCATAGACGATGTGTCGGTCATCGGCGGGTCAGCCGAAGTGGCGATCAACACCCCATAGCAGGGCCGATGCACGGCGCCCCGGCTGATGCCCGGGGCGCCGCTGCGCCCAACGCCTCCGACTGCATCCCCCTCCTTCCAGATCACATCGCCCACGATCCACCGGGATCGAACTCACGGAGTCGATCTGTCCCCATCGGCCGGAGTGCCGGCCAATACCTTCTGAAACGCCTCCACACCGGCGCATATGATGCTATCGTCTGGCAACTGTGGGGTATTCGGAGATTCGCCGGCTGACCAAGCCTCGCAACAAACAGTGCGGCCGGCGGCAGATCATGGGGAGGAAAAGATGATCTTTGATATAGGAAACCTGCGTCTTGCGCGCGGGGTCTTTGTGGCGGCTGCGGCCGGCGCCATCGTCGCGGCATCGGGCGCGGCATTCGGGCAGGCCAAGCCGTATGAGGGCGTGACGATCAACGTCATGACCTTTACCGGGCCGCAGATCGCCGAGCCGCTGCAGCGGCGCGCGCCGGACTTCCAGGCGCTGACCGGCGCCCAGGTCAACGTCACCACGGTTCCGTTCTCGGATTTGTACACCAGGCTGCTGACCGACTGGGCGACCGGTACCAATTCCATCGATGCCGCCGTGTTCGCGCCGCAATGGGCCGTCGATTTCATTGCCGCCGATCTGCTGGAGGACCTGTCTGCACACGTGGCGACCGACTCCAATCTGCGTTCGGGCGATATCGGACAGTTCTTCCGCGACTTCAGCCAACAGTTCAACGGCAAGACCTATCTGCTGACCCTCGATGGCGACTTCCAGATGGTCTATTACCGCACCGATGTGCTGGATGATCTGGGCCTGCAGCCGCCGCAGACATGGGACGACTATCTGGCGATCGCCGGAGCCGCCGACGGCGTCGATATGAACGGCGACGGCCAGGGCGATTTCGGTTCCTGCATCGCCAAGAAGCCGAATGCCCAGTCCTATTGGATGATCACATCGGTGGCCGCCGCGTTCCTGCAATCCCAGGGGACCGCCCAGGGCGCCTTCTTCGATAGCGAGACCATGGAGCCGTTGGTCGGCCCGAACGAGGCATTCAGCGCCGCGCTCGACGTCTATGTGGCGACCACCGAATTCGGCCCGCCCGATGAGCTGAACCTGGATGTGGGCGATACCCGCGGGTTGTTCACCACCGGCCGTTGCGCTCTGTCGATCGATTGGGGCGATATCGGCACGCTGGCCATCGATCCGGATTCCTCCAGCGTGATCGACAAGGTCGGCGCGGTTGTCCTGCCGGGCTCCCGCGAGGTGCTGGATCGAGACACCGGCGAGTTGGTGCAGTGCGACGCCGAGACCTGCCCGCATGCGGTCAATGGCATCAACCACGCGCCGTTCGCGGCGTTCGGCGGCTGGTCCGGCGGCGTCAACGCCTCGGCCGACGACCGGGTCCGGGAAGCGGCCTACGCTTTCTTCTCCTATATGAGCCAGCCGGAGCAGTCGAATGTCGATGTCACCATCGGCATCACCGGCTTCAACCCGTATCGCACCTCGCAGTTCGCCAATATGGACGCCTGGATCGACGCAGGCATGAGCCGGGAGGCGGCCGAGAACTATCTGGGCGCGATCCAGGCCAGCCTGAACAGCCCGAACATGGTTCTGGACCTTCGGGTGCCGAGCAACCAGCGCTACCAGCAGGTCGTTCTCGACCGTGAGATCGCCCGTCTGCTGGCCGGCGAAATCTCCAAGGACGAGGCCATGGAGAACATCTACGAAGGCTGGGAAGAGATCACCGACGATCTGGGCCGCGACGAGCAGCTTGCGCTGTATCGTTCGTCCCTGGGTATCTCGAACTAACGACACCGAACGGTTCCGGCCGGGGTTTGCGCCTCGGCCGGGCGCCGATTCCAGATCATGACAACAATTCCCAAGAGCCGAGGATTCGGCGAGTGGCTCGACGCCCATTCGAGCCGCGTCTTCATCGGGCCCGCCGTCACGGTGATTCTGGTCTTTTCGCTGTTCCCGCTGCTGGTATCGGCATACTTGGCGCTATCGCAGATACGGTTGGGTGGCGGCGGGTTCACCATCACCTTTCGTGGGCTGCGCAACTTCGACAGGATCTTCTTCGGCAGCCAAAGCGACTTCGTGCTCGGACGACTGGGAGAGATATCGACCGCCGGCTGGGTCTTCAGCGTGGTGGTCATTGCGGCCATCGCCTATTGGATGCTGCGCTATTTCCGCGCCGGCCCCGTCAAAATGCTGGGGCTGGTCGGCCGGGTGATCGTCGCAGCAACCCTGGTCGGGCTGGCCCTGATGACCGCCGCCACGGTGCTGAGCGGACGGCCCATGGGCGCGCTTGGCATCACGCTGTTCTATGTGATCGTCGGCTGCACACTGCAATTCGCCATCGGACTCGGGCTGGCGCTGCTGTGCGGCATGCCGATCCGGGCCCGCAGCTTTTACCGGCTGGTCTTTTTCATTCCGCTGATGGTGACGCCGGTGGGCATCGCCTACACTTTCCGCATGCTGGCGGATCTGGACAAGGGGCCGCTCTCGCCGATCTGGACCCTGTTCGGGCTGGAGGAGATCAGCTGGGCCGCCAATGCCTGGTCCGCACGGATGGTGGTGGTCACCGGCGATTCCTGGCAATGGATCCCCTTCGTCTTCGTGGTCATGCTGGCGGCCGTCGAGAACCTGCCCCGCGACCAGGTCGAGGCGGCGCAGGTCGATGGCGCCAGCGCCTGGCAGATCTTCCGCGAGGTTACCTGGCCGTCGATCGCGCCGGTCGCCGCCACCGTGGTTCTGATCCGGGTGATCGAGGCGTTCAAGATCATCGATCTGCCCAACGTGCTGACCAATGGCGGTCCCGGCACCGCCACCCGGTCGATGACCCTGGAATCCTTCTTCCAGTGGCGGGCGATCACGACGATCGGCGAGTCGACCGCGATCGCCTATACGCTGCTGTTCGTCACCGTGGTGGTCTGCGTCTCCTTCTTCAATCTCATCGTCCTGAAGAACCGGGAGCGCACGCTATGAGCGATGCCCGCAGGCAGCGCGGATTGATGGCCCGGCTGTTCGAGCCGCCGGCGCTGAACCGCATGGCGCCTGGCACCAAGCTGCTGGTCTATTCGGCATTGGTGTTCTGGGCCTTCGTGGTGCTGTTCCCACTGTACTGGCTGGCGATCACCTCGGTGAAGCTGCCCATCCAGGTCAATGACGGGCCGGATTATTTGCCTTTCATCGATTTCGAGCCGTCGCTGCACGCCTGGAAATTCCTGCTGATCGATGTCGGCCCGGACACCTTCCGGCCGTATCTGAATTCGCTCATCGTCGCCTCGGTCAGCACCGTTCTGTCGGTACTGATCGGCAGCATGGCGGCCTATGCCCTGGCCCGCATCCGCTATCGGCCCAAGGTCCGGTCGGTGGGCATGTTCCTCGTTGTGCTGGTGGCGATGGTCATTGCCATCACCATGGGCGGCGTCGACTGGCGGATCGCCGCGGCCGCCGCGACAGCGGTGTTCTACTTCCTGGTCCGCGCCTTCTCCAAGGGGGCGACGCGCACGCTGGGCAATGGCGATATCCTGTTCTGGATCATCTCCCAGCGCATCCTGCCGCCGGTGGTCACGGTGTTGCCGATCTATGTGATGTTCCAGAAGGTCGGGCTGCTGGACACCCATGCGGCGCTGATCCTGACCTATATGACCGTCAACCTGCCGATCGTGGTCTGGCTGATGTACGACTTCTTCTGCTCGATCCCGATCGACCTGGAGGAAAGCGCACAGCTCGACGGCGCCTCGCGGCTCCGGATATTCAGTGAAATCGTCCTGCCGCTGGCCCGCGCCGGTCTGGCGGCCACGACGCTGCTGGTCCTGATCCTGGCGTGGAACGAGTATCTGCTGGCGCTGTTCCTGTCGACGTCGAACGCCCAGACCATGCCGCTGCTTGTGGCGGCGCAGAACGCAACCCGCGGGCCGCAATGGTGGTACATGTCGGCGCTGATCCTGATGATGATCTTGCCGGTAGTGCTGATCGCGATCGGGCTGCAGCGGTTTATTTCCAAGGGCATCCTGCTGGGCGCCGTCAAGGGGTAATACCAAGGGACGTAGATAATGACCGATTTCATGGAGCCCATTGGCCCTTGCGGGTGCGTTGCGACGCTTGCCCGATGCGCTGCATCGCGCCGCGCGCCGCGCCTGCCCGCAAGGGCCAATGGGCTCCATGAAATCGGTCATTATCTACGTCCCTTGGTATAAGGAGGAAAGTTTGGCCGGGCAGACCGCGAAGAGCGTCAGCATCCGCGACGTCCACAAATCCTTTGGGCCGGTGCAGGTGGTCAAGGGGCTGAATATCGACATCCCGGCCGGCGAATTCCTCGTCCTGCTGGGGCCTTCCGGCTGCGGCAAGACCACGGCGCTGCGCATGATCGCCGGGCTGGAAACCGTGGACGAAGGAGAGATCCGGATCGGCGATGAGGATGTGACCGGCGTACTGCCGAAATACCGCGACGTCGCCATGGTGTTCCAGAGCTATGCGCTCTATCCGCACAAGACGGTCGCGGAGAATATCGGTTTTCCGCTCAAGGTCCGGGGGCTCGACCCGGCGGAACGCGATGCCCAGGTGCGTGACGCGGCGTCCCAGGTCCATCTCGACGACTATCTCGAACGTCTGCCCAAACAACTGTCCGGCGGCCAGCGGCAGCGGGTGGCGCTGGCCCGGGCGATCGTCCGCCGGCCGTCGGTTTTCCTGATGGACGAGCCGCTCTCGAACCTCGACGCCAAGCTGCGCGGCTTCATGCGCTCCGAGCTGAAAGCGGATGCAGCATTCGCTTGGCATTACCACGATCTATGTGACCCACGACCAGATCGAGGCCATGACCCTGGCGCACCGGGTGGCGATCATGGAGGGCGGCGTGCTTCAGCAGATCGACACCCCGCGCCATATCTATGAATCACCGGCCAATCTGTTCGTTGCCGGCTTCATCGGCTCGCCGCCGATGAATTTCATTCACGGGGCGTTCCGGGAGCGCCGGTTTACCGCGCAATCGATCGACGTGCCGTTCTCGTCAAATCCCGCAATCCAGAAGGCGGTCCTGGGATTCCGGCCTGAGGATTCCAGTGTCGTGGCGGCCGGTACCGGGGCTGTTCGACGCGAAGGTCTTCACCGCCGAACTGACCGGCGACATGACACTGGTGACCCTGAGCGTGGGCGACGAGGACACGGTGGTCGCCAAGATGCCGCGGGATTTCGAGTGCGACTACGACACCCTGGTCGGCGTGGAAGTGGACAGGGACCGCATCTTCCTGTTCGACGCTCATGGCGGCGGGCGGCTTGACGCATCCGTCATTGCCGAAACAGCGGCGAATGGTTAGTGAGAAGCCGGACAACAGGATCGCCGTCACGATCAGCCGCACCGTGATCCGGACTCTTCGAGCCGTTTCGCAAAAGCGTTTCCCACGACCAGCGTAGCTCAATCATCAAGTAGACCTGCCATGCCCCTTATCCTGTTCGACTGTGACGGCGTGCTCGTCGACAGCGAAATCATCGCTTGCCAGACCCTCGCGGTCGAGATCGGCGCGCTGATCCCGCAGCTGGATCAAGCGGCGTTCGCGGCGCGAATCTTCGGCGTGACCGATCATGACGCGGTGCGCCAGGCCGAAGCCGAGTACGGTGTGCAACTGCCCGATGCCTTCCCCGAGCAAGTCGCCGACGCGATTCGCCGCGAGGTCTTGCGCAGCGTTGAGCCGGTGCCCGGCGCCGCCGAGGCCGTGGCATCGATAGGCCTCCCGACGGCCGTGGTGTCGAACAGCCCGCTGGAGAGGGTCCGCCGGATGCTCGACCGCACTTCGCTAAGGCCGTTCTTCGACGATCGCCTGTTCTGCGCGGAGATGGTCGCGCGACCCAAACCCTTCCCTGACGTGTATCTGTCCGCCGCTGAGACGCTGGGGGCGAATCCGCCGCAATGCATCGCGGTCGAGGACAGCATTGCCGGGGTGACCGCGGCAGCCGCGGCTGGGATGTCCGTGATCGGCTTTCTCGGCGGCAGCCATATCCAGCCAGGGCATGGAGAGAAGCTGCTGATGGCCGGGGCAACGACGCTCTGTGACTCGATGGCGGAACTGAGCGCCAAGGTCTCCGGTATATCATTGGCGAATTGATCGACTCGGACTCGAATACCGACCATATACCGCCAACGTTCAGACGTATGATTATAGTAAACGATAAGTTAATATTGACGTTGCGTTAACCAAAGTTCTCCCGAAAGGAATATAACAAAGCTACTGCCTAAAGTCTTTTCTGGAATTATCTGTAAATTTTTCGACGATTTGATTTTTTTCATTGCAAAAAATAGAAAAAGCGGAGAGGATAAAAGAAAAAGTAGGTGATCAACACGGCTAGCGCCGGACACTCGATGCGACAGGGACAAAAGTGAACTGAGAAGCTGACGGATCGAGTATCAAGATGTCGAGCAAGGTCATTCATTTCCCGGGCCAGGAAGGCGGCGACAACGCCGACCAGTTACCCATTGATCAGGATATAACCGCCTCGGCGATCATCGACCTCAATGGGGTGATCCAGAGCGTCAACAGCGATTTCACGTCGCTGCTACAATATTCACGGTACGAGCTGGCCAACATGCGATGGACCGATTGCGGCCATCCGGACGAGGCCGATTCCGAAGCTTCGATGATCGCCGATCTTCTGATCGGCACCGCCGCGAACGCACAATTTCCCCGACGCCTGATCGGAAAGAACGGCATGGTTGCTTATGGCAGCCTTCGGCTGTCACCGCTGCGGGATGCAAAGGGAGAGCCGATCTCACTCTTCGCCGTCTTCACCGCCTTCGCGACATCGGGCACCGAAAATCGCCGATATTTGCCGGATTCATCGGCGGGGAGCGTGGATACAAACCATGCAGAGGCGGCAGACGCCGATCGTGGTGAGCGCACCCACAAGGACCTCAAATCATCCGAGGGACTTGCCGACCCGGCCGATACGCCGACCGAAGAGCTGGTGACCCTGCTCAACCACGAATTCCGCACACCGCTCAACGCCATTATCGGCTTTGCGGAAATGCTCGACCGCGAGACTTATGGATCTCTGGGCGATCCTCATTATCGGGAATACGCCCGGCATATTCAGGAAAGCGGCGAGAGGCTGCTCGAATTCCTGTCGGACATGCTTGATCTGGTGATCGGCGACAACGCCGCGATGCGCCTCAGCGACGCGGTGATCGATCCGCAGGCGCCGGTCGACGCCCTGCTGGTCAGCGCCGAGGATGATGAAGGCGTCGACAGGGTGGAGCGGGATACCGAGCGGGTCTCCGACGGCACCCAGATTCTGGCCGACCCCAAGGTCATGAACCGGATCATGTCCTTTCTGGTGGCCGACGCCATCAGAAGCAGCGGTGACGGCGATCAGGTGTCGGTGACGGTTGGAGAATCGGATTCCGATGGTGGTGGCCTCACCTACACCATCGTCAATGCCGGCGACCAACCCGGCAAGGCATCCGCCAATGGTCCATTCGGTCGGTTGGCGGACGTCAAAGACGGCGACAAGCTCAATGCGCGGCTTGGATTGCCGCTGTGCAAATGGCTGGTCCGACTCCATGGCGGCGACCTTGAAGTCGATCGATCCGCGGAGACCGGCACCAAAGTGCATGTCCGTCTGCCTGAAAGCCGGATCCTGCGACAGACTTCGGCGACCAAATCCAGCAGCACAAAGCTGGCCATGCATTGAGCCGACGGCTCCTGCTCAAACAATTTTATGCATACGATTGGTTATCCCAATCACGTGAATGGTCGTGATCCAAGATTAAACGTTTTATTACCTGCAATTATAGGAAAATTTCACTAGAATTGCCAAGTTTCCACTTGCACATGGAAAATGATCGGCGGTATCCCTTGTGATATCGAATCGGGAATTCGGATCCAAACCGAACCCACAATCAAACCGGGGTTTTTGCTCAACTTTTCAATCCAAGAAGAGCGGGCAAGATTGATGACATGGACACTTTATTTACACGTAATAGACCTAACCGGCCCTGAGGGGATCAACCACCGAGTCAGCAAAAATTCATCGAGCCAAGTGAACCGCCTGACCGTGGGAGCCAAGGGAACATCCGCCGATTGTGGGCGATTGCGGATGGGCTTGGCGCATTTGGTCGATCCTGACAAATCCGATATGTGGCGGCGACTCGCCTTTCGCGCCGCGCCAATTGACTGCGTCATCACCAACGACGACGGAGTGGGCGCGTGACGAAGAAGCCTCAGACGTCGCTCGAAATGTACACCGGACAAACCGACCTGGCCTCGTTGCTCAGCCATGAACTACGGACTCCGCTGAACGCCATTATCGGCTTCGCCGAAATGCTGGATCGCGAGATCCTCGGGAATGTCGGAAATCAGCGCTACCGCGAGTATGCGCGCCATATTCGGGATAGCGGCACCCAGCTGAGCGAAATCATCTCGGACATGCTCAACGTCATGCCGAATGACGGCAACGCATTGCCGACCGAGCCCATCGATCCGGCAATCGCCGTCAACGACTGCCTGAGTGTTCTGAGGCTTGAGGCAAGAACAGCCGGCGTACAGCTCCTTGGCCGCAATTCAGACATCCGCGTTCGCCTGCTGGCTGACCAGAACGCGGTGACGAAGATCCTGACCGTGTTGGTCCGAGATGCGATTTCCAACGCCCGCCGCGGCGACCGGATCACGATTTCCGTCAATTTGACCGCCCGCCGGCAGGGGCTGGTCTATACCATCGAGAAACCGCTACCGCGCGGTCGACGGATGCTCAGCCGAAGCCGGCCCGCCGGAACCGATGGCCCAGACATTCCGGTACAGTCGCAGCCGGCTCCCCCGGATCTCGGACCGGCGATTTGGAATTGGCTCGTCCGGCTCAATGGCGGCCGCCTCGACCTCCAACGTGAGCGGGATTCCAGTTGGATGGCTCGAGTGAGATTTCCGGAAAGAATGCTGCGGCGATTGCGCAAGTCTCTCGGCGGTAACCCAGATATGGCGGCGCGTCACTGAGGCTCTCAGGGCCGGCCCAACAAGGCGTCGATCTCCGATCGCAGGGGCATTGACGGCGCGGTTCCGACCCGTGTCACCGACAACGCGCCGACGGCGCAGCCGAACCGCGCTGAGTCGCGCGGATCGAGTCCTTCCGAAAGCGCGACCGAGAATCCGCCGTTGAAGGCGTCCCCGGCGCCAGTGGTATCGACCACCGTGCCGGCGTCGACCGCCGGGATCAGCTCGGCACCGTGTGAATCCTTGAACAGCACCCCCTGCCCGCCCAGGGTGACGATCGCGGCACCAACACCACGGGCCAGAAAAATGTCCGCCGCCGCCTCGGCCTGCTCCGGCGTCTCCACCGCAATGCGGGCCAACTCCGCGGCTTCGGTTTCGTTCGGCGTGAAGAAATCGACCATCGGATAGATGTGCTCCGGCAGCGCCAATGCCGGGGCCGGGTTAAGGATGGTGGCCACACCATGCTTGCGGGCCAATTCGAGCCCACGCTCGGCCAGGGCCAGCGGCAGTTCCAGATTTGTGGCGAAGACCGACGCGCCGGCGATGGCTTGCTCGGCGGCCTCCACCTCCGCCACCGACAAATCCGCGACGGCGCCCATGGCGACCACGATGGCATTGTCGCCGCTTTGCTCATTGACCAGGATCGCCGCCGCCCCGGTGCCGATCTCCGCGCTTTCGAAGATGAATTCCTCGGAGATGCCCTCATCCCGGTAGGTCCGCCGCGCCAGCTCGCCGAAGGCGTCGGCGCCGAGCTTGGAGATGAAGGTGACCTCGGCCCCCGCCCGCCGCGCGGCGATCGCCTGGTTGGACCCTTTGCCACCGGGCCCAAGCTTGAATTCCCGACCCATCACCGTCTCGCCCATGGCCGGCAGCCGCCCGGTCCAAAACGCCAGATCCGCGACGAATACGCCGAGAACCGTTACCCCCTTACCTGCCATGTCGTCTCCCCGTCGATGTTTCTTCGATAGTTGATGCGTGCTGTGACGCGTTGGCGCCGGCACGGACCCTGCCATCTTCACCCTTCGACAGGCTCAGGATGAGGGTCCTTCTGGCGACGCTTGTGCAACCAACTCCCTCATCCTGAGCCCGTCGAAGGGTGAGGATGGCGGACCCTGGTGCGATGCCGGCGCTCGAAAGCGCCAATCCCGGGCCTGACCCAAACCCGCCCCTACCCCGCCGACCCATCGGGCAGGATGATCCCCTTCTTCAACAGGAAGCAGCCATAGCCCCGCCGCTCGCCGGTGGAGACCACCGCATAGGACCGCTTGGCATGCTCGTAGAACTCCATGCGCTTGATGCTGCCCATGGGCCAGTCGCGGCCGGAGGCCTCGTTGATCAGCGCTTGCACTTCCTGCTGCACCTCCGGGACGGTGTCCGGATCGCCGACCATTTCCATGCGGTGCACCGGCGTCTCGACGAATCCGTCGAGCGGATAGACCGACAGGATGGCCCGCGCGGCGCTCGGAATATCGATCCCGTCCAGCCGGATCAACTCCTGACTGACCGTATGATGCGCCACCGAATCCGCCGGAAAATTGCAGTCCACCAGCACCAGATCGTCGCCATGCCCCATGGCGCGCAGGATGTAGAGCAGATCGGGCGAGAGCAATGGATCGAGATTCTTCAGCATGGTGCGGTCCTCCCCAGGAACGTGAAGTGCGGGCCGTTTCGGCATTTTTTTCGTATGACGCGGCAGCCTCAGCAGCCGCACTCTGCAATCTGACCCGGTCGACCTGCAACCCGTCAATCGCACATAGTACGGTCGATCGGCGGCGGACGATGGTCAACCCCTGACCCGATAATGGATTGTTCACTACATTCTACTATCGGTGGAAACGCCGGCCATCCGCCGGTCGGATCAAGCCGGAGAAAGCCCATGGCGTTCAATCAGCCAGCGATCTTTCAGACCTCTCGGGGGGGGGGGGGGGGGGGGCTCCTTTTTCTTGTTGCCGTATTTCTCGGCGCACTCGGCCTGTCGATCTACCTCTCACGACTGTACGCCCCGGCTCCCCCTTGGTGCCGCTGATACCTTACCTAGCCCTCGTCGCCTATGCCCTGATGTCTCGGAGGCTGATCGCCAAGCACCATCGAAGCGGCTGCCGTGCCTTTCGCCGTGGCGACTTCGAAATGGCGATTGCGGAGATGGAGGCCAGCTATGCATTCTGCCAGCGCCATCCATGGCTCGACCGGCTCCGCTACCTGACAATGTTGAGCGCCTCCGGGATGAGCTATCGCGAGCTTGCCTTGATCAATATCGGCTTCTTCCAGTCCCAGGCAGGTCGAAAGGACGAGTCGAAGGCGGCGTATCAGCGGGTGGTGGCGGAGTTTCCCCACAACATGGTCGGCATACAGACACTGAAGATGATCGAGACATTCGAATCTCCCGGCATCACCTGAATCATCCGCCTCCCCAGACAGTCGCCGCATAGATGCCGAAGGCCAGATAGACGCAGCCGATCGCACCCGCGAGGATCCGGGTCGGCAGCGGGCGGCCGGTCCACACCATCACCAGGCATCCGGCGAAGACCGCAATCGACTCGACCCAGGCGACGATGCCGTCATGGTGGTCGCGGTCCCAATAGGACAGCGGGCTCTCGAAGCGCCAATCCCAGAACGGGTAGAAATGCCGATGCGCGTCGTCATGGTGAAGCGGCAAATCGCCGGCCACGTGCAGCAGCATGCTGGCGAACAGCAGCTTGGCAGGCAGCGATCCCATCCGCCAGGCGATGGCGAGCCCGATAAGTAACAGCGGGATCGAGTTCGGCACATCGAAGATGTTCTGCCACAGCGGATCGTAATAACGCTCGGACCAGATCAGACGCTCCGGCGTGCCCAGGATCACCTTCTCGATGAAGTAGAAGACGAACATCGCCGCATCCGGCAGCACCGCGCCGACCAGGATCGCAATCTGCGGCCGCAGGCTCTGATTGCGGCCCAGCAGGGCCAGATTGATGATGGCATGGGCCGGGGTATTCACAGGCGGCGCTCCAGTCGGCCGCGAGGCGTCAAGCGCCGGCCTGCCGGTGCAGCACGTCCACCAGCGCCGGATAGGTGTCCTTATAGGCTTGATAGAAAGGCCGATATGCCCCGTGACGAGCCGGGTCCGGCTCGATCTGGCGGACCACCTGGACCATGTTGTCCGAGGCTGTCGGGATATCGTCGTATAGCCCGGCCCCGACCGCTGCCAGGATCGCCGAGCCCAGCGCCGGCGCGTCGGCCACCTTGGTCAGGCTGAGCGGCAGGCCGGACACGTCCGCATGGGTCTGCAGCCAAAGGTCCGAGCGGGTGGCGCCGCCGGCGATCACCACGTCGCGGGGCTCGAAGCCGGTGGCGCGCATGGTCTCCAGGATCAGCTCGGTGCCGAAGGAGATGCCCTCGATGATCGCCCGGTAGATATGCGCCGGCCCGTGCTTGAGGGTCAGGCCGGAAATCACGCCGCGCGAGTTCGGATCGGTATGGGGCGTGCGGTTGCCCTGAAAATGGTCGAGCACGATCAGCCCCTCCGACCCGGGCGGCAGCTTGGCCGCCTCGGCGTTCAGCCTGTCATAGGTGACATCGTCGCCCAGCATGTTCTTGAACCAGTTGACCACCGAGCCGGTCGAGGTCTGCCCGCCCTCGACCACATGCAGGCCAGGGATCACCGCGTCGGCATAGGTTCCCCAGACGCCCTTGCCGTGGAACTCGGTGTCGCTGAGGCCCAGATGCAGATGCGACGAGCCGGTGATGAAGGCGAGCCGGCCCGGCCGCACCACGCCGAGCCCGATCATGCCGATGAAGGCGTCAGCGCCGCCCTGTGCCACCGGCAATCCTTCCGGCAGACCCAGATGCTCAGCCGCCGCCGGGGTCAGCCCGCCGATCACCTCACCGAGCGGCAGCACCTCGCCGGGCCATTTCTCCAGCAACGCATCCAGACCGAGCCGGCCCAGCAGCCCGGACGCATAGCCGCCGTCGCGCGCGCCGTAATGCCAGCGCACGGCAGCGTTGTTGATACTGGCGACCATGCGGCCAGTGAGATGGAAATTCAGATAGTCCTGGAACTCGCAGATATGGGCGGCGGCGTCGAAAATAGCCGGCTCGTTCTCCTTCAGCCACAGCGCCTTGGGCACCATCCATTCCGCCGAGACCGGCCCTGCCCCCGCACTGTTCACCTTTAGCGCCGGATCGCCGCAGCCGGCGACCCGTTCGGTGACCGAGCCGGAGCGCATATCCATCCAGATCAGCGCCGGCCGGATTGGCTCGCCCCTCCCGTCCAGCGCCACCACGCTGCAGCAGGTGGTGTCGAGCGCGATCGCCGCGATATCGGCCGGCGCCACCTTGGCCTCGGCCACCACCTGCCGAACCGATTGGCCAAGCGCCCGCCACCAATCGCGCGGGTCCTGTTCCGCCCAGCCGGGCTGCGGGAAGTCCGTCTTATAGGGGCTCGAGGCAAAGCCAAGCGGCGTGCCGGCCAGGTCGAACACCCCGGCCCTCAAGCCTTCGGTGCCGCCATCGACCCCGATCAAATACGGTCCCGCCACGGTTTGCCTCCCAACGCGTTTTTTCGGACCGCTGGCCGGCGCGGGTCCTTGTTGCCGCGATCTTGGCACCGGCGACGCGAGGCGTCTACCAAGCCACGCGGACCGCCGTCGGCCAGGCCGGGCGCGCCGGCAATGTCGGAAGCGATGCTTGAGACCGGATCGAGGCGCGCCCCATCCTGGCCGCCCTCAGCCGAGCCGCCGGAGCGGCTCGCAGATCAAGATCGACCGAGATCGAACCGATCCCGATCGTGTCTCTTGATCCCGTTCAACATGCTGGAAATGGATTGGCGCTTCACGCCGTTCGGCACGAAGCGCTGGAAACTAGCGTGATGATTCTGAAGTTCGGCACATTTCATGTGCCGAGTTTCGGAAGCTGAATCACACTAGAATCAAATAGATAGTGTCCCTTTGATTCTGTAATTCGCGACGGCGAATTTCAGAATCGGGACACTAGGCCGCGTTGGCGCAATCCTTGTTGCACTCCGGCGCCTTACCCGCCGTCGCCTCCAGGGCCGCCTTGGCAACCCGAAGACAACCGCCGGCCTTGAAATTCACATGGACCGTAATGCCGTTATCCTTGCAGACGCGGCCCAGCTCGCCCTTGGCGTCCCCATTCGCAAATTTGACCACGTCACCAACCGATACTGTCACGTCCGCCTCCTTTTTTTATCGATTCCAGGGACAAGCGCGAACGCCGTGCCCGTGGTGTGGGGAAGACTACCGGCCGCACGTTAAAGGCGACTGAAAATCATTTATAGACATCGCGCACCCAACGCCGAGACCGGAGCTCGCCCGGCGCGAAGGATCCGGTCGATGATTGGAAGAGCTATGACTGCCGGGGCTGCCTTGTCGGAAGCCCTTGGATGGGAGGCGACCGACCCGGTGACTCCGGGGCCGCCGATCATCGCCGTAACGGCAATGCCGGCCAGATACCCTGCCGCGTGGGCGGCCGGCACGGGTGGCCAGAGTGGATCGGTGAACAGGGCGGCGCCGGCAAAGGCCTCCACGGCAATCTTGAGGGCGTTGCCGACCAGCAGGATCATCAGCAGGCGACCGCCGGTCTGACGCCACAGCCCGGCCAGCAGCGCCACATAGACCGCATTGAGGACCCCCGAAAGGCCGCAATACCAAGCCAGAGCCGGAATTCCCCACCACAGGGCAGCCGATACAGCAATGGTCCCGGCACCAAGTGTCAAAGACAGGCCGCGCCGGCCTAGCCCGGGCGTGGTTTCCAGCAGGCCGCCAAGGATCAGCAGGGCGGCGAGATTCCAGCCCAGATGGTTGATGTCGCTGTGAACCAGATGGCCGGTGACCAGCCGCCAGAACTCACCCTGCCCGATGGCCGCGCGGTCATACAGCAGGGCTTCCGGCGCCGGTCCCGCGACGAGAAAAAGCGCGCCGGCCAGCCCGGCCAGGCCAAGCGTCAGCCACGGCAGTCGACGACCGCCGTGGCCTTGCCTGTCACCCATCGCGATCATCCGGCGGTTGCCCGACGAACCCGATAGACCGCCAAACCGGCGAGAAGGACGATCAACCCGCCGACGAAGCCGATCGAACCGGACCCTCCGCCACCGGATCCTCTGCTATAGCCGGGGCGCGGGGATTGGAACATCGGATCGGCGGCATCAACCCGGGCGGTGCGAACCGGCTGGGCCGCCCGCTGCTGCTGGGCAGTCTGCTCCTGGGTCAGCCGCGCCTGGTTGCTTCGGTCGATGTTGCGCTGGGCAAACACCTCCTCGCGGACCACCAGCATCGAGGTGAAAGGCGTCACCAGACCGTTCTCGACGGCCAGATCGACGACCGCCTGACGACGATCGGCATCCTGGCCGAAATCCTCGATCTCACGCATCATTTCCTCGATGGCCGAGAAGGCCCAAAGCCGCTCGATCTCCGGGTTCAAGACGGCGGTATCCGGGAACACGAAGCGCGTTTCGTAGCGGACCGGTTGCCCGGAGATGCGGCCTTCCAGGACCACATTGGCCTCGCCCTGGCCCCAGTAATGGCCGAACAGGACCAGCTGCTCGCCGCGATAGAGGCTGCGGGTGACCCTCGGCGCGATATCGGCGGTGCGCACCCCGTCGATGCTCAGCGAGACGTCATGCAGCGCTTCGTGGGTTACCTTGCTGCTCGCCGACAGCACTGCGCCGACCACGTCATCGCTGTTCGATACGCTCAGCGCCGTGCCGTTCGACGCCTCGGTGATGGCGGTCAGCAGCGGCCGGTTGGCGCTGTTGCCCATGATGAAGGTGAACAGCCGGATGTCCCGGCTGCGGATCAGGTCGAGAAATGCCCGCCGGCGGGTCTCGCCCACATTGGCGACGCCGTCGGTGACCAGGATGACGGCGCTGGTACGATCCGCATCCAGCCCCTTCAGCCCGAAATCGAGACCGGCGAACAGATTGGTGCTGTTGTCGGCCGCCACCCGCCGCAATGCGGCCATCGCCTGGTCGATCCCGGCCGGCGTCGCGTTGACGAAACCGTTGGTCACCTCATACGGGGCATCGTCGAACATCACGATGCGGAAGCGGTCGTCCGGGCGCATCTTGCGGAGCGCCTGATCGACTCCGTCGACAAGGGTGGCGATCTTCCCGCCCATGGAGCCGGATTTGTCGAGGACGAACACCCAATCGCTGCCTTCGGTGATCGGCTGCAGATCATCTCCCGGCGTGACCACGAGCATGAAGGTTCCGCGATCGCTGCCCGGCGGCCGGTGTGCCACCAGATCGACCGAGCCGGGCAGGTTCTCCGCATGACGCCAATAGACCACGATGTCGGTGTCGAGCCGGTGGGCCTGGACAGGCGCCGCCGAAGCCAGCGACGCCGGTATCGCGTCCGGAAGGGTCGTGTCCGGCTCCATGATCGTCAAATCGGATACCGCGCCGACCGGCGGTGACAGGGCATTAAGATTGTCGATATGGACATGCCAGTCGCCAGACGCCGTCTGGCCGATCTGCGCGCCGGGATGGCTGGGCAGGCGCATCCCCGCCACCGGATAGGCGGACCGCAGGGTCAGATCGAAGCTGAAGGTGCCGGCGACCACCTCATTCGCGGTCCAGAAGGCCAGCCGCGCCTCATCGACACCGCCCTCCTCCAGCGGATAGACGAAGCGGCCGATGCCGGTATCCATGTGCGCCGGCTGAAAATAGGACAGCCTGATGCGCACATCCTGGCCGGCGCGAACCGGCGATACGCTGATATCGAAGGTCTTGTATGAGTCCTGCTCAGTGATGGCGGTTTCCCGGCCGGCCGCCTTTTCTTCCTCGTAGATCTGCCGGGCTTCCTGTTTGGGCAGCACCTCGCCGCTGACCGGCTGGCCGTCGATCCAATAGGTGAATTCCGCCACCGCGCCCTGTTCGGGCACCGGGAAGGAATAGACGGCCTCCAAATCCCGGTCGTTCGGGTTCCGGAACACCTGATCGATCGTGGTGACCGCGTAGCCATCCTCGACCACCACGGTCACCGCATGATCCTGGATCTCCAGGGCCGGCAATCCGCTCTGTGTCGGCGTAAGGAGTCCGGCCGCCTGGGCCGGCGATGCAAGCGCGACAGCCATCAGCAAACCTGCCGCGACAGCCGGCGCCCTGCTCTTCAACAACCCCATGAACATCTGTCATCTCCCGTCAGTGCATTTAATTGAACGTCGTTCAATTAGAGAGCCGAAAAAGTGGGCGCTCGCCCGAATGAACAATGTTCACCCATCAGATCGGGATCATCCGCCGACTATTCAAGAGATTTATTGAACACCGTTCGATTTTTCCGGCCTGACCCGCGCCGAGCGGATCGATCGGCGGATTTTCATGGGTTTTGTCGCCGAAGCAGCAATTCGATCGCCAGTCGAGCGGTGTCCGGGGCTCGGCATCCCTGACCTGCCGAGCCCCGGATCCGTCACGCGTCAGTTGTCGTCGTCATCATGGTCATCGTCATTCAACCCCGCCAACACGTCAGGGTCGATGACATCCGCGCAGGCCGGATACCGCCGTACGATCTGGCGCGGCGACCCCGGGAGGTACTGGATCAGATTGGGGTTGGCGCCGAAGATCGACTGCATCAGCGGGAACCCGACATCGACCAGCGGGAAGTCCGCCGTCGACTGGCTCAGCACCATGCCGCGCGATGTGCGGCGGACCCGCGAGAAGTCCGGCAACGGACAGGTCACGTTGATCCGCGAGGCCGGCTCCTGCAGGCGGACCGGCCGGCCCTGGCTGAGGAACTCACGCTCCAGATATCCCGCCAACACGTCGACGGCCAACACCGAATTGCCGGTGTCGCAGGTGCCAGCGAGCGGGCAGCCGGAAAATTGCGAATTCGTCAGGTCGAACGGCCCGCCATTCACCTCCATGTCGGCCAGGTCCAGCCCGCCGAAGCCCATCACCACGCGATGGGTATCGAAGGTATCGACCTTGTTCACACCGGTCCGGCTCTTCATCGAAATTGTAGCCGGCGACCAGGCATTGATCGCTGGGCACCAAGGGCTGCCCGAGGATTTGGAAGTTGCTGGCCCGATCGATAGCCGGTGTCGGATCCGGCGGGTTCGGCCGCGTCGGGAATGTCGGAACCCGGGAATCGGTGACATACGGGTTGTAGTCGAAGGTCAGGCCGCTCCAGTTGAATAGCCAGCCGCCGCCCCAGTTACCGATATTCGGGGACAACGATCCGACGCCGGAATTCTTCACGATGTTGCGCAGCCGTCCGCAAGGCATTCGGCCCACCGCCACGAACGGGCTGATCGGGATGTAGAGGTAGAGATCCTCCCGCAATATCGGTTCGCCGGCACGAACGCTGGTGGCATAACGGAAGCCGCGAATGATCCCGACCACCGGATAGGCCTGGCAATCGCCATTGTGAAAGCCATCGGACAGCAGGTAATTGCCCGGGATTGAGTCCTGCTCCATCCGGTCGAGTATGTCGGTGACCGTCATCCGGAAGGCGTCGGTGATCAGATTGTGCCCGGTGCCTTCCAGCACTGCGGCCAGCGGTTCGTTCTGGTCAGAGAAGTTGTTGCGGCTGAAATCCTCGCCCGCAATGCCGACGACCGTATCGATCGGCACATCCAGCGTGCGGAACTGGCCGCTCACCACCTCGGTGAGGCCGGGATCGAAATCCGGGCCGGCCACGAAGGCCGCCTCGATATCCGCCACGGTCTGCGCGATGACCGGATCCTCCGGAATCCGCTCCTCGATGCGATGCCGCCGGTAACGAATCCCCCGCAGATCGGTGCCCCGAAAATCGAGGGTGGCCTCACCCAGGTTCTCGGTGTCCATGGAGGCGTCGACCACCAGCGTGCCGTGCACGGACCGCACCGGTCGCGGCGTCTCCTCGTGCATGTCGGCCGAGAGGACCAGATCGATGGCGCGCAGCGAGCTGTCGCCGCTGGTGTAGGCCACCTGCACCGAACCCTGCGTCGCATCGCCGGTCAGGAATGTGTAGTGGCTGTTGCCGCGCCGGACTGCTGGAATCCGTGGCCAGGCACGGTTTGATATCGCTGGACGATTTCACGGTGGTGGACGGGCGCAGCGACGGCAGTTACCGCTTCCGCCGCACGACTCCGCTCTATCCCGAGTGGTTCGTGATGTCTCGAGCCGCCATCGACCCTGGAATCGCCACCAGGGTGAAAGAGGCGCTGCTGGCCATGACGCCCGACGTCGAAGCGGCCAGAATCGCCAGGATCAACGGCTTCGTCGAGCCGCTGTCGCTTCAAGGCATGAAGGCTGCGATGGGTGGGTTGGGAATTTCGCCTTTAGACACGGGCAACTACCGGGTCGAGGAGACGATTGGCTCAGCCCGGCAATCCACGGTCCCGCCGACCAACTGACCCGCTGCGCCGAACGGCGTCGACCTTCTAACGCTGAGTTATCCCGACCACCTTCGGCCAATAGGCCGGGGCGGTCGGATCTCAGGCACAATACTGTACCGGGCGATCGTTATTCGGCCGCCCGAACGCCTGCCGCCCTTCCCTGCTCCCGCTCGATCTCCAAAACCGCCGCCATTGTCTTGAGCACGCTGTCCGGGTTCAGGCTGATCGAGTCGATGCCGTGGCGGACCAGGAACTGCGCCACCTCGGGATAGTCCGACGGCGCCTGACCGCAGATGCCGCTATGCCGGCCATTGCGTTTCGCCCCCTCGACCGCCAGCCGGAGCATTTCGAACATGCCCGGATCGCGCTCATCGAATTCGAAAGCGACCATCTCTGAATCCCGGTCGACGCCCAGGGTAAGCTGTGTCAGATCGTTGGAGCCGATGGAGAACCCGTCGAAGCGCTTGGCGAACTCGTCGATCAGGATGACGTTGTTGGGGATCTCGCACATCACGTAGATCTCCAGCCCGTTTTCGCCCCGCTTCAGGCCGTTCTT
>CBDEGD010000046.1:0-231911 GCA_965237625.1 Inquilinaceae bacterium
GTCTGGAGAGTCTGTGGGGAGTTGGGTGGCGGGGCTTGTGCGGCTCCATGTCCCTGGCGGTCGACCGTTCCCACCCGGCCCATTCCTATCCCGCGTCCGGCAGGATCTCATTGGCGGTTTCCGGGGGCCGGCAGAGGCGGACGCCGTTGGAGGTCACGACAATTGGCCGCTGGATCAGGATTGGTGTCTCAACCATGAAGTCGATGAGTTGATCGTCGGTCCATTTCGGATCGTCCAGTCCCATCTCGGCATAGGGCGTGCCGCGTTGACGCAGCAGATCGCGGGGCGCGATGCCCATGCGAGCGATCAGATCCACCAACTCCTGGCGGGTCGGTGGCGTCTTCAGATATTCGACGATTTCCGGCTTCTCGCCGGCCTCCCGCAACAGGGCGAGCTTTTTTGCGGGACGTGCCGCATTGCGGGTTGTGATAGATCCGAACCGTCATGTCGCTGCCTCCTCCATCATACCGCCCTTATAGGGGCGATGGCGGAGTCCGGTCTAGCGCTCAGCCTCGTCTGGAAACCGTATTTCACTCCTTGATGAAATAGCCGCCGGGCTGGGAGAACTGCTCGAACTTGGTCATGCGCGGCGGCTTGCCATTGAAAAACTCGTCGATCGCCTTGGATTCGCCGGGCCAGCCGGCAAAGGCGTATTCGTCGAAGACCACGACGCCGCCGGTGACGACCCGTGGATAGAAGGCTTCCAGGGAGGCAAGGGTCGGCTCATAGAGATCGCAATCCAGATGCAGCAGGGCGATCCGCAGGCCGGGATCGTCCTCCTCCACATAGCGTTTCGACGTTTCCCGGATGTCGCCTTCCACGATGGAAATCCGTGGGCGGCTCGGCACGAAGGAATCCTCGTGGAACAGGTCGATCAGCTCCAACAGGGGCGGGTGGAAATGCTCCGGATTCCAACCGCCTTCATGATTGCCCTGGGCGGCGTCCCCGCGATCGTCCGGGGTGATGTCCTGCAGCCCTTTGAAGTGGTCGAAGCCGATCACCCGCTTGATCCGATCGCCGGTGTTGAAGGTCTCCATGAAACGGGCGAAGTTCAGCAGGCTTTCGCCCTGATAGACGCCGCACTCCACCACATCGCCGGGCAGGTCCCGGATCATCTTGTAGAGCTCGTAGTGGAACAGCGTGCGCAGCATGTTCATGCGCCGCGCGAACACCATGTGCTGGCGGATGAAGTTATCGTCGTCGATATGGCGGCGCATGATCTCGCGATACCGATCCTCCCGCGAGACGGAGATCGTTGGCGGTGGGGTAGCCAAAGCGGGTGACGCGGTCATTGCAAAGCTCCGAGAGTTTCTGCGTTTTGTTCTGTTAAGGGGTGGGGCTGCTTGGCGCGGGTTGCTCGACGACCGAGCCCGGATGCAGGGCATTGGTTTCGTCAAAACCCACTTGCCGACGGTATCGCCAGCCACGGGCCGCGAATTCCGGATCGTTGGCGTCGCCATAGCGCGCATTGGCGGTCCAGCGGGCGCGGTCTGAATGGTTCTCCCCGCTGCGGTGAATCAGCAGATCGTGGAAGAGCAGGGCGTCGCCGGGCTCCATGTCCAGGGAGACGGCCTGCTGGTCGAGCACGCTGTCTTCCAATTCGGCGAATTTCACGAACCGGTTGTCGACCTCGACCCTGACCGGGTGATAATCGCGATGGCTTCCCGGGATCAGCTGTAGCCGGCCCATCTCCTCGGTCACCGGGGTCAGCGGCGCCCAGATGGTGAGGGTCGGACGCGACATCAGGTTGAACGGGTAGTCCTGGTGCCAGGGGAAAGCGAATTTGCCCTCACCGGCCCGGTCGATCCGCAGCATGATGTGTTTGGGCGGCAGCACGATGGCGTCGGATTCCATGATCGTCTCGACCGCGGACAGAACCGGTCTGGCGGTGAGCAGGGAGAACAGGGCCGCGCATCGCCTGCTGGTCTCATAGACGTGGCCGCCGAGCGCGCGCTCCTGGGCGCATAGCGAGTTGAATGCTTCATCAAGGCTCGCCCCGGACGGTGCCGCGACGGAGGCCGCACGAAACTGCGCATGGATCAGCTGGCTGATTGTCCGTTCCAGATCATCGACATGCTGCTTGGGGACAAGACCGCGGACGCAAAGCAGGCCGTATTGCTCAAAGACGGCTCGGGCATCCTGATCGACCCGATCGACGACAAATGCACCCTCAACCATGAGCGCGCACAATGATAGGGTGATCAAAACCGTCAGGGATCGTCATAGGTCGGTGGGGCTGCCGAAAATTCAACGGGCGGTAAGTGTCGAAGGTTCCAAATTCTGGTTAATGGAACCTTAATTGCCGACCCGGTCTCGGCCGACGATCCGGACTCTTTCGCCTAGCGCTTGACCAGCGAAACGCCGCGATCCGAGAGTTTGACGGATACCGGACTTCCGGATGCCCTGGCCGGACTTAAGGTCGGGTCGATCACGAAGATCTCGCCCAGATCGGTACGGACGGTGTATTCGAAATGGCTACCGAGATAGGTCGCCTTGCTGATGTGCCCCTCGAGCGCGTCGGTCGCGCCCGCATCTTCGAGCCGGATCGCCTCGGGCCGGATCGCGAGATCGGCCTTTCCTGGCGGCAAGCCTCGATGCGGCAGTTGCAATTTTGACCCGGCCACACGAATGACGGCCCGGTCGTTCTCGATGCTATCGATCTCGACCTCGACCAGATTGGCATCGCCGACAAAGTCGGCCACGAACCGGTCGACGGGTTGCTCGTAAAGCTCCTGGGGAGTGCCCTCCTGGGCGATCTCCGCGTTGCGCATGACGATGATCTTGTCCGAGACCGCGAGAGCCTCCTCTTGGTCGTGGGTGACATAGACGGATGTGAGATTGAGGTTCTGCTGCAGTTCGCGGATGTCCTCTCGCACCTGCCGCCGCAGCTTGGCGTCGAGGTTGGAGAGCGGCTCGTCGAACAGAAGCACCTGGGGCTTGAGCACCAGCGCCCTGGCGACGGCGACACGCTGCTGCTGGCCGCCGGACAATTCGCTCGGCAGCCGCCTGCCGAACCCGCTCAGGCCGACCAGGGACAGGCTGCCTTCGGCCAGTTCATGGGCCTCTCGTTTCGCCACACCGCTGACGACGAGGCCATAGGCGACGTTCTGCAGCACCGTCATATGCGGAAACAGCGCATAGGACTGGAACACCATGGTCACATCGCGGTCGGTGGCGGGCAGTGAGGAGACGTCCTCATCGCCGATCATGATCCGGCCGCTTGTCGGCATTTCCAGCCCGGCGATCATGCGCAAGGTGGTTGTCTTGCCGCAGCCGCTCGGACCCAGCAGCGTTACCAGTTTTCCGGCCTCGATCCGGAACGAAACGTCGTTGACCGCCGTGACCGACCCGAACGCCTTCGAAACACCCTCGAAGACAACGGAAGACGAGGTTCCGGTTCCACTCATCAACCCAACCCTCCAATTGCCGGCTGAACCGGTGCGTCGCCTGTTTCGGTCCGCCGATGGATCTGACGTTTGCCGACTGTCACCTGAACCAGGGAGATGACCGTGAGCATGACCACGATCAGCACCGATGAATAGGCGATGGCCATACCGTAATCGCCGTTCTCGACGCGTCCGATGATGAACGATGTGGCCATGTCGTAGTTGGCGCTCACCAGGAAGATGACGGCGCTGAGAGCGGTCATCGCACGAACGAAACTGAATACCAGCGCCGCAATGATCGCCGGTTTGAGCAAGGGAAGGATGACCCTGCGGATCGTCGTGAAGCTGTTGGCGCCCAAGGTCAGCGATGCCTCGTCGAGGCTCTTGTCGAGCTGGCTCATGGACGCGACGCCGGCGCGGACGCCAACCGGCATGTTCCTGAACACGAAACTGATGATCAGGATGATACCGGTTCCGGTCAACTCGATCGGCGGCACGTTGAATGCCAGGATGTAGCTTATGCCGATGACAGTCCCGGGAATGGCGAAGCTCAACATCGTGCCGAATTCGAACACGCCCTTGCCGACGAACCGCTGACGGACCAGCACATAGGCCGTCAACAAGCCGATGATCGCCGTCAGCGGTGCCGAGGCGAGTGCGATCCAAATCGTGGTGAAAAACGAATTCCAGGCAAGACCGCTGAACACCAACCCGAAATCGCCGCGGGTGATGCCGAACGCGTCGATGTAGTGGCGCCAGGTCAGTGAATAATCGCGTCCGAACAACTCAACGAAGCCGCCAAACAGGATAATTAGATAGATCACCGCCGTCAGCGCCGCCCAGGGTAGGGCGGTGCCATAGACCATCGCCCTCAGGCGCGTCGGAATTGGCGTCGGGACGCCGGAATCGCCCTTGCCGGTAATGGTGGCGTACGATTTTCGGCCCAGCCAGAGACGCTGGGCGAGAAACGCGGATAATGTGAACACCAGCAAGACGATCGCCAGAACCGCCGCCCTCCCTTGATCGTTCTGCGCCCCGACCACCGCGAAGAATATCTCTGTCGACAGAACGTCGTATCTGCCGCCGAGCACGAGCGGATTGCCGAAATCGGCCAGGCTTTCGATGAATCCGAGCAGGAAGGCATTTGCCACGCCCGGCCGCATCAGCGGAAACGATATCGACGTGAAGGTGCGCCAGTCGCTCGCGCGCAAAGTCTTGGCCGCTTCCTCCATCGACGGGCTGACCCCCTCGACGACGCCGATGAGGACAAGAAAGGCGATCGGCGTGAATGCGAGCGTCTGCGCGAACCACACGCCCGGAAGGCCGAACACCCATCGACTCGGGCGGATCTCGAACGCGTCCCAAAGGAATTGCGATACCAGTCCGGATCGGCCGAACAGCAGAATGACCGCCAGTCCGATCACGAATGGCGGCGTGATGATCGGCAGCACGGTCAATATCCGCAACGCCCGCTTAGCACGGAAGCCGGTCCGTGTCGCGATCAGTGCGAACGCGAGTCCCAGAACGCATGAACTGAAACCGGTGAGGATCGCCAGGAGAAGCGAATTCCAGGCGACGCCGCACCGCAGGCCGCTGGTCAGGCAGGACAGCCCCCAGATCTTCGAATCGAAGAGCTTCTCCTGGAAGACCATGAGCGAATAGACGCCGTCATTGTCCTGTAGCGCACTGATGAGAATGCGCAATACCGGGAAGAAGATGAAGATCGCGACGACGGCCACGATCAATCCGATCGACCCGACGACAAACGAGTCGCCGTGGATCGCGCCTCGGGCCGCGATGCCGATGGTCAGGAGGAACAGAAAAGCGGCGAGGACCAGCAGCGCGCCATACCCCATGCCACCCTGGCGCAGCTCGGTCGGGCCGAAGAGCGCCTCGAGTCCCGGGAACTCCCAACCGTCGATGCCGATCGTAAATCCCTGGCCAAGGACGTAGGCGAGCCCCACCGCCCCGACAACGATGAGTACGCGTCCGAACAGAGGGTCGGATTTTGGCCGCGTCACGACTGACAACGGCAAGAGCAACAAGATCAGTATTGGCGCGAGCCAGGGCCGACCGTGCAGGAGCGACATGAAAAGGCCCGAACCGGCCTCTGCCGAGAACGGGCCCCCAACGCCAAGCCACTCAAAGGTCCAAAATCCGCCATCGGCAATTTGCCAAGGCAGCAAGGTGAAGCCGGCCACCCCTGTGGCAATCCAGGGGGTGGCCGACCTGTTCGGTGATGCCCTCATTTAGGAGCCTGTCTGAGTAATGCTTGTGGACAGCACCGCGTTTTCAAAGGCTTGGGCTAGGATGGTGTTGCGTGGCGATGCTGGATGCATCGCGAGCGGCGCCAGACGACGCCTCAAGCCTTTGAAAACGCGGCCCTTCGGGTCGACCAGGGAGACCCGGGTGCGGCGTCGCGGGCGCTTGACGATGCGCACGGCATCGCCTGCGCGCCCGCTCCTGACACCCGGGTTTCCCTGGTCGATGCTGACCACAAGCATTACTCGGACAGGCTCCGAGGCCTGCTAGTTCGGCAGCGCACCCACCTCTTCATCCCAGCGCTGAAGCAGACGGCGCCGTGTATCCGACGAGCCATACTCCACGAAGTCGTATTCGATCAGCTTGATCTCCTCGAGCTTCGGCGCTTGCGGCGGGGGACTGGCATTGCTGTTCGACGGGACCTGATAGGCCGCCGCGTTGGCTGCGAGTTCCTGAATGTCCGCCTGCAACGCGAAGTCATAGAACATGCGCGCCGCGTCGGGGTTCGGCCCCCCCCCCCCCCCCCCTTGATGATGCTCATGGAGCCGATCTCGAAGCCGGTGCCTTCGCAGGGGGACACGATCTCGATCGGGAAGCCGGCGACCCGCTGCGTGACCATGTCGTGCTGGAACGTAATGCCGATCGTCGTCTCGCCGCGGGCAGCGGCCTTGATCGGCGCCGACCCGGATTTGGTGTACTGGTTCACATTGGCGTGCATGGCCTGCATCAGCTCGAACGCTTCGTCCTCGCCGAAGACCTGCACCAGGGTCGCCAGTGTCGTGTACGAGGTCCCGGAGGAATTCGGGTCGGCGATCTGAACCTCGCCTTCATATTCCGGTTTCGTCAAATCGGCCCAGCACTTCGGAGCCGTCAGTCCGGCCTGCTCCAAAAGCTCGCTATTGTAGCCGATGCCAAGCGCGCCGGCGTAGATCCCGACCGTTCTGTTGCCGCTCGCGGCGGCCTGGTTGAGGGCCCATTCGTGAAGCTGGTCGGCCATTGGCGACACGTACACTTCGGACAAACCCTCCTCTGCCGCCTGTAAGTGCGGATCGCCGGTGCCGCCCCACCAGACGTCGCCTCTTGGGTTGCGTTCCTCGGCTTTGATTTGAGCAAAGGTTTCGCCCGAGCTCTTGCGCGTCATCGCGACTTCGATGCCGGTTGCCTTCTCGAACTCCTCGACCATCAACTGGCACCACTCGATCTGCGGGCTGCAATACAGCACCAGTTCATCATCGGCGAGTGCGGGGTGCGATCCGGCTGATAGTGCGACCGTCGCGGTCGCAGCGCCGGTCAGTGCCAACAAAATGCGTCGTCTATTCACAGCTTCCTCCCAATTTTTTTCTTTTGTTCGACCGAAATGTAGCACGGAGGCTTCGATTCCATAGCATTTTTGCCAAAGACAACACATTGGGCGCGAAGGAGCCTCAATAACGCAAATCTGAATCGGATCGCTGTGTATTTCGCATCGAATATTCGGCAGGACTATCGACGGTAGGTCGGAATACTTGCCAACGACGTCCCGGGGCGTCAGATCATCTTACCGGGATTCATGATCCCCTGCGGGTCGAGTGCCTGCTTGATCCGGCGCATGATCTCGATTTCCACCGCCGATTTCCGCTCCGCCATTTCGGCCCGCTTCAGGCGGCCGATGCCATGCTCGGCGCTGAACGACCCGCCCATGCCGACGACGATGTCGTGGACGATCTCGTTGAACTCCCCCCAGCGCGCCAGATAAGTCACCCGGTCGGTGCCGACCGGCTGGCTCAGATTGAAATGGATATTGCCGTCACCCAGATGGCCGAAGGCGACAACCCGGATGCCGGGCAGATGGCTTTCCACCGCGGCAGTGGCTTCGGCGATCATGTCGGCGGTCCGCGCGACGGGCACTGAGACATCGTGCTTGATCGAGCCGCCTTCGGCGAGCTGCCCCTCGACCACCGCCTCGCGGAGGAACCAAAGTTTGCGGGACTGTCCCTCGCTGGCGGCAACGGCGGCATCGAACACCAGCCCGTCCTCCAGCGCCCGTCCCAACACGGCTTCCATCCTCTCCCGCAGCGGCGCATCGGGCGCGGGTGAGGTGAATTCCAGCAGCAAATACCAATCCGCCGGCGCGTCCAGCGGATCGGCCGCCCCGGCCACATGCCGCAACGCGAAATCGAGCCCGATACGCGGAATCAGCTCGCAGGCGGTGACGGCGTCGCCCGCCGCGTGACGGGCGCGGGTGAGTAGGTCAATGCCGGCGGCCGGATCGCGGATGGCGATAAAAGCCGTGGCGGTCTGACGCGGCCGGGGAAACAACTTCAGCACCGCAGCGGTGATCACGCCCAAAGTGCCTTCCGCCCCGATGAAGAGCTGCTTCAAATCGTAGCCGGTATTGTCCTTGCGCAAATCGCGTAGGCCGTCCCAAATCCTTCCGTCCGGCAGCACCACCTCCAACCCCAGCACCAGATCGCGGGCATTGCCGTAGCGCAGCACGCCGGTCCCACCGGCATTGGTGGAGATGTTGCCGCCGATCCGGCACGAGCCCTCCGCCGCCAGGCTGAGCGGGAACAGGCGGTCCACCTCGGCCGCTGCCTCCTGCACCGTGTGCAGGATGACACCGGCCTCTACCGTCATCGTGTCGTTCACCGGATCGATCGACCGAATGCCGTAGAGGCGGTCGGTCGACAGGATGATGTCCCGGCCATGTTCATAGGGACAGGCCCCGCCGACCAGCCCGGTGTTGCCCCCTTGCGGCACGATTCCGATTCCGGCCTCTGCGCAGAGTTTGACGACCGCCGAAACCTCATCCGTGGAAGCCGGCCGCACCACCAGGGCCGCCTGCCCTTGGAAATTGCCGCGCCATTCCTTGAGATAGGGGGCCATGTCGTCCGGGGCGTCGACGATGCCCTTCGACCCGACCACACCTCTGATGCGGTCCAGGGCGGCTTCACTGTCCATTCCAGGTGCTTTTGCCATGGGTGCAGGTTAGTCGGCTGGCGCGGCGCCGTCATTGGTTGCCGACGCCCGACGCAGCCTGTCATTGATGGCAGCGCCAAGACCTTCCTCGGGAATCGGTGCCACGGCGATGCCGGTACCACCGGATTGGTCCAAGGTTCGAAGCATGGCGAACAGGTTTGCCGCTGCTTCGTTCAGATCGCCGGACGTGCTGAGGTTCAGCGCATTGTCGGTGCCGAGCGTCGGTCCAAAGGCGAGGTAGGCCTCGCCCTTGTGCGCTGTGGGGGCATTAAGTCGGAGTGGGATCGAGGGGGCATAGTGACGCGTCAACTGGCCAGGAGATCTCCGCGCAGTGTCGCCGGTCGGCTCGGCGTCGGCGGTCGCCACGGTGCCGATCAACGCCTCGATGTGCTCTCTGGTCACCGCACCGGGGCGCAGCAGGGTCGGGGCGTCTCCGGTCAGATCCAGCACCGTCGACTCGATGCCGATTTCGCATCGTCCCCCGGCCACGATCAGATCCACCCGCCTGGCCAGCCCTTCCGCCACATGCTGTGCCGTCGTCGGGCTGATTGCTCCGGATTGATTGGCGCTGGGCGCGACCACGGGGCGTCCGGCCGATCTCAGCAATTGGCGTGCCTTGGGATGGCCGGGGACCCGGATCGCCAAGCTGTCCAACCCGGCACTGGCCAGCAGCGAGACCGGGCAATCGGCGGCGCGCGGCAGGACCAGGGTCAGCGGACCTGGCCACAGGGTTTCCGCCAAATGCCGCGCATTCGGGTCGAAGACCACCAGCGCCTCGGCGTCGGCAGCTTCCGCCACATGCACGATCAGCGGATTGAAGGAAGGCCGGCCCTTCGCGGCGAAGACCGCGGCCACGGCCCGATCATTGGTGGCGTCCGCGCCGAGCCCATAGACGGTCTCGGTCGGGAACGCCACCAGAAGACCATCGCGCAAAGCGGCGGCAGCTCGCGAGATGCCGGTGGGGCCGGTATCGACGATAGCGGGTGTGGTGTTCTGAATGGGCTCGGTCACGCCCGGCTTTTAGCCGGTGCGAAAGGTGCCGTCGAGTGGCTTGGCCTTCTGGGTGTCAGTGCGGCGAGAGGGCGACCGGCGGCCGAAGCTCGGCCATGAACGACATCGGGCGCCAGGGACGGGGACCATCCAGCGTCGCGCCTGTCTCGATCTCGATATTGTTGTGAATGATGGCGCCGATCACCGTGGCGGATTTGGCGATCTTCACGGTAATGGCTTCGATGCGCCCGGTGACGGTGCCGGCGATATGCACCGCGTCCGCCGAGATGAAACCGTCGACACGTCCGCCCTCGCCCACGATCAGCATGGTGGAGTCGACATCGCCATCCAGCATGCCGCGGATTTCCACGCAGTCGATGCTCTCCAGGCGCCCGATGATCCGAACCCTTGGGCCCAGCACCGAACGGTGGACACCGTTTTGGCCGCTGACCGCTTCGGCAAGCTGTACCTGCGGATCCGGGTTACCGCCGGATTTGGAGAATGGCCTCTTCATAGCCCGCCCTACCGATCCCGGGACACGTCGCGCCGGATGCCCGACGGTCCTCGGATCGGCATCCTATCACTAGGAGGCGGCGGCGGTCTTGTTGCCCTTTCCGGCACCGGCGGCGACCGCTGGTGCCGGTGTCGCCGTATCCTGGGCTGCATCGGGCGACTGGACGGGATTGAGATTGGACACGTTCTTGACGTCCTTGCGGCCGGACTCGGCGCGTTGGCACTGTCCGTCGAACGCCGCGCCCTCATCGATCGCCAATGTCTTGTAGGTCACGTCGCCTGTCATATCGCCGGTCTTGGAGATAGTGACCCGGTCGGCAATGACTTCGCCATTCACGGTGCCTGAGATGTTGACGGTGTCGGCGGTGATCGCGCCGGTCACTTTGGCGCCTGCGCTGACCGTCAGCGAGCGGCTGGTGATGTCGCCCTCGACAATGCCCCGGACCTCAACATCCTCATCGCTTTCAAGATTGCCGAGAACGCGCAGGCCGGCACTGATCACCGAGTGCTCGCTCGACCCTGAGCGGGCGGCTGGCCGCGCAGGTTCCGTCGTGCCATAGCCGCCGGCCTCCGGCGCTTTATCGTCCTTTTTGAACATCCGTATCTCTCCCTTGGGGAAACCTCGAGGACCATGCGACCGATCATGTTTGATTTCATAACATGGTGATCTAATGGCAGATGGGGCGGCAGGACAGCCAAACTGGCGGCGTCGACCCGTTTCCTGCATCGGCCAACATCGTCGCATCCATTAACCATAATGGCCCGAGGGCGACCCGCTGGCTACTGTTTTGATGCCGTGATGGCGCCAAGAATTAGCGGAGTCCGAACGCGATGAAGAATGGATTGTCGAGACCCGGCTTGCCATAGCGGAGGGGCTGCTCGTCCAGGGTCTCCACCACGCCGCCAGCGGCTTGCAATACGGCATCGCCGGCCGCGGTGTCCCATTCCATGGTGCGGCCGAAGCGTGGGTATAGATCGGCGCCACCTTCGGCCAGGACGCAGAATTTGAGCGAGCTTCCCGCCTTTCGTTCGGCCGTGACCGGCCGGTCACCCAGATAATCTGTCAGCGCCTGCCGGTCGCCATGGGATCGGCTGGCGATGACGGTCAGGCCTTCGTCCGGCGTCTGGCGGGCAGAAATCAGTGCCCTCGGTTCTGCGCCGATCTCGCGCCATGCCGCCTCGCCGATACAGCCGAGATACAGGGTCGACAGGACGGGAGCATAGACCGCGCCCAGGACCGGGCGGCCGTTCTCCACAAGGGCGATGTTGACGGTGAATTCCCCGTTGCGGCTGATGAATTCCCGGGTTCCGTCCAGCGGATCGACCAACCAGAACTGTCCGCCGGAGATGTCCGGAACATTACCGGCGGCGGCACATTCCTCTGCCACTACCGGGATTTGCGGGGCGAGCGTCGCAAGGCCTGCGAGGATGACTGCTTCGGCCGCCTCGTCGGCGGCGGTGACCGGACTGCCATCTGCCTTGGTCTCGACGGTCGTATCGGCCGCCGCATAGTGCCGCATGATCACGGCGCCGGCGTCCAGGCACAACTGTCGAATGCCGATCAGCAATTCTGATCGGGCGGATTTGGCCATTTTCATGGGCGTACCTGCCTTTTCTGCTCCGCGGCGGAATGCAGTCTACTCGGCCGCCGCTCGCGGCGCATTGGCCTGGATCAGTCGCCAGATCTTTTCCGGAGTCGCCGGCATGTCCACATGGGTCACGCCGAATTCGGCCAGCGCATCCACCACGGCATTGATCACCGCCGGCGGTGCGCCGATGCATCCAGCTTCACCGGCGCCCTTGATGCCCAGCGGGTTGGTCTTGCAGGGCACGACATTCCAGCGGAAGTCGATGTCCGGAATGTCGTCGGCGCGCGGCATGGTGTAGTCCATGAACGATCCCGACAGCAATTGGCCGCTCTCCGGATCGAACACGGTGCTTTCCAACAGCGCCTGACCGATGCCCTGGGCGATGCCGCCATGGACCTGACCGGCAACCATCAGCGGGTTCAAAATAGTCCCGAAATCATCGACGACCGTATAGGTAATCACCGCTACCTGGCCGGTGTCCCGGTCAATCTCCACTTCGCAGATATGGGTGCCGTTCGGGTAGGTGTTGGTCGGCGGCGCGAAAGCCGCGGTCTCGTCAAAGGCGGTTTCAGCCTTGCTGGCGCTGGCGATCTCGGCCAGGGTGATCGAGCGGTCGGTGCCGGCGATGGTGAACCGGCCATGCTCGACCTCGATATCGGCAGCGGCCGCTTCCAGCATGTCGGCGGCCTGCAGCTTGGCCTTGTCCAGGATCAGCTCCGACGCATTGACCACTGCGACGCCGCCCACCGGGATTGACCGGGAGCCGCCGGTTCCACGCCCGGTCGGAATGCGGTCGCTATCCCCCTGCACCATTGTGATCTCGCCCTCATCGACCCCGAGATAGTCGGCGATGAGCTGACGGTAGGCCGTCTCGTGCCCCTGCCCATTCGATTGGGTGCCGATGTACAGGGTGACCGCGCCGGTGCGGTTGATCTCGATGCGCGCTTTTTCGTCGGGGCCGCCGCCGCAGGCCTCGATATAGGATGCCATGCCGATGCCGCGCAGCTTGCCGTGGGCAGCTGCCTGGTTGCGCCGGGTCTCGATGCCGGCCCAATCGGATATCTCGATGGCCTGATCCATGTTCAGCGCGAAATCGCCGCTGTCGTAGGTCAACCCTAGCGCGGTGTCGTAGGGCATGGCGTCCGGCTGGATGAAGTTCCGTCGCCGCAACTCCGCGCCGGGAATGCCGAGTTGCCGGGACGCCGCATCGACGATCCGCTCCACCACATAGGCGGCCTCGGGCCGGCCGGCACCGCGATAGGCGTCCACCGGCTGGGTGTTGGTGAAGACGCCTTTGACGTTCACATAGGCAGCCGGGAAATCATACGCGCCGGTCAGCATGACGCAGCCGCACAGGGTCGCGACGAAGGGGGCGAAATTCGACAGATACGCGCCCATATTGGCAATGGTGCCGATCTTGATGGCGAGAAATTTGCCATCCGCATCCAGCGCCAGTTCGGCCCGGGTCAAATTGTCCCGGCCGTGAACGTCGCTGACGAAACCCTCCGAACGCTCGGCGGTCCATTTGACCGGCCGCCCGAATTTCCGAGCCGCGTACAGCGTCGAGATGTATTCCGGGTACATGAAGATCTTCATCCCGAAGCCGCCGCCGACATCGGTTGTCATCACGTGAAACCGATCCTCCGGAAGGTGGAAGACGTCCTCGGCCAGCTGCGATTTCATCCCGTGCACGCCCTGGCTGGAGACGTACAGCGAGAAGCGCTTGGCCGCGGAATCGTAGCCTGCCAGGCAAGCGCGCCCTTCCATGGAATTGGCGATCACACGGTTGTTCACCAGATCGACGGACACGACATGGGCGGCCTTGGCGAAGGCGTCATCGCTCGCCTGCTTGTTCCCGTCTTCCCAATCGAAGCTTAGATTGCCACGTTCCAGATCCCAGACCTTCGGCGCATCGGCGTCGAGCGCCTTGCCCGGATCGGCGATCGTCGGCAGCGGGTCGTAATCCACCTCGATCAGTTCCGCCGCGTCCTTGGCCTGTTCCATCGTCTCAGCGACGATCAGCGCGACCGGATCGCCGACATGGCGCACCCGGCCGATGGCCAGGCCGGGTCGCGGCGGCTCGTCCATCTTCCAGCCGCCACGGTTCTTCGGAGAAAATTTGACGCCGATCGTGCCGATGCCGTCCGCATCCAAATCCTGGCCGGTGACGATCCCGATCACGCCGGGAGACTGCTCGGCCTCGGTCGAATCGATCGATCGGACCTCGGCATGGGCGTAGGGGGAGCGAAGCAAATATCCGACGGCCTGGCCGGGCAGGGTCACATCGTCCGTATAGCGTCCGCGGCCGGTCAGCAGCCGGGGATCCTCTGCGCGGGGGACCGCCTGTCCAATGCCGAACTTCGCCATGAATAGCCTCGTAGGTGCGTGGGAAAATGCCTCAACCGGACAATGGGCCGGTCGCGCGCAAGGTCAAGACATAGGATCGGCGAGCGGCGCCCGTCCCGTCAACGCTAACATTTCATCTCGCGCCATCGCGCGGACTGGTCGAACGTCCGTTAAGCGCTGGTCAATGCCCGGCCGATAGTGTCGGCGGTTGTCCCGGAACCCCCTGCCGGATCTGCCCATAGATGCGAATTCTCCGCCGTCATGTTGCCCTGTTGGCCGGTCTTTTCGGCCTCGCTCTGCTGCCAGACGCAGAAGCGCAAATCGTCTTCTCGCCGGCCCAGCCGCTGGATGGTATCGCCGTCGTCGTCGAAGGAGACCGGTTGAACGTCAATGGATTGCCGGTGCGCCTTTACGGAATCGATGCGCCGGAGATCGGCCAAACCTGCCTGTCAGCGCGCGGCGAGACTTTTGATTGCGGGGCAGCTGCGCGAAACGCCTTGGAGCGGCTCATCGGCACCGGCTCGGTGCAGTGTTCGATCTATTCGATCCTGGCCAATAAGGAGCAGGTCGGATCCTGCACGGTCGGCGATCGGGATATCGGTGCGGTGATGGTGGCGACAGGATGGGCCTTTCCGCAGCGATCGCTGTCGAGCCGCTATGAGAGGCTGGAAGCCAGGGCGCAATCGACGAGGGCCGGATTGTGGGCCGGACGGGCGGAAAGACCCTGGATCTGGCGACGCAGGCAAGCAGGGCTCAATCAGCGTTGACCCTGAATTTGCCGATCGTCCTTGGTGTGATGGTTTTGAAGTTCGGCACATTTCATGTGCCGGGATTCGGAAGCTGAATCACACCAGAATCATATAGATAGTGTCTCTCTGATTCTGTAATTCGCTATGGCGAATTTCAGAATCCAATGGACACTAGGCCTTCCTGTCGCCCTCTGGCTTTTCCGCCTCGACAATCTTTTCGATTTTGGTCGACGTCGCAGGAGTCGTCGGCGCCAGGGCGGCGACCGGCGCCGGGTCACCGCCGGCTTTCATCTCCGCCGCTTTCTGTTCCAGCATATTGAATCGACGCATGCTGAAGGGAATGCTCACCAGATAGATGGTGCCGATTGCTGTCAGGGTGAGCCAGGTCTGGCTGACCAGCGACGCCGCGACCAGCCCGACGCCCACCAGCACCAGGACGATGTACCGGTTCGGGATGCGGATGCCCTTAAAGGAGAAGGTGTGCAGCCGGCTCACCATCAACAAGGCGACGAATATAAGCCACAGCGCCACCGGTATAGGCGAGCGCACCACATCATCTGCCTGCAGGCTGATGGTCACCGGCAGCAGGGCGAGCGAGGCGGCGGCCGGCATCGGCACGCCGGTGAAATAGTTGTAGGCCCAAGGCGGCAAGTTGGGCTCGTCGAGCTTGGTATTGAATCGCGCCAGCCGCAGGGCAGAGCAGATACTGAACGCCAGAACCGCCATCCAGCCGAACCGGTCGGCATCCTGCATGACCCACAGATAGAGGATCGTCGCCGGCGCCACGCCGAAGCTGATGAAATCCGACAGGCTGTCCAACTGTGCGCCGAAATCGCTGGAGGCCTTCAGCAGCCGCGCCACCCAGCCATCCATGCCGTCGAATACCGCGGCGATCAGGATCGCGATCACCGCCGCCTCCCAACGACCCTGTATGGCGAAGCGGATCGCCGATAGGCCGGCGCACAACGCCAAGGTCGTCAGGATATTCGGCAACAGGCGGTTCAGCGACTGGCCGCGTATCCGAGGCGGTCGCCGGGGTCGGCGAATCTTCATGTTAGGAGCCTATCCGAGTAATGCTTGTGGTCATCATCGACCCGGGAGGCGCGGGTGTCAGGAGCGAGCGCGCCGGCGATGCCGTGCGCTTCGTCAAGCGCTCGCGACGCCGCACCCGCGCCTCCCGGGTCGACCCGAAGGGCCGCGTTTTCAAAAGGCCTGGGACGTCGTCTGGCGCCGCTCGCGATGCATTCAGCATCGCCACGCGACGCCATCCTAGCCCAAGCCTTTGAAAACGCGGTGATGACCATAAGCATTACTCGGACAGGCTCCTATCGGATCTCTCCCTCGCGCCGGGCCTCGCTGCCCTCAAGATCGGCGATGACGGTTTCTCCCCCCACCGCCCGCTGGCCGACGACCACAAGCGGCTCGACCCCTTCGGGCAGGAAGATATCGGTGCGGCTGCCGAAGCGGATCAGCCCATAGCGTTCGCCGGTGGTCACGGCCTGATCCGGCTGGAGCCCGCAGATGATGCGCCTTGCGACGAGGCCGGCAATCTGGACGAAAACGATGTCCCGGCCATCAGACAGACGCAGAAGCACCGCCGCCCGTTCATTGTCCTCGCTTGCCTTGTCCAGACTGGCATTGACGAAGGTTCCCGCATGATATTCGACCTGCTCGACCGTTCCTTCGACCGGAACACGGTTAACATGTACGTCGAACACGTTAAGGAAAATGCTCACCCTTGTCCGCTTTTTGTCGCCCAGGCCGAGTTCGGGAGGAGGCACCGCCTTGGTGATCAACTGGACCCGACCGTCGGCCGGGCTGACAACCAATCCTGGCCGGGTCGGCGTCACCCGGTTCGGGTCCCTGAAGAAATATACGCACCAAGCGGTCCCGATCAGGCAAATCCAGCCGAGCGGCTGAGAGAGCAGTCCTAATACAAACGTCACGACGGCAAAAATCGCAATGAACGGCCAACCGGCGCGATGTATCGGGACCATGACCGACGTAATCACGTTTATCGGCGATGCCTCGGATTTGGCCATTTCAGTTCTATCCTGGTGGGTGATGTGGAGCGGCGGCCGATGCGTTTCAGAGGCGGGTCATGACGTGGTGGGTTGGCAACCCCGCGCTTCACACCCTTGTCCGGCCATCGAACGGCGCTGACGAACGGATACAGATCTCGCCTGGAGTCCAATGTTTTAATCGGCGAAATCTGGTGGGCGCGGCTGGGATTGAACCAGCGACCCCCGCCGTGTGAAGACGGTGCTCTCCCGCTGAGCTACGCGCCCGTTCGTCGTCTCGCGCATATCTAAGGCCCGGCCGGCACAGTGTCAAGAAACCGCCGATTTCTTGCTCTACACGTGCAATCGTGGAATACAGACGCGGAATCCTCGGGTCGTTCGATACTCGATGTTCAGTTCTTTGCACTAGGTTTCGCCGCTACAACATCAGCCGGAGTTGGAATTCATGCATCGAAAATGGAGCTGCGTCCGCGCGGCGGGCGTTGCGATGTGTTCGGCCGGAATCCTGCTTGCAATGGCGGTGCCGCAGCGCGCCGATGCCGAGAGCATGCCGGTTGCCGCCGGCTACGATGTGTTTGCCGGCGGCCTGCACGTGTTGACCAGCATTTTCGAAATCAGGCTGCGGGATCAAAGCTACAATGCCCGCATCGGCGCGCAGCTTGCCGGCGTGCCCGGCTGGTTCGTTGAATGGGGAGCCGAAATCCAGTCAGACGGCACGATCGAGGGAGGACGGCTCGATCCGGAACAATACGTCCTGGACCGGGTCCGGCGCGGGGAAAGCCAGAAAACGACGCTCGATTTTGGCCGGGAGGGCCAAGTCGATGTGAGCTTCGATCCGGTCCGCAACAACAGCAATGGTTTGGTTCCTCCAGAGCTTCTGCCGGAATCTCTGGATCCGCTGAGCGGGCTGTTGACCGTCATTCATACGGTGACCGAAGGCGGCGAATGCGAGGCGACAGTTCCGGTCTTCGACGGCCGTCGCCGTTACAATCTTGTGTTCACCGATCAGGGCATGCATGAAGTGCGTCCTTCCAGGCACTCCATCTTCGCGGGCCAAGCCCGAAAATGCCGTATGCAGTTGGAGCCGGTTGCCGGCGCCTTCCGCGATCAAGATGACGATGACGACGATGGAGACGGATTCTGGAACACCGATCCGGAAAACGCGCCTCGGCGCCGGCTCGACATCTGGCTGGCGGAGCCGATATCCGGTGGACCCGTCCTCCCTGTGCGCATGGTCGGCCGGTCGTCGATCGGCGCGGTGGTCGTACACTTGCGATCTGTGAATATCTCTTCCAGCACGGCGGAAGCCGAGCCGGCGGCAGGATGTTCAGCCGGGGTTACCTGCTAATCGCTGTCAGCGGGTTGTGGCAAGCGCCAGAACGTGGGCAGCATAGGACACTATGCTGCGATCATGAAGCCGGGCCTGCCAGGGGAAATCCACGATTTCGCCGAGGATCTTGAGTCCGGCGACAGATTGAGGGTGAGCACCTTCAGTCAGCAGCGCCCGAAGGAACGGCTCGCTCGCACCCTGGTCCGGGCCGCGCTGAGAATGGCCGCCGATCCAGGCTTCCACCGGCGTTGCGCCCGTCGACCAGTCGTACGGCGTCGAGATCACCGCGGTTCCGCCTGGGCTGAGAATGGCACCCAGCCTGTCCAGCAGGTCTCGTGGCGAGCCAAGGCAATCCAGCACATTCAGGCCGATCGCGGTGCCGAAAATCGCATCGCGAAACGGCAGGGCCAGGGCGTCACAGACCCAGAAATCGACCCGCTCGGCCTCCTCGAACCCCACCTCGAATTCCCGGCGGTCATAAACGATGCCGACTCGCCGCCGGGGGTAGCTGACGACCCCGGTCTCCAGCACCCGTCGGGCGACCCGCAGCATCGGCAGGTGCATGTCGATGCCCAGGATCAGCCCATCGACCCGCGTCGCCAACTCGAAACTGGTGCGCCCGACCGAACACCCGATATCGATCGTCGGCGATTGCGGCGCCTTGCCGATCAATCCCAACCCGGCATCGAGGCAACGGACCACGCCGCCCGGTCGCGCGGTGCCAAGATGCGGCCCGGCAGCCTCATCCGGATCCAGATCGCCGTAGCTGTCCCAGGCGTATGTACTGATGTGCTGGCGCACGGTGTCGAAAGTGGAGCCAGGTCCGGTGCAATCGCCCAGCATGCTCTCGATGATCTCGGACAGATCGGTGCGGGCGAGCAGGTTATGCGCGTTGTCGCGAAGATAGCCGGCCGTATCCGGGACCAGGATCGGAATGCCGTCGATAATCGGGAATTCCATGAAGCAGCGTGCATCGCTGCACAGAAGAACGCCTTCGAGAATGTGGGCGCCGGACTCCTTGATCACCTTCGACAGCTGTAACGGGCTGTCCTGACCGGAGGTCGCGCGGCACCTCGGGCAGACCGGTGCCAGTGTCTCGAGATGGGTTAAGCGCACAGGTCGGTCAGCCGCCGATCATCACGGTCGGACAGCAGGGCGGCAGGACTTTCCCCGTTGGTGAGGGGATCGGCGCGACGCAGGAAACATGGGCAGTCAGATCTCCAGCGCGGGCCGCCATCATCTTTCCGACCAGGACCGTTGCGGACCCTTTCGCGATCATGCCGGGACCGGCTGGCACGCAAGAGACCAATACGCAGGGCTGGGTGATATCCGTCATTCTTGCAGCCGGTGCGCCGCCGATCAGAACCGTGAACTCGCCCTTCACGATGCTCAGCGGCATGGCCGGATGCGGCACCGGTGTCGGGACCGGTGCTGGTGGATGAATCGGCGCATGGCAATGCGGCGCATCCTGCAGAACCATATCGCCGATGCGGGCGGCGGGTGGGCTCATGGACAATCCTCCCCAACGGTCTTGCGCCGACCATGGTGGTCGATCCGCAGTCCTGACGGCACCCTAGCAAGTTTCCGAACCGCAATGTGTGTCGGTCGACACACCGCATCGGGCACGAAACCCGCGGCGGAGAAGGAAATCACGATACCAGCCGAAACTCGCCGGGGCCAAGCGTGGGGTCGAAACTGATCACGATGTTCCGGCCAACGACCGGCATCAGAATCGTAATGATTTTCGCGTCCTCCGCTTCTTCGGGCGTCGCGATCACGCCGCCCATCTTGTAGGCCTGATTGCGGACTTTCCCGCTGCCATAGACCTCAAGCCAGAGATCGAAGCCGAGAAAGGCCACTTTCGGCGGCACCTTGCTGGCCTTTATTGCCTCGCCGAGTTCGTTCATCCCCATATCCTGCCCGCTCATTGCGCCGAAATCCGGCCGGCCCATCCTGATAGCTCAAAAGGCCCGGCTGTAGGAATTGGCAACAAAAGTTTATTTTGGCATTGGATGCCTTTGTGGCACCAACGCGTTGCCATGCCTCGGGCATATTCACCCTTCAGTTTGGTGGCGAAAATCACTTCCCAATGGGAGCGGTCGGCGGATCGTCCGTGCCGAATGGCTGTCCCGCCAATACCACCGTCCCCACCGAAAAGACCGGAACCGAATGTCTGATCGCGAACTGGCTTGCCTCGTTCTTGCTGCCGGCAAGGGCACGCGTCTGAAGTCGCGGATACCGAAGGTGCTGCATCCCGTTGCCGGACGCCCGATGATCGCGCACGTCGCCGATGCGGTGAACGCGCTGTCCCCGGCGCGCGCCGCGATCGTCGTGGGTCCTGACATGGAGGCTGTGTCGGCAGCGGCCGCCCCCTGGAGTGTGGTCATACAGGACCATCAGCAAGGCACCGCCGACGCCGTCAAGGCGGCGGCTGATATGCTCGACGGATTCGAGGGCGATGTCCTGGTGGTGTTCGGCGATACGCCACTGATCACCGCTGAGACCCTGGAGCGCATGGTGACGCGCCGCCGCGAGGTGGATAACCCGGCGGTCGTCGTGCTCGGTATGCGCCCGGACGATCCGGCGCAATATGGCCGTCTGGTCCTCGATTCCGACGGCGGGCTCGAAGACATCGTCGAATTCGCCGATGCGACCTCTGAGCAGAAATCCATCGAGCTGTGCAATGGCGGGCTGATGGCGTTCGACGGACACCGGCTGCCGGCCCTGCTGGAGGGAATTGAGGATGGCAATGCGCAGGGAGAATTCTATCTGACCGACGCGGTGGCCGTGGCCCGCCGCTACGGACATCGCTGCGCCTTCGTCGAGGGCAGCGCCATCGAGGTGCACGGCATCAACTCCCGCGCCGAACTCGCCATGGCCGAATCCTACATGCAGGACAGGCTGCGCGCCCAGGCCATGGCCGGCGGTGCCACCCTGACCGATCCGGGTTCGGTTTTCCTGGCCGCCGACACGGTGCTCGGTCGTGACATCACCATCGGCCCATCGGTCGTCTTCGGCCCCGGCGTGACCGTCGAGGATGATGTCGAGATCCGTGCTTTCTCCCACATCGAGGGTGCCGTCATCCGTAGCGGTGCCATCGTTGGCCCCTTCGCCAGGCTGCGCCCCGGCGCTGACATCGGGCCTGGCGCGCGGGTCGGCAATTTCGTCGAGATCAAGAATGCCACGCTCGGCGCTGGTGCCAAGGCCAATCACCTGAGCTATCTGGGCGATGCCGGCATCGGAGCGGGCGCTAATATCGGGGCTGGCACCATCACCTGCAATTACGACGGCTACCTCAAGCACCGCACCGAGATCGGCGAGGGGGCCTTCATCGGGTCGAACACGGCGCTTGCCGCGCCGGTGCGGGTCGGCGACCGGGCCAATGTCGGAGCCGGCAGCGTCATCGTACGCGATGTGCCGGATGACGCCCTGGCCGTGGCGCGGGGCGAGCAGGTCGAAAAGCCGGGCGCGGCCAAACGCTATCGGGCGCGCAAGGCGGCCGAGAAGGCCAAAAGCGCCAAAAACTAGCCATCGCGGATCAAGGAGACACGCATGTGCGGCATCGTCGGTATTGTCGGTAAGGAAGCGGTCGCGCCGCGCTTGGTCGACGCGCTCAAGCGGCTGGAATACCGCGGCTACGACTCCGCTGGCATCGCGACGCTGGTCAATGGCCATATCGACCGCCGCCGGGCCGAGGGCAAACTCACCAATCTCGACCGGCGCGTTACCGAGGAGCCGTTGGCCGGAACCGTCGGGATCGGCCACACCCGCTGGGCCACCCATGGCCGGCCGAACGAGACCAATGCCCATCCGCACGCCACCGACCGGGTTGCCATCGTGCATAACGGCATCATCGAGAATTTCCAGGAGCTGCGCGGCGAGCTGTCGGAACTCGGCCACACCTTCGACTCCGATACGGATTCTGAGATCATCGCCCATTTGGTGACCCGCTATCTGGATGAGCAGCTCGTACCCCGCGACGCCGCCGCCAAGGCGCTCAAGCGCCTCGATGGGGCCTTCGCCGTCGCCATCATCTTCAGCGGCGAGCATGAGCTGATGATTGGCGCCCGCCGCGGTTCGCCCCTGGCGGTCGGCTATGGTGACGGCGAGATGTATCTCGGCTCGGACGCCATGGCGCTGGCGCCCTGGACCAACCGCATTTCCTATCTCGACGAAGGCGATTGGGTCGAGATCGACCGCACCAGCGCCATCGTCCACGATTCCGACGACGCGGTGGTCGAGCGCGAGGTGACCCGGACCGAGTTGTCCGGCGCTCTGATCGGCAAAGGCCGGTACCGCCATTACATGCTGAAGGAGATCTACGAGCAGCCGGCAGTCATCGGCGACACCCTGCGTTCCTTCATCGACCCGCAAACCCAAATCATCGGCTTGCCGAAGATGCCGTTCGACCTCGCCAAGGTGCCGCGCATCACCGCCGTGGCCTGCGGCACCGCGTCCCTCGCCGGCATGGTCGCCAAATATTGGCTGGAGACTCTGGCAAGGCTGCCTGTCGAACTCGACGTGGCGTCGGAATTCCGCTACCGCGAAGCGCCGATGCCCGAGGGCGGGGTGGCGCTGTTCATCTCACAGTCGGGAGAGACCGCCGACACGCTGGCCGCCTTGCGCTACGCCAAATCCCAGAAGCAGCACATCGTGTCCATCGTCAACGTGCCGGAAAGCACGATTGCCCGGGAAAGCGATGTGCTGCTACCGACACATGCCGGCCCGGAGATCGGTGTCGCCTCCACCAAGGCCTTCACAACCCAGCTTGCGGTGCTGGCCTGCTTCGCCATCGCCGCCGCCAAGGCGCGGGGCGCCATCGACCATGCCCGCGAGGCGGAGCTGGTCACCGCGCTCACCGAGGTGCCCGCCCGGGCGGCCGAGGTGCTGAACCACGACACCCTGATCAAGGGGCTGGCCCATGAAGTGGCCGAGGCCCGCGACGTGCTCTATCTCGGCCGCGGCACCAGCTTTCCGATCGCCCTGGAAGGCGCGCTGAAGCTGAAGGAGATCAGCTATATCCATGCCGAGGGTTACGCCGCCGGCGAGATGAAGCACGGCCCCATCGCCCTGATCGACGAGACCGTCCCGGTCATCGTCATCGCCCCGCGCGATGCGGTGTTCGAGAAGACCCTGTCGAACGTCCAGGAGGTCATCGCCCGAGGCGGCAAGGTGATGGCGTTCTCCGATGTGGCCGGCGTCGCCAAGATCGGCGACGGCGCCGCCGCCGTGATCCCGCTCCCCGACGTCGACCCGTTCGTCGCCCCGATCCTCTATTCGATCCCGGTCCAACTCCTGGCCTATCACACAGCCGTGCTGAAGGGCACCGACGTCGACCAGCCGCGCAATCTGGCGAAAAGCGTGACGGTGGAGTAGGCGCTGTTTTCGAACAGGACGTATCTATCCAGGATCTTCTTTTCAGCATCACCCATCCGCTGCCTTTCTGCCTCGGACTGCGCTTCTACCCCCTCACCCTCCCACGCTGACGCGCGGGTCCCTTCCTCTCCCCCAGGAGAGGCCGCCACGGGGCGTGTCCTGAAACCCCTCTCCTTGGGGAGAGGGAGGGACCCGACGCGAAGCGTTGGGAGGGTGAGGGGGAAGATCCGGCCCATCGGATCTGGACAAGAGCATCCGACCTGCGAAAAAAGTCGAGATACTTTGCCGGGACCTACCCCGCAGTCGCCGACACCTCAATCGCCTCGGTAATGTCGGCCCGGTTCTCCGCTACATATTCCGATCCGTATCGCCGCTGCGTGTCGGCAACCCGGATGTCGGTCCAGCGGTCGTAGAATTCGGCGATATCGGCCTGGGTGATACCGGGCAGGGTGAGGATGGATTCGCGGTGATTGGCCGGGCGGTCCAGATAGTCGTCCGGCAGGTAACCCTCGTCCTGGCAGAACCCGAACAGCGCGGTCCCCGGATAGGGGTAGAAGACGAAATAGCCGAAATCGTCGGGCTGCAATGCATGGTGCAGGTCGATGGTTTCCTGCATCTCCTCGCGGGTCTCGCCGGGGATGCCCATGATGTAGTTGGCGGTCACCATGATCCCGGCCTCCCGGGACCAGCGGAACACGTCGATGAATCGCTGGTCGGTGGCGGAGCGTTTCATGATCTCCCGGCGCACCCGCGGGCTGCCGCTTTCCACCCCATAGACAATGTGCCGGCATCCGGCCGCCGCCAAAGCGTGGATCATCTTCTCGTTCACCGTCTCCACCCTTGCATGCAGCGAGAAGGGAACCGCCAGATCGGCGCCGTAGACTGCGCAGAATTCCGTCACCCAGGGATGGTTGATGGTGAAGGTGTCGTCCAGGAAGATCACATAGTTCAGCGGGCCGGCCTCGCGGATCGTCCGCAATTCCGCGATCACGCTCTCATGGGATCGTCGGCGGCCATAGGTGCCGTTGCCCGCGTACAGCTCGTTGAACATGCGCGCGCCGCAATAGGTGCAGGGGAATGGGCAGCCGCGCTGGGTCGCCATATGGACCACGCCATGATGCTCGTCCAACAGGTCGCGGGCCATGAAGGGCAGATCGTCGATCGGCTCCAATGGCGGCCGCATGGCCGGGCGCTGGCCGCCGGTCACCCAGATATTGTCGATCTCCCGATCCGCCGGTGGCCGGCCCGCCGCCAGCGCCTCGACCAGATCGAGCAGCGGCGCCTCGCCTTCGCCAAGGCACGCATAATCGATACCGTGATGAGCCAGGACCTCCGCTGGGGAGAAGGTTGGATGCAGCCCGCCGGCGACGACCGGAATATCCAGCACGGCCCGCAATTCTGAGATGATCTGCCGGGCGCGCTGCCATTGTCGCGTGGTCAGAGAAATGCCTATGAGATGGGGCCGGAGCAGCGCGACGCGCTCGATGATCTCCTGGCTCGGCATGTCGAGGCCGGCCCGCAGGAACGACGCCTTATGGCCGTTCCGCCGCACATAGGCGGCGAGGAATGCCGGCCCGACAGAGGCGACCGCCCAGTCGCTCTCGGTATCGATCTCCACGAACAGAATATGCATCGGGCGCTCCGGCGGTTGATCGGATCCCTTACCCGATCATCGCACCGAAACGCCCGATCTTGAACTGACGACCGTCACAGCCGGCCGATTTCCCTGGGAGCGCCCTCAGCCTAAGCGGCGGTTCGCCGCGACCTGGCCGTCCGCGACCTCGGAGATCTGGCTGCGCTCGATGCCGAGATCCCGGAGAACATGATCGTCGAAGCGGCGCAATTCGCGAATGGCCGCATTCCGTCTTTGCCGATCCTCATAGGCTTGCACCAGCCTGAGAATGACCCGCTCGATGGCCTGGATCGAGCGGATCGGCGACCAGCCTTCCACCAACGTAGGGATGGCTGCATTCGGTGATCCGTGAACGTCGTGATACATGGTGCCCTCCTCGGCGCGGGTTAACGAAATCTTACCTGACTTTCAGGGTATGAGTTTCCGTTCATGTCCTGTATATGCATTGGCTTAGAAGGATTCACAAACGAGAATTCATTGCCGGTCACGATAGAAAATCTAATCTGAAATATGCGCCGTCTTCCACCCCTCAACGCGCTCAGGGCCTTCGAGGCCGCTGGTCGGCATCTCAGCTTCAGCAAGGCCGCCGCCGAGCTGCACGTGACGCCGGCGGCGATCAGCCAGCAGGTGCGGGCGCTGGAGGATCATCTCGGCGTAGCGCTGTTTCGTCGGCTCAATCGGGCGTTGCTGCTTACCGATGCCGGCCAGCTCAGCCTGCCGGCGCTCAGTGAAGGTTTCGACAGGTTGGTGGACGGCATTGCCAATATCCAGAGCAGTGAGAATTCCAACGCGTTGGCCGTGAGCGTGGCGCCCTCGGTGGCCGCGAAATGGCTGATGCCGCGCCTGGACCGGTTCTACCGGGAGCATCCGGAGGTCGACCTCAGGATCGATGGGACATCGGCGGTCGCAGATTTCGACACCGACGGGATCGACGTGGCCATTCGTTATGGCCCTGGCGACTATCCGGGGATGCGGGTCGCTGTCCTGATGGCGGAGGAGGTGTTTCCGGTCTGTAGCCCACGGCTTCTGGAGGGCGACGCGCCGCTGCGCACCGTAGCGGATTTGAGTCGCTTTCCCCTTCTGCAACTGGCTTGGGTGTCGCACGATGAATCCTGGCCCGATTGGCGCATGTGGCTTACCGCCGCCGGCCATCCGGAGGTCGACAGCACAAGGGGGCCGCGCTTCGTGCAGTTCGGCATGTCGGTGGAGGCGGCGGTCAAGGGGCTGGGTGTCGCGCTGGGCAGCACAGCCGTCGTCGCCGACGACCTTGCCGCCGGCCGGCTGGTGCAGCCTTTCGACCTGACGCTGGCGCCGCCCTTCAAGTACTATCTCGTCTGTCCGGAACGAAAGGCCGACCGGCCGATCGTCGCGGCGTTCCGCGACTGGATTCTCCGCGAAGCGGAAAACCAGAACAGCATTCCGATATCGGATATGCGCCAGGTGTCAGGGAAGGAACCGACATGAACCCGATCTTCCAGAATTTCGGGCGGCGGCTGCGCCTCGCCGTCATCGGCGGTGGGCCGGGCTCGTTCATCGGCACCGTGCACCGAACCGCCTCGCGCATCGACGACAGATACGAGTTGGTGGCCGGCGTGCTGTCGTCCAATGCGGAACGGTCGAAGGCGGCGGGCCAGTCGCTCGGTCTCGCGCCGGATCGCGCCTATGCCGGCTGGCGCGAATTGCTGGCCGGCGAGCGCGGGCGGGATGACGGCGCCGATGTGGTCGCCGTGATGACACCAAATGGCAGCCACTACCAGATCGCCGATGCCTGTCTGGATGCCGGGCTGGACGTGATCTGTGACAAGCCCCTCACCACCCGAATTGAGGACGCGCTGAAGCTGGTCGCCAAGGTCCGCGAGACCGGGCTCGTCTTCTGCCTGACCCACAATTACAGCGCCTATCCCATGGTGCGGCAGGCCCGGGCCATGGTGGCGGCAGGCGAGATCGGCGCCATCCGTCAGGTCCAACTCGAATACATCCAGGGCCATCTGGCGGCCAAGGTGGAAGAGAAGGAGGGCGGGCCGGGCTGGCGTTTCAATTCGGAGGATTGCGGAGCGTCCCTGGTGCTGGGTGATATCGGCACCCATGCCCATCACCTGGGCGCCTGTGTCACCGGCCTCGATCTGGAGCGGGTGATGGCGGATGTCGGCACCAATATGCCGGGCCGAATCGTCGACGATTACGCCGCCCTGCTGTTGCGTTACGAAAACGGCGCGCGCGGTTCCATGTGGGTGACCAATTCCGCAGCCGGAGCCGAACACGGTCTGGCCTTCCGGGTCTTTGGCGAGACCGGCGGGCTGGAATGGCATCAGGAAAACCCAAACCAGCTTCTGCACCGCCGCCATGGCGATTTCTCGCGTCTGATGACCCGTCGCCTGGACGGCCTGCTGTCTCCGGAGGCGGAACATGCCAGCCGGGTCGGCATCGGCCATCCGGAGGGCTATCAGGAGGGCTTCGCCAACCTCTACGCCGATGCCGCCGAAGCCATCGTCGCCCGCCTCACGGGGCAGCCCCGCGATCCGCTGTCGACGGCTTTCGCCACCGTACTGGACGGCGCCAAGGGCATGAAATTCATCGACGCTGCGGTGGAAAGCAGCCGTTCGGGCGCCTGGGTCGATTGCCGGCTGGAGGTTTGAGCGACAGGAATCCCGGCATTTTCCCAAAGCGGTGCTTATGTTTCCGCATTGAGCCGGTCAGCAACGATCGTCCGCGTCGGTGCTTTCGCCGTCCCGGCACGCGCCCTATACTCCCCCGCCCGCACTCCTCCCTTCAAGATGGACCCAGTTTATGCAGCTCTCCGACCCGAAGCTTTTCCGTCAGCAGGCCTATATCGCTGGCGCCTGGTGCGACGCCGATGGCGGCGGCACCGTCGCTGTCACCAATCCGGCCGATGGGTCGGCGCTGGGCACGGTGCCGAAATGCGGTGGGGCGGAGACGGCGCGGGCGATCGATGCCGCCGATGAGGCATGGCCGGCCTGGCGTGCGAAGACCGGCAAGGAGCGCGCCGCCATCCTGCGCCGGTGGCACGATCTGATGCATGAGAATCTGGAAGATCTGGCGGCCCTGATGACCGTCGAGCAGGGCAAGCCCCTGGCCGAGGCGCGCGGCGAGGTCGGCTACGCGGCCAGCTTCCTGGAATGGTTCGCGGAGGAGGGCAAGCGGCTCTACGGCGACACCATCCCAACTTACATGAACGACCGGCGGATCGTGGTCATCAAGCAGCCGGTCGGGGTTTGCGCCGCGATCACGCCGTGGAACTTCCCGGCGGCGATGATCACCCGCAAGGCCGGGCCGGCCTTAGCTGCCGGCTGCCCGATGGTGGTCAAGCCGGCCAGCGCCACGCCCTATTCGGCCCTGGCGATGGCCGAATTGGCGGAACGCGCCGGGGTGCCGGCCGGGGTCTTCAGCGTGGTGACCGGTTCGGCCCGGGAGATCGGTGCGGAGATGACCGGCAATCCGACCGTGCGCAAGCTCACCTTCACCGGCTCCACGGAGATCGGCAAAACGCTGATGGAGCAATGCGCCGGCACGGTGAAGAAGGTCTCCATGGAGTTGGGGGGGGAACGCGCCCTTCATCGTCTTCGACGACGCCGATCTGGATGCAGCCGTGGTTGGCGCGATGGGCTCGAAATACCGCAATACCGGGCAGACCTGTGTCTGCGCCAACCGGATGCTGGTGCAGGACGACGTCTATGACGCATTCGTCGCGAAACTGGCCGACGCCGCCCAGATTCTGAAGGTCTCCAACGGTATGGAAGAGGGCGCCCAGCAGGGGCCGCTGATCGATATGGCGGCGGTCGAGAAGGTCGAGGAGCATATTGCCGACGCCGTATCCAAGGGCGCGAGAGTTGCGGTTGGCGGCAGTCGTCATGCGCTGGGCGGTACCTTCTTCGAGCCCACGGTGCTGACCGACGTCACCACCGATATGAAGGTGACCAAAGAGGAGACCTTCGGCCCGTTGGCCCCGGTGTTCCGTTTCAAGACCGAGGAAGAGGCGATCCGCATGGCCAATGACACCGAATTCGGCCTGGCCAGCTATTTCTACAGCCGCGATATCGGCCGGGTCTGGCGCGTCGCCGAAGCCCTGGAATATGGGCTGGTCGGGGTCAATGAGGGCATTATCTCCACCGAGGTGGCGCCGTTTGGCGGCATGAAGGAAAGCGGTGTCGGCCGCGAAGGTTCCAAATACGGCATCGAGGACTATCTCGAGGTCAAATACATCTGTATGGGCGGTCTCGGCAGCTAGCGGGCGCAGCCCTTGGATCAGCCTCAGAGCGTGCCGGGCGCCGGCGCCCCGGCCGTCAATGATGCGGCAGTCATCGACGTCCGCGATCTCGTTTTCGATTATGCGACGGCGCGGGCGCTCTTCGGATTATCGCTGACAATCGAACCGGGCACGATCACCGGGTTGGTCGGGCCGAACGGGGCCGGCAAGACCACCCTGCTGCGCTGTATCGCGGCGCTCGACACGCCGTTTTCCGGAAGCGTAATGGTCGACGGGCTGGACACGACCGAGCATCCGCGCGACGTCCACCGGCGGATCGGCTATCTGCAGGATTTCTTCGGCCTGTATGACGAGTTGACCGTGCGCCAATGCCTGCGGCACCACGCCATGGCCCACGGTGTTCCGGGGGCAGGACGCGAGGACCGCATCGTCGATACCGCCCAGCGCCTCGATCTTGGCGATCGGCTCGATCAGGAGGCCGGGAAACTGTCCCGCGGTCTGCGGCAACGGCTTGCGGTGGCGCAGGCGATCATCCACCGCCCGAAGGTCCTGTTGCTTGACGAGCCGGCATCCGGGCTCGACCCGGAGGCGCGCAGCGGGCTGTCGGAACTGATGGTGGCGCTGAGTGACGAGGGCATCACCATCGTCGTCTCCTCGCACATCCTGGCGGAGTTGGAGGATTATTCGACCCATATGATGATCCTGCGCCAGGGCCGGATCACGCGCCACTGCCCGATCGGCGAGGCCGATCGGCAATCGGCCGAGCGCCTACGGATCGCCCTTAGCGCACCGGACGACCGATTGCCGGAATTGCTGGCGGGGCTGCCCGGCGTCGGCATGGTAGAAGCGCAGCCGGACGGCGCTCGTATCACCTTCGAGGGTGATCGGGCGATGCGCCACGATCTGTTGCGCCAGCTGCTGGAGGCCGGCCTCCCGATATGCTCATTCCATCCGGAGCAACGCTCTATGCAGGACGTCTATCTGGAGCGGATGGGTGATGCCGCGGAGGGTCAGCCATGACCCGGAATCCCGAATTCCGGCGCAATCTGACCCTTGAGCTGACTCCGCATCGGCTGATCGCCGTGCCGGTCATCCTCGGGCTCATCTTCGCCACCGCCTGGGCGATCGACGGCGCGCCCGCCACGGCCGGGGCAGGCCGCGTGCTGATGACCATCCTGCTCTCCCTCTGGGGCGCACGGGCGGCAGCCGATGCGGTATTCGGTGAGGTCGCCGACCGGACGTGGGACGCCCAGCGGATGTCGTCGATCGGCCCCTGGACCATGAGCTGGGGCAAGCTGCTCGGCGCTCCCGTGTTTTCCTGGTACGGCGCGTTGTGCTGCACGCCGGCGGTGCTGGTCGGGCCGTTCGGGCCGGTGGATGCGCTGGTCGAGATCGTTCTGTTCGGTCTGTTCGCCCATGCGACGGCGTTGTTGATCAGCCTGCTGTTGTTGCGCATCAAACCGAAGAGGACGCGATTCCAGGTCAATATTGCCCATGCCGGCGGATTGCTGATCGCGTTGGCTGCCGGGGGCGCGGGGAGCCACCAGACCGGCCCTGCCCAGGAATTTCTGGGTTCGACGATTTCCGGATTTTCCTGGTACGGCGTGTCGATGAGCGTTGTGGCATTTTCCTTTCTCAGCCGTATCGTGTTCTTGGGGTGGACGGTCATTGGGATCTACCGGCTGATGCGCCTGGAGTTGCAGTTCAAGCCACAGCCCCTGGTCTGGCTGTCCTTCGTACTATTCGTGTCCGCCTATGTCGGCGGGATATCGTTCGAATGGGCCGACGACATTGCCGCCTTGCCGCGCCTCGACGTTGCCACCCGCCTCGGGTCCGGCCTTTTGTTCGTGGTGCTTCTGACCTACTTGGCGGCGTTTCTGGCACCCCCCGGCGGTGTGGATCTGCGCCGATTTGCTTCGGATTTCCGTGCGGCTCGGTATTACGCCGCTTTTCAGGCGGCGCCGGCATGGTTGGTGGCGGCCCTGGTCGCCATTGCGCAGACCGCGATCATCTGCGTGCTGATACCCTCGGCGTCGAACGACCTGACGTTTGTCTTGGAGATGGCCACACGGCGTTCTCAGGATCTCTCGTCGCAGGCCATCACGGTTCTGGTGGCGTGGATGCTGTTTCTCATCCGCGACCTTGGGCTGATTCAGTTCGTAATCCTGTCGCCGACGAGCCGGCGAGGCCATCTCGCGGCGCTGATGTATCTGGCTGTGCTGTACGGCGCTCTGCCGACCCTGTTTGCCAGTACCGGCCTGGAGGCAGCGCTGCCGGCCCTGGTTCCCTTCCTGGTGCATTCGCCGCTCTCGCTGCTGCCGATCCTGGCCCAGCTGGGGCTTCTGGGTTTCGCGCTGGCGTGGCGCTGGAGGCAGATATCCGTAACCGGCGGCAGGGTCGCCGCATCAGCCTGATAGGCCCGTCGCGCGGCCGGTCTGGTCGCCAGCGGAACCGCACGTCGCTATATATCCGTGAGGCGATGACAAACGACACTTCGGGAGGCCGCTTATGGCGGAATTCGACTACGACTATTTCGTCATCGGTGCCGGGTCCGGCGGCGTCCGCTCGGCCAGGATCGCCGCCAATCATGGCGCGCGTGTCGCGATCGCGGAGGAAGGCGCCCTTGGCGGCACCTGCGTCAATGTGGGCTGCGTCCCGAAGAAGCTGTTGGCCTATGCGGCGCATTTCTCCCACGATTTCGAGGACGCTCAGGGCTTCGGCTGGAATGTCGGTGAAAGCCGGCACGACTGGGCCCGGCTGATCGCCAACAAGAATGTGGAGATCTCCCGGCTGAACGGCATCTACAACCGGCTGCTGGAAGGGGCGGGGGTGACCCTGATCGAGGGCCGCGCCAGCCTGGTCGACGTCAACACGGTCGCGGTCGGCGACCAGCGATTCACCGCCAAAACCATCCTCGTCGCCACCGGCGGCTGGCCGTCCCTGCCGGAGGAGCCGGGCGTCAAAGAATACGGTATCACCTCCAATGAAGCGTTCTTCCTGGAGCGCCTGCCCAAACATGTGATCATCGCTGGCGGCGGCTATATCGCGGTGGAGTTTGCCGGGATCTTCAATGGTCTGGGCAGCAAGGTCTCCCAGCTCTATCGCGGGCCGATGTTCCTGCGCGGCTTCGACGACGACGTGCGCGAGACCCTGGCCGAGGAGGTGGTGAAATCCGGCATCGACCTGCGCTTTAACACCATCATCGCGCGGCTGGAGAAGACCAGCGATTGCGTGTTGGCCCATCTGACCGACGGGTCGGTGATCGAGGCGGATGCGGTGATGTTCGCCACAGGGCGGTATCCGAACACGACGGGCATCGGGTTGGAGGGCGCCGGCGTGGCGGTCAACAAGCGCGGCGCCATCGTGGTCGATGACGCCTACCGCACCAGCGTGCCGAACATCTACGCCATCGGCGACGTCACCGATCGGATCAACCTGACGCCGGTCGCCATCGCCGAAGGCCATGCCCTCGCCGACACGCTGTTCGGCGGCAATCCGCGCGGCGTGGATTACCAGTATGTGCCTTCGGCGGTGTTCTCCTCCCCCCCGGTCGGCAGCGTTGGGCTGACCGAGGCCGATGCCCGCGCCAAATACGGCGAAATCGACATCTACCGCTCCAGCTTCCGGCCCATGAAGCACACGCTTGGCGGCCGCGACGAGCGCACCATGATGAAGCTGATCGTCGATCGCGCTTCCGACCGGGTGGTCGGCTGTCACATCGTCGGCCTCGACGCGCCGGAGATCACCCAGGGCGTGGCCGTGGCCATGAATTGCGGCGCCACCAAAGCCCAGTTCGACCGCACCATCGGCATCCACCCGACGGCGGCGGAGGAACTTGTCACCATGCGCACCAAGGCGCCGGACCCGGCCGATGTGGATGTGATGGCGGAGGATTGAGGTCGTCGTCGTCTATCAAGCCTGAGAGGGCCGGTTGGCAATGTTCACAATCAGAGAGCTGATGGCAGGCGAGCTTCCGAAGAACCTGGATGCCCTCGCCGAAATTCTCGAGGCGTCGGTAAATGCGGGAGGCAGCATCGGCTTCATCCAGCCATTCTCCATGAACGAAAGCCGCGACTTCTGGCGGCGCAAGGTCTTCCCGTTGGTAACGCAGGGCGGGCGCATCTTGCTGGTCGCCGAGACCGACGCCCGGATCACCGGCACGGTGCAGTTGGACATCGACCTGCCGCCGAACCAGCCCCATCGTGGCGAGGTGGCCAAGTTGATCGTTCATCCTGATTTCCGCGGGCGGGGCATCGCCAAACGGCTGATAGTTGCCCTGGAAAACCGGGCCCGCGATCTGGGCATGCGCCTCCTCACCCTGGACACGAGAACGGGTGATACGGCGGAGCCGCTTTATTCCTCTCTGGGATTTGAGATCGCCGGCGTTATTCCGGGGTATTGCCGCGCGCCCGATGAGGATCGATACGATTCAACGACCTACATGTACAAGGCGCTTTGAGGGACGGAGCCCTCGTCGCTCGTCGCTATTCGAACGGCCCGACCGTCGGCCAATTGGCCTTCCTAGTTCTGGTCCTGCCAGAGGTTGAGAAGATATTGCTGTACCGTATCGATCTCCATAAGCGATTCGATGCCGTTGCCGTTCGGCAATCCTGCCTAGGCGAGATCCTGGCCATCCTTCATGATCAACATGTGGCGCAGTCGGTCCGGCTGATCCTCTGTGGCGTATGTATGGAGGAGCCGTCGGCCGATTTCGAATGTGAACACGTGCGCAATGTCGGATGTCGCCGAATACATCCTGCGAGCCTCCTCCAGATATCCCGGGTCCCTGTCCGCTCTGCTTCGTAGGCTGTCGGACACCCAGGGATGGAAGAGATTGACGAAGGCGTCCTCATCAAGTTCGGTGCTCGTCGCCAGGATTTCGGCGGCAAAGGTCGCAACCCGGTCGGGGTTGTTGCTCCGTTCGGCAGGCTGCCAGCCGACGCTGGAAGAATGCAACGTGCCGCCGAAATGGACCATCAGCGGGTTGGCGCCACCGTCAATCTGAGCGGCTCTTTCCAAATCGCCGGGCGAAAAGGCGCTCGGTTGCGATAATCCCTGGCCTGGTTCCGCCAACCACAGGAGGAAGCTGGCGGCCTCGAACGCGTGGCCGCGCGGTCGAGCGGCAATGTAGACTTTGCCATCATGAAGACGGGTCGCGATATTCACGCCGGAGGATCGGTTGGCCGATTCCCGGAAACTGATCTGGAAGATCGTATAGTTCCGGTAGAGCCATGCCCATTCGAACATAAGTAGTTTGAACCTGTCCGGTATGCGGTAGTTGGGCCCGGAGCGCGAACCGCATGGGCAGAGTTCGTCGGCCAAACCGTTCCCCTGGTCCGGTTCATGAAGCCCAGTGTATCCAGCTGTATCGCCACTGCCGACCAGTTGCATATATCGAAGAACGGTTTCCTCTGCTGTGCCGGGCTGGATTTCGGTGTCGACCAGAAACGCGCCATGCCGGCGAGGCGAAGTGAGCGGCTGATAGACTTTCAGGGAGAGTTCGACGGCAATTGCCAGCGCGCCGCCGTCATCCTCTATGCCGACAATCGTGCGTTCAAAGCCTTCCTGGCCGGCTGCTGGCGATGCGATCATCCAAGCAGCCGCAACGGCCAAGAGCGTCTGAATTGCGATTTTGTACATTCCAAATCCGTGGCTGTTCCGGATGCCGGATCCCGCCGATGCCCAATCGAGCGTGACTTCTGTCAGGGTCTGATCCGAAGCCCGGTGGACCGCGCTCAGGAATATCCGATCGCCTGGGCGAAGCTTTCCATGTTGTAGACGTAGATGGCGATCATGATCATGGTCGCCTGACGGCCGATGCCGCCGACCGCGCTTAGATCCATTGAAAGGATCAACTCGCCACTGAGCCCGGTATAGGCGGTGGTGAAGCGGGTGCCCTGGTTAAACCGGTTGACCGTGGTCAGGCTGGTCGGCCGGGCTGGCTCATAGCGGCTGACAAAACTCATCTCGTCGCAGCGCCCGGCATTGTCGCAGCCGAAGAATTCCACTGCGAACCCGCCAATATCCGGCCGTGTTGATTCGGGTCGGGCGCCGCCCGGCGGGCTGCTGGCCTGGGTGCTGATCACGGTGATGGCCGGCTGGCCGTAGGGGCCGTGTCCGACCGTGTAGGGAAGCCCGAGTGTGTCCAGCATCTCGCCGATCAGCTCGGCGGTGAACCGGTCGATGCGCTCGAGCGCTGGCTCCTCAAGAGCGTCCGGTAAAAGTGGTTCCGTCTGTGCCGCCGCCCCGCCCGTGGCGGCGGTCAGCAATCCGATGGCGACCGCGATGACCAGTCTCATCTCACATTTCCCCGCCCGCACCGGACGTTTTCAGTTTCGTGCCCGCAAGATCGGGATGATTTGAAGTCGTCTCGACTTCGAATCTGAATCCCGCTCTATTTAGTGTTCTAGAGGACGATTCAGAGATGAGGTCACGTGACCTCATCTCATCGTGCTCTAGGCGTCGCCGAGGGGGCGGCTCCCCTCGGGCCGGACGATATCGAAGATCAAACGATATCGAGGGTCGCGGCGAAGCGTTCCAAAGCCGCGAAATAGTTGCTCATCTGGCGGGTGAGGGCGTCCGGCCCCAGGCCGCCGCCGCTGTTGATGTCCATCTGCAGAACCGGCCCGTAATCCGGGTCGATGAAGGCGCGCAGGAACCGGTTGTCGCGGTTCCAGCGATTGATCATCTCCAGATGGATCGGCCGGCGCCGCAGATCCCAACTCACCAGCGTGATGTCGTCACAGCGGTTATCCTCGGCGCAGCCATTGAACAGGACGAACATTTCCTCGGTGCCGTCGGGGGTCCTGGGCAGAATGCCGATCAGCGGCGCGCCGTAATTGTCGTATCCCACCCGGTATTCATGGCCGAGCAGGTCGAGCACGCCGGTGACCGCCTGTGGGTCGATGCCGTTGAGCAACTCCGCCGTTTCAGCCGGTGTCGGCAAAGTCGACGCAACTGGCTCGGGCGGTGGACGAAAGGATTTCGGGCTTGCGCCACAGCCGGCGAGGCTGGCCGCGGCCAGGCACAGCAGGCCGGTAATCAGCGGTTTCACGGAATTCTCCCCAGAATGAACCTTGTTTGAGGTCTACTGTGCGGCGGCGACCCTTAACCTCGCGTAAACCGAGTACAACTGGGGCGCCTCCGGGCCTATTGAGTACACGCGACTGGAAAACCGCGCGGAGTCGGCGTATAGCCTACGGTCCCTTGCCAACCGGCTCGAATTAACGGCAGCCGGGGTGGAGAAAATTGTTGGGTCAGGAGGATCGAAAATTGGCGGAGCGTTGGACTCCAGAGAGCTGGCGGTCGAAGCCGGCGATGCAGATGCCGGACTATGAGGATGCGGCCGGGCTGGCCGCCGCCGAGGATCGGCTTGCGAAATATCCGCCGCTGGTATTTGCCGGCGAGGCCCGGTCTCTGAAGGCCGACCTTGCGAAAGTTGCCCGGGGTGATGCGTTCCTGCTGCAGGGCGGCGACTGCGCCGAAAGCTTCGCGGAATTCCATCCCGACAAGATCCGCGACACCTTCCGGGTGATGCTGCAGATGGCGGTCGCGCTGACCTTCGGCAGCTCCACGCCGGTGGTGAAGGTCGGCCGGGTTGCAGGCCAGTTCGCCAAGCCGCGCTCCTCGGGAATGGAGACCGTCGACGGCGTCGAACTGCCGTCCTATCGCGGCGACATCATCAACGGCTTCGATTTCGACGCCGACACCCGCCGTCCCGATCCGGACCGCATGGTGCAGGCTTACAACCAGGCCGCCTCGACCCTGAACCTGTTGCGCGCCTTCGCCCAGGGCGGCTATGCCGATCTGCACAAGGTGCATCAGTGGAACCTCGGTTTCGTCGGCCGTAGCGACCAGGGCGAACGTTACGAGGACATGGCCAACCGCATCGACGAGGCCCTGCAGTTCATGGCCGCCTGCGGCGTCACATCCGACGCGATCCCGGCGATCCGCGAGACCGAGTTCTTCACCTCGCATGAGGCCCTGCTGCTGCCCTATGAGCAGGCCCTGACCCGCGTCGACAGCACCAGCGGCGATTGGTACGACGTCTCCGCCCATTTCTTGTGGATCGGCGACCGGACCCGCCAGCCGGACGGCGCCCATGTGGAATTCCTGCGCGGGGTGAAAAACCCGATCGGGCTGAAATGCGGGCCGTCCCTCGACCCGGATGAGCTGATCCGCCTGATCGACATCCTGAACCCCGAAGACGAGCCGGGCCGGCTGACCCTGATCGCCCGCATGGGCTCCGACAAGGTGGATGACGGGCTGCCGCCGCTGCTGAGGCGGGTCAAGCAGGAGGGCCGCAACGTCATCTGGGCCTGCGATCCCATGCACGGCAACACGGTCAAATCCTCCTCGGGATACAAGACCCGGCCGTTCGACCGCATCCTGGCGGAGGTCCGGGCCTTCTTCGACGTGCATCACGCGGAGGGCACCCAGCCCGGCGGCGTGCATTTCGAGATGACCGGCGAAGAGGTGACGGAATGCACCGGCGGCGCCCAGGCGATCACCGATGACGGTCTGTCCCTGCGCTACCACACCGCCTGCGACCCGCGCCTGAACGCGACCCAGGCGCTGGAACTGGCCTTCCTGATCGCCGAGAAGCTCAAGGGTGACCGCGCCGATCGCGATCGCGCCCGTCGCAACGCGGCTGCCGAGTAAAGGTTGCAGTCACACATCCGGCCGCTGGGGATCTCGGATATGAATACGATGAAACCCACGGCCGGAGAGCTGCCGGCCTGGACCGACAAATACTTCACCCGCACGCGGGAGACCGTCGGGCATTTCGGCGACTGCACCGCCACCTACGCCATCTTCATGCGGCGTCCGGTGGTCTCCGCTCCGCGCATGGCGATCGGCTGGTTGGAGCAGGTGGCCGCCGAGCGCGGCGTGACCCTCGACATCGACCTGCGCTACCCGGAAGGCAAATGGGTCGGCGCCGGCGAGCCGCTTATGTACGTCACCGGCCCGCTTTATCACCTGATCGACACCGAAACCGTCCTGCTGCAGAAGATCGGCCCCTGCTGCATCGCCGCCTACAACGCCTACATCATGTGCACGGAGTTGCCGGGCGTCGGATTCCTGGCCATGGATGCCCGCCACTGCGCCGGCATGGAGATGGCCGAGTTGATGGCCTATGCCGCCAGCGTCGGGTCGGCGCGGGCAAGGCGCAAGGTCGATGCCAAGGGTTTCATCGGCAATGCCACTGACGCTACCGCCCATTTCTTCGGCCAGGATGCCGGCTTCGGCACCATGCCCCACGCCCTGATCGGCTATGCCGGCTCCACCGTCCGGGCGGCCGAGATGTTCCACGAGGCGCAGCCCGACACGCCGCTGACGGTGCTGGTGGATTATTTCGGCAGGGAGGTGACCGACAGCCTGGCGGTCTGCCGCCGATTCCCCGAACTGGCCGCGTCCGGCGAACTGGCGCTGCGCATCGACACCCCCGGCGGCCGTTACATGGAAGGGCTCGACCCGCCGACCTCCTACGCCGTGCTGGAACGCCATGTGCCCTCGGCGGTCCGCGGTTATCGCGACGAGGCCGAGTTGCGTTATCTGATCGGCACCGGCGTTTCCGCCGCCGCCGTGCACCATCTGCGCGACCAGCTGAACGAAGCCGGCTTCGCCAAGGTCCGCATCGTCGCCTCCAGCGGTTTCAACCCGGCCAAATGCCGCGTCATGGCCCTGGCCAAGGCCCCCATCGACGTGGTGGGCACCGGCAGCTACCTGCCTGAACGCTGGAGCGAAACCTACGCCACCGCCGACATCGTCGAATACGACGGCAAGCCGATGGTGAAGGTCGGGCGCGAGTTCCTGCTGCGGCGTTAGGCTGCGCAGGCAGTTGCCGACGCCCTAAATGAAAAGGGCCCCGATGCCAGGCGGCAGCGAGGCCCTCATTGCCCGGATTAGACCGTGCTGTCTATCTTGCATCCCAGAAATCGAAACACCTGGTATCCCGGTTTCGGCCGAAGCTCAAATAGTGGTGCTCCGTGTTGTTGCCAGAGTTTCCGCCGCTAAGCACGTAGCTCGCCGCGATGAGGGACGTGTGGCACGGGGAATGCCGCTGGATGGTGAAATAGTCGCCGAAGCGGCCATCCGAACGGTTGTGGGTGCCCTCGGCGACCGTCGCGTGCGGTCCGAACGGTCAGTCTCCCGCCAGATCGTCTCCCAGGAGAACGGCGTTGTTGGCGGCAGAGCCGCCGCCCCCGTCCCGGCCGCCATAGGCCAGCACCACCGCCGGATGTCCGCGTTGGGTGGTGGTAACATCCGGATAGCCGTAGCAGAAATCCGAACTCCAGATATGCGGTTCTCCGGTCAGGTCCAGGCTGTCGGCATCGAAGACGGCGGCGTGGATATGACCCTGCGGGTGTTCGGCGTCCGTGCCCACGTTCCACATCCATCCGACCGCATCCGTGCCGCCGCCCTTGTTGGGCTGTCCATACCAGCCCCTCATGCGGAAACCGGAAATGCTCCAAGAGGTGCTGCGTTCGATGAAGTCATTGTTGCCGATGCCGCCCCGGCAGTCGGGATTGTTGTGCGGCGACGTGGTGATCGTCCTGGTGACCGAGGAGACGGTATCCGTCGTCTCGGGCCAGGAAAAGATCCGGAACCGCGTGCTGTTGTTCAGCATCCCCCAGTACATCGCGTCGGTCGCACCCTCCACCGGCACGAAAACGCGCTGCGGTCTTGTCGACCAGGTGAAGATCTTGCCCGGGGCGCTTTGACATTCGGCCATCTGATCCAGCGGGAAGCGCCGCACCTGCGATCCGGACCAGCTGTCATCGGTGATGTTGTTGGTGGTGAGATAGAGGAAGTCGTTGCTCAGGCCGATATGCGGATAGTCCGGGACCGTGTTGCCGCCGAAGCCGATATTGTACACGCAGGCCGGACCTCTCGTGGGCCTCTTGAGAACCGCGATCTGGACGGAACCGCGGGTCCGGGCGTTGTTCATCCACAGCATCGACCAGAAGACGCGCTTTCGCGCCTCGCTGTACACGACATCCTGGTCGCAACACATGACTGCCCCGGAAAACGGCGCTGCCGGCAGGTCCCGCTGGATCCAGTTGACGCCGCCGTCACGGGAAAACGATGCGAAGGTGTTTCCTGTATAGAACACCCGGCGCCCCAAATTCGCGACCGCGGTCTCGCCCAGGCTCGATCTGAACTGGGCGCCTGTCGGGGCTATGGTGTTGATCGCATTCTTGCCGACGACCAGCGTGTCCGCCGGCAGAGTCTCGTTGAACAGCAGGCTGTCGCCGAATGGATCGTCGAGGCCGAGACCCCGCTCCGACTCGGCGGGCGTTTCCAGCAGCAGGAAGTCGTCTGTTTCAAACGTCTCCTCGGCCGCCGCCCCCTCCAATCCCAACGGCGCGATGGATGGCCCCGGCGGGACGGCGGACTCCATGGCGGTCGGAGCTGCGACCGATTCCCGGAGTTCGAGCAGGCTCTCGTAGAGGCGGGCTGCCTCGGTCCAATGCGGCGTCGCCTCTTTAGCCGCCGCCCTTGGGAATACCGGATGCACAATCTCCGTCGAGGTCTCGAAGATTTCGGCCTCCTGAGCGCTGGCGGAGATGGCCAAGAAACCGCAACCGAGCAGGGTGACGATACCCACGGCACCCAACTGTACCATTCTCATGTCAAGCATGGTTTGAGTCTCCAAAATGTAGGGTGCGGCTGCTGGGCTTGGAAACTTCGATCTCTGGTCTGCGCCGGCCGCAATAGCGACCTACAGAAGCGGCCAGATCAGCGTGCGGCGACGCCAAGAAGAGATTATCCGTACCGAAGAAATATTCGAAATTTGATCGATTTCGCATTTCGATGCAAATCTATTTCGACCTTCTGCGCCACGAAATTTCTTCTGGCCGTAAGAAATCGCCCTCCTCGCAGGGACGCGGCGTCATCGCCAACTGGCGTTGGCTGGCGGTTTGGCTAAGCTGAGTTTCCCCTATAGTTGCGGTTGATGCCCTTGTTGTTCAGAGTGAAGCCATGAACGAAAAAGCCGTTCCCACCCTGCAAATCGACGACGCCAGGCTGCGGGTCACCGAATGGCGCTTTGCGCCAGCAGCTGCGACCGGCTATCACCGGCACGAATACGATTACGTCGTCGTTCCCCTCGTTGATGGCCGGTTGAAGATTGTCGGACCGGACGGGTCGGAGACCTTCGCCGATCTGAAGGCCGGCGCGTCCTACGCCCGTCAGGCCGGAGTCGAACACGACGTGATCAACGCCGGCGAGCAGGAATTCGCCTTCGTCGAGGTCGAGCTCAAATAGCAGGCGCACGGAAATAGCGATCGGCGAGCATCGCCATTCCGGCAGCCGATTATTCGGAATCGGCCGTCGTGACGGCACCCAGGGACAGCTCCACCAGATCGGTCAGCGTCGTCTGCCGCTCGCCGGCATCGATCTGCTTTTCGGTGATCAGGCAGTCGGTCATGGCGCAGACCGACAGCGCCTGTGCGCCATATCTGGCGGCGAGTGTGTAAAGAGCGCTGGTCTCCATTTCGACGCCGAGAACCCCATGGTTCCGAAGCCGGTCGTAATACGCCAGGCCGCCCTCGGCATAGAAGACATCGCTTGAAATAATCGCGCCCACATGATGGCGTTTGCCAAGGCGCTCCGCCGTCATGACGGCGCGGCGCAACAGGTCGAAATCCGCGGTCGGCGCAAAATCGAATGCGCCGAAATAGGAGCGGTTCATGCTGCTATCCGTGCAGGCGGTCATGGCGATGATCGTGTCGCGGATGGCGACGCGCTCGTTGAGACCGCCGCAGGTCCCTACGCGAACCAATGACTTCACACCATATTTGGTGAGCAGTTCGGTCACATAGATCGCCAGCGAAGGCTGACCCATGCCGGTCGCCTGGACGCTGACTTTCGTGCCTTTATAGAGGCCGGTGAAACCGAGGCAGTTCCTCACCTGATTGACACAGCGCGCGTCGTCGAAAAACGTCTCGGCGATCCATTTGGCGCGCAGCGGATCACCCGGCAGCAGGACGATCTCCGCGTAGTCGTCGGATGCCGCCTCGATATGGGGTGTCATGATTTTGTTCCTCACCAAGCTGTGTCGTCAAAGTGCCGGACACTATGCAGTCGCTACACCAATCCTACCGATGGGTCAGGCGTTTTGCCCCACAACCGCGCTTGCCGGCACCGGGAACGATAACAGAGTACGGGAATTGGCTCCGGCGGCTAACCGGCGTCGAAGGAAATCACCTCTTCCAGCGGCGTATGGAACACCCGGACGATCAGAAATTCCAGCTCCAGCGATGGCGCGTTGTGCGCCTTCTCGATGGCCACGATGGTCTGGCTGGTCACGCCGACGCTGTCGGCCAGCTCCTTTGCGTCATGTCGTCGAGGTCGGGCGAGTTCCTGCTGCGACGATAGCAGTCGACTGTCCAGTCCCTGCACTCTTTAGTGTGAGCCCGCCAAATATGCGAAATATTAACTTCTTTTTTCCTTCATTGGTAGAGCGAGTAGGTGGTTCCGCCCGGTCACGTGACATGGGTGGGTCAGCAGCACCGACCGCGTGTTGAACGATCATGCCGCGCGACTTGTGGACGTGGACCGGGTCTATGGACCGTGACTCAATACGCTAGCGAGGAATGCACCATGGGTCATGCTCTCCGTGTGATCAAATACGGTCTTCTGGAACCCGCGCTGAGTGTTGCCGTGAACCACGCCAATCCTCTGTTTGGCGGCGGTGTCGCGCCGCCCCGCTGGATGAATTTTGCCGGCGGCGGTGACTTTGAGGCTGTCGGTCGGGAAAATGTGACGCTTCTGACAGAGCATGCCGATCTGCAGCCGGATAGCCGGGTCATGGAAATCGGCTGTGGAATTGGACGAAACGCGGCAATTCTGGCCGAATTCCTGTCCAAGGGTGAGTATGACGGCTTCGATGTCGTTCGGACGGGGATCCATTGGTGCCGCAATAGAATCTCCCAGCGGCACTCCCGGTTTCGTTTCCACCGGGTCGACGTGCGCAACGGTTTCTACAATCCATTCGGTCGTATCAACCCGACCGAATTTTGCTTCCCGTTCAGGCCAGCCCAGTTCGATTTGATATTTGCCACATCTGTCTTCACGCACATGCTGCATGCGGAGACAGCGCACTACATCGAACAAAGCCGGCGTGTCCTGGTGGCCGGTGGAAGGCTCCTGTTCACCGCCTTTGTATTGACTGACAGGTCTCGTGGCCTTTGCGACCAAGGCAAGAGTAACCTCAGCTTTGCGGACACCCATGGTGATAACAGGGTGGAATTCGGACACAGCCCCCATTTGGGGGTCGCCTATGACGAAAGCCAGATCGAACAGTTGCTGTCGAGCAATGGCTTCCGGCTGATCGCCATGCACCCCGGATCCTGGTCGGGAGAGCAAGCAGGCGGCGTGTATCAGGACGTGGTAGTGGCGACCACCGAATGATACGGTGTTGCGCATTTCGGGATGGGCTTCCCAATAGCCAAAAATCGAGGCGTGTCGATCGGCGCCGGCCATGGGCCGGGACCCTGGGCAAGGACGGATCGCCGGCATTGGTTTTGGCGGCTACTCGGCGTCGAGGAAAAAACCTCCTCCAGCGGGGTGCCAAGAACCTGGGCGATCAGGAACGCCGGTTGCAGCGACGGCGCGTAATAGGCCTTCTCGATGGCCACGATGGTCTGGCGGGTGACGCCGGCTGGTCTGCCAGATCCTTCTGCGTCATTTCGTCTTGGTCGAAGCGAAGCCGCCGGACCCGGTTGCTGACCCGACGCTTCCCCTTGCTGGAGACCATGTCAGACCCCCTTGCGGTATTGGCTGAGCTTCAACCAAATCTGCCGCTGCCGGTCTCCGCGCCAGGGGACGCGGTGGCGTTCACCGTGCTAAAACCATGTCTCCCAACGCTCTGAGAGACACATGGCCGTACAGCGAATCGTGTTGAATATTGCGGCAGAGCGGTTGGCTGAGGCCGAGGCATTCTATGGCGACCTCCTGGGCATGGAGATCGTCATGGATCACGGCTGGATCATGACCTTCGCCTCCGACGGCGCGGCCCGTCCGCAGATCAGCGTTGCGAGTGAAGGAGGCTCGGGAACGCCTGTGCCGGACATCTCGATCGAGGTCGACGACGTCGATGAGGCCTATCGCCGGGCCAAGGCCGGCGCGTTCGAAATCCCCTATGATCTGACCGATGAGCCCTGGGGCGTCCGCCGCTTTTATGTGCGCGATCCTTTCGGCAAGCTGGTCAATATCCTCTCTCATTCGGAGTAGGAGCAGGTTTGGCGTGACGGCGCCTCTGGCCCAACCGGATCAGGTTCGCTACCCCCGGGCCAACCGCTCCCGCACACGGACGGCGATATCGGACAATTCTTCGCGCGGTAGCGGCGGAAACTCGTGGCTGCTGATCCGGGTCATGCCGCTGGGCAGTTTTTCCTCGACGATCTCACCCCGGATCATCTGGTCGTTGAGCGCGTCGCCGGCGCGATGCGGCGCGAGATGGACATGGAGATGGGGAACGCCGTCCCCGAAAATGTAGACAAAGACGATATCCGCGCCGGTCGCCTCTTTCAGCGCCCGCGTGCTGGCCGCCAGGGCCGTGCCGAATGTCCGCGCCTCCTCGCCGTCCAGATCGGTGACATAGGCGATGTGGCGCTTCGGCTCGAGATACGCAAAGCCAGGCACTTCCGCCGACAGGCTGACAGTCAGCCGCCAATGTGCATCCGCCCAAACCTCGACGCGTTCAAGCTCCTCATCCGCGGCGCCGCCGCGGCACATGGGGCAGTTGTTGCTGGGCATTCAGGTTCCCGTTGTCCTCTAAAACCTTCAAAGGGCGCGCATCTTGGGGTCCGCCGGTCTATTTTGGAGCGAGTCTCACAAGGAGATACCAGACCGGCCTTCTCCAGAGCATGAATATCGTTCTTGTACCATTCGTGCAGGTCATGGCCGCACGACGGACAATGGAGAATGCCGGTCTGAACGACCGTGCTCAACGGCGTGTCGGTGAGGGGCTCCGGCGCGCCCGGATCGAGCGCCCGAAACTGGATAATGAACGCCGGTCGCTCGCCATCGCCTCCACCGGCAAATACACTAATTCCACGTTGGCCGGCAGTCTCGCAGTAGCCCTCAAACTGCGCACAGCACCATTTCATGGAACGCTCCCATACTCACGCGTGACTTACCTGTGAAATACGGGGACACAGTTTGTATTTTTCCCGCTTGCCAGATGCATGACGGTGGCATCCCCGTTTCACTATCAACGGTCCACCTGCCATAGGAAATACGGCCAGGCGCCTGACGGGCAGTCAACGGGCGTCCAACGTTCGGCCACCAACTTCCGGTCGCTGACCACTATGCCGCCCGGCGCCATCAGCCGACCGATCAGCGGGCCGAGCCATTCCGCCTGGGCGGCGTCTCGGGAGCGATCCTCGCTGCCGAAATCGGCATGGGCCAGGGCGGCCGGGGGCAATCGACCGGCCGCTGTCTCCAGAGTCTCCCGGAAATCCCCAACGAACAGATGGTCTGGATCCGGCACCAATCTGGCCGGTGCGTGCACGCTACCGTCGAAGGCGTAGATGTCGCGGTCGGGTAACAGCCGGCGCAGATGGTCGTAAGTGCGGCCCTTGCCCAGGCCGATCTCCAGCACCGGGCCGGGAACGTCGCGGATGGCTGTCGCCGCGACCGCCAAATGATCGCGCTGGGCGGTCAGCCGGGCGATCATGCGGTCCAATTGGCTGGCGTGCTCTAGGGTCATGAAGAGCCGACTCTGTGGTGGTCGCGGCAGATGGTTCGGACACTAGACGTGCCGGCGGCCGAGGTTAAGTCTCGCCGTGCCCGGTCGAGTATGGAATCATTCGCCATCAGTCATGAACATCTGCAAGGGGAGGCCAGGATGGGTCTTATGAAATTTGGGGCAATGGCGTTGGCGTCGTTGTGGACAGCGGCGTTGCTGTATGCCGCCGCATCGGTGCCGGCCTGGGCCGAGGAGCCGAACGGGATCGTTGTCTACCAGTCCGATTTCGGCCTGAAGGACGGCGCGGTGTCGGCCATGCATGGCGTGGCGCTGGGGGTCGATCCGACATTGCGGTTGGAGGATCTGACCCATGAGATTCCGGCCTTCAACATCTGGGAAGGCGCGTATCGGCTCAACACCACCGCCCCGTACTGGCCGGCGGGCACGGTATTCGTGTCGGTGGTCGACCCGGGCGTCGGCACCGACCGCAAATCCGTGGTGCTGAAGACCGAGTCCGGCCACTACTTCGTGACGCCGGACAATGGCACGCTGACCCTGATCGCCGACTCGCTGGGCATTGCCGAGATCCGTGAGATCGACGAAGTGCGCAACCGACTGGCGGGCTCGGAGCGGTCCTACACCTTCCACGGCCGCGACGTGTATTCCTACACCGGCGCCCGTCTCGCCTCCGGCGTTGCCACTTTCGAGGAGGTCGGTCCGGTGCTGCCGGCGGAGGTCACCCGGCTGGAGTACCAGCAGGCCGCCGTCGAGGGTTCCACGGTCACCGGCACGATCCCGATCCTGGATATCCAGTACGGCAATGTCTGGACCAATATCGACCGCGAGACTTTCGCCAAGCTCGGCGTTGAGAAGGGCTCCGATCTCGAGGTCCGGATCTACAATGGCGATGCGATGGTCTATGACGCGAAGATCCCCTACGTGTCGACCTTCGGCGACGTGCCCCAGGACGATCCGCTGATCTATCTCAACAGCGTCAACAACCTGTCCTTCGCCATCAACTGGGGCGATTTCGCCGGCACCCACGGTGTCAGCTCTGGCCCCGAATGGCGGGTCGAGGTGACGAAGTTCTAGACCGGCGTACTTTCGAAAGTGTCGTGAAAAAAGGGGTGGAGCGCTGAGCTCCACCCCGAATTTTCTAAGAGGGTCTAAAAAGACACTCTTGCGCGTCTCCCTTATCGAGATGCGACCTCATCGTCGTCATCGTCATCACCCCCTCCTCCGCCGCGAATGATCTTGCGGAAGAAGCCGTCTGCTCTGTCCATCACCGACGATTCCTGGAAGAACGCCAGGAACTCGTCCCCGGTGGCGGCGAGACCGACATAGTCTCCCAGGAACAGTCCATTGGCGAACGGCGCCTGAAGGTAGTCGAAGGAGATATCCGTCAAGCGGGCCTCATCGCGCCAATTCGATGGATCGTCGCACCGTCGATCGCAGAAGATCATCCAGTGATCGGCCAGCTCCTGCGGCCCTAAAACATCGTTGCGGAAGTCGTAATAGCTGACGACCACCGTGCCGTCACCGCCGACCGCGACCGACGGCAGGAAGGCCTGCTGGGTGAACGGCCGGGCCGGATCCGGCGGCGTGGCGTTGATCCTGATCGGATTCGACCAGGTCTCGCCGTCATCCTTGGATTGCATGAAGGCGATCTGGTCGAAGCCGGTGAAGCGAAAATCCTGCCACACGGCGTAGAGCGTGCCATCGTCAGCGTCGACGGCAACGTCGAACAGGATGGAGCCGTCGCGAACGCCGACGCCAAGGTCCGGCGTCGATACCCCGGCGCCCAGTACAATGGCGATCTCATTGCCGCCCGTCGGCTCATCGGTAACGTCCCAAGTCTCGCCCTGATCGTCGGACCGAATGACAGTCAGCCGGAAGGGCTGGGCGTTTACCGACCCGTCCGCGTTGAAGTTGATGATCTTGTTGAAGAAGTTGAGCAGAGTTCCGTCCGGCAGCACGACGATCTGGCTGCCGATCACCTGGTTGATCAGTCCCGGATCGAAAATCTGCACGGCGGGCTCCCAGCTTGCCCCGCCATTGGTCGTGCGGGCGAAGTAGGCCGGGCCCTTGAAGGGGAAGCCGACCACCGGATCGACATCGAGACGGTCCCAAACGGCATAAACGAAGTTCGAGTCCGTCGGATCGGCCGTCATTGAGTTCTTGTCGTTGAGGAATCGGGGATCGGTGTCCGAAATGATCAGGATCGGATTGGTCCAGGTCATGCCGCCATCGAACGAACGGCCGGTCGCCATGGCGTTCGGGCCGAAGCCTGCCGGGGCGCTGACTGGGCGGGTCGATATCAAAGACCAGGCTCATCTGGTGTAGCGTCCCGTCCGGGGAGAAGGACACCCAGGGGTCCGACGCCCGCTCGAAGGGACCGCCGGTGCAATCGGTCTGTCCCGGCACCGGCACGATGCTCCAGGTGGCGCCGCCATTGAAGCTCACCCCCGCGACATTGCCTCGGGAGCCGCCATTGGACCAGCGATCCTGCTGCCAGAAGGCGACGATGTTGTCCGGGTCTCTTGGATTTACGTCGAGCCAGGGTTCGATCTCGCTGTCCGGGAAGTTGGTGCCGCTGCCGGCGACGATACCCGGGAAGTTTCCGCATGCACTGAATGGCGGCAACGGGCTGAGGCCCGAAACCTGGACCTGCGGCCCGATGACCAGCCCGCGCCGGTCGCCGCCATCATCGTCGTCATCCGCCCAGGCGGGGGCTGCGGCGATGGGCGCCAAGGCAATAAGCCCGATGGCGATCTGTTGGAAAATTGTTCGATTGGCCATGAAGTGGCCTCCTCTGTCTCGTGGCGAGAGATCGACAGAGGGACGGTCGATCGTGATCCTCTTAAAGAGGTCCAACCGGGCTGAATACGCCTCGAAAAACTTGAACTACCTGTGGTTTGTCTCCGCGCTACGGCCCAGCCCTTTGAGGAGATTAGGAGTTCGACCATGTCCCCGATCTCAATCCCGCCTGTTTTCGGAAGTGAGAGAGGCGAAGAGCACGCTCAGCGCATTGTTCTGACGGAAACTCGAATGCCCTGACGTTGCTCTTCGGCATCGAGCGCACTATCGAAATTGGTGTCGAGTTGCGCGAACAGGTTTCGATCCGAAGACCCCTGAAGGAATTCTTCCACAGTGATCCTGCCGTCCCGGTCGGCGTCCATCATGCGCGCCTGGGCGAGTGTGAGCCCTTCCACGGATTTAGACTCCTGGGCCATCGCCGGCGAACACGCCAAGCCGAGGCACCCCGCTACAATGAGGGCAGTCTGAAGTTTGCTCATGCTGATTTCCTTCCCGTATGACGCCCCGATGGGCGCAAGGAGTTGACATGGCGGAAGCGCGCGCCACCGCGCATGCTTCCTGCAAATCTTCGATACAATGTGAAACGCGCCTTTGCGGCGTTTGTGGGCTGGGGTCTTGCCCGAATTGCTGTCCTCTACGGGGAGAATTTGGGAGCGTCGAGGCCCCGTCACATCCATCGAAGACGAGAATTGCACGCTAACATCGTCTCGCTTATGGAATCAATGCCGGAGGCTGTTGGGATCAGGGCAATCGCTTCAGGTTAACGCCGTTTGTTGCTGGCGGGCTGTTCGCGGGCGGTGTTATGTGATTCATGGAGGGCTTCGTTGACTCACGAGGCCTGACAATGACCCGATCACAGCCGACCCGGCCCCTTCTTGATCATTTCTCGGCGCTGGACGATCCCCGCGAGGACTGGCGGGTGATGTATCCGCTGCCTGAGATCCTGCTTGTGGTGCTGTGTGCGACGCTGAGCGGGATGGAGGATTTCGTCGAGATCAAGCTGTGGGGCGAGCTGCGGATCGCCTTTCTGCGCCGCTTTTTGGCCTATGAGCGCGGCATCCCCTCCCACGATACCCTGAACGACGTGATGAACGCTCTCGACCCGGAGCTGTTCAAGGCCTGCTTCACCGCCTGGGTGGCGGGGCTGCGCGAGACGGAACCCGACATCATCGCCATAGACGGCAAAACCTCCAGGCGCAGCCATGCCCGCTCCAAGGGGCGCGAGCCGCTGCATCTCCTCTCCGCCTGGGCCTGCCGCCAGCGCCCTGGTGCTGGGTCAGGAGGCGGTCGCTGACAAGTCCAATGAGATCACCGCGATCCCGCTCTTGCTGGAGCGCCTGGCCCTGACCGGCGCGCTGGTCACCATCGATGCGATCGGCACCCAGACCACGATCGCCGAGACCATCGTTGGCCGCGGCGGCGACTATCTGCTCGCCCTGAAGGCCAACCGGCCTCTCCTGTTCAGCGATGTCGCAGCCTTCTTCGCCGACCCCCAGACCGCAGGTTGCGAGGGCTTTGACACCTTCGACACCACCGACGCCGACCATGGCCGCATCGAAATCCGCCGCCATGCCGTCTGCCACCACGTCGACTGGCTGTTCTCCGACCGCCGCTATACCGGCGAGCCGGCTTTCCCCCACCTCGCCACCATCGCCATGGTCGAGACCGAGGTCGAACGCAACTCCAAGATCGAACGCGAAAAGCGCTACTACCTCTCCTCCGCCACCCTCGACGCCGAAACCTTCGCCCGCGCCGTGCGCGCCCATTGGGGCATCGAAAACCGCCTCCACTGGGTCCTCGACGTCGTCTTCCATGACGACCTCGCCCGACTGCGCTCCGGCTACGGCCCCGAAAACATGGCCGTCGTCAAACACATGGCCATGAACCTGGTCCGCAAACCAAAAGACCGACACAGCCTCAAAGTCCGCCGAAAACTCGCCAACCTCAACCCGGACTACCTCGAAACACTGCTCCGACAGAACTCCGCGTTAACCTGAAGCGATTCCCCTGCTGTTGGGATCACCAAAAATTCATCGAATAGGCGAGTATCGGCTGCCCCTGTTCCGGCTGCGATTCGTTGCGGGCAACGCGATGGCCGTGCTATCTTAACGGCTTATGATTGTCTGATTGCCCATAGTATCGTGCCTTTTGGCCCTCGGGCCGGCACCGGATCACTCCGGTGGCCGGGCAGCGATTCGTCCGGACTCACTCCGGATTACCCGATAGGAACAATCGATCGGATGCGCGTTCGCGGTGCGGAAGCCAAGTACCCCCCATCATAGAAGGATGATACGTATGATCGCGTCCCGCGCCCGCCGGGCAGGAAGCGTCGCGCCGGCGATGCACCGCATCGGCTAGCGGCGGTGACGCCCCCCGGCGTGCGCGGGACGCGACCCTCCGGGCGACCTTGCAGCCCCTTCGGGCGGCGTCACGCAGCCCTTGCGATGCGCTGCATCGCAGCGGACCACGCTCCTGGCCGGAGGGGCTGCAAGGTCGTCATACGTGTCATCCTTCTATGATGGGGGGTACTAGACCCGCTACGGGGCTGAAATGACATTGGAAGACCTGGGGTGGACCCCCGAATTTCGCGACCATTTTGACATGTTGGAAATACCGGATCTGGTGCCGGCGCGGGTGATCCGTCAGGATCCGTACAGCTATTGGGTCATGACCGAACAAGCGACCGTCCTGGCGGAGCTTTCCGGGCGCCTGCGCCCGGGCGGTGCAGAAGGGCAGGATCGGCCGGCGGTCGGCGATTGGGTGGCCCTGCTGCCCCATGGCGAGGACGAAACGGCGACCATCCATGCGCTGCTGCCCAGGCGCGGCGGGTTTACCCGTCAGAAGGCAGGCAATGTGACCGGCGCCCAGGTGGTCGCGGCCAATATCGACATCGTTTTCGTGGTGATGGGCTTGGACGGCGATTTCAATCTGCGCCGGCTGGAACGCTTTCTCGCTTTGTGCTGGAACAGCGGGGCAACGCCGGTTGTGCTGCTCAACAAGACGACATCAGTGAGAACCTCGAGGCCCATATCGCATCGGTCGAAGAGGTCGCGCTGGACACGGACATCCATGCCCTGAGCGCCAAGCAGGGCGATGGCTTCAATGCCGTGGAGGAGTATCTCGAGGCCGGAAGGACGATCGCCTTTGTCGGCTCCTCGGGTGTCGGCAAATCGACCATGGTCAACCGCCTGGTGGGGGCCGAGCGCATGGCGGTCGGCGAGGTGCGCGGCGACGATGATCGCGGCCGGCACACCACACCCCATCGGGAGCTGATCGTTCTGCCGGGACGCGGTGTGGTTATCGACACGCCCGGCATCCGGGAACTGCAGATGTGGGCGGACGAGGACGCCCTGCGCGGCGCATTCCCCGACATCGAGGAGCTGGGGCAATCCTGCAAATTCCGTGATTGCGCCCATGAGTCCGAGCCGGGCTGCGCCGTTCGCGGGGCGGCGAAATCGGGCGCGGTGAGCGAAAAACGGCTGCGCAGCTATATGAAACTCAAGCGTGAGGTGGCTTTGCTGGCGGCGCGAAAGTCCGAAGCATCGAAGCGGGACGAACGGTTGCGCGGCAAGAAGCTCAGCAAGATGTACAAGGCCGTTTCGAAGCAGAGCCGCAAGCGCGAGGAACCTGACGCTTAGTTCTGGCTCGGGCCGAGACGATTGTGCGTTGCCTCGGGTTCACGGCCAACAACATGCGCCGTCATCAACTCAGTTGATTTTCGTTGAGTAGATTGGCGTCTCTGACGCCTGCGTTGATGATGGTGATGAGCTTACGCATGAGTGCGGTGATCGCGACGATGGGCTTTTTTGCCGTTTGCGATCAGTCTTTTGTAAAGGGTCTTGAGGCCGGCATGTCGTGATTGCGGTTTGCCTCGGGCGTGGCTGTCGTTAGCATCGGCCGGACAGCGATGAGGTGCAGCTGGCACTTTCGGAGAGAATTGTCGTGACCGATTACATTGCCATTGCCCTGGCGCAGATCAATCCGATCGTCGGCGATGTCGACGGCAATCTGGCCAAGCTGCGCACCGTGCGAAGCCAGGCCGCCGAGCAGGGCGCCGATCTGGTGGTGTTCTCCGAGCTCACCGTCAGCGGGTATCCGCCGGAAGACCTTGTGCTCAAGCCGTTCTTTCTCGACGTGGTCGAGAAGGCCGTGGCGACTCTTGCGAAGGAGACCGCCGACGGCGGGCCGGCGATGCTCGTCGGCGCCCCGTGGCGGCATGATGGCATGACCTACAACGCGGCGCTGCTGCTCGATGGCGGCGAAATCGTCGGAGCGCGCTTCAAGCATAATCTGCCGAATTACGGCGTCTTTGACGAGAAGCGGGTCTTTGCCCCCGGACCTCTTCCGGGGCCGGTGAATTTTCGCGGCGTCCGGCTCGGGCTGATGGTCTGCGAGGATATGTGGACACCGGACGTCGCCGAGTGCCTGGAGGAATCCGGTGCGGAGATCCTGATTGTCCCCAATGGCAGCCCCTATGAGAGCGACAAGCTCGACGAGCGGGTCTCCCTGGCGGTCGCCCGGGTGACCGAATGCGGACTGCCGCTGATCTATGTGAATCAGGTCGGCGGCCAGGACGAACTGGTCTTCGACGGCGCCTCCTTCGTGCTCGGCGCCGACAGCGAACTCAAGGCCCAGTCGCCGGCTTTCGAAAACCATCTGCAGCTCACCCGGTGGTCGCGGGACGCCGGCAGTGACGGCTGGGCCTGCGCCGTGTCCGACCGCGCACCGCCGCCGGACGGCCTGGAGGCGATCTACCGCGCCATGGTGCTGGGCCTGCGCGACTATGTGGACAAGAACGGCTTTCCGGGTGTGCTGCTGGGCCTCTCCGGCGGTATCGACAGTGCGCTCAGCGCCGTGGTCGCGGTCGACGCTCTGGGCGCGGACCGGGTGCATTGTGTGATGATGCCGTCGCCCTATACCTCGACCGACAGCCTGGAGGATGCTGCCGAACTCGCGGCGCTGGTCGGCGCCCGCCTCGACCAGGTGTCCATCGAGCCTGCGATGGCGGCGTTCGGGTTGATGCTGGAGCCGCTGTTCAACGGCAGCGACACCGGCACCACCGAAGAGAACATCCAGGCCCGGTCGCGTGGCATGACACTGATGGCGCTCAGCAACAAGCAAGGCGCCATGGTGCTGTCGACGGGCAACAAATCGGAGATGTCGGTCGGCTACGCCACGCTCTATGGCGATATGTGCGGCGGCTATTCTGTGCTGAAGGACGTCTACAAGACGACGGTGTTCGAGCTGTCCCGATGGCGCAACCAGATCCATCCCGCCGATGCCAAGGGCCCGGCCGGCCGGGTAATCCCGGAACGCATCATCACCAAGCCACCCTCCGCCGAGTTGAAGCCGGACCAGACCGACCAGGACACCCTGCCGCCCTATGACGCGCTGGACGACATCCTGCAAAGCCTGATCGAGCATGAGATGGGCATCGCCGAGATCGTCGCCCGCGGCCATGACAAGCAGACCGTGAACCGGGTCTGGCGCATGCTCGACCGCGCCGAATACAAGCGCCGCCAGGCCCCACCCGGCGTCAAACTCACCCGCCGCTCCTTCGGCCGCGAACGCCGCTACCCGATCACCAACGCGTTCATCGATTTGATCCGGTAGGGCAGGCGGCAAGCGCCACCCGTAGATTTGGCACTGGCGGCCCGGCCCTCATACTTCGACAGGCTCAGCACGAGGTCCTCAGGCACCGCTGGAGATCCTCATGCTGAGCCTGTCGAAGTATGGGGATCGGGCCACAGGCCGCCAATATTGCCCATCAATCCGTACCCCCTAGTCCAGCACCATCCCGCCGCTCGTGGCGGCGGGTGGATGGCCGCGATGGTTCACCGATGGTTCATTTTTTGCGGTATTAGCAACTCTCGGTCGTATCAGGCGAGCCGAATTCGGCTCTCGGCCGCCACCCATCTGCCTCCCTACTAGGGACCATTATCGCCATGAAGATCGATCGCCTTTGCGCCCTTGCGCTGATTGCAGTGCTGCTCACCGCGTGTTCCAGCTCCGGCTCCGATACCCCCGGACCGATCGTGCGGACCGCGTTCGGCGCCGGACAAACCTACGCCGTCGTGTCCATCGACGCCCATAGGCTGGTCAGGGGAGACGCCCCCGACACCCTGACCGGTGTGGTTGGCGCGCTGATGTCCGACGATGCTGCCTATCTGACCAGCGCGGTGCCGGTGTTGCGGGACAGCGTACCGATGATGGTCTACGGGCTCGGCCAGGCGAACAGCTTTCGCCTCATGCCTGCCGAGCAAGTGCTGAATCATCCCGCCTATGCCGCCACCGCGGCCGACCCCAAGCCGAACCGCCGCATTGTCGCTGCCGGCTACAAGTATTTCGAAAACGCCGCCCGGCTGGGTCGGCTTGCCACGGCATTGGGCGTCGATGGCGTCGCCGTGGTGAGTGTCGACTTCCGCTTCAAATTCGACGGGGTGAGCTATTCCCGCCTCGCGGGCACCGGCAATACGGTGCCGGAGATCATCATGGAAATCACCTTCCACGACCGCACCGGGCAGGTCGTGTGGCAGGATGACATCACCTATGTCGCCCCCGAGGGTCCGCCTTCGCCCCACGGTGACTCGGCGAATTTCGATCTGCTGAAACCGCATCTGGTGAATGCCGGCGCTTTGACGGCGGAATCGCTGGCGACCGCCCTGGACAGCCGCCTCCAGTTGCCCGCCGCCTCGCCGAGATGGGCGGCAAGATAGGCGGGACCCGCAGTCGGCCCGGGCGCTCTAGACCGCGCCCTCCGGCTTAGGCCGAACCAACCGCACGCCGCCCAGAACGCAGAGCGCCAGGAAGCCCGGAATTATCGCAAACCACGATCCGGCGGCGGCCAGACCGGCGGTGCCTGCCCACAGGATCGAGGACATCGCCTCGGCGAAGGTGGCGATCCGCGAGGAGGTTTGTCGGCGGCGGAAGTTGCTGCGTTTCGCCTGGGCGCGGAACCAGATCTGGATCACCGTCGCCGACAGGGATGCGGCGGCGACACCGAGCACGGCGATGCCACCGGTCCTTGGCGCCAAGAGTGTCAGCGCGATCAGCATCGGACCGACCACCATCGCCATGGCGCCCATGACCGCCTCGACCTTGGCCTGCAGGATCGTGCGGGCAGCAACCGGGGCTGTCGCCACCAGATCCGGCGCGTCCTCTCCGGAGACCGCCAGCCAGGCGAGCCCGCCGGCGAGTTGCCCAGATGCCATGGAGAGCACCGGCACCACGATCACCAGGGCAGCGATGTCGTCCCCATAGTTGCGCCACAGCAGCAGGGCGGGCGGCAGCAGGTAGAGGACCTGCATCAGTGTCTGCGACACCAACCAGGGATCGCGCCGCAACAGCGCCCATTCCTTACCGCGAAGCGCCCGCTTGGTCGATGCCTGGCGGAAACTGTTGACCCGCGGCCGGCTTACCTTGGCGCCGTATCCAATGCTCGACGCGGCGATCACATGGCTGCCGAAACGGGCGGAGAACGCGGCGATGGTAATGGCGAGCAGGGCGAGGCTGATGACCAGCACCACGGTCAGCAGTGCCATCTCTCCCATGGCGGCGCGGGCCGGCCACCACAGCAGGCTGGTGACGTCCGGCGCCAGCGCCACGAAGGAATCCGACTGGAAGATCGTCAGCCGCGAGATGTTGCCATAGGCCAGAATCGCGCCGGCCTGCACCCCGATCGCGAAGGCAGCGCCGACCAAAGCCGCAATGATTTGGGCAACCAACCGGGTCCGCTTCGGACCGATAGCCCGGAACATCGCCACGGTCGCTGCGACTGCCAGGGCGGCCGAGACCGCGCCCATGGCGCACAACACCCCATAAGCGGCAAGCCACCGAGACCCATCCACGATCGCCAGCACATTGACGAAGGGGCCGGCCAGCAGCATCGCCAACAGCATGGTGGTCAGTGCGATCGACCCAAGCCGTATGGCGAACAGCCGCCGACTGGACGCCGGGGAGGACAGGATGAGATCGAGATCGGCGCGGGCGTAAAAGGCGCGGGTCACCGATTCCATCGCCTGCGACAGCATCAGCGACCAGGACAGCAGCGCACCGCCGGTGACCAGGGCCAGGGTCGCCTTGTCCGGCGTGATCCCGGAGCGCACCGCCGGTGCCAGGACCGCATAGGCCAGCAGATGCATCAGCCCGGCGAAGATGAGGATGGCGACCGCCACGATCGGCTCGCGTCCGCGCTTGCCTGCCGTCATCATCGACAGCCAGTCGCGCCAGGCGAGACTCAACTCGTGCCGTGCGAACCAGGTCAGGGTCGTAGGCTGCATCATGCGGCCGTGCTCTGCTTCGCAACGAGATCGAGGAAGATGTCCTCGAGGCTGGTACCGGCGGTTCTTGTCTGCCGCCGCAACTCGTCCAGGGTCCCTTCAGCAATCAGCCGGCCATCGGCGATGACGCCGATACGCTCGGCCATGCGTTCGGCGACCTCCAGGATATGGGTCGTCATGATCACCGTGGCGCCGTCGCGCACCCGCTCGGCCAGCACATCCTTGACCTGGCGCGCCGAGCCGGCATCCAAACCCGTCAATGGCTCGTCGAGGATGATCAGCTTCGGCTCATGGACCAGCGCTCCGGCCAAAGCAACCTTCTGTCGCATGCCCTTGGAGAAGCTCTGGCAGCGCTCATGGGCATGGGGTCCGAGCCCCAGCCAGTCGATCAGGCCGCGCGCCCGCGCCTCGGCGGTCGCGGCATCGATGCTCCACAGCCCGGCGACGAATTCGAGATATTCGAAGGGCGTCAGCTTGTCATAGATCATCGGCTCGTCGGAGACCCAGGCGACCACCCGTTTCGCGGCGATCGGATCCGTCAGCGCGTCGATCCCGAACACCGAGACCGAGCCCGCATCCGGCCGAAGCAGGCCGGCGACCATCCGCAGGGTCGTTGTCTTGCCGGCGCCATTGGGGCCAAGCAGGGCATAGAATTCTCCGACCCGGATCGTCAGGTCGAGGCTGTCGACCGCAGGTCGGTCGAACGTCTTGCACAGGCCGGTGATTTCCAAGGCCGCGGTGGCCGGTTGGCTGTTCATGGCGAGTCCGATGGGTTGCCGAGCCTCATCTGAATACAGGGATTTGGTTTCGGAGAATTAAAGCTGTCGTAAGGTGCCGACGTCACCTGCCAATGACTGGATCACCCCCTCACCCAACCCCGGCAAACATGCAAGGGTTGGGTGAGGGGGTAATGCTGTGGCCGGGATTATGCGCGGCCGGACCCCCTATAGAGGGCAAACGCCTTGACAGGCGCGGCGGTGGGCGGGATAGGTCGCCCGCCTTGGCGCCGAATTGCGCGCCGGAATGGATGTGTTGCTTATGAGTGTCGTTACCCGCTTCGCGCCCAGCCCGACCGGACTTCTGCATGTGGGCAATGCCCGCACCGCGCTTGTCGCCTGGCTGTTCGCGCGCCATGCCGGCGGTCGTTTCGTGCTGCGTCTGGACGACACCGATGACGAACGCGGCCGGCCCGAATTCGCTTCGGCCATTGAGCGCGATCTGGCATGGCTGGGTCTCGATTGGGATGATTTTGTCCGGCAGTCCGACCGCACCGCGCGCTACGACGAGGCGATCGCCACTTTGAAGGCCGATGGGCGGCTTTACCCTTGCTACGAGACGCCGGAAGAGCTGTCGCTGAAGCGCAAGAGCCTGCTGTCCCGCGGCCTGCCGCCGATCTACGACCGGGCGGCGCTGGCGCTGACCGAGGCCGAGCGGACCAGCCTGGAAGGGCAGGGCCGCCAGCCCCATTGGCGCTTCAAGCTCGACCACACCGCCATCGACTGGACCGATCAGGTGCGCGGACCGGTGCATTTCGAGGGAAAGGATCTGTCCGATCCGGTGCTGATCCGCGCCGATGGCCGGCCTCTCTATCATATCGGCTCGGTCGTGGACGATATGGATTTGGCCATGACCCACGTTGTGCGCGGCGAGGATCACGTCGCCAACACCGCCATGCACATCCAGCTGTTCGGCGCGCTGGGTGCGGAGCCACCGGCATTCGCCCATCTGCCGCTGCTGGCCGACGCCGCCGGCAAGGGCTTGTCGAAACGGCTCGGCAGCCTCAGCCTCGAAACCCTCCGCGACGAGGACGGGCTGGAAGCGATGGCGATCACCAGCCTGCTCGGCCGTCTGGGCACGTCCGATCCGATCGAACCGCTGCACGATGTCGCGGCGCTTGTCGCCGGTTTCGACTTCGCCAAATTTGCTCGGGGCACCCCGAAATTCGATCCCGAGGATCTGAAGCGCCTCAACGCCCGCCTGTTGCACGACACGCCCTTCGAGGCGGTGGCCGGCCGGCTGTCGGACCTTGGCCTACCAGAGATCGACATGGCGTTCTGGGACGCGGTTCGACCGAACCTGTCCCGGCTGTCGGATGTCCATGACTGGTGGTTGGTGGCCAAAGGACCGATCGATCCGGTTGCCGAGGACCCGGCCTTCCTGGCCGAGGCCGCCGGTCACTTGCCGCCGGAACCATGGGATCAGGATACCTTCGGTACCTGGACCGCAGCGGTGAAAACCGAGACCAGTCGCGGCGGAAAGGCCCTGTTCCGGCCGCTCCGTCTGGCACTCACTGGACGCGAGCAGGGCCCGGAGTTGAAGGTTCTGCTGCCGCTGATCGGCCGCAAAGCGGTTCTGGCGCGGCTCGGCGGCGGCTAACCATAGGTCGTGGCAAGACGCCCGATTCTCGCCTTATCACCGCCTTAACCGGCTGGCCCATTTGAGATCGCGCAGCGCGACGAATACCGCCCGCGGAGTCAGACAAAATGGGGGAGGCCAGCGTGCCCGGTATGGATTTCCTTCGCCCGCTATTTGCCGGATTGGCAGCGACCGTCTTGCGGTTCCCGCTGCCTCTCTGCGCGGCGCTTCTATTCTGCGGCACGGCGATGGCGGACAACCACAACTGGTTGCCGGGCTCCATTGACAATGAGGTCACACTGCGGCTGCAGACCCTGGCCGTGCTCGGGTTCTTCTGGACACTTGCAGTGCAGCTTATTGCTGAAACTGGGGGCTGGGGCAAATTCCGGCAGCTCGGCCTGGCCGCTGCCGGCGTCGGTCTCCTGATCCTCAAGATCTTCTTCGACCAGCCGGTCCTGCAATTCGGCAATGTCGTCTTCCTGGCGCTTGGCCCTGCCATGGTGCTGCTCGTCATGGCCGCGCCCTTCCTGTCCAGGGCCGCCGGGTCCGAAGGCTTCTGGGATTTCAACCGCACCGCTTGGCTGGCTGCCGCGCTCGGTTTCCTGGCGGCGCTGATCCTGGCCTCGGGCCTGATGTTCGCCATTTGGGCGGTCGAAGAGCTGTTCGGCTGGCGCTTTTCAGGGCGCGTCGAAGGCGACATATGGATACTTGCCTTCGCCCTGTTTTGCCCCTGGCTCGCGCTCGCCCGGGTTCCGCGCCGGTTCGAAGCGCCGGACGGCGCCACCTGCCCGCGGGCCCTGTCGGTGCTGATCGCCTACGTGCTGGTGCCTCTGACAATTGGCTATGCGGTCATCGTTTACGCCTATCTCGTGCGCATTCTGGTGCTGTGGGAACTGCCGCGCGGTCAGGTGGCGACGATCGTTTGCAGCTATGCCGGGTTCGGCCTCGCGACCTACCTTGCAGCTTGGCCGTTGCGCGACACCGGCCCGGTGCACGTGCGCTTGTTCCACCGGTTTTCTTCTATGCCTTGGCGCCGCCGGTCGCGTTGCTGGCCGTGGCGGTCGGCGAACGGGTACTGACCTATGGCGTCACCGAACCGCGCTATTTGCTCGGCGCGATTGCCGTCTGGATGGTCGTCGTGACGGCTGCGTTCCTATGGAAGCGTGACATCAATCTGCCGATGGTCCCGGCCGTCCTGGCCGTGCTCCTGGTGGCGACATCATTCGGTACTTGGGGCGCCGCCGATGTGTCGCTGCGCAGTCAGACGCAGCGGTTGGCGACCATCCTGATCGATGCCGGATTGTTGGCGGACGGCAGGGTCGTGGCGTCCTCGGTCGAGGATGCCGTCTCGTTGGAAGACCGCCGGGAGGCGGTTTCGATTGCGAACTATCTCGACAGAACGGGCCGGCTCGATGCCCTGGAGGGTTGGTTCGGGGATGGCGTGCTGCAGCCGGATTCAGACGCATATGCTGTCCTTGATGTGATTTCGCCACAGCTCGATTGGACCGATGCCGGCAGCTCCGAATCCATCGACTACACCGCCGACACGATGGTGCCGGTGGCCGGCTACGATCTACTGCTGGCTCCTCGAATGAATAGTTATGATCGGGATGCCGAAGGCGAGTTCACGGCTCCAGACGGCGCGGTTTTTCGTTGGTCGCGGCAGGAATACGCTGGGTTGTTTTGGCTTCAACTCGGCGGGGCGGACAAAATCTCATTCGACCTTAATGCGCTCATCGGTCGGATGCGCGACCGATACGGTGAGGGTTGGGCTGAAGAGGTCTCCGAAAGCGACATGACGCTCGATCAGGGTATCGGACCCTATGATGTCCGACTGTCGGTCCGCTATCTGGACGGCTCGATCAGTGATGGCCTCACAACTCTGTGGGAGGTTGAACTTATTCTCCTGTTCCGTAAGGCCGATGCAACCGGGCGGCCATCCGTCGATCCTGGTTAACTCGCCATTAGGGCGCGGAGTGTAGGGTTTCAGGCTTCATTCCCGCGCCCCGCGAAACCCGAACGAAGGGTCTTGGTCATGGCTTTCCGTATGTCACCCTTGGCAAGGGGCTTGATCGTGTCGGCATTGGCCGCCGCGTCTCTCGCCGCCTGCAGCAACACCCAGGAAATCGCCCGCCAGCAGATGATGGCGCCTGAGAATATGGAAGTCGCCATGCGAGGCGACGTTGCCATCGTCGAGTTCACCGGTGAGGGCGGCCAGGCGGTTGCCGACCAGCTGTCCGCCAGCTTGGAGCGGGTGCAGTTGGAGGGGCGGCCGGTCTTCGATGTGCACGGTCCGATCCGGCTGCATTCCGGCCGATCGGTCTCGATCGGAAATGTCGATCCAGCGGAGGCGTTGGACTTCGCCCGCTCGGTCGACGCCGAGGCGGTGCTGATGGGGCAGACCAGCTACGATTCAAATACCGAATTGCTGCCGCCGCAGACCACTGAAACTTGCAAGACCCGAAATTCCGCCGGTCAATGCATCAATCTGCAGGTCGAAGTGCGGCAATGCGCCGAGATCACTGTGACCATGGACTTCGCTGCCCAGGCAATGGACGCCAATACCGGCCGAACGATCTACGAGGCCAGGCCGGCCCGGGCCGCGCGCTCGACCACCGAATGCCTGTCCACCGGCGACGATCCGGCTTATCTGATCACCCGACTGCTGAACAATGATTTTGGCCGCTCGGTCGACAATCTACGGGCCCAACTGGCACAGAACGCCGCGGATCGCATTCATCGCGACATCGCGCCCTATCCGCAGACATTCAGGGTGTCGTTCCTGAATGAGGGCGATCGGCTGGGCGAGGCGCAGCAGGCGCAGTTCGAGCAGGCCTCCGATCTGATCGGCAACGGCCAGGTCGGCGCCGGCTGCAGCGTTTGGGAGCGCATGACCCGGTCCGGCGTCAGAGATCCGGCGGTCGCGTACAACCTTGCCGCCTGCGCCGAAGAGGCTGGCAATTTCCGCGCCGCCTCGGAAGCTTATGAGTCGGTCTATCGCATGGTGTTCCACACACCGCTGCAAGATACCGGCGCCACGCCAGTCGTCGAGTCCACCTACGATTTGGAAGATTGGGCGGATGTTCTGACCGAAGCCCGAGGCCGGGTCCGCCGCCGCTATGAAGCGGAGGAGAATTTGGTCGTCCTGACCGGCACGCCTGCGATGTAGGCGAAGCAACGCCTTCGTAGCGCCGGTCCCTCCCCCTCACCCTCCCGCGGCGACGCCGCGGGTCCCTCCCTCTCCCCAAGGAGAGGGTATCTGGAAGTCGCGTCCAAAAACCCTCTCCTTGGGGAGAGGGAGGGACCCGCGAAGCGGGAGGGTGAGGGGGGAGGGACCGGCCAGCCCAATTCGCACCAGATCGCTCATGGACCTTGGCCGGGCCCATTTGCTAGGTTGCGCGCCCCGGCGGCGACGCACGCCAGATCGGGCAGCGGCAATCGGAGGCGGGGCGATGGCCCTCAAGCTTTACAACACACTGACCCGGACGAAGGAGGAATTCGTCCCGCTCGATCCGCAGCATGTCCGCATGTATGTCTGCGGCCCGACAGTCCATGACTTCGCCCATATCGGCAATGCCCGACCCGTGGTGGTTTTCGACATTCTGTATCGCCTCCTCAAGCGGCTCAATCCCGATGCGAAGGTCACCTACGTCCGGAACATCACCGATGTCGAAGACAAGATCATCGAGGCGTCGCGCAGGACCGGAGAGCCGATCGACGCGCTGACCGAACGCACCGGCCGCATCTATATCGAGGACATGGCGGCGCTGGACGCGCTCGATCCGGACATTCAGCCGCGCGCGACCGAGCATATTCCCGAGATGATCGAGATGATCGCGACGTTGATCGCCAAGGGCAATGCCTATGCGGCCGATGGCGAGGTGCTGTTCCATGTCCCGTCCATGGCCGAGTACGGCCAACTGTCCCGGCACAGCCGTGACGAGCTGGTGGCCGGCGCCCGTGTCGATGTGGCGGCGCATAAGCGCGATCCGGCGGACTTCGTGTTGTGGAAACCCTCGACCCCGGAGCAGCCCGGCTGGGACAGCCCCTGGGGCCGCGGCCGTCCTGGCTGGCATATCGAATGCTCGGCCATGGCCGCGCGCCATTTGGGTGAGGTGTTCGACATCCACGGCGGCGGCCAGGACCTGATCTTCCCGCACCATGAGAACGAGATCGCACAGAGCCGCTGCGCTTATGGCACCGACCTGATGGCCCGCTATTGGATGCACAACGGCTATCTGACCGTCGAGGGCGAGAAGATGTCGAAGTCGCTGGGCAACTACTACACGGTACACGATCTGCTGAAGGAGGTGCCCGGCGAGGCGATCCGGCTGTCCCTGCTGGTTGGCCATTACCGCCAGCCGCTGGATTTCAGCAAGGAGGCTTTGGGCCAGGCCAAGGCGCAGCTCGACCGGCTGTACGGCGCTCTGCGGTCGATGGCGGACATTGAGCCGGCATCGTCCGACGACATCCCATCGGAAGTTCTGACGGCGATGGAGGACGATCTGAACACGCCGATGGCGCTGTCTCATTTGCACGAGTTGGCCTCGCGGCTGAACAAGGCGACCGATCCCGCGGAGCAGGCGCGACTTAAGGGCCAGATGCTGGCGGGCGGTGAGGTGCTGGGGCTGGTGCAGGGCGATCCAGTGGCGTGGTTCCAGGCAGCGTCGGTATCCGATGACGGCTTGTCTGCAGCTGAGATCGAAGACCTGATCGCCCGCCGAAAATCTGTTCGGGCCGACCGGAATTTCGCCGAGGCAGACCGCATCCGCGATGAGCTTGCCGGCCGCGGCATTGTGCTTGAGGATGGGTCGGACGGCACGACTTGGCGCCGGGAAGGGTGAGGACGTGACCGTTGGCGAGTCACAGCTGCCCTCACCCTCTGGGAGAGGATGGCGAGCGGAAGCGAGACGGGTGAGGGCCGGCACTGGCCCTTCGGCTTCTCAGCCTTCGCCGTAAGGAAGAACAAGAAATGACCGACAGCGACCGCATCTATTTGTTCGACACCACACTGCGCGACGGGGCGCAGACGCAAGGCGTGGATTTCACCATCGTCGACAAGCGGGCGATCGCGCGGGAGCTGGACCGGATCGGCATCGATTACATCGAGGGCGGCTGGCCGGGTGCCAACCCGACCGATGACGGGTTCTTCGGCGAACCGCCGAAGCTGGAAACGGCCAAGTTCACCGCCTTCGGCATGACCCGCCGGGCCGGGCGCAGCGTCGCCAATGATCCCGGTCTCAGCGCGGTGCTCAATGCCAATACGCCGGCGGTCTGTCTGGTCGGCAAGACCTGGGATTTCCATGTCGATGTGGCGCTGGGCGTGCCGCGCGCGGAGAATGTTAAATCCATCGCCGACAGCATCGCCGCCATCGTCAAGCGCGGCGGCGAGGCGCTGTTCGACTGCGAGCATTTCTTCGACGGCTACAAGGCCAACCCGCAATATGCACTGGCCTGCGTCAAGGCGGCCCATGAGGCCGGCGCCCGCTGGGTGGTGCTGTGCGACACCAATGGCGGCACCCTGCCCGACGAAGTCGAGCGGATCGTGACCGAAATTGTGGCCCAGATCCCCGGCGACCGTCTCGGCATTCATACCCATAACGACACCGAGAACGCGGTCGCCAATACGCTGGCGGCGGTCCGGGCCGGGGTGCGCCATGTGCAGGGCACGTTGAACGGAGTTGGCGAGCGCTGCGGCAACGCCAATCTAGTGGCGCTAATCCCGACGCTGATGCTGAAGATGGGATACAAGACCGGCGTCTCCGATGAGGGCCTGGCCCGGTTGACCCAGCTCAGCCGCTGGTTCGATGAGCAGCTCAATCGGCCGCCAAGCCGCATCGCCGCCTATGTGGGCGAGAGCGCTTTTGCCCATAAGGGCGGCCTGCATGCCTCCGCCGTGGAGAAAGATCCGCGCACCTACGAGCACATTGAACCGGCGCTGGTTGGCAACCGCCGTCAGATCGTGGTGTCGGATCAATCGGGCAAGGCCAACATCCTGGCAAGGCTGACCGAGCTGGGCATGGAATTCGATTCCGGCGACCCCCAGGTCGGCAAGCTGGTCGGGCTGGTCAAGCAGCGGGATTACGAGGGCTATGCCTATGACGCGGCTGGGGCCAGCTTCGAGCTGTTGGCCCGCCGAATGCTGGGCCAGGTGCCGGATTACTTCGAGCTCCTGCGCTTTTCGGTGACCGATGAGCGACGGTACAACGCCCGCGGCAAGCTGGTCACCGAATCCGAAGCCTCGGTCAAGATCCGCGTCGGCAACGATGTGCGGCACACGGTGGCGGAAGGCAACGGCCCGGTGAACGCCATCGACATCGCGCTCCGCAAGGCGCTGGAGCCATCCTACCCGGTGCTGAAGGAGGTGCAGCTGGTCGACTACAGGGTCCGTATCCTGCACGCCAGCGATGCCTCCGGCGCCATGCCCCGGGTGCTGATCGAAAGCGCCAATGGCAATGGCGAGCGCTGGTCGACGGTCGGTGTCTCGACCAATATCATCGATGCGTCCTTCGACGCGCTGGGCGACAGTCTGGTCTACAAGCTGTACCGCAGTGGCGTGCAGGGGGCCTGATCGGCGGTGGCAGTCGGGACTGTGAAAGGCCGACGGGTTTCCGCTCGATGCCGCGGCGTGAGGGAATTGCCGCTCAACTCCTATTGTCATTCCCGCGAAGGCGGGAATCCAGCTGATCCTGGCATTTCCTGGATTCCCGCCTTCGCGGGAATGACAATTGGGATGGGCGTAGGGGCGTGGCAGGGCAGGGTTTCCACGTGTTCATATCAGCATGCGACACTGGGTTGACTCGGCGGTCCCGCTTGGCTGTTGTGGCAGCTGAAAATTGACTCGAAATCGTCCAGACACCTTCGCGAGAAGCCGACCGTCCTTGATGCGGCCGGTCGTTGCGCTCGTCGCCATCTTCGCGCTGATTATCAGCGGCTTCATGCCGTTGGCACAGGCGGTCGCCGCGTTGTCGGGCGCCGGTACGATGGTTGCCGCCATCTGCTCGCCGAACGGTGTGCGGTATGTCGAGATCGACCTTGGCGTCGCCGATCAGGAAGCGCCGCTGGTGCCCGCCCTCGGCTCGCTCGACCATTGCCCCGGATGCCTGGGCGGCAGTGCGTTGGCGGTGTTTCCGGCTGCGGTCAGCTTGGCCCCGGCATTGGGAACCGAGCGCTTCGCGTCGGAGTTCTATGACCACCTTCCGGCTGCGCAAACCACTGCCAGCTTTCGGCCGCGCGCTCCACCTGTCACCAGCTAGAGACAATTGCCGCCTGCCGCGCGGAGATATCGCGAATCCAGGCGTGAATTCCTTCTGACTGGAGTTTTTGGAAATGAGACGGATTTTCCTGGCCGCGTCTGTATTCGCGGCCGTGCTTTCGGCACCGGCACATGCCACGCAGCCTGCATCCGACGCTGCACCCCTCATCATGGCCCAGACTGGCCAGCATGGTGGGAGCGCGATGCAACATGACACTATGCCTGAAGGCGCGATGCATCAGCTTGGCGATCTGATGGTCGAGGGGCCCTGGGCCCGGGCAACATCTCAAGGCGCCCGTGTTGGCGGGGCCTTCCTGACGGTCCGGAACACCGGCCACCATGGCGACCGCCTGATCGCGATCGAATCCGATGTCGCGGCCCGGGTCCAGCTGCACATGACCCTGATGGAAGATGGGGTGATGAAGATGCGTCATGTGGAAGACGGCATCGAGGTGCCTGCCGGCGGCATGGCGGAACTCATGCCGGGCGGCTTTCACATCATGATGATGGGTCTGAACGCGCCGCTCGAAGAGGGGGCCAGCTTTCCGGTCACCCTGACCTTCAAGCGGGCCGGAAGCATCACCATCGATGTCCCGGTCCGGGCAGCCGGCGCCATGGATGGCAAGATGACCCACTAGGTGTTTAGTCCCAGATTGTGATGGTGTATTCTTGTCGTTATCGCAACGGAGGGCACTATGGGGCAGGTTTTACACGGCAGCGCCAAGACCACGCACGCCATTCGAGCGGAGCTACGGCGATCGCAAGCTACGGTCGCGCAGCTCGCACGCAAGTACGGGATCAACGAGAAGACGGTGATCAAATGGCGCAAGCGACAGTCGGTTGAAGATCTGCCGATGGGACCCAAGGAGCGCCGCAGCACGGTGCTCTCGCCGATGGAGGAGGCGGCGATCGTGGCACTCAGGGTTCAGGCCCGGCTGCCACTCGACGACGTCTACATCGCGCTGAAGGACGTCATACCGCATCTGAGCCGTTCCAGCCTGCATCGGTGCTTGCAGCGGCACGGGATCTCCCGCTTGCCCAAGGCCGATCGCGAGAAGCCGAAGAAGTTCAAAAAATACGAGATCGGCTACTTCCATATCGATATTGCCGAACTGCGCTACGAAGGCGGCAAGGGGTTCCTGTTCGTCGCCGTCGATCGCACCTCGAAACTCGTCTTTGCACGGATTTACCGCAAGGCCACCAAGCTCGCGGCGGCGGCCTTCCTCAAAGTGCTCATCAAGACGGTGCCCTATAAGATCCACACCATCCTGACCGACAACGGCGTGCAGTTCGTCCAGCGCGATCAGAGCGGGAGGCAGGGTTGGCTGCAACACATCTTCGGCCGCGTCTGCCAGGACAATGGCATCGAGCACCGGCTCACCAAGCCCTACCATCCCTGGACTAACGGACAGGCCGAGCGGATGGTGCGTACGATTAAGGAGGCGACCGTCAAATCCTTCCACTACACCTCGGTGGAAGAGCTTCGCCGACATGTCCGCGACTGGCTGACAGCCTACAACTTCGCCAAGCAGCTCAAGGCGCTCAGGTTCAAAACACCATATGAAGCCGTCGAGGAACTCTGGAGATCAAAGCCTGATCTCTTTAACGTCAAACCACACCATCACAATCTGGGACTAAACACCTAGCCTGCATTTCGGTGTCGCCTGTCTTCATTCACCGGCCGGTTCGTGTCATATACGGGCGGGCAGGGGAGCGGAGCACGACGTGGCAGGAACGGATCGGACACAACGCGGTGTAGACGGTGCCGACAATGGGCCGGCAATCGTGCTGGTCGCGCCTCAACTGGCCGAGAATATCGGCACAGTCGCCCGGGCGATGCTGAATTGCGGCCTGACAGACCTCCGGCTGGTCCGGCCTCGCGAGGGCTGGCCAAATCCAAAAGCGATACCTGCCGCCTCCGGCGCCGATGCGGTGCTGGAGGCGGCGCGGGTTTTCGACCGCACCGAGGATGCCATTGGCGATCTGACCCATGTCTACGCCACCACCGCCCGGGTGCGGGACATGGTCAAGCCGGTCATGACGCCGCGTGAGGCCGCCACGGTATTTCGGAGCTGTATCGGCCGGGGGGAGACGGTTGGCGTGCTGTTCGGCGGCGAACGATCCGGGTTGGACAATGACGATGTGGTGCTGGCACAGACCGCGATCTCGGTGCCGCTCAACCCGTCCTTTTCCTCTCTCAATCTGGCCCAGGCGGTGCTGCTGGTCAGCCATGAATGGTTCCAGGCCGGCCCGGTCGAACCGCCGCCCGGCATGGATCGCGGCGAGCCGCCGGCCAGCAAGGCCGCCCTGCTGAACTTCTTCGAGCATCTGGAACAGGAACTGGACCGCGCCGAATTCTTCCGGGTGCCGGAGAAACGCCCGCCCATGGCCCGCGCCCTGCGCAATCTGATCCAACGCACCCATCCCACCGAGCAGGAATTGCGATCCCTGCACGGCGTGGTCACCGCTCTCTCCGGCCATCGCAAGGATGGCCGGCCGCGCAAGGGGGAGTGAGGCCAAGCATGGGCGCGGGGGAAGCCGATCCGGAGATCATTGACTCGCTCCGCCGGGCGGGCTTGCTGCCGGGCGGTTCCGAGGTCGAATTCACCAGGCTCGAAGGCGGTGTGTCGTCGGATATCTGGCGTGTCGATTCCGGCTCACGAAGCTTCTGCGTAAAGCGGGCATTGCCGAAACTCCGCGTCGCCGCCGATTGGCGGGCGCCGGTGGAGCGCAATCTCTATGAAGCGCGGTGGATGGCCCGAGCGGCCCAAGCGGTGCCGGGCTCGGCGCCTGAGCTGCTGTTTCAGGACGAAGCGGCGGGCCTGTTGGCGATGGCCTTTCTGCCGGCCGAAGAATACAAGCTGTGGAAATCCGAATTGCGCGTCGGTCGTGCCGACCCGGATTTCGCCGGCTCGGTCGGCGAGGTGCTGGTTCGCATCCACGCCGCAACGGCGAACGATGCGGAGGTCGCGGCGCAGTTTCCGACCGATGCCATCTTCTACGATATCCGGTTGGAGCCCTATCTTGTGGCCGCCGCGCAGACTCACCCGGAGCTTGCCGCTCCGCTGGGCGCGCTTGTCGAGCGCACGGCAGCGAACAAGCGCGCTCTGGTCCATGGCGACGTCAGCCCGAAGAACATCCTGTGCGGTCCGGACGGGCCGGTATTCCTGGACGCGGAATGCGCCTGGTATGGCGACCCGGCCTTCGACCTCGCGTTCTGCCTCAATCATCTACTGCTCAAATGCCTATGGGTGCCGAAGGCGGCGCCGGCGTTCCTGGAATGCTTCGACCGGCTGGCGGGCAGCTATATTGCCGGTGTCGCCTGGGAGCCGGCCCCGGCGTTGGAGGCGAGGGCCGCTGCTTTGTTGCCAGGGCTTTTCCTGGCCCGGGTCGACGGCAAGTCGCCGGTGGAGTATCTGACCGATGATCGGGACAGGGACCGGGTTCGGCGCGTCGCCGGTGCCCTGTTGCGCGACCCGGTGAAGAACTTGTCCACGATACGGGATCGCTGGGCCGGAGAGGTACTGCCATGACCATGATCGACGCGGTGTTGGGACGCCGGGTTTGGGATTCTCGCGGCCGGCCGACGGTCGAGGCGGAGATTCGCCTGACCGGCGGTGCAACGGGCCGGGCCATCGCGCCGGCGGGCGCCTCGACCGGGTCCGGCGAGGCTGTCGATCTGAGGGACGGCGGAGCCGGGCAGGGCGGGTATGACGTGCGCCGAGCGGTCGACAATGTCTCGGGCCCACTGGCGGCCGCTTTGCAGGGATGCGATGCGACCGATCAGGCGGAAATCGATCGACGGATCATCGCAGCCGACGGAACCGCGAACAAATCGGTGCTGGGCGCCAATGCCTGCATCGCCGTCTCGATGGCGGTTGCCCATGCGGCGGCTGCGTCACGGAACCAGCCGCTTTATCGCACACTGGCCGGGAAGCGCCCGATCCTGCTGCCTTTGCCGGAGATTCAGATCTTCGGCGGCGGGGCGCATGCCGGGCGCCGGATCGATATCCAGGATCTGATGGTGGTGTGCTGCGGGGCGGAGTCCATGGCAGAGGCACTGGACTGGACGGCTGATATCTATCGCGCCGCCGGCGATCTGATGGACGAGACCCATCGGCGCCTCGGCGTAGCCGATGAAGGCGGCCATTGGCCCGACTTCGCCAGCAATGAGGAGGCCCTGGAGATGCTGGTCCGCGCCATCGAGCGCGCAGGCCGGACGCCAGGCGACGAAGTTGTCATTTCCTTGGATATCGCTGCGTCGGAATTCGGTGGTGCCGGGCGATACCGGCTTGCCCTGGATGGCCGCGAGCTTGATAGCGACGGGATGATCGAGATGCTGCTCGATTGGACGGAGCGGTTTCAGATCCGATCCCTGGAGGACCCGCTGGCCGAAGACGACGCCGAGGGTTTTGGGCGCCTTATGGCTGCAGCGGGTGGTCGTTTGCAGATCGTCGGAGATGATCTTCTGGTCACCGATGCAGACCGCGTTGCCCGCGCCGCCGATAGCGGTTCGGCGAATGCCGTCCTGCTGAAGCCAAACCAGCGCGGCACGCTGACGGAAACCCTCGCGGCCTGGCAAGTGGCCCAGACAGTCGGCATGGACGGCATCGTCTCGGCGCGTTCCGGCGAGACCGAAGACACGACGATCGTCGACCTGGCGGTTGGCTGGGGCGCCGGCCAGATCAAGGTCGGGTCGATGGCTCGGAGCGAGCGCACCGCGAAATGGAATGCCCTGCTGCGGATCGAGGAACGGGAAGATACCACTCTTGCCCGGCCGAACCGGCTCGGCTGAGCCGCCGGTTCGGATTTCTGGAGGGTGTTTCTAGAAACTGATCCGCAGCATGGTCGGCTCCCTTCACCAGGTGATGGCGCGCAGCCCGACGAAGACCTCGTCCTTGTCGAAGTCGAACAGCGGATGGTTCGAGTCGGATGTGGTGTGCTCGTAGCGAATGAAGGGGTGGGTTCCGAGCACTTCCCAGTCGCGGAACAGCAGTTCCACATGCGCCTCGTATTCGCGATCGCGCCGCAGCACGCCGAAAACTGCGGCCGGGTTCTCGAATTCACGATAGGTGAAGGAGCCTCCGACGGTCGGTTCGACCCAGGGGGTTTCCAAGAAGGTGGTGTCGACGCCAGTCTCCAGTTCCCAATTGTCCAGATCCTGCCTGTGGTCCCAGTTCTCGACAATGAGGCGCTCGTCCAGGCGGAAGACGACGCTGCCGATACCGAAAGCGACGGCGTCGTAGATCTCGTACACATGACGGTCGAGCCGGCTGCCACCCTCGCGTTGGCCGTCAATATGGCGATAGCGGCCACCCAGCGTGTTTCGCGCCGGACCCAGTGCCGTGGTTGCAGAAAGTCCGGCGCCGATCTCGGCCTCACGGGGTAGCCAATCGTCATAACGGTAGGCGGCGGATAGTGACGGCACCAATGCTACTTCGCCGATGTCGAATTGCATGGATATCGAGGCAAAGGCGCTTTGCTGATCGTCGCGACCGCGCTCGAAGTCGCGGATCGTCAGGCCGCCGGTCAGAGTGGTGCGCGGGTCCGCATCGGTCAGACGGTAATTGGCGCCGAAAGTCAGGCCGTAGCCATAGCCATGGCTCCCGCGCGCATCCTCGTCCAAGGCAAAGGTAGTGCCTCCGAAAGTCACGGATTCCGCCGTCGTCTGTCCCGCGACGTTGCTGTCCAGGAAAAATTCGGGCGCCAGGAAGAAGGTGAGCGGATCCGGACCGGCGATACGGCCGATCAGGTCGATCACCTCGGGGGCCAGCCCATCGGTTTCGATGCCGCGCAGCAGGCTCGCGGCGCGCTGGCGATCGCCCAATATCGCCAGGATCGCAGACAGTTCGATGCGGGCCACCCGGCTGTCCGGCGCAAAGCGCAGGATCACACGATAGAGTTCAGCCGCCCGGGGCAGGTTGCCGGCGCGCACCGCCTCCCGAGCCTCTATGAGGATCTGACGCAGATCGATCTGGATTCGCATCGGGGCTGGCTGGTCTCCGGGATCCGCGATCTGAGCGGTCGCGGAGTGAATCATCGCCGTGAAGGCGATGACTGACAACGCTGTGTGCAAGAGGCGGGCGATCATGGGAGCGGAGCCCCGGTGGGGCATGGACGATCGCGAAAGACCGGATCCACGGTGTCGATCCCCAATGGGCGTATTCGGGCGGGTGGTGAAATGACAACCACGTCTGCGGCCGGCCCCAGGGTGCTGGAAGTCACGGAGGAGGGCGGGCCGGCATCCCTGCCGTGCCAGCCCACTCCGCGAACGGATGGTCGAAGAAAGTGGCGTCTGCCCTAAGGCCGGAAGCCGGTGAACCCGCCGATGACTTGCAGATCCGTGCCGCCTAAGCCCGCGCCCGCATCCACCGCCTCGAAGGCACCGGCGGTGGCCTCTGCGCTGGGCCCGTAGAAAGCTCCGATGACCGTACCATTGTAGCCCGTGCCGCCGCCTGTGCTTGTCAGATCGCCTTCGTATTGCGCGCCGTTGATATTCAGGTCAGCTGTCGAAAATACGATGCCGGAAGGCACCTCGCCGCTGATATCGGTGAGCGTCACGCTGGCCCTGAGCGTTTCGAAGTTGGCCGTGACCAACGTATCGCCGGTGAACCAAACGCCCGTCTGGTTTCCGGTAGAGTCGAAAATGTCGGATGTAAAGCCACCAGTGTACGACACGTTCCCACTGGGGAGGCTCGCTGTCGCCGTCGCCGTTTCATTGCCGTAGGCCACGTAGGCCATCGTGCCGCCAGGTTCGACGACCCGGGCAAGGACGAACAGATCGTTGCCCAGGGCGTCCTCGCCGAGATGCACATCCGCATCCGCCTCCGCACCTATCACGTCGACATAGTATGTTTGGCTCACGGTCCCGAGATCTGGGTTGGCTAGAAACGGATCGGTGATATCGGCATCGGCGACCGTAACCGAAACCCCGTTCGGCAATTTGATCGTGATCGTCTGGTTGGCGTTAAACATGATCGTGGCCTGCGAGGACGATACGCCGCCCAGATCGGCCGATAGCATCGGCACTGCCGAGCCGGTTGATGCACCAAATAGCGGGGTGACATCGAAATCAATGGCGACGGGGTCGATGATTATCGGCGCAGTATCATCGCCACTCTGCAAACAGGCAGAGAGCCCCATGCAGGCGATGAGTGCGGCCAGCGGCATTTTGTTGTCCATGACTTCGCCTCTTCCAGTTCCAGGTCCGTGAACACCGAAGCGTCATTGCCCAGAGTTTCTCCAGATTTTCGCATCTACCTTTAGTAGAAGTGCTAGAAATTTTGTTCGTGAAAAACGAATATTTTGTTAAGAATTTAGGGCCTTGTATGAATTTTCTTAGTTAATTTGTTAATCTACATTGCTACATCGTGAACCTATTGTTGAAATGACGATAGATTTGGGTTGGGTCTTCTATAAAGCCTCGCAGCATTTTTTTGGTTGGGCATGCCGGTATTGTGCGCTCCGCCTCTTGGAAAGAATCTGTGTCCAGCCGAACCTCTAGATTGCCGCCTGGAGGTTTGACTTTGCCGCCGCGATCCGTATAGTCCCGGCGCATTCCCGAAAACGTGGAGGCGGTCCGGCCCAAAAAGAGGTCGCGTCATCGCTATCCCGTCGGCACATATCCTCTCGGATACGGTCAGGCTAATCGGGACAACAATCGCGGAAAGGACCCTTCGATGGGCAAGCGCGCAAGTTCGAAGTACAAGATCAATCGTCGCCTCGGAGTCAATCTCTGGGGCCGGCCGAAAAGCCCGATCAACCGACGCGAATACGGCCCCGGCCAGCATGGCCAGCGCCGTCGCAAGCCGACCGATTTCGGCACCCAGCTCAGCGCCAAGCAGAAGCTGAAGGGCTACTACGGCAATATCGGCGAAAAGCAGTTCCACCGCTATTATGTCGAGGCCGTGCGCCGCAAGGGCGACACCGGCGAGAATTTGATCGGTCTGCTGGAGCGGCGTCTAGACGCCGTCATCTACCGCATGAAATTCGTCCCCACGGTGTTTGCCGCTCGCCAGTTCGTCAACCATGGCCATGTGCTGGTCAATGGCAAGCGGGTCACCATTCCGTCCTATCAGGTGAGCGATGGCGACGAGATTTCGATCAAGGAGAAATCTCGCGAATTGCCGCTGGTGCTCGAGGCGGTCGCCCTGGCCGAGCGCGATGTGCCGGAATATGTCGAGGTCGACCACAAGAAGATGAACGGCCACTATGTCCGCGCGCCGGGTCTCGCCGACGTGCCCTATCCGGTGCAGATGGAGCCGAACCTCGTGATCGAGTTCTATTCGCGGTAACACCGGGATCGAAATCGTTCGCAAAAGTACGGAAGGCCGCCCATTTGGGCGGCCTTTTCGATTTTTGGGCATCCGGCCCGTTGTATTCCTGGTTATCCGCGCGAATCCGGCTTTCGGGCCATCGCCACCAGTATGCCGGCGGCAATGAACGTCGCGCCGACCAAGTGGAATGCCAGCACCGGCTCGCCAAGCAGCAGAAAACCCAATGTTCCGACGATGACCGGCATCAGATGGGTCGACAGCCCGGTCGCCGTCGATCCGATCAGCGCAATGCTCCGGCTCCAGCACAGGAATGCCGCGATGCTGGCGAACACTGCCACATAGGCGACCGAGGCGACCGATTGCAGGGTCAGCGGCATCACGATACCGCGCGCCATCTCCCAGATCCAGAACGGGGTCAGGGCCAGCAACCCGGCGACAATGGTGCCGACCAGGAAGACCAGCATGTCGATGCCGGCCGGGCGGTAGCGCAGGATCACCGTATAGATCGCCCAATTCACGATCGACGCCAGCACCCAGAGATCGCCGCTGCTCACCGACAGATCGACCAGCGCCTCCGGGCTGCCGCGCGCGATGATCCACAGCACACCGATCATTGAGACCAGGATGCCGGCGATCTGCCGGCCCTTTGGCCGCTCGCCGGCTATGGCGAAGGCGAAGAACGGGATCAGAACCGGGATCGCCGAGTTGACGACGCTCATATTGACCGCCGGCACGGTCTGCAGCGCCACATAGGCCAGGGCGTTGTAGCCGGAGATGCCGAAGGTGCCGCAGGCGAGCACCAGCCGCCAATGGCGGAGCAACAGGCGGAATTGCCCGCGCCTGGTCTTGAGCACCAAGGGCAGGAGGATCAGCAGGGCAAGGACCCAGCGCCAGAAGGCCAATCCAACCGGCGGCAGCACGTCATTCAGGCCGCGCGCCAGCAGAATATTGCCGGACCACATCAGCGGCGGCACGAGGAAGACCAGGGCGGGGGTCGCCCAAAGACGGTTGCCCAGCGCCCGCAATGCGCCCGACGGTGCCGGGCCGCCGGCGCTCACCTTGTATCCGCCGCCGGGCTGGTTTGCCGCCGGTATCGGGCCATGGAGTCCCAGCTGTACAGCGCCAGCCCGGCCCAGATGAACAGGAAAGTGATCAGATGGGTCAGCGAGAACGCCTCGCCGTAGACCAACAGCGCCAATACGAAGTGGATGCTCGGGGCCAGGTATTGCATCAGCCCGATGCTCGACAGGGCCAGCCGTTGCGCGCCATACATGACCAGCACCAGTGGCGTACCGGTCACCAGCCCGGAACAGATCAGCAGAATGCTCATCGTCCAATCGTGGCTTCCGAAGGCCCCGGTGCCGGTGGTCGACAGCCAGATCAGATAGATGCCGGCGGCCGGCAGCAGCAGCAGGGTTTCCACTAGCAAGCCGATCAGCGGATCGACATCCGCCTTTTTGCGCACCAGGGCATAGAAGCCGAATGTCGCCGCAAGGCTGAGCGCCACCCAGGGCACGGTGCCGATCCCGACGATCATCACGCCGACGCCGATCGCCGCCAGCGTGATGGACACGCCTTGCCAGCGGCTGAGCCGTTCGGACAGGAACGCGACCCCCAGCGCCACATTCACCAGCGGGTTGATGTAGTAGCCCAGGCTTGCCTCCAGCAGCAGATCCTGCTGGATCGCCCAGATGAAGATCAGCCAATTGCTGGATACCAGAACGGTCGTGATGAGCAGGATGCCGAGCCGGCGGCGGTTGGTCAGCGAGGCGACCACCTCACCTAGACGGCCGAGCGCCGCCACCAGCACGATCAGGATGGCCAGTGTCCAGACTACCCGGTGGGCCAGAATCTCCAGGACCGGGATGTGCCCGATCGCCTTGAAGTAGATCGGCACGAACCCCCAGATCAGGAAGGCGCCCAGCCCGGCGGCCACGCCGATGGCGGTCCTGCGTCGGGCAAGAGGAGTCTGGGCAGGCGCGCCGGGCGTACTGGCGTCCATCGTCACGGCTTTCGAAAAAGAGAGATCCGAGCCTAGGTGGCCGGGGGGTCAATTGACAAGGTCGGGGCGCCGGAAAATCTTTCGATAGCCCCCTCACCCTCCCGCGGCAAAGCCGTGGGAGGGTGAGGGGGCTAAGAAAGACTCTCCTCAACCCGGAGAAATTCAGTTGCCGCTGCCTGTCATGCTCGCGACCAACGACCTGGGCGACGGCGACCTCCGAAGACGATCAGCCCTGCGGCGAAAGTTCGACACCGTTCGTATTCAGCATCTCCAGCAGTTCGCCGGTCTCATACATCTCGCGGATGATATCGCAGCCGCCGACGAACTCGCCCTTGACGTAGAGCTGCGGCACAGTGGGCCAGTTGCTGTAGTCCTTCACACCCTGCCGCAGGCTGGGATCGGCCAGGACGTCGATGCCCTTGAACTTCACGCCCATATGGGAAAGCACCTGGACCACGGCGGCGGAGAACCCGCATTGCGGGAAGACCGGGCTGCCCTTCATGAAGAGCACCACGTCGGTCTGCTCGACCTCCTTGCGGATATGTTCCTGTACCGGGTTTTCCATCGTCGTCATCATACTGTCCTGGGTTCGGGTTGAGGCGCTGTAGCCGGGCGGCGGCTAGCTGTTGGGCGCGGCGGTCTGCAGGGCGAGGGCATGAAGCTCCGTGCCCATGCGCCCCTGAAGCGCCTGATAGACCATCTGGTGCTGCTGGACCCGGGTCTTGCCCTGGAAGGCCGGGCTGACGACATAGGCGGCGTAATGGTCGCCATCGCCGCGCAGGTCCTCGATACGGACCTCCGCTTCGGGAACGCCTTCCTTGATCATTCGGACGATTTCCGCCGGGTCCATCGCCATCTTCGGGTCTCCGTCCCTTTCGGGTATCTGCTTCGGATTTTAGCCGGCCATTCTGGCGGCGCCCATAGTGTGGGGCAACCGACCCTCATTGGCCATCGGCATATCCGCCACGGATATGGCGTTTTCGACGCCGACTGTCAACGTATGCCCGGAAGCAGGTTATCTCCCAGCCGAGTGGCCTCGGCATTTCTTGACGTTGGCAACACGGAAACGTGTCGCGAACAGCCGACAGGAGTTTGGGATGTCGATGAAATCGGTTCTGCGGTCAGTTGTCCTGTGCGTTTCGATCCTCTTTCCGATCTCTGCCGGCGGGGAAACCCCAAACCCCGTCCCGCTTGGCGATGAAGCAATCGGTGTCACCCTGAAGGGACATCTGGAAGGAAGAACGGTTTATTATCTCGATTCGTCGCTGAACCGGCCAAATTGCTGGATGGATTCAATCCATTGGACGGGGACCGAGCTCTACTACGGCATTTCTGCGATACGGTTCACCGGGTTGATATCGGGTGGCGTATTCGAATTCGATGGGGATTGCAATCCGCCATCCGAACAGGTGGATGGCGACTTCGACATTTACCGGGCCGAGCTCGGCGACCGGTCCTGGAACATCGCCGGTCAGGCGGATTTGAACGGCCCCGAATCCGACGCTGCCATGAGCTATTCCGGCGGCACGATCGCCTTCGTCAGATTCCATATGCCACCGGGATCTTTCGATATCTATCTGGCGATCAGGACGGGCAGGAACAGTTGGGATAGGCCGGCGGCGTTCGAGCGCAACTCACCCTGCCAGGAGGACAATCCGGAGATCTATGCAGGTGGCACTAAGATGGTCTTCGAATCGTCGCGCATAGCGGCCGACGGATCCCGATGCGATTCCAACTCGGAAAACAAGTCGCTGTGGTTCTCGGAGATGGAGAACGGCTCTTGGACGATGCCAACCGCCCTTGCCGGTCCGCCAAGCGTCAATGAGAAGAACACCCAGCCATGGGTCGATGAAGACAATGGCTATCTCTATTGGACGGCCGACAAGGAATGCGCCTGTGTCAGGAGGGTCCGTTGGGTCGACGATAGGGTCGTCGGTGACTATCAGGACATCGTCATTCCGAGCATCGCCGGATTGTCCAGAGGGACCGCCGATGGAAAAATCGTGTTTGCCGGCGAGTATTCGGAAGGCGGTGGTTACGCCTTCTTTGCCTGCGGCCTGGCGACGAAGGTCAATGGCGGACGCGGGTCACATCTATTCCTGGGCCGGTGGAAAATCGATATCCGGTTGTGTGTCGTGCCGCCGGATCCGGACTCATAGTCATCTTTGGCGGCGGCCTGTCCCATGAACGTCGCCGAGATGTCCAGACTATCCGCGGAGACAGACCAGCGGGCCGCTCTGCGCCAGAGGCCTCAATCGGCGATCCCGGAGGCCGCCATGTAACTCGGCAACCAAGCTTCGTTGACCTCCGAAAGGGCTGCGACTGGGACGGCGTTCTGGCCCCCGAGGGTCAACGTATCGCCGCCGGTTCGGCCAATCGCTTGGGCTGCAACCCCGGCGGCCCCAGCCAGCGCCAAAACCGCATCTGGGTTGGTCACGGTGACCACATAGCGGGCCTGGTCCTCGCCGAAAAGCCAGCCGGCTAGGTCGCGCGGCTGCGGCGTGTCGAGATCGGCGCCGATCCGACCGGCCATCGCCATCTCGGCGACCGCGACATACAGGCCGCCATCGGAGACGTCGTGGCAGGCGGTGACCTGGCCCTCAGCAATTAGCGCCCGGACGAAATCGCCATTGCGGCGTTCGGCGTCCAGATCGACCGGCGGCGGGGTGCCACCCTCGTTTCCATGGATCTCCCGCAGATACAAGGTCGCGCCCAGATGGCCCGCCGTATCGCCGATCAGCAGGATCGTCTCGCCGGCTGCCTTGAAGGCGAGATCGGCCCGCGCCGACACATCGTCCAGCAACCCGACGCCGCCGATGGTCGGGGTCGGCAGGATCGCCCCGCCATCGGTTTCGTTGTAGAGCGACACATTGCCCGACACGACCGGGAAGTCCAGCGCCCGGCAGGCGGCGCCCATGCCCTCGATGCAGCCGACCAGCTGGCCCATGATCGCCGGGCGTTCCGGGTTGCCGAAATTCAGATTGTCGGTGACCGCCAGCGGCCGTGCCCCGACCGCCGTCAGGTTGCGCCAGGCCTCCGCCACCGCCTGCTTGCCGCCGGTGACCGGGTCGGCGACGCAATAGCGCGGCGTGCAATCGGTGGTGATCGCCAGGGCCTTGTCCGTGCCGTGGACCCGAACGATGGCGGCATCTCCACCCGATGCGGCAACCGTGTCGGCCATCACCGTGCTGTCGTACTGCTCCCAGATCCAGCGCTTATTGGCGAGGTCGGGGCAGGCCAGCAGGCGGCGAAGCACCGATTCCGGCCCTTCTGGCAGCGGCGCGTCCTCCACGGTGATTTCCGCAGGCGGCACTGTCGGCCGCCAGGGCCGGTCGTATTCCGGCGCCTCGCCGACCAGCGGGCCAACCGGGATGTCGGCGGCGGTCTCGCCGTTCATGGTCAGGACCAGCCGGCCGGTGTCGGTCACTCGGCCGACCACCGCAAAATCCAGTTCCCATTTCTCGAAGATGGCGCGAGCCTGATCCTCAGCCTCCGGCTTCAGGACCATCAGCATGCGTTCCTGGCTCTCGGACAGCATGAGTTCGTAGGGCGTCATGCCCGCTTCGCGACGTGGCACGCGATCCAGGTCGAGGTGGATACCGCAGCCGCCCTTGTCAGCCATTTCCACCGAGGAGGAGGTCAGGCCGGCGGCGCCCATATCCTGGATGGCGATGATGGCGTCTGTCGCCATCAGCTCCAGGCAGGCCTCCAGCAGGAGTTTCTCGGTGAACGGATCGCCGACCTGCACCGTCGGGCGCTTCTCTTCCGACCTTTCGGAGAATTCCGCCGAGGCCATGGTGGCGCCATGAATGCCGTCGCGCCCGGTCTTCGAGCCGACATAGACGACGGGGCTGCCGACACCGCTGGCGGCGGAATAGAAGATCCGGTCGGTATCAGCCAAACCCACGGTCATGGCGTTGACCAGGATGTTGCCGTTATAGGCCGGGTGGAATTCGGTCTCGCCGCCCACGGTCGGCACGCCGATGCAATTGCCGTAGCCGCCGATGCCGGCCACCACGCCGGACACCAGATGCCGGGTCTTGGGGTGGTCCGGGCTGCCGAAGCGCAGCGCGTTCATGTTGGCGACGGGCCTGGCGCCCATGGTGAAGACGTCGCGCAGGATGCCGCCGACCCCGGTCGCCGCGCCCTGATAGGGCTCGATGAAGGAGGGGTGGTTGTGGCTCTCCATCTTGAAGATCACCGCTTGGCCGTCGCCGATATCGACCACGCCGGCATTCTCGCCGGGGCCGCAGATCACCTGCGGGCCTTCGGTTGGCAGCGTTTTCAGCCAGCGCTTGGAACTCTTATAGGAACAGTGTTCCGACCACATGACCGAGAAGATGCCGAACTCGGTCATGGTCGGCATGCGCCCCATGATCTGCAGCACACGGGCAAATTCCTCGGCGGACAGCCCGTGCTCGGCGGCGAGTTCCTGGGTGACGGCGGATTCGCTCACGCTCATGCCAACGCCTCCACCAAGCCTTCGAATATCGGCAGCCCGTCGGTGTTGCCGAGCGCCGGATCGGCGGCCCGCTCCGGATGCGGCATCAATCCCAACACCGTGCGGCCCGGATTGAAGATGCCTGCGATGTCGTTGATCGAGCCGTTCGGGTTGTCCGGCGTCTCCGCGCCATTGGCGGCGGCATAACGAAACGCCACCAGCCCATCGCCCTCAAGCCGTTCCAGCACCGCCGGATCGGCGAAATAATTGCCGTCATGATGGGCGGCCGGATACGAAACCAATTGGTCCTTTTGATAGCGATGAGTGAAGGCGCTGTCCGGGTTTTCGACCCGCAGCGTCACCGGCCGGCTGACGAATTTCAGCGCCGCGTTGCGCATCAGCGCGCCAGGCAGCAAGCCTGTCTCCGCCAGGATCTGGAAGCCGTTGCAGATGCCCAGCACCGCAACGCCTTGCTCGGCGCGCTCCTTCACCGCCCCCATGATCGGCGACAGAGCCCCGATCGCCCCGCACCTCAGATAATCTCCGTAGGAGAACCCGCCCGGCACGACGATCAGATCGACCTTCGGCAGTTCGGTCTCACGGTGCCAGACCATGTCCGGCAATTGCCCGGTCACGCCCTGCAATGCCATCGCCGCATCGCGATCGCAGTTCGAGCCGGGAAAGACGATGACGGCCGCTTTCATGGGCCGGGGTTTAGCGAGCGCCGCGCGCCTTGGCAAGCATCCCAGACGCGGCCGGGCAGGATGCCCAGAAATCGGCCGATTTGCAGGGTTCACTGGATGAGAGGTGGACCGTTCAGCACGGTCTGCGATCGGATCGGGGGCAGCCATGTCACGGACCATCGGCCGGCGGACATTCAATGCCGGTATCGCCGCAACCACCGCCGGGCTGGGTCTTGGCGGCAACATCCGAGCGGCCATGGCACAGGCCGAGTATCGGGGGCCGAACGTCATCCTGGTGCGTTTCGGCGGCGGGGTGCGGCGGCGGGAGACGATCGATCCCGATCATACCTATGCGCCGTTCCTGGCCCATACGCTTGCGGCGCGGGGCACGTTGTTCCGCGACATGCGGATCGAATCGCTGGAGGGGATCGTCACCAGCCATGGGCAGGGCACGCTCTACACCCTGACCGGCCGCTATGACCCGTACGAAGACATTGCCGGCGAGGCCTTCCGGGACCGTTTCGAGCCCAAGGCGCCGACCCTGTTCGAATATCTGCGTCGGGCCTGGAACGTGCCGCCGCATCAGGCGTTGCTGGTCAATGGCGAGGACCGCTCCGACGAGGAGTTTTTCACCTTCAGCAACCACCACCTCTATGGCATCGCCTTTCGCTCACAGGTGTTGAGCCTGTATCGGTTCAAGACCCATCTGCTGCGCCGGCGGGTGGCCCGGACCCGGCCGGACGACCCTGCTTTCGCCGCGCTGAGCGAAGAATTGACCAAGCTCGAATCCCTCGACTACCGGCAGACGGCAGGACAACCGCAATCGCCCGAGATCGAGGCATTCTGGGATCGCTGGCGGCGGTTCTACGGTGAGAACGGCTTCGTCAATCCGCGTGGCGACGGGCTGCTGACCGAACTCGCGGTGCGGGCGATCAACGAACTCCGGCCCAAGCTGCTGATGATCAACTACCAGGATCCCGACTATGTGCATTGGGGCGTGGCGAGCCACTACACCCGAGGCATCTCGATCATCGATCAGGGTCTGCAGCGGCTGGTGGCGACGGTGGAGGCCGATCCGGAATACCGCGACAACACGGTCTTCGTCGTGGTCCCCGATTGCGGCCGCGACGACAACCAGCTGATGGCGGTGCCGTATCAGCACCATTTCAATACCCGCTCGGCCCACGAGATCTGGGCGCTGGTCTTCGGCCCCGGCATCGCCCGCGGTCAGATCGTCGATCGGCCGGTCGACCAGATCGGCATCGCGCCGACCATCGGCCGGCTCATGGATTTCGAGACCGACATCGCCGAGGGAGCGGTGCTGGCCGAGGCCTTTGCATGAGCGCAGGGCGACTGCCGGGGCGGAAACCGTTGCTCTGGCGCCTATTGATGGCGGTCTGGAAATACGCCTTCGGGGTATTGTTGTGCCTGACGCCGGTGACCGCTCTGCTGGTCGTCGGCTGGACCTATCGGCTGATGCAGCGGGCGACGCTCAAGCGCTTGCACCGCCTGAGCGGCTTTGGGGCCGATGGTAGCGGATTCGCGGATTTCGCCCTGGCCGACAGCCGGACCGTGGAGCATGTCGGCTGGCCGAACTGGTTCTTCGGCGCCCCGGACGCGGAATGGCGAATCGATGCCGGGCCCGGCCGCGTGATGCGGCTGCCGCATCGGATCGCCGGGTCGTTATGGGCGAATGCGCGGATCGGCTTCCAGGGCTCGCTGAACACCGCGATGCTGGTCCTGCCGGTGGGAGCGCTGTGGCTTCTGTCCTGGTGGGGCGGATGGCAGAACTCGTTCCACAAGGGTTATGAGCAGGCCTGGGTCGGCCCGGTGGTCGGGTTTATCGGGATCGCCCTGTTCATCCTGGTGATGCTCTACGTGCCGGTGGCGCAGGCGCGTCAGGCCTCGGCCGGGACATGGCGGGCCTTTTGGGACTTCCCGCTGATCCGCCGGTTGTTGCGGCGGCGCCGGTTCGCATGCCTCGGCCTGGCCCTGCTATACGGGTTCGCGGCGGCGCCGATCCTGGCGATCAAGGCGGCGCCGATGATCATGGGGGATCAATTCGACGGGCTGACACCGGCCGAGCTGACCGCCTTCGCCGACCAATATTTCCTGCTCGGCACAGCCGCGCTGTTCCCGCTCCATGTACTGGTCCGCCTCGCCGCTGCCAGGCTCTACGCCCGGGCCCTGTTCGACAGCGTGCGGGAAGGCGAGGTGCATCTGGACGAGCTTGGGCCGTACGAGCGAGAGGCGCTTGGCCGGCTACGGGTCGCCGCCGCCCCGTCCGAACGACGACACCCAGTCGGGCGATTTGCCGCCGCCTTGCCGCGCGCCATCATCGTCGTGCTGACCTTCGTCGCCTGGTTCGGCGTCGCAGCCGAACTCTATGTGGCGCAATTCCTGAACTACGCCTGGTTCAATTGGCTGAACCACCCGCTGATCCTGCTGCCCTGGATCCGCTATTTGCCAGGACAGGGGTGATGATCCGGCGTGAAAAGAGGGGCAGGCCATTACCTCCTGTCGCCATCCTTACCTGCGTCGTCCTCGGGCTTGACCCGAGGACCCATGTCCCCACCTGCCACGGTTGCCGAACATCCGAACTTGCCGTGCCATGGGTCCTCGGGTCAAGCCCGAGGACGACGCAAGAAATGGGGTAGAAAGAAGCTTCGTGCCTGCCAATGGTCAAATAGCGGGACCGCTGAAATTTGACCCATCCAAGGCTTACGGCTTCCCCGCCGCGCGTTGCAGCATCCCGAACAGGTCGCGCGGTTCGTCTGGATCGGCCAGCAGGTCGAGTTTCACGTAATGGCCGGTTTCCTTCAGCCGGTCCCGGACATAGCGCAATGCCGAGAAATCCTCGATCGCGAAGCCCACGCTGTCGAACAGGGTGATCTGGCGCTCGGAGCTGCGGCCGGTCTTCTCGCCGGCGATCACCTGCCATAACTCGGTCACCGCATGATCCTCGTCCAACTGCTGGATCTCGCCCTCGATGCGGGTCTGCGGCGGGTACTCCACGAAGATGTCGGAGCGCATCAGGATGTCCCGGTGCAACTCGGTCTTGCCGGGGCAGTCGCCGCCGATGGCGTTGATGTGGATGCCTGAGCCGACCATGTTGTCGGTCAGGATGGTGGCGTATTGCTTGTCGGCGGTGCAGGTGGTGATGATCTCGGCGCCGACGATGGCGTCCTCGGGCGTGGCACAGGCGGTCAGGTGGAAATCCTCACTGGCGAGATTGAGCATCGCCTTGTCGGTCGCCTTGCTGTCGATATCGTACAGCCGCAACCGGTCTACTCCACAGATTGCCTTGAAGGCCTTGGCCTGGAACTCGCATTGCGCGCCATTGCCGATCATCGCCATGGTGCGGGCACCCTTCGGCGCCAGATGCTTGGCCGCCATGGCGGAAGTCGCCGCGGTGCGCAGGGCGGTCAGGATCGTCATCTCCGACAACAGCACCGGGTAGCCATTGTTCACATTGGCCAGAAGGCCGAAGGCGGTGACGGTCTGCAGCCCCTCCTTGGTGTTCTTCGGGTGGCCATTGACGTATTTGAACCCGTAGACCTCGCCATCGGAGGTCGGCATCAACTCGATCACGCCCTCGGGGGAGTGGCTGGCCACGCGGGGGGTCTTGTCGAACAGGTCCCAGCGACGGAAATCATCCTCGATATAGTCCGCAAGTTCGCTGAGGAAGCGCTCGATCCCAACATGGTGCACCAGCTGCATCATGTGATCGACACTGACGAAAGGGACGAAGGCGATGGGGGAGGGTTCGGGGGCCATGGGAGGCTCCTAATAGTGGCCGTGTGTCGGGCGGTCGAAGACGCTGCGCCCCATCAGGGAGGCGGTGAGATCGACCATCAGATGCGCAGTGCGCCCGCGCTCGTCGAGGAAGGGGTTGAGTTCCACCAGATCGAGCGACGTCGCAAGCCCGCTGTCGTGCAGCATCTCCATCACCAGATGGGCTTCCCGGAACGTGGTGCCGCCGGGAACCGTGGTGCCGACGGCGGGGGCGATCGACGGGTCGAGGAAATCGACATCGAGCGAAACATGCAGGAGTCCCTCCGCCGCCGCCACCCGGTCGAGAAATGCCTGCAGCGGCGTGACGATCCCATGCTCGTCGATGGCGCGCATGTCGGTGACCGCCAGCCGGTCGGCGACCAGTGAGGCATGCTCCTCCGGATCGACCGAGCGGATCCCGAATAGGCAGACGTTCTCGGCCGGGACGGGGTTCGGAAAGGCGGGGAAATCGTCGAAGCCCGGTTGACCGGTCAGATAGCCGACCGGCGTGCCATGCAGGTTTCCGGAGCCGGTAGTCTCTGGTGTGTGGAAATCGCTATGGGCGTCCAGCCAGAGGACGAAAAGCGGACGGTCCATTGCCTTCGCATGGGCGGCGACACCCGCCACGGTGCCCAGGGACAGGGAGTGATCGCCGCCGAGAAAGATCGGCATTCCCTGCGCCATGGCATCCTGTGCCGCGGCCGCAAGCGCCTCCGTCCAGGCCACGGTCTTGCCCAGCGCATGAAGGCCCGGTCGTTCCGCCACTTTTTGTGCGACTGGCCGCACATCGCCCAGATCCCGCACCTTGTGGCCAAGCTCGGTCAGCGCCTCGGCCAGCCCGGCGGTGCGATAGGCGTCCGGCCCCATCAAACAACCGCGCCGATCCTTTCCGCTGTCCACCGGCGCTCCGATCAACAGGCATTCCCGGGAATCCATTACGCGCTCTCCATAGAATCGATGCAGAATGTACCTTCGATATTGCGATAGGCGCACTATTCATCCCGTGCAACCTCTCACAATGAAATTGCAATTCGCTGATCGGTATCGCCGGCACGGGACACCATGGATTGTCATTCCCGCGAAGGCGGGAATCTCGATGGGATGACAGCGCTTGCGGCTCTAGATTCCCGCCTTCGCGGGAATGACGAGAGTGAGAATTAGCAGATATTGAGGTGCCGGATCGAACACCGGCAAGTCGACTCTGTGATCCGGTCAGCCCCGGATTTCGATGGCATAGGTTTCGATCACCGGGTTGGCGAGAAGGGTCTCGCACATCTTCTCCACATGCGTCCTTGCCTTGTCCGGGTCGGTCTCCGCCAGGTCCAACTCGATCAGCTTGCCCTGGCGGACACCGCCGATGCCGTCGAAGCCGAGGCTCCCCAAGGCGTGCTCAATGGCCTTGCCCTGAGGATCCAGAACGCCCCGCTTCAAGGTGATTTCGACCATTGCCTTCATGCCTTTTTCGCTCCGCCTCCGACCGCCTTGACGTTCTTGACGTCCTTGACGCCCTTGATGTCCTTGATGTCGCCTTCGGGCAAGATGCCGAGCCGGCGGGCGACCTCGCGATAGGCCTCCTCCACATTGCCGAGATCCTGACGGAAGCGGTCCTTGTCCATTTTTTCGTTGGTCACCAGATCCCAAAGGCGGCAGTTATCCGGGCTGATCTCATCGGCCAGAACGATGCGCACCTCGCCGTTCTCGTTGTACAGCCGGCCGAATTCCAGCTTGAAGTCCACCAGCTTGAGCCCGACGCCCAGGAACAGTCCGGTCAGATAGTCGTTCACCCGTAGCGCCAGGGCCATCATGTCGTCCAGGTCCTGGGGCGCCGCCCAGCCAAAGGCGGTGATGTGCTCCTCCGACACCATCGGGTCGTTCAATTCGTCGGATTTGTAATAGTACTCGACGATCGACCGGGGCAGCGGCGTGCCGTCCTCCACATTGAAGCGCTTGGCGAAGGAGCCGGCGGCTACATTTCGCACGACGACCTCGACCGGCACGATCTCGAGCTCATAGACGAGCTGCTCGCGCATGTTCAGGCGCTTCATGAAATGGGTCGGAATGCCCATCTCCGACAGCCGGGTCATCAGGTACTCGGAGATGCGGTTGTTCAGCACCCCCTTACCGGAGATCGTGCCCTTCTTCTGATTGTTGAAGGCGGTGGCGTCATCCTTGAAATGTTGGACGAGCGTGCCGGGTTCCGGGCCTTCGAAGAGTACCTTCGCCTTGCCCTCGTAAATCCGTCTGCGACGGCTCATAACGCTATGCCTCTGATTGAAAAAGGAACGCGAAGTTTTTGCCAAGTGTTACCCATAGCGCTCTATAGCAGTCATTTCATCGGTTCTCAATTGGCGCGGACGTCACGCCGAATCCACCAGCTCATACGGCGCCTCGTCGGGTCGCCCGGCGGCGAACCGCCAGATCGGTTTCGCGTCGGGCAGATGCAGGGCCGGTAGCGCGATCAGGCTGGAGGACAGGGTTCCGAACCCGACATCGGTCACAACGCACATGTCACCCATGGGCCCGGACGGGCCGCCCTTGGAGGCCATCAGCGCTTCCCATGCCGCCCAGTCTCCGGCAGCCGGATCCGGGGCCGGCGCAGCCTCGAATTTCGGCAGGTATTGGGTGATCCGCGGGCTCGTCGGGTCGTTGCGGTCGCCGGCTGTCAGCATCGACAACCCGACCGGCAGGGGCTTGACCTCGATGATACCGCTGTCGTTCTCACGATTGGCCAGCCAATAGGCGTCTCGGTTATCGGCCACCACCATATTGAACCCGCGATAGGCGCCGGCATTGAGGTCTGCCAGCGCGATTGCTGCTTCGCCGGCATCGGCGTGGTCCAGCGCCTCCAGCACCAACTCGCCTCGGCTACGCTTGCCGGCCATCTGCCCCAGGGTGCCGCGCCGGTTCATCATGGCGGCCACCACGCCGAAATCGTTGAGGGCGAGCCAGGTGCCCTCCGCCACCTCGTCATAGCCGCCGACCACATGGGGCCGGTCCGGCCAATGCCGCCCCGGCGGCCGCCAGGGTCGCTGCAACGCCTCGTCGCGATTGGCGGTGATCAGCACAGGCCAGTCGCTGTCGGGCTGTCGGAGGATAACTAGCGTGCACATCGAGACATCATGACCTTCTTTTCGAAAAACATATGCCGGTTGCATTGGCCGGCACGGTTGGTGTCGCTATATTCACCACACGAGACGAACAACACGCGACAGGCCGGCAGTTGAAAAATGCTGCGCCGCCTGATTTGGGGAGACCGGGCCGACCATGACAACCTTCAACGATCGCGAAAAGTCGTTCGAGAATAAATTCAAGCACGATCAGGACACGCTGTTTCGAATCCATAGCCGGCGGAACAAGCTGCTGGGCCAGTGGGCCGGGGATCTTCTCGGGTTGTCGGGCGATGCGGCGGCCACCTATGCGACGGAAGTCGTCATGTCCGACATGGAAAAGCCGGGCGATGAAGACGTGCATGACAAGGTCTATGCCGATCTTCAGGCGAAGAATATCGATCTCTCGGATCACCGCCTGCGCAAGAAGATGGACGAGCTTCTACAGGTCGCCCACGATCAGATCACCAGCGAGACATAGCGGGGTAAGCACCCAGCCCTCACCCTCCCGCTTCGCGGGTCCCTCCCTCTCCCAGAGGGAGAGGGTTTTCCCGGCTGCCGTTAAATTCCCTCTCCCTCTGGGAGAGGGAGGGACCCGCGGCGAAGCCGTGGGAGGGTGAGGGCCGAGCACCGCTGCTTGGGCTAAGTTCCTAGCCAAACACCCGGTCGAAAATAGTGTCCACATGCTTGGTGTGATAGGCGAGGTCGAACAGCGCCGTTAGCTGCTCTTCGGTCAGGAACTTGCCGATCTCGCTGTCCGCCAGTAGCAGGTCCAGGAATCGGCCCTTGCCGTCCCATACCGGCATGGCGTTGCGTTGCACGGCGGCATAGGCGTCCTCGCGGCTCATGCCGGCCTGGGTGAGGGCGAGCAGCACCCGCTGGGAGAAGACCAGCCCGCCGAGCTTCTCCAGATTGGCCGTCATCGTCTCTGGATAGACCGTCAGCCGTTCGATCATCCCGGTCAGGCGCGCCAGGGCGAAATCCAGCGTGATGGTGGCGTCCGGGCCGAACACCCGCTCCACCGAGGAATGGGCGATATCGCGCTCATGCCACTGGCTGACATTCTCCAGCGCCGGCACCACGGCGGCCCGGACGACCCGCGCCAGGCCGGTCAGATTCTCCGACAGGATCGGATTGCGCTTGTGCGGCATGGCCGAGGAGCCCTTCTGGCCGGCGGCGAAGAATTCCTCCGCCTCACGGACCTCGGTGCGCTGCAGATGCCTGACCTCCGTCGCCAGATTTTCCATTGAGCCGGCGATCACCCCCAGCACCGCGAAAAAGGCGGCATGGCGGTCGCGCGGGATGATCTGGGTGGAGACCGGCTCCGGCCGCAGACCCAGTTTTTTGGCGACATGGGCCTCCACATGGGGATCGATATTGGCGAAGGTGCCGACGGCGCCGGAAATCGCGCAGGTCGCCACATCCTCGCGGGCCGCCGCCAAGCGCTCGCGATTGCGGGCAAAAGCGGCGTAGTGGCCGGCCAGCTTCAGCCCGAAAGTGGTCGGCTCGGCATGGATGCCGTGGCTGCGTCCGATGCACACGACGTTCTTGTTCGAGATCGCCCGCTGCTTCAGCACCTTCAACAAGGCGTCCAGATCGGCGAGCAACAGTTCGGCCGCCTGGGTCAGCTGCACCGCCAGGCAGGTGTCCAGCACGTCCGAGGAGGTCATGCCTTGGTGCACGAACCGGGCATCCGGACCGACATGCTCCGCCAGATTGGTCAGGAAGGCGATGACGTCGTGGCGGGTCTCGCGTTCGATCTCGTCGATCCGCTCGATTTCGAAGCGGCCGCGTTTCCACACCGCTTCGGCGGCCGATTTGGGAATCACCCCCAACTCGGCCTGGGCGTCGCAGGCATGGGCCTCGATGTCGAGCCAGATCTGGAAGCGATTCTGCGGCTCCCAAATCCGGGCCATTTTCGGACGGCTGTAGCGTGGAATCATCGGACCATTTTTGCGTTGGGTGAGCGGGTCGCGACCATATCAGCCGATCCGGGCCAATGAAATCGCGTTCCGGGGTGGGAATTGGAGTTCGTGGCAGGGCCGGTGCTCCTCCCTCAGCATCCCACGGCTTCGCCGCGGGTCCCTCCCTCTCCCGAGGAGAGGGAAATTGCCGCAGCCTTGAAATCCCCTCTCCTTGGAGAGAGGGAGGGCCCCGTCGCCGAAGGCGATGGGAGGGTGAGGGGGAAGCACTGGCCCCAGACGATCGCTATACCTGCGCGATCGAAATGTGACGCGGTTGCTTGGCGACACGCCCCAGCCAAGCCAGGATCGCCGGGTAGCCATCCAAGGCGATGCCGCCTTCTTCCGCCACATGGGTATAGGCGTAGAGCGCGATGTCGGCGATCGTGTACCGATCGGCGACGAAATACATCCGATCCGCCAGATGCCGTTCCATCACCGCAAGCGCCGCATGGCCTTGTTTCTGCTTCTTCGCAAGGGCTGCCCGGCCGGAGTCGGACAGCCCGCCCTCCGGCGGATGTAAGAGCATGAACCGCGCCACCGCTACATTCGGCTCATGGCTGTATTGCTCGAAGAACATCCATTGCAGGGCCTGTGCCCGTTCGACCCGCGCGTCGGGCAGGAAGTCGGACCCTTCGGCGAGGTAGAACAGGATCGCGTTGGATTCCGCCAGGACCGTTCCGTCCTCCAACTCCAGCGCCGGAATCTTGCCGTTCGGATTCTTGGCCAAATAATCGGCGGTTTGGGTTTCGCCGGTCAGGATGTCCAGATCGATCCGCTCGAACGACAATCCAAGCTGCGTCAGCAACAGCCGCACCTTGTAGCCATTGCCGGAGGACAAATAGTCGTAGAGCCGGATCATGGCGGACCTCAAAGCGGGACGATCGTGCGGAGCGAGACGATGGCGGCTGGCGTGGAAGCGGCTTGGGATGCTTTGATAGCGAGCAGACAGCGCCCGGAGACCGGATCATGCATGACGACGCCGATACCATCAATATGACCGAAGCACGGGCCGGACTGGCCGCCGCGCTGCGGCTGGCCGTCCGTTTCGACTTTCATGAAGGCATCGACAATCATTTCAGCCTTGCGGTATCGCCGGACGGCGACCGGTTCCTGGTGAACCCCTATGGCCCGCATTGGGCGGAGGTGACCGCGTCAGATCTGCTTCTGGTCGATGCGGAAGGAACGGTGCTGGAAGGCGAGCTGCCGCTGGATCTGACCGCCTACCATATCCATTCACGCTTGCACATGCGGGTGTCCCAGGCGCGCTGCGTGCTGCATACCCACATGCCCTATGCAACGGCGCTGACGTCGGTAGAGGGCGGGCGGATCGAGCCGGTCAACCAGAACGCGCTCAGGTTCTGGAACACCGTCGCCTATGACGACGATTATAACGGCTTGGTCCTGGATCATCAGGAAGGCGACCGGCTGTGCCGGGCGATGGGCAACAAATCGGTGCTGTTTCTGGCCAATCACGGCGTGATCGTGACCGGTGGCAGTGTCGCGGAGGCCTTCGACACGCTCTATTTCCTGGAACGGACCTGCCAGAACCAGGTTTTGGCGATGTCGACGGGGTTGCCATTGAAGCGGGTTCGCGAGGATGTCGCGGATGCCACCGCGTCTCGGATCGCCAATACAGTCGGTTCCGCCGAGGCCCATTTCACAGCGCTGAGGCGCATGCTGGACCGGGACGCGCCGGAATACGCCCATTAGGACCGGGTCCATTCGGAGTGGGGGTTGTCAGGGAGCGGGCGTGGCCTAAATAACCAATGGCCAAATATAGGAAAAGGGCGGTCCGAAGACCGCCCTTCCCTTGGAGTACAATGCTAATGAACCGTTGGTTCGGGGTTCGGACCCACCCCTTAAACTGTCTCGTGGATTTTTCCAGCCAGGGCCACGAGGCAGCTTCTTAATCGTTGACATAGCTGTAGATGGGGATGCCTTCGCCGGCGATCAAGGGGTAGGCTTGATTTCGGTCGAATCGATTGCCCGAGCCCAGTGATTCCGGGCATTTCAGGTACATTTCCCGCCGGCCCATTTCAGTCGCAACACACGGAAACTCCAAGATGAACGGCGAAGTCGACGACGGTCTGTTGCGTGGCCCCGACGGTGTTGGGCGATGTTGGTGGTGTGGCGCCGATGACGGCTATCGTGCCTATCACGACCGCGAATGGGGCCGCCCGGTGACCGATGACCGCCGTCTGTTCGAGAAAATCTGCCTGGAAGGCTTTCAATCCGGGCTGAGCTGGCTGACGATCCTGCGAAAACGGGAGAATTTCCGCCAGGCTTTCGCTGAATTTGACGTAGAGGCCGTGGCGGCGTTCGGCCCATCCGATATCGAGCGTCTGCTGCAGGATGCCGGCATCGTGCGCCATCGCGGCAAGATCGCGTCGACCATCAACAACGCAAAGCGCGCCTTGGAGTTGACGGCGGAATTCGGCTCGCTCGCCGCCTATTTCTGGCGCCATGAGCCCGATCCGTCCACGCGGCCCGAGACTCTGGACCGTGCGACGCTGGGCATGCTCGGCAAGACGCCGGAATCCATCGCGCTCAGCAAGGATCTGAAACGACGCGGCTGGTCCTTCGTCGGACCGACCACCGCCTATGCTTTCATGCAGGCCATGGGGCTGGTCAACGACCATCTGGAGGGCTGCGCCATCCGCGACGAGGCCCAGGCGGAGCGCGACGCCCTCAAGCGACCTGCATGATTCGCGGCAGCCTCAGGAGACATCCAGGTTGGGCCCGCCGCTTATTTGGCGCTCGCTGGTATGACGGCGGGCGGTCAGGATTTCGGCGGATCGGGTGTGTCTTCGCCGCGGAAGATAAGGCTCCACGCCAGGATGAGAAGGAACGGCAGGGACGGCCAATGGAACCAGATCGTGCCGAGCCCAGAGAACAGGTTGATCAGAAAGAAGAATCCGATCATCGCCAGCGCGAACTGCGCCTTGCGCGGCAGCTTTCGCCAGTTTTCCACAGTAGGCCACGACAGGGCGGGCCGTGACGGGGCGGGTGGCGGCGGCGCCGACGCCTTCGGGCCGGTGGCGTTTGGCACGGCACTGGCCGTTTTCTTTTCCGCCTCGCCATCCAGCACCAGGCGATAGCTCGGCACCGGCTCCTCGATGTTCTTGACCGCCTGTTTGCCGACGAATTCGAAGCTGACGCCGAACTTCTTGCGCACCAAATCGTAGACCGTGCCCGAAATCACCACACCGCCCGGCTCGGCCAGGCTTTCCAGGCGTGCGGCGATGTTCACGCCCTCGCCGTAGAGATCGTCGCCTTCCACCATCACGTCGCCCAGATTGATGCCGATGCGAAAGCGCATGCAGCTGTCTTCCGGGACCCCGTTGTTGCGCGACGCCAACTCGTGCTGCACTTCCACGGCGGCCTGAACCGCCTCCACAGGACTGGCGAATTCGGCGATGACCGCATCGCCCCAGGTGTTCACCACCCGGCCCTCATGGCGCTCGATCAGCCCGCGCATGGCCAGCCGATATTGCCGAAGCCGGTCCATGGTGCCGTCCTCATCCGCATCCATAAGCCGGGTGTAGCCGGCGACATCGGCACAGAAGATCGTGCTGAGCTTACGCCGCACCCGCGTTGTGGTTTTGCCTGTCTGGGTCATGTGCGGGGGAGTTTACGCGCGGTTTCGACAATGCGCCAATGCCCGTACTACTTTTCGGCTCGTCGGCGATCAAACAGGCTCGAGCGGACCATCATAATCAAAATCGAAGCTGTGCACTGTGACTGCGAGGTCGGTCACGAAGACCACGCCATATGCCGGAGGGAGTGGGGCAAAATACAGAGTCTTGGGATCGGCGAAGTCCGGCCAGGTCTGATGCAGCGCGCTGCGCATGCCCGAGATCGGCACACCGCAGACCGAACCGGCAAGGGGCAGATGGCAATGGCCGTGGAAGATATGGCGGATGCGCCCGCGATACTCGGTCAGGATCTCATGAAATGCCGGCCCGTCGACCAGCCCGATAGAATCGAGCGCCGGCAAATGCACCGGCGCCGGGTGGTGGTGCATGAAAAGAAAGGCCGGCTGATCGCCGGTGGCGTCGAGTTCGGCTCGCAGCCAAGCCTGGCGATCTGGATCGTAATGGCCCGCGGGAGTCCCGGCTTGGACCGTATCGAGGTACAAAAAGCGGCCGGCCTCGGTCGATTCCGCCGACTGGATGTAGCCGGAATCGTCCATCGCGGTATCCGTGAAGACCTGACGGAAATGGTCGCGGTCGTCGTGATTGCCGATCAGCAACCGGTGCGGCACGGTCATCCCGTCCAGCGCCTTGTGCAATGCCTCATAGGCGCCGATTTCGCCACGGTCCGTCAGATCCCCGGTGATCACGCACAGATCGGCGTCGCCATGCAGCCGGTTGATGCTGTCGATAGCCTGGCGAAATCGGGTCTCCGGCGGCAATCCGTGTATGGGTTCGCCGGACAGCGTCAAATGGATGTCGGTCAGGTGAATCAGTTTCATCGGCTGCGCTTTCTCAAAACATCGCACCGTATTTCGGATGGCCGGGTCAAGGCGGGGCTGCAGCGTATCCGCCGACCGATTCTCGGCAGCGTATCAAAGTCAGCATGTCGGGATGACGACGGGTACATGGCGCGGCCTGTTTACAGCAGCCCTCTTGAGCGCAGGCTCTCGTTGCCGTGCTTGGCGACGATGACGTGGTCGAACAGGTCGATGTCGACGGTGGCCAGGGCGCGTTTGACCTCGCGGGTCATGGCGATGTCGGGCTCCGAGGGTGTCGGATCGCCCGACGGGTGATTGTGCACCAGGATGACCGAGCTTGCGCCCAAATCGAGCGCCCGCTTGACCACCTCGCGCGGATAGACCGGGGCATGGTCGATGGTGCCGCGCTGCTGCACCTCGTCGGCGATAATCCGGTTCTTGCGGTCCAGGAAAAGCAGGCGGAACTGCTCCGTCCGCTCGAATTTCATCGCCGCGCCCAGATAATCCAACAGCCGGTGCCAGGAGCCGATCACCGGCGCCTCCGACGCCTCCTCGCGCAGCAGGCGATGGGCCGTTGCCGCGGCCGCCTTCAGCGCGGCGATCGCATTCGTCTTCAGCCCGCCGCGCAACTCCAGCGCCTTTGGCTCCGCCGCCAGCACCGCACCCAGACTGCCAAATTCGGCCAGTAGTTTTTTCGCCAGCGGCTTCACGTCGCGGCGCGGTATGCCGGCGAACAACAGCACTTCCAGTAGCTCGTAATCGGCCAGGCTGTCCGGCCCGGCGTCGATCAATCGGCGGCGCAACCGGTCGCGATGGCCGGCATGATGCGGCTTGGCCGTGTCGTCGTTGTCACTCACGGCAGAGCGTTGTGTGAATGGGGAGTTGTTCGTTAGATCCCTCACCCTCCCAATGCTGCGCATCGGGTCCCTCCCTCTCCTGCAAGGGGAGAGGTTTTTCATTCGCAGCGCGGATTGGAACCCCTCTCCCCTTGCAGGAGAGGGAGGGACCCGCGCGCGTTTGCGCGTGGGAGGGTGAGGGGGCTGACGGCAATTAGGTTCCGTAGGGCGGTTTGGTGTGGCCCGCCGTGGACAGGGTGAAGATCTCGGCGCCGTCCTCGGTCACCGCGATGGAATGCTCGAACTGTGCCGACAGGCTCTTGTCGCGGGTCACCGCGGTCCAGCCATCGGACAGGATCTTCACGTCGAAACGGCCGGCATTCACCATGGGTTCTATGGTGAAGAACATGCCCGGATGCAGCACCGGCCCCTCGCCGGGACGGCCGAAATGCACCACGCTGGGCGGCGCGTGGAAGGTCTGTCCCAGCCCATGACCGCAGAAATCCCGGACCACGGAGAAGCGGTTCTTCTCGACGAATTTCTGGATCGTGTGGCCGATATCGCCGACGGTGGCGCCGGGCTTCACCGCGGCGATGGCCAGCATCAGCGACTCATAGGTCACGTCGCACAGCTTCTTCGCCTTGACGCTGATCTTGTCGCCGGCGAAGAACATCCGGCTGGTGTCGCCGTACCAGCGATCCAGGATGACGGTGATGTCGATGTTCAGGATGTCGCCGTTCTGTAGCCGCTTGGGCCCCGGAATGCCGTGGCAGACGACGTGGTTCAGCGAGATGCAGGTCGCCTTGGGATATCCGCGATAGCCCAGTGGTGCCGGCACCGCGCCATGGTCGCGGGTATAGGCCTCGCACAGATCGTTGAGCTGGCCGGTCGACACCCCCGGCTCAACATGGGGGGTGATGAAATCCAGCACCTCGGCCGCCAGACGGCCGGCGCGACGCATGCCCTCGAATTCGTGCGCCTGGTGGATGCGGATACGCCCCGCCTCCAGCATGTCTTCGGCCGCGTCGCTCACTTGGCTCAACCTCGTATCGTCATCATGTCTGCACGGCAATCCGCGCAACCGGACATCAGGTCCCGGCTATAGCACCACCGGCAGCGGTTTATCCACTTCGATGGCCTCGGTGGTGATGTGGCAGGCGAGACATAGCGTCTCCACCCCCGCCGCCACCGCCCGTTCCAGGCCATCGCGATAGGTCGGGTCGATATCTCCGGCAATGCGGAAGTGGTCGCAGTCACCACGCTGCACAAGATACACCATTACCGCCCGGGCGCCTTCCGCCACCATGGCCGACAGCTCGACCAGATGCTTGGCGCCTCGCGCCGTCACCGAATCCGGGAATTCCGCCGCGCTCGGGAATTCCCGTTCCGGCCGCCGCAGATGCACGTTCTTGACCTCGACATAGCAGGGCGGCCGCCCGTCCCCCTCCAGCAGGATATCCACCCGGCTGTTGACCCCGTACTTCACCTCACGCCGCAATTCCGGATACCCGGCCAATTCCGGCACCGCCCCGGCCGCAATCGCCTCCGCCACGATGCCATTGGGATGACTGGTATTGATCCCCACCAGCCCGCCATCGACTTCCAGCAATTCCAGCGAGTATTTCAGCTTGCGCTTCGGGTTGTCGCTGGTCGACAGGAACGCGGTCAGCCCCGGCATGTTCAAGCCGGTCATCGCACCCGGATTTGCGCAATGGGCGGTGACGACGGAGCCGTCCGCCAGCTCGATATCGGCCAGGAAACGTTTATAGCGCCGAACCAGCCGGCCTTCGATAAGCGGGAAGGGGAGTTTCATGGTCGGAAACTAGGGAAGGGGGCGGCCTCGGGCAATACTTCCCGATCCTCTTCGTAACCAATTATCAGCGCCTTCGCCGACATACCCCGCCGGCTCCCACCCACCAACCGGAGGTTGGTCATGAAAACCGTTCTGCGGACAGCGCTGTTTCTTCTCACCGTATTCGCCAGCGCCGCCGCCGCCGGTCAGCAGTCGCTCGTCACCGAGGACAAATTCACCGCGCTCTACCTTGAGGCCTTGCGCGTGCAGGCGCCGGACCTCGATGTACGGGTCGCCGGGCCAATGGAGTTGTCGATAGGCACCGATGAGGGAGATATCACGGCCTATCTGGACAACGCCTATGCGCGCTATCGAACCGCGCCGGATATGCTGGTCGAAATCATCGACGACTATGTGTTGGCGACGGTGGATACCGCCCGGGCGCAAGATACCGGGACCGACGTCACGCGGATCGTGCCGGTGATCAAGGGTGCCGACTATCTGGCCGAGCTGCAGCGCGGCACGGTCGGCGACCGGGCCTTGGAAGTCGCTCATGAGCGATACAACGACCACCTCGTTATCCTCTATGCCGAGGATACGCCGCGCAACATCCGCTATCTCAGCGATGAAGACCTGGACGAGTTGGGAGTCGACCGCGCCGGTTTGCGCGAGACGGCCGTGTCGAATTTGGACCGCCTCCTGCCGGAGATGCTGGCCCAGGGCAGCGATGGCACCTACATGCTGATCGCCGACGGCAACTACGAGGCCAGCCTGCTGCTGTTCGACGACATCTGGACCGGCGATATCTGGCGCAACGGTAGCCTGCCCGTGATCGGCGACCTCGTAATCGCCGTGCCGTCGCGCGATCTGCTATTGGTGACCGGCAGCCTGGACAAAGGCGGGTTGGCGCTGCTGCGGGAGATCGCCGATCAGACAGTGGCCGAAGACCCGTATTCGCTCACAAGCCAGCTCTTCATCTATCGCGACGGCCGGTTCCAACCCTTCAACTCGTAGCGGCGCCTCACACCCAGTTCGACATTCCCGCGCAGGCGGGAATCTCGATGTAGGTGAGCGTGCTTGTGACTCTAGATTCCCGCCTCCGCGAGAATGACGATGTAGGTGAGCGGCACACCCCCTAAGCCACCCGATCCTCCAGCGCCAGGAACCCGCCGGACTGCCGGGCCCAGAGTTGCGCGTAGAGGCCGCCGAGATTGATGAGGGTTTCGTGGGTGCCCTCCTCGACGATGGCGCCCTGATCCATGATCACCAGCCGGTCCATGGCGGCGATGGTGGACAGGCGGTGGGCGATGGCGATCACCGTCTTTCCGGCCATCAGATTGTAGAGCTGCTCCTGGATCGCCGCCTCGACCTCGCTGTCCAGCGCCGAGGTCGCCTCGTCGAGGATCAGGATCGGCGCGTCCTTCAGCAGCACCCGCGCGATGGCGATGCGCTGGCGCTGGCCGCCGGACAGTTTCACCCCGCGCTCGCCCACATGGGCGCGATAGCCGGTGCGGCCGCGAAAATCCTCCAGCCCGTCGATAAACTCGGTCGCATGGGCCCGCCGCGCCGCCGTCACCGCCGTCTCCATCGCCACATCCGGCCGGCCATAGATGATGTTGTCCATCACCGAACGGTGCAGCAGCGAGGTGTCCTGGGTCACCATGCCGATATTGGCGCGCAGGCTGTCCTGAGTGACCTGGGCGATGTCCTGGCCGTCGATCAGGATGCGGCCGCCCTCGATGTCGTGAAAGCGCAGCAGCAGATTGACCAGGGTCGATTTGCCGGCGCCCGAGCGCCCCACCAACCCAACCTTCTCGCCAGGGGCGACGGTCAACGACAGATTGTCGATGACGCCGGCTTCCTTGCCGTAATGGAACCGGACATTCTCGTACCTGATCTCGCCGCTCGGCACGGCCAAGGGCTCGGCGGCCGGACGATCCAGCACCGTTTGCGGGCGTGAGATGGTCCCCATGCCCTCCTGCACCCTGCCGATATCCTCGAAAATGTCGGTCACCGTCCACATCATCCAGCCGGACATGTTGTTGATGCGGATGACCAGGCCCGAGGCCAGGGCAATGGCGCCGATAGTGATGTCGCCCTGGCTCCACAGCCACAGCGCCAGACCGCCGGTGCCGACCATCATGGCGCCGTTCATGCTGTGCTGGAACGCCACCATCTGGGTGATCATGCGCTCCTGGTCGAAGAATTTCTGGGTGTGCTCCTCCAGGGCCTTACGGGCGTATCCGTCCTCGCGGTCGGCATGAGCGAACAGCTTCACCGTCAGGATGTTGGTGTAGCTGTCGACGATACGACCGGTCAGCATGGAACGCGCCTCGGACATGATCGCTGAGAGATCCTTGATGCGCGGCACGAAATAGGTCATGCAGATCGCGAAGGCCACCAGCCACAGCGCAAGCGGCACTGTCAGGCGCCAGTCGGCCTGGGAGAACAGCACCAAGGCGCTCGTCACGTAAATAAGGACGAACCACACCGCGTCGGCGGCCTTCACCGTGGAACTGCGCAGGGCCCCGCCGGTCTGAATGACCTTGGCGGCGATGCGGCCGGTGAAGTCGTTCTGGAAGAACGCCATGCTCTGGCGCAGCACGTAGCGATGGGTCTGCCAGCGGACCATGTTGGTCAGCGGCGCATTGATCGACTGGTGCACGATGGCGCTGTGCAGGGTGAAGAAGATCGGCCGCACGAACAGCGCGACCGCCGCCATCATCATCAGGACGGAGCCGTGCTCGGCAAAGAACCCTTCCGGGCTTTCCGCCTCGCGCACCATGTCGACAATCTGACCGACAAAGGCGAACAGCGACACCTCGACCAGCGCGGCGATCAGCCCGGTCACCATCAGCACGGCGAATACCGGCCAGACCTGCCGCAGATAATGGACGTAAAAGGCGGTCAGCCGAGTCGGGGGCTGGCCGCCGGTGGCGTCTCGAAAGGGGTCGATACGGGATTCAAACCAACGAAACATCGCTTCGCTCCTGCTTCACGCGGGGTTGGCCGGCTCCGGGTTCAAGGAGGCGGCGGCGTGACGCGCGAGCGGCGAAGCGGGTTTAGTTCCCGCGATTCTTGAAAAAAGCTACGGCGCGCGCGTCAGCGGCTATGGGCACATTGTCTGGTCAAGGTGATAGACCTATCTCTAACCTTGTATGCGGGTCGGCGATAAAACGCATGAACACGCCCGACCCGAGGCGCTAATCTAACGATTGCGCCGGAACGACTCAATAACCGGTTTGCCGCACCGGGATTCCGCCAGCCGCGCCGCGCCTTTCCCCCGCAACAGGATCCACCCCATGGCAGACCAGACCGCCCCGGCCGACGAAAAACGATTCGTCACGGCCGCGCTGCTAATCATCGGCAACGAAATCCTGTCCGGCCGCACCAAGGACGCCAACCTGCCCTACCTGGCCGAACAACTCGGCGCCCTGGGTGTCCGGCTGGCCGAGGCGCGGGTGGTGTCGGATGTGGAGGCGGAGATCGTCGCGGCGGTGAACACATTGCGCGGTCGGTACGACTATGTGTTCACCACTGGCGGCATCGGGCCGACCCATGACGACATCACCGCCGCCTCGGTCGCCAAGGCATTCGGTGTCGCCCACGAGCTCAACGCCGAGGCGGTGGCGCTGCTGGAGAACCATTACCAGACGACCGAGATCAACGAGGCGCGGCTGCGCATGGCGACGATACCGGTCGGCGCCACCCTGATCGAGAACCCGGTCAGCAAGGCGCCCGGGTTTCGCATCGGCAATGTTTTTGTGATGGCCGGGGTGCCGAAGATCATGCAGGCCATGTTCGACGGCATCGCTCCGACTCTGATCGGCGGTGCGCCGATGCGCTCGCGCAGTGTGACCTGTGGCCTACCCGAGGGTACGCTGGCCAAGCCGCTCGGCGAAATCCAGGAGCGCCATCCCGACATCGATATCGGCAGCTATCCGTATTTTCGGGTTGGAAAGTTCGGCGTCACCGTGGTGCTGCGCGGGACCGGCGCGGCGCGGCTCGACGGCGCCGCCGAAGAGGTGGCGGGGGCGATCCGAGATTTGGGTGGCGAGCCGACGATGGAAGAGTTTGGAGAGGCCTAGTCGCATCTTCCGATCATACGGCACCGGCCCGCTCCCCCGCCCGGCCACCCAGCGTCAGTATCCTCAGTGGGTGGCCGGGCGGGGGTGCAGTCCACTAGTGCCCCGATTCTGAAATTCGCTATGGCGAATTACAGGATCAAAGGGACACTAACCATCTGATTCTAGTGTGATTCAGCTTCCGAAACTCGGCACATAAAATGTGCCGTATTTCAAAACCATCACACTAGAGCGGTTTTATTGAACTAGGAATCTATTTGTGGTTTCCCCGGCTGGGTGGAATGTGATTCACCTTCTGAATTCGTTTCAGAAGGAGGGTTCGATGGGTAAGTCCTATTCAGATGATCTTCGTGAACGGATTATTGGAGCCGTTGAGGGTGGTCAATCGCGTCGCGGGGCAGCCCGGCATTTCGGTGTAAGCCCGAGTTGCGCGGTTAAGCTTCTGCGCCGTTGGGAGACGACGGGCTCTGTTAAGCCCGACCGGCAGGGCGCGCCCAAGCGGTACAAGCTGGATCCCCATGCGGCGTGGCTTCTGAGGCTGGTGGAGGCGGAGCCGGATATCACGCTGGAGGAGATCCGGACGCGCCTGCGCGAGGAGTGGGACATGACTGCTTGTATCGGGACGATCTGGAACTTCTTCGATCGCCAGGCAATCAGCTTCAAAAAAAACTGCGCACGCCGCTGAGCAGGCCCGCCCCGACGTGGCCGCCGCGCGTGAGGTCTGGCGTGGCTGGCAGACAAGCCTCGATCCGGCCCGACTGGTTTTCATCGACGAAACCGGGACCAATACCGCCATGGCTCGACGCTATGGCCGTGCCAGGCGGGGCGAGCGCCTGGTCGCCGCCGTACCCCACGGGCACTGGAAAACCACCACCTTCGTGGCCGGGCTGCGCCAGGGCGCCATCACCGCGCCCTGTGTGATCGACAAACCCATGAACGGCATCATCTTCAAGGCCTATGTCGAGCAGATGCTCGCACCCAGCCTCGCGCCCGGCGACATCGTGATCATGGACAACCTCTCCTCTCACAAGGTCAAAGGCATCGCCGAGGCCATCGAAGCGCGTAAGGCCAAGCTCTACTATCTGCCACCCTACTCGCCGGACCTGAACCCCATCGAGCAAGCCTTCGCCAAGCTCAAAGCTCTCCTGCGAAAGGCCGCCGAACGATCCATCGACGCTCTCTGGAAAACTATCGGTCGCCTGCTAGAAGAATTCACCTCGCAAGAGTGCGCTAAATACTTCCAGAACTCAGGCTATGCGTCTCAATAAGATGAAAACGCTCTAGTCGCCAACACCTGTCACCGAAACGGGCCGAAGAACTCGTAGATCAGGCCTAGCGCCAAGCCGAGCGCCAGCCAAAGGGCGATGTAGTGGGGCACCCGGCGATCGGTACGCATGACGCGAATCGCCCAGGGCGCGCAGACCGCCAGCGCGCCCAGTAGCAGCAATACTCTCAACCAGTTGGTGCTGTCATCCACACTCAAGGGATAGTCGATGCGGGGTCTGGCGGCAATGGCGCGTCCTACCGCCGCCGGGCCTTGCCGCCGCGAACGGTGTCCCGTACCGTTCCCGCGCCCGGGAACCCAGCCCCCTTGGCGGAATTGGTAGACGCAGCAGACTTAAAATCTGCTTCCGCAGCGCGGAGTTCCGGTTCGAGTCCGGAAGGGGGCACCACCTTGAGAATCAATGGCTAGCGGCCAGCAGCGTCGATCGGACCAATCGTGAACACCGGCAAACTGTACGACTGGAAACTGTACGACTGTACGACTTTTTGATCACGGTGCGTTCGCCTCGGCGGTGTTCCTTCGGGCCCTGATGTCCGCCCACCTTCTGGCTGCCACCTCAATATCGGAGGGGCGCCTAATTCTGCTCGTGACCTTGGCTGTGTGAAAACTCAGGGCGCAGCTGCCTTCGCGCAACATTGACATCGTAAGTTCGGTCGCTGTGCATTCTTCATGCGCAAAACGGATGCTGCTCGAATCAATCTTGCGCTCGATCGACTCGAAGAAGCGTTTTCACACAGCCAAGACCCGAAGCGGCCATTCGCACGTATCGAAACTTAGGAGGGCTGGCGCTCCCGAAAAGCTCTTAGTGTGCTGTCTCCCTCGGAGACGGAAGTGACCCTCCCCCTGGATCAGGGCTACATCGTCTGAGAGTTTCCCTGGTTGAGGGTCCGACCCCGCACCGGGTCATCAACGCAAGCGGTGCCGACCGCTATTCCTTCCCCAATTCCATGGTGCCGCGCCACGACGTCACCGTCGCGCCCCTATTGGAACCGCTCGCCGGCTTCTTCAGGCCCGCCGTGGATTTCGGCCATTGGTGCGCCGAGATCTGGCGCCCAAACTGGCCTGATGAGCGCGCGCAGCACGATACGCTTGCGCTGGGGACCCTGGAAGACGGCTAGTGTGATGGTTCTGAAGTTCGGCACATTTCATGTGCCGAGATTCGGAAGCTGAATCACACTAGAATCATATAGATAGTGTCCATTCGATTCTGTAATTCGCTATGGCGAATTTCAGAATCGGGACACTAGAGAGGATCCTTCCAGGCGCTCAGCAGCAGCTCTGACCGCGCTCCACGAGGGTCGCCAACACCTCGTCGGGATCGCGCCTCCACCAATTCTCCGCGGAAAAAATCTCAACCTCGCAGAGGCCGGTAAACCCTGCACCCTCGACTATGGCGCGGATCCCCGGGATGTCGATGACGCCGTCCCCCATCATGCCGCGATCTGTGAGTAGATCCCGCGTCGGGACCAACCAGTCGCAGATGTGGAAGGCGAGCAGCCGATCCGGTCCGGCGCGCGTGATCTGACGGGCCAGTTCCGGATCCCACCAGACGTGATAGACGTCGACCGCGACACCGATGCCATCGCCGAGCGCATCGCAGATATCGAGGGCCTGGCCGATCGTGTTGACACACGCGCGGTCGGCCGCATACATCGGGTGAAGCGGTTCAATCGCAATCGGCATGCTGACAGTGCGTGCGTAGTCGAGGGTCCGGGCAAGCCCGTCCGTCACCATAGCCCGCGCGCCCTCAAGGTCGCGCGACCTCGGCGACAGGCCGCCGACCACCATGACGAGGCAATCGGCTCCAATTGCGACCGCCTCGTCGACTGCCCGCCGGTTGTCATCCAAGACGGCCGGGGTCAGCAAACCGTCGGCGGTGTACCAGCCGCCGCGACACAAGCCCGACACGGTCAGTCCGGCATCGACGAACATGGCCGCTGCCTCGCGGACCCCCGCCTCGTGCAGCTTGTCGCGCCAGGGCGCGATGCCGCCGATCCCATGGCGGACGCACCCTTCGACGCATTGTTGCAGGGTCCACTGCTCGCGAACCGTTGCCGTATTGAGCGATAGCCTCGCCGCCTCGACCATGGCCTAGACGCCCACGCCGCGAGCCGCGAAGACCGGCCTGGCGCGCGCGACCACTGCCTCGGGATCGGCGAACAGCCCCGCCCGGTCGGCAAGACGGACGATCTCGGCGAGATGCACGGTGGATCGCGCGCTTTCCTGGCCGCCCACCATAGTGAAATGGTCCTGATGGCCGTTCAGATAGGCGAGAAACACCACGCCGGTCTTATAGAACCGGGTTGGCGCCCTGAAGATGTGACGCGACAGACCCACCGTCGGTTCAATTGCGGCCCGATATCCGTCGCGATCCCCACCCGCCAGCGCCGACAGCGCGCGAGCCGCCGCCCCCGCGATAGGATCGAAGATCCCCAATAGCGCATGTGAAAATCCCTGATCGTCGCCCTCGATCAGATCCGGATAGTTGAAGTCATCACCGGTATACATGCGCACGCCATCTGGCAGCCGGCGGCGCATCGCGAGCTCCTTGTCGGCCGACAGCAGTGAGATCTTGATCCCGTCGATCCTGTCGGCGTTGTCGCGGATGATATCCAGGCAGGTCTCCATGGCGGTGCCGTGGTCGGGCGACCCCCAATAGCCGTACAGGGACGGATCGAACATCTCGCCGAGCCAATGAAGCAACGCTGGTTGCGACAGCCCGCCGAGCACGCGGTCATAGACCCGGTGGTAGTCGTCCGGCCCCTCGGCCACCGCGGCCAGGGCACGCGACGCCATGAGGATGACCCGCCCACCGGCGGCCTCGACCGCCTCGCACTGCATCTCGTAGGCCGCAATCACCTCGTCGGTCGTCGTGGCTGGACCAGGCACGAGGTGGTCGGTGCCGGCGCCGCAGGCGACCAGATGGCCGCCGGCGTCCGCCATCGCAACACTCTTCTTGATCAGTTCGAGCGATGTCGGCCAATCCAGTCCCATGCCGCGCTGGGCGGTGTCCATGGCTTCGGCGACACCAAATCCGAGCCCCCAGAGATGTTCCCGAAAGGCGAGCGTGCTGTCCCAATCGATCGCCGCGTCGATCCAGGGATCATTATCGGCAAGCGGATCGGCTACGACATGTGCCGCTGCGTAGGCGGTTCGGTTCCACGCGCCGATTGCCGGCTCCGGGCGCGGACCCGCCGTCAGAGAGATCGCCCTGAGCTCTCCGGTCGCGGTCGGGAGTGTGATGATCGCCGCCATGGCCTAGACCTCGAGCTCGGGAACGTCGACCCAGCGGCGTTCGCGCCAGCTTTGATGGCCCAGCTCGGCGAGCTGTACACCCTTGGCGCCCTCCAGCAGCGTGTATCGCCACGGGCCGTCTTCGGCGACGTGGCGGAGGAACTGCTCCCACTGGATTTTGAAGCCGTTGTCAAACTCCGTGTTGTCCGGGACCTCTTCCCAGTCTTCGAAGAAATTCATCGTCTGTGGCTGATCCGGATTCCAGACGGGCTTTGGCGTGTTCACGCGGTGCTGGCTGAAGCATTTGTGAAGGCCGGCGACAGCCGAACCATGCGTGCCATCGATCTGGAAAGTGACAAGGTCGTCCCGCCGCACGCGGACGCACCAGCTCGAGTTGAGCTGGGCAATTATACCTCCGTCGAGTTCAAAGGTCGCATAGGCGGCGTCGTCGGCGTCGGCGGTATAGTCCTGCCCAGCCTCGTCCCGGCGTCCGGGAATATGCGTCGCGCCGATGCAGCTGACCGCTTTGACGGGTGCGACGACATTGTCGAGCACATAGCGCCAGTGGCACAGCATGTCGGCGATGATGCCACCGCCATCCGCCGTCCGATAGTTCCAGCTCGGGCGCTGCGCCGGCATCCAGTCGCCCTCGAACACCCAATAGCCGAACTCGCCCCGGACCGACAGGATCCGGCCGAAGAAGCCGCTGTCGCGAAGCCGCTTCAGCTTAATGAGGCCGGGCAGATCGAGCTTGTCATGCACAATGCCGTTCTTCACGCCCTTGTCGCGGGCATAGCGGGCGATCTCCAGCGCGTCGGCGAGCCCCTCGGAGACCGGTTTCTCGCAATAGACGTGCTTGCCGGCGTCGATCGCCCGCTTCAGCAGGGTCGGCCGCAGCTTCGTCGAAGCGGCGTCGAAGAAGACCGTATCGTCAGGGTTGGCGAGAGCCGCGTCGAGATCGGTGGTCCACCGCTCGACGTCGTGCGCGCTGGCGAGTGCCTCGACTTTGTCCGGGTTCCGCCCCACGAGGATGGGGTCAGGGACGAGCCGGGACCCGTCGGCGAGCCCGACGCCGCCGTGGTTACGGATCGCGAGAACGGACCGAATGAGATGCTGGTTCATCCCCATCCGCCCGGTGACACCGTGCATGATGATCCCGATGCGGTGCTGTCTCATCGCGTAGATACCCCGTGGTCTGCAAAGAGCATGTTGGTGGAGAAACGGCCTTCCGGGCGCGTTGCCAGGACCCGCGCATCGATGCGGCAGGGAAGATGGCTAGACACCTCGACGGTCATGCCGCAGCCGCCCAATAGGCACGCATCGTCGCCGCGCCGATGGCCGCGGTCGCCGTGGCGTCGACGCGACGGACAAACGGTTCGACGGCAATGGGCTGCCGCCAGCCAACATCGCGCAGGGCTCCGACGATGTCGGCGAACGGGTCTTCACCGGTCCCCGGCGCGCCACGGTTGGTGTCGTTGACCTGGATGTGCCCGATCAGCCCCGTGGGCACCCAATCGCGGATCAGATCCGCGACCGGCGTCGCCTCGCTTTGACCGGCGGCGCTGGTGTCGATCATCGTCCGGAACCGGTCCACGCCGATCGCCTCGACGATGGCCGCGGCCTCGGCAACGGTGTTGACGAATGGCGTTTCCTTCGGCGACAACGGTTCCAGACAATAGGTGACGCCAGCGGACCTCGCGCGATCCGCGATCGGACGAAAGAAGTCGATGACGCGGTTCCGCGTCATGTCCTCGGGCTCGCCGGGCGGCGGCACACGCTGCCCCGGCGAACCATGGACCAGGACGGTGCCACCGAGTGCCGCGCAAAGCTCAATAAGTCCCTGCAGCACGTCCTGCGTTTCCTCCGCGCATTGGGGCTCGGTGATCGACAGATGCGGATACGGCGCGAGAAGCCAGTGAAGCCCCGTCACCGTCAGACCCTGATCCTCACAGGTCTTGCGGATGTCGCGGATCCGCCGTGGCGGCAGATAATGCGGCGTGTCGCCAAGCGTTCCGGGCGAGAGTTCGAGCCCGATATATCCGAGCTCTGCTGCGATGGCGCATTGCTCGGGGAGGCTCTTGCCCTCCTCGGCAAGCAACTCGTTGCACAGCGAAAGCCTGAGCATGGCCTCAAGCACCGTTCGGCCCCGGGCGCAGGAACCGGATCACCATCTCGCCCGCATCCTCGGCACGCCGAGCCAGCCAGGCATCGTCGACGGGGCAGTTGAAGACAGCCCGAAGCGTGTGCGCATTGGAGACCGGGAAATAGCACAGCGACGCGATGGCGATGTACAGATCGACCGGATCGATCCCTGGGCGAAAGACCCTGTCCTTGGCGCCGCGGTCGAGGATCCTGCGCAATTCCTCGATCAGAGGCGACTGGATTTCGCTCGCATCGGTGATGCGCCGCACGGCTTCGCCGCCGCGCAGATTCTCCGTGTTCAGCATGGAGATGAACCACGGGTTCGCCCGAAAATGTTGCAGGGTGAAGGAGACAAGGGTGCGAATGGCCGTTTCGGGATCAAGGTTGCGGAGTTCCAACTCTCTCTCGGCGGCGCGAATCTGAACATAGGCCTCGCGCAACGCGGCTGCGTATAGGTCGTCCTTGTCCCCGAAATAGCTATAGATCAGTGGCTTGCTGACCCCGGCCCGCTCGGCAATGTGGTCGATGCGGGCGCCGGCATGCCCGAGCCTGGAAAACTCGACCAGCGCGGCGTCCAGGATGGCGCGCTTCGAACGTTCCGCATCCCGTTTCGCCGGCCGATCGCGCACCTCGTCCTGCGCCGACGCCGGATCCGACGTCGCCGCAGTTTCCTCGCGAAGGCGGCGAGGATCGCCGACATTTCGTACCGGTCCCACCCGCCCTGCCCGGGTCATGGCTGACCTCGCGTCGGGCTGGACGGATCGGAATCCCTCGAAAACGGATTGAGGCGACTGAAGGCGCGGCGCACGGCAGGGATCGTCAGGGCGACGGAGATCGCGATGACAATGGCGAAGGCGGCGGAAATCGGCCGCGTGAAGAACGGGCTGAGATCACCGTCGCTCAGCGTGAGTCCACGGCGCAGGCTCTTGTCCAGCAGGTCGCCGAGAATGATCCCGAGCACCAGGGGCGCCATCGGATAGTTCATCTGCCGCAGCACGAATCCGACCAGGCCGAAAACCACCATGACCCAAATGTCGAAGATGCGCTGGGTCAGCGCATAGGGCCCGATCACGCAGAGCGTAAAGACGATCGGCATCAGGATTTCGCGCGGCACTCTGAGGATGAGGACGAACAGCCTGGTCAGGGACAGGCCGAAGACCGCGATGGCAAGCGTCGCGTAGACCAGCATCGCGGCCACCGAATAGATGAATTCCGGCTGCTCGATCATGATCATCGGGCCCGGTCGGATTCCATGGATGAATAGCGCCGCGATCAGCACAGCGGCCGGCGCCGAGCCTGGAACGCCGAGCGTCAGCGCGGGAATGAGAGCGCCCGGCACGACGGCGCTGTTTCCGGTTTCCGCCGCCATCAGCCCTTCGGTCGAGCCCTTGCCGAACTCGGCCCGTTCGGGGCTCGTGCGGCGCGCAGCGGCATAGGAGGCCCATGCGCCGATATCCTCGCCGACCCCGGGGATGATACCGATCAGGGTGCCGATGACCCCGGATCGTCCGATAGTCCGTTTGTATTTCCAGAGGTCCGACAACCGCGGCAGGATGCGATCGTCCTCGTGGCGCGAATCCTCGAGGTTCGCCTTGCGGCGCCACATGGCGGTGAGCACCTCGGCAAAGCCGAAGGCGCCAACCATTGCCGGAATAAGGCCGATCCCGCCATTGAGACCGGGAATCCCGAAATTGAAGCGGATATGGGCATGAATGCCATCGCTGCCGATCATCGCGACCATCAGGCCGAGAAGCCCGGCGATGTATCCCTTCAGCGGGTACCGTCCGCCGGTCAGCTTGCCGGATATGACGATCCCGAAGACCGCGAGCCAGAAGAATTCAAATGAGCCGAACCGGAGCGCGGCCTCGGCCAGCGGCGGGGCCAGGAGCACCAGGAAGACGATGCCGACAAGGGTGCCCATCGTCGATCCCGCGGTCGCGAGCGCCATCGCATACCCGGCCCTGCCCTGTTGGGCGAGCGGAAACCCGTCGAGCGATGTCGCGGCGCTGGCCGGCGTGCCGGGAATGTTCAGCAGGATAGCGCTTCGCGAACCACCGTAGATCGCGCCCACATACATGCAGATCAGCACCAGGATTGCTGTGTCGCGCTCCAGCGAATAGGTCAGGGTCGTCATGAGCGCGACACCCATCGTCGCCGTCAGGCCAGGCAGACTGCCGACGAAGATCCCGAGCAGCGTCGCCCAGGCGACATGGAACATCATGTCGACAGAGGCGAATTGGGCCAGCGCGGCCCCAAGGGCTTCCAGGCCGCCGATCATGGCAACCGCACCAGGAATCCGTATCGGAACAGCAGGGATATCGACGCCGACGCGACAATTCCGGACGCCACGGCCAAGGCCGACGCCTTCAACTTCTGCGCGCCGCCCGCCCCGCGCGGCCAGGAGAAATAAGCGATGAACACGGTGATGTAGAGTGCGGACGAAACGAAGAATGACAAGCGCCCGACCAGAACGAGAGCGAAGACGGTGCTGAGCACCGCCGTCGCAAGCAGATTGGACCAGGACACGCCACCGTCCCCGGCCGCGGCCTCGGCGCCACGTGCGCGGCGTTCGGCGCTGATGAATAGCAAGGTCGCGCACAGCATGAGCGAGCCGCCAAGGACCATCGGAACCAGACCCGGCATGCTCGCCGGATGGATCTGCCGGATCTCGAGGCGGTCCATGGTATAGCCGCCGATCAGCATGGCGGCGCCCAGAGCGAACAGCACTACCGACGTCAGACGATCTGCAGCGGCCGAATCGAAGCGCATGGTATGGCGGCCCCACGTCCCTCGGGCTTATTGGGTGAGCGCCCGTCGGCCCGCCCTTGGACGGTGGGGCGGCGCCCTCCGATCAATGGCGACCGGCGAAGGGAACCGTGTGATCCGAAGACCCGGTCACGCGGCTCCCCGGCTCGCCGTTATTCCGAGGGGCACTCAATGCCGATCTCCGACGGATCGAGAACCGCCTCGCCTCGGGTCACGCGCGCGCAGGCCTCGGCGATCACCACCGGCATCGCCAATTCGCGTGCCCGCTCACCGTAGCTCGGCGCGAAGACCGCGCCGCGTGCGGTGGCGTAGTCCCTAAGCTCGTCCGAGTTCATGATCCGGTCCTTCCAGATCTGGTCGACGGTGTCGTAAACCTCCTGCGGCGCACCGGCAGGAATGAACACGCCGAAATAGTCGGCGGATACCGGCATTTCCGGCAGCCAATTGGTGATCGGCGGGATCGGGTCGATGCCCTCGACCACGAGCGGTTGGTCGGCGAGCACCGCAAGGCCCCGCAGGCGTCCGGCCCGGATCATCTCGGTCTGTTCGACGGCGAGCTGTGTCGTGGCAATGACCTCGCCGCCGGCGGCCGCGATGACCGCCGGGTTTCCGCCATCATAGGCGATCATGCGGGCATTGAATTCTCCGCCCACGGCTTCCCGGATCGCCGCCAGCGCCATGCCGCCGGACGAATTGACGCCGGCGGTCCCGACCGTGACGTCGCCGCCCTTCATCGCGTCGAGAAGCGCTCCGAAATCCTGATAGGGCGCGTCGGCGTTCACGCTCACGACCGGCACGTTGGCGACGTGCAGATAGACCACATAGTCGTCGATCGAAGTGTCCTCGATCAGGCCGACGACAGAATAGGTCGCGTTGTTGGCGATCGCGTTCGCGGTCCAGGTATAGCCGTCGCGTGGCGCATCGAGCGCAGCCTTGGTGCCGATCGAGCCGGACGCGCCAGGCTGATTCACGACAACGATCTCTGTGCCCAACGCCTCCTCGAGAAGCGGCGCGACCACACGGGTCACCTGATCGGTCGACCCGCCCGCCGACCAGGGAACGATGATGTTGATGGGACGGTCCGGTTTCCATTCGGCCAGGGCCGACGCACCGGGAGCCAGCATAGTGACCGTCGAAATGGCTGCAACAGCGAGCTTGGCGAGCTTCATTTTGTTTCCTCCCTTGTTATTACTGACCAGTAGGTAACATAGGGATTTTTGTCAAGCCGGTTCGTGGTGCCGGCAGAAATCGGCTTCGAGGCAGCCAATTCTCCGCTCGGGTACCATTGAGTCATGCCGCCGAAGCGTGCCGGCGGATGTCGCGGTGGTGGTATCGCGGCGGGGTGACCGAACGACTGCGAGCGTTCGGCTCATCGACAGTTTCCGAGCCTGAGCGCTATCAGCGAGAACTGGACGAAATGGCGTTGTTCTCGGCTCGGTTACTTCGAGAGGTTATCCACCATGATTAGTGGATATAGGGTTGACCATGCGCCCACCCGGCCAATCAGAGCGACATTTCGCGAAGCTTCGCGGACCGAGATTTGAAGAGTTCCCGGCTGGCGCGGCAGCAATAAGCTGAAAGTCCGCCTCGGAGTTCGAAATCTCGCGGCACTTCCGATTCTGGCTAAATGCGGCGGTGCTGATCGGCGATTGACCACATCCGCTCTATCGCGAACATCCGGCGTGGGAGTTAGCCTGGCGCATCGAGCGCATCACGTCATAGTCTGGAACACTACCTCGCGTCGGCGGCCTGCCCCTGCTCGTAGGCGATGCGCTGGCGGATGGCGGCGATGGCCTGTTGGCGAATCTTGACGATGTAGGTGCCCATGATGACCTCCTGCTCGTCGAAGGTGCCGATGTCGTGGCCGCTGATACTCGCGATCAGGGTGGTGGCGATGGCGTCGAGGGTGTCGAGCCAGGCCAGATAGTCGGCGACGCGGCGTTTAGCCGGGCTTTCAAACGCATGTTCGGCGAGAACCCGAGCGCCGTCAGGCGAGTCCAATCCCGCTGACGGTCGTCTCCGCCGACAGGGTCTTTGCGAAGGCTGGAATCAAAAACGGCCGGGTCTTCACCCGGCCGCGGATACTGCCGATACGGCGCAATCAGGTCCGTTTTTTCGACGGAACCTCATCATCGCAGCGATAGCACATGCCCTTCTCGGTCGCGAGGAAGGCATCGTCAAGATGCGACGCGCGCACCTCATGGATTACCTGGCTGACACGCCGGGCGATGTTTTGCGACCGTGAAACAATCGCCGCCGTCAGGCGGGAGTTTCCAGCTTCTGTTTTTCTCACCTGCGCTCGCATTTTTTGCGGAGCCTCCGATTTAGACCTTCACCCCAACCGTTTCCGGCCTGGAACGTCCGTCCGGCCCATAATTTGTGCCGGTTGTGGTCCGTTCTCTGAGACGTATTAAGCCACGGGAATTTTAAGGATCAGTTAAGGTGCAAGTTCATCTTCGAATAAAAATAAGTATAGTTGATGGCGGATTAACCAATTAACCATGCAAAGGATCGTTGAAATTTTGTTTCGCCAATATTCACTGAGTTCGTCGGTGTGACTGTGTCTTGTAGGAAACTCGGTTATCGACCGTCCCTTCAGCAATAGAGTTTCTACGACGTGCAGTATATTAAATAAAATAGATTGTAGATTTTATCGAAATGCGGTTGTTAACAGTATTTAGTTAGCGAAAAGAAACATTAAATAACTTTCTGTAGAGTTTTCGCCAAATCGTATTTTGATTTATCTTTACAGCGTTATTAACGAACCATATATTGGTTTCGAGAGTCTTCACTATAAGAGGGGCGGGTATTATGCGCAGTTTGCCGATGGGTTCCCTCGCCGTCGTTTACGTTTCCGGATTGTGTGTAACGTTCATGTCGTCGGCGCCCGATGCGTTCGATCGCTGCTATTACATGAGCTATTGCACATCTCTGATGATGGAGAACGTGGCTTGGTCTTTGGTTTGGCCAGCGTACTGGCTGATGTCTTGATCTGAATGCCGACGGCCCTTTAGCCAAGGGGGGCCGTCAATCCCGCCCCAAGGCGGGGCGCCCGCCCGATCCGCCAATTCGTCGGGCGGGCGCGGCCGCGCTCGCGCCCGCGAATAAAGTGCAGCCGCTTCCATCGGCGGTGCACACCGCGACACCCTCACTGCCACGATCTCTACAACCGAAGGTGAGCGCCGCGCTCACGGCCAGTTTTGCGCGGACAACGGGCCCGCGATCCGGTAAATAACCTCTCCGTCAGCCGATTGCCGACAGGAGTTGGGATGAGTCACATTGTCGTTGTTGACCACGAGGGTCAGGAACACCGTATTACCGGCCGTCCGGGCTGGAAGATCATGGAAATGATCCGTGATGCCGGCCTGTCGATCCGGGCTGAGTGTGGCGGGTGCTGCGCGTGCGCGACCTGCCATGTTTATGTCCACCCGGAGTGGCTGGGCCGCCTGGCACCCCGAGACGAGGACGAAGAGGACACCTTGGACCTGGCGGCCGCGGTCGAGGGCAATTCACGCCTTTCGTGCCAGATCGAGTACACTGATGCCCTGTCGGGGCTGACGGTCACGCTGTCCGAGGACACCCGGTAGGACAATTGGCTACCGACATCGCTGCCAGGGCGACCGAAACCAGAGACATTGCGGTTGCCGGATAGTAGGGGAGGGAACACATGGCGCGCCTGCAATGTCGACCGACTTTGGCCCTCGCCGCCGCGACCATAACGGTCGCAATGCTGCTGACAAGTAGCGGATGGGCCGGCGAATCCGAACCGCCGCAGGATCGTGCTCATCCGGAATTGGATCGGATGATAGAGGACGTTTTAGGCCGGTTCTTGGACCGTATGCAGGGCGCGCTGGAAGAGTTGCCCCGCTACGCGCTGCCGGAACTGACCGAAGAGGGCGACATTATCATCCGCCGCCTGCCGCGCGGTCCGCGAGAATCGGACAATCCGGATGAAATGGTTGATCTGTAGCGCCTGCGTCGGCCGGCTTTGACGGTTATTCGGGGCGTGCGACCATCAGCAATTCGCCGTCGACACCGACGATTTTGACAGTGGCGCCGGCGGGGAAGTCCTCCGTGCTGCGCACGCGCCAGGGATCGTTCTTGATCGTGACCATGCCGAATCCGCCCCGGATGGCCTTGGACACCGTCGCCCGCTTGCCGACGTGCTTGCCCTTGTTGCTGCCCTGGACGTCATAGCTTCCGCGGTTCGGGATGAAATCGCCCGATATGTATTTCAGCCGGATCAGATTGCCGACGGCAAAAACGAGAAAGCCGGCGCCCAAATAGGGCCAGGAGGCATCCGGTTCGACGATGGCCGCCCCAGCGAAGATCATGAATCCGATGACGATCCACAGGACCGCACCTCCAGGCAGCCGGGGGCCCGCGAACGCTAGAAAAAGGGCTGCTGCCCAGGCACCCATGGTGATCATGTCAGGCTCCAATGTTCATGCACGTGGATTCGGCCCCTCAGAAGACACGAATTACGCGAACAATTGGCTAGTCTTGCTTAAATTTCGATTAAGCCTCTCTCTCGACTTTTAGAACGATTCCCTCGACTCCAACCACCTTGACCTTCGTTCCAGCCGGCAAATCGTCGCCTTCCACCGACCAGGCGCCATCGCCGATCGTGGCGCGACCGCGGCCATTCTCGATCGGATCGGTCAAGGTGACGATCCGGCCGACATATTGCTCGCCTCGGCGATTCAGTGTCGGCTGGTCGGATTCCACCGGCCGCTTTTTCAGGTAGACACGGGCGAACAGCACCGCGCCGACCGAAAGCACGGCGAAGATCATGACCTGATAGGGCCAGGTCATGCCTGGAAAAATCAAGGCCACGATCCCGACCACGCCGGCGGCGAAGCCAAGCCACAGGAAGAAGACCCCGGGCAGCAGGATCTCGATGACCATGAAGGCCGCGGCGGCGACCCACCAGTACCAGAATTCGATGGTGAGGTTCTCGATCATGACTGCCACGGGCCGCCTTGTTGTGTCGTCTCCGGCGCCGGTTTGCCGCGGCCCTTCGGCGGTGCCGTGCCGCCATTGGGCGCGGACGGTCCGCCGGTGCCGAAGGAGTCCCGCGCGATCTCCGCGATGCCGCCCAGGGCGCCGATGATGCCGGTCGCCTCCATCGGCAGGAACAGCACCTTCTGGTTCTCCGCGGCGCCGATCACCTGCAAGGCTTCCAGGTATTTCTGGGCCACGAAATAGTTGATCGCCTTGCTGTCGCCGCCGGCGATCGCCGCGGAGACGTCCTTAGTCGCCTTGGCCTCCGCCTCGGCCTCGCGTTCACGCGCCTCGGCATCGCGGAACGCCGCCTCGCGACGGCCCTCGGCCTGCAGGATCGCCGCCTGCTTCAGACCCTCGGCGCGCAGGATTTCCGCCTGCCTGTCGCCTTCGGCCTCCAGGATGGTGGCGCGGCGTTCCCGCTCGGCCTTCATCTGCCGGCCCATGGACTCGACCAGATCGCGCGGCGGGGTGATGTCGCGGATCTCAATGCGGGTGACCTTGACCCCCCAGGAATTGGTCGCCTCGTCGACCACGATCAGCAGCTTGGCATTGATCGATTCACGATTGGACAGCAACTCGTCCAGATCCATCGAGCCCATGACGCTACGAATATTGGTCAGGGTCAGGTTCAGGGTCGCCCCGCTCCATGTGGTTCACCTCATAGGCGGCCTTGGCGGCGTCCATCACCTGGAAGAAGACGATGCCATCAACGGTCACCATGGCGTTGTCCTTGGTGATCACCTCCTGGCTGGGCACGTCCAGCACCGTCTCCATCATGTTCATCTTGGTGCCGACGCTGTCGAAGATCGGATTGATGAAGCGCAGGCCCGGCGACAGGGTTCGGATGTAGCGGCCGAAACGCTCGACCGTCCATTCGCGTCCTTGGGGCACGGTCTTGACCGCCCTAAATGCAAGAATCATCGCGAGAACAAGAACCGCGACGACCAAGATCTCAAAGCCGCTGATTGGCACGGTGAAAGCTCCTTTTTTTGTGGCGAATGCCGGTAATTACCCGCAACAAGACACCCAGAACGGTTGAGGTCAAGCTTCGCGATACCCGGCGCGAATGCCGGGATCGCATCGCCTAATGCCGAAGCAAGAGCTCCCGGGCGCTGTTCAACTTCGTCGCCATTTCCGTCGATCCGCCACGATCCGGATGGTGTTTCTTCATGAGCCTGCGGTGGGCATTGCTGACATCCCTATCGGTCGCGTTCTCATTGAGGCCGAGGATATTCAGAGCCTCCTCGTGATCGCCCGAGATCGAACGTCGTTTGCGGGCTCCTGCCTCGGCGCCGGTCTTCCGGTCGCTGCCCCAATTGCCGCCGGAGGAATCGCCGCCATAGCGCGCGCGCCAATCCTCGCCCAAACCTCGTTTCGGCCGATCCGCCGGGATTTCCCAAGCGGAAGTGACGATTGTGTAACGGTCGAATGCCCGCTTGGCGGCCCAGCCACCCCCAATGAAGGCAAAGATCAAGACTGTGGCCGGCCATGGCAGATCGAGCGCCAGGATGCCGATCGTGCCGGCGAAGAGAAAACTGATGCGGGGCCAGGGGGAGTCTACGTCCGATGCGATATAGATCAGGGCCAGGATTGCCATGGTGGCCAGAATTCCAATCAGGGCAGGTCCGTTCATCGCGGTCGCCGCTCTTTCTGGCTGCGAGCACTGTTGCGTCTTTGGGCGCGCGGTTGGGTTTAGGACGGTCCGCGTTAGCAAACTGATAACGGCCGGGTTGCCGGGACCGCCGGCAAGTCCTCATTTTTCCGGAGGCGGGGATGTTCCCGCCAGCCGGCGGGCAAGCCCATATAGGATCGGGGCGAAGACGACGATCAGGATGATCCGTACGATGTGATGGGTCGATACGAATGCCGCATCGCCGCCGAGCGCCAGGGACACCAAACTCATCTCCGCCAGACCACCTGGCGAATAGGCCAGGATCAGATCGCGGATCCCGATCCCGGTGATCCGGTTGATCACCAGCGCGAAGCCGACCGTCAGGCACAGAAGCATCGCTGTCAGCCCGGCGGCGACAAGCCCGGCACGGGCGATCTCGCGGGTCCTGACCCCGGAGAAACGGCCGCCGACAGAGGCCCCGACGATCACCTGGGCGGCCGCGACAAGCACGAAAGGCGGCTTGGCGTCGGTCAGCCCCGCCAGGTGCAGGGCGGCGCTCAGCACCATGGGGCCGACCAGCATGGCCGCCGGTATCTTCAGCAATCGGGCAAGCGGCGCGCCAATGAGGCACCCAGTCAGCATCGCCCAGTCCAATGGCGCCAAATGCGTCTCGATGGCGTTGAGGGCGCTACGCGCCGCCGGATCCAGCCCGCCGAAGATCTGGAACAGGATGGGGATGGTGAACACCACCAGCATGACCCGGGCGCTGTGGCTCATGGCGATGGTCCGGTCGTCGGCGCCCATCGCGCCGCCGATCATCACCATCTCATTGAAGCCGCCTGGCGTGGCTGTGAAGAAGGCCGTGGCGGGGTCATAGCGGGCGATCAGCCGCAGATAGGCGATGCCGAACCCGATACACACCAGGATGTAGACGGCCAGCCCGGCCAGGCTGGCGGCCCAGCGTTGAATGTTCGACAGGATGCTCGGATCGAAGGCGCTGCCCAGCATGACGCCCAGGATCACCACCATCGTACTGCGCAGCCCCATGGGCACCGCGATCCGCATACCGGCGACCGCCGCGATACTGGTGAACAGCATCGCCCCCAACATCCACGGAAGGGGCAGGTTCAGGGCGTTGAAGACGACGCCGCCGATGACACCCAGCAGCAGGGCCTGGATCAGCGCTCGATAGTCGGTCTGTCTGATGGATGCCAGAAGTTTACCGGGCGACGCGCCGCTGCCCCTGGAGTTCCCCAACGCCGTCAGTCGACCAGGCGACCCAGACGGACCGCGGTCTGGCCGGGGCGCAGGCGCCGCGAGGGCATAATCAGCACGCAGTTGTCATAGGGCGTCACGATGGATGTGTCGCCATCCGTCGCGATCGGGGTTCCGGCCTTCGCCAGCACTTCCATCCCCAGGAAATCTTCCACGAAGGCAAACTCTTCGGTGGCGATGGTGACCGCTTCGGTGACCTCGACGGTTTTCTGTGGCGGCAGTTCGGCGGTCAAATGCGGCTCGGCGAACGCGCGATCGATCATGCCGAAATGCAGCAGAAAGCGCAGCGCGCCTTCGATTGCCACGTCGGCGGATGCACGCTCCCAATGCTGGCCGCATTCGATCAGCAAGGCGTTGCGCGGGCTGGCCTCGTCGCCGAAGGCGGCATAGTCGCGCAGTCTCTTGCCGGCGGCATGGCCGGCATCGCAGACCACATATTCAGGATGTCCGATCGCCCGCGCCAGATCCCGGCCCTTCTGCAACGGGCCGGCCAGCATCAGCGGCGGCGTCTTGTGCTGCATGGAATGGATGTCGAACAGGAAGTCGACTGAATCGATCAACGAGCGGATCCGGCGGGCGCGGGTCAGCTCAACCGACTGTCGGGCATCGAGCAACGTCGTCTCGTCCCAGACCCGGTTCAGATCCTCATCGACGAAGCGCGATTGCGTGGGGTCGGCGGGATCGAAGCTCTTATAGGCGGCAATGTTCGCGAACCCCAGGGTCAGCGTTCCGCAAAGCGGCTTGACCTGATGGCGAAACAGGAAGTCCAGCGCGATCACCCCGCACAGCTCATTGCCATGGGTCACCGCATTGATCAGCACATGCGGCCCGTCTTTGTCCGACTTGAAAGAGGTGTAGTAGTCGATCCCGGTATTGCCCTCGCGATAAGGCTCGATATCCGGCGCGTCCAGTTCGACCGGGTAGGCGGTGGGAGAGGCGGCGCCCCCGTCACTGATCTTGTCGCTGGTCTGGTCGTTCACGGTGCAGAAACCCTTTCTATCAGCCGGCGCAGGAAGGCCTCGCAACGGACAATCTGATCGGTGCTCAGGAATTCATCTGGTTTGTGGGCCTGTTCGATCGAGCCGGGGCCGCACACCACGGTCGGCACGCCGGCGGCCTGGAACAAGCCGCCCTCAGTGCCGAAGCTCACCTTGGCTGTGTCGTTCGAGCCGGACAGCGCCTTGACCAGCTCGGTCACCGGATCATCGTCGGCGATCCGCAGCCCGGGAAAAGCGGTGATCTGCTCGAAGGCGATGGCCGCCTCGGCGCTGACCTCGCGCATGGCCGGCAGCAGGGTGTTGTGCGCATAGCCCGTCACCTCGGCCAACAGCGCATTCGGATCGTCGCCCGGCAGGTGGCGGAACTCGAACTCGAAGCGGCAATCCTTGGGCACGATGTTCAGCGCGGTGCCGCCCTGGACGATTCCGGTATGGATCGTGGTGAAGGGCGGGTCGAAGGTCTCGTCATGAGGGCCGTTGCGCCGCCGTGCCTCGGCCATGGCCCGCAGGAACACGATCAGCTCGGCGGCGTATTCCACCGCGTTGACTCCGGCCGGCGCCAGAGAGGAGTGACATTCCAGCCCGTGCACATGGCACCGCGTGGCCATCTTGCCCTTATGCCCCACCACCGGCTTCATGTCGGTCGGCTCACCGACGATGCAAAGCGCGGGGCGCACCGGCATATCGTCGAACGCCTGAATGAGCCGGCGCACGCCAATGCACCCGACTTCCTCATCATAGGACAGCGCCAGATGGATCGGCGTCTTCAGCGGCTGGGCCAGGAATTCCGGCACCATCGCCAGCACGATGGCCAGGAACCCCTTCATATCGCAGGTCCCGCGGCCGAATAGCCGGCCGTCATGTTCGGCAACCTCGAACGGGTCGCTGTGCCAATCCTGGCCGTCGATCGGAACCACGTCGGTATGGCCGGACAGGCAGATCCCCGGAACGTCCACCGGACCCAGCGTGGCGTACAGATTGGCCTTCCGGCCGCTGTCGTCATGGGTCAGATGGGACTCGACACCATGGCTCTGCAGATAGTCGCGGACATGGTCGATCAGCGCGAGATTACTGTCGCGGCTCACCGTCGGGAAAGCGACGAGACGGCGGATCATGTCGAGGCTGGCGGGCGCGGGGTGACCCAAGGAAATGGTCCTGGACGATTGGGGAAGGCCAACGAAGGCCCCATACTATGGCGCATGGAGAACATCTGTTCCAGGGGCCGCGAGCCGGTGGTGTCTCAGGCTGAAAATTGACGCGCTGAAAGCGCAGCGCGGATTCGAATGTCGGCCTTCCGCCCATGAACGGGCGTGTTCCTGGTCCAACCGATATGTACGGCTAATAGCCAGGAGGAGACACCTCGTCTTGCTAATAGCTGGTTGGGGGCGGGCCGGCATCGGTGAAGAAATCCCGGTGATCTTGCAGGAGCTCGGAGAGCGATCGTGGCCTACGACCGAGAAGCATCGGAAGATCGGGCGAGACATCATTGTCGGACGGGCTGTAGGCGGACGCGATGTGGGCGAGGTCAAACGCACGCCAACTTGGAATGCCCGCCTCTAGAAGCTGGGCTTCATAGGCTTTAGGCGAGACTGGTTCATACGCAACGGCTCGGTCAGCGACAATGGAGAGCGCAGTCGCAACCTCGTCGTAGCTGTGCGCGACGGGCCCGGTGAGCGCATAGGCTTGGCTAGTGTGTGCTATGGGGTTGCTGAGCACGACCGCTGCGGCGGCGGCTACATCTCGGGTGTCCACTAGGGGAAAGCGGTTGTGTCCCATCGGGCCTGCAAGCCGCCCATCTCTCCGAATGGCATCTGCGGCGCGTAGTAGGTTTTGCATATAGAGGTGCGGCTTGAGAAGGGTCCAGCTCACTGGGCCGACCCGGGACCTCCTCGTCGATCGCGTAGTGATCGCGCATTAGCGCAATCGGAGAATCAGATGAAGCTCCGATAGCAGACAATTTGACGATATGCTGCACATTGGCGCGTCTGGCTTGCGCGAGCACGCGCTGGTGCTGAGATACTGAGTCCGGGCTGTCCCTGCCCGCGAGTAGCATCACATCGACTCCTTCGAATGCGCGGGAGAGCGACGCGTCGTCGTCGAAGCTGCCCTGTACAATTTGGACGCCACGGAGTCCCGCGGTACCGGAGGGGCTCCGCACGAGCGCCCGGACTGCAGCTCCCGGCTGCCACAAGGGCGTTCACCGGCCTCGCGACCGACTTGGCCCGTTGCTCCAGTGATCAAAATCATGATGCGACAACTCCCGACAGATGCTTGCGACACTAGGTTCTGCAGTGACTCAGAAAGACTTTGGCTAGTTGGGACTACCGGTCTCCAACCAATCTCGGCTTGAGTGGTTCTTCGCAATCTTCAAGCTGCGGACAATTAGTAATCAACGTCAACCAGTTGCCTTTGAGCTAAGCAGAGCGGCGAGGGTTCTGCTTCGGGTCACGAGCCGAAGTGAAGATGACCCTGCCCCTTTTGTCCGCCGTTGTGCAGAGAGCGGACGTGATCTTCCAAAATAGGCGGATGTTCGGGGAGTTGGTCCGCCGGGAGCTCATGGCGAGACCCTCCCCGCGAACGCCCCCCGAAGGCGTCGGGCAAAATCTATGTCCCTTGAATTGCGGCCGTGATTAAATGCCGCAACACCGGTCGCCTGGAAAATCCGGGACGCAATGCGGATTGGCGGAACCGGTTCAAAAAACTGGGAGACACACAAATGGGTAAACCCATCCTCAAGGCGGCCCTCACAGCCACGGCGGTCGCCACGACCCTCGCTTTTTCGGCGGCCCCCGCGACCGCCGCCGACCTGACGATCGCGCTGGCCTCCGAGGCGACGTCGATCGATCCACATTTTCACAATCTGGGCCCGAACCATCAGGTCAGCCGGCACATGTTCGACCGGCTGATCAATCAGGGCGCCAGTCAGGAACTGCTGCCGGGCCTGGCGGTGGCATGGGCGGTGACCGACGATCCGACGGTTTGGGAGTTCAAGCTGCGCCAGGGCGTTTCCTTCCATGACGGCTCGCCGTTCACCGCCGACGATGTTGCGTTCAGCATCGAACGGGCGCCGAACGTGCCCAACAGCCCGTCCAGCATGGGCACCTACACCAAGCAGATCACCGAGGTCACGGTGGTCGACGACTACACCATCCGGTTCCGCACCGCAGCGCCGTATCCGCTGATGCCGAACGACCTCAGCACCATCGCCATCATCAGCCGCGAGGTCGGCGAAGGGGCTGCGACCGAGGATTATAATTCCGGCGTCGCGGCAAACGGCACCGGCCCGTACAAGTTCGTCAGCTATACCCCGGGAGACCGCGTCGATCTGGTTCGCAACGAAGATTATTGGGGCGACAAACCGGCCTGGGAGAACGTGTCCCTGCAGGCGATCAGCAGCGGTCCCGCGCGCGTCGCGGCCTTGCTGGCCGGCGATGTCGACATGATCGAGGGCGTGCCGACGGCCGACATCCCGGGTCTTAGGACCAATGATGAGGTCAGCCTGTCCCAGGGCGTTTCCAACCGGGTGATCTATCTGCACATCGACAGCGACCGCGAGGTCACGCCGATGGTCACCGCCAAGGATGGCAGCGAAATCCCGAATCCGTTCCGCGATTTGCGGGTCCGGCGGGCGATCTCCATGGCGATCAACCGTCCGGCGATTGTCGATCGGGTGATGGATGGCGTTGCCATCCCGGCCGGGCAACTCCTGCCGGAAGGCTTCTTCGGCGTCAGCGACAAGTTGGCGGTGGAAGAATACGATCCGGATGGCGCGCGGGCGCTTATGGCGGAGGCCGGATACGGTGACGGGTTCAAGCTAACCATCCATGGGCCCAACGACCGTTACATCAATGACGCCCAGATCGCGCAGGCGGTTGCGCAGATGCTCAGTCGCATCGGTATCGAGACCGAGGTCGACACCATGCCGCGCTCGACCTATTTCGGCCGCGCATCGGCGCTGGAGTTCAGCCTGATGCTGGTCGGCTGGGGCTCGGGTACGGGTGAGGCGTCATCGCCGCTGAAATCGCTCCTGGTCACAAATGACAAGGATCGTGGCTTTGGCGCGTCGAACCGGGGTCGTTATTCCAATCCGGAAGTCGACGCCATGGTCATCGAGGCGTTGGCGACGGTGGACGATGCCCGGCGACAGGAGTTGCTGGCGCAGGCGACCGAGATCGCCATGGCCGATGTCGGGCTGATCCCGATGCACTTCCAGGTCAATACCTGGGGTACGCGGCCCGGTATCCGCTACGACGCAAGGACCGACGAATACACCTTGGCCGTGGGTGTGGTGCCGGTCGAGTAGCACGAAGTCGGTGGCGGGTCGGAACATGATGGTTCCGGCCCGCTATCTCTTTCGAGGAATTAATACCAAGGAGCGCTGATAATGACCCATTTGATGGCGCGCGACGGCCTGCCGGGCAGGCGCGGTCTGCGGCGCGATGCAGCGCATCGGGCAAGGGCCGCAACGCACCCGGCAGGCCGTCGCGCGCCACCGCGGGCCGGGTTCCCTTGACCGCCCGCTGCGTTGCGCTCCGCTTGCGGTGCGCTGCACCGCCGCGCGAACCGCGCCTGACGGGCGGTCAAGGGAACCCGGTCAAATGAGTCATTATCAGCCCTCCTTGGTATCATGACCGTCTTCCTGGTCCGGCGTCTCATGCAGAGCATCGTGGTGCTATGCGTGATGTCGATCATCGTGTTTGCCGGCGTCTACGCCATCGGCAATCCGGTCGATATCCTGATTTCGCCCGACGCCGACCAGTTCGAGCGCGAACGTGCGATCGTCGCGCTCGGCCTCGACAAGCCCATGTGGGCGCAATACCTCACTTTCGTCGGCAACGTGTTCGAGGGCGATCTGGGCCGCTCCTTCGTGTTCAACGAGCCGGCTCTGCGGCTGATTTTCGAGCGCCTGCCGGCGACCCTGGAACTGGCGTTGCTGGCCACCTTCCTGTCGGTGATCTTCGGGGTTCCGCTGGGCATGTGGGCCGGGCTGAAGCCGAACTCGCTGAGCGGGCGCAGCATCATGGCCGGGTCCATCTTCGGCTTCAGCCTGCCGAATTTCTGGCAGGGGCTGATGCTGATCATGGTGTTTGCGGTGATGCTTCAATGGCTGCCATCGGGACGGCGCGGCGATGTCGATACAGTGCTGGGCATCACCTCCAGCATCTGGACACTGGACGGGCTGTCACATCTGATCCTGCCGGCGATCAATTTGTCGCTGACCAATATGTCCCTGATCATCCGTCTGACACGGGCCGGCATGCGCGAGGCGTTGGTCCAGGACTATGTGAAATTCGCCCGCGCCAAGGGGCTGACCCAGCGCCGGGTGGTCTTGGTCCATGTGTTCAAGAACATCCTGATCCCCCTGGTGACCGTGGTCGGGCTGGAGATCGGCACGCTGATCGCCTTCGCGGTCGTCACCGAGACGGTGTTCGCCTGGCCGGGCGTCGGCAAGCTGATCATCGACTCGATCTTCGTGCTCGATCGGCCGGTGATCGTCGCCTATCTGATCGTGATCGTGCTGATGTTCATCGTCATCAATCTGGTGGTGGACATCATCTACTCGCTGGTCGATCCGCGGGTGCGGCTATCGGAGGCCCGGTCATGACCGAGCTGGCCGAAACCACCGGACCGCTCCCGCCGCCTGTTGCCGCCAAGGTGGAATCGCCATTCCAAAGGATCGCCTCGGATTTCGCCGAGAGCAAGGTGGCGGTCGCCGGGCTGATCCTGTTGCTGGTGATCGTTGTGCTGGCGGTGTTCGCGCCGATCATCGCGCCGCAGGACCCCTACGACCTGACCCAGATCGACATCCTCGACAGCAAGCTGGAGCCGGGCTCCGTGCATTGGGAGGGCAAGCTCACCTATTGGCTGGGCACGGACGGGCAGGGGCGCGACATGCTCAGCGCCATCATGTACGGCCTGCGCACCAGCCTCAGTGTCGGCATCATGAGCGGGTTCTTCGCCCTGGTGATCGGCACCTCGGCCGGCCTGGTCGCCGCCTATATGGGTGGGCGGGTCGAGACCCTGATCATGCGGCTGGTCGATCTGCAGCTCAGCTTTCCGGCCATCCTGGTGGCGCTGATCCTGCTCGCCGTTCTGGGTCGCGGCGTCGACAAGGTGGTGCTGGCGCTGATCATCGTGCAATGGGCCTATTACGCGCGCACCGCACGCGGGGCCGCTCTGGTCGAGCGCCGCAAGGAGTACATCGAGGCGGCGCAATGCCTGGCGCTGTCGACGCCGCGCATCATCTTCCGCCATCTGCTGCCCAATTGCCTGCCGCCGGTGATCGTGGTCGGCACGGTACAGGTGGCCAGCGCCATCGCCCTGGAGGCGACACTCAGTTTCCTCGGCATCGGCCTGCCGGTGACCAAGCCATCGCTCGGCCTGCTGATCTCCAACGGTTTCGACTATTTGCTGTCCGGCCGCTACTGGATCAGCTTCTTCCCCGGCGTGGCGCTTCTGTTCACCATCGTGGCCATCAATCTGGTCGGCGACCAGCTCCGCGACATCCTCAACCCGAGGGCTACGGCGATGAGGAATATCGGGCAGGCCGGAGTATTTTCCCTCGCCCCTTGCGGGAGAGGGGACGATTTGCCGGCCGGCAGGTGTCCCCAAATGACCGAGCCGGTGATCCAGGTCGATCGTCTGCATACCCATTACTTCACCAAGGCCGGGGTCGTGAAGTCGGTGGACGATGTGTCGTTCCAGGTCGGGCGGGGCGAGATCCTGGGCATCGTCGGCGAGTCCGGATCGGGCAAGTCGGTGACCGGGTTCTCGATCATGGGGCTGGTCGATCCGCCGGGACGGGTCGTCAGCGGGGCAATCCGCTTTGGCGGCCGCGATCTGGTCGGCCTGCCCGAGCCGGAGATGCGGGCACTGCGCGGCCGGCGCATCGCGATGATATTCCAGGACCCGATGATGACCCTGAACCCCGGTGCTGCGCATCGACACCCAGATGATCGAGGCGATCACCGCCCATGAGAGCGTCACCGCAGACGACGCCCGGCAGCGCGCCCGCGATGCGCTGGGCATGGTCGGCATCCCGTCGCCGGACGAACGGCTGAAGGCCTATCCGCATCAATTCTCCGGCGGCATGCGCCAGCGCGTCGCCATCGCCATCGCCCTGCTGCACCACCCGGATCTGATCGTCGCCGACGAGCCGACCACCGCGCTGGACGTCACCATCCAGGCGCAGATCCTCTATGAGATCCAACGGCTGGTGCGCGAGCAGGACACCGCGATGATCTGGATCACCCATGATCTGAGCGTCGTGGCCGGGCTCGCCGACCGGGTCTGCGTCATGTATGCCGGACGGGTGGTCGAAAGCGGCACCGTCGGCGACGTGATCGACCGGCCGATCCATCCCTATACCCATGGGCTGATCGGCTCCGTCCCGTCGCGCAATCCGCGCGGCCGACCGCTGGCGCAGATCCCCGGCATGGCGCCGACGCCCAGCGACATGCCGTCGGGCTGCGCCTTCCGCCCTCGCTGCCCGAGCGCCGCGGAGGGCTGTCAGGCTGAGCCGCCGATCACCCAGCCGCAACCGGGCCGCACCCTGCGCTGCTTCCATCCCGTTACGCTGGAGACGGCGTCGTGACGCCGCCGATCATCGAGTTGCAGGGCGTCAGCAAGCGTTTTGTGAAAAGCCTCGACGCGGCCGCGAAGGTGGCCAATATCATCGGCGCCCGCCTTCGGGAAGAGGTGGTGCACGCGGTCGACAGCGTCGATCTGACCGTCGCCAAGGGCGAGGTGGTCGGTCTGGTCGGTGAGAGCGGTTGCGGCAAGTCGACCCTCGGCCGGGTGGTCGCGGGCATCCATGGCGCGACCGAAGGGCGGGTGCTGTTCCACGGCCAGGACGTGGCGGGGCTGACCGGCACCGAGCGACACCGGGCCATGCTGGCGATCCAGATGATCTTCCAGGACCCGATGTCGTCGCTGAACCCGCGCCTGCGGGTGGCGGAGATCATCGGCGAGGCGCCGCAGGTCCACGGTCTCGTGACCCGGGCCGGGCTGTCGGACTTCCTCGACCGGCTGATGCGTCAGGTCGGGCTCGACCCGGCCTACAAACGGCGCTACCCGCACCAATTCTCCGGTGGCCAGCGGCAAAGGCTCGGCATCGCCAGGGCGCTGGCGGTGGAGCCGGAATTCCTCGTCTGCGACGAGGCTGTGGCGGCGCTGGACGTTTCGATCCAGGCCCAGGTGCTGAACCTGTTCATGGCCCTGCGCGAGGAACTCGGCCTGACCTATCTGTTCATCAGCCACGATCTCGGCGTGGTCGAGCATCTGAGCGACCGGGTGATGATCATGTATCTGGGCCGGGTGGTCGAGCAGTCGCCGACCGGCGAACTCTTCGCCGAGCCGAACCACCCCTACACCCAGGCACTGCTGGCCGAGATCCCCCGGCTCGACACGACCCGGCGCCACTTCCTGCCGATCAAGGGCGAGATCCCGTCGCCGCTGGCGCCGCCGCCCGGCTGTCATTTCCACCCGCGCTGCCCGCACGCCATGCCGCGCTGTGCCGAAGAGGCGCCGGTGCTGAAGGAGGTCGCCCCCGGCCGACTTTCCGCCTGCCATCTCAACGATCAATGACGCATAGCGGCAGAACGAGTTTTCGAAGACCCCTCACCCCCCGGCTTGATCGGGGGGTGAGCATCTGTGTTTGGTGTCAAGCGGCATGATTGACCCAGAGCCTGTCATCTTTGAGCAGAGTGTTTGCGAGGACGACGAGCTTACGCATGACGGCGGTGAGGGCGACCTTTGGTTTTTTTCCGTTGCCGCGCAGTCGTTTGTAGAAGACGGCGAGGTCGGGATTGTGGCGCGCGGCGGAGAGTGCGGCCCAGTAGAGGGCACGGCGCGGCTGGGCGCGGCCTCCCTTGATATGGCGCGGTCGCTCTGTGTTGCCGCTGTCGTCGGCGAAAGGCGCCAGTCCGGCCAAGCAGGCGATGGCGTGTCGGTCGAGATAGCCAAGTTCGGGCAGGTCGGCGATGAGAGCTGCGGCGACGGCGGGGCCGACGCTGGGGATCGAGACGAGGATGGTGTAGCGCCGGGCGAGGGAGGTATCGGTGGCGATGTGACTGTCGATCTGCGTGGCCAGACGCTTGATGTGGCTGTCGAGGCTTTTGAGCCGGCGTGCGAGCTCGCGCTTGAGGAAGCTCGTCTGGCTTGCCCCCAGCCGGTTGGCCAGCGCCGTGCGTTCAGCTGTCGCGGCATTGCGCGCATGGACCAGCTCTTGCAGCGCCTCGAGTGCCTCGGGCGCCGGCGGCCTGGCCTGTGGTGCCAGCGCGTCGCCGAGGATCGCCAGCATCCTGACATCGACACGGTCGGTCTTGGCGCGCGTGCCCAGGGCTTCGGCGAACAGGCGCGAGCGCAGCGGGTTGACGACGGCCACGGCGAGGCCCGACTGGCTGAGCGTGCGGTGCGCCAGGCGGTGATATTTGGCTGTCGCCTCCATGACGACGAGCGCGACCTGGTGCCGGGCCAGCTCTCGTCTGAGACGCTTGATGCCGTCGCGGTTGTTGGCGACAGCGAGATCTCGGTCGAGCGGGTGGAGATGGACGTCGAGACGGTCTTTACAGACGTCGATGCCGACATACACTGTTTGTGCGTTTCGTGCTTCCGGCTGGATCTGGCCTTGCATGCGGGTCTGGCTCCCTATCATCTGTTCAGGACAAGCACGAAGGACCGGCGGACCAGGCTCACCCACGGTTCTGATCCAAGGGGGATACGGTCCCGCCGGTCCGGCCCAGCCCGAGCGGCCGCTCGGGCTGGGCCAGCGCAAATCATCACAGTTTCGCGCCTAAACGAACATGCAAGGGGGCTAGCAGCAGACTCATTGAGTGCGTTGCCGTGACCACTGGCACCATGGCCATGACCGGGGTCCATCGCACGGTATTTGCGGCGAACCCGCTGCCTTTGATTTTCGACTCCCCCCATAGCGGCAGTGACCTGCCCGAAAGCTTCCGCCCGGCTCAGCCGCCGGAGATCCTGAGGCAGGCAGAGGATTCGTTTGTCGACGAGCTGTTCGCAGGTGCGCCGGCCCACGGGGCAACGCTGATTGCCGCAGCGTTCCCGCGCGCCTTCATCGATGTGAACCGCGCGCCGGACGACATCGACCCGACCCTGCTGGAGGGCCCCTGGCCAACGGCACTGAACCCGACCAATCGCAGCGAGCGCGGCATCGGCCTGATCCGCCGGCTGATCGGCCCCGGCCAGCCGGTCTATGACCGCCTGCTGCCGGTGGCGGAAATCCAGGCCCGGATCGATGACCATTACCGGCCCTATCACCAGCATCTGGAACAGACCCTGGCCGCGCTCAACCGCCGGTTCGGCGCCGTCTATCACGTCAACTGCCACTCCATGAAGTCGGTCGGCAACGCCACCACGCCGGACGGGCCGGTACCGCGTGTCGACATCGTGGTCGGAGACCTGCACGGCACAAGCTGCGCGCCGGACTTCACCATGCTGGTGGTCCAGGCCTTTGCAAGCCGGGGCTATTCGGTGGCAGTCAACGATCCCTATGCCGGCGCCCACATCCTTGAGCGCCATGGCGATCCTTCGTCCGGCATGCACAGCCTCCAGGTCGAGATCAACCGCGCCTTGTACATGGATGAGTCGACGCGGGAGCGCCAGGGCGGGTTTGAGAAGCTGCAGGCTGAATTAGCGGCGGTGGCTGCCGATATCGCGGCCTTCGTGTCGAAGGCCTGATCTCAGGTCTCGAACTGCTCTTTCAGCACCCGCTCTTCCAGATTGTGTTCCGGGTCGAACAGCAGGTTCAGCTCAACCGTGCGGTCCTCGCAGACTTCGACCTGGGCGACGTCGCGAACCTCCGTATAGTCCGCGACGGCGCTGACCGGGCGCTTTTTCGGCTCGCGGACGTCGAAGCGGAATGCGGCCTTGTGCGGCAGCAGGGCGCCGCGCCAGCGTCTTGGCCGGAAGGCGCTGATCGGTGTCAATGCCAGCACGCCGGCGCCCAGCGGAATGATCGGGCCGTGGGCGGAGAGGTTGTAGGCGGTGCTGCCGGCCGGGGTGGACACCAGGATGCCGTCGCAAATCAACTCCACGAGCCGCTCCACCCCGTCGATGCTGATCGAGAGCTTTGCAGCCTGTCGGGTCTCGCGCAGCAACGACACTTCGTTGATCGCCAGCGCTTGATGCTCCTTCCCATCGACGGTAACCGCAGTCATCCGCAGCGGGTGCAAGGTCACCCGTTGCGCAGCAGAGAGTCGTTCGGTCAGGCGGTCCTCACGAAATTCGTTGAGCAGGAAACCCACCGAGCCGCAATTCATGCCGTAGATCGGGATATGGCGATCCAGGAAGTGGTGCAGGGTTTCGAGCATCAGCCCGTCGCCGCCCAGGGCGACGATGATATCGGCGCTGTCCACCGATGCCTGGCCATAGCGGTCGGCCAGCCGGTCTAGGGCCGCGCGGGCCTCGTCTGTGTCGGCAGCGACGAAGCCGACGGTCGGCGCGTCGGGCTTCGATCCGCGCCGTTTGGCGCTGGCGGGGCTGTCTGTTTTCATGGCGGGGCGACTGTATCAGTCCGGTGGCCGAGGTTCACCTGCCGAGATGAGTGCGCTGACAGGTTTCGCGCTTGTGACCATGGTTGAGCGCCGGCGGCGCGCCCGGGCACTTGCGCGGCTTAGTGGGCTCGGTCAGTCTGGCATTCGGAAAACCTAAGAGGAAACCCGGATGCGCCTTGGGTTCTTGATGCTTATGGCCGCGCTGACCGCGAGCTTTCAATCCTTCGTGGCGGCGGCGGACGACCGGCACGAGCAGTACTACTATCCGACCGTCACCAGCCACGAAACCTATCCCGCTCGCGCCATCACCCTGGCCGACAGCGACCGTGCCCGCCGTATCGGGTTCATCGTCGGCTTGACCCGGCAGCAATTGGCGCAGGACTACCCGCCCGAGGTGGCGATCTTCACCAAGGGCGCCGAGGCCGAGAAGATGATCATCGTCGCGCTGAACCGCAATGCCATCTCCAGCCTCTATCAGGCGCGGGGCATGCTGGCGCAAATGACGGCGGTGGCGCGGTCGACCGAGGTCTTCATCGAGAACAGGGTGGAGGACAGCTACACCTTCCTCGACCTGCTGAAGCTGCTCGGCTATCGGCAACTCACCATTAGCGATGGTCACAGCTACGCGCACCAGATTACGATTGAATAGAGTCGCCGACCGTCGATCGAAATTCGCAAAAGTCACCCCCTACTCATGTATGGGTTGTCGCGCGACGTAAATGGTAGGACACTGATTGGATTGCCGCCGCCCTGGATCGCCGTTTTGGCGACAACCGGGAGCAGACAATTGCCGGAGTCCAATAGGCCCATCGGAGCGCCTGGAGGGCATGTCCTACATGCCCGGTCGTATTTTGACGCCCTCGCCCCGAAATACGGTGCGCTCTTCGATTTGCTGTCATCGAGGGCGCCGACAGGACAATTGCCCGGCCGCCAGCATTTCGACCCGCTGACGGTTCCGGAGCATATGGGGTACCTAAATCTGGTCGAGGTGCACCGAAACGACGGGCTGAGGTTCCGATTCCGCCTGCACGGGACCATGCAGACCGATGCGGCCGGGCGCGACATCACCGGGAGGTTCATAGAGGACGCCGTCATTCCCGAATTCGTCGACCGGATCAACGGCAATATGACCAAGGTGGTGGAAACCAGGCGTCCGGTCTACGACCGTTTCCAGATGCCCCACCCGAACCGTGGCTACCTCGACAGCGAGCGGGTCTACTACCCTCTCGCGTCGGACGGCTCCACCGTCGACATGATCCTGATCCTCAACGGGTATTATTAGTCTGGTGCGCTTATCTTGTGCTGTAGTTGGCCGTTATTCGCCCCAAAAGCCGACACATGAAAAGCAGGTCCCGATGGACCGGTTCTGGCCCGACTCGGACATCAGAGAGGATCAGGGAGCGACGGCGGCGTTCGGCCAGAAGCGGCCATTGCTGACGGGACCACAATGACCGGATCGAGCCCAAAGCTGCCATTAATCAACCCCGGCTATTGCACTGCTAAGAGGGCGACAGTTTTGTCGATGTGCCGCGTTATCCATTTGGCGTTGGCTGTTTTTCGGTGAAACAGGTGCTGATAGAAAATGGGTGCCGAAAAGAGAAGCGCTGCATGCTCAGGATTGACGCTGTCGGGAAGTTCGCTTCGCTCAATGGCGCGTGTGATGATCCCGACGTCGATGGCAGTATGATAGTCAGCGGCTGCTTGCTGGATTTCCGCCACGTCTGGGTCTACGGCAGCGGCAGCCATAAGTTGTGCGACCATCGTACCCCATGTGGTGTATTCGAGAGCGTGACCAAGTTCGAGCATGGTGGAGAGCATGTCGTCTCGCAAGTTGCCGGTGTCGGGCGCTACTCGTTCAATTAATTGGCTCCTGAGCGAGTCATTGAGCAATTGGGATTTTTTGTCCCAGTGCCGATAGAGCGTGCTGCGAGAGACGCCGGAGCGCTCGGAAACGTTTTCAAATGTGCAGCTTTGAATGCCGGATTCTGCGACGAGTTCCAGCGCAGCCTGCATCGCGTGTTGACGGGTTCGCGCGATGCGCGGGTCGTTCCGTTTGGAGGTCGTCCTGGATGCGGCTTTCGACTTATCGGACATTTTTGTTGCGGTTTCATGATTGATGTCCTATATCACAAATATGAACGATATAGGACGATAACGTCCCATTACCTTTAGAACTTAAAAAGCTGGAAAGCAACAAGAGACGTCCAGCTAGCAGCAATCGGTACAGATCAAATGGAGAACGCTATGGAAAGCAAAGTCATCAATCCTTGGAAGTGGCAGGAACAATTTGGCTATCAGCAAGGCCACGAGGTCACCGGAGCCGAAAGAACTCTTTGGATTTCTGGTCAAACGTCGGTCGATGCCGACGGTAAGCCCGTGAACGTTGGCGACATGCGCGGTCAAATCCACCAGGTTATCGACAACATTGAAGCCGTTCTGGCGGGGGCAGATATGACACCTGCCAACATCGTCCGGATCAAGTTTCTGACGACCGACATGGATCTCTTTGTTCAGCATGCGTACGAGTTGAAACGGCTTAGCGACGCAAGAAGCCGGCATACGTCGACGGTCGCTGAAGTATCTCGGCTCGCCTATCCAGAATTCCTCATTGAGATGGAAGCGACAGCTGTCGCCTGAAGACGGACAACAAGGAAAGAGAATTGCATATGACTGCCCAAGCCACTCCTGCCCAGCCTTCCGTAGAAAAAAGAACGTACCTAGTGTTCGGAATTCTGCTCTCGGGCTTCATGGCAGCGATTTTTGCAGGTCTCATGCCGCTTTTGGCCCTCGGCTTTACGGTCGAGTGGCTATTTGCGTGGGGCAAGGGATTCCTGGTCGGCTGGCCTTTGGGGTTCGGGGTCGTCTCCCTCGTTAACAAGCCATTCATGAGACTCGCAGTCCAACTGACCCAATAATCGGCGCCTAGATGGTGGTCCGGCCAGTTGATACCGCCTACTTGTGCCGGCGAACTGATAAAAAACTAGGTTGCTTTGCGTAGCAGATGGGCATTCGGGCGATCAAAGCAGGACTTTGCCAATGTCCGTTTTGTCCGCCTAGGTGTCGTTCTCATCGCTAGGTCGAACGACCGCTTCGGGTCGATACCGGCCTCTCAAATTACATGATATCGACCCCAGAAAACTTCCGGATCTGGCTAATCAGCGACTTGCGCTGTCGCTGTCAGATCGTCCGGAACACCCGTCAGAGCGGAAATGTCAGGCGCCGCTGCACAATACGTATCTGTGAGTGGAGGGCCTAGCCCCCCGTCACGCTCATATGCCGTGACACCGCCGGCCCGGTGTGGCGGCGGTCGATGATGAAGTCGTGGCCCTTGGGTTTGCGGCCGATGGCCTCGGCGATGACGTCGTCGAGCAGATTGTCGGCCTCGCTGGCGCGCAGGGGCGCGCGCAGATCTGCGTCGTCGTCCTGGCCCAGGCACATGAAAAGCTGGCCGGTGCAGGTGATCCGCACCCGGTTGCAGCTCTCGCAGAAATTATGGGTCAGCGGGGTGATGAAGCCGAGCTTGCGGCGGGTTTCCTCGACCCGGACATAGCGCGCCGGGCCGCCGGAGGAATAATCCAGCTCGGTCAGGGTCCAGCGCTCCGCGAGGCGGGCGCGCACCAGCGACAGCGGCAGGTACTGGTCGACCCGGTCCTCGCCGCCAATATCGCCCATGGGCATGACCTCAATGATGGTCATGTCGTGGCCTTCCGCGCCGCACCAGGCGACCATGTCGGACAGTTCGTCATCGTTGACGCCCTTCAGCGCCACCGCGTTGATCTTGACCTGCAGCCCGGCCTTCTTCGCCGCCTCAAGCCCGTTCATGACCCGGTCGAACCGGCCCCAGCGGGTGATCTCCAGGAACTTCTCCGGGTCCAGCGTATCCATCGACACGTTCACCCGGCGCACGCCGCACTCGTAGAGCTCATCGGCGTATTTGGAGAGCTGGCTGCCATTGGTGGTCAGGGTCAGCTCATCCAGCGCGCCGGAGTCCAGATGCCGCGACAACCCGCGGATCAGCCCCATGATGCCGCGCCGGACCAGGGGCTCGCCGCCGGTCAGGCGCAACTTGCGCACACCCTGGCGGATGAAGGCGCCGCACAGCCGGTCGAGTTCCTCCAGCGTCAGCAATTCCTTCTTCGGCAGGAAAGTCATCTCCTCGGCCATGCAATAGACACAGCGGAAATCGCAGCGATCGGTCACCGAGACCCGCAGATAGGTGATCGCCCGGCCGAACGGATCGATCAGCGGCTCAGCAGCAGATGCGGTGGTAATTGCGCTAACCATGGATGGCGTCCGTGACCCTAATTCAATGCCGGGATTCTCGCGGACGCCATTATAGGGGTGCGTGGCGCGTTAGCACCAAAACATTGTGTGAGGCCGGCGCGCCGCGCTTATGGCGCGCCGGTCCCGTGACCGGATTTTTTCCGGATCAGGCTCGATCAGGTCTCTTCTTCGCCGGTCGGTTCCGCGCCCGTCCGGACATTGTTCCACTCCGGCCTCTCGCTGTTCAGATAGGCGTAGATCGGCTTCTCGTTGCGGATCATGTCGATATAGAAGCCGCTTTCCGCGAACGGCACGAAGATCGCTCCAACCCGGTTCGCCGGGATGTAAGTCGGATTTGGCACCGGGCTGTCGTCGGTCAGGAAGTAGATGATGAACCTGTGGTCGCCGCCGTGGCAGGAGATGTAACCACGGGCCTTGATCTGAACCCCGCCCCAGGTCGCGTTCAATGCGTGGCCGAGCGCTTCCCGGTAATACTCGACAACGAACGTCTTTGTGGCCATCGGTCGTCTCCCTAGCTCGTGGTGGTCGTTGCTTCCCCCTGGCGATGCGGCCCAATGCGGCCGGTATTCGATTTGATCGGTGGGCCGGCCAAGAACGGTTTTTCAGCGGCAGCGACAGGGGAAGGGCTAAGCTACGCCCAGGCGCATAAAATTTCCACTAAAAATCGCATAAATACATTTAATATTTCATTAGAATTGTAACTAAATAATCTTTTTCGATCATGAGACGCAGTGTAACGGGACACCTCCGGTATTCTTTGGGCAGGGCGGCAGATCGCATACACTGCCGATGCGATGAAGGAATTCGAGATCCGCCCCGACCCCAACGACCCACGGCTGACCGAACGGGTCCAGGGGGTCGACCAGGATGGCCGTGCCGTGGAGGCGTCGGTGACCGTCGAGCGCCCGCTGACTCTGTTCCTCAACGGCCGAGAGATCGTCACCATGATGACGATCGCCGATTACCCGGACTATCTGGCGATCGGCTATCTGCTGAACCAGAACATGTTGCGTCCGGACGATCGGGTGATCGCCGTCGATTATGACGAGGATATCGAAACCGTCGTCGTCCGTACCGAGCACGAGACCGATTTCGAGGAGAAGCTGACCAAGAAGACCCTGACCTCCGGCTGCGCCCAGGGCACGGTGTTCGGCGATGTGATGGAGAGCTTCGGGCAAGCCGATCTGCCCAAGGGCGCGCGACTGCATACTTCCTGGCTCTACGCCCTGGCCAAAAAGATCAACACCGCGCCCAGCCTGTATTTGACCGCCGGCGCCATCCATGGCTGCGTGCTGTGCCAGGGCGACCGGCCGTTGGTGTATCTGGAGGATGTGGGCCGTCACAATGCGGTCGATAAGATCGCCGGCTATATGTACCGGCATGACATTCCGGCGGGCGACAAGATCTTCTACACGACCGGCCGGCTGACCAGCGAGATGGTGATCAAGACGGTGCAGATGGGCATCCCGATCCTGGTCTCGCGCTCCGGATTCACCGCCTGGGGGGTGCAACTGGCGCGGCAGGCCGGGCTGACCTTGATCGGCCGCGCCAAGGGCAGGCGTTTCCTGGCCCTGGCCGGCGAGGACCGCATCGTCTTCGACGCCGACCCCAAGGCGGTGCCGGATGAGGGGCGTCATCTGCAACGCAAGGCGGGCCGAACCGATGACGCGGCGTAGACCGCCTGAACCGGCGCCGGTGATCCGCCAGGGGCGCCCGCTCGGCAATGGCGAGTCGGCCGTCATCCGAACCGCAGACGAACTGTCACCAGCAGAGAGGTTCTGGCGTGCGGAGGACGATCCTCGCCAGCCGAGATTCTACCGCTTGAGTAAAAAGGTCCACGGTCACCTGATGGCCGAATTGTCCGACGAGGCGTTTGTGATCTCGATGCGCAATCGCCTGCGATTTCTGGAGCACGGGCGCGCCGCGTCAGCTTTTTGGCGGCGGATCAAAGGGTTGTTTCTCGGCTCGCCCGAAGACAACACAATGGCCGGCATCGAGATCAATCGGCTGAGGCATCTTGCCGGCGAGACACCGGCGGAATTTCTGCCCGATCTCCAAAATTTTGCCCTGCCTTATGACGAGTTACTGCGGCTCGTGTCAGCCGCCGAGGCACACATGAGCGCATCGGTTGAGCCACAGGGTGGGGTCGATGGCTCGGGATAATCCGTCGGAACCATCGCTGAAGATCCGGGAGCGGCGCTTGCTCGGCGATGGCGAGCCGGCGGTCGTCCGGGCCGGCGATGAAGAGTCCGCTCCGGTCAAGACCTGGCGGCGGATTTCCGGCCCCCGGAATTCGATTCTGAAGGTATTCGGCGATGGCGTGTCTTCGCAGCTTCTGGCCTCGCTCGACGATCCGGCATTTGTTGTCTCCATGCGCAATCGCCTTCTTTCGATGAGGCCACCGACATTGGGCGACTGGCCATGGCTGCGGCGGCTGATACCTGTTGGCGGCAATAGGACGCGCATGGTTGCCTATGAGGTCAAGCGCCTGCTTCAGATCGCCGGGCAGGCCCCACCGGAAGAGCTGCACGATCGGGACCATGTCACTGTGTCGTTCGACCAGCTACAGCGCATGGTCGAGGCGGCGGGAGCTGCACTCTCTCGGGCCACGGAGTCATCCTCTTGAACCCTAAACCTGCTGATATTGCCGGCGTGATCCTCGCCGGCGGCCTGTCGCGTCGCATGGGCGGCGGCGATAAGGGGCTGCGGCTTCTTGCCGGGCGGCCGATCCTGGATCATGTCATCGAGCGGGCCATTCCGCAGGTCGGGCCGCTGGTGCTCAACGCCAATGGCGCCCCGGAGCGTTTCGGCTCTTACGGGCTGCCGGTGGTCGCCGATGGGGTCGAGGGTTTCGCCGGGCCGTTGGCGGGGGTGCTGGCGGGTCTGGATTGGGCTGCGGCCAATGCGCCGGAATGCAGCCATGTGGCCAGCTTTGCCTGCGACGCGCCTTTTCTGCCGCGCGATTTGGTCGAACGACTCTCTGCCGCCCTGGCCGCCGACGGGGCGGAATTGTGCTGCGCGGGATCTGACGGTCGTGCGCATCCGGTATTCGGCCTGTGGCCGGTGGCGCTGCGCGGAGATTTGCGCCAGGCGATGGTGGAAGAGGGCATCCGCAAGGTCGATGTCTGGACCGTCCGCTATCCCTTTGCACGGCTCGACTTCCCGGTCGGCACCATCGATCCGTTCTTCAATGCCAATCGGCCGGAGGATTTGGCGACCGCCGAGCGGCTGTTGGGCGGCGTACCGAGTCGGCTGAACCCCCCATCGTGATGCATATAGGCCAAGCTTGAGCGCCGCGCACTTCTTCCACCGTGACCGAGACGCCGATAGCGGCTATTGGCTACTTGATGCGGATTGCGATGTCCGGAAGGACCACGATTTCAGCCAGCGTCTGCCCGGTACCTCTACGCGCCTGTAGATTGCGTCGGAGAGAGCGAAGACGAAAATCAGCATGCCTGCAAGAATCAACAGGGACACGGCTCCACCGAAAACCCGGCCATCCGGGTACCCGGTTGTGAAGGAAAGAACCACCCGCACCATCTCATCCACGACGCCATGGGTCATATAGAGCGAGAATGAGATGTTCCCCAGATGCACAAGCAGGGGCGCCTTGAGTGCCGACTGGACCCGGCCTTCATTCTGGATGCCGCTGAGGATCAGGAGCATGAAGAGCGGGATGGCCAATATGTCCGCAAGGTCGAAATGCAGAACCAATAGCGCTGAGACGGCCGCTGCAAGGAAGGTTACGTCGCGCCGAAGAAGGTGGCTGCAGGCGCCTTCCAGATAGAGGCGATAGAGCAATGTACCGATTCCGAACTGCAATACGCAGCGCACAACCGACGGCCCGGTCACGATATGAAGACCGCCTTGCATCTGCGACAGCCACCAAAGCCCTGCGAAAAGGACGACGATCCCGAGAACCGCCATCCTGCGCCGCATGGTGGCAAGAATGGGCGCGAAGAACGGGAAGGTAAGGTATGCGAAGAACTCGGTGGAGATACTCCAACTGGGGTAATTCCATGTCAGGTAGTCATTCCAAATCCCATGGATCAGCAACAGGTTCCTGATCGCCGCCTCAATGGAGTAGCGGCCCTCCCACGCCAGTTCAAATGGGACGTCAGTCGCCATGCCGTAGATAAATGGAGATACCAATCCCATAACGAGCATGTAGAAGAGAGTAATAAGATGTACCGGATAAATTCTTGCTAGGCGGGCTTTGAGAAAATCGGTGCTTGTCGCCAAAGAGAGCCCGCGTCCAAGGTCTTGCCCATATACATGGGCGATGACTACGCCGCTGATCAGGAAGAACAGGTCGACGGCCAGATATCCATTGCTTGCGATCATCGTATAGGCCGCCACGTCGAGACCGGGCAGCACGTCTCCGGTGAAATGAAGCAGCACGACGAGCAAAGCGGCAATTCCGCGCAGAGGTGTCAGCGTCGGCAGATAGGCGGAAGGTCGCGATGAGCGTGCTGGCGCCATGGAATTGACGAACTCCGGCTTGGAACCCTGCGCCGATATTTGATTGGCACTCTCGGAAACCGAGGATCAAAGTCGGGGCTGGTCACAGAGACACCGTCGGTTGAGAGAAGACTTATACCGTCGGATATTTACGAAACCTTTCCCATCAGCGAATTTCGCTCGGAGTACCGCACAAGATTCCGTCGCTGTGAGGGGCGCAATTCCGTTGCCTGCCCTAACGGGGCGGCCAGCATTGTCTGGTGTTCGTCCGAGAGGGCGCCGACGGTCCCGGTCTAAGGTCTGACCGGCTGATTGGAATTTGTGCCATCCAAGATCGGATCGGACCCCAGCAGCACGGTATCAAGCAAGCGCACGACCTCACCATGTTCCCGCCGCTCGGCCGCCAGCCGGGCGGTCAGCCCGCCATTGGCGGTGGCATAGATATTGGCCCCCGAGGTCAATAGAAGGCCGACCATCTGCACATCGCCTTGCTCGGCGGCCAGGATCAGCGCCGTCGATCCGTCCCGCTCCGCGCTGGCATCGATATTCGCCCCGGCGCGCAGCAGTAATTCCGTCACTTCGACCTGTCCGTCGGCCACCGCCAGCAACAGCGGCGGTTCTCCGTGCACGGCGCGAACATTCGGATCGGCGCCTGCGCGCAGCAGGATTTGCGCCTCCGCGAGGCGTCCTTCGCTCGCGGCTATCCCCAACGCCGTCTGGCCGTCCGCGTCGGAGCGGATATTTGGATCGGCACCCTCGGCCAGCAGAAGGCTGGCGACAGCCAGATTACCGGCGCCGGTGGCAGCAATCAGTGGCGTTACCGACGGGCGTGAACCGCCATTTGGGCTGGCGCCGCGCACCAGCAACTCGGCGACCGCCTGCAACGCCTCAGTGTCCCGGCTCCCGGCTGCCAGCACGATCGCCGGCGCCTCATGGGCCCGGTCGCGGGCATCTATGTCCGCCCCGGCATTCAACAGCACCGCGATCGCGTCGGTGCGCGCCAGCAAGGATGCGATCAGAAGCGGCGTGAACCCGTAGTGATCTTCGCGCAATTCCGGATCGGCATCGGCCTCCAACAGCAGGTTGACCGCATCGATCTCGCCAAGAGAGACGGCGTGGATAAGTGCCGTCCAATCATCCTCCGAGCGCGCATCCACGTCCGCCCCGGCATCCAACAACACCGACATGACGTCCAGATCGCCGCGCTCGGCGGCCAACATCAAGGATGTGCGCCCACGTTCGGGTTCACGCGCATCGACATCGGCGCCCTGCTCAAGAGCATAGCGCGCCACATCGGCCCGCCCCTGCTCGGCGGAGGCGATCAGTGCGCGATTGGCGATGGTCGCATCGCTCGCGCTTTGCGGCCGGTTCGACGACGCGCAGCCCGTGGCGAGCAATGCCGCCAGGACGGCCGAAACATGGAAGGCCCGTCCCATCATGCCTGTCCCACCCCGGCGGCCCGCGCCGCACAGAATTTGAACTCGGGTATCTTGCCGACCGGATCGAGCTGCGGGTTGGTCAGTAGATTGGCCGCCGCCTCGCTGAAGCAGAACGGGATGAAAATCACCCCGGCCGGCACGTCCCGGTCACTTCGCGCCATAAGCTCGATGGCGCCGCGACGGGTCTCCACCCGGACCGGCATGCCGGGCTCGATGCCCATCCGGCCGAGGTCGTGGGGCGACAGATAGGCCACCGCCTCGGGCTCCAGCGCATCCAGCATGGTGGCGCGCCGTGTCATGGCGCCGGTGTGCCAATGCTCCAGCAGGCGCCCGGTGGTCAGGATCAGCGGATAGTCCTCGTCCGGCTGCTCGGCCGGCGGCACCAGCTCGGCGGGCACGAATTTGCCGCGGCCACTGGGCGTCGGGAAACCATCGCCGAACATCACCTCGGTGCCCGGCTGGTCCTCCTCCTCGACCGGATAGGTAACCCCGTGCTCGCGCTCCAGCCGGTCCCAGCTGATGCCTGTGATCGACGGCATCGCCTGGCGCAGCTCTGCGAATACGTCGCGCGGGTGCTCGTATTGCCAGTCGAGGCCCATGCGGCGGGCGATCTCCTGGATGATCCACCAGTCCTGGCGCGCGTCGCCCGGGCAATCCAGCGCCTTGCGGCCAAGTTGCACGCGCCGGTCGGTATTGGTGAAGCTGCCATCCTTTTCCGGAAATGCGGAGGCGGGCAGGACCACATCGGCGTGGAAAGCGGTCTCGGTCAGGAAGATGTCCTGGACCACCAGATGCTCCAGCCGTGCCATGCCGGTTCGCGCGTGCTGCAAATCCGGGTCCGACATCGCCGGGTTTTCCCCCATGATGTACATGCCCTTGATCCGGCCCCTCATAGGCGGCATCCATGATCTCGACCACGGTCAGGCCGCGTTGCGGATCGAGGCTGGCCCCCCACAATTTCTCAAACCGCTCCCGCGCGGCATCCAGCTCGACCGGCTGATAATCCGGAAATACCATCGGAATGAGGCCGGAATCCGACGCGCCCTGAACGTTGTTCTGGCCGCGCAGCGGGTGCAGCCCGGTACCGGGCCGGCCGACCTGCCCGGTCATCAGGGCCAGCGAGATCAGGCAGCGGGCATTGTCGGTGCCGTGAATATGCTGGCTGATCCCCATACCCCAGAAGATTATCGCGGTGCGGGCGCTTGCAAAGGTCCGGGCGACGGTGCGAATTGTCGCAGCGTCGATGCCGCAGATCTCCGCCATCTGTTCCGGCGGGAAAGTGGCGACGGTCTGCTTCAACGCCTCGAAATTCTCGGTGAAGCCGGCGATGTACTGCCGGTCGACCAGATCCTCGTCGACGATCACGTGCATGATCGCGTTCAGCAGCGCCACATCGGTGCCGGGGCGGAACTGCAGCATATGGGTGGCGTGACGGGAGAGGGTCTGACCGCGCGGGTCGACCACGATCAGGGTCGCGCCCTTCTTGGCGGCGTTCTTGATGAAGGTAGCCGCCACCGGGTGGTTCGATGTCGGGTTCGCCCCGATCACCAGGATCACCTCGGCATTGCGGCATTCCGCCACCGGCGCCGTCACCGCGCCGGAGCCGATGGTCTCCATCAGCGCCGCCACCGAGGAGGCGTGGCACAGCCGGGTGCAATGGTCGACATTGTTGGTCTGGAAGCCGGTCCGGACCAGCTTCTGGAAAAGATAGGCCTCTTCGTTGGAGCCCTTGGCCGAGCCGAAGCCGGCCAGGGCGTTGGGCCCGTCACGGTCGCGAATCCGCGTCAGCCCGTCCGCCGCGCGATCCAGCGCCTCCTCCCAACTCGCCTCGCGGAAATGGGTGAAGGGATCGGCCGGATCGACCTTGTCATCGAAAGATTTCGGCGCGTCGTCGCGGCGGATCAGCGGCTTGGTCAGCCGGTGGGGATGAGCGACATAGTCGAAGCCGAACCGGCCCTTGACGCAGAGCCGGTTCTGGTTCGATGGCCCGTCCCGGCCCTCCACGGACAGCAGGGTGTTGTCCTTGACCTGGAACCGCACCTGGCAGCCGACGCCGCAATAGGGGCACAGGCTGTCCACCGAGCGGTCCGGCGTGTGCACCTTCTCGCCGGCCTCGTTCATCAGCGAGGCGGGCATCAGTGCGCCGGTTGGGCAGGCCTGGACACATTCGCCGCAGGCCACGCAAGTCGATTGGCCCATGGGGTCGCCGAAATCGAAGACGATGCTGGCATCGTGGCCCCGCGCGGCCATGCCGATCACATCATTGACCTGGACCTCGCGGCAGGCGCGGACGCACAGATTACAGTGAATGCAGGCGTCCAGATTGACCGCCATGGCCGGATGGCTGCTGTCTGCGGTAGGCGGTCGACTTTGTGCCGGCAGTCGGGATTCGCTGACCCCGACTTTGTCGGACCAGTTCCAGAATGCGCTGTCGGGATCATGGGATGTGGCCCGGGTCGGCTGATCGGCCATCAGCAGCTCGAACACCATCTCCCGCGCCTTCGATGCGCGAGCGGAAGCGGAGTTGACAACCATGCCGTCGCGCGGCTTGCGGATGCATGACGCGGCCAGCACCCGCTCGCCCTCGATCTCCACCATGCAGGCGCGGCAGTTGCCGTCCGGGCGATAGCCGGGCTCGGGCCGGTGGCACAGATGCGGAATTTCCACACCGAGTCGCTCAGCCACCTGCCAGATCGACTCATCCGGCGCAGCCTCAACCTCACGGCCATTCAAAATGAACCGAACCGCTTCCGTCATTCATCCGTCCCGCTGCATTGCCGGCATCTACCGTCGCCACTAGTCGGGCCGGTCGGGGGTCCGGTCAATAGCATTATTGCTCTTGCCCCGAGATTACACGGCAAAATTCGTATCGCCAAATGACAGCTGCGCGATTGCACATTGTTGAGCGATTGCTGCGCCGCCTGCGCAATATCGGTGCGCAAGGCCATCGAATTCGATCCGCCGGTGTCACCATGCCGGTCGTCGATTGTAAGACAGTCGGCCGATTTCGGACATTGATGCTGGCCTTTGCCTCGCGATGGTTGGCGTGGTTTGGTAGCTTGGGCCCATGCTCGATATTGATAGGCCCTTGACAGAGAGTGACCATGACCCAAGCCGACAAAGCCCGCCAGTTCGCCGACCTTCACGTGCCGGGAACCCCTGTGCTGCTCTACAATATTTGGGATGCCGGAGGGGCCAAGACCCTCGCGGATGCCGGCGCAAAGGCGATCGCGACGGCAAGCTGGTCGATCGCCGCCGCCCATGGCTATTCGGACGGTCAGGATATCCCCCTGGATATGTACCTCCAGATCGTCTCCCGCGTGACAGCCACTGTGGACCTCCCCGTGACGATGGATTTTGAGGGAGGCTTCGCCGAGGCGCCGCAGGACGTCGCCGCGAACGCCGCCGGGGTCATCGGCGCCGGCGCGATCGGTGTTAATTTCGAAGACCAGATCGTCGGCGGTAGCGGCCTTCATGCGCTGGACTTCCAGAGCGAGAGGATCGTGGCGATGCGGCAAGCCGCTGAGGCGGCCGACAAGCCGCTGTTCATCAACGCCAGAACCGATCTCTTCCTGAAAGAAAAGGATCGCGCCAAGCATCAGGATTTGATGGCGGAGACCAAGGAGCGGGCGGCGGCCTATGCGGAGGCCGGGGCGAGCGGTTTCTTCGCGCCGGGTCTGGTCGATCCGGACCTCATCGGCGCTCTCTGCGAAGCGGTCGCCCTGCCGGTGAACATCATCATGATAGGCGGCGCGCCGTCGGTTGGCGTGTTGGCGTCGCTCGGCGTGGCCCGTATCAGCTACGGGCCCGGCCCCTATCGAGAGGCGCAATCACGCTTTGCCGACCGATTTCGGGAGATCTCCGGAGGCGCGTGATCTCGGTTGCAGTAATGAATGTGCTGGCGACCACCGTCGCCCTTCGTCCCTCGGCAGGCCTGGGATAATGAGGTTCAGGGCGGGGGTCAGCAGTTGCAATAATTCACCTCTTCCTGAGCCAGTTGCGGCGGGACGAAGGATGACATCGGCAATCACCGAGTCAAAAGGAGGTCAAACTCGTTTGATTTCTTTCTTCATGAACGGTACAGGCGGCGCTCCCTCGACGCCTGAGTCCCGCCTGATGCCCAACACCGGGCAACGCGTTTCCGTCGATATCTCGTTCACGTTGTGAAATCGGTGATCACGGCGGCTCCCGGCGGCGTCGGCCCGTTCATGGCTCTCAATTCCGTGCTCGCCCCGGACAGGGCGATCTCCTTGGCCACAAGGGGATTGAGGTCCACCACGCCGCGTTCTATCAGCCCCAATATCGAGGGGTACTTCCACGCCGGCATTCCGCGTGTTCCGTAGAGCGCGAGGTTGTTCATGTAGACGGCGTTCATGTTGATCTCCATGCGCGCCGTCTTGCCGACCGGCATGCCAACCTGCACATGCCTTCCCAGCGGGGCAAGGCACTCGATGGAGGCGTTGGTCGTCGCCTCGATGCCGAGCGCCTCGATGGAGACCTGGGCGCCGCCGCCTGTGATCTCGCGGATCGCCTCGGCCGCATCCACCTCGCTCGCGTCCACCGCTGCATCGGCGCCGAGCCGCCTGGCGTTCTCAAGCTTTTCCGCCACGATGTCGACGACCAACACCTGCGCCCCGAGCGCTTTTGCAAGAAGCGCGGCGGCCAGCCCGATCCCGCCCGTGCCGTGGATCGCCACCCATTCCCCAGCCTTCACCGCCGCACGGTCGGTCAGCGCGTGCCAGGAGGTCGTGACCCGGCAGCCGAGCCCGGCCGCCAGTGCGGGCGCCAGGCTCCCGGGGAGATGCACGAGATTGTGGTCGAAGGGAACCGCCACGTATTGCGCATAGGCCCCCGGCGCTGAAAAGCCGGGTGCGATCTGGTTCGGGCAGGTATTGGAGACGCCCGAGCGGCAGGCCGGACAGTCGCCGCATGCGAGGATGAACGGCGCGATCAGCCGGTCTCCGATCCTATGCTTCGCCCGGCTTGCGGCCTCCACGACCGTTCCGCAGTATTCATGCCCAAGGATCGAGCCGTTCCTGACCCGCGGATGTTCGCCGGACCAGCTGTGATGGTCCGACCGGCACACGCCGCAGGCGGCGACCTCCAGCACAACGCCGTTGTCGGGGCAGGTCGGGTCGGCGACCTCCTCGATCGACAGGTCCTCATTGAAGTTCCGAACGACTGCCGCGCGCATCTTCCCGCTTCCGCTTGTCTGCTCGCCGCCACCTTGCGGTCTAAACAGGCCGCCGATCAAGCTGCTTCGCCGCGTTCCCGAACATGGCCCGCCTAGGGGTCGGCTGCAACGTAGTCGTGGGTAAACGCCAGGAGATCCTGAAGCTGGTCCCGCCCGATTGTGAGGTTCATCTGGTCCTGGTCGAAATAGACGATTTGCTTGACCCGACTGAGCGCGGGCGGGCCGCGATGCCCCTTGGTGAATATCGTCAGGAATAGGTGGATGTCCATATTGGCCCGCTCCGAATACAGGACCCAACGTGTGCTTGGACTTCTGGCTGCCTCGGACGGGACCTCATCGATGCCGACAAGGAAGAGTCGTTCGACGACTGCCCCGTTGTCCAGTATAGGAAAGGCGCGTACGACGCGGATGGTCAGCTCAGCCGATGCTCCGGCGGGTATGGACTGGTATCTTCGAAATTTCAGCGTAGCGCCCTTCCTCGATCCGGTATTCCGGCAATTCGAACTCCCACCTCACAACTCCGATACCGACGCCCGGAATCCACCGCGACCCATCGAAGGGTGTCTGCCGCAATACGTAGTGCGGCGCCTCATCCGGGTGCAGGAGGCGGTTCGAAGCGGTCACGGCATAGCTGCCATCCTCCGCCTGCGAATTCACGCTGATTCGGTCCCAGGTGCTTGCGAACTCCTTGTCGAACAGGACGGCGATACAGCTGAGCTTTGGCAGGCTTACGACGGCGTTCGCGCTGCTGTGCAGATAACCGACGGCGTCTGACGGCAGGTCAACCGGGACCGCGCGGCTGCACGCATCGCGAATCTCAGCCGATCCATATGGGAGAATCTGCCCGTTGGCGGGCATTGGCATTGCCGCCATCAGATACAGCGAAATGAATACGGCGGCCTTGCGCATGCAAGTTATCCAATATGTGAAATGGGCAAATGGTTGGCAAACGGTGCTCTTAACCTACGCCGGTCGGTGAGGGCTGTCGAAGCTCGAAATGCGTGTCGCCGTGCGACCGTAGCACCTAGATCCTGATCGGAGTGCCACACCACCGCCAGACTGGTCATGCCGGCCCTATACAGGCAGCCCGACTGGGTGTAAGCGAGATTGGCTTCGCCGGTCCTCTCCTCAAGGCCGCCCCAGTTGCGGCTCGACTGCTCCCCCCACGCGGCCCTTCTCGCAGAGGAGCACCAAGCCGCCGTGTTCGGCGAGGAAATAGGCGGTCGCGGCACCGGCGATGCCGCCGCCGATACTCACGACACAGGCAGCGGCAGCGAAAGGGCGATCGGTAATCTGTCCGTGATCATCGGCATGGGCTGGTCCAGCGCTTTAGCAGGTCGGATACCGGGCGGCGGCGCCTCGCGGCTGCGGCGGACAGTGGTCCCGCGCCCTTCGGCCGATCAAGCCCTTATGTCGCTGCCGCCCGTGCCGACCATCGCCTGTCCGATCAGGGAGGCGGCGACGGTCTTGGCGACCCGGGCGGCGCGGCCGCCCTCCTGTGAGACCTGGGCGGTGACGATGGATCCCTCCAGCAGCAAGGCCAGCTCTTCCGCCAGGGCGGCAGGGTCGGGGGCGGGCAGGGCGGCGCAGAGGTCTTCGATATAGCGGCGCATCTGCGCCTTGAAGTCCTTGCAAACCAGGCGGATCGGCGTATCGGCGACTGAATACTCTCCGACAGCATTGATATACATGCAGCCGAAGAAATCGTTCCGTGCGAACCGGTCAGCGTGCACATCGAATACGGCGAGCAGGCGATCGCCGGGCGTCGCGGCCTGCGCCTCGACCTGGCGCATGAAATCGTTGCGGAACAGCCCGTCATATTTCTTCAGCGCCGCCAGGATCAACTCGTCCTTCGAGCGGAAATGCCGATAGAGGGTCTTCTTGGACACCCCCGACCTTTCCAGGATCGTGTCGATCCCGGTGGCGTGAAAGCCGTGCTCTCCGAACAGATCGATGGCCGTATCGATCAGATGCTCGCGCCGCTCTGATCCGCCCATAACACTCATCCTATTTGGATACAGATTAGTCTCCAATATAAGACGATGCCCTACGGCTGACAAGAGAATGGTCGGTGGCCGATTCTGGGCGAACGCGCTCACGTTTTGTTGATCGGCTCTGCTTATATCCGCCATTGAATAGGGAGACCGATCTGTCTACTTATTGGTCAAGGGAAACAGATCTGTCTCTCTGTCGCCTCGTCACCCTGACCAAGGAGCCTGCCATGCCCCGTATCCAACCCGTCGACCGCGCATCGGCCACCGGCGCAACCAAGGAATTGCTGGACGGTGTCCATGCCGCGATCGGCGTCGTGCCGAATATCTTCGCCACCCTCGTTCAGTCCCCCAGAGCGCTGGAAGGCTTCCTGGCGTTGAACGCGGCCCTGGGCAAGGGGCTGCTGTCGGCCCAGCTACGTGAGCAGATCGCCCTGGCGGTTGCCGGCGAGAATGCCTGCGATTATTGCGCCTCCGCCCATACCGCGCTCGGCAAGGGCGCCGGTGTCGGCGCCGATGAGTTGGCCCGCAATCTTCAGGGCCGGTCGGCCGATGCCCAGGTCCAGGCCGCTTTGTCCTTCGCCCGCAGGGTCGTCGCCCAGCGCGGCCGGGTCGGCGATGGGGACGTCCAGGCGCTGCGCGATGCCGGGTTCGGCGAGGGCGAGGTGATCGAGGTCGTGACCCATATCGGCGTCAACCTGTTCACCAACTACTTCAACCACATCGTCGATACCGACATCGACTTTCCGGTGGTGCGGGCAACGGCCGCGCAGGCCGCCTAGCCGGATCGAAGGGGCCGGTGGTTCCCCCGCCACCGGTCCCGCTTCGCCACCGTTAGTACCTTGGGCGCCGCACCCCAGAAGGGAGTCACGGCAGATGCAGATTATCGTGAAACTGGCGACATGGTTCGTTGCCATCCTGATCGTCACCGCCGGAACGGCTTATGGCCAGATGGCCGAAAAATCCTTCGCCGACGGCGTGGTCGCCGCCGACGGATCGATCCGGCTGCCGGAAAACTTCCGCACCGAGTACGTCATGCTCGGCGCCTGGTCGGTGGCCAGAGATGCGGATACCGGCGGGGATGTCGGCCTGCATGTGGTCTATGCCCCCAGAAGCGCCGTCGACGCCTATCGCCTGACCGGTACGTTTCCCGATGGCACTGTCCTGGTGAAGGAGTTGTTCAACGGCAAGACCGAATTCCTCACCACCGGCGAGGCCACCAGCGCCACCTCCACCGCCGGCTATTTCGTCATGGTCAAGGATGCGGTCGGGCGCTTCCCCGGCAATGGGCTTTGGGGCGATGGCTGGGGTTGGGCCTTCTTCTCCGCCGGCGACACGGTCAACACCGTGACCAAGGACTACCGGGCCGAATGCCTGGCCTGCCATGAACCGGCCCGATCGACCGACCTCGTCTACGACCACGCCTACCCGGTGCTGCGGCCATAGGCCGATCCAGCGCCCCTGAATGCCGCGGGCCCGCCCCCAGCCCGCGGCATTCATTCCGCTTTGCGTTTGCCGCACCCCGGATCCGGTCCTCAAAGGTCTCAATATGGCCCCGGCACGATTGCACTGCCGTCGAAGAAGCGGTTCGGCGCTACTCCAATACAGCCACAGCATCGACCTCGAACAGCATGCCGTCCAGGGCCAGCCGCGGGACCGGGACCAAGGTCTGTGCGGGCAGCGCGGCGCCGAATGTTTCCTTCAGATACTGGGTCATCGGCTCGAGCTTCGACATGTCATGGTCGACCACATAGGTGGTGAGCTTGGTGACCTGGCCGGGTTTTGCGCCAACGGCCTCGAGCGCCGTGCGGAGATTTGCGTAAGCCTGCTTCACCTGCGCCGCGAACTCGGACGACAAATCGCCCGAGCTGTCTTCGCCCCCCTGGCCGGCGATGAAGGCGAGACGCGATCCGCCACTGGCGACCACCGCGTGACTGAAGCCGAACGGTGCCGGGTCGAAAAGGCCCTCTGGATTGACGATGTTCAGATCGACGGTGCTCATCTGGAAGGGTGCTCCTGCGGTTGGACTTGCCGACAGTATGCCCGCTCGTCCGTTCTCCCGCCTCCCGCAATCCGGCGGAAAGGCCAGTTTGCGATGAAGATCCGGTTCGATCGGAGTCAACCGCCTCCCAGATCCTCCGGAAAATGCTTCATCACGGAGAGCAGCGGGTTCGGCGCGGCCTGGCCGAGGCCGCAGATCGAGGCGTCGCGCATGACCTGGCTGAGCTCGCCGAGCAGGTCGGTGTCCCATTTGGGCCGTTCCATCAGCGCCACCGCCTTTTCGGTGCCGACCCGGCATGGCGTGCACTGACCGCAGCTTTCATATTCAAAAAACCGCATCAGGTTGAGCGCGACGTCGCGGGCGCTGTCCTGGTCCGACAGCACGATCACGGCGCCGGAGCCGACGAAGCAGCCATGCTCCTCCAGGGTTCCGAAATCGAGCGGGATGTCGGCCATGCTGGCCGGCAGGATGCCGCCTGAAGCGCCGCCGGGCAGGTAACCCTTGAAGATGTGACCGTCAGCCATGCCGCCGCTATATTCGTCGACCAATTCGCGAAGGGTGATGCCGGCCGGGGCGATCTTCACACCCGGCTCGCGCACCCGGCCGGAGACCGAGAAGCCGCGCAGCCCGGTTCGTCCGTTCCGGCCCTGGCTGGAGAACCAGTCCGGTCCGTTCTTCAGGATCGGCGGGACCGCGTACAGGGTCTCCACATTGTGGATCAGGGTCGGCCGCCCGAATAAACCGACCTCGGCGGGGAAGGGAGGCTTGTGCCGTGGCAGGCCGCGCTTGCCCTCGATCGACTCCAGCATCGCCGATTCCTCGCCGCAGATATAGGCGCCGGCGCCGCGCCGCAAATGGATGGTGCGGCCGGCGGTCAGGCCTCTCTGCTCCAGCTTGCCAATCTCGGTCGTCAGGATTTTGAGCGCACCGGGATATTCGTCGCGCAGGTAGATGTAGATCTCATCGGCATCGACCGCCCAGGCGGCGATCAGCATGCCTTCCAGGAACTGGTGCGGCTTGGTCTCGATGATCCAGCGATCCTTGAAGGTGCCGGGCTCCCCCTCATCGGCGTTCACCGCCATCAGCCGGGGCGCGGGCTGGGCGCCGACCAGCTTCCATTTCCGCCCGCCCGGGAAGCCGGCCCCGCCCATGCCGCGCAGCCCGGACTGCGAGATCGCCTCGATCGTCTCGTCGCGGTGGTTGCGGTCGTAGCAGCCCTGCAGGAGCGCATAGCCGCTGTCGGCTTCATAGGCGTCCAATGACTGGTAATCGGCGATCTCAGGCGCTGTATCGCCAGCCTTCACCGCCGCGCCGACCGACGCTGAGGTGGCATGGTCTAAGTGCCGGTGCCCGATTTCCACCGTCGGCGCACAGTGGCATCGGCCCATGCAGGGCGCCGACACGATCCGGGCCTTGTCGCCAAGCGTCGCTTCCAACCCGGCCTTCAAGGCCCGCGATCCCATCATCTCGCAAGTCAGGCTGTCGCAGACGCGGATTGTCGGCCGTCCGCCGGCGGTCTCGTCATCGGTCAGAATGTCGAAATGGGCGTAGAAGGTGGCGACCTCGAACACTTCGGCCATGGCCAGCCGCATCTCGCTGGCCAGCGCCGCGAGATGGGCATGGGAGATGCCGCCATGGGCATCCTGGATGCGATGAAGGTGCTCGATCAGCAGGTCGCGCCGCATGGGCTGGCCGGCAAGCAGGGCACGAACCGATTCGATGGCCTTGGGGTCGACCTGCCGCCCCTTGGGAAACGGCCGGGCGCTGCGCTGCTTGCGCCCCATGGGCACGGCGCCATTCGAGCCCTGCATGGAAGTTCCTCGCTGTGTTGATTTTATTGAGTGTTTTGCGTCTTAGCCCAATTCGCCGGTGTCGACGATCTCTAATGCGACGATATCGCCATTGACCACGACCTTGCCGCAATGCTCGAAATTGACGGTGATCCGGCGGTTGATCACCGTCTGCACCTGTCCGCTCCCCCAATCGGGGCAGTCGGGATTGCGGACGATATAGCCGGGCAGGATCATATCGGTCATGCGGTTCAGCAGCCTCTTGCCGTGCGTCGACTCTCGTTTCCGAGTGCCGACATCCCGGTGGGTCCACGCCTATGCTATAGGCAAGGATAGGGGCGGCGGAAGCGCCAACACTGATTTATGTCAACCGGAACGGGGTCTGCAGTATGACCGGTCAATTGACCTTCGAAGTCATGGACTTGCTGTGTTCTCGGCTTTGCCACGATTTGATCAGCCCGGTAGGGGCGATCAATAACGGGGTCGAACTGATTGAGGACCTCGGCGAGGACATGGTCGGGGAAGAAATGGGGCTGATCGCCCAGAGCGGCCGCCGGGCGGCCGGGCGCCTGCGCTGTTTTCGCCTGTGTTATAGCGCCGCCGGCGCGCAATCGACGGTCGGCCTGGACGAGGCCCGCGATATTGCCGCGGGTTATCTGGAGAGCGGAAAGGCGACGCTCGCCTGGAACGTCACCACAGATTGGGGGGGCGATGGTCCGCCTGAAGGGACGGTCAAGGTACTGCTGAATCTCCTGGTCGTGGCCGATGAAGCCCTGAGCCAGGGAGGAGTCATCACCGTCAGTGTTGACGATGGCGATGCGCGCCAAGCAATTGTTGTTCGTGTCGAGGGCGTCAATGCGGGCCTGCGCGAGCATCAGGATGCTGCGCTGGACGGTACCCTGGCCACGGAGGATCTGACCGCCCGGACGGTCCAAGCATATGTCACTGGTCTATTTGCCCGCCGCTATGGGATGACAATAAATCACTCGCCGGTTGAAGGCGGCCCGCTTAAATTGCAACTAATTCTCCCTTAGACCGATAAAATTGTGAATATGATAAGTTTTACAGCTTCTTAATCTGTTTCTGCGAGCGTTTCCCATCCTTGCGACGGCCGCGTAACTGGCTGTGACCGCACGATTGCGGCATTTCGATCAGGTGATGGGATCGCTTTATGCACGACCTTCTTGCTGCGCATTTCGATGAGTGTTTCGACTGCGTCATCGGCCGGGGCCAGAGATGAAAACCTGTCTCGTCGTCGATGATTCCCGTGTCGTCAGAAAAGTCGCGCGGAAAATTCTTGAGGAGTTGGATTTCGACTGCGACGAGGCGGAGAACGGACAACAAGCCGTCGATCGGTGCCTGGCGAGCATGCCGGACGCAATCCTGCTCGACTGGAATATGCCGGTGATGGACGGCATCGAGGTCCTGCGCGAACTGCGCCACATGGATGGCGGTTCCGGGCCCAAGGTCGTGATGTGCACCACCGAGAACACCATCGAGCACATCAAGGAAGCACTCGGCGCCGGCGCCAATGAGTACATCATGAAGCCGTTCGACAGCGACATCATCCAGAGCAAGTTCACCCTGGTCGGGCTGCTATAGAGCCGGTGTCGCCTCACCACCCAGATCCAAGGACGGCCCATGCAAGCCGATAGTTTCGACTTTTTGCAGAAGATGCTGAAGCAGCGGTCCGGCCTCGTCGTCGTGCCTGAGAAGGCCTATCTGCTGGAATCCCGGCTTATGCCGGTCGCCCGCAAATGGAACGTCAAGGGACTCGACGATCTGGTGGCGCTGGCCCAATCGAACGATGATACGCGCCTGCCCAGGGACATCACCGAGGCAATGACGACGAACGAGACGTCGTTTTTCCGTGACAGTCAGCCCTTTGAGCAGTTCCGGTCGGTGCTTCTGCCGGCATTGATGGCGCGGCGGGCGACGGAAAGGCACCTGAGAATTTGGTGCGCCGGCGCATCCACCGGGCAGGAGCCCTATTCATTGGCGATGATTCTGCAGGAGGAGCGGGCGCAACTCCAGGACTGGCGGATCGACATTCTCGGGACGGATCTTTCGACCGAGCTTCTGACCAAGGCCCAGGCAGGACTCTACACACAATTCGAGATCCAACGCGGATTGCCGATCACCTATCTGGTGAAATACTTCACCCAGATTGGGGACAAATGGGAACTGTCGAACGACATCCGCCAGCGGGTGGGCTACGAACAATTCAACCTGCTGGCGGATCCGTCGCCCCTCGGGCGCTTTGACGTCGTGTTCTGCCGCAATGTTCTGATCTATTTCGACCGCTCAGACAGGGCGGATGTCCTTGGCAGGATCGCGGCGCAGATGCCCGGCGACGGGGTGCTGAGCCTCGGTGTCGCCGAAACCGTCATAGGCATCACCGACAAGTTCACGCCGATTGACGGACATCGCGGCCTCTTCCAGCCTCTTCTGGCCGGCGCCAGCCAGCCGGCCGCCGCGGCCGGCTAGGGCCGTATCAACCGCTCACGCCGACCCGGTGCCCTACGAATGGCATAGGCTCGAGCGCCGGGGTTTCTCAATCCCACGCCGTTCGACCGAAAGAAAACGGCGGCGCCCGATGGACGCCGCCGTCTTTGCGGCCTGCCGGCATAGGTTATGAACGACTAGCCAGCGGCGGCACGCTTGGCGGGCTCTTCCACCACATCGGATGTCGGGTCGCGCAGCACATAGCCCCGTCCCCAAACAGTCTCGATATAGTTGTCGCCGCCCGTCGCGGCGGTCAGCTTCTTGCGCAATTTGCACACGAAAACGTCGATGATCTTCAGTTCCGGCTCATCCATCCCGCCATAGAGATGGTTCAGGAACATTTCCTTGGTCAGCGTCGTGCCCTTACGCAGGGACAGCAGTTCAAGGATGCCGTACTCCTTACCGGTGAGATGCAGCGGTGCGCTGTCGACCTCGACCGTACGCGTGTCCAGATTGACCGTCAGACGGCCGGTCTTGATCACACTGTCGGAGTGCCCCTTCGACCGGCGGACGATGGCATGGATACGCGCCACCAGTTCCCGCTTGTCGAACGGTTTTGTCAGATAGTCGTCGGCGCCGAAGCCGAGACCCTTGATCTTGTGATCCAGCTCCGACAATCCCGACAGAATCAGGATCGGCGTATCGACGCGGGCCGCGCGCAATCTGCGCAGCACTTCGTAGCCGTCGATGTCCGGTAGAAGAAGATCAAGAATGATGATGTCATAGTCGTACAGCTTGCCGATTTCCAAGCCGTCCTCACCGAGGTCGGTTGAGTCGACGACGAAACCGTCAGATTGAAGCATCAACTCGATGCTTTTTGCTGTCGCGCTATCGTCCTCTACGAGCAGCACGCGCATGGCTATATCTCCGCTGCAGTCAGAATTACCTATCCTATTAATAAAGGTTAATGTCCAAAAGTTAACAACAGATGAATTGATTAACACTTTCAGAGGACGTTTTACCGAGATTTAACCCGAAAAATGCATGATTGGGTGAAATGGGAACGTGGCACAGCGTCCCAAGAAAAAATCCAGGATTGGATACCCTTTTGCCCGCTAATCTTTCTGCCTTGCTTGACGAGTTCGATTCTGTCCGGGAATACCGGCTCTTCGGACGCGTGACGGCGGTCCTTGGGCTGTTGGTCGAGGTCAATGGCATCGAGCGCCAATTGTCGATCGGCGATCGGTGCGTGTTATTGGCGCGCGGACAGCGTCGCGTGGCCTGCGAGGTGATCGGGTTCCGCAACGGACGCGCCCTGCTGATGCCGTTCGGCTCCCTTGAGGGTGTCGGCATCGGATGCGTGGCGGAAGTCGCCGAGGCGCAGCCGGTCATTCACCCATCCCGGGGCTGGCTCGGCCGGGTCATCAATGCCTTGGGCGAACCGATCGACGGAAAGGGGCCGCTGCCCCTTGGCGGCCGGCCGGTACTGCTCCGCAACCAACCTCCTCCGGCGCATACGCGGTCCCGCGTCGGCAAGAAGATCGATGTCGGCGTGCGCGCCCTGAATGGGTTCATCAGTTGCTGCAAGGGGCAGCGCATGGGCATCTTCTCGGGATCCGGCGTCGGCAAATCCGTTCTGATGTCGATGCTTGCCCGATACACGGAAGCCGATGTGAATGTCATTGGCCTGGTCGGCGAGCGTGGCCGCGAAGTGCAGGAATTCATCGCCGACGATCTGGGCCCCGAAGGGCTGGCCCGCAGCGTGGTGGTGGTGGCGACGTCCGACGAGCCGCCGCTCATGCGCCGCCAGGCCGCCTATACCATGATGGCGGTCGCCGAAGGCTTTCGCGATGCCGGCAAGCACGTCTTCTGTTTGATGGACAGCGTCACCCGCTTCGCCATGGCGCAGCGGGAGATCGGCCTGTCCGCCGGCGAGCCGCCGACCTCAAAAGGCTATCCGCCGACTGCTTTCAGCGAATTGCCGAAGCTCCTTGAACGCGCCGGCCCCGGCGCCGGGGACGGAGCGATCACCGGCCTGTTCACAGTGCTGGTGGAGGGCGACGACCACAATGAACCGATTGCCGACGCGGTGCGCGGGATTGTCGACGGGCACATCGTGCTGGAGCGGCAGATCGCCGAGCGCGGCCGTTTCCCGGCGATCAATGTTCTGAAATCGATTTCCCGAACCATGCCCGATTGCAACACGACAGAGGAAAACGCGCTGATCGCCGAGGCGCGCCGACACTTGGCGACGTACGAAGACATGGCCGAGATGATTCGCCTGGGCGCCTATCGCAAGGGCGCCGACCCGGCGGTCGACGAGGCCATCCGACTTAACCCGGCGTTGGAGACGTTCCTCGCCCAAGACAAGAACGAGCGGGGCGGGCTGGCGGAAGGCTACGCCCGGCTCGCATCGATAATTGGAAAGGCGGCCCCTGAAACCGCCGAAACAGAGGTATCGCAGGAAGGAAATGCCGCATGAGTTCCTTGCATAGTGTTATCAGGGTTCACCGATGGCAGCTCGACGAGAAGCGCCGGGCACTGGCCGATTTGGAATCCCTCGCCGAAAGGTTGAGTCTGGAGTTGAGACGCCTAGACGATGAGGTCGCGCGGGAACGCACCGCCGATGATCAGGGGAGTTGGTCTGGTACCGACTTCGCCAACTACCTGAAAGCGGTACAGTTGCGCCGCGAGCATCTGACCGAGTCCCGGGAGCAGGTCGAGCGGCAGATCGCAGCCGCCAGCAAGGACATCGCCGAATCCTATCGCGATCTCAAGAAATACGAGATCGCCCAGTCGGACCGGGAGCGAAGCGCCCAACTGCGCCAGCGCCGGCGAGAGACAATTCTCTATGACGAGATTGCCACGGCCAGCCACAATCGGCGCAACGCGGCCAAATCCTGAATTTCAAAAAAAGGCCGGCTGCCTCCTTCTGAGGCAAGCCGGCTGTTACCACCACAATACCGGACTATCCGCCACTGGCCGTGGACAGTTGGGCCCAATCATGGCTGCCGGTCTGAAATGTCAGGCCGCCATGTAATCCGACCGCATTGCTGGCATCGCGGAACAAATTCCGCATGTCCTGGCGCATCGGTTCGGGGAATGCCGCAGGGCTGCGGATAGTCAGATCGAACCGTGTGCCGTGAACCAGCCCATCGAATTGCAGCGGTCCCATGCGGCTGAGATCCATGTCGATCACAAATCGGCGGCCGGAGGCATCGCCATCCCCGGCATCGCCGCCCTCGTCTCCCGAGCGCCGCACATGCACGGCCATGCCGCCGACATCGCCATCCTGATAGAGTGGAATTGTCTGGGACCGCCATTCGCCGGCGGGAGCATCCGGAGCCGGCCGTGCCGGCGCGGCCAATTCGGCCGACAGCTTCGGCAGCAGATCTGTTCGCCCGGCATCATCCAGAGCCGATGTGACGCGGTCTCCCATCCATCCCCGGATGTCTCCCGACCGTGTCGCCGACAGGAAGAACAGCAGGGTCGCCACAAGCTGGGAATTACCCTGCGGCAGCACGGAGCGGACGAACTGCGTCGCAAGCGTCGGGTCAACGGCGCTGAGTACCGAAACCGCCTCACGGAGTGTCGGCACCCGACGAGTCGAGTCCACGGGGATGGCGTCACGACCGATCTCGTTGAACGCGCCCGGCAGCGATGATCCAGGACGAACACCGGTCGCCGCAATTTGGGCGCCTAAAGCGGGGGTCTGCGACGGCCCAGGAGGCGCCGAGGAGACAACGCCGGATGCGGAGGTTGCCACAGTCTGCGGCGCGGCGCCCTGTGGGTGGGGCGTTGCGCCCTGGGATTGTACCCCGGGCTGGGTCGATGGCGTGGCGGGATTTGCCGCGGATTGGCCGCCGGTCTGGGTGAGCAATTGTGCCGACAGCGCCAGCCGGCCCACCGGCCGCGTGGCCGGTATCGGTTGGTGGCCCGCCGCCGTGGGGGTTTCGGCGGCCGGTGATCGCAGGGGCAGCGGCGCCCCAGCCGGCGGTGCTGTTTGAGAGGGCGGGGCAGTGCCGCCTGCCGGGTTGGGTATTGGCGGGCTTGCCGAATTCGGCGCCGACGCGATTGTCGGTGCCGCAGGGCGGGCTGCCGATTGTGCCGGTTGTGTCGGGACACCCTGCTGCTGGGGCCCGGCGGCGGTGGCGGCGGTTATCGTCGCGGATGCCGGTGTCGGGCCGGCGGGGGGAGAAGATATCGCCGAAGGCGCGGACGGCACTGCTGGGCTTGGCTGACCTGGGATTTGCGGTGCCGGGCGGACGCCAACCGGAGATCCAACATTCGTCGCCGGTGCCCCTTCCGCCACGGCTTGCGGCGCATTCGGGTTCGAAAGCAGCAGGCTCGCGGGGATCGGGTTGCGGCTCAACTGCGGCGGCGTCAGGGTCGCCGCCTTGCCGCTCAGGGGTGGGATCTGCAGGCTCACTTGGCGGTCTACCGGGACGGTTGTTCCGGCCCGGACTGCGATCTCGCCGAACTGGCTACGGATTTGTAGCGTGCCGTCTGCGCCCTGGCCGGTAACGGTACCGGATACGAAGACCGTCCTCAGCCCATTCAGCAGCCGTGTAGCCAACTCCTGAGGCAGGCGAACGATTTCGCTCGGCAGTGCGACCAACCCGGCCGCGCCGGAGGGCGACGATGCCGCCGGGGGGGGGGGGGGGGGCCGGTGGCGGAACCCGCGGCGCGTTCATCCCGCCAGCAACAGCCGCCGCGCGATGTTCTCGACGTCGGTGGCTGCCTCGGTGTTTGGCGACCGGATCAACAAGGAGGTCTGCGCCCGCACGGCGTTGGGCACCTGCCGGTCGCTGCGCACAATGCCGGCGAGGGGCGGACTGTGGCGCAGGAAACTCTGGCTTGCCTTTGCCAGAGTCTGATAGGTCCGCTCGCCATCTTGCGGCGACGATGCCGCGTTGACGACAATGCGGATATCCGCGCCCGGGTGCTCGCCGCGCATGACTTTCAGAAAGGCATAGGCGTCGGTCAGGGCTGTCGGCTCTTCGTTGGTCAGCACGACGATCATACCGGCGCGTGCGGCCAACAGGCGGATCGTGCGCTCGATGCCGGCGCCCAGATCCATTACCACCTGGTCGTAATCCGCCGACAGCTTCTCCAGATCGACCACAAGTTCGGCCAAGCGGCGGGCCGAGATATTGGCCAGGCTGCCGGAGCCGGATCGGCCGGCCAGAATGTCGAAGCCGCCCTCCTGATAGGTCTGCAACGCTCCCTTGAGGCTGATCTCGCCATCGAGCACCGAGGCAAGGTCCCGTTTGGGCATCAGGCCAAGCTGGATGTCGACATTGGCCAACCCAAGGTCGCCGTCGAACAGCAGGATCCGGCGGCCTTGGTTGGCCAGCGCGTGGGCCAGGGTGATGGCGAACCAGGTCTTGCCGACACCACCCTTACCGCTGGCCACCGCGATCAGCTTGTTTCGCGGGGCGACGGCGGCGGCGCTACCGGGAGGGCGAGACGATGACATGGCTCAGGCTCCCGTCTTCAGTTGCCGGGCGGCATCGCCGCCATGAAGGATGATCCGGGCCAGCACGGATGGATCGGCCGGGATCAGCCCGTCCTTGATTTGCGCCGTGTTGCTGAAGGCGGCAAAGGCCAGCTTTGCCGCATGTGCGGCGGTCACAGCGCTGCCCATGCGGCGGGTCATGTCGTGCCGTGTCGAAATCAACCGGCCGACGCCCAACTCGCCAAATGTCTGAGCCATATCACCTGCCTCTACCGGATCGATGCCCGCGGGCACCACTAGGATCGCTTCAATATCGCCGCAGAGAAGATAGCGGCCCAAAGCGTCTATTTCCTGAACGTCCAAATGATTTGCGCCGGCGCTGTCGATCAGCACGAGGTCGTACCCGTCGACGCCGATCAGGCCGGCGGCCAGCGTGTCGGGGTCGTCCACTTTCATCAGCGGCAGGCCGAGCGCGCCGGCCAGGCCGGCAAGCCGGGCGTCGCCGCCTGCGCGTTCGCAATCGGTGGTGAACAGGGCGACGCGATGCCCCATGGTCAAGGCGCGCGCCGCAAGCTTGGCGATGGTTTGGGTCTTGCCGGCGCCGGGCGGGCCGACGAGCATTCTGGCCTGTCGCCGGCTCGTGTCCTCTAGAGGGCGGAACTGGAAGAGCTGTCGAATAGCCGCCGCAAAGGCCGTGGCCGGATCCGTGGTCTCGAAGTTCTCGGCCAGCTCCATCAGCGGCTCGCTGGTCTCCGCCGGGATGCCGTTTCGGCGTAGCGCCTTGTAGACCGTATCGCCGATATTGGAGTCCGGCACCGGCGCGGGAATGTCGGCGGCCGCGCCGACAGCCGTGTCCAGCGCGGCAGTGACCCGCACCGATCCACCTTCCTCGCGGGTCGCGACAATGATCGCCTCATCGCCCAGCACGGCCCGGATTTGGGCCATGGCCTGAGTGGTGGTCGGCGCCGTGAAGGTTTTCAGGCGCACGGTTCAGCCTCTTGGAAGAACACCATCATATCTGTCCCAGGGTTTTGATGCGCGCCTTGGCGTGGACTTCGTTCTGCGACATCACCGGCGTGGTTGGGCGGAACCGCTCGACGATCGATCGGACATAGGGCCGGATGCCGGGGCTGGTCATCAGCACCGGGCTCTCGCCCAGCATGGCATGGCGTTCGAATGTCTGGCGTACTGTATTGATGAATTCCTGCAGCCGGCTCGGCGCCATGGCGAGCTGACGTTCTTCGCCCTCGCCGACGATCGCCTCCGCGAATGCCTGCTCCCAGTCCGGGGTCAGTGTGATCAGCGGGATGAAGCCGGTCTCGTTGGTATTTTCGGCGCTGATCTGCCGTGCCAGCCGGGCCCGCACATGCTCGGTGATGGCGGTGACGTTGCGGGTATAGCCGCAGGCCTCAGCGATGCCTTCCAGGATTGCCGGCAGATCGCGGATCGAAATCCTCTCTGACAGAAGGTTCTGCAATACTCGCTGCAGGCCACCGACCGTGATTTGTGCAGGGATGACGTCGGCCACCAGCTTCTGGTGGTCCTCGCTCTGTTCGTCCAGCAGCTTCTGGGTTTCCGCATAGGACAGCAGGTCCGGCATCTGATCCTTGATGGTCTCGGTCAGATGGGTGGTGAGCACGGTCTGCGCGTCGACCACCGTATAGCCCTTGAACATCGCCTCGTCGCGATTCGCCGTGTCGATCCACATGGCCGGCAGGCCGAAGGTCGGTTCGGTCGTCGCCTCGCCGGGCAGTGTGATCGGTTCACCGCGGGGGTCCATGATCAGCAGCATGCCGGGCCGAACCTCGCCACTGCCGGATTCGATTTCCTTGATGCGGATCACGTAGCCGTTGGCCGGCAGTTGCAGATTGTCCTGGATGCGGACAGAGGGCATCACAAAGCCCATATCCGAGGCCATCTGCCGGCGCAGCCCCTTGATCTGGTCGGTCAGCCGGTGGCCGGAATCATTATTGATCAGCGACAGCAGCCCATAGCCGAGTTCCAAGCGGATCTGGTCGATCTGCAGGGAATTGGAGATCGGCTCCTCGGCCACCGGCACCGCTGCAGCTTCCTCCTCAACGCGGGACGTCTCCGCCTCTTCCGCGCGGTCGCGAGAAGAGCTCAGATGCCAGGCCATGCCCCCGGCGGCGCCGGCCAGCGCCAGGAACGGCACCATCGGAATGCCCGGCAGAAGGGAAAGGCAAACCATCAGCACCGAGGCGAGCGCCAGCGCCTTCGGGTGGCCGCCCAACTGCCCGAACACCGCCTGGTCGGCGGTCATGGTGACCCCTGCCTTGGACACCAGCATGCCGGCCCCGACCGACACCACCAGCGCGGGGATCTGGGTCACCAGCCCGTCGCCGACGGTGAGCATGGTGTAGGCTTCCGCAGCTTCGCCGATGCCCATATCCTGCTGGGTGGTGCCGATGATGATGCCGCCGACGACATTGATGAAGGTGATCATCAGCCCGGCGATGGCGTCGCCTCGGACGAATTTCGCGGCGCCGTCCATGGCGCCGTAGAAATTGCTCTCGTCCTCCAGATCCTTGCGCCGGGTCCGCGCGTCGGTCTCGTCGATCAGCCCGGCGGACAGATCGGCGTCGATGGCCATCTGCTTGCCGGGCATGGCGTCCAGGCTGAAGCGCGCCGAGACCTCGGCGATCCGGCCCGAGCCCTTGGTGATCACCACGAAGTTCACGATCACCAGAATTCCGAACACGATGATCCCGATGACCGAGTTGCCGCCCATGACAAAATTGCCGAAGGCCTCGATGACCCGGCCGGCCGCGGCCTGACCCTCATGGCCATTGGCCAGGATCAACCGTGTCGAAGCCAGGTTCAGCGACAGCCTGAGGATCGTCGCAATCAGCAGGATCGTCGGAAAGGCGCTGAATTCCAGGGGGCGTGAGATGAACAGCACGACCATCAGGATCAGCACCGATAGGGTGATCGAGAGCGCCAGGCTGAGATCCAGCAGCCATTTCGGCATCGGCAGAATCAGCACCACCAGGATGGCGACAATGCCGAGCGCCAAGGCAATATCGCCCCGGAACAGCACGTCGAAGACCCGCCGGAACGGATCCATCCCGTTCGGTGCGGTCTCGGACACTGCGCTGGTTTGGTCGGTCATCGTGGGGGTCAAGCGATGCGGTCAGGGGGTTTGGCGGGAATGGCGGGCGAGGATTAGGCCGCTGAGTGTTCGGCCTCTCCCGGCATCGGCACGGCGACGCCATCTCCGCTATAGGCCTTCAGCTTGTTGCGCAGGGTGCGGATCGAGATGCCCAGGATGTTGGCCGCATGAGTGCGGTTGCCCAGACAGTGTGTGCTGCAGTGTGTCTGCAGGATCAGGGTCGCGCTCCATCGCTCGGCCACCGTCTGGCCGACGAAGCTGCGGTCACGGCGTTTCGGCGGCCTGGGCACGCGCGGGCGGCTATTCCGTCACTTGCGGCGCCTCATAGGCCTGGCCCGCCATGCGATCGCCCCCGTCCCATGCGCCCAGCGGCTGACCATCCGGACAGGCGGATGGCGTCGGCACGTCGATCTCCGGCATCGACCGCCAGCAGCACCGCCCGGTGCATGGCTGTTTTCCAGCTCGCGAACGTTGCCGGGCCAGCGATGGGCGACCGATCAGCCTGGCCAACCGCGGCGGCCGACATGCCGGCGATGCCGGCACGCCATTGGCGGCGGCGTATTTCTTGATGAAGTAGATCGGCCAGCACGCTCGATGTCGCGAGGGCCGTTCGCGCAGGGACGGCAGGCAGCAGGTTCACCACGTTCAGGCCGATACAGCAGGTCTTCGCGGAACACGCCTTCCCGCTCTGACGGCATCTTGGAGAGGTCGCGGTTGGAGGTGGCGATGCATGCGGATGTTGACAGGCAGACGGGCTTGCGAGCCGCCCACACGGTCGATGACCCGCTCCTGAATCGCGCGCAGCAGCTTGGCCTGCAGCCGGGCGATCCATCTCCGCTTATTTCGTCCAGCAGCAGGGTGCCGCCGTCGGCCTCCTCGAACTTGCCGATCCGGCGCGCGACGGCGCCGGTGAAGGCGCCCTTCTCATGACCGAACAGTTCGGATTCCAGCAGGTTCTCGGGGATCGCCGCGCAGTTCACCGAAATAAAGGCGGCCTTGGACCGACGGCTTTTCTTATGGATATGGCGGGCCATCAGCTCTTTGCCGGTGCCGCTCTCACCGGTGATCAGCACCGAGGCGTCGGAGGGGGCGATCTGCTCGGCCATGGCCAGAACCCGGGTCAGCGCCGGATCGCTTGAGACGATGGCATCGGCCTCCGCGGCGACCGCCAGCAGCACGGCGGCGATCAACTCCGCGTTCGGCGGCAGTGGCACGTATTCCTTGGCGCCGGCCTTGATCGCGCGAACCGCTGCCGGAGTGTCCGTACCGATTCCGCAGGCGACCACCGGCACGTGGATGCGCTCGGATTTCAGGCAGGTGCACAGCCCTTCGACATCCAGGGAGACGTCGATCATCAAGAGGTCGGCGCCCTGTCCGCCGCGCAAGGCGGCCAGCGCCGCCTCGACGGTGTCGGCGGCGGTCACCTTCGCGCCACGCTCCATGGCGATCTTGCCGGCGGTTGTGATATGGCCGTCCAACGTGCCGACGATCAATAAACGCATCTATTTCACCTTTCTTCCGGCCCTCGGACCCGGCCGGCGCCGCTCCATCAGATTTGGAGGGGCGACTAGTTGCGATCCGACTTGATGATCTCGGTCATGGTGATGCCCAGCCGGTCGTCGACCACGACGACCTCGCCACGGGCCACCAGCCGGTTGTTGACATAGACATCGATCGCCTCGCCGACCTTGCGGTCCAACTCGACGACGGCGCCGCGGCCAAGCTTGAGAAGTTGATTGACCTGCATGTTGGTCTTGCCCAGCACGGCGGATATCTGCACCGGTATGTCGTAGATCGCCTCCAACTCCTTGTTCACCACCGGCGGCGTCTCGCCCTCGGCAACGGGGAGGGAAGAGTCCGGTTCGACGACATCAAGCTCATCGAGGTCGAGATTTTCTGTGTCGCTCATGGCTATGCTCCTAGCTGGCGGTGGCGGTGTGCTGCGGCGGGGCAGGTTCGGGCATCATGCCCGGATCCGTCGCCGCATCATCGGGCTGGGCCGGCGTTTCAGTCGGCTCTTCGGTTTGCTGGATGGCAGGCTCGCCGGCCGGTTCTACCGGCAACTCGGCCGTCGGCCCCTCGGTCGCTTCGGCCGTCGCCTCATCCATCGGCTCGGCGGTCGGCTCGGCCGTAAGATCGACGGTGAGAGGCTCATGGCTGTCTGCCTGGCCATCGAGGGCTTCGGGGGTATCCGTTTCCGCCATCACCGGGTCGAACTCCGGGGCGATGGAGATTTCGCCATCTGGCGATGCCGGGCTCACGGACGCCGCCTGATAATCGTCTTCTCCGTCCTCAGCGGGGTCGCAGAAGATCCGCTGGGTGGCGGCGTCGAATTCCTGCCACATCTGCGCGGCGACGCGTTCGGCGCCGCCATATGTCCATTCGACTCGGCAATCTGCCGGCCCGAAGGATTCATCGGCCAGGATCGTGACCGTGCCCTGATAGCCGGCGGCGGCCGCCAGTGCGTCCATTCGCTCGCGATACGGCTCGGCCAGGGCCGTGGAGACCCGCACCAGGATCCGAGGCTCTTCCTTCGCTTCCAGCAGGCAATTGGTCAGCAGCGCATCGATCTCGATCAGACCGTCGCGCTGGGCCAGCGCCGGGAACATCTTTCGCGTCGCCGTCAGCGCCAATTCGACGCTGCGCTCGGTCAGGTCCTGCTGAAAGCGCATCTGGTCGTCCGACAGCGCGCCCATCTGTTCCACCAGCCGGCCGAGCCCGTTCAGAAGCTGCTTTTCGATGGAGTTGACCGCATCCTGGCGACCGGCAGCCTCGCCCTCGGCATGGGCCGCTTCACGCGCCTTCTCCAAATCTTCGGCGGTGTATGTCGGTTCGGGCGGTTCGGTTGTGGCCGCTGCCCGATCGGAATCGAAGCAGGTCTCGAACAGGTATCGCTGGGACACGGCGTTCGGATCCATCGGCTTTCGGGTCTCGTTAGTAGACAAGTTCGTCGTCCGCTTTGCCGTCGGCGATGACGATTTCGCCGCGTGCCGACAGATCCTTGGCGATCTGCACCATGTGCATCTGCGCCTCGTCCACTTCCTTCAGCCGGACCGGGCCCATTGCCTGCATGTCCTCCCGCAGCAGCTTGGCGCCGCGTTCCGACATGTTGCTGAAGAAGAGGTCGCGCAGGGTTTCCGAAGCGCCCTTGAGGCCCGTGGCCAGCTTTTCCTTCTCGATCGCGCGCAGCAGGGTCTGGACGCCTTGGGCATCCAGCTTGCCGAGATCCTCGAAGGTGAACATCAGCGCCTTGATCTTCTCGGCGCTTTCATTGTGGCGTTCTTCCAGGGCGGCGATGAACTTGCTCTCGGTCTGGCGGTCCAGATTGTTGAAGATGTCCGCCATCAACTCATGGGCATCGCGACGGTTGGTGCGCGCCAAATTCGACATGAATTCGTTGCGGAGGGTCTTCTCGACGTCGTCGAGAACGTCCTTTTGGACCGACTCCATGCGGAGCATGCGCATCACCACTTCCATGGAGAAGCTGTCGGGCAGCAATGCCAGGACCCGCGCCGCGTGGTCCGGTTTGATCTTCGACAAGACCACGGCGACGGTCTGCGGGTATTCGTTCTTCAGATAATTGGCCAGAACCATTTCGCTGACATTGGCCAACTTTTCCCACATGGTGCGGCCGGCCGGACCACGGATCTCCTCCATGATGCCGTCGACGCGTTCGCGGTCCAGCACCTTTATCAGCAGCCTTTCAGTGCTGTCGAAGGTGCCGACCAGGGCGCCGGCGGAGGAGATCTGCTCGACGAATTCGACGCAGAGCCGCTCGACCAGGGTGGCGCTCACCGTGCCGAGGCTCGCCATGGTCTGCGACAACTCCTTGATCTCGTCCTCATCCATGAAGACGAACAGCCGCGAGGCGTGCTCCTCGCCGATGGCCAACAGCAGGATTGCTGCCTTTTCCGGGCCGGTCAGCCCTCGGTAATCCTCGCGTACGCGCAATGACGACATGGCGCTCTCTAGACCTTAGCCGCGTAGGGAAGGGGGCGTTGCCGGTGATTGGGCATCAGGTTTCCTGATAGATCCAGTTGCGGATGATCGAGATCGACTCCTCAGGATGTTTGTCGACGATCTCACCGATCTTCTTCACCGACGATTCGCGAACCCGGCCGTCGATCCGTTCGATGTTGATCGGCGAGTCGCCCTCGCCGCCGCCGTCCGCCACTGGCAGACCGGCGCCGCTTTCAAGCATTTCCAGTTCGGCGGCGTCCGGCAGGGCCTGGCCCTGCGGTCCGGCGAGAGCTCTGGGCAGGCTGCTGCTGTCAGGCAGAAGCGCGTCATAGCCGTCACCGGCACCAGCACCGCCACCCTCGCCAATATCCATGATCCGGTTGAGCAGCGGCCGCACCACCAGCATCAGCACCAGGATGGCGACCACCGCCATGACCACCAGCTCCGCTATCCGCAGGACGTCGTGGCGATCCAGCCCTATCAGAGAGTCGTCCTCTTCCTCGCCAAAGGACTCCTCGGGTGCCGCGAACGGCATGTTGATGATTTCGACCGTGTCGCCCCGCTCGGCATCGAAACCGATGGCCGAGCGCACGAGCGCTTCGATCTGGGCGATTTCCGCATCGCTTCGCGGCGCATAGACCGGCTCGCCTTCACCGGTGGCGTCATAGGTGCCGTCGATCAGAACCGCGACGGACAGGCGGCGGACGCTGCCGGCCTCGCGCACGGTGTTCAGGACCGTGCGGCTGATCTCATAATTGACTGTCTCTTGAAGGGTTTCGGTCCGGTTGTTGGCCGAGGCGCCGCCAAGCGGTGCCAAGGCATCGGCCTCCGGCAGGTTATTGGCGACCGAAACCGCATCGACGCCATCATCCTCGTTCGACTCCGAGGTCTCCTCGGCAAGCTGGGTCGAGCGCGCGACCTGGCTGTTCGGGTCGAACAACTCCTCTGTGGTGGTGACCCGATCGAAGTCCATATCGACGCTGATTTGGGCGCGGACCTTGCCGACACCGACGGTGCGCGCCAAGAGGTCCTCCAAGGACTGCCCGAGCCGCATCTCATAGTTGCGGCGCATTTCCTCCGCGGTCGACAGCCCGATGCCGCCACCTTCACCATCCGTACCGCGCGCGAGCAGGGTGCCGCGATCGTCGACGATCGAGATGTTCTGTGTTTGCAATCCCGGCACGGCGGCGGCGACGAGATGCTGGATGGCCACGATCTGTTGCCCGCCCAGTCCGCCGCGGACTCTCAGAAAGACCGACGCGCTGGGCGCCTGCCGATCGCGGCTGAATAGCTGGCGCTCAGGAAGGACCAAATGCACTCGGGCCTGACGGACATTGGCGATGGTGCCGATGGTCCGCGCCAGTTCGCCCTCCAAAGCGCGCAGACGGTTGATATTCTGGACGAAATTCGAGCTGCCGAAACCGTCGGTCCGGTCGAAGATCTCATAGCCGAGCGAACCGCCCTTCGGCAGGCCCTCTTGTGCGATCAATAAGCGGGCGCGGTCGACCTGATCTCCCGGTACCATGATTGCGCCGCCATTGCCGCGTATCTGGTACGGGATGTTCATCTCGTCCAGCCTGGTCACGATCTCGCCGCTGTCCGTGATATCGAGGTCGCCGTACAGCAGAACCATGTCGGCGGTCGACAGGCGGGTGGTGACGAAGGCGAAGAAGGCGATCATGCCGATCGCGATCACGCCGATGGCGGCGAGCCGCACCGGTCCGAGGCTTCTCAGCGTCTGGCTAAATGCATCCAACGGTTGTTGGTCCCGAGTAAGTTCGTCTTATTCGGGAGATTAGAAGTCATGTACTGAATGTATGGTTAAAAGCGTCGGCAATTATTGCCTATTCATAAGCACCTTAGACTATTATGCAACTGTTACGAGATGTCGGACATCATCGGCTAATCGAATTGCGGTTTTCTCTGGCATTAGTTGGAAATCCGTTCACCGGAAATCGGGCGAAAAAAAACGCCGTTCGCGATGAACGGCGTCCCGAACGAGTCGGAATTTCCCCTACAGCGTCAGTCGAGTACCCCGGCCGAATCACGGCCCGACGGACGGTAGTCCTGCAGTCGTGTTGCCCGGAGACCCGGAACGCCATGACTTTCGATCAGGCGCTGCCACGACAGAAACTCTTCAATCGAAATATTGTACCGAGCGCACGCTGCCTCCAGGCTCAGCAAACCGCTGCGCACTGCAGTAACGACTTCGGCTTTGCGACGACTGACCCAACGTTTGGTGTTCGGCGAAGGCAAGTCCTCCAAAGAGAGGGGTTTGCCTGCCGGTCCGATCACCGCGCGTTGGCGCGCTTCCTGCGACTGCCTCATCCAAGGCTCCTACGCCCGATCCTGAACGCTAGATGCATCACTGAAATGTATATTTCCCGTTTTAAGAAAGGGCTAAGGAACGAGGTTAATCGAACACTAATCGAGGAAAGCCCGGCCGAACGCCATTTCTGCGGCCGGCCGGTTATTACCTTGACTGTATAGAAGTGCCCAAATCAACGTTTGATCCGTACTAGCTCGTCCAGCATCTCATCGGCGGTGGTGATGATCTTGGCGCTGGCCGAATAGGCCCGTTGGGTGATGATCATGTCGGTGAATTCGGTCGCCAGATCGACGGTCGACGCCTCCAGCGCACCGGATTCCACCTTTCCCGCACCGCCGGTTATCGGCGCCCGCAGGAAGAACTGGCCGGAATCGGTGGTCTCGATATAGACGTTGCCGGATTGCGCCAGCAGGCCATTCGGGTTGGCGAAGGTCGCCAGGGGGACCTGGAAGATCGGCAAGGTCCGGCCATTGTCGAAGATCGCAGTGACAATGCCCATCTCATTGATCTCAACCGCGGTGAAGGATCCGAACTGCACGCCATCCTGTTCGATCTGGGACACCAGATACCCGCCGGAGAACTGGGTCAGCCCCTCCACTGTGCCGGCAACGCCGACATTCATATCGATCGTGTTGGTGGTGCCGTCGACCCAGGTCGCACCATTCGCCAAGATGAAAGTCGACATATCGATGGGAAGGGTCATTGGCGTACCCGTGACGGGAGCCGGCTGGGCGGAAGTGGCGACCAATTGGCCGGTATCGTCGAATGTCAGGTCGCCGACCGGCGCTCCCCAAGTCGCCGGATCGTCCGGATTGCTTGGCGCTCCGGCGATCTGGGCGCCATCGCTCACGCGGGTCAGATCCTGGACATACATTTCCCACGTCGACGTGATCGGCGGAGCGGCGGTGATTCCGGTCTTCACAAACCGGAAGGTGACGTCATAGGCCACGCCCAGGCTGTCGAAGATCTCGACGCTCAGGGGAGACGTCGACGATAGGGGAGAGTTGGCCAGGCTGGCGGAACCGTCCGGTGTCGAGGACAGGGTGAGGCCGCCGGTGGTCGATGTGGTGCCGACCATGTCGGTTGTCGTTGCGCCGCCGCCATTGAAGCTGGGTCCGGTGGTCAGCGCATTGAAATCGATCCCGAAATTGGCCGCCGATGTCAGGGCGCCAGTATCGAAATCGTAGGTTATGCCGACCGGCGCGTGCGCTGCGGTCAGCGCATTGGCGCCCGCGGAGTCAGTCAGCCCGGTAACAGTGACGTCCCAACCTACATCCACGCCGCCGGATACGCCGACAGCGGTCTGATCGTATGTCAGCGTGACCGTGAACGGCGCGCCGGCATCGTCGTAGATTGTGAAGGACTGAGTGGTCGCGTTGGGCAGGGTGGCCGACCGGCTGATATTGCCGCCCAGATCGATCGTGCCGGTGGGCACCGCCGCGATGATCGGCGCAGAGGCTGGAAGGTTGGCGGCGACCGTGATCTCTTCGGTGGATTTCACCGAACCCGTCAGATTGTTGACGTTGATGGCCTCCAAGCTGGACAGCACGTTCGGATTCACTCCCGGCGCCAAGGCCCCGGTGGTGTCCAGACGCCAGCCCTGCAAGAAATAACCGGCCGAATTGCGCAGAAAGCCTGCGGCATTTGGGGTGAAAGACCCCGCTCGTGTGTAGTTGTATGGGTCGCCTGACGTCGGAGTCGAGGTCTCTGTCACCACGAAGAACCCGTCGCCGCTGACCGCGATATCCATCGGCGAGTCCGAGGATTGCAGCAGACCCTGCTTGTCGATCATCGATTGCGGTGACGCCCGGACGCCGCCGGGAGTGTAGCTGTTCGCTGTGGCACTCGCGGTCACCAAGGTCGAGAATCGGGCCTTGGCAGCCTTGTAGCCGACCGTGTTCACATTGGAGATGTTGTCCGAGATCATGCCCAGGGCCTGGCTTTGCGCCTTCAGCCCGGAAACACCGGAGAACATTGCGCCGTAAATACTCATAGTGCTTGCTCCTTCCCACTCATGACTTGTTCTGTGCCGGTCCTGCCGGCTGTAAGGCTGCTGGTCATGCGTCGCCCTCGGCGTCGCGAATGGCCAGAATGTCGTTCAGGTCGAAACTGCCGTCGGTGGTCTCCACCAGAATGGCGTTGCCGCTCAGATCGACGCCGGTGACAAGACGCACTACGCTGGTGCCGGCGGCGATCGAATTGCCCGCACTGTCTTGTCCGTCGACCGAAATGCTGTAGGTGCCGGCGGGTGCGGTCGACCCGTCGAGGCCTTGCCCGTCCCATGTGAACGGATGCCGACCTGCCGCGATGTCCGCGCTGGTCGAGTAGACGAGGGCGCCGCGTTCGTCGCGAATGCTGAGCGTTGCTGACGTCGCGCCGGCCGGCATGTCGTAGCCGAAGTCGATCGGGGTCTGACCGTCGAACGCCGAATCCGACCCCCAGATCTCCGCGCCCTTGCCGGTCAGCGATGCGGCGAAGCTGATCTGGTTGAAGCCTGATTGGTTCAGCAATGCGTCGAGTTTGTCGTTGGATGCGATCTGTTGCTCGACCTGGCTGAACTGGACGAGCTGATTGGTGAACTCGTCGGACTCCATCGGGTCGATCGGATCCTGGTACTGCAACTGGGTGGTCAGCAGCGTCAGGAAGGTGTCGAAGGTGTCGCTGATCGAAGCGCGCGCATCGGCGCTGGAGGTACCTGTCCCGGCGATATTGGTGAGGGCGCCGATATCCATGGTGGTTTCTCCTAGACCTTGATGTCGACCCGGCCGTCGCCGAGTGTCAGGGTGATTTCCGTGGTTGCCGCGTTCGGTTCGTCGGCGGCATTCAGGCGCGAGGCGGCCGTCGCATCGATTGGCTCCTGGCCGCTGCCGTCGCCGTGTTCGCCGGCTTGTCCGCGCAGATCGAAGCTGAGGCTGCCGCTGTCCGTCTGCAGGCCGGCATCGTTCAGCGCCTCGGTCAGGGTCCGGGCATCTCGTTGCAGCAGATGCAGGGTCTCTGGGCGCTCGGCCGAGATGACCGCCTGCAGCCGGCCATCGAAACCGACTTCCATCTGAATATCGACGCGGCCGAGGCTGGCTGGCTTCAGCTGCATGGTCAGCCGGTCGATGCCTTCGCGCACGCCGCGCTGTACCTGCAGGAATACCTGTTCTGCGGCCGGCTGCGCCGTTGTCGGGCTGTGAGAAAGGGCGGTCGATGCCGTGGCAGTGGCCGTCATCCGTCCGATCGGACTGGAATTTGCTGCCGCAACCGGATCGGCCTGGCTTGTTGGCAGCGCCGCGTCGGCGGTCTCGGCAACGGTGGAGGGGACTGCCGTCGCCGCAGCGACGACTGGCCTGTCAGCGGCAGGGGAAGCGGCAGTCGGCGTGGCAACCGCCCCTGGCGCGGGAAGTGTTGCCCTGGTCTGGCTGAGATCGGGACCGGCCTTTGATGGCGCGGTTGCCGGCGAATCCGGTGTGTCCTTCAGAGCCGGCGGTTGGCCCGCAACGGAGGTCGCGGCCTTCGTCGTGGCCGATCGGTCCGGCGCGGCGGCAATGGCCGATGCCGGTTGATTGGAAAGCAAGGTGTCGGAGGCTGCCGGTCCCGCCGGCGCTGCGGCCGATGGGCGGGGCGCCTCGCCGGATACATCGCCACCTGCCACGGCCTTGCCGGCTGCCAAGATCGGCCCCGCTGTGGCAATCGCCGACTGCGTCCTGGCAATCGGCGACGAATGGGATTGAGCTATTGCGATTGCGCCAGGGTTTCCGGACTTGGCCTGGCTGGCGGCGCCGGCACCGTCCACTGGATTGACGGGGCTGGCGGGACTGACCGCGTTGCCCTTTTCGACTGGATTTGCCGGGATGGCCGGGAGCTGGGATCGCGGAGCCGCGGGCACGCCGATGCCGCCGCCAGGCGATACCGGCGGCGCGGCGCTATTCGATGCCGTGGCGGGGGCAAGAGGGGGCGTGATGGTCCCGCCTTCCGGCGTCGGCGTTTGTGGCACGGAGGCGCCGGCGAGCAATTCCGATGGTGCCTTGGCAACGGCTCCGGTCAGGGGCGGGCTCTGCGGTTGGGTCCAGGTGATCGCCTCGGGGTGTACGACAAGCGAGGCGATGCCGTTCTCTTCCGCCACGGGTGCCTCCGGGACAGCGGCATCGGTGCCCGGTTTGACAACTGGCTTTTGATCGGCGACGACCGGCGGTTCTGCCTCGGGTGAGCCTTCCGCGGTTACCGCCGGTTTCGATTTGGGGTCGGTGGCGGCATCCGGTTGCTTCGCCTCGGCCTCTGAGGAGCCGCGCAGCAGCTCGGAGAACCGGCCGTCGGGCTCGGATTCCGAGGGCGCTGCTTTTTGCGGCTTCGGCGCGCTGGTTCGAAGATCGATGGGCGGACTGTGCATAACCGGATATCTCGCAATCTGTCTCGCCCCAATGGAAGCAACTCGCGGGCCAACTGGTGAAATTCACATAACGCGCTGAATTAATTACACAATTTGTTCGGGCATACCCCTGGGCAGCGATCCGGCGTCGGTTATGCCGGGTCGATCCTGCAGGGCGGTGGCGATAATTGCCGGGTTGGCCGGCGAGCGACGGACCCGTTGCGATTCTCTATAGGGGGGCGATTTCGATTCCGCTCATGCGGTTCCACGGAGCCTAATTCCGCCACCGGCGGCGCCTGGCACCCGCCCGGCAAGAACTCACCGGCGGAAGACAAAATTTTCCGACTGCCTTGGGAAACCTTTGCCGATGGCCACCGGGGCTTTATCTCGACGTCACCTAATACGCTGAAATATATCAAGAAAATTTCGGTTAACCTTGGCACACCCCTTGCTCAACTCGTTGGCACCAGCTCACCTATGGCACGCCGGGTGGCGGCCGACGGAATGGAGGAAAAGGACCATGCCAACAGTCACAACGAATGTCGGCGCCAACACCGCGCTGCGTTTCTTGAAGATCAACGACGAGATGACCCGTGCATCGATCGGCAAGCTGTCGAGCGGCTCGCGGATCGTGAAGGCATCCGACGATGCTGCGTCGCTCGCCATCTCGACGAATCTCAATGCGGATGTGGTCACGCTGAAGCAGGCGTCGATCAACGCGTCTCACGGCAATGCCGTGGTCCAGGTGGCCGATGGCGGCCTGGCCCGCATCGCCGATATCCTGGCGCGGATGAAGGCGCTTGCGACCCAGTCCTTGTCGGGCTCGGTGGATGCGCGAAGCCGCGGCTACATCAATGAGGAGTTCACCCAGCTCCGCACGGAAATCACCTCGATCGCCCAGCAGACGGAGTTCAACGGCACCGAGTTGCTCAGCGTATCGACGACGATTGAATTCATGGTTGGCCGCGTGGCCGCTGACACGATCAGCGTGAATACGGTGATCTCGACGGCGAGCGGCATCGGCGTCGACACCGCGACCGTCGACACGATCACAAATGCAACGACGTCGATCGGTTTGGTCAGCACGGCGATCGACACCATCAACGGGTTCCGCGCCACTTACGGGTCCTACATGTCGCGGTTCGATTTCCGCGCCCGCAATGTCGACACCCAGGTGGAGAACATCGAGGCCGCGAAATCGGCTCTGCTGGACACCGATGTGGCCGCCGAGATGACCAGATTCACCTCGGCCCAGGTGTTGATGCAGGCCAATGTGGCGATGTTGGCCCAGGCCAATCAGCTGCCGCAGAACCTGTTGCGCCTGCTGCAGTAACCGAAAATGGCGGGCGCCTTGAGATCCCTGGACCGGCGACCGGCAAAGACTGCCCCAGGCGGCAGAAATTGCCTATCGCGACCCGGCAGGAATTGCCGGCCGGGCACATTGTGCTCGGTCGCCGCATCAGCCGGTATTCAGGAAAATCTAGGAGTTATGCGAAAATCGGCAACTGGCATGGTGCTTGCGACAGTAGGCAGTGCGGCAGGCCCCTCGTCATTATGGCGGCGGGTCGGAAGGGACAGCAGGAAGCTATCCCGTCGCACCGACCCAGGAAGGGTCGGGACACTTCATGTAGAAGGAACGACCAATGCCCACAGTCACAACGAATACAGGCGCGAACACCGCCCTGCGTTTCCTCAACATCAACGACATGAACACCCGCAGCTCGATCGGCAAGCTGTCGAGCGGCTCGCGGATCGTGAAGGCGTCGGACGATGCCGCGTCGTTGGCGATTTCGACAAACCTGAAAGCCGACATCGTCGTGCTGCGTCAGTCGGCGACCAACGCCGCCAACGGTACGGCCGTCGTTCAGGTTGCCGATGGTGGTCTGGCCCGTATCTCCGACATCCTGGCTCGGATGAAGGCACTGGCCACGCAGGCCCTGTCGGGCTCGGTGGATGCCACCAGCCGGGGTTACATCAACTCCGAGTTCACCCAGCTCCGCGACGAAATCACCTCCATCGCCGAGCAGACGGAGTTCAACGGTACCGAACTGCTCAGCGTCTCGGCGACGATCAACTTCATGGTCGGCCGTGCCGCCGCGGAGTCGATCGCAGTCAACACCGTGATCAACACGGCGACCGGCCTTGGCGTGAATGCCAACACCGTTACCACCGTCACTACGGCGACCTCCTCGCTGACGACGATCACGGCCGCGATCAATACGGTCAACAGCAACCGGGCGACGTTCGGCTCCTATATGTCGCGCTTCGACTTCCGGGCGCAGAACATCGATACCCAGATCGAGAACATCGATGCGGCCAAATCGGCCCTTCTGGATACCGATATTGCGGCCGAGATGACCAAGTTCACCTCGGCCCAGGTGTTGATGCAGGCGAACGTGGCGATGTTGGCTCAGGCCAACCAGTTGCCGCAGAACCTGCTGCGGCTCCTGAACTAAGAGCTGGAGCCTTAATGCCTCGGGGAGGGCGCCTCGCGCGTCCTCCCGTCTGGCCCCGCCGGCCTTGCCACTACTGCGGCGATGACGGCACCGACAGGGGCCCTGACGAGAGGAGGGGTTACGATGACCGAGATACCGCAAAATACACTGGCCGCCCGCGTCGTCGCAACGCCGAGCCCCGCCAGTCGCAAGGCACCGGCGCCGACGCCGGCCGCCTCGACACGGGTCCAGGCGCCGGCAACGGTACGGGCAGAGACGACGGGGGACACCGGAGCGGCAGACAAAGCCGAAGCGCCGGCCGCCACCGTCGATACTGTCTCCACCAACGTGTCGAGCGCCGTCGAGCCCTTGAGCCCGACCGGCCCGACCCGGGTGACTGCCTATTCCGACGCATCTTCCGGACGCTATGTGATCCAGGTGCGCGAGGCGGAAAGCAACGATGTGATCAACCAGTATCCGCCCAAGGAGTTGCTGCGCTTCTATGCCGCGGCGCGAGATGCGCTGGAACAGGCGGTCGAGCGATCGGCCAAGGCAAGGGATGTGAGCGCCTAGCGGGCGCCTTCAATAGCCGGACCGGGCCCGTTGCCGCAGGCCGGTCGATTACCGTGACCAGGAGTATGGGTGATGGATGAAATCAACGGCGTCGGCTCATTGAGTCTTGCCAACGGATCGCCGACCTTCTTCGGCGGTCAGTCCGGCTTCGATACCGAGGCGCTGATCAATGCGCTGGTCCAGGTGCGCGAGCTGCCGGCGATCAAGGTCGAATCCCGCATCACCCGGAACCAGGCCAAGATCGCCGCCTTCAACGATATGAAGTCAGGCCTCTCCGCCATGTCGTCGGCCCTGAACGGGTTGCGCAACCCGCCCGGCTTCTTCGGCGGCCAGTCGAATGTCTTCCAGGCGAAGAGCGTGTTCGTGAGCGGCGGGAGTGCCGACCCGACGACCGTGGTCGCGGTGACGGTCGATGGCACCGCCGCGATCGGAAACTTCGACCTGACGGTGAACCGGCTTGCCAAGGCCGAGAAGTTCATCGCCACCACCGCCGCCGATACCAACGCGCTGGGCTATTCGGGAACGATCTCGGTCGGCCTGAATTCCGCCGACTACACGGCGACCGATGTGGCCATCGATGCCGGCGATACGATCTTAGACATCCGCGACAAATTCAATGCCGCTTCCACCGCAACCGGCGTCAGCGCCGCGGTGATCCAAACCAGCTCGGACCCGGCAAACCCAAGCTACGAGCTGGTTCTGTCCGGCGCCGAAACCGCTCTCGACATCAACTATTCCGACACTGTCGGGACGCTGATCTCCGGCGGCTCGATGGCGAAGTCGCCGCTGCAGGGGGCCGAGACGGCACAAATCGTCATCGATGGGGTGACTGTCGAGCGCACCAGCAATGAGATCGACGACGTTTTGGACGGCGTCACTTTCACGTTGCTGCGCGAGCAGCCGGGCGAGAAGATCTCCGTGGAGGTCGGCACCAACCTCAACAGCGTCAAGGACAAGATTGTCGAATTCGTCAACGCCTATAACGAGTTCCGGGCCTTCGTCGAAACCCAGCAGGTTGTCGCCGAGGATGGCGCGGTCGGCGATTCAGCGGCGCTGTTCGGCAACGGCACCCTGCGCTCGGCCATGGGCGATGTCGCGTTGGAGCTTTCCCGGGCCGTCGGCGGCGTCGGCGGGCTGAGCACCCTGGCCGAGATCGGCATCACTTTCGACAGCAGCAACCGCCTGTCGATCGACGACACGATCCTCGACGATGCGCTGCTGACCAGGATCGAGGAAGTGCGCGACATCTTCGAGTTCCGCTTCACCGCAAGCTCGACGGAATTGCAGGTGCTGTCCCATGAGGGCGACTCCGACATCTCGTCCTTCGACATCCAGTTCGATAATCTGAACGCCGACGGATCCGGCATCACGGTTTCGAACCTGCTTGATTCAAGCGGTGCGCCGCTGGCCGGTGACGCCAATCCGTTCACCGTCGACGGCAATACGCTGATCGGCAAGGACGGAACGGCGTTCGAGGGGCTGAAGCTGGTCTATACCGGCACCGCCACCGGCGAGACGGTCAGCGTGAGCGGCGTCTCCCAGGGCATCGCCGACCGGCTGTACAACCGGGTCGAGGAGATTGTCGACCTCGACGGCCCGATCAATCAGGAAATCGTCAGCCTGGATACGCGCAACGTTGAATTGGAAGAGGAGATCCTCCGGCTCGAGCAGCGCATCGAGGATTACCGCTTCTTCCTGATCGAGCGCTTCGCCGCGCTGGAAACGGCATTGGCGGTCAGCAACAGCCTCAGCAACCAGATAACGTCCATCGCCGATTCCCTCAACAGCGACAACTAGACAACGACGACAACCAGGTCATCGCAGGAAGGACGCCCAGATGAACGCCAATCGCAATGCATTGCAGAGCTATGGGCAGGCGGCGCAGATAGTGCCCGCCGGAACCCAGGTTGTGATGCTCTATGACGGCATCTTGAAATGCCTGTCCGATGCACGCTCGGCGATCGAAGAGAACCGCGTCGTCGACCGGTACAACGCTATCAAGAAAGCGTCGGACATCGTCAACGGCCTGAATGGCGGCCTCGATTTCGAGAATGGGGGCGACATCGCGCCGATGCTGGACCAGTTCTATAACTACGTCTTCTTCCGGCTGCAGCGGGCCTGCATGGAATCTTCCGTCGAAATCGTCGATGAGTTGACATCCAACGTCACGGAAATGCGAAGCGCTTGGGCGGCTGTTTCGGCGCAGCCCGAGGCGGCGCGTCCGACCACCCCGCGACCGCAGGACGAAGTGATCGACCCGGCCTTGTCCGGCGGCATCGCCGTCTCCGCCTGACAGGAGATCTGAGACATGGCGAGCGGCAAGGCGAAGCAGCGCGAGCGCAAACGCAAGCAAACGGCCGTTGCCAGCCCGCCCGACCCGGCGACCATCGCCCGTAAATTGGCACAAGGCATGCAGCATGCGGAGGCCGGCGACCTGGCCGCCGCGGCACGGTGCCTGGCGGCCCTGAAAAAACAGGCGCCGCGCCATGCGGAGACCCGGCATGCGCTGGGTTATGTCCTGCATCTGCAAGGCCGTGACGAAGCGGCGGTCGAGGAGTTGACCGGAGCTGTTGATCTCGAGCCGGCGGCCGCGGCGTATCGCAACAGCCTCGCGGTCGTGCTCCATCAGGCTGGGCGGTTGGAAGAGGCCGAGGTGCAACTCCGGGCGGCCATCGACAGCGAACCTGGGACTCCGGTATTCCAGTTCAATCTGGGCAATGTGCTGAAGGATAGCGGCAAGTTCGCCGATGCCGCGGCGCGTTATCGCAGGGCGCTGACGGCCCATCCCGACGATCCGGAAATCCTGAACAATCTCGGTATCGCGCTGACCCATTGCGACGCGGCCGGTGACGCCATGGCGCTGTTCCGCCGCGCCGCCACATTGCGGCCCGACGACCCCCAGATTCCATACAATATGGGCCTGGCCTATCAGGAACTGGGCGATCCGGCCGCAGCCTTTGCGTCTTTCAACGCCAGCCTCGATGTGGATGAGGAGTATCATCACGCCGTTGCCGCGACGGCGCAGCTGCATGCCAATCAAGGCGCCATCGCCAAGTCGATCGCGACCTATCGCCGGCTGCTGGAGATACGGCCGGACGATTATGTCGCCATGCGTTCCATCGCCGAATTACTGCGCACCACCAGCAATTTTCCCGAAGCCCGGCGATGGGTCGCGCGGATCGGCGAGCTGGCGCCGGATGATCCGGCCGCCGCCCGCATGATTGGCGGGATCCTGGCCGAGGAGAATGACACCGAGGGCGCGATCGCCGTCTATCGCCGCATTCTGGACCGGCACCCGGAGAAATTCGAAGTGTGGCTCGACCTCGGGCATCTGTTCATCCTGATGGAACGGCTGGATGAGGCGCGCGATTGCATCGACCGGGTGGCCGCGATCGAACCTGAATCACCGCGGCTGTTCTACCTGCGCAGCATGATCGCCGACGCTGACGGCAATTTGGTCGACGCCGGCGTCTTGCAGGACGAATGTCTCCGGCTCGATCCGGACAACTACATCATGCGGTCCCATCGTGGCCGGCTCCATCTTGCGGTTGGAGAGCTCGAAGCCGGCATGGAGCTGTACGATTCCCGCTTCAAGGACAATTGCACTGCGATCGACGATCTGCCGGCCCCGCTATGGCGCGGCGAGCCGCTGGCCGGAAAGCGGCTGCTGATCGCCGCCGAACAGGGCGTGGGCGACGAGATCATCTTCGGAAGCTGTATTCCGGACGCCATCCGCGCGGCGGAGTCCTGCATCATCGAATGCGATCCCCGGCTGGTGCCGCTGTTTTCCCGTACATTTCCGGATGCCGAGGTGCACCCCTCACAGAAGAGTGTCGACAACCGCTTCAACGTACGCTGGTACGGCTGGCTGTCCGACGACCGGAAACCGGACTACGCGATCCCCATCGGCAGCCTTCCGCGCTGGTTCCGCGGCAGCCTGGACAAGTTTCCCAAGCCCGGTGGCTATCTGACGGTCGATCCCGAGCGCGTTGCCTATTGGCGCCGTCGGCTGGACGCGATGGGGTCGGGACTCAAGGTCGGCCTGTGCTGGCGCAGCAGCGTTTCCGGGTTGGAGCGCAACCGGTTCTACACCAGCGTCGATGACTGGGCGCCCCTGTTCACCGCGCCGGGTGTTGTGCCGGTCAATCTGCAATACGACGATTGCCGTGCCGAGCTCGACCATGTGCGGTCGACCTTCGGCACCGACATCCGGACCATGCCGGATCTCGACCTCTATAATGATTTCGACAACATGGCGGCGATGATGCGGGCGCTCGACGTGGTGGTCTCGGTCAGCACCATCATGCCTTACCTTGCCGCCGCGACCGGGCAGCAGGCGTTGGGCGTGTCGATTGGCCGTGACTGGACCCTGTTGGGCACCGACCGCTATCCCTGGCTGCCCGATTTGGTGCCGCTGATCCGGCCGTCGAGCGAAGACTGGTCGGTGGTGATCGGCGAAATCGTGCGACGGATTGGCGCGATGGCAACCGATATTCGGACCGTCGACGCGGCCTGAACGCGCCAGCATCAGCCGCTCGCGCGCAAGTCGGCACCGGGCCGGTGCCGACTGAACGCCACGCTCTCATACCCCGAATTTACGCGAAATTAACCAAACTGGCCTTCATTCGGTGGTGGTGCCCGACGGTTTTTCAATGCCGTCTTGTAATCCGAAGGAACGCCTCTTTGATCCAGGCGACACTCGATCAGTTTCTCGAAAGCGGCTTCGCCGATCTGGGGCGCGTCATAGACCCGGCGGCATGCGCTTCTTTGCTCTCCGAGATTCGGCGGCGGCGCCAATTCGACGCCGACATGTTTCTCACCGAGCGCGCATTCATGGCCGACCCGCAGATGAAGGGCGTGAACCCGCGACCCGGCAGAAATCTGCTGGATGGGTTTCAGCAAGAACTGGATTGTGTCGAAGGACATGCGAGCCTTGGCCAATTGCTCACGGCGCTCCTGGGTTCGGGGTACACGATCCTCGACAAGAAGCTGGTCTGCGGGGTGCCCGAGCGTTGGATTCCGGACTGGCTGGTACGCCGGATCAAGGGCAACCCGGTCAATAATCTGGGCGCCTATGTGCGACCCGAATACCGCGACGTGACCTATTTCTACGGCATCGATTTTCATCAGGACATCATCGACTGGTCGGGCCGCGAGGCGGATTTCGTGACGCTGTATGTCTATCTGCACGGCGTCGGACCCTCCGACGCGCCCTTGCAGTTGCTGTCGGACAGCCACCGCCTTGGCGCAACGCGCTTTCCGCACCGGCTCGAGAAATCCGAAAATGGCGCCACCTGGTGGCGTTATGGCGGCGATGCCGAAGTGGCGATGGATTGCCGCCAGACCATGATGGTCGGCGGCGCCGGTTATGCCGCTCTATGGCATCCGTTCACACTCCATGGAACCCAGCCCCATGCCGGCGACAGCGAACGGATCTCCCTGCGCTATCTGATCGCCAAGAGTGACAACGCCCAGGATGCGTTCATCGACACGGTGAATGCGACCATCGCCGGCGCGTTGTCGATGTCCGATACCCGCGGCGATCTTGCCGAGGATGGCGCGCCGATCGTCCGGGGCAACGCAATCAATGCCGACGCACCGGAGAGCAGGGGCGGTGCCCTATGACCATCACCCGTTTGGAGCGTCATGGCGATGACGAGCGTGCGGTGCGCGCCTCGCTGGCAGCACTGCTGCAATCCTCGCCGATCCCACCGGCGGAGCTGATCGAGAATCTCGGCCTCTACGCGCCGCGGCAGGCACTCTCGCGGCTGCTGTTTTTTCATGAGCTTTACCGCCGCATCATCGACGTCCACGGCGTGGTGCTCGATTTCGGCACCCGCTACGGCCAGACCCTCAATCTGTGGCAGAACTTTCGCGGCATATACGAGCCGGTCAACTACAGCCGCCGGATCTATGGCTTCGACACCTTCGACGGCATCGCCGGATCCGGCGCCCGGGACGGCGACGCGGTCGAGGCGAGCGACGGTTCCTACGGCGTGCCCCCGGACTATGAGTCTCATCTGGCGGACGTCACCGCGTGCCAACGCCAGCTCAACCCGCTGCCCCATGTCCAAATCTGCGAGGTCTACAAGGGCGACGCCCGTCAGACCCTCGCCGACCATCTTGCGGCGCATCCGGAAACCTTGGTGGCGCTGGCCTATTTCGACATGGATGCCTACGCGCCGACCCGCGACTGCCTGGAGATGATCCTGGACCGGCTGCCGGCCGGCGCGGTGATCGGCTTCGACGAATTGTGCGACCCGGTATTCCCCGGCGAAACGATGGCATTCCTGGAGATGCTCGGCGACCGCCGCCTCAAGCTTCAACGTGTTCCCTATGTCCCTGGCCCAGCCTTTGTGGTGATCGAATAGTCATGCAGACACTCGCTCAAGAGACCTTCGTGCCGGCCTCGGTGGCCAGCTTTGAGATGCCCGTCGAGGAGATGACGGCGGATCGTCTGAAAAAGACCTTCAAGACCGAGGGCGCGGTGATCGTCCGCGGTTTGCTCGGCGATGCCCGGGTCGGTGAATTGCGTGAGGCGCTGCGCGGCATCATCTCAGGCCAGTACCGGCATGCGACAGGTCATGATCCCGATCCCGATGTCGATATCGACACGCTATTCAACGCTTTGTGCGCCATCGACCGGCGGCTCGGCGCTCTGGTCTACGAGGCGGCGCGCGAAGTGCCGGCTTTCTATGCGCTGCTGATGCATCCCTGGGTGCAGGATGTGGTCAAGACGGTTCTGGACGCCGAGATTCTGCAGATTCCGTACGACAAGGCGATGTTCCGCATCGACCGTCCGAACGAGCGCTGGTTCGAGTTCCACTGGCACCAGGACTACACCTACAATCTGATGTCCGAGCCGACCGTGACGGTCTGGACCCCGCTGACCTCGGTCACGGAGGATATGGGGCCGCTGCACATCATTCCGCGCAGCCATGGCCGTCTGCGCCGGGTCCGCCTGGAGCAGAAGCGTGATGCCGATGGCCGGCCGAAGCAGGCCAAGACGGCCGTGCTGGCCGATATCGACCCGGCGGAGCTGGATGCGCGCGCTGTGAAAGTGTGCCTGGAGCCTGGAGACGTGCTGTTCTTCCATCACCTTCTGCTGCATCGCAGCGGCCACAACCAGTCAAACCGGGCCCGGTGGAGCATGGTGCCGCGCTACGGCAACATGCTGGACACTGAAATGGTGGCCCGTGGCTGGACCATCGAGCGCACACCCGATTTCGCAACCCTCAAGTCGCTTCGGCCCGACGCCGTGGTCGAGGACTAACCCAATGGGAGTTCCGGCCCGCAAGCCACCGCCGCCGGTCGCCGCCGGCATCGACGATCGATACGCCGCCCTGTTGCGGCGGCATACGGACGATCCGGACATCATCCACCAGCTCGGCGTCTTCGCCCGGCGCATGTATATGTCCAAGACGCTGGGGCATTTCGAGATCTACAAGCAGGTCGCCCACCTGCCCGGCGACGTCGTCGAATGCGGAGTCTACAAAGGCGAGTCGCTGCTGAACTTCGCCCGCTTCATGGAAATGCTGAACCCGGGCGATCGCAGCAAGGCGGTCATCGGCTTCGATCACTTCAAGGGTTTGCAGGATTTCACCGACCGCGATGGCGCCGCAGCCCATGTGGGCAATACCGAGGGTGGCTGGAATCCAGACCACTTCGCCGGCACGCTGATGGAGCTGATCGACCTGTTCCACCAGGACAGCTTCGTGCCGCAGAAGCCGCGCATCCAGATCGTCGACGGCGATATCCGCGAGACTGCCGGGCGTTTCGTCGAGGATAATCCGGGCTTGCGGATCAGCCTGCTGCATCTCGATTGCGATCTCTACGAGCCGACCCTGGCGTCGCTCCAGGCCTTCTACCCGCGTATCGTCACCGGCGGCATCGTGCTGCTCGACGAGTATGGCATGCGCGAATGGCCCGGCGAATCCCAAGCACTGGACGAATATTTCGAGGGAAATCCTCCGGAAATCCGAAAGTTCGGCTGGCTCACCGCGCCCGGCGGCTGGTTCGTGAAGAGCTGACGTGATCTATCACGTCGACAGCCCGACGAACCGCCTATTGGCGGGTGCTGTCATGTCCGCGGTGGGCATTGCCTTTCTGGTCGCCGGTTACCTCTACCGCAGCAATCAGGACGGGACGGCGATCAGTGCGATGGCAAAGCCATTGGTGGGAAGCCTGTCCCTGTTGTTCACGGCGCTGCCCGTTGCGTTCATCGCGATGGGTCTGTTCATGATCGTGCGCGGGCTTCGGTCCGCCGCGAAGGCGCGTGGGGAGCGGGCCGGCACCATTGATCGCCGCGACCAATAGGGCGCGGTTCAGTCCGGGTCCTAAGGCGACGACAGTCTGGAATCTCCGAATGTTCGGACTGGCCACCATGACAGCGACCGGCTGCTCACCTATCGTCCAATGCATGGCGAAAACCCCATCGAGATCCCAGGGCCGAGCGGTCGTCTACGGCGCGGCCTTCAGCGTCTACGTGCAGGCCGTACGTCTGGTGCTTGAGGAAAAAGGTGTCGACTACGAACTCCATGAGGTCGATCCTTTCGGACCCGGCGGGCCGCCGGCGGATCATCTTGAGCGCCATCCCTTCGGAAAAATTCCGGCATTCGAAGACGGCCGGGTCCGCCTGTTCGAGAGCGAGGCCATCGCCCGATACATCGACGATGCCTATCCGGGACCGGCGCTGCAGCCGGTGGATCCGGTCGCCCGGGCGCACATGTCCCAGACCATCAGCGTCTTGCATTCCTACGCCTATCCGACCTGGGTCCGGACGGTTTACATCGAGCGGGTCTCGAAGCCCCGTCGGGGAGCGGAGCCGGATGAGGCGGCCATAATGCAGGCCATGCCCAGGGTGAGAACCTGTGCCCGCATTATTGCCCAGGCGATGGGAGATGGGCCGTTTCTCGCTGCCGAGACGCCAACTCTCGCCGACTGTTTCGCGGCGCCGATGCTGGCGTGTCTCATGGAGGCTCCCGAAGGCGCGTCGGTGCTGGCGAAAGTACCAACGCTGTCGGCATGGTGGGATCGCATGCGCGCACGCGAAACGATTCAGCGAATCGTCGTTTAGACATCAACGCGCTCTCGCGGCCTGCTAGAACGGTATCTGCAGCCCCAGCTTGACCGATTCCATGGCGACGATGGTCTGGAACTTCTGGATGTTCGGATTGGCGAAGAAGATGCGCCGGGTCAGCTTTTCATAGGAGGCCATGTCTTCGGCGGTGATCACGAGGATGAAATCATGCTCGCCGGTGACGTAGTAGCATTGCTGCACTTCAGGAATGTCGCGGATTTCGCGCTTGAAAGAATCGATGATGTCCGCGCGGCCGCGCGCCAGAAGCACCTGGACGATCAGCGTCAGCCGCCCGCCGATCCGGTCCGGGTCCAGGATCGCCACCTCCGACGCTATGACGCCACTCGCCCGCAACCGCTTGATGCGACGCTGGCATGCCGTCGGCGATAGGCCGACTTCGGAACCAATCACCTCAGTTGTTTGCCTATTGTCCACCTGTAGGCACCGCAGGATGGCGACGTCGAAATCATCCAGATCAGTCATGAACGCAGAATAGCAGCGATTCATGATGAGTAAATGCAGAAATTCAGCGTGCATGCTTTCGAGTTCGCAGCAAGCGGACGAGGGATTGCGCCTAGTATCCCTGGGCCAGCACCGGACATTTGGAGACCGCAGTGCCGATAGCCACAACCATTCGCCCCCAGACCCTGCCATCGGGCGTTCTATACGGGTTGGTCGCGGCGCTGATTTGGGGCGCCTGGCCGGTGTTGTCCCGGCTCGGTGTTCAGCAGAGCCTGACCGCCTATGACGTCACGGCGCTGCGTTTCGGCGTCGCCGGGCTGGTGCTGCTGCCTGTGGTGTGGCGGCGCGGCACCGCCGGTCTTGGCTGGGTCCGGGCATTGGTGCTCACCTGCGGCGCCGGCGTTCCCTATGCGCTGGTGACCATCGGAGGGCTGGAATTCGCGCCTGCCGGACATGCCGGGGTGATCGCGCCCAGCTGCATGCTGACCGTATCCACTTTGGGCGGCTGGCTGTTGCTCAAGGACCGGCCGGACCGGGCGCGGTGGATCGGGCTCGCGCTGATCGTCTGCGGCGTGGCGCTGGTCGGCTGGGCAGGACTGGCCGGCGGCGAAGAAGGGGCCTGGATCGGCGATTTGATGTTCGCCGCCGGCGGTTCCCTTTGGGCCTGCTACACCCTGGCTTCACGGGCCTGGAAGGTGGACCCGCTTCATGCCACCGCGCTGGTCGCCGTGCTGTCGATGGTCGTCTATCTGCCAGCCTATGCCTTGTTCGGTGATCCGGGGATCCTTCGGGCGCCGCTCACGGAAACCGTTTTTCAGGGGGTTTTCCAGGGCCTCTTCGCCGCCATCCTCGCCTTGCTGTGCTTCACTAGGGCTGTGGCGGCACTCGGCGCCGCCCGTGGCGCCGTATTCGCCGCGCTGGTGCCGGCCGTTGCCGTATTGTTGGCCCTTCCGGTGCTGGGAGAAGCGCCGGGCTTGCGCGAACTCGTCGGCGTTGCCGTGGTGACAATCGGCATGGCGTGCGCCCTGGGGCTGAAGCGGATCTGATGGGCGCGCAACGTCACATCGGTTTGTGCTGAGTTCCCTCACCGGGGGTGATGAACAGGACGATCCCCGGCTCACGCACCTTGACCCGGTGCCAGACGCCGCGCGGCACGATGCAACTCGTTCCGGGGCTCACCGCTATGGAGTCCTCGCCATCCGGGCGCTGAAATACGGCCTCCGCCGAGCCGGAGATGCAGATCAACACCTCCTCGCCGGCCGGATGCATTTCCCAATGACCCATATCCGCCGACAGTTGGTAGGCGGTAATCAACCGCCCGTCATACCGCCGTTTGCCGGAGGCCAGTTCGCTCCAGAACTCCGGCGTGCACTCGACCGCTGCCGCTTCACCGCCATCGGGCAGATGCACATAGGTGGCGGTCACATCGAAGCCGGTCGTCGTCGGCAAAGTCATGGATGCCTCCTCCTGGTTGGATCGGTCGGAGCATCGACCTGTTGGCGTGGGGCGGCGGTATTGTCACCGCCATACGAGTTTCTGGAACAGCGACCCTCCAGGCGTTATCACTGCCGTCATGAGCCGGTCCCGGTCAAGCCGCCAAGCGGCACCCGAACTGCACACCGACCGCTTGCTGCTGCGTGGCTGGCGGGACAGCGACCTGGAATCTTTTGCCGATCTCAATGCCGATCCGGCGGTGATGGAATTCATGCCGAGACTGCTCGAGCGGGCTGAGTGCGACGCGATCGTCGTGCGCCTGAAAGAGCACTTCGTACGGCACGGCTTCGGGTGGTGGGCGGCGGAGGTGCCGGGCATCGCCCCCTTCATCGGCTTCGTCGGCATCTCGGTACGCGCTTCGAAGCGCCATTCATGCCCTGCGTCGAAGTCGGCTGGCGACTTGCCCATGCCCATTGGGGGCAGGGCTACGCAACCGAGGCGGCGCGGACGGCCATGGCCTTCGGTTTCGAAAAGGCCGGGCTGGAGGAGATCGTTTCGTTCACGGCGGAGATCAATGAACGGTCGCAGACGGTGATGCGGCGCTTGGGCATGACCCGCGACCCCGGCGGAAGATTTCGACCATCCGAGCCTGCCGAGAGATCATCCGCTGTGCCGGCATGTGCTGTATCGGGCCAGGAGCCTGTCCGAGTAATGCTTACGGCCATCACCGCGTTTTCAGGAGCTAGGGTTAGGACGGTGTCGCGCGGCGATGCTGTCGCATCGCAAGCGGCGCCGGACGACATCCCAAGCTCTTGAAACGCGGCCCCGTCGGGTCGACCAGGAAATCACGGGTGCGGCGTCGCGAACGCTTGACGATGCGCTGCATCGCCTGCGCGCCCCGCTCCTGACACCCGTGTTTTCCTGGTCGATGATGGCCATAAGCATTACTCGGACAGGCTCCTAGTCGGCCGGCGTAGAGACCTTTGGCAGCAATCCCTTCGCTGCCAGCTTCTCCTCGATCCCCGGCTTCACCGCAAGCCACTCATCCCGCAGCATCGCCAGAGCGACCACGTCGAGCCAGGTGTCGCCCTTGCGGATGTGGCGGCGCATCCGGCCCTCCTCGACGAATCCGAAACGCTTGTGCATCTCGATCACCGGGGCGTTGCTGTCCAGCACTTCGCAGCACAGCTTCTCAAGCCCCAGCGTGTCGAAGACGTGGGACAGGACGGTGTGTTCGACCACGCTGCCGACGCCGCGGCCGCGCAGATCGGTGCTGGCGATGTAGAACGCCCAGGAGCACCGGGAATGGGTGCGGTCGATGCCGGTAATGCAGGCCAGGCCCACATCGGCATCGTCGCAGGTGATGATCCAATAGGTGCAGGTCGGGTCGTCCACCACGCGATCGAACCAGAGTGCGTGTTCCTCGGCCGGAATTTTCCGGTCGGTATACATGTAGCGCGCGACCGTTGGTAAGTTGCGCCAGTCCCGCACCGTATCGCGGTCGTCAGGCCGCATCGGGCGCGGGCGATCATGCTCTGGCCCGCGCCTGGAACAATAGCGCCTCGATCTTCTGACAGACCCGCACCACGCCCATGCCGTCGATCAACTGGCGTCCGCGATTGGCATAACCCTGGCGCAGCCCGGCGTCACCCATCAGCCGGGCGATCTGCTCGGCTAGGGGCGTCTTCGCCCCCTCCGCCAACAGGTCCAGCGTCACGCCGCAGCCCCGCGCCGCGTACGCTTGGGCGGCCGGCCGCTGGCCCTCGGCGACGATCAGGGCGATGGTCGGCACGCCCATATAGGCCAGCTCCCACAAGGTCGAGCCGGCGGCGCTGACCGCCAGATCCGCCGACGCCATCGCCGCCGACATGTCGGCCACCGATTGGCGGACCGCCACCCGGTGCGGCGATGCTTTTGCCGCCTGGTTGATCGCGTCCAGGTGAGGATTGCCGCTGCCGACGATGACGCCGACCTGGAAGGCGCCGGGAGGCAGCTGATTGAAGGCCTGGATGACAAATGGGGTCGCCCCGGCCGGGTCGGTGCCGCCCAAGGTGACCAGCACCCGCTCGGCGGTCTCGCGGACCGGCGCCGGGGTCTGTGCCCGGTTCCGGAACTCCCGCCGCAGCATGACGAAGCGCGATCCGTACAGCGCGTCCACATGGCGCGGGTAGAGGGTCTTGGCGGCATGGATGTTCTGGTTGACGATCGCCGCTACCCGGTAGGGGCCAAGATCGCCATTGTCGTCAAGCATCACCAGGGGGAAGCCGGCCCGCGCCAGGCCGTCCTGATAGGAGCCAGCGAAGGCAGGCCCATCGAGCACGATCAGCCCGGCATTGTGCCGGCGCGCCATACTGGCGGTCTGGGTCACGTCTTCGCGGTCGCCGGGATCGACGGCCAGGGTATCGAGACGAATGCCGTCCTCGGCGAGAAGCTCGGCGGTTCCGGGCAGGGCGCTGGCCATCACGAAGGTGACCTTGCCGCCGCGATCGACGAAACCCTGCGCCAGGGACCGGCAGCGCGCCACATGGCCGGCGCCAATCGCCGGGCTGCTGTCGACACGGATCAGGATCGAGCCGGCCATCAATGGCTCCCGTCAGTTCGCCTGCGGTTTTGCCGCGTCAGCGGCAGCATGCACAGCTTCCACCAGGGGGCCTAAGATTTGGTTCCAGGGGTTTCCCCCTCGCGGGCGAACAGCCGCATCGACTCGAACCAGGGCATGCCGCCGGTGCCCAGATGGGTCCAGTCATCCGACTGGCACGGCACATAGACCGGCACGCCGAGGCCGCCCGCCAGATTGGCCCGAGGCCCGGCGGCAGCACCAGCAGGTCGAGATTGGCGATCAGCGCCGCCGCCTCGTCGGCATCGGCCACCGGGTCGATCCCCTCGACCGCGCTGATGCGGTCCTTCCACGGGCCGTCGAGGCCTTGCGGGAAGTGCCCGGGCACATCGGCGGCCAGCAGTACGAATTCGATATCCGGACGATCGAGTGCCGTCAGTAGATCACCCAGTGCCAGCGCCTGTCCTTCGGCGGTGGGCGGAAATCCACCCCACCACAGTCCGAGTTCAGCTTGCCGTCGAGATCGCTCAGCCGCTCTCGCCACATCGAGAGCAGGTCCAGATCGGGTGTCAGGAAACCGGCGCCCCCAGGGGAAGGTTGGGCGGGGAAGGAGTCGGTGGCGGCCGCAGGAACCTGGGCAAGGCTGCCCAAGGCGCCATAGACGTCGATCTGTCCCACGGCTTCAGCCAGTCATAGCGATGAGCGGGACTCTCCGGATCGGCGGTCGCCGGGGCGGTGTGGAACTCGACCTCGGGGAAGGTCCGTGCGAACAGTGCCGCCAGCGGCGGCTGGCATTCCACGATGCATCGCTCGGTGGTGGCGGCGAATTCGGCCAGGCAGGAGGTCGAACATGAGCTCGTCGCCGATCGTCGCCTCGCTGCACAGGAGAGGCCGTCTGACCGGTCAGCGCCTGGCCGTTCCATTGCGGCTGAAGATGGGCCCGGGCCGGGTCCGCCTTGTTGCGCCAGTCGAACTGCCGCCAGCCATCGGCGAGTTCACCGCGGGCCAATTGCACCGGTTGCCCGCCCCAGATGGATGCGCCAATTGGATGGCCACAAATTCCTGTGCCCAGTCGAAATAGGTCAGGGCATCGTCCAGCTGGGCCAGGCCGCGATAGGCGATGGCAAGGCGGGCCTGGGTCTCGGCGGAGGTCGGGTCGATCTTCTCGGCGCGCTTGAAGCTTTCGATGGCGTCGGCGCAGCGGCCAAGCGAGACCAGGAAATCGCCATAGGTGCACCAGAGAACGGCGCTGCGCGGATGGGTGCCGACCGCTGTCTCGAACAAGGAGATTGCGGCTTCGACCTCACCGGCGCGGCCGAACAGATCCGCCAGGCCAACGGTCGCCGGCAGATTGCCCGGGTCTCTCGCCAACACCCCTTGATACAAGGTCAGGGCGTCTTCGACGGCGCCCTGCCGCCGGGCGATTTCCGCCAGGCCGGTCTGGGCGCTCCAGGCAATCCGGGTCCTGTTCCAAGACCCCTCCGAAGGCTGCGATGGCCTCGTCGAGACGGTTCAGCGCGGTCAGCATCTCGCCAATCCGGCAGCCGATGGACAGATCGTCCGGGTCGAGTTGCGCCGCCTCCTCGAAGCGGGCGAGGGCGCGGCCGAATTGCCGGCGACCGATCAGATCACGGGCGTGGGCGATGAGCGGCGCGGCGGCGTCGGCGGGGTTCTGGGTCGTATGGGGAGCGGTGGTCACGGGCATCCGCCTTTCTTGACGAACATTAACCATAATTGGCCATTCAACCCCGGGAAGGATTGACGCCCGGTTAACCTGGGAACCGCTTGTAATCTAAAGGGTTGCGTTCGGCCGCGGAACTTACGCGTAAAACCATACTGCGATACAACCGTATTTTGATTTTGTTAACCAAACTGGCGTTCAGTGAGCAGGCCGAATTCCGCGAGACCCGTCAGGATACGCCCCGCCCATGAACAGTCTCCAGTCGATCGACCCGGTGGACAAGGCGGGGGCCCGGTCGGCATCCTGTTTTCAACCTGGACGGCAAGTCGGTGCTGGTGACCGGCGCCACCGGTTCCTTCGGCCAGATGTTCTGCCGGCTGGTGCTGGAGCGATACAACCCGCGCCGGCTGATCATCTTCTCCCGTGACGAGTTGAAGCAGTTCGACATGCAGCAGAGCCTGTCGCCCGAGAGAGCATGGCTGCTTGCGCTATTTCCTTGGCGACGTGCGCGACAATGAACGCCTGGAGATGGCGATGCGCGATGTGGACGTCGTCGTCCACGCGGCCGCCATCAAGCAGATCCCGGCGGCGGAGTACAACCCGTTCGAATGCATCCGCACCAATGTGATGGGGGCGGAGAACATCGTGCGGGCGGCGATCCGCAACGACGTGTCCCGGGTCATCGCCCTGTCCACCGACAAGGCGGCCAACCCGATCAACCTGTACGGCGCGTCGAAGCTGGCCTCGGACAAGATCTTCGTGGCGGCGAACAATCTGTCGGGCGATGGCGGGCCGAAGCTGAGCGTGGTGCGCTACGGCAATGTGGTCGGCTCGCGCGGCAGCGTCATCCCACTGTTCGAGAAGATGATCGCCAATGGCGAGGCCAGCCTGCCGATCACCGACGACCGCATGACCCGGTTCTGGATCACCCTGCGCCAGGGGGCGGAGTTCGTGCTGTCGTCGCTGAAGCTGATGCAGGGCGGCGAGATCTATGTGCCCAAGCTGCCCAGCATGCGGCTGGTCGATCTGGCCCGCTCCATGGCGCCGGATCTGCCGCAGACCATCGTCGGCATCCGCCCCGGCGAGAAGCTGCACGAGGTGATGATCACCGAGGACGACGCCCGCTCGACCATCGAACTCGACGACCGCTACGTCATCCAGCCGCAATTCGACTATTGGCGCGAAACCGAGCAGGCCAACGGCCAGAGGGCCGAAACCATGCCGGACGGCTTCCGCTACTCCAGCGAGACCCAACGACACCTGGCTCGACGAAAAGAGCCTGGAAAAACTGCTGCAGGAGCCGCGCTACTGAGTTCCCGCTGCGTCACTCACCGCCGACCGAGTTCGAACCAGGCGCCCACTGCCAGAATGACTGCCTGTGCCGGTCGGAGACTCTGCCGCTTCCCCCTCACCCTCCCGCGGCTTCGCCACGGGTCCCTCCCTCTCCCTCCCAAGGAGAGGGTTCACAAGGTGGCTCTTAGTTTCCCTCTCCTCGGGGAGAGTGAGGGACCCGCGGCGAAGCCGTGGGAGGGTGAGGGGGAGCGCCGCGCCTGCCGCATGACCGCTGAACCGAGCGAGAGCAGCAAACCTCCGACCGGATGTCATCTTGCGCGGCAGGGCTAGGTCAAGACCCGCACCAGCATCGCGATCTGAATCTTAGTCGGATCTTCGACCAGGCTAGCGGCGTGCCGCGCGGGGATGTCTTTGCGCGCCATTCGTCCCATCAGCGCCGGCAGGTACTTCGGCGCCAGCCCGTGGCCGGGGCGGATCGAGCGGATGTTGGATTCGGTGAGGGGAGTCGCCGGCCTTGATGTCGGCGACGGCGTAGAGGGGAGCGGCGGTTGGTGAGGTTGCTGCGCTCGCTGCGCTTGAGGGTGTAGTCGACCTGGCCGAGGGCGGCGTGGGCGGTTTGGACGCCGTCGACCATGGCGGCCAGCTCGGCCGGCTCCAGGAGAGAAGGCGGCGTCGGGGCCGCCATCGGCGCGGGACAGGGTGACGTGCTTTTCGATACAGGGACGCGCCCAGCGCGACGGCGGGCCACCGGTACGGCGATGCCGATTGTGTGGTCTGAGAGGCCGGCGGTGACGCCGAAGGCCTCGGCCAGATGGGGGATGAGTTCTCAGATTGCAATCCGCCGGCGGGGCAGGGTAGCCGCTGACGCAATGGAGGAGGGCGAGCTGTTCGCAGCCCGCCTCGCGGGCGGCGGTCACGGCCTCGGCAATCTCCGCCAGATCGGCCATGCCGGTGGACATGATGAGGGGCTTGCCGGTCGCCGCCGCTAGACGGATCAAGCGGCAGGTCGACGATCTCAAAACTGGCGATCTTGTATGCCGGCGCGTGGAGCGATTCCAGCAGCTCGATGGCGGTCGGATCTGAAGGGCGTGCTGAACACCGCGAGACCGAGATCGGCGCCAATCTGGAACAGGTCCGCATGGAAGTTCCAGGGGGTGTGAGCCTCCCGGTAGAGGTCATGCAAAGTCCGCCCGGCCCAGGGTCCATCGGACAGCCGAAACTCCGGCCGGTCGCAATCGATGGTCAGGGTATCGGCGGTGTAGGTCTGCAGCTTCACGGCGTCGGCGCCGGACTCTTTCGCGGCGGTCATGATGGCGCGGGCGCGGTCGAGATCGCCGCCATGATTGGCTGACAATTCGGCGATCACATAGGGCGGATGACCGCGTCCAATCGGTCTGCCGGCGATCTCGAAAGGTGTCTCAGGGGGCATTTTCGGGCGATCACAGTGAGAGGGGCGGCGGGCAAGTGCACCGATGATGAATTGTCAAATGGGGCCTTTGGTACCCACTGGAATTTACTTATATAGATCAAAATGTTGTTCTGGGTTCCAGAGGGCTTCGGTCAGCGGAATGGGGTACCAAATCGCAATGATTCTCATCCACCGGCGCTGAAATTCCGGTCCTCGGATTGGGATTTCTTCAGCCCCTCCCAGCGGTCGTGCCCGGCATTCAGTCCGGCCAGTTCCGGGTCGGCCTGGCTGACCCGAAGTGCTTCCTGCCACGACCACCCTGCCCGGCCGGGCGGCAGTCGCGAGAACAGCTCGGTGAGGAATTTCAGGTCGTCGAAAGTGTCGAGGGTCCACCGGTGCCAAGCCAGATTTGACTCCGGGCAAGGCAGGTTCGCGCTGGTGCTGCGGCGATGGTTTCGGACGAATTGGGTGACGTGCTCGCGGTGCGACGGCAGCGTCGCCAGCCGGGCCGATCGGTGCAGCCAGTCGGTCCCCATCACCTCGCAATCCAGACCGTGCGGCCAGCTCGGCGGATCGGTGTTGCAGACGTAGTCGGCGCCGCTTTCGTGGAACAGCGCCAGCACCTGGCCGCAGACCTCCGGATCGATCAGTGGGCAGTCGCTGGTGACCCGCATGACGATGTCGGCGCCCAGCTTCGAGGCGGCCTGATGATAGCGATCCAGCACGTCCAGTTCGGAGCCGCGGAAGGTGAATGCGCCGGCCCGTTTCGACTCGCCCGCCAGCAGGTCGCAGGCCGGGTCGTCGGGGATCGCACAGCAGACCTTGTCGATGCCGGGGATGGCGGCGCATCTGGTCAGCACGTGATTGAGCACGGTTTCGCCGGCAAGCTTGCAGAGCACCTTGTCGGGCAGGCGGGTCGAGGCGCGCCTTGCCTGCACAATCACCGCGGTGGTGCTCACCCGGCGATCTCCAGGCTGTCGGCCAGCCCTTCGACCACCCGTGTGATATCCACATCGGTCATGGCCGGGAACAACGGCAGGGACAGGCAGGACTGGTAATAGGCCCAGGCGCCGGGCAGATCCGTGTCGCCGTTCTGCGCCCGGTAATAGGGCTGCAGATGGACCGGCAGGTAATGCACCTGGGTGCCGATGCCCCGCTCGGTCAGCCGAGCCATCAACTGGGCCCGATCCACTTTGGCGGCCGCGAAATCGATCAGCACCGGGTACAGATGCCAAGCCGGACGTCCGGCCGGCATCCGGCCGATGGGCCGCACCATCGGCGCCAGAGCCGCCAATTGCGCGTCGTATTGCTCGACCAGCGCCCTGCGCCGGGCGATGAAACCACCGAGTTTGCCGAGCTGGCTGAGGCCAAGGGCGCAGTGGATATCGCTCAGCCGGTAGTTCAGCCCCGGCTCCGGCATTTCGTAATACCAGGGATTGGCCACGCCATCGGCGGATCGGGCGAGCTCGGCGTTCGTGTGCCGCTCGGGCTCGTGGATCATGCCGTGATTGCGCAGGCGGACGATGCGCTCGGCCAGTGCAGGATCCGCCGCGGTTACAGCGCCGCCTTCGCCACAGGCGATGGCCTTGACCGGGTGGAAGGAGAAGGTCGTGAGATCGCCGAACCGGCAGGCGCCGACGGTGGTCAGGCCGTCCTTGCCGTCGTCCATCCAGCCGCCCAGGGTATGGCTGCCATCTTCGACGATCTTCAGATCGTGTTTGCGCGCGATCTTGGCGATATCGGCCATGGCGCAACTCTGTCCGTTCAAATGAACCGGAAACACGGCCTTCAGGGATCGGCCCTTGGCGCCCGCTATGGCGGCGTCCAGGTCCTCAGGACGCATCAGCCCGGTCTCGGGGTCGACATCGGCGAAGACGATGTCCGCCCCGGCCATGCGCGCGGCGTTGGCGGTCGCCAGGAATGTCAGGGTCGGCACGATCACCGCATCGCCGGGGCCGATCTCCAGGGCCAGCACCGCCAAATGCAGCGCGGCCGTGCCATTGGCGCAGACGATGGCGTGCCCGGCGCCGACGCGGTCTGCCAGGGCGGTCTCGAATTCTTCGACAATCGGTCCGGTTGTAAGCCGGTCGCTGCGCAGCACTGCGACCACGCGATCGATATCGTCCTGGTCGACGCAATGGCGCCCGTATGGCAGGGCTGTCTTGGTGCTTGATATTGTGGCGATGTCTGGCATGTGTCTGTGGACCGGATTGTCGGCCGGTTTGGTTATCGCATCCTTAAAGGAACCGGCGGCTGTGCCCGATTCGGTGGGCACCGGCACAAAAAAGGACGCGGTGTGGCATCCGCGTCCTTTGAACTGTTCCCTGTCGGTGGCCGGTCAGTTCAGCTTATGCCGCAGAGGGTATTTTTCATCGGACATCACGTGCTGATAGGCGACGCATTTTTCGGTGTCGACCAGCACCGGCGCCCGCAGATTGGTGGTCAGCTCGACGGCATCGTTGTTCTTGCGTGCGGTGACGATCAGCAGGATCGCCAGATCTTCCAGGGCGAATTCGTACTGACCGGCGGCGCGCTCGATATCGTCGGGATCGAAGCCGCTATTCTCCAGCCCGACCGGCACCACGTAGAAACCGATGCCCGGATTGTCGGCGCTCTGCAGCAGCTTGAACTGCTCGGTGCCGTCATGGGGCAAATTCAGAATCGCGTAATCCTGAAGATCGGTGAAACCGATCAGCCCCTTCGGGAACGAGACGATCTTGTCCCGTTCGACCTCATAGGTGCCGTATCGGGTTTCGATCATGATCGATTTCGGGTCAGCCGTTGCCGCTGTCCCTTCGATCGGGTCGGGGTTCGCCATTGGGCGCTCGCTCACCGGCTCGGAATCAAAGTCGAGCATTTATAGGTCCTCCACCTTTCGACAGGGTTAACGTTGCCCTACCAACGCGTTATCGGAGGAAGTCGATCAGAGAGATCGAATCCAGCCGCGACAGCGACAGGTAGGAGGCCTGCAGCAGCGTCTGGTCGGCCGTCAATTGGGTGATCGCCACCGTCAGATCGGTGTCCTCCAGCCCGGAGATCGCCTCCGTGGCGTAGTTCTGAAACTGCTCGTGCCGGAGCTTGGTTGCGTCGAGCACCGCGGATTTGGCGCCGATCTCGCTTCGGATCCGGCCGAGATCGCTGATCGCCTCGCGGGTCAAGTCCAAGGCCTCGGCCAGCGCCGTGCCGCGATCCGGGTCGGTCGGGTTCTGGCCGGCCCACCTCGTGTAGGCCAAGGCCCGCATCATCTTCTCGAAGCCCGGCGCGTCGGCGGTGATGCCGTATTGCAATTCAAGCGTCTCGTCGGCGCGCACCGTCGTCCGCACGCTGTCGCCCTGGTAGTAGGTGATGTCCACCGCGCCGGGTGCGGCAGGCGGCCAGGCGGCGGTCGGGTCGTAGCCGGCAAGGTCGACCGGCGCGATGTTGCCACGACTGCCGGCGAAGAGGGCCTGGCCTTCGTGACGCACGTTGAGGATATTCGCGGTGTCGATCAGATACGCATCGCCAAGCTCATCCAGTGCGATGTTGTCGGCGTTGTCCGCATTGATCGCGATTGCGAGCTGGCTGAGCATGTAGGTGGCGCTGTCCACCAAAGTGCCGACCGACGATTCCATGATGTTCAACCGCCCGCTCGCACGGTCGATGTTGTCGGCGAACTGTCCGGCCCGGGCATTGTTGTCCTCCAGGCTGAGCAGCCGGTGCGAGTCGACGCCCAGCTCGGCATAGGTCTGGGCGACCTTGCCGCTGGCGATGGCGGTGTTTCCCATATTGACCCGCGACTGGGTCGACCGCAGATAGGACTGGGTCAGCAGGTGTTGGGCATAGGTGGCCACACGGGTCATCGCGTCTTCCCCTTACTGACCGAGATTGACCAGGATGGCGAACAGCTCGTCCGCCGCCTGGACCAGTCGGGCGGAGGCCTGATAGGCGTTCTGGTAGAGCACCATGTTCGCCATCTCTTCATCGATGTTCACGCCGCTGACCGATAGCGCCTTGTCGACCAGATCCCGGTGCAGGGATTCCTGGAAGGCGAACTCGGCGTTTGCGTTGGCGGCGTTGCTGGCGTTGAACGACGTGATGGTGATGCCGTACCCGGCCAGCGTGTCGTCCGTGGCCGGCAGCCCGCCCAGGGAGCCGAAGCTGATCCGCTGGTCAAACGATGCCGCCATGGCTCTGGCGGTCGCATCGTCGGCCGATCCGACATGGAACACGCCACTGCCGGCCGGTTCCTCGCGAAGCTTGCCGCGGGCCAGCAAGTCCGGGCTTTGCTGCAATTCGGCGCGGACGGCGATATCGCGCGAGGCGTTGGAGATCCCCGGCCGAACGCCGATCGCTTGCAGCAGGGGGCCGCTGTCGCGCATGAGCACGTTCTGGCCCGCCGGTGCGGAGACCGCCAGACGAACGCCGCCGGTGACCTGCTGGACGGTGGCGGTGACGCTCTGGCCGCCCAGGGAAGAATTGATCGATGCCGCGACCTCGTCGAGCCGCATGCCCGTGGTGTAGTTGGCCGTGAAGGTGCCGCCGGCGGTCTCGAAGGTCAGCGTGCCGGGTGCGTTTGCGATGGTGCTTGTCCCGACCACCTGGCTGGCATAGCTGTTCATTCCGGGCTCGGAGACGAAGAAGTTATTCAGCCCGAAGAAGTGGGAGAAGCCGCGCGTCGTTCCCGCGATGTCGATGGCGCTTGGCGCCAGCGCCGAAGGCGGCTCGGGATCGGCGATCACCAGAGGGTCGCCGGTCACGGAGTTCAGCGCCAGCCGGCCTGTGGCATCTACGCTGGCGGCAATGTTGAGCCCGGCGACGCCGTTGATTGCCGTAACGATGTCGGCGACCGTCGTCACGGTGCCGAGATCCAGGTCCAGGCGCGGGGTGTTCATGTCGCCATTGGCATCGACGGTGCCGATACGGACGAACCCGGTCGCGGAGATCGGGGTGGCCGGGCCGGCCGGCAACGCCAGCGTCCCGGTGATCTGGGTGGGGCCGGGGAAGGCGACGCCGCCATTGTGGACGGCGTTTATTTGATCGCGCAGCTGGGCGGCCACTTCGTCGAATTGGGCGGCGATATCCGGCAGCGTGGTGTCCCGCATTTCGACCAACGCGGCGATCCTGCCGCTGCCCAGGAGACCGGTGATGTCGCGGGCGGAATCGGTGGCCGGGTCCGGCGGGTTGCTGGGGTTCAGGATAATTCCGGGAATCGTGCCGGGGTAACCGGGCTGGCCGGGCGCCACATAGGCCTGATCGCCCGTCACAATGGCGGCGGGCGTGTAGCCCAGCACCGCGGCGCGTGACTCCACAAGCGACTGGCCGGTCGGGGTCAGCACGACCATTTGGCCGTTGTTGCGCTCGAAATACTGGATCGGCAGGTATTCGGACAGCTTGTCGATCGCAACCGACCGCTGGTCCTCCAACTCCCCTGTGGAGCTGCCGGTCAGCTTCAGATTGGTGATGTTCACGTTCAACCCGGCGATGGCCTCGAGCTGCTGATTGACATCTTCGACCGCCGCGGCGATTTCCCGATTGGCCTCGCCGCGCATCTCCTGAATACGCGCCGACAGATCGTTCAGGTCGCGCGCCGCCGCGGCGCCGGTATTGACGGCGTCCAGCCGGTGCGCGGCGACCTCGGGATTGCTGGCCACGGTCTCGATGGCCGAGGCGAAGCGGGTGATCGAGGCGCCGATCGAACTGTCGTCGCCAAGAGTGCCGAACAGGGTCTGAAGCCGGCTGTAGAATACCTGGCGAACGTCCCGTTCCCCAAGAACACCGGTTTCACGGCGCACCTCGCGGACCAGGAATTCGTCGACCGCCCGCTCGATCCCGGAGATCTGGACGCCGGCGCCGACACCATCCAGCAGCCGCGATTCCTGGGACACTGTCTTGCGGGAATAGCCCGCGGTGTTGGCATTGGCGACATTGTTCGATGTCACCTGCAGCGCCGACTGGTTGACCGCCAGCCCGCTCAGGGCATTCGACAGGGTGATTGCCAGAGACATCGATCGGATCCGGGTTAAAGCTGCTGATCGATGCGGACCGATACCGGGGCGGCCTTGCCCTCGGCGGCGACCGCTCCCTCGACGGTATAGACGGACCGATCGGTCTGCTGCCGGCGCACTTCATCCACGATGGTGCGCATCAGCCGCTCGTTCGCCGTCATCACCGCCCGCAGCGCGGATTCGTTGCGGCGGGAGGAATGGGTCAGCCGCTCCAGGGCGTCGCACAGCGCCTTGCGCTCGGCCGGCTCCATCGCGCCCATGGCGGTTTCGTCGGCGCGCAACTCGGCTGCCATCCGCTCATAGGTGCCGATCAGCATGGATTTGGTCGGCACGAACTGGCCGATCTGCGAGGCCTTCATGGCGCTCAGCAGGTCGACCTCGCTGTCCAGTACGTCGATCAGGCGCTCGACGGTCTCGACCAGCGCGCCAGTGTCGAGGGGGGTATCGCTAGGTGCCACAGTCATTTCGCGACCTCTTGCAGCTTGAGAATTTCCGACATCACCTGATCGGCGATGCCAATGCCGCCGGATGCGGTTGCCAGGCGTCCATATTCATTCACCATCATCGAGCGGTAGACCTGTTCGGCCTGGCCGCCGGAGAAGGGACCGTCGGTGGATATGCCCGCGAACATGTGGGACATCATCTGGGCGATGAAGACCGCCTCGAATTCCTCCGCCGTGGCCCGGGCGGCCGCTTGGTCGGATGTCGAGCGGGGCGCGGACTGGGTAGCCAGCAACGGATTGCGGGCGAAGATCGCATCGGCGGGGTTGGGGCTGGCAGTCGGCAGATCGCTCATTCCGGGGCTCCCCCTACATCACGTCGATGTCGGCTTGCAGGGCGCCGGCGGCCTTGATCGACTGCAGGATGGCGATCATGTCGCGTGGGCCGATGCCCAGCGCGTTCAGGCTCTGAACCAACTCCTGGAGCGTCACGCCGCTGGACAGCACGCCGAGTTTGCGGTCGCTGTCATCGTCGACGGAAATCGCGGTGCGGGGCACCACCTCGGTCTCGCCGCCCTCAGAAAAGGGGCTGGGCTGCGAGACGACGGGCGTTTCGGTGATCCGGATCGTCAGATTGCCCTGGGCGATGGCCACCGTGCTGATCCGGACGTTCTCGCCCATGACGATGATGCCGGTGCTTTCGTCGATGACCACGCGGGCCACTTGATCGGGTTCGACTTCCAGTTGCTCGATCCGGGTGATCAGCCCGACCACGTCGGTGCCGGTCCTGACGGGTATGCGCAGGCGCACGGTCGCCGGATCGGGTGCCGTGGCGACGCCTGGCCCGATTGCTGCGTTGATCGTATCCATGACCCGTTGGGCCGTGGTGAAGTCGGGATTGCGGAGGGACAGGTTGATGGTTGTCAGACCGGCCAGGTCAAACGGGACCTCCCGTTCGACGATGGCGCCGCTGGCGATCCTGCCGGCGGTGGGCACGCCCTGGGTAACCGACCCGGCCGCACCCTGGGCGGCGAAACCGCCGACCGACAGTGCACCCTGGGCGACCGCATAGACCTCGCCATCGGCGCCCAGCAGCGGTGTGACCAGAAGCTGGCCACCCAACAGGCTTTCGGAATCGCCGAGGGAGGAGACGGTGACGTCGATGCGGCTGCCTTGGCGGGAGAAGGGGGGCAGGGTCGCGGTGACCATCACGGCGGCGACATTGTCGGTACTCAGCCCGTCACCGCGGACATTGACCCCCAGCCGTTCCAACATGCCGATCAGGCTCTGTTCGGTGAAGGGGGAGCTGTTCAGGCTGTCGCCCGTGCCATCCAGGCCAACCACCAGCCCATATCCGACCAGCAGATTGTCGCGCACGCCCTCGACGTCGACGATGTCCTTGATCCGCGACGCAGCCATCGCCGGATCGGCAAGAAGAAGAGCCACCATGCCGGCCATGGCTGTCAGGGCAGCCAGGCCGGCATGGCGCATCCGTCGCCAGGAGTAGTGGCCGACGGGGGGACTCTGAAGTGCGGATGACTGCATCGTCATATGTCGTTGCCTGATCCGGGTTCGTTCGCCGGTCATACTTGCGAATGCCGTGCCAAGACCGGTTCCGTTGGAAACCGCCGGATTTCCGATGTTGTCGGCTGTTCGGTGCGCCGAGCGCGGCCGGCGCGGCGGCAAGGCCTGCCGGGCGGGGGAAAGATCTGCCGGGCAGGCGCAAGTCATTTACAGCACGTTAATCGGTTCGGTAGACGATGGCGCCACGTTCCGGTAATGCGACCGGCGGCGTATCACGATCGGATTGAACGGATGAAGATCGAAGGCCCGAACCCGTTGCGCAGCGGTGCAATCCGCAAAACCAAGGCCGGCAAGCCGGCCGGTGGAAACGGGTTTTCCGGCGCAATGGATGAAATCGGTGAGGCCGCCCCGGCGCCTTCGGGCGTCACCGGCGCGGGGCCGATCCAATCCGTCGACTCACTGTTGGCCCTGCAGGGGCAGGATGATGCCGCCGACCGGCATGGGCGCGCCCGTGCGCGGGGCGAGGCGTTGCTGGATCGTCTGGACATGCTCCGAACCGACTTCCTGCTCGGCCGCATTCCCAGACACCGCCTCGACGAATTGGGTGCACTGGTGCGATCCCGCAGGGCGGATGTCGACGATCCGAAACTGGCCGGCGTACTGGACGAAATCGAATTGAGAGTCGAGGTGGAGCTGGCGAAATTGGCGGCCGATCACTGATCACAAACGACTGTTTTCACGAAACATTCAATATTACAAGGGGTTGTGGGTCAAAAAATCATCGTTAAAGCGGGATTGTCGGCGGCGTCGTCGATCCATATACTCCCGCCCTCTTCGAATCAGGCCCTAAAACATGTGGTTAGCAAGGATGGATATAGGGACAAAGACCAAGATGATCCCGCCGGGCTATCAACCGTCGGATGACGAAGAATTCATGAACCCTGTCATGAAGGAGTATTTTCGCGAGAAGCTTCTGCGGTGGCGCGCCGAGCTTTTGATGGAATCTTCCGAGACCCTGCAGCATTTGCAGGAGGGCGGCATGTCCGAACCGGACATCGCCGACCGAGCATCCCGGGAGACCGATCGGTCGTTGGAACTTCGCACCCGCGACCGCGAGCGCAAGTTGATCGCCAAGATTGACGAAGCCCTGCAGCGTGTCGAGGACAACACCTACGGGTATTGCGAGGAAACTGGCGAGCCGATCGGCGTACGCCGGTTGGAGGCCCGCCCGAACGCCACCCTGAGCGTTGAAGCCCAGGAACGTCATGAGCGGTTGGAGCGTACCCATCGCGACGACTGATCGATCTGTGGATCGAAGATCAGAAGGGGGCTGGATCGGCGACGATCCGGCCCTTTTCGATTCCAGACTGCGGTCAGGAGGTCAGCAGGGGTGTCACCGCAGCCCGCAGCTCGTCCAATTCCAAATGGGTCTTCGCGGCGCCCCGCTGGTGCACGAACCGAGTGGCCATCCCGCCCGAGCGGTCGAACACGATCACGGTGGGGATCCGATCGATGCCGCCGAAAGCGTCGGCCACCGCATCGTCGCCGCGCAGGATCGGGAAGGTGGGTTGCGTCTGATCGAGGAAGCGGCTGAGTGCGGCCTCGTTCGTGCGGCCGCCGAAATTCTCGAACAGATTTATGCCGATCACCGTCAGCGGCGCCGGTCCGGCCTCGGCCAGCAGCTGGTTGAGATACGCCATCTCGGGCCGACAGGGCGGGCACCAACTCGCGAAGAAGCTGACCACCGTGACCCGGCCGACAAGATCGAATGGTCGAATCTGGGCGCCGCGTATCAGGGGCAGCTCCGAAATACGTCTCCGCAAGGCCTCTCCAAGCTCGATCGGAGTGGCTGACGCGGTCCGGGCAAGGCTGGCTAGTGGTAGCGCCAATGCCGACAGCAGAACCCGCCGGCGTGACGCGGCGATCGGGTTGTGAGAGGTCTTCATACCCAAAACATAGGATCGGGATGTCGGGCGAACCAGCCGATCACCGATAACGCGCGGAATTGTTACCCGGCCCCACCGGCGGCTACACTCCTCGGACACCTCCTGGAGCGACCGGCATGACAGACCCAGAATCCCCCAACCTGGAAACCGCCACCGCGCATCAGGCGTGGGACACTCGCTGGCGCGATGCTGCCGGACGCGAGGAATGGCTGACGGCGGAACCCGACGTTGCGGAAATCGTACCGTTGCTGAAGGAACGGGGGGCGGAGCGAACCCTCGACCTCGGTTGCGGCGTTGGGCGTCACGTGCGGCTTTTCGCCAGCGAAGGATTTTCAAGCCACGGGCTTGATGGCAGCGAAAGCGGGATAGAGTTCACCCGTGGCGCCGCCTTGGAGGACGGGCTGACCGTCGATCTGAAAGTCGGCGAGATGACCGCGTTGCCCTACGCCGACGACCATTTCGACTATGTCCTGTCGTTCAACGTGATCTACCACGGCGATCAATCGGTGGTGGCGCGGGCGATCTCGGAGATCCGCCGTGTGCTGAAACCCCGCGGCCTTTTCCAGGGAACCATGCTGTCGAAGCGCAACGGCCACTACGGCAAAGGGACGGAAGTGGCGCCGAACACGTTCATCGAGGACAGCGGAATCGATGACAAGGGTCACCCGCATTTCTACTGCAATGCTGCGGAGCTGGTGGCGCTATTTGACGGGTTTGAGCTCATGTCACTCAGCGATCGGGCGCATAAGAGGCCCGATCACTGGCACTGGCACCTGCTGGCCGAACACCGCGCCGTCGTGTGATCGGTTGTGCGGGCTTGCGGCGTTTTTTCAACTGACTTCAGCGCTCCCCCTCACCCTCCCAACGCTTCGCGTAGGGTCCCTCCCTCTCCCCAAGGAGAGGCGAATTCGAGGCCGCCGCAAAAACCCCTCTCCTCAGGGAGAGGGAGGGACCCGCGCGTTAGCGTGGGAGGGTGAGGGCGCGCGCTCACTCGCCTGTGCGCACCGGCATCCCCCATGGCGCGGTCGTCCGGTACCGGCTACAGACTAATGCCCAATCATCCACGGCCGACCATGGCTGTTGCCGTGGCCCGGCTTGTGCCCATGCCCGCAATGGCGGTGGGGGTGGGCGCCCGCATCGCGGCCCTCGGACTTCCTGACCACCTGGGGCTGGTCCGCACTCTTCTCGTTACGCTGATGGGCGATGCGGTTGTGCGGGTTCATGTTCGCGACGAACGGCGCGGCGACGGTGCGTCGCGATGGCTCCGCGCAAACCGGGCAATCAGCCGGCGCCCTGGCATCGCTCATCGGACGCCAGTCCCGGAATGGCCCGCATGCGTCGCAGACGTAGTCATAGAGTGGCATATCGTGCTCCTTCGAAATCCAATGCCGCCTGATATCGGTACTGCGTTGTGGCTGTCGGCTGCCGGCCGGCTATGCCAGCACCCCGTCGAGCAGCAGGTATCCCGGCAGCCAGCCTGTCAGCACGCCCTGGACCCAGGTCATGTGGCCGGTGGCCTTGAGGATTGGCTTGCCCTGGGCCAGCAGCAGGAAATACATGAACCAGAGTACCGCCCAGGCGGCCCAGCACAGGCCGAACCAGACATCCCAGGTGGATTGGGCCGAGGTCAGTGTGTCGAATGCGACCGGCGTCACGGTGATGGCGACGAACAGGCTGAACCAGCCGAGCCCGCGGCCGTCGACGTCGTTGAAGCGGTTATAGGCGACCCAGAGGTAGGTGAATGTGAACAGCAGCGTCAAAGCCGCGCCCTTGATCGAGGCCGCATCCGCGCCCGGCCCGAACGCCGAGTAGAGCGCGACCAAAAGCGTGATGCCGCCGACGAAGATATTGATTATCGCGATCTCGCGGTCGCCGACCCGTCCAATCAGCCAAAGGCCGTTCAGGAACAGCACGGCGCCAACGAACAGCAGCGCTAATCCAAGCAACATGAGCCTGTCCTCCGATTATCGGCGCTGGCCGCCATGCAGCCGGGTCACGCCCGGAGCCCAAGCATGGCGGGCGCCTTTCTTATTGCCGAAAGAGGGGGCGCGGTGTGGCTCCCGCGCCCCGCCAGCCGCCTTAGCTGCAGGTTGCCGCATCGGCCCCGGACACCGACTTGGTCGGGCCGTTTGCATTGGGGCGGATGTCGAAGTCGAAGATCCCGGTCGGGATCGCGACGGTGCAGCAGGCGTTCGGAATATCGACGATGCCGCTGACCCGCCCCTCCACGGGCGCGGTGCCCAGGATCATGTAGGCCTGCTCGCCGGTGTAGCCGAACTTCTTCAGGTATTCGACGGCGTTCAGGCAGGCCCGCCGATAGGCGACCGTGGCGTCCAGGTACTTCTGCTCGCCGGTGTGCTCGTCGACGCTGATCCCCTCGAAGATCAGGTAGTCGTCGTAGTGCGGCTCGATCGGGCTTGGCCGGAAGATCGGGTTGGTGATGCCGTATTTCGCGACGCCGCCCTTGATGATATCGACGCCGATATCGATCCAGCCGGCCATCTCGATGGCGCCGCAGAATGTGATCTCGCCATCGCCCTGGGACCAGTGGATGTCGCCCATGGACAGCCCGCCGCCCTTCACATAGACCGGGAAGTAGCATTTCGAGCCGCGCGACAGGTTCTTGATGTCGCAATTGCCGCCATGCTCACGACCGGGCACGGTCCGTGCGCCGTTTCGGCCGGCCTTCTCGCGGGCGTCGCCGGTCAACTGCCCCATCAGCGCCGTCGTCGTGCCGGCCATGCCGTCCGGCAGGGTGCACAATGGCGGTACCCGGTCCGGGTCGGTTTCGAAAAGGGCCGACTCGCGGTCATTCCATGTATTGAGCAGATCCGCGGAGGGCAGTGTGCCGATCAATCCGGGATGGATCAGGCCGGGGAAGCGCACGCCGGGAATGTGGCGCGAGGTGGTGTAGACGCCGCTGAAATCCCAGCAGGCCTTGCGCGCTTCCGGGAAATGCCGGTCGAGGAAGCCGCCGCCATTCTCCAGCGCAAAGATGCCGGTGAAACCCCACTGGGAATCCGGCAGATAGCCGATGTCGTTGATATCGACCACGAGGAGATCGCCGGGCTCCGCGCCTTCGACACCAAATGGCCCGCTCAGATAATGCACTTTGGAGAGGTCGACATCGCGGATGTCGTTGGCGCTGTCGTCGTTCTTGATCTGGCCGCCGGTCCAGTCGTAGCACTCGACGCGGAACTCATCGCCGGGCTTGAACCATTCCACGATGGGAATGTCCGGATGCCAGCGGTTGTGGGTCTTGATCGACTGTTCCTCAGGCCATTTATCCATTTCCGCTCGAAATACTGTTCTCGCCATTTCGGCCTCCCTGTTTGGTCCTGAATCATATCTCGTCGGGCGCACCGACAAATGGGCGACCATGAGATCGAGCGACATTTGGACGCAACCCGAGGCATGGCGGTCGGAGCAAGGGAAGCGTATCAGCGGCTTGTAATCGGGATGCCGGGCCGGCACGTCTGAATTGTAAAGATTTGTAATCTTCGCGAAGAATTGATTCCCGCCAGCCGTCTGTTCAGTCATCCTTATGGGCCTAAGCGTCCCGTCAGCGGAACGGCATACCGTTGCAACCTCTCGGCATCGCACGATGAGCGTATGGCAACTTGAGACACAGGACACCAAGGCGGCTCGGATCGCCGATGCGCCGCGCATCCTTGTTGTCGACGACGATCCCGGCATTTGCCGTCTTTTGATACGGTTCCTGTCGGCGGAGGGTTTCGACATGGCGGCGGTCGCGGATGGCGACGCCATGTGGCGTAAGCTCCAGCTCTGGCCCTGCGACTTGATCGTTCTGGATCTGAGGTTGCCCGTCGGCGAAGACGGGCTGAGCATCGCGCGCCAATTGCGCGAGGAATCCGATGTCGCGCTGATCATGCTGAGCGGTCGGAGCGACTGCATCGACAAGGTGGTGGGATTGGAGCTCGGGGCGGATGACTACGTCACCAAGCCGTTCGATCCGCGTGAGCTTCTCGCCAGGATCCGCAGCGCGTTGAGGCGAACCGGCCGCCTCCGGTCCCACCACGCCGCTCACGGCGAGACCGGAAAGACGATCCGGTTTTCCGGCTGGACTCTGGATGTCGACCGGCGGCTGCTGACCGCTCGGGACGGCATGCCGGTCGAGCTGACCAGCTATGAATTCGAACTCCTGGCCATTCTGGCCTGCCGTCCGGGACGGCCGCTGTCACGAGACCAGATCGCCGAGCTGATCGCCCATCGGCAACGCGGCCCGGACGACCGCAGCATCGATGTGCTGATCGGCAAGTTGCGACGCAAGCTGGGCGACGATCCGCGCGCTCCCCGGCTGATCCGGACGATCAGAGGTGTCGGCTATCTGTTCACGCCCGCGGCGACCGAGGGCTGATAGCAAGCGGACGACGCATGGAAAGCGGCGAAAAGCCGCGACGAACAAGACATCACAGGGAAGACGGGTACCGGGAATGCCACTCGAACCGATCAGGGCAAGGCGTTCCTATCAGGCATGGGTCGCCAACGAGACGATGGAGGATTATTCCCTCCGCTATGCCGCGAAGTCGTTCCGTAAATGGTCGCCCTTCGTCATCTCCAACACGGCGCTTGGCGGCATCTCGTTCCTGGCGCTGGAGGCGATCGGCGCGGCGATCACCATCAGCTACGGGTTCAGCAACGCGATTCCGGCGATCGTGGTGGTCTGCCTGCTGATCTTCGTGACCAACCTTCCGATCGCCTATTACTCGAGCAAATACAATATCGATATGGATCTGCTGACCCGTGGCGCGGGCTTCGGCTATATCGGGTCCACCGTCACCTCGCTGATCTACGCCTGCTTCACCTTCATCTTCTTCGCCCTCGAGGCGGCGATCATGGCGCAGGCCCTGGAACTCTATTTCGGGCTGCCGATCGCGCTCGGCTACATCTTCTCCTCGATCGTCATCATCCCGATCACCTTCCTCGGCGTCACCCTGATCAGCAAGCTGCAGATCGTCACCCAACCGGTCTGGCTGATCCTGCTGATCACGCCGTTTATCGCGGTGTTCTACAAGGACCCGGAAGTGATCTCGCAATGGGTCGCGTACGCCGGTGGCCGCACCGAGGCCGGTGAATTCAACTACCTCTACTTCGGCGCCGCGACCGGCGTGCTGTTTTCGCTGGTCGTGCAGATCGGCGAGCAGGTCGACTATCTGCGTTTCATGCCGGATCAGACCCCGGACAACCGGCTGAGATGGTGGACCGCCGTGATCTGCGCCGGACCGGGATGGATCGTGATCGGCGGGCTGAAAATTCTGGCCGGCAGCCTGCTCGCGGTGCTGGCCGTCAACAGCGGCCTGAACCCGGCCGACGCGGCGGAGCCCATTCACATGTACGTCACCGCCTATGGCTTCGTCAGCGAGGACCCGTGGATCGTGCTGACGGCGGCGACGGTATTCGTCCTCGTGTCGCAGGTGAAGATCAACGTCACCAACGCCTATGCGGGCTCACTGGCCTGGTCGAACTTTTACTCGCGGGTCACACACTACCATCCGGGACGGGTGGTCTGGCTGGTCTTCAATATCCTGATCTCGCTGCTGCTGATGCTGCTCGGCGTGTTCGAGACTCTGGAGACCGTGCTGGCGGTCTATTCGATCGCGGCAATCGCCTGGATCGGCGCGATCTTCGCTGACCTCTCCGTTCTCAAGCCGCTGGGGATCAGCCCGTCCTTCATCGAATTCCGGCGGGCGCATCTCTATAACGTCAACCCGGTGGGATGCGGCTCCATGGCGATTGCCTCGGCGGTATCCGTAACCGCTTTCGCCGGGTTCTTCGGGCCGGTCGCGCAGGCATATGCGGCGCCGCTCGCCTTGCGCACGGCGTTCGGCTGCGCGATCGCGCTGGGGTTCCTGACCGGTGGCAAATACTACATCGCCAGGACGGATGAGCTACCGCGGGAGTCGGTCGGCAAGCCGAGCCTGATCTGCACAATCTGTTCCTACAGCTACGAGCCCCAGGACATGGCGCATTGCCCGTTCTACGAAGGGCCGATCTGCTCGCTCTGCTGCAGTCTGGATTCCCATTGCCACGACGTGTGCAAGCGCCCGGCGGAAGTGCAGGAGGCCAAGCAGATACGTCTTGAAGACGGACATCTGCGACGGATGATCCCGCCGAAGATGGCGCAACGCCTGGCGAAGTTCCTGGGTGTGTTCCTGGTGCTGGCGGTGGTCACCGCGGCGCTGTTCCTGCTGGCCTACCGCCTGATTGAACTCGACCCCGACTTCGCCATTGGCGACAGCGCCCGTCTGCTGACCAGGCTCTATTTATCCTCCCTGGTGCTGATCTGCATCGGCGCCTGGTGGATTGTCCTCTCCCATGAAAGCCGCGAACTTGCCGAGCGCGATCTGGTCAGATCGCTGGAGAAACTGACGGAGACTCGTCAGGAGCTCATGCAGAGCGAGCGGATGGCGACCATCGGGCAGCTCACCGCGACGGTCAGCCACGAGTTGAGGAACCCGCTGGCGACGTTGTTCTCCTCGGTATCCGTCCTGCGGCGCTACACCGGCGACGCGCCCAAGCAGGTCGGCACCGAGCTGAACAAGATGCGCCGCAATATCTGGCGATGCGTCAACATCATCGAGGAGATGATGGAATTTTCGCGCGAGCAGCAATTCTATGCCCGGCCGACCCATCTCGATCGCTGGGTCGCCAACGAGCTGGCCGATTGGGACAAGCCGGAATCGATCCGCCTGGATATCGACCTGGCATCCGACGCGACGGTCGCGGTCGACGGCGAAAAATTCCGCCATGCGCTGGTCAACCTGCTGCAAAACGCACAACAGGCGATCCTGCAGCAGGATGAGGCAGGGAAGGAATTGCCCGGCGGTACCGTGGCGGTTGCCACGCGGACCAACGGCACCCACGCCGAATTGCGGATATCCGACGAAGGCTGCGGCCTGAAGCCCGGCACGAGCGACAAGATCTTCAAGCCGTTGTTCAGCACCAAGGCCTTCGGCGTCGGCCTCGGGCTGCCATTAGTGAAGCGCATCGTCGAGGGCCATAAGGGCACGATCGACGTCGATAGCGAATGGGGCCGCGGAACGACCATCTCCATAAACCTCCCATTGGCGAAGTCCGATCCGGCCAGAGCGGCGAAGGGGCGGCGATGAGCGACGATCCGGGCTTTTCGGAATCCGGTGCCCACCGTCGCATCCTGGTGGTGGACGACGATCGGGACTTCGCCGATACGCTGGTCCACCTCCTGCGGCTGGATGGATTCGAGGTCGAAACCGCCTACAGCATGGCCGCCGCAAAGCGGGCGCTGCCGCAGTTCTTGCCGAGGATCGCGCTGATCGACATCCGCCTCGCGGACGAGAGCGGCCTTGATCTCGTCTCGGAGATCAAGGCCGGCTATCCGGACGTGTCCTGCGTGATGATGACCGCCTACGCGTCGGTGGACACGGCGGTCGCGGCTTTGCAAGACGGCGCCTACGACTATCTGCAGAAACCCTTCTACACCCAGGACCTGCTGTCGACGATCAACCGCTGCCTCGAGCGTGATGCGTTGGTGCGGGATCGCGACCGGGCGGAGGTCCGGCTGCGGGACATCATCGATTACTCCCCTACGATGATATCGCTTCAGGATCTGGATGGTCGGTTTCTGGTGGTCAACAAGCGATTCGAGGAATGGCTTGGCATATCCGGCGATGCGGCGGTCGGCCTTACCGCCAGTGAGACTCTTGATCCCGGATTGGCTCGCATCTTCTATGCCGGCCAGATCGCCGCTGACGAGCGCCGGGGGGAACGCCACGAGGAGGTCGCCGTCGATCTCGCCGATGGAGCCATCCACACCCTTCTACTGACGCGGTTCCCGGTATTGGCTCCCGATGGCCGGCCGCAGTCGGTTGGGACCATCGCCACCGATGTGACAGCGCACCGCCTGGCCGAAGTGCAGCTGCGCCAGGCGCAGAAGATGGAGGCGCTTGGGCAGTTGACCGGCGGGGTCGCGCACGACTTCAACAATCTACTTGCGGTCATTTCCGGCAATCTCACCCTGGCCCGGGAGGAAATCGCCGGTCGGGGAGAACTCGCAGAGATCGTCGAAGATGCGTTTGACGCCGCGCGTACCGGAGCGAAGTTGACGCATCGCCTGCTCGCCTTCGGCCGGCAGCAGACGCTGCAGCCGCAGCGCGTGGACAGCCGTGAACTGGTCATGAAGATGTCGCGCGTGTTGGCCAGGACGCTCGGCGAAGCGATCGACATCGCCGCGGACCCGGATGATGACCTCTGGCCGATCACGGTCGACCGCTCCCAGCTCGAAACCTGTCTTCTCAACCTCGCGCTGAACGGTCGCGACGCCATGTCCCGCGGCGGGCAATTGCGGATCACGGCGCGGAACGCCGAACTTGTCGAGCCCGGCGCGCCCGGTTCCGGCAAGACCACCAGAGGGCAGTATGTCTTGATCGCCGTGACGGATACCGGCTCGGGCATGGGAGACGATGTCGCACGCCGCGCCGTTCAACCGTTTTTCACCACCAAGAGTGCCGGGCAAGGCAGCGGCCTGGGTCTCAGCATGGTCGACGGATTTGTCGAGCAATCGGGCGGCCGGCTTGAGATTTCGAGCCGGCCGGGCCGTGGTACGACGGTGAGTGTCTATCTTCCCCGGCATGCCGGGCATGACAGCGAGCGCGAGCCGATCGAAGTCGGCGCGCCGGATCGCGGCGGCCGCGGCGAACGGATCCTGGTGGTTGAGGACCAGCCAAAGGTTCGCCGGCTGGCCGACCGGATCCTGACGCGGCTAGGCTACGATGTCCTGCAGTCCGACACGGCGGCGGGCGCGCTCGACATTCTGTCGGGCCCGGCGGATATCGACCTCCTGTTCACCGACGTCGTGCTGCCCGGCGGTATGAGCGGAATCGAACTGGCCGATGCGGCACGGGGCAAACGCCCGGGGCTGAAAGTCCTGTTCACTTCCGGTTATGCGCCGGAACTCGTGCTGGACAAGGACAGTACGGATCAAGAGGCCTTGCTGGTCAGCAAGCCCTTCCAGATGGACGACCTCGCACGCATGATCCGACATGCGCTCGACCTGCCGGGCTAGCGAATCTCCTGCACATACGGCACCGGCCCGCTCCCCAAGGGAGGCAGGCCGGTGCCGGTTCCGCGTGAGCGGGGTGCGCTAGTAGACTTCGTTCTTGTGGGAAAACCAGTCGGTCCAGTTCCAGCTGATCTCCAGCAGGAACTTGTTCAGCATCGCCCGGGCGAAAGCCTCATAATCGGAGACGGTGACGAAGAAGCCGACATTGGTCGGGCCGATCACCTCGGTGTCGTAATGCTCGATGGTTGTCGGGTCTTCCCCGACCACCAGGCCGTTGATCACGATGCCGCGGTCGAGCGCGGCATTGCGCGCCGCCAGCGGGCTCGGGCCGATATTGGTGTAGCCATCGCCGGCGATGTTCAGCAGCTGACGGTCGGCGAACCAGGGGCATCCCTGCAACAGCTCGGTCCCGGCCTGCAGGGCCACCAGCAGGCTGGTGCTGCGGACCATGTGCTTGACCTCGCGAGTCTGCAGCTGTTCGGCGATCGCCTGCGCGTCCTTGCCGGAGGTGACGCCGATCCATGGCACAATAATCTCGACGCTGTCATGGCTGTCGGCCCAGGTATAGACCGAGACTGCGATCAGCCCGTGCCGTCCGGTCTCGATCGCGCGGATGAAGCGCTGATCGATCAGGGCGGCGGCGAGGCCGTCATATTGCAGGCGCAGCTCTTCATTATGGATCGAGCCGGATACATCGAGTCCCACCGCCATACAGGCATCGGCGCGTTCGGCGCCCCAGACCTTGACAGGGATCAGGATCGCCAGAAGGCATAAGGCGACATAGACACAGCCGAAGACGATGCGGCCATCCGGCTCGGAGCGCGGACGCCGCTGTTCGACGGTGACGATCGATTGGTCGGCCACTATTGGGACCTCCTACCGGCTGTCTTTATCGCGGAAAAGTTGATTAGAGTATGATGCATTGACCAGGGCTCAGGCGCGGCGGTTTCAATCCGCCAAGCCTGCTAGCTCTTGGTTAACAATTAGTTACACAACCGGAAATTCGGGGGCCGGGCACGCGGTATCAAGCGGCGGCCCCAAGGGGCGCCAACGCGTTCAGCCGTCTATACGGAGCGATCCGATAGGAGCACCGTCAATGGGCTGCAAGCCGTTCTGATAATGCAGGTTAGCCTTGCCGCCAGGAAGCGGTCGCCTTGCATCGCTTGCAGACCCGCTCTCCAGCCCACTCGCTCTCGAATTCCTGACGACACATCAGGCATTGGCGAGGCTTCAAGGCAGTATCGGTTTCTGTCTTCGGCTCTGGGTGTTCTGATCTAAGGTATGTCATTGTCCCTACTATAGTTTGTGCGCCGAAATATGCAACCCGCATATCTCACTCGGACTCTCAATGTATCGGGACAATATGTTGATATTACGCCGTTTAGTAGGTTATCAAAGAATTAATCGGCGTCTTTGCGGTGGCGGGTGAGGCGGCAAGAAAAGGGCGCCCCGCCGTTACGGGACGCCCTGAGACAATCCTGGGTCGGCAGCGCCGGCAAAGTAGGGCCGCCTTCCAGGGACATGGTGGCCAGGGTCAGAACGGGAAGATGATGTCGTAAAGCTGCTGGCCGTATCGGGGCTGCTGGACATCGCTGATATGGCCGCGTCCGCCATAGGAGATCCGCGCTTCGGCGATTTTCTCGTAGCTGATCGTATTGGTCGAGGTGATGTCCTCCGGGCGGATAACGCCGGAGATTTCGAGATCGCGTACCTCGTGATTCACCCGGACCTCCTGGCGGCCATAGATGGCGAAGTTGCCGTTCGGCAGAACCTGCATCACGAGCGCCGCGATCTTCAGCTCGATTTTCTCGCCACGGGCAATCGATCCGCTGCCGGTGTTCGACGTGGTGCTGTCGAAGCCGATCAGGCTCCCGTTGTCGATGGCCGTGGGGAGCACTGCGCTCAACGCCGCCTCATAGCCGAGGAACGCATCGAGCCCGGCATCCTCGGAGCTGGCGCGGCTGCGCTGGGTCTGGTTGTCGATCGAAGCGCTGTCGTCGATGGCGATTTCCACGGTCAGGATATCGCCGACGATGCCGGCCCGCTGATCGCGGAAGAAGGCGCGGGAGCCCGGCTGCCACAGAGAATTTGCATTGCCCTCGGCAATCTGCGGCGCCGGCATCGGCAGGCGCACCGGGGTGTAGTCCGAGGCTGCGGCCGGATTCTGTATCGGAGATAGTTCCGGCGCGGTCCCGATCGATGTAAGACGGTCGGCGGTGCCGCAGGCGGCCAGCGGCCCGGCGACCGCGAGGATCGTCGCAACGCGGCATAGGCGATGGCGGAACGCAGTGGTGATCGACTTTTGCATGGTTGGGGCCTTCTTCAGTTCGGGTGCCGATGCGCGCATCAGTTTGCTGCGGCCAGGGATGAGAAGCCGCGGACCAGGACTGTGCCGGGTCCGGCCACCTCCGCCTCGATGGTGCGGTTGCTGTCTGTGTTGACGACCCGGACCAGGGCATTGCGCGCGCCGTCCTCCAGAGCCTTGCCCCGGGCGCTGATGGTCAGCGCGCCGCTGCGTAGCAGCATGGTGACCGCTTCGCCGCGATGGACGACCACCGGCCGCCTCAGATCGGTCAGGCGTACCGGCGCATTGGCGGCCAGCGAACGGCGCGGGCTCAGCCCTTCCAGGTCGGCTGCATCCAGCGCCACGTCGTTGGCGACCCGGTTGGCCGCCATGTCGATGGTGCCGATGTCGGCATCGGAGATCACCTCGCCCGGCCGCAGGCGGCGCAGCAGGACCGGGACTTCCAGGATCCGCGTGGCGCGGCCGGATACGGCGATGCGGACCACAGGCGTCTGACCGGCCGGCGCCACGACCGTGCCGGCGAACCGGCCGCTGGCGGGGTCGAATGTCAAATTGTCGACCGCGATCGTGGGCGCCTCCTCTATCGGCAGATGCGCCTCCAGGGTGCGGTTGTCGAATGTCAGTTCAAACCGCTCACCAAACAGATCGACGGCCAGGGAGGCCCGCACCGCCGCGGTGATCGTGGCGCGATCCAGCCGGTGGCTGGGGCGGCTGACCACGATGCGCGCCGGTGACAGGCTGGCATCCCAATCGATGCCATGGGCCCGCGCCAGCCGGATCAGCCAGCGCGCATCCAGGGATACCGACTGCCCCAGCGCCGGAGCGCGGGCGATAGCGGTGGCGGCCTGATGCGGCGGCAATTCATCGAAGAGGTCGCCCAGGGTGACCTGGCTGCTTTCGATGATCGCCTCCGCGCGCAGTGTCGCAGCCTCCGCCGCCACGGCGACGATGAACACCAGGACGGCGAACAGCATGGCGAAGATCTGTTTCATCGCTCGGGTTCCTTCAGCGCTAGCGCAGGTTGGTGACGGACTGCATCATCTGGTCCGTCGTGGTGATGACCTTGGAATTCATCTCATAGGCCCGCTGGGCGGTGATGAGCTGGGTGATCTCGGCGACGATGTTGACGTTCGAGCTCTCCAGCATGCCCTGATTGATGCGGCCATAACCGGCGGTGCCGGGAACGCCGGGGGTGGCGGCGCCGGAGGCCGGGGTCTCCAGGAACAGATTGTCGCCGACCGCCTCCAGCCCGGCCTCATTGGCGAAATTCGCGAGCTGGATCTGGCCGGCATTGACCGGGGCGATCTGGCCGTCGATGGAGACCAGGATCTCGCCCTCCTGGTTGATCTCCACATTGATCGCGTCCGACGGCACCGTGCCCGGCCCGGCGACCGTGAAGCCGTCGGGCGTCACCAACTGACCCTGTGGGTTCAACTGGAACGAGCCCGCGCGGGTATAGGCGGTCTCGCCGGTCGGCAGGTCGATCTGGAAAAAGCCTTCGCCGTTGATCGCCACATCCAGCGGATTGTCGGTGACCTGCATGTTGCCCTGCTCGTGGATGCGATAGACCGCGGCGGCTTCGACGCCGGTGCCGACCTGCACGCCCGAGGGCACGATGGTGCCGGTGCTCGACGAGGTCGAGCCGACCCGGACCAGGCTTTGGTACAGCAGATCCTGGAATTCCGCCCGCTGGCGCTTGAATCCCGTCGTCGTCATGTTGGCGATGTTGTTCGAGATGACCTCGACATTGAGCTGCTGGGCCAACATGCCCGTGGAACCGATGCTGAGCGAATTCATGCGTCTGTCTCCTTGGTGCTGGGGCGGACCAGGGCCGTTCCATGGCATTGGGGTACTGATTTGCTCAACCTTCCCTTGTCATTCCCGCGAAGGCGGGAATCCAGAAGGCGGATGGTTCGACTGGATTCCCGCCTTCGCGCACTGCTGTCCGGGATTTTTTGTGTGAGCGACTGTGCACGGCAGACCCAGCCTGTGTTTTGGGCTAGAAATCATGTGTCCAAACATCGATTTCGGAGGTCTGCCGTGCCCCATCTTCGTACCGCGTTTCATCGTCTTTTGGAACCGCTGGATCGCCGAGTCGTGAACCGGATCGTCACCACGCATGACGGCAATCGCGGCGTCGGGGGTGGCGACAATGCCTGGACCTGCCAGCGCCATCTCAAAGGCCTGTTGTTCGCTCAGTTCGCCGGGCTGGACAGCCTGCGGGTGATCGAGCAGGGGCTCGCCGCCCGGCCGGCGGCGCTGTATCATCTGGGCTTGCGTCCGCCGTGCCGCTCGACCCTGAGCGATGCCCTGGCGGCGCGGCCATCGGCGGTCTTCCGCGATCTCTGCCAGTATCTGATGAGCACCCTGGCGCGCGCCAAGCGGGCCGAGGGCGCGGAGCTGATACAGCTGCTCGACGCCTCGCCGATCCGTCTCAAGGACAGCCGTTTCGGCTGGGCCGAGGCTGACGCCCGGGTCCGCGGCCTCAAGCTCCATTTGGTCCATGATCCCCGCGCCGACCGACCCACCCGCTTCTGTGTCACCTCGCCGAAATCCAGCGACATCGCCGTCGCCCGCACCCTGCCGCTGGAGCCCGGCGTCACCTACGTCTTCGACAAGGGCTTTACCGACTATGGCTGGTGGCAGGACATCCACGAGGCCGGCGCGGTCTTCGTCACCCGCCTGAAAGCCAACGCCCACCGTCGAGACATCCGGCCCCAAGAGGTGCATGCCGACCCCATCGAGGCGGATCACCGGGTCAAGATCGGCCACAAGAAGCCACGCGGCAAAGCCGTCAACACGCTCTGGGATACTGAACTGCGTGAGATCACCGTCGCCCGCGAAGGCAAGAAACCGATGCATCTCATCACCAACGATCTCACCCGCCCGGCGACCGAGATCGCCGACCTCTACAAGGAACGCTGGCAGATCGAGCTGTTCTTCAAGTGGATCAAGCAGAACCTCAAGATCAAGACCTTCCTCGGACGCTCCGAAAACGCCGTCAGGACCCAGATCTATGTGGCGCTGATCGCCTTTCTCCTGCTGCGGGTCTTCAAAAACACCCATGCCAAAGGCCACACCGATGGCCCCAAGGCCTTGCTGGCGCGCCTCAAGGTCGCACTGTTCGATCAATTCGACCTCACCGGACATGCCAAACCACCCCCCAAACCCCGCATCTAAGAAAACCGCAACCGCAACTCGCACTCCCACTCCCATGCTGAAATCACGTAATAAAATTACGGACAGCAATGCGCCTTCGCGGGAATGACAGGCGGGAAAGAAAGAAGATCCCGGCGATCATCGTTCGAGTGTCAGTCATGTTCTATCGCCCCTTAGCGCTGCGACGTGCCGGCGAGGCGGCTGATCGAGTCGCGCTGGCGGCTGTGTTCATCCTGCAAGAGGCGCTGGGTCGCCTGGTATTGCCGGGAGATTTCGATCATCCGGGTCATCTCCAGGATCGGCTGGACATTGGAGCCCTCCAGCATGCCCTGGGCCAGATCGATGCCCTCGGCCTCCTGGGGCGCTTCGTTGCTGGCCAGCAGGCCGCCGCCCAGAGGCCTCATCTCATGCTCATTCTCGAAGCTGACTACCTTTAGGCGGCCAATCGGACCCTGGCTGCCGGTCAGGGTGCCGTCGGCGGCGATCAGCAAGTCGCGGCCGCCGGCCGGTATCTCGATCGGCTTGTCGTCATCGCCGAGCAGCGGCAGTTGATTGCCGTCGATAAGCCGGCCCTCGCTGTCGAGAGACAGATGGCCGACCCTCGTGTAGCGCGGACCGGACTCGGTCTCGACCACGAGGTAGCCGGGCCCCATGATGGCCAGGTCGAACGGGTTGCCGGTGCGTTCCAGGCGGCCGACGCGGGTATCGCGCACGACGGCCCGGTCGATCACCATGGCGATCTCTCGGTCGCCGCCCGGCCCAACCGACCCGGCCGATCCGGCATCGGTCATATGCTCCACGAACTGCATGCGCTGGGCCTTGTAGCCGGGCGTATCCGCATTCGCGATGTTATTGGCCACCACTGCCATTTGCCGCTGAAGAGCAACCTGGCGTGACAATCCGACGTAAAGAGCGTTTTCCATTTCGGTCCGGCGTCCGTTTCGGTGCGGCCCTCATGGCCATGCGGACCCAGTTGCACGCGCCGTGCCACGACCGGATTGTGCGGAAACGCTGGCGCCATGGCGGCTTTTGCGGCCGGCCCGGGGAAGTCATTGCCGATCGCGGGCGTCGCTTGCCGGGCAGTTTCTGCCGCGCCGGCTCCTGTCGCGGCCCGCGAAGTAGCACAAATACAAATTGAAACAGCTTATTAACCATCCCGCGGCGACACTCATGTGATTCCCAGTTGCACGTTCGACGAGCCCCTGAATGAGCGACGAGACCGCCGACGACTCCGCCGAGGAAGCGGCAGCCGAAGAGCTGCCGAAGAAATCCGGCGGAATGAAAATGATCCTTCTGATCGTGCTGCCCCTGCTGATACTGGGCGGCGCGGGGGTAGGTCTGTTCGCCACCGGCATGCTCGATAGCCTCCTGGGCATCGAACTTGAGGTGGAGGAGGAACACGCTGTGGTTGAGGAGGAGGTTGGGCCAACTCCCGGTTTCTTCTATGAGCTGCCGGATATGGTGGTCAACCTCAACAGCGGCAATCGACGGCAGAACTTCCTCAAGCTCAGCGTCAGCCTGGAGCTTGCCAGCGAGAAGGATGTGGTGACGGTCGAGCAGGTTCTGCCGCGGATCGTGGACAACTTCCAAATCTACCTGCGTGAGCTGCGCATTGAGGATCTGCGAGGCTCCGCCGGGCTGTACCGCCTGCGCGAAGAGCTGCTGCGCCGGGTCAGCGCCGCGGCGGCGCCGGCGGAAGTCCGCGACGTCCTGTTCCGCGAGATGCTTGTCCAATAGCCGGACGCCACGTAGGCCACTTTAGAGAGCAACGATGTCCGACCAGATTGACGACCCCAACTCAGATGACGGGACGGCCGAGGCCGACGCGTTGGCCGAGGAGTGGGCAGCGGCCGAAGGAGACGAGGCCGACGGCGAGGGAGCGGCCGAGCGGATTCTCGACCAGGACGAGATCGACAGCCTGCTTGGGGTCAACAACGACGACGATGACGAATCCCAGATGACCGGGCTCATGGCGCTGCTCAACAGCGCCATGGTCAATTACGAGCGGCTGCCGATGCTCGAGGTGGTGTTCGACCGGCTGGTCCGGTTGATGTCGACCTCGCTTCGGAATTTTACCTCGGACAATGTCGAGATCAATCTGGACCAGGTCAGTTCGACCCGGTTTGGAGACTATCTCAATTCGATCCCGCAACCGGCCATGCTGGCCGTGTTCAAGGCCGAGGAGTGGGACAATTACGGCCTGCTGGTGATCGACAGCGCGCTGATCTACTCGATCGTCGACGTCTTGCTGGGTGGACGGCGCGGCACCGCGGCGATGCGTATCGAAGGCCGGCCCTATACGACCATCGAGCGCCGCCTGGTGGAGCGGCTGGTCAAGGTGGTGCTGTCCGATCTGAGCGCGGCATTCGACCCGCTGTCGACAGTGTCGTTCCGTTTCGACCGGCTGGAGACAAATCCGAAATTCGCGACGATCGTTCGGCCGGGCAATGCCGCCTTGCTGGCCCGGCTCCGTGTCGACATGGAAGATCGCGGCGGCCGGATGGAGCTGATGGTGCCCTATGCGACCCTGGAGCCGGTTCGCGAGATGCTGCTTCAGATGTTCATGGGCGAGAAGTTCGGCCGCGACTCGATCTGGGAAACCCATCTGGCCACCCAGCTTTGGCTGACCGATCTGTCGATCGGCGCGGTGTTGGACGAGGTGACCATGTCCTTGCGCGATGTATTGGAGTGGAAGGTCGGATCGCGGCTGATGCTGGATTGCGCCCCGGATGGCGAGATCGAGTTGCGCTGCGGAGACTGCGCCATGTTCACCGGCCGCATGGGCCGCTCGAAGGGAAATATCGCAGTGCAGATCACCGGTGATGTGGCGCCGGTCGACAACGGAGCCAATCAATGATCGCCGATTATGGATTGATCCTCGACTGTCTGATCGTGGTGCTGTTATGCGCCACAGTGGTGTATGCGGCCGCCTTGAACCGGCGCATCGTCCGGCTGCGCGACAACCGTACGGAGCTGGAACTGGCGGCGCGGGCGATGGCCGATGCCGCCGCCAAGGCCGATGCCGGAATCAAGGGGCTGAAGCTGACCGCCGGAAGTGTCGGCGCGGCGATCCAGACGGATATCGGCAAGGCGCAGGCGTTGCGCGAAGAACTCACCTTTCTGGTCGAGGCCGGGGAAGCCATGGCCGGCCGGCTGGAGGCCGCGGCCAGCGGTATCGGCCGGGCCGCCGAGGAGAACCGGCCGCGAGCCGCCAATTCAGAGCCGTCGAAGGTCGATCCCAAGATGTGGCGAAGTGGCACCGATGGAAATGCCGAGCGCGCCAAGCGTGATCTGATGAAGACGATCGAGACCCTGCGATAGACGATGACCAGCAACGCACCCGATCCCGCAACCGGCCAGTTGCCGGCGATACGCATGGTGCCGCCGCGTGGGCGCGCGGCCATCCGTCGCCCGGGCCCGCGGCGGTGCTTTCGAGTGCGCCTGCTGCCGGCGCTCATTTTTGTATCCGTGCTGATGGTCGGCGTTCGGGTCGGTGATCTCTGGGAAGGGTTGACCGGAACCGGTCCCGCCGCAATGCGCTCTCCCTTGGTGGCGTCGGCCGCGAATACCACGGAGCCGACGGCGCGTGTCGCCGAAGCGCCAGTTGATGCGCAGGCCGCGGCCGTGAACGAGGCCGGCTCCGCGTCGGGCATGTCCGAGACCATCGATGGCGCAATGTCCGCTCCGATATTCGATCCGGAGGATCTGAGTGCGGGCGAGTGGGATCTTCTCCAACAGCTTTCGGCCCGGCGCGATGCATTGGATCAACGAGAGCGCGACATCGATCAGCGCGAAGCCTTTCTGTCCGTTGCCGAGCAGCGCCTGGACGAGAAGGTCACCGAGTTGGAGGCGGTCCGCGCTCAGCTTGAAGCCCTGCTTCGCCAGGTCGATGAGGAGGGCGAGGCCCAGCTTGCCGGGTTGGTCGGTATTTATGAATCCATGCGGCCCGCCGACGCGGCGACGATCTTCAACGGGCTGGAGTTGGAAGTCCTGATCAGCGTCATGGAGCGCATGCGGGGCCAGAAATCAGCGCCGATACTGGCCGGGATGAATCCGGAGCGGGCCCGGCTCGTGACCACCGAACTGGCGCGCCGCAGAGATCTTCCGGAACTGCCCGAATGATCGCCGGCGACCGCGTGCCTCCAAGCCGAGGGGCCCCCAAAGGGCAGCGGCCGATGCGGCGGGCCCATCGCTTGGCAATTTGCCTCTGCATCGCCGGGATGGCGCTGGTCATATGGCTGTGGGGCACCCGGTTCGCATGGTCCGACGAGGTTCGCGGGCAGGATTCGGGGTCGCATGGACAGCTCGAATTCGAGTGGGATGCACCCATCGACTACCGGCTCCGCCGCAGCGGCAACCGTGTCATCGTTGTATTCGATCGTCAGATCGGCGATGGCGCCGCCCAGGCATTCCGCCGGGTCGGCAGCTATCTCGAAGAGGGCCGGATCATCGGCGACGGCTCGACGATTCTGCTGGTGCTCGAGCCGACGATGTCGCTGGTGGAACGCCGGGTCGATGGCACGGTCATTTTCGAGCTGAAGCCGCCGGACTCCGAACAGCCCGCGGATGTCGCCGAGGCGCCACCGGCCGAGCCCACCATCGTACCACCCCCGGCCGCGGCGTCTGTCGTTTCGCCGGCTCCGGCCGTGATATCACAGCCGCAACCGTTGCCAATGTTTGTCGACCGGCCGACGATCAGGGTCCGTGGCGGCGAGCACGACGAGTTCAGCCGGATCGTATTCGACTGGGCCGCATCGGTCGGCTATCAGGTCGAGCAGTCCGGTGGCCGGGTCAGAATCGTGTTCGACACGCCGGCTGACGCTGATTTCGCGCGCGCCGCGCCAGCCAACCTGAGCCGGGTCGACGCGCTGTCGCAAATTGGCGGGCAGGGCAATCTCATGGTGAGTGTCGCGGTCCCGCCCGACAGCAGGCTGCGCCATTTCCGATCCGGCCCCAAGGTGGTGCTGGATATCCTGGAGGGTGACGGCACTTCGGCGCCGGTCCACGCTACGGCCCCGACACCCAGCCCGCCGCCCGCCGCGTCACAGGCATCCGTCCCGGAACCGGCGCCGCCTCAACTCGCCGGGGGCCCGGCCGAACAGCCGGAGCAGGCTGCGGTGCCGGCGCGGGACCCGGCGGCGCGGTCTCCCCACTCGACCCCTCGCCACGATGCCGGGGCGGCGCATCCGGAACCGATATCGGACCACGCCCCAACACCCGGACCGACAATGGCCGACCCTCAGCAAATTGCCGCCGCGCCCGCATCGGAGCCGGAGCTTGCGGTTGGCCAACCGATGTCGTTGTTGCCGCAGCGGGCGCCGCAGCGCTTGCCCGTCGAGATGAGGCCGCTTTCGCATGGTCCGGTAGAGCCGATTGCGCGATTCGACCCCCGGGTTCCCGCCGCCCTTGCGGTGTTCGAGCGTGGCCGCTCCCTTTGGGTCGTGTTCGCGTCGGAGAGCAACCTCGATGCCAATGTACTGGCGTCGCAGGGCAGCCCTGCGCTTGGCAGCGTGGATGTGATCCGGGCCGAGGGCGGTATCGCCCTCAGGTTTCAGCCCGATCAGGAGGGCGATATCAGAGTGTGGCGGCGCGGAACCATGTGGACCGTCGCGCTGGAACCGGCGGCAATCCGCTCCGGTGAGGGTCTTGATCTCGTGCCTCAGCCGGACTATCCGCTGGGGCCGCGCCTTTTGATCGAGGGCGGGACCGGGCCAGGCTTGGTCCGGTTCACCGATCCGCTGGTCGGCGATGTGCTGATTGCGGCACCGACCCGCGAACCGGGGCTTGGGTTGATGGAAGAAGCGCGGTTGGCGCAGGTTCGGCTGTTGCCTTCGGTGCAGGGCCTCGTCGCCCGGCCGATGTCCGAGAGCCTGGCGATGCGTGTGGCCCGTGACGGAATCGAGATCACCGATGCGGACGGGCTGCTGCTGTCGCCATCGGCGGATACGACCCGCGAGATGATCGCCATCGCGCCGCCAATCGATACGAATGATCGGCTGCTGGAAGTCGATGTCTGGCGCGGGGTCGCGGGCAACGGATTCATCGAGCAGCGCCAAGCCATTCAAAAAGTGCTTGCCCAGGTCGATGAGGTCGATCTCGACCGCGCCCGGCTCGATTTCGCCCGCTTCAATTTCGCTCATGGCTATGCCGAGGAAACCCTTGGCCTGTTGGACCTGGTGGAGGAGAGCCAGCCATCCATCGCCGGGCGCGAGAACTTTGTCATTCTGCGTGGTGCGGCCCGGGTGCTGGCGGATGAACTGCAAGATGCGGTCGCCGATTTGGGTCATCCGGGGCTCGCGGAGTCCCGCGACGCCGCGCTTTGGCGTGCAGCGGCGGCGGCCAAGTCCGAAGATTGGGCGCATGCGGCCATCGAGTTCGAGAAGGCCGGCAGGCTGATCGAGACCTATCCGAGGCCCTTCGCCGATCTGCTGGTGCGCCTGGCGGCACGGACCGCTATCGAGATGAACGATTCAGGCGGCGCGGAATCTCAACTGGCCAGACTCTCGGCACTGACCGACGGCGAGTCCGATGGCTGGGCGTCCACCAACTACCTGCGCGGTGTCATCGCGAACAAGGCCGGCGATCTGGCGACCGCATCCGTCGCGTTCACGGTCGCCGCTGAATCGGACGATCGATACTACCGTACCCTGTCGGAATTGGCGCTTGTCGAGATCGATCTGGCCCAAGGCGACATCGATTGGGAGGAGGCGGTTGCGACCTTTGAGTCCCTGCGCTTCGCCTGGCGTGGCGATCAGCTTGAATTCGACCTGATCGACCGCATCGAGGGCCTGTACTGGCGGGAAGGGCGCTATCGCATGGCGCTGGAGACCCTAGGGCAGGCCGGACGCTCGTTTCCGGGCGAACTCGCCGGCGAGGCCTATGAGGCGCGGTTGCAGGCCCGCTTTGTCGAGCTGTTCGGGTCGGACCGGATCAAAGCCATGTCGCCGCTGGCGGCGATCTCCCTCTATCACGACAACGCCGGGCTGATGCCCAAGGATGAGGACGGCAACCGGGTGCTGCGAGGCCTCGCCGAAAGGCTGGTCGAGATCGACCTGCTGGACCAGGCCGGCGACATACTGGCCGAGTTGCTCGACACCCGGCTCGAGGGGCTGGAACTGGCGCGGACCGGGACCCGGCTTGCCGGAATTCGGCTTCTATCCGGCCAGCCGGAAGCCGCCCTCCATGCGCTCGACGCCAGCAACGCCGATGCCGAAGCGCTTCCAGCCCTGGCGGATGAACGTCGTTTGCTACGGGCCCACGCTTTGTCCGAATTGGGCGAGTCGGCCGCCGCGCTTGATATGTTGGCGCCGGACAATTCGCCGATCGCAGCGGCGGCCCGCGCCGATATCGCCTGGCGATCCCAGGACTGGGCGGCGGCGGCTGAGGCAATGAGCGTGTTGGTCAAACCACCGCCACCTGCCGGCTCGCCGATTTCAGATGCGGAGTCCGAGCTGGTGCTGAATCTGGGTATCGCGCTGGCCTTGGGCAATGATGTCCCAGGGCTTGATCGTCTGGCCGAGCGCTACGGCGGCGCCATGTCACGATCACCAAGCGCCAACACCTTCGCGATCCTGACCCGGTCTCCCGGGGGCACGCCGCAAATTGCCGATCTGGCGGCGATCCGCCGGCAGGTGTCGGAAGTCGATCTGTTCCAGCAATTCCTACTCGGCTACCGCACCGCCGGCGGTCCGAGCGGGTAAGGCCCTCAAGGCTGAGACCGCTCAGCTTCGGACGGACTACCGCGCCGCCTACGTGCCGAAGCTGCGGATCAGGCTGCCGGCGATCAGGTACCAGCCATCCACCAGGACGAAAAAGATCAGCTTGAACGGCAGCGAGATCATGATCGGCGGCAGCATCATCATGCCCATCGACATCAGGATCGAGGCCACGACCATGTCGATGATCAGGAACGGCAGGAACAGCAGAAAGCCGATCTCGAAGGAACGGCGCAATTCGCTGATCATAAAGGCCGGGATCAAGGTTTGAGTCGAGATATCCTCGGGACTCTCCACATCGGTCTCGCCGGCGATCTCCATGAACAATCCCAAATCCTGCTCGCGCACGTGGCTCAGCATGAAGCCGCGGAATGGAGTCAAAGTGCGTTCGAGCGCTTCCGATTCGTCGATTTGCTCGGCAAGCAGCGGCTGGATGCCTTGTTCATAGGCCGCCTCGAAGACCGGGGTCATGATGAAGAAGGTGAGGAACAAGGCGAGGCTGATCAGAACCGAATTCGGCGGGGTCTGCTGAATACCAAGAGCGCTGCGCAGGAACGACAGCACCACCACGATCCGGGTGAAGGACGTCACCATCACCAGGATTGAAGGCGCCAGCGACAGGATCGTGATCAGCGCGACGATCTGCAGGATCAGGCTGGTGGTTTCGCCTTCGCCGCCGCCAAGATCCAGGGACAGGGTCTGCTGCCGACGCGGGGAGGTTCATCAGCGCCAACGCCGCCGCGAAGCCCAGTATCAGAAGAAGCCGGAAGAGAGCCCTGGCGATCATTGCGCGGCCCGGGCGGTGCCTGTGGGAGGTGAGGGCGGTTCCTCCGATGGCATCGGCGGCGGTTCGATGGCGGATTCGATCAACTGGTCACCGGTGGTCCCCAATAGGACAAGGTGCTCGCTCGTGTCCCTTCGGATCAGTACAAGCCGATGGCGGGCATCCAGGGACAATGATTCCACGATCGACAGCCGACGTGCGGAGCCCGGCCGCGCGAAGGCGCCGGCAAAGCCGAACCGCTTCGCCAGCCAGGCGAGCAGAGCTATCAGCGCCAGGACGAAGACAAGCGCGAAGAAAAAGCGGAGATAGGCGTCTAAGGCCATGATGCGGCGTTGGGTCCGATCCGGAGACTAGTCTTGCGGCTTGCGATATGCCGCCGCCGCCGAACGGTGGCTCTGTGACCCTCTAAGGGCCGACGCGACTTGACCGTGTTGGTCCTTCAGATCCTCGGACAACTGGTTGAGGTCCTCTATGAGGCTGAGCAGTGTCGGCTTCAGAGGCTGTGCGTCGGCCTTATCCTGCTCTTGGATCAGGCCGCACAACTCATCGACCCGGCGTTCCAGGCCGGCCAGATCGATCAGCTGTCCTTCGCCGACCTTGCGTCGGGCGAGTAGGACCGCCCCAACCACCTCCTCGAGCCCGCGCCGGATTTGGGCAATACCGCTCACTCCATGGCTCCTTCACGCTCCTGCAGAATCCGCAGCTTGCCATTCGCCTCGAAAACATAGCGCAGTACCTCGGCGACCGCGACGAATGCCTCTGCCGGGATGTCCTCTCCAAGGTCCAAGGCACCCAACAATTCGGCGAGATCGGTATCTTTGCGCACTTTGATGCCTGCCGCGAAGGCGGCATCCAGGATCGCCTCCGCCAAATCGCCACGGCCGGAAGCAACAATCTTGGGGACATGATCCGGGTCGAGGTCGTAGCGCAATGCAATGGCAACAGGAGGTGCTCGGCCAGCGCCCCTGGCGCGCGCCTTCGATGCATCGAGTTGGTCACCACGATCGGTCAAGAAGAACGCCCACCCGCAAGGGATTCCGAATGTCGGAAGGTGGCGAATCGTAGTTAAGGAAAGCTTAAATTTGGCAACGATCGGTTGTCGAACCGCACCATTGCACATCCTCGGTAGAAGAACGTCACGTCGCCTGTCACCGGTAGGCGAGCGGGGACCCTTGGCCTATTCGCCAGGCTCTGTCTTCGAGGTGGTCAGGCCCTCGAATACATCGTCGGCCGACTCGGCAGCTGCCGGTTTTCTGCCTGAATCCGTTCGTACAATTCCTCCCTCAGCACGGACACATCCGACGGGAATGTGAAGCCCAGCTTGATGGACTTGCCCCGGATTTCAACGACGGTTACCCGAATATCGTCGTTGATCACGATGGTCTCACCGATTTTGCGAGTCAGATAGAGCACGCTTGTGGCCTGAGCCTCGCTTGAGCTGTCGGACGATCGTCCCAGGATACTCCGGCCCCAGGATTTGCGACCAAGTGTACGATCCGGGACGGTACGTCGATGGGTAGAAGTGAAACATTTTTAGAGAATGTTAACAACCCGGTGCGAGCATCGACTTTCGCATAAGCCTTAGGCGCGAGCGGGGCGGCGTACCCCTGAAACGCCCCTTTCCAAACCACCGGCACCCCATGGATTTCAGTAATCTCGGCCTCTTCAAACTCATCACGAGCCGAATCGACTGGTTGAGTCACCGGCAAGAAGTTCTCGCCGGCAATATCGCGAACGCCGACACGCCAGGCTACAGGCCCCTGGATTTAAACCCATTTTCCGATCACCTGTCCCGTGCCGGTGGATCGTCATCTGCCATGGTGACGACCCATGCCGGGCACCTTCGGCCCGATGCCGCGAAGGCATCGCAGAGCAGCGGCACCGAGCGTATCGACGACATCTATGAGGCGTCGCCGACCGGCAATGAGGTTATCCTCGAACAACAACTCATCCGGGTCTCTGAAACCGCCATGCAGCACCAATTGGCGCTCAATCTGTATCGAAAGCACGCCGGAATGATTCGCTCTGCGCTTGGGCGCGGCGCCTGACCGGATGCGATGAGGTAACGTCATGGATCTGTCGAAGAGCCTTGAGATCTCCGCTGCGGGAATGCGCGCGCAGGGAACCCGGCTTCGGGTCATCTCCGAAAACCTGGCCAATGCCGATTCGACCGGCGAGTCACCGGACGATCTTCCCTATCGCCGTCAGGTCGTGACCTTCCGCAACCTGTTCGATCGCGCTCTCGGCGTCGACACGATCGAGGTGGCGAATGTCATAGAGGACCCCAGCCAGTTCAATCGTCAATACGAGCCGGGCCATCCCAGCGCCGACGATGAAGGCTACGTGCTGTATCCGAACGTCAACACGCTGGTGGAGATGATGGATATGCGCGAGGCGCAGCGCAGCTACGAGGCCAATCTGAACGCCATCGAGGTCGCGCGGTCGATGATGACCAAAACCATTGAGCTGCTGCGCTAGCAGCAGCCTGGATGGATAGAACGGAGGACTGCCCGTGGTTGCCAGAATTTCCGATGCGGCCGCTGCCTATTCAAACGCCGCCGGCAAGGCCGCCGGCCAGGGCATGGAAGCCCGCGACGCCGCGCCGGGCGAAAGCTTCGGCGGCATGGTCCGTGATCTGATCGGGGATGCGTCCGCCGCTGGCATCAAGAGCGAGCAAGTGACGGCTGACGCCATGATTGGCAAAGCCGACCTGACCGATGTGGTGATGGCGGTGAATAATGCCGAGTTGACCCTGCAGACGGTCATTGCGATCCGCGACAAGGTCGTCGAGGCCTATCAGGAAGTCATCCGGATGCCGATCTGACTCGCAATGGGCCGCCTGCCGTCATCTAACGCCCTCATATAACAAGGAAATATCATCGGTGGACTCTGCTGAGGCCTTGGAGATCGGCCGCCAAACCCTGTTAACCATGTTGAAGATCGGGTCGCCGATCATGCTGATCGCGCTGATGATCGGGCTCTCGATCTCGCTGATCCAGGCCCTGACGCAGATTCAGGAAATCACCCTGACATTCGTGCCGAAGATCCTGGTTATCGTGGTTTCGATGATCTTCCTGCTGCCGTTCATGCTTTCGGCGCTGATCGCCTATACCCAGGGCCTGGCCGACCGGATCGTCAGCCTCGGCGCTTAGAGCGAGCCTTCAGACCGCGCCATGATCGGACAACTGATCGCCGGGGAGATATTCCCG
>CBDEGD010000047.1:0-22508 GCA_965237625.1 Inquilinaceae bacterium
GGCTCGCCTTCAATCAGCGGGTCCTGGACGAGGCCAAGAACACCAGCCACCCGTTGCTGGAGCGCGTCCCGATTCCTGTCGATCTCCTCCAGCAACCTGGACGAGTTCTACATGGTCCGCGTCGCCGGGCTGAAAGCCCAGGTCAGCCTGGGCGTCAAGGCGCCGAGCTCCGACGGTCTGACGCCCTCGCAGCAGCTCGCGGCGATCAATGTGATGGTCGGCGAGTTGATGGACGACCAGCAGTCTTGCTGGCAGAGCCTGCGCAAGGAATTGCGCACGGTCGGCATCTCGGTGATCGATGCCGACGAGATCAAGAAGGAAGATCGCGCTGGCTTGAGCAGACCTTCGTCGATGAGATCTTTCGATCCTGACGCCGCTGGCCATCGATCCCGCCCACCCGTTCCCATTCCTGCCCAATCGGGGGTTCAGCCTGGCGCTGCAGATGATCAATCGGCAGAAGGATCAGGACCTTTACGCCCTGGTGCCCATGCCCAGCCAACTCGAACGCTTTGTCAGCCTGCCCGGCGAGGAGGTGCGCTTCGTGCTGGTCGAGGACGTGATCCTGATGTTCCTCGATCGCCTGTTCCCGGGGTTCGATACCGTCGACCATGGCGTGTTCCGGGTGATCCGTGACAGCGAGATGGAGATCGACGAGGAAGCGGAGGATCTGGTCAAGACCTTCGAGAGCGCGTTGAAACGCCGTCGGCGCGGCAGCGTCATCCGGCTTTCCATCGATGCCTCTATGCCTGACGCGCTGCGGGATTTTGTCCGCAAGGAGCTGGGCGCGGCGGAAGAGGACGTGTTCCGGCTGGATGGGCTGATCGGGCTTTCCGATACCAAGGACGTCATCGTCGACGACCGGCCGGAACTGGTCTTCGAGCCTTACAACGCCCGGTTCCCGGAACGCATCCGGGATTTCGGCGGCGACTGCTTCGCCGCGATCCGGGCCAAGGATTTCATTGTCCACCACCCCTATGAAAGCTTCGACGTGGTGGTGCAATTCCTGCGGCAGGCGGCCCGCGACCCCGATGTGGTGGCGATCAAGCAGACCCTGTACCGCACCTCGAAGAACTCACCGATCATCCAGGCGCTGATCGAGGCGGCGGAGTCCGGGAAATCGGTCACCGCCATGGTCGAGCTCAAGGCCCGCTTCGACGAGGAGGCCAATATCCGCTGGGCCCGCGACCTGGAACGGGCCGGTTGCCAAGTGGTTTACGGTTTCCTCAATCTAAAGGCGCACGCCAAGGTGTCGCTGGTGGTCCGGCGCGAGCAGAACGGCCTCAGGCCCTATGTGCACTACGGAACCGGCAACTATCACCCGATCACCGCGAAGATCTACACCGATCTCAGTTTCTTCACCTGCGATCCGAAGATGTGCCACGACGCGGCGGCCATGTTCAACTACATGACCGGCTATGCGCCGCCCGCGCATATGGACACGCTGAAGATCGCGCCGCTGCAAATCCGCGAGACCCTGGTGAAAGAAATCCAGGCGGAGATGGACAATGCGCAGAACGGCAAGCCGGCGCAGATCTGGGCGAAACTGAATTCGCTGGTCGATGACGAGATCATCGATTGGCTGTATCGCGCGTCGCAAGCCGGTGTGCAGATCGATTTGGTGATCCGCGGCATCTGCTGTCTGCGTCCCGGCGTTCCAGGCCTGTCCGACAACATCCGGGTCAAAAGCATCGTCGGCCGGTTCCTGGAACATTCCAGGATCGTCTGCTTCGCCAACGGCACGAAACTGCCGTCGGTCAAGGCCAAGCTGTATATTTCGTCCGCCGATTGGATGGAGCGCAATCTGAACCGTCGTATCGAGACCCTGGTGCCGATCGAGAACCCGACCGTGCGAAGCCAGGTGATCGAGGAGATCATGGTGGCCAATCTGCGCGATGAGACCAGCACCTGGACATTGTCGGCCGATGGATCGTACAAGCGTCTGGAAGCGCCGAAGAACGCGTTTAGCGCCCATCGGTACTTCATGACCAACCCGAGCCTGTCGGGGCGCGGCAGCGCGTTGAAGGATCCGAGGAAGGCGCCGCGCCTGGTGTTGAAGATTCAAAGCTGACGGACCAAAGCTGATCTACAGTTCCCCCTCCGGCCCATGGCGTTGACTTTCCGTCGAATCGGACCGATTGCGCGTGTCCGCACCGGTCGCGTAGCGGTTGTCGATATCGGATCCAATTCGATCCGGATCGTCGTTTACGACCGGTTGAGCCGGGCGCCCATGCCGATCTTCAACGAAAAGATCCTGTGCGGCCTCGGCCGTGATTTGGCGCGCACCGGTCGCCTGCATCCGGATGGCCTAGACATGGCGCTAAAGAACCTCGCGCGGTTCCGGCGGCTGATCGATGGCATGGGGGTAAGACATGTCGATGTGCTCGCCACTGCCGCGGTACGCGAGGCGGAGGACGGCAAGGCCTTTGTCGCCAAGGTGAAGCGACTCTGCGGCCTGAGCGTCTCGACGATCAGCGGCCTGGAGGAAGCCCGCCTTTCGGCCTTGGGCGTGCTGTCGGGAACCCCCGGCGCGGACGGCGTGATGGGCGATCTTGGTGGCGGCTCACTGGAACTGGTGGCGCTGGGCCGCGAAGAGAGTGGCCGGCAGGTGACTCTGCCGCTGGGGCCCTTCCGGCTGATGGCCGGCAAGAAGAGCCGATCGGAGGTCCGGGCCCTGGTCGATTCGTCCTTGGCGGAACAGGACTGGCTGTCGGAGTACCGCGGTCGCGACTTTTACCCGGTCGGGGGCGCATGGCGGTCACTCGCCAAGGTGCACATGGCCAAGACCAAATATCCGGTCCATGTCATCCACCAGTATTCGGTGCCCGGCAGGGAGCTGCGGCAATTGGCCAGCCTGATCGCGCGACAGGGCAGGGCGTCCCTCGACCGGTTGCCGGCGGTCAACAAGCGGCGGCTGGAAACCCTGCCCTATGCGGCGCTGGTGCTTGAATCGCTCTTGAAGACCATGGCTCCGTCGGAAGTGGTATTCTCCGCCTATGGCCTTCGCGAGGGCCATCTGTTCGATCAGCTGTCGGAAGAAGACCGGTCGGCCGATCCGTTGCTGCACACCTGCTCCGAGATTGCCCGGCGGTTGGAACGGTTCGGCGAAGCGACCGGCATCGCCCGCTGGACGCGCGCGCTGTTTGCTGATGAGACGCCGGCCGCGGCGCGCCTGCGCAAGGCCGCGAGCCTGTTGAGCGACTTTTGCTGGGCGGAGCATCCCGACTACCGGGCCGAGCACGCCTATCTGCGCACGCTGCGGATGGCCGTGGTCGGCGTCGACCATGCCGAGCGGGTCTTCCTGGCGGCGACCCTCTATGCGCGCTATGGCGGCCTGATCGGCGACCGGACATCGAAGGCGGTCGACTGGGTGCTGACACCGGATGAGATCCTGCGCGCGAAACTGTTGGGGGCCGCGTTGCGGCTGGCGCGCACGCTGAGCGGCGGCGCCACGGGCTTGTTACGGCGCACCCGGCTGGAGCGGACAGACGATGAACTTATCCTGTGGCTGCCGGCGGATCAGGACACGCTCGATGGCGACGTGGTTGCGCGCCGGTTGGACACCTTGGCGGGTACCCTAGACGTTTCCGGCCGGATCCTCGTCGAACCGGCCGGTGGCCGGACGAGTTGACCAACTAACGCGTCAGTCGGCGGCGTTCTTGCCTTTCCGGTCGGGAACCGGAACGGTGTCCACGCGGTTGCCATCGATGGCCAGCGCGATCTGGCCGTGCTTCAAGGCGAGCGCATCCTCTCCGAACAACTCGCGGCGCCAGCCTCTCAGTGCCTGGACATCGGCATTGTCATCGGAGGCGATCAATTCCAGGTCGCTGGCATTGGCCACCAGTTTCTGGGCGACGCCATGGGTGTCGCATTTCATTTTCAGAAGCACGCGCAACAGTTCGATGATGGGGCCGATACCTTGGGGCGGCACGACCCGGGCGGGGACCCTGGGCCGATCCTCAGGCGGAGTGGCAAGGCCGGTCTCGACCGCTTTCAAGAGGCCGGACCCCTGCCAGCCCTGGGCCATGCTGCGACTCAACCCGCGCATCCGCGCCAGATCGTCGACAGTCCGCGGCGCGTGGGATGCGATCTCCAACAGCGCGTCGTCGCGTAGCAGCCGGCCGCGCGGCAGGTCGCGCTTTTGCGCCTCACTCTCTCGCCAAGCCGCCAGTTCGCGTAGGATGGACAGGAATTTGGGATCCGTCGAACGGGTCTTGATCCGCCGCCATGCCGCCTCGGGTTCGACGCGGTAGGTCTCCGGGGCGGTAAGGATGGCGATCTCCTCGCCCAGCCAATGCCCGCGCTCATTGCCGCCCAGCTGTTCGCTGAGCTTCTCATAGATCGGCCGCAGGTGGATGACATCGGCCAGGGCATATTTTAGCTGCTTGTCCGTCAACGGGCGGCGGGACCAGTCGGTAAATCGGGACGTCTTGTCGATCCGCTTGCCCGCCAGCCGGTTCACCAGCGTCTCATATCCGACGGAATCGCCGAAGCCGCAGACCATGGCGGCGACCTGGGTATCGAACAGGGGCTCGGGCACCGCGCCGGCGAGATTGACGAAGATCTCCACATCCTGCCTCGCGGAATGAAACACCTTCAAAATGGACTTGTCGGCCATCAGCGCGAAGACCGGCGCCAGATCCATCCCTTCTGCCAGCGGGTCGATGGCCACGGCCTCGCTCGGCCCCGCGACCTGGATCAGGCACAGGATCGGCCAGTAGGTGTTCTCGCGCATGAACTCAGTGTCGACGGTGATGAAGTCGGCACCGGCCTGACGCTCGCAAAACTCGGCACAGTCCTGAGAATCGGTAATCAATCGGGGTTGGTCGGCCATAAGCGGTCTTTAGCATGGCCCGGTGCGGCCTACAAACCCGCTATCCGCCGCATTCGATGGTATGGACTGCGGCATCGCCCTCGATCGACTGACGGATCAGGGAACTGGTGCCGAAAGACCGTGCCGATCATAGATATCGGCCGCTGTCGGACTGATCATGAGGTCCAACAATGCAGACCCCCAATCTCCGCCATCGCCGATCAGGCCAATGTGGTAGCGGGTTGTGTGATTGGCATCGGTCGCCGCCGTGTCGCCGGACAGCGGGGACAACGGCACCATCTCGAAGAGGTCGCCGAAGATGCGGGCAAAGAGCAGTGCCAGGTGAAAATGGATGACGGAAGTAACCTCGAGATCATCGGCCAGGATCTGCGGAATCTCCCGGTGATGAAACAATCTGCGGATTTTGAAATCGCCTTCGTCAAGCAGGTATCGGTGGCGCTCGACATCCTGCCCCTCGTTCTCCGCCAGGCCGAGAATCGGGTTGCGGTAGACGCCGCGGGATGCGGCTTCCGTCTTCGGGTTTGACAGCGCCAGTCGCACTTCGGGCCGCAACAGGTCGGCCAATCCGGTGATGTTTTCCGGATTGCCGCGCCGAATCAGCAGCACGGAGCCTGTTTTGGTTGAGCGACGAGGAATGGAGCCGGGTCGAGCGGTATCTGCCGCGCAGTCGGCGCGGCGCGCACCGGGTTGGCGACCGGCGGGTAATCTCAGGGATCATCCACATGCTGAAGATCGGGGCGCGTTGGCGCGACTGCCCGGCGGATTACGGCCCCTACACGACGATCTACAGCCGCTTCAACCGGTCGAGCAAACAAGCGGTGTGGGAAGATGTGTTCTACGCCCTGAGCGGGTCGAGCAGTGTGATCAGCACGACGGCCGTCGACTCCACCCACGTCAAGGCACACCGCTCAGCGGCGGGCGCAAAAGGGGGGCTTCGAACAGGCCATCGGCCGAACTCGCGGCGGACGGACGACCAAAGCTCATGCCATAACCGACGACCTTGGCCGGCCCTTGGCCTTCACCGCGACACCGGACCGACCCACGATCTGATCGGGGTGGCGGCACTGCTCAGGCGCGTTCCCATCCCGCGCCAGCTCATCGCCGATCGCCCGATGATGCCCGCAAGCTCTGGGACTGGCTCGCCGAACGGGCTGCGAAGCCGTTATCCCGCCCCATCCAACGCGCATGCATCCGAACGCCTATGACCGGGTTGCCTACCGAAGCCGAAATCTCATCGAGCGGATGTTCTGCCGGCTCAAGGACTTCCGAAGGATCGCGACCCGATACGACAAGCGCGCAGATACCTTCCTCGCCGCTGTCTTCATCGCCGCCACACTCGTATGGTGGCGCAATTGGGTCCGGACCCTAGGAATGTTCAGCCTGCCGGTCCGTCAACACTTCACCATCGGCACGACTTTACACGGCTTCGACAGGACAGGATTCTTGACAAGCAACCGCCATCAGTGTGCTTTTGCGCGCCGATCGCCGATGTGCGGTCGGTAATTCCATGATACGCAGAAAGCCGGCGCACGATGCCCAAGGATCCGTCACCCATGCATCCCTTTCGTACTCACAACTGTGGGGTGTTGCGCGACACCCATGCCGGTGAGACCGTGCGGCTGTCCGGCTGGGTTCATCGCAAGCGTGATCACGGAAATCTGCTGTTCGTCGATCTGCGCGACCATTTCGGTCTGACCCAGTGTGTACTCGATGTGTCCAGTCCGCATTTCGCGGCCGCCGAGGCTGCCCGGCTGGAAACGGTGCTGACGGTCACCGGACCGGTCGCCATGCGGACGGAGGAGACCATCAACGAGCGGCTGCCGACCGGCCGGATCGAGGTGAAAGTCGAGGAGATCGCCGTCCAGTCACCCGCCGATACGCTGCCGCTGCAGGTGAATTCGGACTCCGACTATGGCGAGGAGATTCGCCTGCGGTATCGGTACCTCGATCTGCGGCGCGAGAAGATGCAGCGCAACATCGTGCTGCGGTCGTCGGTCATATCCTCGATCCGCCGTCGGATGATCGAGCAGGGCTTCGTGGAGTTCCAAACCCCGATCCTGACCGCCTCCAGCCCCGAGGGCGCCCGTGACTTCCTGGTCCCAAGCCGGCTGCATCCCGGCCAGTTCTACGCCCTGCCGCAGGCTCCGCAGCAATTCAAGCAGCTGCTGATGGTGGCCGGGTTCGACCGGTATTTCCAGATTGCACCGTGCTTCCGGGACGAGGACAGCCGCGCCGACCGCTCGCCGGGCGAATTCTATCAGCTCGATTTCGAGATGAGCTTCGTCACCCAGGAGGATGTTTTTGCGGCGATCGAGCCCGTGCTGCATGGCGTCTTTGAGGAGTTCGCCGATTTTGGCAGTGCAAAAGGCACCAAGCGGACTGCCACCCCGCCGCCCTTTCCGCGCATTCCCTATCAGCAGGCGATGCTGCGCTATGGCACCGACAAGCCGGATCTGCGCAACCCGTTGGTGATCACCGATGTCACCGAAGTGTTTTCCCGTGACGATGTCGAATTCCGCGCCTTCAAAGGGGTGATCGGCAAGGGTGGCGTGGTGCGGGCGATCGGCGCGCCGATGGTCGCCGATAAGCCGCGCAGCTTCTTCGACAAGCTCAATGCCTGGGCGCAGAGCGAGGGAGCGCCTGGGCTCGGCTACATCCTGTTCGCCGATGGCGAAGGCAAGGGGCCGATCGCCAAATTCGTGCCCGAGGCGGCACAGCAGGCCCTTCGGCAGGCGGCCGGGCTGGAGGACGGCGATGCGGTGTTCTTCGTCTGCGATCAGATACCCGCGGCGGAAAAGATGGCCGGTCAGGCCCGCACCAAGATCGCCGAGGATATGGATGTCATAGACCGCGGCCAATTCGCGTTCTGCTGGATCATCGATTTTCCGATGTTCGAGATGGATGAGACCACCGGCAAGCTCGATTTCAGCCACAACCCTTTCTCTATGCCGCAGGGCGGGCTGGAAGCGCTGGAGACGATGGACCCGCTGGAGGTCAAGGCCTTCCAATACGACATCGTGTGCAACGGGGTGGAGCTCTCATCCGGGGCCATCCGGAACCATCTGCCGGAAATCATGTACAAGGCCTTCGGCATCGCCGGCTATCAGCCCGACGTGCTGGAAGCCCGGTTCGGCGGCATGTTGTCGGCGCTGAAGTTCGGCGCGCCTCCCCATGGCGGCTCGGCGCCTGGCATCGATAGGATCGTCATGCTGCTGGCCGACGAGCCGAACATTCGCGAGATCATCGCCTTCCCGATGAACCAGCGCGCGGAGGATCTGATGATGCAGGCGCCGGCCGAGGTCGATCGGGCACGGCTCAAGGAACTTCACATCAAACCCGACCTGCCGCCGGTGAAGGTGAAATAGTCGGATCAGGAGCCCGATCGCCGGAATTCAGTCCTCCGCTATCGGCAACTGCCTCGCCCGTTCCCGGCGCTCGGCCTTTTCGGCGTAGAGCACGGCGTCAGCGGCGGCGATCAGATCATCCGCCTGGGCGCCGCTGCGATAGGGGATGGCACCGAAGCTTGCCCGCACCGGGATGGCGTTGCCATTCCAGTCCAGCACCTCGGCATCGGCCAGGGCCTGAAGCGCCGCGATTTTGGCCAAACCGCCATCGATGTCGCACCGAGTCAGCAGGATGGCGAATTCGTCGCCGCCCAACCGGCCGACCACATCGGTTTCCCGGATATGCCGGCGCATCAACTCCGCGAACCGCCGCAGCATGGCGGCGCCGGCCGGGTGTCCGTGGCGGTCGTTGATCAGCTTGAATCCGTCCAGATCGCAGAACGCCAGGACGCCGGTTTCGCCATGGCGGCGGGCGGCGGCGGCATGCCGCCGCAAATGATCCATGAAGCCGCGCCGGTTGTTCAGCCCGGTCAGATCGTCGGTTGCGCTCAGGCGCTCCAGATGGGCGATGCGCTGGCGCTGGGCATTCAGTACCGACCCGGCCTCACGGACCAGTTCCAAGGCATGGCGCACCAGGAATTTGGTGGGCCCGGATCCCGATTGCAGGGCACCGGTCAGGTTGAGAAGGGCGGCGTTGAGCGTTGACGGATCGTCGACGAAAGTGTCGGGGGCGGTTGTCTGGCGAAGCGGCGAAGCCATCGTAATCCCTTGAGTTGAAGCCACGGATTGCGAACCGATGGTCGATCAACTGCATGCGGTATGCCAGAGCGAGGGGCGATCGGTAATCTATTGATTTTCAACATATGTGGCGGGCAGGAGCGGGCGGGGCCGATGGCCGGCGCTGGCAATGATTGCCGGGTCGATTACACCGGCGGCAAGGATTGCCGCGCTGGAAAATGTGCCTGATTCCCTCATTAAAACCTCATTTTTCGGGTTTTGTGCGCGTCGGTGCTTCATGATGTTTCAATACTCATCGGCCAGTCTGATCTGGGCATTATTGGAGGCTCGTTTGTCAGTTTTCGCCGTACGTCCCGCACTGATCGCCGCCGCCGGGGTTCTGGTGGCGACGCCGTCCATTGCTTGGGAGATCGCCCCGCATCGGGCGATCTATCAGCTTGATCTGGCGTCTGCCCGATCGGGATCCCAGGTCATCGATGTCGGCGGCCAGATGCTGTTCATATGGGAGGACACCTGCGACGGCTGGACCGTCGAGCAGCGCTATCGCACCAGCTATGTCTTCAGCGAGGGCGGCCAGATCGAGCAGCGGATGACATACGCCACCTGGGAATCCAAGGATGGGCAGGACTTCAATTTCAGCGTCCGCAACATAACCGGCGATGTTACGGATGAGGAAGTCCGCGGTGTTGCGCGGATGGCCGGCGACGGCTCCGGAACCGTTGAGTTTCGCCAGCCGGAGGGGCATGAGGAGCAATTGCCAAGCGGCACGTTATTTCCAACAGCCCACACCCTGCGGATGCTGGACGAGGCGGAGGCGGGACAGCGCTTCTTCATTTCCAAGCTCTTTGACGGCACGGAGCTTGACGGCCTGAACGAGATCAGCGCCGTGATTGGCGATCAACAGCCGGCATCGGCGTCGATGTCGGAAAATACCCTGCTGCAGCGGCCTTCCTGGCCGGTTCATCTCGCGTTCTTCTCTGTTGTCAGCGGATCGGCCGAGCCGACCTATGAGATGTCGGTGACGCTGTATGACAATGGTATCGTCGACCAGATGTTGATCGACTATGGCGATTTCGTCGTCAGCGCGATTTTGATCGAGTTGGAACCGGTCGACCGGCCGGATTGCTGATCCCGCCGGCGCGCAATCCCGCGCCCATCCGCTACTCAGCTTTCGCCTTGAAGCCGCGACCCTTGGTGATCGAGTGATCGCCGAGTTTGGCGCGCACCAAATCGATCGCATCCTCGACCTTGCGGCGACGGGCCAGCCCCGGATCGAGCAGGTCCGGCGGGTCCGCCAGATCATCCGATTCCAGGTCCGAGCCGCCGATCCCGATCAACCGGAAGCGGGTCCCGTTCGCCTCGGCGGCAAGCTGGGGCAGGGCTGTGTGGTACAAGGTTTCCGCCAGCTGGGTCGGTGCCGGCAGGCGCTGGCTGCGTGTCAGATTGCGAAAGCCGTCCGTCTTCAACTTCAGCACCACGGTTCGCGCCGCCACCTGCTTGTCTTTCATACGGCGAGAGACTGTTTCACAGAGCGGCCACAACCGATGGCGCAGATCGTCCAGCTCCGCGATATCCTCGTTGAACGTCGTTTCCGAGGAAATGCTTTTCATCGGGTTGGCCGGCTCGACGGAGCGCTCGTCCAGGCCATGGGCGAATCGCCACAGTCGGCGGCCAATGACCCCGTAGCGGGCCATCAACGAGGCCTCGTCACTGTTACGAAGCTGGCTGATGGTGCGGATTCCATCTCCGAGCAGTTTGGCGTGCAGAGATTTGCCGACGCCCCAGATCAGGCTGACCGGCCGGTCGGCCAGGAAGTCGACGGCCTCCGCGGCTCCGATGACTGCGAACCCGCGAGGCTTGTCCAGATCGGATGCCAGCTTGGCCAGAAACTTGTTGTAGCTGAGTCCGATCGATACGGTAATGCCGATCTCGCGTTCGATTCGCGCGACGAGCTTCACACAAGTCACCGCCGGGCTGCCACCGTGCAGCGCCTCGGTGCCGGACAAGTCAAGGAACGCCTCGTCGATCGACAGCGGTTCGACCAACGGAGTCACCGATTGCATCAATTCCCTCACCTGACGGCCGATTTCCGTATACTTCTTCATGTCGGGCCGGATGACGGTGGCGTCCGGACAGGCCGCCAGGGCCTTGAACATGGGCATCGCGGATCGGACGCCATACAACCGGGCGACATAGCAGGCGGCGGACACCACGCCGCGCCGGCCGCCGCCGATGATCACCGGCTTGTCCGCCAGATCGGGGCGGTCGCGTTTCTCGACGGTGGCATAGAAGGCATCGCAGTCCAGATGGGCGATCGATAGAGTGTGGAGTTCCGGATGCTGGATCTGTCGCGGCGATTTGCAAACCACACAGCGGCGGGCGGCCAATGGCCCCTGCCATACCTTTCCGCAGTCCCGGCAAAGCCCGGTTGCCGGCATTTCCCGACCTCGTTTATCGCGCTGGAGTCGCCAGCGGCTCACCCTCTGGTGACGATTTGTTAACCAAATATTGATAAACAGCCACTGTGTAGGTTGTCATTGTACTCCGGGTACCCTGGGGACGGCGACCACAAGCGAAGGGGGGTCGATCCTAATGTCTCCATCCACCAGCACCGTAGCCGCAGCCGATAACGAACATGCGGTGGGGAAGACCGTCTTGATCGTTGAGGACAATGAACTCAACATGAAACTGTTTCACGATCTGTTGGAGGCGCACGGATACGCCACGCTACAGACGCGCGACGGGATGGAAGCGCTCAAGATCGCAAGGCAGGAGAAACCCGATCTGATCCTTATGGACATCCAATTGCCCGAGGTTTCCGGGTTAGAGGTGACAAAGTGGATCAAAGAGGACGATGATCTAAAACGTATCCCGGTGATCGCGGTCACTGCTTTCGCCATGAAAGGCGACGAAGAAAAGATACGCGAAGGGGGATGCGAGGATTATATCGCCAAGCCGATATCGATCGCAAAGTTCCTCGACACGGTGAAGCGGTATCTGAGTTAGAGACAAATGTCCGCACGGGTCCTGGTCGTCGACGATGTACTGCCGAACGTCAAGCTTCTCGAAGCTAAGCTGACGCACGAGTACTTCGAAGTTATCACCGCCTCGAACGGACCCCAGGCCCTGGAACGCGCCGAGGCCGACGCCCCCGATATCATTCTTCTCGACGTGATGATGCCCGGCATGGACGGTTTCGAAGTCTGCCAGCGGCTCAAGGAGAATAAGAAGACCCTGCATATTCCGGTGGTCATGGTGACCGCCCTCAGCGACACCGCCGACCGGGTGCGCGGCCTTGAAGCCGGCGCCGACGATTTCCTCACCAAGCCGGTCAACGACATCGCGCTGTTCTCGCGCGTCCGGTCGTTGGTGCGGCTGAAAATGATGATGGATGAATGGCGTCAGCGCGAAAACACTTCCGGTGAGCTGGGCGTTCTGACCAAGGTCGCGTCGGAGCAGGCGGAGTCGGCCGACGAATGCAGCATCCTGGTGGTCGATGACTGCGAGATCGAGATCGAGAAGATCGTCGATGCGCTGAAGCCGACCTGCAAGCAGTTGGACGCTGTGGAAAGCGGCAAGGCCGCACTGGATGCTGCGCTGAAGGGCGATTACGAGCTCATCGTCATCAGCATGTCGATGCTGGAAGGAAGATTCGCTGCGCCTCTGCTCGCAGCTCCGCAGCCATGAGGACACGCGCCAGACGCCGATCCTGCTGATGGCGAGCGACGGCGATCTGCCACGTATCGCCAAGGGGCTGGAATTGGGCGCCAACGACTACCTGGTGCGTCCGTTGGACCGCAACGAGTTGATGGCCAGGGTCCGCACCCAGGTCCGCCGCAAGCGCTATCAGGAGCGGCTGCGCCAGAATTACGAGGACAGCCTGTCCATGGCGCTCACGGACAGCCTGACCGGACTGTTCAATCGGCGCTATCTGAACGCCCATCTGTCACGGATCATCGGGCGCATCGCGGAGACCCACAAGCCGGTGGCGGCGATCCTGTTCGACGTCGATTTCTTCAAGCACACCAATGACAATTACGGCCATGCGGTCGGTGACGAGGTGCTGAAGGAACTGGCCAACCGGGTCAGCCGCAATCTGCGCAACTTCGACATGATCGCAAGGATCGGCGGCGAGGAATTCGTCATCATCATGCCCGATGCCTCGGTCGAGGCGGCGGCTTTGGTGGCCGAGCGGCTCCGTCAGACGATCGCCGACAAGCCGTTCAAGGTCTCCCATGAGAAGCGCCGGATCAGCATCACCATCAGTCTGGGTGTTGCGGCAACCGAAGATCCGACCGAGCCATCGGACAACCTGATCAAGCGCGCCGACGACTGCCTGTACGCCGCCAAGAATCGCGGCCGCAACCGGGTCGTCGCCGAAGGGCTGGATGAACTGCCGCCGGACATACTGGCAGTCGGCGCCATCGGCTGAGGCTTGCCGGTGGACCGTCCGCCAGACTTCGTGAAAAAACGGATGATGGTCTAATTGCCGACCGCGAAACGATTCGTGGCGGCGACGATGGCCTCGTTCATACCCGGGTCGCGGGTGTCGTGGCCGGCCGCGCCGACGACGACAAGCTCGCTGCCGGGCCAGCTTCGACTAATACCAGCGGTGGAAGGTTCTGACTCTCAGGGGATTCCTTTTCGTGGCGGGATGTGATTCAAGTGTGACGAGGGAGACTCGCCATGCCATCGACCGTTGCACTCCGAGACGACTATGACGCCGCCGAACTGCGCACTCTGGCCAAGCGCAGCCGGGACCCGCGCCAGATCCGGCGGCTGTTGGCAATAGCGGCGGTCTATGCCGGCATGAGCCGGGCGGCGGCGGCTCAGGTCGGTGGCATGGACCGGCAAACGCTCAGGGACTGGGCGCATCGTTTCAATGCGGAAGGTCCCGAGGGCCTGACGGACCGTGCACGTGCCGGCCGGCCGCGCCATCTCAGCGACGCTCAGATGGCGGCCTTGGCCGAGATCGTGGAGACCGGCCCCGATCTGGCGACAGACGGGGTCGTACGCTGGCGGCGGATCGACCTGAAGCGTGTGATCGAGGAACGCTTTGGCGTCGTCAGCGCCGAGCGGACGGTCACCGACCTGCTTGCCAGGCTGTCCTTCTCCTACATCAGCGGCCGGCCGCAGCATCCGCTCCAAGATCAGCGCGTGCTCGATGGGTTTAAAAAAACTTCCCGCGCACGCTCGCCGCGCACATAGGCCATCTGCCCAAAGGCAAGCGCGTCGAGATTTGGTTCCAGGACGAGGCCAGGCTCGGCCAGAAGAATGGCCGCGTCCGGATCTGGGCGAAGAAGGGAAGCCGCCCGCGCCTGCCCGCCGACCAGCGCTACGAGAACGCCTATCTGTTCGGCGCCATCTGTCCCCGGCTTGGCAAGGGCGCCGCCCTCATGCTGCCCATGGCCAACACGGCCGCCATGCAAATGCATCTCGACGAGATTAGCCGAAACGTCGCCGCCAAGGCCCATGCCGTCATCCTCATGGACCGCGCCGGATGGCACAGCACCGATAAGCTCAAGGTCCCGAAGAACCTCACCATCATCCTGCTGCCGCCCCGCTCGCCAGAACTCAACCCGGTCGAGAACATCTGGCAGTACCTCCGCCAGAACTGGCTCTCCAACCGCGTCTTCGAGACCTACGACGCCATCCTTGATGTCGGCTGCGAGGCCTGGAACAAGCTCCTCGCCCAGCCCGAAACCATTATGTCCATCGGAATGAGGGACTGGGCGCATGGCGGTCAGTAGTTATTGCCGTTGGTATAAGCCGCCATGGGGTAATCAACGGACCGCCGATATCCAGGCGGCCATGGATCAGCACTCCGGGAATGCCCGAGAGACGGCTGATTTCCCTCAGCAAAATCCCATCCTCCAGCCAGGCATTGTGGCGCCAGTAATGGGTGACAAGGCGCGCGAATCCAAGGCGGAATGAAGGCCGCTCGTATCGCGGATTGGGCTTGTGATCTGGGTGCATCGCGACAATCGCCATCTCCCAATCGCACCAGTCGCGTGCGGCCTGTTCATGAATGGCCGGATCGGTGTCGATGAGGCGCCGATGATAGGCGTCGACCAGGCTGCCGTCTCGCTCTGCCGCCGGAACGCCGTCGCGGAAGCGGGCCCAGTGTTCCGGGAAGAAGACGCCGACTCCGCGGGTAATCCAGTCGATTTCCCACGCGGTTGTGGTTGCGACGCTGACGAGCACCATATGGGTGACTCGGTCGGGATGCCCCTGGGCATAGGCGAGTGCCAGGGTCGATCCCCACGACGTTCCAAGCACGAGCCAATGCGCGATTCCCAGATGCCGTCGCAGCCTTTCGATATCGGCCAGCAGATGGGCCGTGGTGTTGGTCGAGAGATCGGCATCGGCGTCGCCCGCATGCGGCGTGCTTCTTCCGCAGCCGCGCTGGTCGAACTGGATAATCCGGTAGTGGTCGGGGTCGAAATATCGCCTCGTGCCGGCTGTACAGCCGGAGCCCGGTCCGCCGTGGAGGACAAGCGCCGCCTTTCCGGAGGGCGCGCCGCAGGTTTCCCAGTAGATCTTGTGCCCGTCGCCGACATCGAGCATGCCGGCTTCGCTGGGTTCGATAGTGGGATATAGGTCGGCCATGGCCTCCAGTCTCGATACGCCGGCTGACCACGATTTCGGAAGGGGTCGGTGCCGATTCTGCGTGAGCGGAAAATGCTCTACGTCATGGCCAGGGCTGGAGCAGCAAAAAGGCCGCGCACTTGGCGCGGCCCTCGATCATTCGGCGCGTTGCGCTGCCTATTTGATCTTGCCTTCCTTGAACTCGACGTGCTTGCGCACGACCGGGTCGTATTTTCTCTGGACCAGCTTCTCGGTCGTGTTCTTCGGATTCTTCTTGGTGACATAGAAGAAGCCGGTATCCGCCGTGCTGTTCATGCGGATCTTCAGCGTGCTCGATTTCGCCATCGCGCGTATTCCTGTACTGCGCCGCCGCGAGCCTGCCGGCAGGCAGCGGTCAGATAGATTTCGGTTCGGGCGCGCACCATACAGTGCGCATCGCCACTGTCAAGGCAACCATGGGGGTTAGAGCCGTTTCCGGACGATGCTATCGCTGGGCGAGGGAGGGGTGACCGAAGGCCGCAAGCCCCTGAGCATACAATGTGCTGTCCTCGATCACCCGATGCGCGATCTCGATATCGAGGTCTTCGTCATGGGGCTGCCAGGGGCAGGTCTGACGCAGCGCGTCCAGCGCCTCTTCGTCATCCGGTGCGGCGAAACGATAGTTCGCCAGCTGCGGCGTCAAATCCATCCCGCCGCTGCGGAACATGGAGATCAACTGGTCCGGGTCGGCGAACGGGCCGCTGGTGCAGATCGTCGGCAGCACGCCCTGTCGATGCAGGGTGTAGCCGGACGGCGCATAGATGCGACTCCATGTCAGGTACAACTCGCCATCATTGTCCAAACGGATGACCCTCTGGACGCTGCCCTTGCCAAAGGACGACGCGCCGACCAGCACCGCGCGGCCGCTATCCTGCATGGCGGCGGCGACGACTTCCGAGCCGGAGGCCGAACGGCCATCGACCAGCACCACCACTGGCAGCCCGCGCGCCAAATCGTCGCTGGCTGCATCGAACCGTTGCAGGCTGTCGGGATGGCGGCCGCGAGTCGATATCATCCGGCCTTCGGTAATGAACAGATCGGCGACGTTGATCGCCTGACCGAGCAGGCCGCCCGGATTTCCCCTCAGGTCCAGAATGACGCCCCTGGCGCGTCCGTCCAGATCGTTCAGCGCCCCGGTCAGCGATTCTTTCAGGTTTTCCCTCGTCGATGCATTGAACCGGGAAATCCGCACGATCACTGTCTCGTCCTCGACCCGGGCGCTTATGACGTTCGGGATCACGCGCTCCCGCCGCAGCGTCAGGGTGCGCCCGACATTGTCGGCGGAGAGCAATGTGATCCGGACTTCGGTCCCCGCGAGGCCGCGCAATCGTGCTCCCAGCGTATCCAACGTCCAACCGGTCGTGTCGTCGCCGTCGACAGCCACGATCAACTCTCCGGCAGCGATTCCGGCGCGGCCGGCGGGGCCTTCCATGAAGACTTCCTCGACCACGGCGCGGCCGGTTTCGTCCAGATTCAACAGCAGGCCGATGCCGCCATAACCCTCCCGAAATGCCCGTTCCTGTCTTGCCCTGTCGGCATTGGAATAGCGGGAATAATCGTCGAGTTGCGCCGCGATCGATGAATAGACCGCCTCATAGATTTCTTCGGGAGTCGATCCTTCCAACTCGGTCGAGGCCTGCCGGGCGCTGGCGATTGCTGCGACTGTCAGGCTGGCCCAGCCATAGGGGTTGCGTGCCGCCGGTGAGGGAAACTCACTGATGACGACGCCATCGGCCGTCATCTGTATGACGTCATCCTCGCGGCTTACGCCTAACCGTTCGTCGATTGTCGACAGGCCGGACAGCCCGTCGACCGTCAGATCCGCCAAGTCGATCCGCTGAAGATAGAAGTCGGAAATACTGTCATAGCCCTCGGAGAATACCGAAGTCAGCAATGGCCCTTCCGGTTCCACCGTCACGGTATTCGGCACGCTGCTGGCGCATGCGCCGAGCAACAGGATGCCTGCCGCCATGCCGGCTCGGCGTGTTCTGGCTTCGGGGGGCGGCGCCTGAGTCATTGGGCAATCATCGGGTACGGTTCCAAAAAATGGTTCGCGGGCTGTCCACCGGACATGCCCGCGATAATCGCTTGTGCCGCAGGGGCACTAGCACGGATTAAAAACGCCGGTCACGGCGAAAACGTGGCGGAAGAATACTGCGGGCAATGCCAAGGCAATCCGATCAGCGTTTCTTATGCGGCCGTTTGCGCGGCGGCGGCCGCCGACCGGGTGGATTGGCGCGTCCGGCTCTTGCGCGGGGTTTGCCGCCGGTGTTGGGCAGCCAGGACACCTCCGCCCCGTCGGAATCGCCGGTCACGTTCAGGATCGTGCTGCCGGTCAGCGGATCCGCCTCGATCAGCCGGACCCGAACCGACGCTCCCATGTGATACTCCCGGCCCCAACGCCTGCCGACCAGAGCGTGTCGACTTGCGTCATGCTCGTAGTAATCCTCCGGCAGGCTGCCGATCGGCACCAGCCCGTCGGCGCCGGATTCCGTCAGCATGACGAACAGCCCGAACCGCGTCACCCCGCTGATGCGGCCGGAGAATTCCTGCCCGACCCGGTTTGCCAGATACGCAGCCGCATAGCGGTCGACGGCATCCCGCTCCGCCGACGCCGCCCGTCTTTCGGTCACGGAAATGTGCTCGCCGACCGCAGCCAGCCGGCCCAACTCTTCGTCCTCGGCGCCGTCCTTGCCTAGGCCAAATATGCGGATCAGCCCGCGATGCACGGTCAGGTCGGCATAGCGCCGGATCGGCGATGTGAAATGCGCATAGCGGGCCAGTGCGAGCCCGAAATGGCCGATATTCTCGGTGTGATAGACGGCCTGGGACTGGCTGCGCAGCACCATTTCGTTGATCACCTGCGCCTCGGGCTTGTCCCTGGCGCGCTCCAGGATCTGGGTAAAGGCGCGCGGCCGGATCACCTGGCCCTTGGCGATGCGATAGCCCATCGGCTCCAGGAACTCCCGCAACGCCTCGATCTTGGTCTGGTCGGGCACATCGTGGATGCGGTAGAGCGCCGGCAGCGCCTTGTCCTGAAGCGCTGTGGCAGCCGCCACATTGGCGGCGATCATGAATTCCTCGATCAGCCGGTGGCTGTCGAGACGGGTGCGGGCGGCAATACCCGACACATTGCCGTCATCGTCCAGGGTGATACGCCGCTCGGGCAGATCGAGGTCGAGGGTTCCACGCCGGGTACGGTCGGCCATCAGCGCTTTGAAGGCGCCGTAAAGGGGCGAGATGACCGGCTCCAGCAACGGACCGGTCAGATCGTCGGGGACGCCGTCGCGGGCCGCCTGAACCTGCTCATAGGTCAGCCGCGCGGTCGATCGCATGAGGGCGCGCTCGAAGCGGTGCCGTCTCAGCCGGCCGTTGGCGTCGATCCACAGATGTACGGCGAGGCAGGCGCGATCCTCATCGGGGCGCAGCGAGCACAGGCCGTTGGACAGCGCCTCGGGCAGCATCGGCACCACCCGGTCGGGGAAATAGCAGCTGTTGCCGCGCTTGAACGCCTCCCGGTCCAGGTCCGAGTCTGTCTTCACATAGGCGGCGACATCGGCGATGGCGACCAGCAGATGCCATCCGTCCGGGACCGCCGGGTCCGGTGCGGCCCATACCGCGTCGTCGAAGTCGCGGGCATCGGCGCCATCGATGGTCACCAGCGGCAAGTCGCGCAGATCGACCCGTTTGCCCAGGGGCATCGGTTTCGCCGCTTCGGCTTGGCGCAGCGCCGCTTCCGGGAATTCGGTCGGAATGCCGGCGGTATGGATCGAGATCAGGCTGATCGAGCGCGGGTGATCGGCATCGCCGAGCCGTTCGACGATCATGGTGCGGCGCGGACCGTGGCGGGCGCCAGGCGGCAGTTCGGCGATCACCAATTCGCCATCGGCGAGATCGACACAATCCTCCGCCGCGACAAACAGGCTGTCCTTGCGGCGCTTGTCGGCCGGCTCGACGATGCCGCCGCCGGCCTTGCGGCGGAACACCCCTACCACCCGGTCGGCCGTCGCGGCGTCCAGCTTGCGCATAGTGCGGCCGGAATAGGAGCCGTCCGGGTTGCGCTTCAGCCGGGCCAGGGCGCGGTCGCCCTTATCCAGTGCCGGATGGCCGCGCCGTTCCGGCGCCATGTAGATACGCGGCGGCTTGCCGTCGCCCTGCCATTGCAGAGGGCGCGCCAGCACCTCGCCATCGGCATCGACGCCTTCGATCGTCACCACGGTGACCTCCGGAAGACCGTCCCGGGGCGCCATGCGCCGCCCGCGGCCGCGCTCCACCGTGCCGTCGGCCTGCAGGTCCTTCATGACTTCCTTGAGGGCGATGCGGGCCGATCCGGTGATCTGGAAGGCCCTGGCGATCTCGCGCTTGCCGACCGGTGTCGGGCTCTCGCGAATGAAGGCCGCGATCTGCTCCTTCGTGGGGAAGGGGCGTTTCATTCCCTTGGGCAAAGCGGGCCTAGTCTCCGGCGGCCGAACTGCGGGGTGCGGTCTTGGCTGCGGCCTTCTTGGTTGTCGTTTTTTTAGCCGCCCTCTTCTTTGCCGGGGCTTTCTTGGCAGTGGCTTTCTTGACCGGGGCCTTCTTCGCCGCCGTCTTCCTGCCGCCCTTCTTCCCGGCCTTCGCGGCGATCAACTCAACAGCTTCCTCCAAGGTGACGGTGTCGACCTCCTGGCCCTTGCGCAGAGATGCCATTGTCCGAGCATGCCGGACATAGGGGCCGTATCGGCCCTTGAAGATCGCAACCGGCTGGCCGTCCTTGGGGTGCCCTCCCAGAGCCCGCAAAGGTTCGGCGGCCGGGCGGGCCTTGGCATTGGCCAGCAGTTCTAAGGCCCGGTTCATGCCGATGGCCAGGATGTCCTCATCGGCGGTCAGGGATTTGTAAGCGTTGCCGAGCTTCAGATAGGGGCCGAAGCGGCCGATCCCGGCGGTGATGGTCTCGCCATTGTCCGGATGGCGGCCGATCTCCCTGGGCAGGGCCAAGAGGCCGAGGGCGCGTTCCAATGTCAAATCCGCCGGCGCCTCGCCCTTCGGCAGCGACACCCGCTTGGGCTTGGTGTCTTCTTCGACCTCGCCGAGCTGCACATAGATGCCGTACGGACCCTGGCGCAGGCTGACCGGCAGGCCGCTGGCCGGATCGTCGCCCAGACCGCGTGGATAGGCCGCCGCCTGGGTCAGCGCCTCGGCGCTCATCACCTGAAGCGGCCGTGTGAAGCGGCATTCCGGGTAATTCTGGCAGCCGATGAAGGCGCCGTTGCGGGCCAGCTTCAGGGCCAACCGGCCGCCCTCGCAGGCTGGGCATTTGCGGGCATCGTGCCCGGGATCGTCGGCAGGGAAGAAGTGCTGGCCCAGATCGCCGTCCAGCACATCCATGACCTGGCTGATGCTGAGGTCCTCGGTCTCGCCGACGGCCTCGGAGAAGGCCGACCAGAACTCCCGCAACACCGTCTTCCAATCGATCCGCCCCACCTGAGATATCGTCGAGCTGGTCTTCGAGCTTGGCCGTAAAGTCGTATTCCACATAGCGGGTGAAGAAGCTGGTCAGGAAGGCGGTGACCAGCCGGCCCCGGTCCTCCGGGATGAAACGCCGCTTTTCCAGCCGGACATAGTCGCGATCCTGCAGCACCTGCAGCACCGACGCATATGTCGAGGGCCGGCCGATGCCCAGCTCCTCCATGCGCTTGACCAGGCTGGCCTCGGAATAGCGTGGTGGCGGCTGGGTGAAATGCTGCTCGTCGGTGGTGGCGGCGCGGTCGACGCGCTGGCCCTCATCGACCGGCGGCAGCCGCCGCTGGGTGTCCTCTTCGCCTTTCTCGGCCGGCTCGTCGCGGCTTTCCTCATAGACCTTCAGGAAGCCGTCGAACTTCACCACCGAGCCATTGGCTCGCAACATCGCCGCGCCGTTGCCGCCATCGATGTCGACCGCCACTTGGTCCATCACCGCCGCCGCCATCTGGCAGGCCACGGTGCGCTTCCAGATCAGCTCGTACAGCCGCTGCTCGTCCTTCGGCAGATAGCGGGCCATATCATCGGGATGCTGGTGCAGATCGGTCGGCCGGATCGCCTCATGGGCTTCCTGGGCGTTCTTGGCCTTGCTCTTGTAGACCCGGGGCGCCTCGGGCAGGTAGTGGTCGCCGAACCTCTGGCCGATCAGATCGCGGGTGGCGACCAGCGCCTCCTGGGCCAGGGTCAGTCCGTCGGTCCGCATATAGGTGATGAGCCCGACCGTCTCGCCGCCGATATCGACACCTTCATAGAGGCGCTGGGCGGTGCGCATGGTGTTGCTGGCGCTGAAGCCGAGCTTGCGCGAGGCCTCCTGCTGCAGGGTCGATGTGGTGAAAGGCGGGTAGGGGTTGCGGCGGGTCTGCTTGCGCTCGACCGCGTCGATCTTGAAGTCGAGATTTTCCAGCACCGCCACTGCGCGCTTGGCCGATGCCTCGTCGGGCAGGCCGAACTTGTCGAGCTTCTTGCCGTCCAGATGGGTCAGCCTTGCGGTGAACTCATCGCCGGTGGCGGTCTTGAACCGGGCCTCGACGGCCCAGTACTCGCGCGGCTGGAAGGCCTCGATCTCCGCTTCCCGCACGCAGATCAGTTTCAGCGCCACCGACTGCACCCGGCCGGCGGAGCGGGAACCGGGCAGCTTGCGCCACAGCACCGGCGACAGGGTGAAGCCGACCAGATAATCCAGCGCCCGGCGGGCCAGATAGGCATCGACCAACTCGCCGTCGACGGCGCGCGGATGGGCGATGGCGTCCAGCACCGCGCGCTTGGTCACCTCATTGAACGACACGCGCTGGATGTCGGCATCCTTCAGCCCGCGCTTGGACCGCAGGATCTCCTGGACATGCCAGGAGATCGCCTCGCCCTCGCGATCCGGATCGGTCGCCAGATAGATCTTGTCGGAGTCCTTGGCGGCCTTGGCGATGGCGTCGATATGTTTCTTGGAGCGGTCGCCCGGCTCCCAATCCATGGCGAAA
>CBDEGD010000048.1:0-319690 GCA_965237625.1 Inquilinaceae bacterium
GCAAACCCAGCAACCCGGCCAGCAGCCAGAAGATGTTGATGGTGGTTCCGTCGGTGCTGGCGAAGGCGGTGCGCGCGGTGGCCGCGCCGGCCAGGGCGGCGAGTGCGATTCCGGCCAGGCTCAGGCCGCGCAGCACCAACCACAGGCCGGCGAGGGCGTGAACCAGCGCCGGTGTCTCCGGCAGCGCATTGGCGCGTGCGACCAACTTGGCGCCGATCGATCCGGTCAGCGCCCGCGCTCTGGACAGTGCCGACTCGGCATCCCTGGCGGATGGCTCGGCGCTTTCGGTCTCGTAGTACCGGACGGCCTCGGCATGCAGCCAGTCGGCCGTCGCCGGACGCCCGGCGCCCGCCCCCGTGACCTTGCCGATGGCTGCCTCCCTTTCGCGATGCCCGACACAAAATGTGCGGCCGGCCCGTGCATATCAAGCCGTCGGGCCCGGCCCAGCATTTTCCGGCAAGGGCGGTCAGGGACGCCGTTCGTAGACTTGCTATCTCCGTGGCGGCCGCCCACCACCACCCGGAGGGCGCGGACCGCCGCCCTGGCCGCCACCTCCGCCCCCTGGGCCGGCGAAATCCTGGCTTACATCGCCCCAGTGGCAGCGTGGATAGTAGGGGAAGCTGTCGGTGGCGAAATAGACGTATTGGCCGTTCACGTCACCGCCATTGCATTCATCCAGATTTCCCGAGCCGGCCCGGTATTCCCAGTCCTGCAGGTAGGTGCCGTCATGGCGGCCGCCGGGCGCGGTCGGTCGGGCGCCGGATTTCAGGACATAGCTCGGCTGCGCCTCAGCGCCGAGATAGTGGATCTCGAACCCGTCGGCGGCATAGCCGATATGGCTCGACGGGCTGACCGCCAGCAGGCCGACCGGCGCGCCGTGATAGTGGTACAGGCCGCGATTGTCCACATGGGCGTTGTTCTGGTCCATGCCCAGCGTGTCGGCGCTGCCCATGCCCTCCAGGTTCCAGCCCGAGGAGCGGTCGCGGCTGTGGCCGCGCGGGCTGGATGCATCGTACCAATCGGCGGTGCCGGGGCGGATCGGAATGCCGTTCAGGGCGATCCCCACGGTGGGGGTGTTCAGGGTCGGCCGGCTGTTGCGGGAGGGCGTCGCGTCGAAGCAATAGCGGATCGACTGACTCTGGAACCGGTTCGGGTTGCCCGAATTGGGGAAAGTGCCGATGTCGTGGTTGGGCACGCCGTTGGAGCTGATGCAGCGCTGCCCGCCCGGTTCGGTGATTTCTACCGACGGGGATTGCGCCAAGGCCCCAAAGGGGAGCGCACAGCCGGCGACGACGAGGAGTGCGGCGAGCAGCGTCTTGGGTGTCATTGCGGTCCTTCCGGGCGGGACGAGGAGCCCCAAAGGTAGGTCCGACATGTATCAGGAATATGCCGGGGCCCCCGGACACGGGCGCCAAAACCCGCAACGTCACGCATAGTCCAGCGGCAGGGAGGTCGTCTGCTTCAACCCTTCCATCACGAAGCTGGACGACACGTCGGACAGATCGATGCGGGCGATCAGGCGTTGATACAACGCATCGAAGGCCTTCATGTCGGGAACCACCGCATGCAGCAGATAGTCGGTATCGCCGGTCATGCGAAAGGCGCCGACGATCTCCGGGATGTCGGCGATCGCCTTGGAAAAGACCTCCGACCACTCCGGATTGTGCTTGTTGGTGCGCACGGCGATGAAGGCGGTCAGCCCGCAATTCAGCCGATCGGGATCCAGCAAGGCAACCCGGCCACGGATATAGCCATCCTCCTCCAGCCGGCGGATGCGGCGCCAGCACGGGTTCTTCGAAAGGCCGACCCGGTCCGCCAGATCGTTGATCGAAAGGCTGGCGTCTTCCTGCAGATGGGCCAGCAGCCGCCGGTCGATGGAATCAATCATCGTTTCAATTTAATAACGTTTCATGGGACGATGTAACTGACTATTAGCAGAATCGCCGTATGATTGGGACCAATTTCCACAGCATCTCGGCTATTATGGCCGGAGATTCGTGGAGGAGGACCATCCGATGACCGACCGCTTGCTGCGCGCCTTTACCGAACACCCGGCCTCCGTTGGCGAAAGCTATTGGGGGCATCTGGCGTTTGCACTCGGCTTCGCCGTCCGATTGTTGCTCGCCGGGTTGGCCGCCTTGGTCCATGCCCTGCTGCCCTTTCTCTTCAAGACCACCGCCAGCCGGCTGATCGCCGAGATGGCCAGCAAGACAGGCCCGCGCCGGGCGAACGCAACCGCCAACAGTCCCTCCGCTGATGTGTCGCTGGGTCGCGTATAGCGGTTCCCCGATCTATCTGGAGACTCTGGTCGCCGAGCCGGAGCACTCACTGATATCGCAGAGCGTCCAGGCGCTCGAGGCCAAGGCCGGGACCAATGGTGATGGCTTCGGGCTGGGCTGGTATGGCGATCATGCGGAGCCGGGGCTGTTCCGGGAGACCCTGCCGGCCTGGAGCGACGACAATCTGCTCTGCCTGTGCCGGCAGATCCGTTCCCGGCTGTTCTTCGCCCATGTGCGGGCCTCGACCGGCACCGCGACCACCCGGGCCAATTGCCATCCCTTCGCCGTCGGGCCGTGGCTGTTCATGCATAACGGCCAGATCGGCGGCTATCGCGGGCTGCGCCGGGACATCGATGCACTGATTCCGGAGGAACTCTACGACCACCGTAACGGCACGACCGACAGCGAGGCGCTGTTCCTGTTGATGCAGGCGCGCGGCATGACGAACGATCCGGTCGGGGCGGCGGTGTCGACCTTGCGCACGGTGGCCGAGCTGCAGACCCGGCGCGGGATCGCCGCACCCATCCGCTTCACGGCGGCGCTGTCCGACGGCAGGCGGCTCTTCGCGTTCCGCTGCTCCAGCGATCACAAGGCGCCCAGCCTCTACTATCGCACCGACCCCGACGGCGCGGTTACGGCGGTGTCGGAGCCGCTGGACGGCAATGGGGGCGAATGGGTCCCGGTTCCCGAAGGCCATGTGCTGATCGCCGAGCCGGGACGCGTCCCGTCGCTGCGGCCTTTGACGATCTGTCCCGTGGCCTGACGACAGGCCAAAAAATACCCCGGCAAGAGCCGGGGTATTTTTTTCGTCGGGCGGACCAACCGCCTGGACGAAACCTTCTACCGGTTCGCAGCGGGCTGCTTGCCGGTGTAGTTCAGCGTACGGGTAGTCAGGACATCGCCGGAATTATCGACGACCGAAACCGTCCAGGTTCCGACCCACTCCGGCACAAAGGCCTTGCTCGACCAAACGCGCCACCGCGGTCCGCCCACATCGAACGGCACTTCGGCGAACACGGTGCCGTTGTACTCCCAGCGGTGAACAACCCGCTGGCCGGCCATGTCACGAAGGTCGGTGTAGAAATAGACCTGTTCCTGGTCGTTAGACATCGTCCGCACGTGATTGATAGGCTCACGATCGACAACGTTTTCAGTAAACTGGGCACGGGCCACGCTACCATCAGCGGCCAAAGCTGGCGCCGCAATCAAAACGGCTGCAATCGCCCCGAGAATCGCCTTCATCGTCGCACTCCACAAGTTAAAAGCGGTCCGAAAATAACTAGGTAAAAATAGTTAAGCAAGAATTAAATGAGGAGTGAAGGCGCTTTTATGTCTATTGCGAATATTTTATGTAAATCAAGAATATCTCTGGCCTGTTCCTAAATGCCGATACTACGATGATCATATCGCGCGTTCTGAATTCGGCCGACGCCGGTTTTGGCGCCCGATTTAGGGCATATAATACAGAGGCTTAGAGGCAGATAACGCTCCCCGGCGGGACCGCGTCCGTCAGGCGGATTCCGCCTGGACATGAAGGATCAGCGCAGATTCCGGCCATTGGGCGGCAGTTGAAGGCCGATCGACGTCAGCGCCGCGCCCGGCAGTACCAGCCCGTCCCCGGCCAGGGAGGTCAGCGCCGGGGTCGTCAGCCGCGCCCCTTCGGGTGCCGGAGCATCCAGCTTTACGCGATAGCTGCTAGCGGAGTCCAAGCCCGGAAGACGCAGCGGCGGCGGTATGCGGTAGGGGCCGGTCGTGGTCTGGTAGACGGCATAGAGAGCCTCGTCCGCGGTGGCATCGACGACACCCAAACCGGTCCGCCCGCTGCCGGCCCGGTCGTCCAGGCGCAGCACCGGGTTGCCGTGCAGCAAACCCCGAAAGTGCTTATGGCGCTCGATCCAGGATGCCAGCTCGGCGGTCTCGTGGTCGTCAAGTCCGGTGATGTCGAGCTCCAGCCCGAAATGGCCGAACAGGGCGACCGCCGCCCGGAAGGCCAGCGTTGCCCGACGCCCCGTGGTGTGCACCGGCGACGGTCCGACATGGGCGCCCATCACCTCCGGTGGGAAGAAGCGCAGGAAACCGTGTTGAATCTGCACCCGCTCCAGCGGGTCGTTGCAGTCGCTGGGCCAATAGCGGTGGACATGGGGCAGAATGCCGTAATCGACGCGGGCACCGCCGGAGGAGCAGCTCTCGATCTCAACGGCCGGATGGGTCGCGCGGAGCCTTTCCAGCAGGGCATAGAGGGCCAGCGTCTGGCCGCTATAGGCGGCAACGCCACCGGATCCGGCAGGGGACAGGTCGCGGTTCATATCCCACTTCAGATAACCGATCTCGTGATCGCGCAGCAGCCCGTCGAGCATCTGGTAGATGTGCTCTGACGCCTCGGGCCGGGTGAGGTCGAGAACGAGCTGGAACCGTCCAGTACGGCGCGGCAGCGGATCCAGATGCAGGGCCCAATCCGGATGGGCGCGGTAGAGCTCGCTGTCCGGATTGATCATCTCGGGCTCGACCCACAGGCCGAACTCCATGCCCAGCCCCTTCACATGATCGATCAGCGGGGTCAGCCCGTTCGGATATTTGCGCGGATCGGGAGTCCAGTCGCCAAGCGACGATGTATCGTCATCGCGGGCGCCGAACCAGCCATCGTCCAGGACGAAGCGTTCCACGCCGATGGCCGCGGCCCGGTCGGCAAGCGTCTTGAGCCGATCCATCCGGTGGTCGAAATAGACCGCTTCCCAGGTGTTCAGATGAACCGGGCGTGGCTTCATGGCGCCGCCCGGCCAGTGGAGCATCCGGGACCGGACGAAGCCGTGAAAGGCGTTCGCCAGCCCATTCAGCCCGTCAGCAGCATAGGCCGCATAGGCGGTCGGCGATTGGTAGGTGGCGCCGGGTTTCAGGGTCACCTCGCCGGGCTTGAGCAATTCGCCGAGCTGGACCTGCCGGGTGCCGTCGACGCTCGTCTCCACGGAAAGCGCGTGGTTGCCGCTCCAGCCAAGATGAAAGCCCCAGACCTCGCCGGCCGCCTCGCCAAAGCCCGGCTCGCCGACGATCAGACCGGGAAAGGCATCATGGGAGGTCCGCCCGCGACGGTTCTCGCGCAGGAACACGCCCTGGCCGAATGTCAGCCGGCGTTCCTGAAACTCCCGGCCCCATTGCCCGTCGAATACGAGGCCATGCCCGGCCTCGGCCGGGACACAAAAGGCGCCGGCGGCGCACCAGGCAAGGTGATAGGGTGTGTCGCCGGAATTGGTCAGGCTGGCATGCCGGGAAATGACCCCGCTGGCTGGGTCGAGTTCCAATCGGAGCACCATGCGCAGCGCCGCATTCGGCTCTTCGAGCGCGATCGTCAGCCCGCCCCCATCCTTCGGGTCATGCCGATCGATGGTGTCGATCTGGAAGGCGGTGGCCCATTGGCCGCCATCGGACCGGGCGCCGGAAATGGCCGGCCTGCCAAAGGCTCCGAGACCGGTCTCCGGCATCAGGCTGGGCGGGGTGTCTTCGTCCAGTGCGTTCTTGGGCACCGGCCGCGTCTGGGCATCGGCCAACCCCGCCAGATCGACGCCGTCGGGAAGGCGCGCGCCCCAATGGCATGCGCGCGGCATGCCGGGGCCGCGCGCATCGATCACCAGGCTGGACCGCACTCCGTCCAGCCTGTAGAGACCGCCTTTCGCCAAGTCAGCCGCCTACTTAGCCTTTCACGCCGCCAAGCGTCAGCCCGGCGATGAAGTGGCGCTGCATGATGAAGAACATCGCCACCGGCGGCAGGGCCGCCACGATCGAGCCGGCGGAGATCAGGTTCCACGACCCGACCCACTGGCCGCGCAGGGCCTGGATGCCGGCGGTGATCGGCTGGGCGTTGTCGCTCTGCACCAGCACCAGGGCCCAGAAATAGTCGTTCCAGATGAAGGTGAAGATCAGCACCGACAGGGCGGCCAGGGCGGGCCGCATCAGCGGCATCACCACATACCAGAACAGCTCGAACTCGTTCGCGCCCTCCATTCGAGCCGCCTCGATCAGCTCATAGGGCAGCGCCTTGATGAAGTTGCGCATGAACAAGGTGCAGAAACCGGCCTGGAACGCGATGTGGAACACGATCAGGGCGAACACGGTGTCGTACAGCCCCGTGGCGATGGTCAGATTGCGGACCGGGATCATCAGGATCTGGAAGGGGATGAAGTTCCCGGCGATGAACATCGCGAACAGAAAGATCGTGGCGCTCGCCTTGATCCGGGACAGCAGCCACCAGAGCGCGCCGGCGACGAGGACCGACACCAGGGCGATCATCACCCCGGCCGCCCCTTCCAAAGGAAGGCTGAGCAGGATCACGGCCACCACCGGAACGATCGCGACGCCGAACTTGAACCGGTAATTGGCCAGCGCGAAGCCGGCCATGGTCGCAATGCAAACCGCGCCTATGGCGGTCGGCACGGTGATCATGATGCTGTTGAGCAAATACTTGCCCATCGGCGTCCGGGTGAATACCTCGCCGTAATTTTCGATCAGATGGAAGTCGGTCGGCCAACCCCAGTAATTGCCGTTGGTGATGTCCTGCAGGCTGCGGATGCTGGTCAGCATGACCGCCAGCAGCGGCAGCAGCCAGATGAACAGCACGACCCAGATACCGACGCGATAGGAAACCTGGAACGATGGGCTGCGGGTCTTGATGGGTGCTGGAAACATGGCGCGGCCTCCGCTAGCGCTCTGTGCGCAACATGCGCGTCAGGAAATAAGTGATGTAGACGCTCATGATCATGAACAGCACGACCGCCACCGCGGCGCCGTAGCCGACACGATTGTTGAACAGAGCCTCGCGGACCATTTTGAACGCCAGCACTGTGGACGAACCGTAGGGGCCGCCATTGGTCATGATCGCGACCAGATCGAAACTGCGCAGGGCGCCGATCACCGTCACCACCACCGCCAGGAATGTCGCCGGGCGGAGCTGCGGCAGGATGACGTTCCACAGCATGGTCCAACCCTTGGCGCCGTCCAGCCGCCCGGCCTCGATCTGCTCGGGATTGATGTTATTGAGCCCGGTCAGGTACAGGATCATGCAATAGGCGGTCTGCGGCCACAGCCCGGCGACGATGATCGCGATCGTCACGTAGTTTTCGCTCGACAGCGGCGAGATCGTGTCGAGGCCGATCGCCTGCAGCGCCACGTTCAGCAAGCCGAAGGACGGGTCGTAAAACCAGCTGAACACGAGGCCGACGACCACCTGGGAGATGACGAAGGGGAAGAAGAACAGCGACTTGATCAAGCGAATGCCGAAGATCGTCTGGTTCAGGAAAAGCGCGATGGCCAGACCGAATACCGGGGCCAGCATGAAGAAGAACAGCCATAGGATATTGTTCCAGATCGCGGTCCCGAAGCTCTCATCCCACAGGATCAGCTCTTCGTAGTTACCCAGCCCGATGAAGAACGGATCGCTGATCCCGTCCCAATCGTGAAAGCTGATCCAGATGCTGTTCACGATCGGATAGATCACATAGATGCTGAACAGGATCAGCGCCGGTGCGATGAACACAATGGGCGCGATGCTCATCTGATTCCGTCGGAATGCCGCCCGGCATGTCGCGACGAAATCGGCCTCTTCTTCTACTAAGGATTGTGCCCCGGCGACTGCGACTCCGCCCGGCCTATTGATATCCGACATCACATTCCCCGAAACCTGTCATGCAGGGAGTAGGCTGGGGGCGCCGTTTCCGACGCCCCCGCCGGTCGTCTAGCGGCGATAGATCCGCTGACGGGTACGGTCCAGGCGCGCCAGGATCCGCTCAAGGCGATCCGGGTTGATCATGAACTCCTGGAAGCCTTCCATGCCGGCCCGGGCCATCTCCGGGTTGGTATCGCGGTCGTAGAACTGTGCGATCCCGGCGGCCGAGTTCAGCATCGCGTAGCCGGCCTGAAGGAAGCGGTCGTCGCCGACACCGGCATCGCTGTGGGGCGGCAGCTGGTTGATGGCGACGTTCAGGTCCCGCTGCACGTCGGGCTGCGCGACGAAAGCCAGGAAACGGCCTGCGTCTTCCTTGTTGGAGGCGCGCGACGGAATGTGCAGGGTGTCGATCGGCGCGTCTTCGTACATCGGCACGTTGGCGTCGATCACGGGGAACTGGAAGAAGCCCACATTGTCGACCACGTCGGCGGGAATCTGCGGCGTGATGAAGTTGCCGATCAGGTACATGGCGGCCTCGCCATTATACAGGAAAGGCTGCGCCTCCTGCCAGGAATAGGCGGCGTGGTCGTCGATATAGCAACCGGCTTCAATCAGCCTTTGCCAATGAGAGAAGGTCTTCTGAACCCCTTCATCGGTGTAGGCCACATTGCCGGCAGCCAGATTCAGGTGATAGTCCAGGCCGTTGGTGCGCAAGTTCAGGTAGTCGAACCAGCCCGCGGCGGTCCACAGGAACTTGGTGCCGATGGTGACCGGGGCAATCCCCGCACCGCTCAGCGTCTCGCAGACATTGACCAGATCGTCCAGGGTCTCCGGCACCGTCAGGCCGTGCTCGGCGAAGATATCGCTGCGGTAATAGACGCCCCATTGATAGTAGGTGAAAGGCACGCCGTATTGCTTACCGTCGACCGTCAGTGCCGACAGGGAAGACGACATGGCGTCGGCCAGATCGTTATCCACCCAGATGTCGCTGACATCTTCCAGCAGGCCGCGGTCGACGAAGGTCTTCATCCGTTCCCCGGCGAACCAATAGATCACGTCGGGCGCCTCGGAGGTCAGCCAGTTGCGGACGACCGTCTTGTAGCTTTCATGGTCGAATGTGTTGAATTCGACCGTGACGTCCGGGTTGGCCGCCTGGAAATCGGCGATGACCTGCTCGAAGGCGGCCTTGGGAGCCGGGTCGGATTGATTGGAATTGACCACAAGGGTGCCGGCATTCGCGCCGGAAGCCACCATCGTGGCCAGAAGCGCCGCCGCGGGCAACGCGGTCAAATCGCGGAATCGGAACATCTGAGTACCTCCCATTGAGTGTCGTCCGCCTTCTCCGGGCGGATCCGGCCGCGTGGGCCGAACGTTGTTAGGACAGGCTATGACGCCGGCATTCGGCGCCCATTGCACCTAAAATGCTCCATGGCATTGTCTCGCACCACCACTTCTTGTCAAGATTTTTCCTTTTCTTCGAACGTTTCCGTATGCGCCTGGGCCAGGCCGCGTCTTCGCAGAGGCCTGGAAACGTTGCCATCTAAGACGAACACTTGGAATTTTCGAAAGCCGAAAAGCGACGAAAACTGGAATTATCTCGGAATCCCAACGCGTCAACTCTTTCGAAAATTTGTGATTACAAAGAAGGGAAGAATTTTGCCGTCGGCTTTCGTCGGCGTTCCTATCCTACCGGCCCTGAAAATCGGCCGGTCGCTTCTCCAGGAATGCCGTGATGCCTTCGCGGAAGTCGTCGGTCATGGTCGACGCCGTGAACAGCTCGGACTCCTTGGAGAGCTGCGCCGCAAGGTTGTTGTCCAGCGAGGCGTTGAGCAGGGCCTTGGTGCGGGCATAGGCGGCGGTTGGTCCCTGGGCCAGGCGGGCCGCCAGCTTCGCCGTCTCAGCCTCCAACTCGGCCGCTGGAACGGCCCGGTTGATCAGGCCTATGGCGGCCGCCTCCGTGGCGCCGAACCGGTTGCCCAGCAGGGCGATTTCCATGGCACGCTTCATGCCCACGGCGCGCGGCAGATGGAAGGTCGAGCCGCCATCCGGGCTGGTGCCGATATGGCAATAGGCCAGGGTGAACATGGCATCGTCGGCGGCGATCGCCAGATCGCAAGCAAGGACCAGGCTGACGCCGAAGCCCGCCGCGGCGCCCTGGATTGCGGCGATGACCGGCTTGCCCATGCGCCGCAGGGCGGAGATCGAGGCATGCACCTGACCGATCATGCCCTCGAACATGGCCTGTTGGTCGACGGCCGGTAAATCCGTGAGCGCCTTGGCGAAAACGCGGATATCGCCGCCGGCCATGAAGTTGTCGCCGGCGCCACGCAGCAACACGCAGCGCACCGCATCGTCCTGTTCGACCTGGATCAGCGCGGTGTGCAGCGCCTGCGTCATCGATCTGTCCAGCGCGTTCATCGCCGCCGGGCGGTTCAGCGTGACGGTGGCGATCGCGCCGTCCTTGGTCAGCAGAACGGTTTCGGTCTCGCTCATGGCAGTCTCCGGTGTTTCGATTAGCGCCGTCGGTCAGTCCGTATAGCCGGGTGGTGCGGGCACATCATCCAGGAAGAAATCGGGCAGCAGCGGCAGGCCCGGCTTGACCGCATAGGGTTCCAGATCGGTGACCCCGATCCCGGCCAGCACATCGTCGTCGATGAGGAACTGGCCGGTCCGCTCGCGGCTGGGCGTGGTCAGGATGGCATGGGCCGCATCGGCGACGATCTCCGGCTTGCGGCAATGATCGGTCTTGACCCCCGGGATCATAGCCAGGGCCGCGGTGGCAATCACCGTGCGCGGCCACAGCGCGTTCACCGCCACGCCCTGCTCGGCGAACTCCGCCGCCATGCCCAGCACGCACATGCTCATGCCGTATTTCGCCATGGTGTAGGCGGTGTGGTTCTTGAACCAGCGCGGCCGCAGGCTGAGCGGTGGGGACAGGTTCAGGATATGCGGGTTTGCCGCCTTCAGCAGATGCGGCAGGCAGGCCTGGCTGACGCAGAAGGTGCCGCGGGCGTTGACCTGATGCATCAGGTCGAAGCGCTTCATCGGCGTCTCCAGCGTGCCGGTCAGATTGATGGCGCTGGCGTTGTTGATGCAGATATCGACGCCGCCGAAGGCCGCCGCCGTCTCCGCCACAGCCTCCGCGACCCGGTCCTCGTCGCGGATATCGACGACCAGCGGCAGGGCCTTGCCGCCGGCATCCTCGATCTCCTTCGCGGCGGAATAGATGGTGCCGGGCAGCTTGGGGTGCGGTTCGGTCGATTTGGCGGCGATGGCGATATTGGCGCCGTCCCGCGCAGCGCGCAGCGCGATGGCGAGTCCGATGCCACGGCTGGCGCCGCTGATGAACAAGGTCTTTCCGTTGAGGTCGGCCATGATGATCCTGAGGTGCCCCCTGATGTGACCCAAAGATACGCGCTGTCTTCGGCAATCGCCAGTCGCCGGGGCGCGGTTTGGACGAAATGGTTACCGGCCTGTTAACCAAGTCTTGACGATCTCCGCGCCATGGTTTCGTCCGACCCACCGAAGACGGTCGATCGTGACGGAGCCGAGCGAGCAGATTTCATGGCAGCGGTAATGCAACGTTCGTTGGACGGCAACGCCGAACGCGCGGACATCCTGGCCCGATTGCTGATGGCGCTCAGCGTGCTCGACACGCTGCCGACACCAGATCAGCTCACCGCCTATCTGCAGCGGTTCCTGGAGGAGACCCCGGGCGTGCAGAGCGTGCGGGTGTCGCTGAGCGGCTCGGTGGCGACTTTGCCGCCGCCGGCGCGGCGCGGCAAGCCCCAGGATTGGTGTCTGCCGGTCAAGACCAAGGATATCGAATACGGCCATATCTGGATCACCGAGGACGGCAGCGGCCGGTTCCGCGACTATGTCGCCGTGTTCCAGAACATCGCCAATGTCATCGGCCTGGAACTGGAAAAGCGCCAGGTGCTGGACGAACTGCAAGGGGCCAACGAAGCGCTGTCCCGGGCCCATGACAGTCTCGAGCGCGACGTCGCGGCCCGTACCGCGGCCCTGCAGGCGGCCAATCGCGAGTTGAAGGCGCGCGAGACCGAACTGCGCCTGGCCAAGGACACGGCGGAGATCGCCAGCCGCTCGAAGAGTGAATTTCTCGCCAATATGAGCCACGAACTTCGCACGCCACTCAATGCCATCATGGGTTTCGCGGAGATCCTGGCGACCGAGATCTTCGGCACCCTGGGCGATTCCCGGTATCGGGAATATGCCGCCGACATCCATGAAAGCGGCGGCCATTTGCTGACCCTGATCTCCGACATCCTCGACCTGTCCAAGATCGAGGCCGGCAAGTTCGACCTCGTCGAACAGAGGGTGGCGGTCGGAGAATTGATCGACACGGCGATGCGCATCGTCGGCGGGCGCGCGGTTTCCGCAGGGCTCAACCTCAGGACCGACATCGCCGGTGATTTGCCGCCCATGCGCGCCGATCTCAGGGCCCTGAAACAGATCCTGATCAACCTGCTGTCGAACGCCGTGAAGTTCAGTCACCAGGGCGACACGGTGGTGATTTCCGCGACAGTGCAGCCGGACGGCCATCTCCGCCTGTCGGTCAAGGACACAGGCATCGGCATTCCGGATGCGGCGCTGAGTCGCGTCATGGCCCCATTCGAACAGGTGGATTCATCGCTGGTGCGCCGCCGTCAGGGCACCGGGCTTGGCCTGCCGATCGTTGGCGCCCTGGTCGATTTGCATGGCGGCACTTTCAAGCTGGACAGTATTGTCGGCGTTGGCACAACCGCATCGGTGATCTTGCCGGCGTGGCGGATGATCGAGACCATAAGTTGCGAAAATCCGGTATCCCGCGCCTCCATGGGCGGCGCGGCATAGAAATTATGCGGCCGATCCCGGTCGCGACGATCATGATCCCGACTATTTAGCAGATTTCATCAGGTCGGCCGGGTGCTTGCCGGCATGGCCGCTCGACTTGATCGACTTGATCACGGTGTCGATGTAGTGCCCGCCGAAGACATCGTTGTTGGCCAGCCGCAGCTTCTTGCCGACCAGCGTGCCGAAATCGCTGACCGGGTCCCATTTCAGCACCACGTTCAGCACATTGGCGGAGTGGAAGCTGTAGCCCTTGCCGGCGAGCTTCTTGGCCATGCCGGCCATGCCCGGGGCGTTGAAGGTGACGCCCAGCGCGACCTTGTTGGCTGACACCAGCTGCGCCAAACCGCCGCCCAGCGAATGCCCGGTCACGATGATCTTGGACAGGCTCTTCACCTGCTGGGCCTTTTCGAACAGCTGCATCGCCGGGACGAACTGGCCGGGCACATTGCCGGCCCCGATATTGACGTCGGCCTTGACGTCCTCCCAGCTTTCGGTGCCGCGATAGGCGACGATCCAGGTGTCGCCGCATTCGTAGATGGCGCCCTGGAATCCGCTGGAATGTTCCATTACCGCCGCGTCGGCCAGGCGCTTGAAGGGCCGGCCCTGCTTGGCCTTGGTCGCTCCGGGGTCGCCGGGATTGGAATGATAGATATGCGATGAAATCAATGCGAGATCGAGCAGCGTCGTCATGGTGATGCCTCCTCCAAGCGGGCGGCCGGTTGTTCGCTGCCTATCCTGGCGAGGCCGTCCCGATACAAGGCAATCCTAGGAACAGGGCCGCGTGGCCGCAGTGACCGGCGGCACACAGCCGGGCGTAAACCGGTTGGCAATCCTCGTCGCGCTAGGGTGGTGGGCAGATCAGCGGCCCAAAATTCGAAGGGGAGTCCGGCCATGTATTCGTTCATCTCCGGCGCTCTGCTTTGGGTGATCGCCCAGTTCGGCTCGTCCGGCGTGTTGCCGGCGCCGATCGTGCAATGGGCCTCGCAGCAGCAGATGGTTCAGGTGGCCGCGGCCACGGAGCCCTCGATGCGGGACTACATCCGCGATCACGGCCTTCAACTCGGCGGCCTCTACATTCCCGACGCCGATAAGATCTATCTTCGCGACGGCCTCGACATGGACGATCCGCGCGATCAATCGGTGCTGGTGCATGAGCTGGTGCACTACGTCCAGGACCAGCTTGGGGTGACCGGCACCACCGAGCAGCTCGAGGCCCAGGCCTATGCCCTGCAGGATCAATGGCTGCGGGAACAAGGCGGCCGATAGCGCCACCACTCTGGTGCCCGGCCAACGCTTTTGCTAAATCTTCCGCGAGAGCGGATGTCCCCGTAGCTCAGTCGGATAGAGCACCAGATTCCTAATCTGGGGGTCGCAGGTTCGAATCCTGCCGGGGACGCCAGTGTTTTCGCGGACTGGCTCCGCATGGCGATATGCTCCTTCTCAGCACGGCGTAAGCCCAGATGTAGCGCGGCGATCGGTTTTGGACATTTCGGCAATCGATTTTAGACTCGCGTGCCGTTGCCCTTAGCGCAATTCACGTAAGGCATTGAAGCCGGCTTGATCAAGGCCTCAGAGAACCAGATTCTCTGTCGAACCTACCCAGGATCCGGACTCAAATGCGACCTGCCTAAACACCCTGTCGAATGTCGGGACCCAGCCAAAGAGCAGAATTGAACCGCGTCAGGCCTCATTTCGCCTGTTGACCCGTCTCGGACATTCGAAGAAAGAGAGCGGCAGCCTTTGTCCCAACGTGGGCGGTTCCGATTGCCTTAACGGTTGGGGCCAGATTATGCTGTAGCGTCGTCCCAATTTGGCTCCATGGACACCGGAATGACCGACTTCCGCTTACACAAATCCTTTATTCGTGCGGGGGCCGTCTTCAAGGTACCTATCTTATCTTGGACAACAGACGTGTCTTCGCGATTCTTCCAGGCGGTCTACGGCGCGCTGGACGAAATGCTATACATTAAGCCGGGCGATTTCGTCGCGCCTAGCGGTGTGTCACTTGGCGATTGCAGCGTGGCGTTACGTATCTTTGGCGGTAATAGCACGTTGACACTCAACGCAACCGGAGTGATCGCTGATTTCCCCAGCATCGACTCTGCCGGAATTGAATTCGCCAATTCGGTGATTTTCCAAGGCTATCAGGCGCTAAGAACGGAATTCAGTGAACTCGAAATAAAATCAATTGAATCTAACGCGGGTCATCACTTAGAGATTATTGGCGACGGCGAAGCCCAAAAAGTACTCGCCGGTGGATCTCAAAATAAATTACAGAAACGCGCCGACAATCTTCGCGACGCCGTAGTTGAGCCGGGGATGCGATTTAGGGTCGTCAGCAAGAATGGTAAATGGAACTCGAACGTAACTGTGGAAAAATCTCACGTGGTCACCAACGGAGTATATCTAGTCCGTGAAATCATTGTCAGTGATTTATCTGAGTGCGAAACTACACAACAGCAGTTCGATCTGATCGAGCGAATAGAGCATATAGTTCTGGATCTAGTGGGTCTGAAGCCTGAGGCACAGGGGAATGACACAAACTAACGGGCAAGATAAGTCAGACGTGTTCCAGCGCGATCTAGGGCGTCAAGGCCTTGAACGAGCCCAGGAAAAGTCGTTGGCAAAATCGTTCTTAACCGCCTCACAGCCAGAAGAAACAGGGTCTGCTTGGTCTCGATTGTTTGGCTTTGAGCCAATGCGCGCGGTCGTGAGGCGTGAGGGACGGCTCTTAGAACGACCAAGCGCTTTGTGGAATGTCGGTTTCGAAAACGAGCCTGCTACTGAACGCAAGGATTTTCCGGCCAGTTTTCCCATCAGATCACGTCAAGAACCGAAAGGGCTTGCGGAAGGCTACAAGAGCATTTGCGAAAGATGGTCCCTAGACATTCTCGGCATGGCGAAGCTGTTACATCTTGAGGAAGAAATTGGGCTTTGTGATTTGGTCCTATCTGGACAAGTCCCCCCAATGACCGGCGATCTGAAAGATAGAATGGCAATGGTGATCGGAATTAGCATCGGCCTGGGTGAACTCTTCGATGACGCTAAAGATGCTGAACTCCAGTGGTTGACGACGAAGCGTTCCGAACTTGGCGGTTTCAGCCCACTGGAACATATGCTCAAAGGGGACTTACTCAACTTAAGAGACGTGGTTGACCTCGTGGATAATGCCCGGGGTCTTGGGTAGATGCTGGAAAGTCTGACACCGAAGAAAATACAACACACCGTCGTCCGCCTATCAGCTGTGAGCGACGCCAATGTTGAAAGGCTGTTAAATCGAGGTATCAGCCCAGAGAGCTTCCCGGAGATACAGGAGCGGCTGAAGAAGCTGAAGATCGTATTCGAACCTACACAGTTGATCGACAAAGTGTTTGAGTCCAGCACTAATCCGAAGCACTCAACACCATTCGCAAGAACCCGCTTTACCAATGGTAATAAGGCGGTGTTCTACTCAGCTCTTGAGGATGAAACATCCATCGAGGAAATTAAATACTACCAAACGCGAAGCGGTGAGTTCAGAGACCTTGAGAAGACACCAGATGCACCTCCACGCTATTTTCGGCTGTACGAAGCGGATTTCGAGGGGACGATGCTCGACCTATTCATTATTCATCCAGATTGCCCTGATTTGACGAGCGCAGATGAGAGCGGTTATCCGAAATGTCGTGAGCTCGCAATGGAAGCACGAGATCGGTCGATAAATGCGTTCCAGACTCCTTCCGCAAGGCGACCGGGGGGGACTTGTACGCCTGTTCTTGATCGCCACTCCTTGGGTGACTCTCCACGGTTCAGGCGCCACGGTCGATTTACGAACGAACGCGGCAAAATCGTGTTCAAAGAAGTCTGATGCGGCGCCTGTATACGACCAGCTCCCAAGAACGATTACCGTAGAACGTCGCTTCCTAGCTAGTCCGCGACATTCGGCGCGTCAGCCCACTCGTCCGAAAGACGCACCAAAGCGGGATTGTGAGGCGCTGCTGCTGATGCTTCGTTGATGAGTGGAGTCCCAGGTCGATGGCAGGGCCGGGTGCTGTCGTCCAGGAAACCGCCTGGCCCCTTAACTCGGTCTTCCGCCGTCACGCGGCACCGTGGTTCGATACTGAAGATGGAGCGGCCTCCAGGGGTTGAACCTGGCTCACACCGCTCGGAGCGGGGCGTCCCAGCGACAGGCCGCGTGGTCTCTTCGGATAGGGCTGGATGTCGAACTTTAGGAACTGGCGGAAGTGATGGATTTCCGCACGGTCACGATTGGCCCTCAGATACACACCGCGCTGACCGCCGCGTTTGACGGCCGTCATATTGATGGTGTGATACCACTGCCCGTCGAGCCGGTAGAACTTCGCAAGGTGGCAGCCGAGGTACTGGAAACTGCAAGCCTGATAGACGACGCCCCAACCACCGCACCGCTCATCCGCGAATGACTGAATCCCCTTCACCTGCGGATGAGAATATCGATCGAGTCTGACCCCTTTGATCGCCTTCGGTAAGAAATGGTCGTGGAGTCAGGAATATTGTGCTGTGAGCGGCGATTTCCGCCACTCTCCCGGCCCATCGGTCACGGGGTGAGACGCAGCCTGCGCTAGCCGGCGGCGGCAGCGGCCTTCGACTTCTTCGGTGGTTTGGCCGCCGGCGTTTGGGCCGGCGGTTCCGGCTCTGCCTTGCGTGCCGCGGCGCCGGTTCCCTTGACCTTCTCGCGCAGGTTTTGCAGCAGGAAGTACATCGCCGGGACCAGGATGATGCCGACCACGATGGCGGCCAGCATGCCGCCCAGGATGGCGCTGCCCAGCGCCCGGCGGCTGACCGCGCCGGCGCCGGTGGCCACGACCAGCGGCAGGATACCCAGCACGAAAGACAGCGCGGTCATCATCACCGCGCGGAACCGGACCGAGGCGGCTTCCGAGGCGGCTTCGGCGATGGTGGCGCCCTCGGCGCGGCGCTGCATGGCGAATTCGACGATCAGGATGGCGTTCTTGCTGGCCAGCCCGATCAGCATCACCAGCCCGATCTGGGTGTAGATGCTGACGCTCGACCCGGTCGCGACCACCGCCAGCAGCGCGCCGAGCAGCGACACCGGCACCGCCAGGATGATCGCCATGGGCATCGACCAGCTCTCGTACTGCGCCACGAGGAACAGATAGGCGAACAGGATCGCCATTACGAAGATCACGCCGGTGGTGCCGGCGGCCTGGAGCTCCTGGAAGGTGGTGCCGGTCCATTGGATGCCGAAGCCCTGCGGGATCGCCGTGGTCGCGATGCCCTCTATGGCGCCAATCGCCTGACCCGTGGCGAAGCCCGGCGCCGGGGAGGCGCTGACCGAGGCGCTGCGGAACATGTTGTACCGGCGCAGCACCTCGGTTCCGAGTGTGGTGTCGAGGGTCACCAGGGTGGAGAGCGGCACCATCTCGCCACCGGCGCTGCGGACGTAGAGGCGGCGGACATCCTCAACCCGGTCGCGGAAGTTGGATTCGGCCTGAATGATGACTTTATAATTACGCCCGAATACATTGAAATCATTCACATACAGTGAGCCTAGATTGGCCTGGAGCGTGGTAAAGATATTGGCGATGGGAATGCCCAGTGTCTCGGCCTTGCGGCGGTCGATATCGACGAAGAGCGTTGGCGAGTCGGCGCGGAAGGTGCTGAAGGCGGCACCGATCTCGCCGGTACCATTGGCGTTGTAGATCAGGGAGCCGAGCGCGGCGGCGAGGTCCTGCGGGGTCTGCCCGCCCAGATCCTGAAGCTCCATCTCCAACCCGCCGGTGGTGCCGAGGCCGGGGATCGGCGGCACGTTGTAGGCCATCACGACGGCCTGGGGGAGAGAGGACAGCTCCTGCCGGACCCGGCCGACCAGGCTGTCGACGCTCTGCGCCGGATCGGTCCGCTCTTCCCACGGTTTCAGCACCACGATCACGAAGCCGGAATTCGACGCCATCGCGCCGCCAATCAGGCTGTAGCCGGAACCGGTGAGCGTGACCTCGACGCCCTCCATGTCCTGGATCCGCTCCTGGACCTCGGCCACAACCGTATCGGTCCGGGCCAGGGACGCGCCGGGCGGCAGTTGCACCTCGACCATGAAGAAGCCCTGATCCTCGAACGGGATGAAGCTGGTCGGCAGGGTGGCGAACAGGTGATAGGTGCCGCCGAACACCGCCGCCAGCAGGACGATGGCGATGACCGCACGCCGTACCAGCAGGCCGACGATGGCGTCGTATCCGGCCCGGGTCTTCTCGAAGGCCAGGTTGAACCAGTGCAGCGGGCCGCGCTTGGCGAGCCCCCCGCCTGGCTTCAGCAGCAAGGCACAGAGCGCCGGGCTCAGGGTCAATGCGTTGATCGACGACAGCGACACCGCGACCGAGATGGTCACGGCGAACTGCACATAGAGCTTGCCGGTGATGCCGGGGATGAAGGCGGTGGGCACGAAAACCGCCAGCAGCACCAGGGTGGTGGCGATCACCGCGCCGCTGATCTGCTGCATCGCCTTGCGGGTCGCCGCCGGGGCGTCGAGCCCTTCCTCGGTCATGATGCGCTGGACGTTCTCGACCACGACGATGGCGTCGTCGACCACGATGCCGATGGCCAGGATCAGCCCGAACAGGGAGATCGTGTTCAGCGAGAACCCGAGCGCCAGCAGCACCGCGAATGTGCCGATCAGCGAGACCGGGATCGCCACCGTAGGGATCAGCGTGCTGCGCCAATCCTGCAGGAAGACGAACACAACCAGGATCACCAGCGAGATGGCGATGATCAGGGTGGTGACCACCTCCTCGATCGAGGCGCGGACGAAATCCGTAGTGTCGTAATAGACCTCATAGCCGACATCGGCCGGGAAGCGCTCGGACAGCCGGTCCATCTCGGCGCGCACCCGGTCGGCAACCTGCAGCGCGTTCGCGCCGGGCGCCTGATAGACCATCAGCATCGCCGTTGACTGGCCGCCGACCAGAGCGTTGAAGCCATAGGATTCGGCGCCCAGCTCGGTGCGGGCGATGTCGCTGACTCGGATCGTGGTGCCGTCCGGATTGGCCCGAACGATGATGTCGTCGAACTCCGACGCCTGCTCCAGCCGGCCTCGGGCGTCCAGCGTGTATTGGGTCTGCTGGGTCACTGGCCCGGGCGGCGCGCCGATCCGGCCGGCGGATGCCTGGACGTTCTGCTCCTGGATGGCGCCCACCAGATCGGTCGCCGACAGCCCGAAGCCGGTCATGCGGTCCAGGTCCATCCAGATCCGCATGCTGTAGTCGGGCCGGCCGATGACGCTGGCATTGCCGACTCCGTTCAGCCGGGCCAGGGCGTCCACCACGTTGATCAGGGCATAGTTGTTGAGGAACAGATTGTCGTAGGTGCCGTTCGGCGAGACGAGGTTGACCGCCATCAACAGGGTGGTCGACTGCTTCTCGGTCCGCACTCCTTGGCGTGTCACCTCAGCCGGAAGCTGGGCGTTGGCCTGGGCAACCCGGTTCTGGACCAGCACCGTGTTGATGTCGGGATCGGTGCCGACGTCGAAGGTGACTGTCAGGGTGTAGCTGCCGTCATTGGTGCTGCTCGACGACATATAGATCATGCCGTCGACGCCGTTGACCTGGCTTTCGATCTGCTGGGCGACGGTCTGCTCGACCACCTTGGCGTTGGCGCCCGGATAGCTGGCGGTGACCTGCACCTGGGGCGGGACCATGTCCGGGAACTGAGCGATCGGCAGCGCCTGCAGGGCGATGGCGCCGACCATCACCATGACGATGGAGATGACCAGCGCGAATTTCGGCCGGCTGATGAAGAAGGCGGAGAACATGGCTACTGGGTGACCTCGGCCGTGCCGTCGCGGAACACCGGCGATACCGGAACACCGGGGCGTATCTTCTGGAGACCCTCGACGATCACGACTTCGCCTTCCTCCAGCCCCTGCTCAACGACCAGATTGATCTCCTGTGTTCGGCCCCGCTCGATCCGCCTGATCTCGGCCAGCTTGTCGTCGCTCAGCACCAGCACATAGGCGCCGGCCTGATCCTCCTGGACGGCGGAGACCGGAATGACGATCTTGTTCTCCGGCTCCTGCGACGTCAGCACGATCGTGGCGAACTGACCGTGCAGCAGCAGCCCATCCGGGTTGGCGAAAGTCGCGCGGACCGGCACCGTGCCGGTTAGTGGATCGACCTCGACCCCGAGGAAATCGACATTGCCGTCATGTTCATACAGTTCGCCATTCGGCAGGGCGATGCGCGGCACCACATCGGAGTCTTCATCCCGAAAGTTAACGGTATCGCCGGTTTTGGCGCGTTGCAGCTGGGCGATGATCAGATCGGACTCGCTGATAGAGAAGACGACGGAGATCGGATCGAGGCTGGTCACGGTCGCCAGCACGCCGCTGTTCGGCGACACCAGATTGCCGACACTATAGGCCTCGCGGCTGGCGCGGCCCGAGATCGGTGTCGAGATCTCCGTATAGCTGAGATTGATCTCGGATTGGCGCAGTTCCGCTGTCCGGGCCAGTACATCCGCCGCGGTGGTCCGCGCAGCCGCCTTGGCCTGATCGACGCTCTGCTGGCTGATATTGCCACGCGAGGCCAGTTGCAGCGAGCGGTCCAGATTGGCATCCGCCTCGTCCATCAGCGCCTCCGCCGCTGCGAGACCGGCCCGTGCCAGTTCGACCTGCGCTTGGAAGGTGTCGGGTTCGATCCGGAACATCAGGCTGCCGGCCTCGACAAACTGGCCTTCGCGGAAATTGCGTTCCTGAAGAAATCCTTCGATGCGCGCCCGCAACTCGACCCGCTCGAGGGCCTGAACCCGGCCGACGAATTCGAATTGCTCGACAACCGCCTGGCGCCGAGCATGGACGACATCGACCGATGGCGGCTCGGCCTGTATGGCCTGTGGTTGCGCGGGCCCCTCGTCGCAGGCGCCGAGCAGCGCCATGAGGCCGAAAGCGAGGCCGAAAATCCCGCCACTACGAATCCGCTGCATGCTTCCCCCCGCACCAGTTATGACCGGAAACTAGCACAGCACGCATGCGCGCCGATGCTTATTGAGGTCCTATTCAAGAACCACCGGGGAACGCCAATGCGCCGCTTGTCTGACTACCTTCGCCATGGGAGGCTTATCGGATGTCGGTGAACGACACACTGCAGGCGGCTGGAAAACCAAAAATGATTGAGACATCCGAACGGGCGCGTGATTTTGCGGGGCGGCTCGTCCGGTTCATGGACGAACATGTCTATCCGGCGGAGCAGGTCTATGCCGACGAGCACGGCGCGGGAGACCGCTGGGCGATCCCACCGGTGATGGAAGGGCTGAAGGCCACTGCCCGGAATGCCGGCTTGTGGAACCTTTTCCTGCCGGACAGCGAGAACGGCGCCGGGCTGTCCAATCTGGACTACGCGCCGCTCTGCGAGATCATGGGCCGTTCGCCGATCGCGCCGGAGGTCTTCAACTGCAACGCGCCGGACACCGGCAATATGGAAGTGCTGGTGCGCTTTGGCACCGAGGCGCAGAAGACGGAATGGCTGGCGCCGCTGCTGGCAGGCGAGATCCGCTCCTGCTTCGCCATGACCGAGCCGGCGGTGGCCTCATCGGACGCCACCAATATCGAATGCCGCATCGTGCGCGACGGGGATGACTACGTTGTCACCGGCCACAAATGGTGGATCACCGGTGCGCCGGACCCGCGCTGCCGGGTTGCCATCGTCATGGGCAAGACCGACCCGGACGCGCCGCGCCATCTGCAGCAATCGATGATCCTGGTGCCGATGGTCGCACCGGGCGTCGAGATCATCAGGCCGCTCACCGTCTATGGATATGACGACGCGCCGCACGGTCATGCGGAGATGCGGTTCCACGACGTACCGGTGCCCGCCGGCAATTTGTTGCTGGGCGAGGGCAGGGGCTTCGAGATCGCCCAGGGGCGGCTCGGTCCTGGCCGCATCCATCATTGCATGCGGCTGATCGGGCTGGCGGAACGGGCGCTGGAAGCCATGTGTCGGCGGGTGACGGAGCGCGTCGCGTTCGGTCGACCCCTGGCCGAGCAGGGCGGCATCCGCCAGGACATCGCCCGCTCGCGCATCGAGATAGACCAGGCAAGGCTGCTGACAATGAACGCGGCGGAGCGCATGGATGCGGTCGGCAACAAGGCGGCCCGGGCGGAGATTGCGATGATCAAGGTGGTCGCCCCGAACATGGCGCTGGCGGTCATCGACCGCGCCATCCAGGCCCATGGCGCCGGCGGCCTGAGCGATGATTTCGGCCTTGCGGCCGGCTACGCGCTCGCCCGCACCCTGCGTCTGGCCGATGGTCCGGACGAGGTGCATATGGAGGCGATTGCCAAGATGGAGTTGCGGAAGGAAATGACGATCGGTTGATTTGGCCATCGACGGCCGCTTCGATGTCTGCCTCGGGCGTCATCGCATTGCCACCATCGACCTCAGCGATACACAATGACAAAAGGTGTCCACCATGTCCCCGGTCCATACATCGTGGGAGAGGGAGGGACCCGCGGCAAAGCCGTGGGAGGGTGAGGGGCTATGGCGCGTCCTTCACCGATCCTGCGTGATTCTCCAAGCGATCCCTGCCAGCAGCGCCGGCATCTCTCCCATCTTCGCGGCCTTTTCCGAAGCAGCATTGCCCTGAAGCGATCGGGCATAGACCCCTTGCAGGATCGCCGCCATGCGGAACAGGGAGAAGGCGAGGAAGAAGTTCCGATCGGGAATGCCCTCGCGGCCGGTGCGGCGGCAATAGGCGGCGACATAGTCGGATTCCGCCGGAATGCCGAGTGTCGTGAGGTCCAGCCCGCCAAGGCCAGGAAATGACAGGCCCTTGGCTGGAAAGTGATAGGTCATGCAGTTATAGGCGAGGTCCGACAGCGGATGCCCGAGAGTGGACAACTCCCAATCCAGCACCGCCATCACCTTGGGCTCGGTCGGATGGAAGATCAGGTTCTCCAGACGGAAATCGCCGTGGGCGATGGAGACTTCTTCCTCGGCTGGCATGTTGGCCGGCAGCCAGTCGATCAGCCGATCCATGGCAGTGATCTCTTCGGTCTGCGACGCCCGGTATTGGCGGGTCCAGCGATCGGTCTGCCGACCGATATAGTTCTCCGGCTTGCCGAAATCCGACAGCCCCGCCGCCCGCCAGTCGACGGCGTGAAGGCGCGCCAGGGTATCGTTCATGGCGTCGTAGATCGCCGCGCGATCCGCGGGCGCGATGCCGTGCAGGGACGGATCCCGGAATACCCGGCCAGCGACATGATCCATGACATAGAAGCTGGTGCCGATCAGGCCGGCATCCTCGCAGAGCAGGTGCATCGCCGGCACCGGCACCCCGCTATCCTTCAGCGCCGACATCACCCGGTATTCCCGCTCCACGAGATGGGCCGAGGGCAGCAGCGTTCCGGGTGGCTTCTTGCGCAGCACATACCGGCCGGCCCCGGTTTCGATCAGGAAGGTCGGGTTCGACTGACCGCCTTCGAACTGCCGCACGGTCATCGGTCCCGCGATGCCGGGCAGGTGGTCGCCCAGGAATTCCGCCAGCCGCGCTTCGTCGAAGCGATGCGCGTCGGCGATGGGGCGCAGGGATTCGCTCATGGGAACGATGATAGGTCAGCCACTACCGCCATTCCACGATGGCGGACGGTCTGATAGGATGAATGCAAGCAATGACCAGGAACGGTCGGCGACAACAACAGTGAAACAGGACAGGTAGTCATGGGCATCAACCCGCTCTTCACGCAGGTCTTCAGACCGATCTCAAGGGCCGTGATTGCCGCGACGCTTGCTTCGGCGGCGATTTTGGCGGTGCCGGCGTTGGGCGCGGGCGACGATATGGTGCACGCGCCGAAAGACGAAATCTGCGATCACGTGGCGTGCCGGGAGCCCACCACGGTAAGGCTCTGGGCCGATGACGGCACGGTGCTGGAGGGCACTCTTCCGCCTGGCCCTTATGTGCTGGACGGTGTCGTCAACATTCTGGCAGGCGAGTCCTTCAAGGTGGAGGCGGCCTATACCGGCGCCCGTTTCCTCGCATTGCGCTATGCCGACTCCGATGGCGATCCGAAGCGCACCCTGACATTGGGCCTTGAACAGATGCTGTCGGATTCCGGAAACGAGATGATCTTCAGCATCGAGAACCCGCTGCCCTATCCGGTGAAATTCCGCCTTGCCGCGAACGCACCGGGTTCGCCGGACCTCGTCTATACCCAGACCTGCCCGGTTGCGCCGGGCGAATGGTCTTTCGAGAAATGGCAGGCTCCGATAGCGCAACTCGTCGTTTTCGACGTACAGATCCTCGATGAAGGCCTGCCACTTACGGCCGCATGCGATTGATCTTAAATAACAAATCCGATGAACACATCGTGACCGTCGGATTTAACTAAAATTTCATAACACTCAACCGAAAGTTAAGTCGGAAAGCGACTGGCATGTCCGCATTTTTTGGGGCGCGGCATTTTTAGATATCCGTCGGGGCGGAGTGATTCGAACCAAGGACCTATTGGGTCCGGGAAGGAACGCTGCTCATGTTTTCAAAGCTCCATCGCCGCGATTTCAGACTCGGTATTCTATTGCTGTTGATCGCGACGATCATGCTGGGGTCGACGTGGCTCGGCGCCCGGCAAGTCGAAACCTACATCATCCAGAAGCAGGCGGAGAACGAGGTCTTCAATTGGGCACGGTTCGCCGAAGTCCATCTTGCCAATATCGATCAGATCCTGATGTATGGCCGTGTATCGGATGCCGACGAGGCGCTGATCGCCGCCATGGCGGAGGCGAACAACGTCTTGCGCTACCGTTTCTTCAACCGTGCTGGTTTCATCGTCCTATCCTCGATTCCCGGCGAGGTTGGAAGCAGGGACGTGAACCGCTACCTGTCCGATGTGGTGCTGGCGGGTGGAACTTTTATCAAGCTCCAGGATGAAGGCGCCTTCGCGGACCTCGAGCCTGATCTGCATGGCGGTACAGCGGCGGCGGGCGTCAATCCAGCCAACGAATTCGCGCTACGGCCCGGCTCAATGCTTGCCGAGGCCTACTCAGCGGTCATGGATAATGGCCGCTTCAACGGGGCCATCGAGGTCCATGTGAATGTCACCCGGACCGCAGAGATCGTGCGTGAAATCATGGAACTGGCTCGTTGGGTGATGTTCGGCCTCGTGGCGCTGATGGCGGCGGCGACGTCCTTCGTCATCTACCAAAACATCCGGGACCGCAATCGCGAACTCGGTGAGGTGCGGAGCGCACAGGACGCCGCGGCACGGGCCGAGGCCGAGGTGCAGCGCCTGAATACCGAGTTGGAGCAGCGGACGACCGACCAACGGGGGCGGCAGAACACCGACCTGAACCTGCCCGGAGGTCTTGCTGCCCAGTCTTGACGGCGGGCAGGTCGTCCCGCTGCCCGGTTAAGGGGAGCGGGGCTGGAGGTCGTCTTGTACGCTCCGAGACTCACCGAAATTCCGCGAGCCCGCGCTGACCGTTCAAGTCGCTCGGTAGAGGCCGGCGGGCTGGTACGCCGACACTCTTACTCAATGGCGTCGGCCGGCCGGTAACGACTGAAGGCCAATATCACCTCTCTGGAGAACGGCGCCGTCCGCGCGTATCGCGAGCAATCGCCACCTTTGGGTCTGCGAAGTATATAAAAGATTTTTAGATATCTTTAAGGCGCGGGAGGCTAATCGTGTCACTGGCATCGACTTCTGGCGTCGCGAAGGACGTTCCGTACGACGCGTAATGTGATCATTGGGCTTGTCTTCATGGGTGCTCATCAAACCGGACGGAAGGAAATCCGAACATGACCATCTCAGTCGGAGACGTTGTTAGATTTGCGAACTCTGACGCGAAGGGCGATCTGGGGCGGGTTTGCAAGGACAACGGAATTACGGTCTGTGTGCATTTCAAGTCCGGTGGCTGCCTTCGGGTCGCCAAGGGGGCGTTGGAAGTCGCCGAGGGCAAGGCGCCGGATTGCGGCGCCGAGTGCTCGGAAGGCTGCTGATGCCAACCGGTGCGCGCCCGCTGGCGGTGAGCGCATCGTCATGACGTCGCATTCGCGCAAGCCGCGGTTTTTCAAATCGGCCGAAAAGCCGGTCAGCCTCTACCCTCTTTCATACAAGCAGGCTCTCCAAGCCCTGTTGCAGGTCGGCCCTGTTCCGCTGGACCCGCCTGCCGATCAGGCCGATGCCGATCCCTCCGCAACCGATGACCAGATCGATCCTGCGGGGTCTTGATCTAGTGTCATGGTTTCGAAGTTCGGCACATTTCATGTGCCGGATTTCGGAAGCTGAATGACACTAGAATCAAACCGGTAGTGTCCCTTTGATACTGCAATTCGCTTATGCGAATTTCAGTATCGGGGCTCTAGGCTCCTTCGACATCCGCCGGCGCTTTGGCAGGCTTGAGACTTGCGTCCCGCAGCATCGAAGCCAGCGGTTCGTGCCTCTTGGCCGCGCGGATTCTCCGGCACATGAGCCATGCGGTTTTGTAGGACACCTGAAGACTATTCTGCAGCTTCCTGGCGCTCACGCCGGCCGGCGACGAGCACATCATGAAAATGGCGAGCAGCCATTTGTGCAACGGCAGATGCGATCCTTCGAAGAATGTGCCGATCCGCACCGTGAACTGTCGCCGGCATTCGCCGCATTTTCGCAGCCCGACGCGGGTGCTGCGCCCGGTAAGTGCGTAGATCCGTGCCGTCCCACCGCAATGCGGGCAGACCGGCCCGTCCGGCCAGGCGCGGCGCTCGATCAGTGAGACGGCTCTTTGCTCGGTGGCGACCGGTTCAATTCCCTCGATCCACATGCCGGTCCCTCATCCATGGGCGGGACCCAGCACGTTGGGTCGGACCGCCAGATGGGTTCTTCAAGTACATAAAGCATGTTTACAGCGTGTTAAAATGACATCTGCTAGCAATATGGATTGCAACTAATAGGAATCCTTCGATGTTGTGCGGCGGTGCCAAATCAAGCTCGCCAGACGGGCGAAGCGAGTACGCGCCTTTCGGCTCGATGATCGGCGGATGCCGCCGTTTCCGGGCCGAACAGCAATTCGTCGAATTGGGGTGAAAGCTGATGTTCGATCGTGCCGCTACGATCCTTGCGACCGCTACGCTGATATGGGCGATGGCGGTTCCCACGAAAGCCCAGGAGATTGATTTCGACCATGTGATCTCCGTCGCCGGGGCTCAGGCAACCGCTTCTCAAGCGATGGCCAGCGAAGCCTTGCTGGTCGCGCTCGATATCGATCGCGAAGTCCGGCTGGAGAATCTCAGATATCGTCAGGATCTTTTCGATCGTACTTTGATCGGGTTGATGGACGGCGATGGAATTCTGGGTTTGCCGGCCGCATCGACTCCGGAGATCGCCTTGAATCTCGAACAAGCAGGGGTTCATTGGCAATCCACCAAGGCAGCATTGCAGGATGGGCTTGCCACCGGCGAGATCAGCCCCGACCAGATTGCGGTGATCGTCGCGGACAGTCTTGAACTGATGGCGGTGTTCAAAGTCATCGCCGCACAATACGCCGAAGAGGCAGCCCGGAACCGGCTGACATCGATGCTGGCCAACTCGTTGCTGGAGTCGATTCACGGCACCATGCTGTCGCAACGCATGGCGACCGAGTTTCTATTGATCACCTATGGTCATGACGTACCGAGGAGCCGCGCCAATCTCGGCAGCGCGATCGTGCAATTCGATCAGGTGCTCAGAAATCTGGTGAACGGCAATCTGGAGCGGCGTCTTTTGCCGCCGCCGAACGAGGACATCAAGGGTCGGTTGCTGCGCGCGCAGCGGGCGTGGGAGGACGAATTCCGGCCGATCATTCGCCGGGCGCTCGATACCGGCCAGATCTCCTCGCTGTTGGCCATCCAGATGATCGAGGCGAACGGCAATTTGTTGGAGCAGATGAAGACGATCACCAACATGTATGTCAGCCTGTGATGGCGCCTGACCGTCGGCGGGCCGAACCACCGTCTGCTGGCGGAATTCTGCGCCTGTTGGTGACCGGGTCATGAAGATATTCGTGGTCGATGACGACAGGGATTTCGCCGAGGGATTGGCGGATGTGCTGGAAATGGCCGGCCATGACGTCGAGATGGCCTTCAACGGCCAAGATGCCCTTGAGGTCCTGATCCAGCGGGATTTCGACGTCGCTTTCATGGATGTGATGATGCCGGGCATGAACGGCGTCGAGAGCTTTCTGGAAATCCGCAAATTCAAGCCGGACGCCAAGGTTTTCATGATGACCGGCTACAGCGTCGAGGAGTTGCTGAGCCAAGCCATCGAACATGGCGCGCTGGGCGTTCTCGACAAGCCGGTCGGCATCGAAGAACTATTGAAGAAGCTGGAGGGCGTAAAGCCGGAAGGCATGGTGCTGCTGGCGGAGGACGAATCGCGATTCCGCGACTGGGTCGAGGCGATTCTGAAGCAGCAGGGCTACAACGTCTGCGTCGCCAATACCGGCCAGGAAGCCCTCGACCGCGTTCTCGACGGTGGGATCGATGTGCTTGTGCTCGATCTGCGCCTGCCCGTACTCAGCGGCGTCGAGGTTTATCTGGAACTCAAGCAGCGCGGCAAGGCGTTGCCGACGATCGTCGTTTCCGGACACCCGGAAGAGGAATCCGAGGCGCTGGACACAATGCGCGACCTTGCCGTGACCGGCGTGCTGACGAAGCCGTTCGACCCAGTGAATCTGCTCAAGGCGTTGAAGTGGATATCTTTCGACGCGCCGGACAGCCAAAAAGGGCAACCCGGGGACCGCTGATGCTCGGCGTCCTGGCAAATCCAATACTGGCTGCCATCTTCGGAGGCGTGGCGGAAGCGCAACTCTTCACCATGGGAAAAGGGCTGCTCAAAATGAATCTTGAATTATTTGATGGCTCTTTAGATATTTTTAAAACAACGATGTCAAACATTGTAACTCAAAGCGGAGTCGGCGGTTGCCTGTTGGGGCCATTTAAGGACCGAAGAGGAATTCTCCCGACTCCCTGCAAATGCCGCGCAGGTACGTTTCGGCCACCTTGGAGCAATCTGAGGTTTATTGCGGCCGGATCTTGGGATTGGGGGATAGATATGTTCAGGAATACGCTCATGGCCCGAGCGGGCGGGTGTAGTTTTCTTGCACTCTCTGTCCTCGGCACCGCGACGGCCGCATTTGCTCAGGAAGAGGTCGATTACGGTCACATGCTTAGTGTTGCCGAGGTGCAGACCATGGTGACGCAACGTATGTCGGTCGATGTGCTGCTTGTCACGATGGGCATCGATCACGATCTCAGCCTCGAGCGTTTGGAGAGTTCCCGGAACGAGTTCGACCGTGCGCTGAATGGTTTCCGCGATGGCGATGCCACATTGCGGCTTCCCGCGGCCGCCGAGTCAGAGCTTCTTCGTCCGATCGAAGAAGCGGTTCAGCATTGGGGTCAGATGGATGGCGCCATCACCGACTGTTTGACGGGCGTGTCGATGACGGCTGCACACGTCGACCTCATCGCCGATTCCAGCAATTCGCTACAGGATGCGTTGGAAGACCTGAACGACGGTCTGCGCGAGCGATCCAGAGTCGGTGAATCGTATTCGGTGCTCGGTGTCGCCATAGAGACGGCGAGCAGCGCACTCCTCCTGTCTCAGCAGATGACGAAGGAATTTCTTCTGGTCGCCTATGGTCATCAGCTCGGCCTAAACCGAAACGCACTGCGCGAGACTGCCGAGGACTTCCAGAACGGCCTACAGGGCATGCTCGAAGGCGATATAGATCGGCAGTTGCTTGCTGCCCCGACTCCTGACATCCGAACGCAATTGCTTCGCGTCGAGCAGGTTTGGGAGAACGACTACCGTCCTCTGATCGAACGCGCGGTCAGCGAGGGAGACCTGAACGCGGGCGCGGTGGCCCGGATGGCGCAGGTGAACAGGACCCTGCTCCGGGAGATCGAATTGGTCGGCTCCATGTATCGTCAGCTGTGACACCACTGCTTCTTCGGCCAATGGAATCCAATAACGGGAGCACATCCATGCGGAGATGCACGTCAAACGCCATCGGACTGCTGACGGTGTTCGTATCGCTGGCATTGCTGGCGGTTGCCGGACCGGCATCCGCGAACAATCTGCAACTGAAAGATATGATCGCCCAAACCGGCGTTCAGCGAACCATGGCATGGACGGTGGGCGCCGAGGTCATGCGCCTGGCCCTGAGGATCGACGAGCAGCGTGCCGTGGACCGGCTGCGCCATTCCCATGAACAGTTCGAACTGTCGTTGGAATTCCAGCGGCAGGGGCTTTCCGAGTTGCAGAAGAATGACGCCGCCAATGCCGACGCGATATTCGTTGCCATTACGGATGTGTCGCGAAAATGGGCTGCGGTGGACGAGGCTCTTCAGCCGGTATGGGATGCCGGTACCGTCTCTGTCGCGCAAGCCCGGGAACTGTTCGACCTGAATCGCCAGCTCGGGCAGAGCATCGAGAAAACTCTCACGCATTTCGATGAAGCGTCGAACCATAGCGGCGTCGTCACGGTGATCGGCAGGGCGATCCTGACGACCGAGCGCGAGCGAGCGCTGAGCCAGAGGATCACCGCTGATTTCATGGCTGCCGCGCTCAACTTCGATATGGAAGAGAGGCTCCAGCTGAGCGAATCGGTGGCGCGGTTCGACAGTCTCATGCGCGCTTTACAGAATGGCGATTCGGAACTCGGCCTGATTCCGCCACCGACCGCCGACCTTCGCCAGAAGCTGTCCCAGGTCGAGGTCATCTGGCAGCAGATGGCGCCCCATGTGGCGGTGGCTGTCGCCGGCGACCCTTTGACCCGCGAATCGGTCGACACCTTCGCGGTGTTGAGCGCGCGTCTTTTTGCCGAGCTCGGCATCGTCAACGAGTTGCTCGCCGGTTTGGTTCCGGGCGGCAGTCAGAACATCATCCGCTCACGCGGGCCGGCGCCGGATGATCGAAAGATGCTCTAGTGTCCCGATCCTGAAATTCGCAAGAGCGAGTTCCAGGATCAAAGGGACACTAACTATATGATACTAGTGTCATTCAGCTTCCGAAATCCGGCACATGAAATGTGCCGAACTTCGAAACCATGACACTAGATCGCGCCTGACCGACGCGGATTCGAGAAAGTGCCGCCAATGGGCATTCTGGATCGGCGTCCGGATGCTCCTCTCCCGAACGGTGCCATGCAGGCGAGCGGCCGATACCAATTCGGAACATTATTATCGGCCCAATGCAACACATGGTAGAGCGCGGCCGTGAGGCGGCGAAGCCTGCCGGATGCCGCCGAACCGGCTGAAATCGTTATGGTTACCGCCGAACGGCGGTGACGCGGAGCGGCACCGGACGGTGCGGCACATTTACATCAAATTCCGCTTCTTTTCGCAGTTCATTAACCCACGCTTTACGGGTTGGCGTGCATACGTTTCAGGACGCAACAGTATTTGTATCGCCCAGCCGGCAGTCGGTTGGACCATTTGAACTTTGGCCGGAAAGCGCCCACGGCGACTCCAAGAGGGACAGCTCGTCATGATCGGTAGTCTGCAAAAAAGAGACATCACACTATTCGGCCTGTTGGCGGCCATCTCACTCGCCATCGGTGTCGCCGGCTGGTTTGTGTCGGAAGAATTTAAGGAGCAGATGCTCCAGGAGACCGCCGAGGATGAGGCGCTGCACATGGGCTTCTTCGTCATGGAGCGGCTCAGCGAGCCCTCCGCGACATTCGCCTATGGCGCCATTACCGAGCAGGATCAGGAGCTGATCAACATCGTTGCCGAGACGGGCAATGTGTATCGGTACAGTTTCTACAATTCCGACGGCATCATCGTGGTTGCGTCCCGTCCGGGCGATCTGGGCAGGCGCATAACGGATTCGTTCTTCTTCGATGTCGTCCGTCAGGGTCAGACCTTTGTGCAATTCGATCAGGAAGTCGAATTCCATCCGGACGATATCGAGATCGATGTCGGCGGTGTGGCCGGCGACCGCGAGGGCCGCAACGCATTCACCTACGGTGAGGAGCGTGATTCGCGCACCTTCGTGGCCGAGGTTTACGTGCCGGTGATCCAGGATGGCGCCTTCCTCGGCGCCGTTGAGGTGTACGTGGACGCCAGTGGCCTGTCCGAATATCTGGTCGAGGAAGTCGAGGAGGCTCGTGTCGGCGCCGGCGGCATGCTTCTGTTGCTGGTTGTCGCCTTCGCCTTCGTCGTTCGCGGCAACATCGCCGATCGAAACCGGCAGCTGACAACGGTCCGGGCCGCCAGTGAATCGCTGTCCATGGCGGAGGAAGAAGTCCTGCGCCTCAACGCCGACCTGGAAAAACGCGTTAATGATCGTACCTCCGAACTGGGCACGGCCAACGAGGCCGTCACCAAGCTGAACGAAGATCTGGAACGGCGCGTGGAAGAGCGTACCGATCAGATCTCCAAGGCGAACGATCAGCTCTACCGGCTGAACGAGAGCATGACACGCCTGAACGAAGGCCTGGAGCAGCGCGTTGAAGAGCGTACTTCAGCCCTGAACAAGGCCAGTGCCGACGTTCAGAAACTGAACCAGGAACTGGAACGGCGCGTTGAAGAACGTACCACCGAGCTGCATGCCGCGCAGGCAGATCTGTTGCGCAACGAGCGTCTGGCCGCCCTTGGTCAGCTGACTGCGACGGTGTCGCACGAACTTCGGAACCCGCTGGGCGCGATCCGCACGGCGGTCTATCTGGTCGCCGGCCGCACCCAGGACAAGGGACTCGGTGTCGAGGGCGCCCTGGAACGCGCCGATCGCAGCATCACTCGCTGCGACAACATCATTACCGAGTTGCTCGACTTCACCCGCACCACGGATCTGGCGCTGGAATCGGTGCCGTTCGACGAATGGCTGTCCTCGGTGCTGGACGAGCAGACGGTGCCGAAGGGCATTGCCTTCGAAAACCGGGTGTCGACACAGGGTCTGGAGATCGCGTTCGATCAGGACCGCTTCCGTCGCGTCGTCATCAACGTCTTCAACAATGGTTGCGAGGCGATGCTGGAAGAGGCCCAGAGCGGCAGCGACAAGCAGCATCAGATGACCGTCTCGTCGAATGTCCGCGACGACCGGCTGGAAATCCGGTTCGGCGACAACGGCCCTGGCATTCCGCAGGATATCCTGGAGAAGATTTTCGAGCCGCTTTACAGCACCAAGAGCTTCGGTGTCGGCCTCGGCCTGCCGACGGTGCGCCAGATCATGCGTCAGCATGGCGGTGATATCGAGATGCAGAGCAATGGAGATGGCCAGGGTACGATGGTCCTGCTGTGGCTGCCGCTCAGCCTCGGCAAGTCCATGGCCGATCCGGCTGACCAGGCGCCTCAGCACGACGTGCCTGAGCACGACGCAGCCCAGGTCGCTGCCCACGAAGCCGCCCAGAATGCGAACCGGGCAGCGGTGCAGAGCGTGGCCAGCCAGGCCGCCGCTGGAGCTGCCGTCGGGGACGCTGCCTGGGACCCGGATGAGCCCGCAACGCCCGCAACGCCCGCTACCGAAAATACCGGCGGGGCTGTTGGTGGCGCAGCCGGTCAGGCTGCTGCCGGATATGACGCCGGAATGGGCGATCCGTCCGCTGGCATGGAGACCCCCAGGACCGCCGATCCGGCCGCCGGTGCAGCTGCCGCTGCCATGGGCAATCTGACCGCCGGCATGGAGGCCCCTAGGCCTGCCGATCCGGCCGCCGGTGCGGCTGCCGCTGCCATGGACAATCTGACTGCCCGCATGGAGACCACAAGGGTCGCCAATCCGGCCGTCGGTGCCGCTCCTGCGGGATTGGGCGATCAATCGACTGCCCGGGCTGCCGATCCGATGGCGGGCGCCGCTCCTGCGGGCATCGGTGATCAGTCGGCTGGCGGGATGACCCCCGGAGCCGCTGCCCCTGCCGCTCCCGGCACTGCTGATCCGGCCGCCGGAAGGCCGGCTGCCGAAGGCGCCGGTCCGGCCGCCGGAAGGCCGGTCGCCGAAGGCGCAGATTCGGCCGCCGGTGGGACCGGTGACGCCGATTCCAAAAACGCAGCGGCCTGAACCAACATTCCCTGGTGGAGAGACCAATGAGAATTTTCATCGTCGACGACCATAGGGATGTGGCCGAGGGCTTGGCGGACGTGCTTCGAATGCACGGCCACGAGGTGGAGGTCGCTCATAACGGCGAGCAGGCTGTCCGCATCTTCAAGGAGCAGGATTTCGACATCGCGTTTATGGACGTGATGATGCCGGGCATGAACGGCGTCGAAAGTTTCCTGGAGATCCGCAAGATCAAGCCGGATGCCAAGGTCGTCATGATGACCGGCTACAGCGTCACCCAGCTTCTGGACCAGGCCATCGAGAACGGCGCTTACGGCGTTCTTCACAAGCCGGTCTCGATGGACGAGGTGCTGAATTCGGTCGAACGTGTGCAGTCCCATGGCATGGTTCTGGTCGCCGATGACGACCCGAATTTCTCGGCGAACATGGTCGAGGTGCTGAAGGACAAGGGCTATCGCGTACAGGTCGCCCGGACCGGAAAGCAGGCGCTGGACACGGTGCTCGGCGGCGGCATCGACATCCTGGTGCTGGACCTGCAGTTGCCGGTCGTCAGTGGTCTGGAAGTCTATATGGAGCTGCAGAAGCGCGGCCGGGCACTGCCCACTGTCTGCGTGACCGGCTATGTCCAGGATCAGGCCGAGGCTATCGATCAGTTGAGCAGCCTGTCCGCCGGCATCCTGACCAAGCCGTTCAACACCGGACAGTTGCTGGAGGTCCTTGAAGGCATCATGCCGGGCGGCGCCAGCGGCTCGCCGGATGCGCCGGCCATGGTCGAGCCGCAGCAATCTCATTTCCCATCCGACGGATTCGACGATCCCGTCACGGATTCGGCTCAGCCGTCGCCGGCGCCTGCGCCCGCGCCATCAGTATCACCCTCCGCCACGACCACGGAGTACGGTCATGGTTCGAGCAGCAATACCTCGACCGGACGGGGGCGTATCATCGCCGTCGACGATGATGTCGACATGGTCGACGGTCTGGCCGAGGTGCTGGATGCCCATGGCTATGAGGTGAAGACCGCCAACGATCAGGATGCCGCGATCAAGCTGATCCAGGAATATGATGCCCAGGTGGCCTTGCTGGACATCCGGCTTGGCAATTCCAACGGCCTCGACCTGATCTCCCGGCTCAAGGAATATCGGCCGAACCTGTACTGCATCGTCATCACCGGCAATGCGGACAAGGAATCGGCGGTCACGGCGCTGCGCAACGGCGCCTATGACTACATGACCAAGCCGCTGCACCCGAACGAGTTGTTCTCGGTGATCGAGCGCTGCCTGGACAAGCATCGTCTGGAACAGCGTGCCGACGCGGCTTTCGATGCCTTGCAGATCGCCAAGGACGCGGCTGAAGGCGCCAGCATGTCGAAGAGCCAGTTCTTCGCCACCATGAGCCGCGAACTGCGCAAGCCGATCACGGCGATCATGAATTCCTCGAACGCGATGATCGAGGAAACGCATGGTCCGCTGGGCGCGCCGCAATATTCCGAACATGCCCGCAACATCCGCAACGGCAGCAGCCATCTTCTAGGCATCATCAGCTATGCCCTGGACATGGCGGAGGCCGAAGCCGGCAGGCTGACGCTCAACGAGTCGGAGATCGACATCAACGCGCTGGTCTCAACCGCGGTACGCGTTGTTCAGCAGACCCATCGGGCCGAACATCGCAAGATCAAGCTCGATCTGCCGGATCCGGCGCCGAAGATCTGGGGCGATCAGCGTCAGCTCAAGCAGATCGCCATGAACCTGTTGTCGAACGCGGTGAAGTTCTCCGGGGACGACGACGAGATCACCGTCCACATGAGCTGGGACGATCAGGGCGGCTTGGCGATCGAGGTGAAGGATACCGGTATCGGTATCGCCAAGGCGGACCTGCCCAAGGCGATGTCGCAGTTCGGCCGGGTCGAGAACCCGGATGTGCCGCGCGAACGCCAGGGTGCCGGTCTCGGCCTGCCACTGGTGGCCGCCATGACCCAGTTGCACGGCGGCAAGCTGAGCCTGGAGTCGGAGCCCGGCGTCGGGACCACGGCGATCATCACCCTGCCGGCGGAACGCGTGGTCAACGCACGGTCGGCCGCCGAGTAGTCACACCATCTCGAACAGCCGGGGGCAGGCCGCAAGGCCCGCCCCCGGCTTTTCTTTGCGCGTTGCATGGACGCCGCTGTATCCGGTTCGAGGCCGGAAAGGGGGCACCGAGGCCTAATCAATCTTTGCCAAAACCGCCATCAGCGGGACGATTTCCTGGGAGTTCCCAAAAGCCGTCTGCGGCCAATCCTCGACCCAAGAGGTCGTGGGGTATTTTCGAAGTTCTTCCATCGCCTCACGCTCGCGCGCGGCCGCTCCCAACGCCTTGTGGGAGGCCGCTATGTAGACCAGAATATGGGGACCGAAAGGTCCGCCACGAGCGATGTTGCGGTAGAATTCATCGAGCGCTCCGGCGTAGTCGCCAATATGAAACCTGACGACGCCGAGCATGTTCAAGAACGGCACCCTTGGATTCACGGGATCGAGTCGCATCGCTGTTTCCAGCGGCCCGATGCCCTCGACGGCGCGACCTGAAAAGGCCAGCATCATGCCGCAATAGCCATGTGCATGGCTGCTGCTCGGTCGCATCTCGATCGCCGACCGGCATTGCCGGACCGCCTGATCGTGCTCCCCGACGAGCATGGACACGAGGCTCTGTGTGATCCGCGCCTGTGCGTTTCCTGGATCGATACCGAGCGCTTTGGAATTCAGTTGATTGATTTCTTCCATCGCGGCGTCTTGGTCTTCGGCGTGCCCGAACCAGACCCTGAGCGCCAGGACGAAGGCGAGGCCGGCATAGCTTTCCGGCGAGTCGGGATCGAGTTCGATGATCCGTCGCAACAGAGACTGCGAAGCGACGAAGCGGGCCGGATCACTCGGCGGATTGACCAGCGTTATGGCTTGTCGGTAGAGCGTGCGTGCCTCGAGGTTCCTCAGCCCGCCGCGAGTGTTGGTCGTTTCACCCGGCAGCAGGGTCACGGACAGCGCAGCGCTGACATGCTCTGCGATCCCCTTCTGGTCCGAGATAATGCCATCGACGGTGTCGTCGAAACGTTTCGCCCAAATCTGCTGGCGGGTTGCGGCATCGATCAGGCGGATATTGACCCGGAACTGCTCTCCATCGCTCTGGAAGCTGCCGGTCAACAGATGCGTTGCTCCCAGCGCCGCGCCGACGTCCGACACATCCAGGTCGCGACCCCCGTAACGCGATGATGAACTGTAGGCGATGACCCGCAGACCGGTTACGCGCGCCAAGTCTGTTACGATGTCTTCGGTGAAGCCCGCCGCCGATTCGGATATTAGGTCCGAGGCGTCAATCCTCCTCAGCGGTAGAACGGCGACGATTGGAGTCCCGGACGGCGGCACGGCCCTGGCGGAGGTCCCGGGCACCGACTCCGGTCCCGAACCGCCTTCGAGTGAAAACCAAATCCCCGCGGCGACGGCGATCGCGCCCAATGCCCCGGCGAGAGCAATCGAAAACCGGCGCCCGGTTGCATGCATGCGCCCGCCTGGCGGCCGGACTTCGCGAAGGTCGGCGTCCTCCGGCTGGTCTGTCACGAATTCGAAGGTCGGAACGTAGGCGCCCTTCGGAATGGAAATGCGGACCGGATCGTTGCGGCCGGCAGTGAAATAGTAATGCTCCAATTCGCGACGCAGTCTGCGTGCCTCCAGCCGCACCACCGGATCCGCGGCAGGATCAAAGCTCTCGTCGCGCCCGAACACGGACACGGCAATGGCGAATCCCTTCAGGCGCCTGGCACGCCCTGCCAGCGCTTCTTCGATGACGTAGCGCAAGAAATCTCTGCCGCGATCGCTTGCTCTGAACTCGGCGCTCCCCAGGATCCGCTCGAGTTGAGCACGGATCGAACGATCCTCTGGGGCCGGCGGATCTGAGGTTAAATCGGCCATCTTGTCTTCGATTTCGTCGAAATCCGCTCGGTCACTGGACTTTCCTAACACATCTCATCCCATCGAGGCGGCTTTCTCGACAGCGTGGACCGCCCTCTCGCCCCTGATCGCTCGAAGGTTCGAACATGTTCGAACCCGTTGCCGTCTCCGGCAGAACCACGGATATCGGCTACCCCTGAGTGGACTCGACCGAACAATCGATCGACCGCTGCACTTGCACTCGGCAGCCCACCGATGGAGCGACGGGGCCAGTTCGTGGGACAGGACATAACGACGCTCTGCGCTGAGCTTGCACGCCACGAACCTGCCCATGGCCTTCGGGTCCGGGCGCTCGCCTTGCGGGATCCGACGTTCCGCTCGATCTGCGAGGACTATGACGAGGCACGTCGCGCTGCCGAGCGCTGGAGGATCGGCGATGACGTCAATCTGGCCCGCGCGCGGGAATTCGACCGGATTGCCGGGGATCTGTGCGAGGAGGCCCTCGACTATCTGAAAAGCGGGCGATCGGCATGAAGAGTGGATGCGTCCGGCCGCAATGACTGCCCGGACGGCGGGTAATACGAATGGGAGAGTATCAGATGACAAGCAGAGACGGTTCGAACGGCAGCGACGATCGGACGGAATCCCCATCCGGCGGCAGCCGGCGCGATTTCCTGAAAGGCAGCGGCGTTGTCGCCGGCGGCCTGGCGGCGGCGTCCCTATCAGGGGCATCGACAGCGACTGCCGCGGAACACGAAGGCGAGCCGAGGAACCCCTACGGAGACCGTCCGGGTGGCGGCATCAGTTTGCCGGAGTGGTACAAACCCTGGCCGGCGCTCAAGAACCGGAATATGTACCTGCCCGGCACGGAGATCCTGCCGAAGAACGAGATGAGGATCACGTTTCTCGGGAGTTCGCCATGGCCGCCCAACCGCCTGCAGAAGGGCACGTCCATGCTCGTCGAACTCGGCAACGACACGGCGCAGCCGAGGCGTTTCTTCTTCGATCTTGGCAATGGCAGCGTGGGCCACGCGATCGCGATGCAGGTGCCCGCGGCGCTGATCAACGACATATTCATCAGCCATCTCCACGCCGATCACTTCGCGGACCTTCCCTACATGTATCCCTTCCGGACCTTCTCGGGCGGCTTCAAGCCACTTCGTGTGTACGGTCCATCGGGCAGAACGCCGGAATTGGGTATCAAGAGCATGGTCCGAAACATGCGGGCTATGAACCGCTGGCACGAGGAGAACTTCAGCTCCTGCCCGATCGGCGATGGCATGGAGATCGAAGTCACCGAGTTCGACTGGAAGGAACGCAACGGCATCTGCTACGACCAGGACGGCGTGAAGGTTCGCCATTGGCCGCGCAGCCACGTGAAGGACGGCGCCTCCGCCTTTCGCCTCGACTGGGAGGATGCCGGCCTGTCCTTTGTCTGGACCGGAGACGGTCGCCCCGACGAACTCTCAGTCGAATACGGCCAAGGGGCGGATGTGTTCGTCACGGAAGGGACCATCGACACCCCGGCGCTCTCGGCCCTCAAGGTCGGCTCGCCCGCCGAACTGTGGGAATACACCATTGATATCTATCACACGATGTATTACGCGGCCGGCTATATGTTCAAGCAGGCCCAGCCGCGCATGGCGGCGATCTGTCATTTCGAATGGTCGGGCGATCAACTCGCCGCCGAGTCGATAGCCGAGGTTCGATCGCACTGGGACGGCCTGTTCATGTTCGGCTTGGATCTGAAAGTCATCAACGTGACGAAGGACGCCATCTGGGCGCGGGACGGGGTGATCTCCGACGGAGCAGCCCCGGCATCGATGGATCCGCGCTGGTTCGTCCCGCCGGGCGAGCCGCTGCCCGAGACGATCGACTTCCCGACGCCCACGATGCCGCGCGAGGTGCAGCAGGAGCAGTTCGTGCGGGATCTGGAAATCGATCCGAGGCTGTACTACCCGACGGGCGCCTACCGCGAGCCGGTGCAGACTTGGCCGGGGATCACGCTCAATCCGCGCGAGATGCTGGCGGCGCGCGGAATCAAGATCGACGAATAGCGAAGCAATGCGCGCGGATCGCCGTCCATGGGCAGCGATTCCGCGCGCGTCGAGGGGACATGACATGACACCTGACAGCGGACCGATACTGGCGCCTGCTCCGCGCACCGAACCGATCTTCATCGAAGGCCGGGACCCCATTCCGGTTACGCTGCTGACCGGCTTCCTCGGGGCCGGAAAGACGACGCTGCTCAACCGGATCCTATCGGGCGATCACGGCCTTCGGGTGGGCGTGCTGGTCAACGATTTTGGCGCGATCAACATCGATGCGGAGCTGGTGGACGGCGTGGAGGAGAACACGATCAACCTCACCAATGGCTGCGTCTGCTGCGAAATCCGCGATGATCTGGTGAAGTCGCTGGAGCAGCTTCTCGCCCGCCGCGATGCGATCGACTACGTCATCCTCGAGGCGAGCGGGGTCTCCGATCCCGAGGGTATCGTGATGACCTTCCTGGACCGCCGTTACGAGAAGCTGCTGCGGCTCGACAGCATTACATGCATCGTCGACGCCGAGGCGGTTTTCAGACATGGCGACGATGCGGCGCTGAATGCGCTCAAGATTCGTCAGATCGGCTTTGCCGACATGGTCGTGCTCAACAAGGTCGATCTCGTCGGTCCCGAGCACGTCGAGGTGATCAGGGAATGGATTGGCCACCATCTGCAACGGATACGGATCATCGAGGCCACACGATGCGATGTCCCCCTGGAAATCCTGCTCGCCGTCGGCCGTTTCGATCCGGCGCACGTGGAATCGCAGCGCACAGCCGCCGACGGTGACGGGCATGAGCACCACCATGGACACGGCGATGTAGGTGCGGTTTTCCAGACCTGGAGTTACGAGTCCGATCGGCCGTTTTCGCGTGAGATGCTGCAGCAGATGGTGCGACGGGACCTCCCCGATTCGGTCTATCGCTGCAAGGGCATCGTCTTCAGTGCGGACAACCCGAGCAAGCGCCTGATCCTCCAAGCCGTAGGACGCCGTACCGAGATTCGTGAACTGGACGATTGGGGGCACCGGACGCCCCGCACGAAGATTGTCGCCATCGGCAACGCAATCGACGCCGACGCGTTGGCCGCGGATTTCGACGCCTGCACCATGGAACGACAGGATGCCTGCGCCGGCGCATCTTGAAAGGACGACATCATCATCGGCACACGTTGCAATGACAGCAAACGTGGATGCCGTAGCGAAACACAAGGGAGACGTAAAATGAGGAATTGGATTCTGGCCCCTGCCGTGGCGATGGCCCTGGCCTATAGCGGCGCCGGGTTTGCTGAGGAGAAAGTGGACTGCCCTGACCGCGAACTGGTCAAGTCGGGAACGTTCACGGCGACGGTGAATAGCGTTGGCCTCATCGTCGGTGCCAGGTGGGGCGAGGGAACCCTGACGCTGACATCCGGTGAGAGCCACAAGTTCTCGCTGGAGGGCGCCAAGCTCATGGAAGTCGGTGCCGCCGAGATCGAACTCTCGGGTACCGTCTACAATCTCGAAAAGCTCGAGGATTTCCAAGGTGTCTATCTGGGCATCGGAGGCGGCCTCGCCGTCGCCACGGCGACGCTGGGCGGCATGTCGATCAGCAATGGAGTCTGTGTCGTGATGAACGCCACCGATCAAGGCGGGAAAGGCCTCAGGGCCTCCATGCCGATCGGGCCGGGCGGCGTCGAGATCACGTTCGGTAGCTAGAACTGGCGCCGGCCTGGCTGCCGAGCGCAGCCAGGCCGTGGCCTTTGGTCGACCCAGATTCGAGCCCCTGCGCTCGAAAATTATATCTTCGCACCCAATGGATCTAGCACCTTGCGGGCTCTCGGCACACCGATCGGACAGGGATTCAGTCGCGCCAGAACTGGAGTTACGAGTCCGATCTGCCATTTTCGCTCGAACTGTTGCGGCAGATGGTGCGGCGGGAACTGCCCGCGTCAATCTATCGTTGCAAGGGCATCATATTCACCGCGGATTGTCCTGATAAGCGCCATACCTTGCAGGCGGTGGGGCGTCGAAGCGAGGTCTCCGAATTGGACGAGTGGGGCGAGCGTACACAACGCTCGCGGATTGTCGCCATCGGCGCGGCGATCGATGCCGAAGCGTTGAGCGCCAAGTTCGACGCGTGCATTGAGCAGCCTTATACCAAGGGACATAGATATTGACCGGTTTCATGGAGCCCATTGGCCCTTGGTATTAGACCTTACCGAGAGACCGACAATGCCCACAGGAGTATCCTCCGCTGCTTGCAAGCCGCTCGGGCCCTCCAACAAACGCCTGATAGCGCGCATGCCGGAGCCGTCACATTTCGCGGAAAATTCCCTGGCAGACGATCATGATCACGAGGCTGACGAGCCAATACCCGGCTTCCGTGTTGCGGGCATAGGTCGATTTCTTGGTGAACAGGCCGCCCGAATAGGCCAGGACCGTGAAGGCCACGGTGCCGAGGATGACGGTCATCAGCGCATTCGAAACGGCTGTCACGCCGACGAACCAGCTCATTAGCAGCAGGCCGACGATCTGGGCGACCATGGCCGCCACCGGCATTTCGCTGGCCGTCCCCATCTTCACGCCGACGCCCTCGGCCCATTTCGGCCCGAACAGTTTCGGCGAGTACCACAGCCAGCCCACCAGAAACGAGACGACGGCGCCAACGACGACCGCCAACCAGCTGACACCTGTTGTCAGTTCACCCATGTTTCCCCTCCGCCATATCAGCTTGTGCAATACGCAACCCGGCAATTGTAAACCAATTGGGTGACTATTGCACTGCAGGGCTAATTTTCGGGGAACCCAGCCTGCAAATCAGCCGCGCAAGGCCTCGACCACGCGTTTGAACGCCAGCATGCCGGGGTCGTCGAGGCCGATGCTCTTGTCGCCGAAGATCCTGGCGCGGCCGACTTTGTTGGCCCGGTCCCGATATCGGTCAAGTGCCGCGGCGGCGCCGGTGTCGGCGGCTGCCGCAATGGTCGCAGGATCGTCCAGCGCGCCGATTTCCGCCTGCGCTGCTGCAATGGCGTCCAGCACGGTCTTGTCGCCCAGGGACGCCTTGCCGCGCAGCCGCATGGCCTCGAGCGCGCCGCCGAGCAGGCCGCCGACCTCGCTCCACGGCACTTCGGTCCGCCCCTTGGTCGCTTTGGCGGCGCTCATCAGCCCGGTGGCCAGCAGCGTGCCGTAGCTGGAGCCGGAGGTCTTGGTGAAGGCCTGGGCGCATTTCATCAGCGCCAAGCCGACATCCTCCGGCAGCTCGGGCAGCGCCTCGATCACCAGCCGGCAGCCCCGCACCATAGTGACGCCCAGATCGCCGTCGCCCAGCTTGCCGTCGGCGGTATTCAACTCGTCGGCGGCATCCTCCATGGCGGCGGCGATGCGGGTCAGGCCGGCCTTCAGGTCCCGGGTGGTCAACGCCATGGCATCGCTCCGGATCACACGGTCCAGAAGGCGCAGCGCGCCGGCGCCGTCAGCAGGGCTTCCAACTCGTCATCCAGCTTGCAGAAGGTGAAGGATACGCCGGCCATTTCCATCGACGTGGCATAACGCCCGACCAGCGGCATAACCACCGTCAGCCCCAAATCATCGAAACGCTGCTTGACGTAGCGGTAGAGGATATACAGCTCCTCCGGCGGGGTGGCGCCCAGGCTGTTGATCAGCGGCGAGACCCGGTCGCCGGAGGCCAGCGGCATGTCGGCCAGCAGGGTATCGACCATCTCCGCTGCGATGGCGTCGGCGGAGCGCAGCTTGCCGCGCCAGACGCCGGGCTCGCCATGGATGCCCATGCCCATTTCCATCTCGTCCTCGGCGATCTCGAAGGTCGGCTTGCCGGCCTGGGGCACGGTGCAGGAGGACAGCGCCGCGCCGATCGAGCGGCAGTGATCGGCGGTCTTCTGGGCGATGCGGGTGACCTCCGCCAGATCGTCCTTCCGCTCGGCCGCCGCGCCGGCGATCTTGAAGGCGTAGACCATGCCGGCGACGCCGCGCCGTTTTTCGGCCTCTTCGGGCTTGGCCGAGGCGACATCGTCAGCCAGCAGCACGGTGGTGGAGGGTATGTCCTCCATCTCCAGCATCTCGCCGGCCATGTCGAAATTCATGACGTCGCCGCCGTAATTGCCATACAGCCGCAGGATCCCGGCGCCGCCATTGGCGGCCCGCATGGCGTCGGCCATCTGCTCCACCGAGGGCGACGCGAACACGTCGCCGATGGCGCAGGCATCCAGCAGCCCGGTGCCCACATAGCCGGTGAAAACCGGCAAATGCCCGGAGCCGCCGCCGGTGACTATGCCGACCTTGCCCGCCACCGCCCCGCCGGCGCGGGTGATCACCCGGCCGCCTTCGCCGGCCTGGGCATAGAATTCCGGATGGGCGGCGCACATGCCCGCCAGCATCTCATCCACATAGCTGTAAGGGTCGTTGAGGATCTTTTTCATGGCCGCACCTGTCTTAAGTCATTGTCGTATGTGGCTCCGGTGGAGCCCTTGTCGCCCAGTCCGATTCTAGCCCTCTCCTTGGGGAGAGGGTTGGGTGAGGGGGTGGTCCGTACCCATCGTCCGGTGGCGGTCTGATCGATCCGCCCTTGCGGATATCGGATACCTCCAGATACCGCGACAACCGGACGAGATCGCAGTCTTTGGCAACCTCGGCGCAACCCCCTCACCCAACCCTCTCCCCAAGGAGAGGGCCTTTGTGGGTGAGGGTGACAGCCGCAAGGCTCCGGTCCGATTGCTCAGATCTGATACCCCAACGCCCGGGCGCCGCTCAGGAAGTTGGCGTATTGCGCCTTCTGCTTGTCGATGCCGAGCCGCTGGACGATCTGGGTCCATTCCTCCGCCGCCTCGTCGAGGGCCTGCTGCGAGGTCAGATCGCCGACCACCGCCTTGGAGATGTTGCGGCCCAGGGCATCGGCCAGATCCGGCGTGCCTTCCCAGTAGAACTGCGGATAGCCGACCTCGACATTCTTCAGGCCGCCGTCAAGATGGTTGCGCGCCCTGTCGAAGGTCGAGAAGATGCCCGCATTGGTCCCCCACAGCTCGTTATCGGTGCCGCGTTGCGGGTTCGGCTGCAGGTACAGCCGGGCCGCGTCGTCGGTGTAGTGCGATTTGCCGAACGGATCGGAGCCGCAATACTCGTCGGCGACGATCTCGTTGGAGATGTCCGGATGGGACATCCGGTAGAGGAAGTGGAAGGCCGCCTTCTTGAACTCCTCAGGCGCGTTCTTCGGGATCGCCCCGGTGCGGCACCACAGCGAAATGGCCTTGTGGTTGATGCTGCCATCGGGCTGCTCCCAGCCGGGGACGATGTCGGCGCCCTGCAGTTCGGCGAGCTCCATGCCCTGCTGCTGGACAGTGAACTCGGCCAGATCGATCCACCACACCGACATAACGTCGGCGCCCTGCTGCCAGCGCTGGATGGTCTGGGAAAGATCCATGGATTCGCGCCCGGGCGGGCCGAACTTGATGATCTCCTTGTACATGTCCAGCGCCTCCACGGCGGCGGCCGTGTTGATGCCCGGGGTCATGTTCGCATCGAAATAATTCACCCCGTTGCCGGCGGCGATATCCATCCAGAACCCCCAGCCGAAATTCGGCGGGTTGACCACCATGGAGGTGCCGTAGATGCCCTGGGAGGACAGCTCCTCGGTGAAGAACTGGGTGCAGTCGAGGAAATCGTGCCAGGTCTTCGGCACCACCAGCTCGCGCTGGAAGCGGCCGGAGAATTTGCGCTGCAGCTCCGGGTCGTTGAAGTGATTCTTGCGGTAATGGAGGATGTGGATGTCGCCATCCAGCATCACGCCGTACCGGTTGCCGTTCCACTTGGTATAGAACTCGCCATAGGCCGGCATGACCCAGTCGTGATAGGCGTCCGCATCGGCATATTCGGCGAAATAGTCATCCAGCGGCTCCAGCTGGCCGGTTTCCGCGAAGGCGCCGAAGAACAGGCTGGGGAACTGCACCCAGTCGAAGCGCGGATTGCGGGACAGGAGTTGCGGCAGCACCTTGGCCACCGTGTCGCCGCCATCGTAGAGCTCGCGGCTGCCGATGCTGACGCCGGCCTCGCGCTGGAAATGATCGGACAGCCACAGCGGCGCGTGCAGCCAGTTTGAATCCTGGAAATAGCTCAGCTCGATATTGTTGAACTTGCCGCCGGGAGGCACCAGCGAGGCCTGTGCCCGTTCCGGAAGGAACAGCCCGCTACCGGCCGCCGCACCGGCACCGGCCGCCGCCGCCTTCATGAATTTGCGGCGCGTCATGCCGTTGAGAATTCCCATGATCTAGTCCTCCCTTTTCGTGGGGCCGTGAATTCGGCCCGCTTCGGATCGTCTCCTCCATCGGGCCGCCGTTCAGGCGACTGGTGGTCTGAATCCAACATAAGGTACCCATAGGACGGTCTTCCGAGTTCCCCGGTTAGGCGCGTGGTGCGACGTGATGCAGCGCATCACAAGCGCCGCGCAACGCAGCCGGGGATCTCGGAAGACCGCCCTATGGGTCGCCTTTCCCGTCCCCTCGGGGCGTCAGACGCGCTTGACGATGCGCTGCATCGCCAGCACACGTCTTCCTGCCGACGAAACGGGAAAGGCGATCCTATGGGTACCTTATGTTGGATTTAGACCACTAGCTCCTCCGTCTCCGCGTCGAACACCATGACGTCGGCCGGCCGATAATTCACCTGCATCTGCCCGCCGCCGGAAACCGCCGCGTCCGGTGACGCCAAGGCGCGGAAGCTGGTGCCGTTATCCTGGAATGTCAGAATCGACTGCTCGCCGAGATATTCGTTGATCGCCACCGTCGCGGTCACCGAATGGGACTCCGGAACCGGCGACGTGAACAGGTTCTGCGGCCGAATGCCGACCACGACCTGGCGGGCGCCGCTCTTGCGCATGGCCGCCTGACGCTCCGGCCCGGTGGTGAAGGCGAGGCCGGATCCCGGCACGGACAGCCGCAATTCGCCGTTCTCCTCGACGGTCTCCGCGTCGAAGAAATTGGTCGGCGGCTCGCCGATGAAATCGGCAACGAAGCGGTTGGCCGGGGCGTGATAGAGCTCGTTGCGGGTGCCGAATTGCTGCAGCTTCGCATCCGACATCACCGCGACCTGGTCGGCCAGGGCCAGCGCCTCGACTTGGTCATGGGTGACATAGACCATGGTCTTGCCCATGGATTGATGGATGCGCTTCAGCTCGAACATCATTTGAAACTTCAAATGTGCATCGAGATGGCTCATCACCTCGTCCAGGATGAATACGGCCGGGTCGCGGATCAGCGCGCGACCCAGGGATACCCGCTGCTGCTGTCCGCCCGATAGTTGATTTGGCTTCTGCTCAAGAATCTCTTCGATCTGCAACAGCCCGGCGATCCGCCCCACCTCCTGGTTGCGAGTCTCGCGGTCGACGCCGCGCACCTCCAGCGGGAATCCGAGATTTTCCGCGATGGTGAAGTTGGGATAGAGGGCATAGGTCTCGAACGCCATGGCCACATTGCGCTGTTCCGGCGTCAGGGCGTTGACCTCCCGGTCGTCCAGCCGGATCGAGCCGGAGGTGATGGCTTCCAGCCCGACGATCATGCGCAGGGTCGAGGTCTTGCCGCAGCCCGACGGGCCGAGCAGGGCGACGAACTCGCCGTCGGCGATCTCCAGGTTCAGATCCTGCACCGCATGCACAGGACCGTGCCGCGACGGGTAGATCTTGTTGATCGTCTCGAGCGTGACCCTGGCCATTCCGTCAGCCGTGCATGTTGAGCCCCTCATCGGGGCTGAAATAGAGGAAACGATCGGTCGCCATCGACAGGCGCACCGGCTGGCCGGGATCGAAATGGGCGTCCGGCGAGGTCAGCGCGGTCACCGATACGCCGCCGGTCTCGGCGATCAGAACACCCGTGGCGCCCAGCGCCTCGAACAATTCGACCCGTGCCTCCACGATGTGGCCGGCACCACCGCCGCCGCCATCGGGGACCACTTCGAGATGCTGGGGCCGCACGCCGACCGTGACGGATTGGTGCCGGCCGCCATTGAGGGCCGCATGATGGGCGCCGTCGATCGGGAAGGCAAAGTCGCGATCCCGGACGACCGCCTTCAGCCCGTTGCCATCGGTGACCAGCCGGCAGTCCAGCTCATTGATCGAAGGCTGCCCCATATGGCGGGCGACGAACAGGTTCAGCGGCCGCTCGAACACCTCGCGAGCGGTGCCGATCTGCTGCAGCCCGCCATGGCCCATGATGCCGATCCGGTCGCCAAGGGACAGCGCCTCGGCGTAATCATGGGTGACGTAGACCGTTGCCACCCGACGCAGCTCTTCCAGGGTATGGAACTGGCGCCGCAGCTCGTGGCGGATCTTGGCGTCCAGGTGGCTGATCGGCTCGTCCAGCAGGAAGATGTCCGGCTCCGCCACCAGGGTCCGGCCCAGCGCCGTGCGCTGTTTTTGCCCGCCGGAAATTTCGTGCGGCTTGCGGTCCAGCAGCGGCGCAATGCGCAGCAGCTTGGCGATCTCAGTGACCTTGGAATCGATGGTGGCCCGGTCGGTCTTGCGGGCGCGCAGCGGACTGGCGATGTTCTCGAAGACGGTGAGGTGCGGATAGAGGGCGTAGCTCTCGAAGGTCATGGCGACCCGGCGCTTATAGGGCGGCACCGTTGTCACGTCCTGGCCGCCGATCAGCACCTGCCCGGCATCCAGCACCTCCAGCCCGGCGATGCAGCGCAGCAGGGTGGTTTTGCCGATGCCGGACGGGCCGACGACGACGAAGAACTCGCCTTCCTCTACGGTGAGGTCGAGGCGGTCGATCACCGGCGCATCGAAGCCCTTGCAGATCGCTTTCAGTTCCAGCCGAGCCATCGCGCCGCTACCCCTTCACGACGCCGAGCGACAACCCGCGCACCATGTAGCGGCGCAGGGTGATGAACAGGATCACCGGCGGCAGCATGGCGACCAGGCTGAACGCCATCACCAGGTTCCACAGGGTCTGGCTGCCGAGCGTGAAGCTCGGGATGTGCACCGGGAAAGTTTTCACCGTGGTGCCGGTCAGCAGGTTGGCGAACAGATATTCGTTCCAGGCGAAGATCCAGCACAGCATGGCGACCGAGATCATGCCCGGGAACACCAGGGGCAGGGTCACCTTGAAGAACGCCCTAAGCGGCGTATAGCCGTCCAGATAGGCGGCCTCCTCCAGTTCCCGCGGTGCGTCGCGGAAGAACACCATCATCAGCCAGGTGGCCAGCGGCATGTTGAACACCAGATACAGGATGATCAGCGACAGATAGCTGTCGGTGCCCCAGGGGGTGGCGTCGAACAGGAAGAACATCGGGATCAGGATCGCCACCGGCGGGAACATCCGGTTCGACAGGATGAAGAACGCCAAATTCTCGCCGACCGCACCGCGCACCCAGCGCGCCAGGGCGTAACCGGCGAGCGTGCCCAGGAACAGCGACAACACCGTGTTGGCGGATGCCACAATCACGCTGTCGACCAGGGATTTCAGGCTGCCCGGATCGGCGAAGATGCCGCCGTAGTTCTGCGGCCGCATGGTCTCCGGCCAGAATGTCGGGATCATGCGGTTGATCTCCTCCACCGGCTTCAGCGAGGTGACGAGCATGAAGAACAGCGGGAAGCCGGTGAAAAGGATCCAGATGGCGAGGAACGCCCAGAATAGCGTCTTGACGAGGTTGGCGTTGGCGGGGGACATGTCTCTCAGCCCCCTTACGCAATCCCCTGCGCCTTCAGCACCCGCTTCAGGTACTGCAGGAACAGGGTGATCAGGACTGCCGCCACGGCAAAGATGATGATCGCATAGGCGGCGGCCTCGCCGACCTGGAACTCACGGATGCCTTTCTGGAAGGCGATGAAGACCGGCAGCTCCGATCTTTCGGCTGGCCCGCCGGCGGTCATCACATAGACCTTGTCGACGAATTTATAGGCGTCCATGAAGCGGATGATGAAGGCGATGGCGATGATCTCCTTCAACATCGGCAAGGTGATCCGGCGCAGCACCATCCAGCGCGACGCGCCATCGACCTGGGCCGCCTCATAGATCGCCGGCGGCAGCGATACCCGGCCGCTATAGACAATCAGCAGGGGCAGGGCGGTCCACTGCCAGACATCGGCGATGATCAGCGACCACAACGCCAGATCGGCATCCAACCACTCGACGCGGTCGGTCGGGGCCAGCAGGCCGATCTTGATCAGTAGATGGTTGAAAGCGCCGTTATCCGCCTGCAGCAGGAACTTCCACAGCACGCCGACGATCGATGGCGGCAGCATCATCGGCAGGACCATGACGATCAGCAGCACGATCCTGAGGGTATTCGACTTGACCAGTTCGTAGAGGATCAGCGCCAGGGCGGTGCCCAGCAGGATCTGCATGCAGGCGCCGAAGAACAGGTATTGTCCGATATTTATGACGCTGTTCTGGAATCGGCTCGACTCCAGCACGCGGCCGAAATTCTCCCAACCGACATACTGCCAGTCCTCGTTGAACAGGCTCATCATGTTCGTGTCGTGGAACGCGTGGTAGAACATCCAGATCGTCGGGTAGATGACGATCGCGATGATCACCAGCACCGGCAGGCCGACCATCAACGCCGGCACGATCGGCGAGACGATCAGATTGCGCCCGCGCCGCCGGTTCTTGAACCAATCGGGGAAATCCTGCTGTACCGCCGCTGCGCTCCTGCCACCGGATGCGGGCGGTGAAAGCCCGTCCCTGAGGCCTTCGACGCTCATATAGAAGCGGGGGACAGATTAAATCGATTAAACCGGAACGGTCCGAACATCGCCTCCCCCCTTTGCTGAGCCGGTCCGAGCGCGGGACACAGCCGACTTTGGTATGATTTTTCGTTAGGTTAACGTACCGCCGATTCGAGTCAAGCGCGCGGCAATCCGGGGGTCTAGATCCCGTGCCCCTTGCTCTTTGCGCATTTCCAGCAAACCAAAATCCCCAGGAGGAATCCGCAATGACAATCCAACGACACAAGCCTGGCAGTCGGATGAGCCAGGCCGTGGTGCATAACGGCATGGTCTTTCTGGCCGGCCAGGTCGGCACGCCGGGGGCCTCGACGGCCGAGCAGACGCGCTCGGCCCTGGCCAAGGTCGATGAGCTGCTGGCGATGAGCGGCAGCGACAAGTCGCATATGCTCTCGGCCAGTCTCTGGCTCACCGACATGGCCGATTTCGCCGAGATGAACGCGATCTGGGATGCCTGGATCGACTCGGCGAACCCGCCTGCCCGGGCCTGCGTCGAGGCCAAGTTGGCTAGCCCGGAGCTTCGTTTCGAGGTGATGATCGTGGCGGTCCAAGCCTGATCCGCTGTCCTTGGCGAGGGCTAGAGGTCCGCGCTAGGCTGAAGCAAGTGCTGGGCCAGGGCGGCGGATTGAGCGCCGCCGATCGCCGGGCCTGGGTTCAAACAGAGCGATCGGGGGCAATCTTTGGCATTGGCGACACCGGAGGGCTACCGGCCCCTCAGCGAGAACAGCGTGGCCGACTATCTGGCCCGGCTGCCGGACATTGCCGCCCGGCTGGGCGGCGGCGTGGCCGACTGGTCGGTGACCGAGGTCGGCGACGGTAATCTGAATCTGGTCTTCATCGTGGACGGACCACAAGGCAGCGTCTGCACAAAGCAGTCTCTGCCCTATGTCAGGCTGGTCGGCGAAGGCTGGCCGATGCCGCTGGAACGAGCATTCTTCGAGCATACTTGTCTCGTCGAGCACGGCGCCCATGTGGGCCGGCTAATTCCCGAGATATACAATTACGACCCGTTGCTGTTCGCCATCGTGATGGAGCGGCTGTCGCCGCATATCATCATGCGCCAGGGCATGATCCGGGCGGTGCGCTACCCGCATTTCGCCGAGCACATCTCCACCTATCTCGCCCGCTCGCTGTTCTTCACCTCCGACCTCGCCCTGACGGCGAGGGAGAAGAAGCAGAAGTTGAAAGTTTTCTGCGACAATACGGAGCTCTGCAACATCACCGAGGATCTGATCTTCACCGACCCGTATCGGGAGCATGAGCGCAATCACTGGACCAGCCCGCAGCTCGACGGCATCGCCGGCTCGTTCCGCCAGGACGCCGAGTTGAAGGTCGCGGTGTCGCGGCTGAAGCTGAAATTCATGTCCAGCGCCGAGGCGCTGCTGCATGGCGATCTGCATACCGGCTCGGTGATGGTGACCGAGGAGGACAGCCGGATCATCGACCCGGAATTCGCCTTCTTCGGACCGATGGGCTTCGACATCGGGGCGGTGATCGGCAATCTGCTGCTGAACTATTTCAGCCAGGACGGCCACGCCACCCCGGACGATCCCCGGGAGGAATATCAGGACTGGGTGCTCGAGACGACGGAGCAGGTCTGGACCCTGTTCGAGCGCAAATTCCTGGCGCTGTGGGCCGAGCACGCGAACGGCGACGCCTATCCAAGTGATCTGTTCGCCGATCCGGCAGGAGCCGAGGCGCTGGACGCCGAGCGACAGGCCTATATGCGCCGGCTGTTCGCTGACTCCATCGGCTTCGGCGCGGCGAAGATGATCCGCCGCATCCTGGGCCTCGCCCACAACATCGACCTGGAGTGGATCGAAGACCCTGACCGCCGTGCTGCCTGCGAGACCCGCTGCCTGACCCTGGCCCGCGACCTGATGGTCAATACAGACAGATTTCGGACCATCGCCGACGCCACGGCGGCCGCCCGGGCGATCCAAGGGACCGCATAAGAAAAACTCGCCGGGCGTGCGCTCCCCGGATCAACCGACGCGGGCGGAACTCGCCGCGCAGCCGAGCACTTCGGCAAGCTCGGCATTGGTCCTATCCGTGTCGGGATCGGTTTCGTCGCGATCCATACCGCGACGTATGTCGCGCCAGATCCACAATCCGAGACTCCAGAATCTCGGCATGTCGGTGAGCAGGCCGTCACGCCTGAAAGCCTGGTCCAAGTTGACGGTCTTCGGCCTGGCGCTGCCGGAGGCATCGGCGATCGATCGCAGGACCTCCCGGGCCATCAGGGCGTAGCCGACGACGGTCGGGTGCATCCCGTCCAATCCCTGAAATCCGCCACGGGCAAAGGCCGGGAACGGTATAGGGTTCGCCTCGGTGGTCACGTTGGTCAGTGTCTTCTTGTTCTTCAGCTTGACCACGTTCTTGGTCGTGCGCTTCTGATGCTTGGAGTCGTAGCTCCTCATCAACTTGGACAGATCGACGAAGTGCAGCCTGCGATCGGAACCGAACGCGGCACGCAGAATGCTCTGGGTTTCGGCGTTAGCCTTGGCGACCATTGCGTCGAGGTCCGCCATCTGCTTGCCTGTGATCGTGCCATAGCCGAACCCGAAGCGGTTTTCGTATAGATCGTAATAATTGCCCTCTCCCGGCTTCTTACGCCGCTCGACATAGTCGGGGAGTGGCATCAGGTTTGGGACCGTGCTGGGCGGCGGCAGCATATTGAAGAAGATCGATTTTACGTCCTTGGGTAGTTTGCTGAGGCAATGCGCCAGGATTTTCATCTCGTCCGCCATGTCCAGCTTACCGGCGGGATTTCCCTCAAGGGCGATATCCCATAGACCGTTATTGGCGCCGATGTTGACGAGCAGACGCTTGGGCAGGCGATGTTCAACAATGCCGACTTGAGACAGATCCGCGAATCTCAAATCTCCGCTCGGATTCAGCGTGAAGCGGGTGTTCATCATCTGCATCAGGCGGCTGAGGTCTATGTTGTTGAAGTCGAACTTGCGGAACCGGCCCGGAAGGTTGCTCGGCTGAGCCTTCACGTAGGTGTTCGCGCGCCGCCATGTGTCGGTATACAGATCGGCGACGGTGGCCGAGGCGACGGCCACATTCTCGAAGAACAGCCGGCCGGAGGGCGATTTCGGTGTCTTCAGCCAATAGCGCGTATTCTCCGCGATGTCGTCCCTGATAGCACCCATGTCGGGAAACCATCGCAACCATTGCTCCATGTCGATGATGATCGGCTGCAGCGGGTCCGGGCAGGAGAAGCGGTGGCGGATGCCCAGCGCTTCGGACACCATGGCGGGTGCGCTGAACTTCATCATGCCGCTCTTGATGGTCAGCGATCGCACACCTTGATAGAGCGAGTCGCCGATTGCCATCATCTCAGGGCGCATGTATTCGTCCGGTATCAATCCCATGGTTTCCCCTCCATTCGGCCTGCGCAGGCGCAATTTCGCTCCAATCATCGGGACCTAGATGCGCCCTCAGGTTGTTGTTGATGTTTGTTTTTAAACTATCCATATTGACTGTCGCAGGACTGTCACAGGCGGCCTGGCGGGAAGTTTCCGCTATGATGTCCAGAGACAGGCAAAATAGGAGGCGGCCGGTGTTCGAACGTGGCAAGACCATCATCGCCATGGCGCATCTGCCGCCCTTGCCGGGCGCGCCGGGCTACGATCCGGATGGCGGCATCCGGAAGCTGATCGATTGGGTGGCGGCCGATCTGGAGGCGCTGCAATCCGGCGGGGTCGATGCGGTGATGTTCGGCAATGAGGCCGACCGGCCCTATGTGCTGAAGGCGCCGGCCGAGGGACTGGCGGCGATGAGCGCGGTGGTGACGGCGCTCAAGCCGATGCTGACGGTGCCGTTCGGGGTCAATTATCTGTGGGATCCGGTGGCGACCGTGGCGCTGGCGGCGGCGACCGGCGCATCCTTCGCGCGGGAGATCTTCACCGGTGTCTATGCTTCCGATATGGGGCTGTGGCAGCCGGATTCGGCAGCCGCACTTCGGCTCCGGGCCAATCTTGGCCGTGCGGACCTGAAGCTGCTGTTCAACATCAATGCGGAGTTCGCCACTTCGCTGGACGGTCGGCCGGTGGCGGAACGGGCCAGGAGCGCGGTGTTCTCGTCCACCGCGGACGTTATCTGCGTCTCCGGGCCGATGACCGGCGAATTGGTCGATCGGTCGGATTTGGTGCAGGTAAAGCAGGCGGTGGGCGCTACGCCGGTTCTGGCGAATACCGGCGTCACCATCGACAGCGTCGCGGAAATTCTGGCCATCGCCGACGGCGCAGTGGTCGGCACCCATTTCAAGCGCGATGGCGACACCTGGAATCCGGTCGATGGCGACCGGGTCCGACGGTTCATGGATGCGGTCGGGGCGTTGGGATAACCAGGGGTCGACGATTCGGCTTTTGCGCCGCATCCCTGGAGAGAATCTCCTCTAATAATTTCTAGCTAAGATAGAGGAATGATGCCTGGATTCGGCCGTTGGCCAAAGGCTGCGTTGTATCGAAAACGTCAGGTATTGTTCTTAAGCATAGTTTAAGTTTTCACGCCCAAGATTTGGCCGCTATGACCCGCCGCAACCGGTGTGGTTTTGGGGTGCTCCATAGGGCGATTTCGGCGGCCGCGAGACGGCAACCGGCAGGTCTCGATGGAGTGTTTTTGCGGATGGTCTCGAGTTCCGTGCGGGCATGTGCCGGCAGGGCGTTGGAAGATCGATCAAACCCAGGTTGTCAGATACCGGGAGACGGCCGTGCCAGACACGCAGATGAGCGCCAAACGGGCCATCGTGGTTTCCGCGAAGACGGCGGAGTCCGGAAACTGGTATTTCGGGTTCAATTGCGTGCAATGCAGCGCGCCCATCGCGATCTTTGACGACAAAAGCAGCGGCGAGAAGCCGCCCACCATGAGCGGTGGCGGCCATTTCCAGGTCGCCTGCCCGACCTGCACCACCGACGCCGCTTACGGCGCGTCAGACATCACCCAATTCCAGGCCGACTAACGCCTGTACCTAAGAACGCTGCTTGAGCAGCGGCACCTCACATTTCCGCTTTGGAGGGTGTTCCGGACGAGTTGGCTGAGGCGGCGCGTGTCGCCAATTGGCCAATTCCGGAAGTCGCGACCCCTTGGCCACGAGCCAGACGGCATCACTCATTCGGAATTCGCTCGGATCTCTCTGGCGCGCGCCACCATCCTCGCTGCCTCATCGGCGTGCCCGGTCTGCCGGAGCAGTGCGGCATAGTTCTCCAAGCTCGTGGCCACCTCTGGGTGCTCCGGTCCGAGGGCCTCTTCCCAGATCGCAAGAGAGCGCTGGAAGAGCGGCTCGGCCTCCGCGTATCGACCTTGGGCTTGATAGAGTCGCGCCAGGTTGTTGAGGCTCTGGGCAAACTCCGGATGCTCGGATCCCAGGGCCTTCTCCCTGATCACCAGAGAGCGCCGGTGGAGCGGCTCGGCCTCCGTGAGACGGCCTTGGGCATGGTAGAGTGCCGCCAGATTGTTGAGGCTCTGGGCAAACTCCGGATGCTCGGATCCCAGGGCCTTTTCCCTGATCGCCATGGAGCGCCGGTGGAGCGGCTCGGCCTCCGTGAGGCGGCCTTGGGCTTGGTAGAGTAGCGCCAGATTGTTGAGACTCTTGGCAAACTCCGGATGCTCGGGTCCCAGGGCCTTTTCCGTGATCGCCAGAGAGCGCAGGTGGAGCGGCTCGGCCTCCGTGAGGCGGCCTTGGGCATGGTAGAGTGCCGCCAGATTGTTGAGGCTGTGGGCAAACTCCGGATGCTCGGGTCCCAGGGTCTTTTCCGTGATCGCCAGAGAGCGTCGGTAGAGCGGCCCCGCCTCCGCGTATCGGCCTTGAGCTTGGTAGAGTAGCGCCAGATTGTTAAGGCTCGAGGCCACATGTGGGTGCTCGGGTCCCAGGGCCTGTTCCATGATCGCCAGAGAGCGCTGGTAGAGCGTATCGGCCTCCGCGTATCGGCCCAGGGCTTGGTAGAGTGCCGCCAGACTGTTGAGGCTCGTGGCCACATATATGTGCTCGGGTCCGAGGGCTGCTTCCCAGATCGCCAGAGAGCTCTGGTAGAGTGGCTCGGCCTCCGCGTATCGGCCTTGGGCTTGGTAGAGTGCCGCCAGATTGTGGTGACTCGTGGCTACATGGGGATGCTCGGGTCCGAGGGCCCTATCCATGATCGCTATCGAGCGCTGGTAGAGCGGCTCTGCCTCCGCGTATCGGCCTTGGTCTCGATAGAGTTCCGCCAAGTTGCCGACGCTCATGGCTACCTCCAGGTGCTCGGGTCCCAGGGCCCTGTTCCATGATCGCCAAAGAGCGCTGGAAGACCGACTCGGCCTCCGAATAGCGGCCTTGGGAACGATAGATTTGCGCCAAGTTGTTGAGGCTCGTGGCCACATCCAGATGCTCGGGTCCAAGAGCCTTTTCAATGCCCGCCAGAGCGCGCTGTTAGAGCGGCTCAGCCTCCACGTAGTGGCCTTGGGCCTGGTAGAGTGTCGCCAGCGCGGTGAGCAGGCCGGCGGTGTTCGGATGTTCGGGCCCAAACTCCTGCTCGCCCAGCCTCAGCGCGTGCTCGTCGAATGGAAGGGCCTCCTGATAGCGGCCTTGGGCGGACAACTCCCCGGCCCGGTTGTAGGCGTCCATTAGCGCCCCGGACTGGCCTTGGGCCGTGGCAGGCCACAGGGCCAGGACCGCCAGGACGGAAAGCAACCAAGTCTTCCTGTATGTCGTCATCGGACCAGTCTACCGTTTCCTGGCGCGGGCATATATGGGTGGTCCACTCCATTGGGCCTCGGAAATCACCGATCCATCTTCTGCCCCACCCTCCGGCGGCTTCCCCGGGCCTGACCCAAGGGCGACGCCGGGATAGGGTCAGATGGCAGGATGCGAGGCACGTCTCTCCGCCTGAGCTAGACAGCAAACGGGTCCGAATCCAGGAACCGTTTCAGCACATTCCCGGTGATCCGGCTGACATTGTTGTCGTAGCCGTTATGGCTCAGGCTGCCGCACCAGGCGATCGAGCTGACGGCGAAGACGCCGCCGCCGGACGGGGTCTCGAAGAAAGTCATGTCGGCGCGGACATTGGGGTTCTGCGTGCCGGTGAGGTCCGGCGTGGTGACAGTGAACTCCTCGTTGACCAGCAGGTAGAGGTCGGTGTGGCCTTCCGATGAGGCCAGCACCAAGGTGTTGGGCGGTGTGCCCAGCTTTCTCTCGGCCCGGTCCAGTTCAAGGCCCGCCGCGCCGCCGCCAACCAGTCCAAAATCGCCGATCCGCTCGTCCTCCCCGACGCCCTCGAAGATGAACGCCGCGCGGGGATCGAAGCTGTCCGGCTGGCGGACGTAATAGGAGGAGAGGTCGAAGCCCTGGGCGGTGAAGCCGGTGCCGGTGACCACGTTTGGCGGCCGTCCGATACGCCGCCACAGACCGCCGAACTCACCGGTAAAGCTGTGATGGTATTCGCCGGGCTCGGCCTCCCAGGTGCGGATGCCGTCCTCGGCCCGGCGCACTTCCATCACCCCCGACAAATCCTGGTGCCAGGCGATGCGCCAATACCAGCCATTGGCGCCGAGATACATCAGCCGCCCGCCCTCATCCAGATAACTCCGCATGGCGTCCCACATGACCGTCGAGTGATATTCCGGATGGGTGCCGGTCAGGATCGCCCGGTAGGGGCGCAGCAGGTCGGCGCCCTCGGCATGCAGATCCTCATCGGTTATGACGTCGTAGTGCTGGCCCTGTTCTTCCAGCCAATCGATCAGCTGGGTGTCCGCGTTGAACTGCCACAGGCCGGAACCGGCGCCGCCCAGCCATGAGGCGTATTTCGGCCGCATGTTGAGGATCGGACGATGCCGGGAGGAGTAGCAGACGCCGCTGCCGTCGGAATGGCTGTCATAGCAGGCCAGGCCGTATTCCCGATGCTCGTCGATGAACAGGTCGGCCGGCTGCAACTGGGTCAGGCGCCCGGTCACCATTTCCGCCGCCGCGGAATCCACCGAGCTGTGGTCGTTGGCATAGGCCAGATAGCTGGCCGTGGGCATCAGGAAGGCAATGTCGGCGGTCGCGGTGCCGCGTGGCGGGCGGATTGCGAACGGCATGTAATCTTCATGGGCGCCGTCCGGCGAGCGGATATGGGCGCAATAGACCCCGCTCGGCGTGCCCTCCGGCACGGTCCAGGTGAAATCGTTCTGCCAGCCGGAATCGTACAGATCGTCGTCGTGGAAATGGATCGCGCCATACTGTTCCGGCGCCCGGCACCAGTTCATCTCCTCGCCGGTCCAGTTCCAGCCCTTCATGGCCCGCGCCGGCAGGTTGACGCAGGTGCCGTGCAGCGTGTTGGGGCCGGTATCGACGATCCGGGTCGACCGCATGTCCCGGCTGAAATCCCACCGCGCGATCAGCCCCTCGGTCGTGGCGGACGGACCGAACAACCCGGTCATCTTCGCCATGCTCAGGGCGCGGTCGAAGATCATCGGGCTGTCGATCTTACCGTTATAGGCCAGCGCTGTCCGGAAACGCCCGTCGAGTTCAGGTCGGATTTCCGCGCCAATGGTCAATGGCGCGTCGGTGCGCCCGGGTTTGATCGCAATCTGTCCGAAGGCCTCGGCGTGATCGTCGGTCAGGGCATAGCGTGCCACGGGACGCTGTAGCAGGGAGGCCTGTCCGGTCCCGGCATCGAAGGCGGCGGCGACCAGATACCACTGACGGTTCAGCATCGGCTTGCCGCTGCCGACGGATTCCGAGCCGCCCATCCCATCCTGCAGGGCAAGGGCCAGGCAGCCCTGTCCGTCGAGGCCCATTGAGAAGCCCGCCCCGCCGCTGTCGCAGCCTTTGGCGACGATGGTTTGCGGGCCTTTTCCGGGCCGGGTCGGCCAGACCATCGCCGCGATGGTGAAGCTCTCCAACACCGAGAGCGCCGGATGATCCGGCACGATCACATAGGAGCCGGCGAAGATCTCCTGCCGGCGGCCGGGATAGACGCCGTTGATATCGGCGCCGACGGGCCGCGATTTGAAGCCCGGGCCGGCCGGGTTGGCGTCGCCGTGGATCAGGCGGACGATGGCCGCCTCGTAGTCCGACACGCCGTCGGTGGAGACCTTGAAGGCGATCTCCTCGCCGGGCGCGACGCTCAGACGATCGCTATAGCCGACCAGCTTCAACATGGTTCAGGGTCGCTTCGCATCACTCCGCATCCAGGAATTCGCTGTAATCCTTGGCCAGATCCTCGACGGCGCCCTTGAACAGCCTTTCGCCCGCCTCCGGATTGGCCAGGGACGGATCGGATCCGATGCGCCCGTCCGGAAAGCGGCGGCGGTAGTCCCGGGCGTCGAGGATCGGCCCGTTGGGGGCGATCTTCGGCTCCATGGCGACATTCTTGATGGCGTCGGGGAAGGCGTATTGGGTAACCGACACTTCCGACGGCGTGGCGTGGCTGCCCTCGGAGGCGCCGAACAGCTCCCGGCTGAGGCGCCGGGCCTGGCCGCTGTCGTACCAGTTCTTCAGCTTGCATCGTGGCACCGTACGGTTGCCGTGCTCGGCATCCAGGCTCGATTCGGCATAGATCTCCGAGAACGCGGCAGAAACGGTGGCGACATTGCCGCCATGGCCGTTGATGAAATAGAACCGGGTGAAGCCGTGCCGGGCCAGGGACTGCACCATGTCGCGCAGGATCGCGATCAGGGTCGACGGGCGCAGGGTCATGCTGCCGGTGAAATCCATATGGTGTTGCGCCATGCCGACGGAGATCGTCGGCCCCACCAGCGCGTCCACCGCCTCGCCGACACCCTTGGCGATCACCTCGGCGCAAAGCGCATCGGTGCCGATCAGACCGTTCGGCCCGTGCTGTTCGGTCGAGCCGATCGGCAGGATGACACCGGTGCTCTTGGCCAGCCGGGTCTCGACTTCCTGCCAGGTACACATTTGCAGCAGCATGCGGTCCTCGTCAGTGTGTGTTTATGGGCGTAGCCCGACACTCGGGCACATTTGCGTAAGCTATCCAAGCCGTCATCGCGAGCCGTAGGCGAAGCGATCAAGAGTGGCCCAGTCTGGGCTGGATTGCCACGCCGCTGCACTCCTCGCAGTGACGGAAAAAGGCCGGGAGAGTTGCTGGTCGGCCATCAGTTCAATTCTTCGCCGGTCAACTCGCGCCAGCGTTGGCGAAAGACCGCCCATTCGGCCTCGGCCAGATCGGTGAACAGGGTGTCGTCGACCGGGGTCGGCGGGGTTCCGCGCCGACCGCTCATGCGGGCGAGCTGCCATTCGGCGAAAGGCTTGGTGCAGATCAGACAGTATTTGCCGGCGGTCGGCGAGCCGCGCATGACGTTGAGCACGCGCTGGAGGTTGGGGCTGTGCGGCCCGGACGGGTTCTGGCGGAACTCATCCACCCATTGCCGGTCCTCGGCGGTGATCCGGTAGCGGTTCATGAGCGGCCGGCGCGTTCCGGGAAAAGGGCGGCGAGCCCGGACCGGGACGCCTCGGCGACGCCGCGCTCGGTGATCAGGCCGGTGACCAGCCGGGCCGGGCTGCTGTCGCGGGTGATGGTCGAGGGCTCGGCGACATAGAACGGCACGTCGTCGTCGCAGATTGCCGCCGGCCAGCCATCCTCTCTCGCACACATTGCGCGATACGGAATTCCGTCGATTTTCATGGCAGCCCGCTTTGCCGTTATTGCGCGGAATCGTGCGGGCACGACGCGGCGGCGTCAAGCGGTACCGGGTGGCACAAGACGCGCGACGATCCCGGTGTTGTCGACCGCAGAACGGTCGGAGAGTGACTATCGGCCCGGAATCTGCAACAGCGCGCGACGCAATTCGACGCCGTCGCCGAACCGCTGCTCGAATTCGCCCGAGGCTTTTCGGTAGTCGTCGAGCACCTCGACCGAGGTCACCTCGTTAAAGTCGTCGCGGGCCAGGCGCAACGTTCCGACATAGATCGCCCGGTCCCTGCGGCGCATGTCGACGTGCATCGGGCTGGGCAGCAGGATCCGTCGTTCGATGAAGCCGCGCATGCTGGTGGTGATCTGGCCGTCGACCAGATAGGGCAGGGACCGCGGAACCGTGAAGAAATAGAGTCCTTCCAGCTCCGGGTTGATCGCGAAACCGAATGCCGATCGTTCGGCCCACGGATCGTCGGCGGCCCACAGCACCGCCCGGTTCTCCACCGAGGCTGAGGCGTTGAAGAGATCGTTGGGCATGTCGACGTCCCGCTCGTTCGCGTTGAGCGGCGGGACGATCTCGATAGCGCCGACGATTAGCACCGAGTCAGCGTCGACATCGGCCATTGATGTCGCCTCCGGCTTTGGCAGGCCGCAGGCGCCAAGGGCGGTGACGAGGATGCCGAGCAGCGCTGCCTTCGAGATGGCGCCGCCGAGGGCGGGCATTCGTGACAACAAGCCCATGGCTCAGCTCAGTTCCGCCAGGCGCCTGCGGACCATGCCGATTTGGTGGGTATAATCGGAATTCTCCGACTCCAGATGCTCCAGCACCCAGATCAGGATCTCACGTTCGCTCGGTCCGTCCCGGTTCGGCTCGATTTCGAACTTCCCTGCTTCGAAGAATCCGGTATCGACATCGACATAGCGGTGTGAACCCATGAAATAGACGCTTGGCCGGTCGATCCGGATCGCCGATTCATTGCGGCCGCTGCCGCCGAAGTCGAATGTGTAATGGGCCTGCCTGAGAAAAGAGTAGCCGCCGAATCTGTCGATCTGGTATGGGCCCGGCGTGACTCCGAGGTGGTAGAACATGCCGTCGTCGATATACGGGTTGTAGCCGCTCTCCGACCCGCCGTAGTTCATGATGTAAATCCAATCGAGCGACGAAGGCGCGTCCTCGGTATCCAAATAGCCATAGACTAGAGACCGTGACGTATCGGCCCGGTCGACCGGGGTCCCGGTGGCGCAAGCGCCGAGCAGGGCGAGGGCGGCGAGGGGGGCGAACAGCCGTTCGAACATCGAATTGGCCTCCGGGCAGGAAAATTGAGTCGCCGGACGGTAATTTCGCGTGCCTTTAAATATGGTTAATCGCGCAGAGGCTGTGCAGGCGTTTGGTCTTCAACGAGTTCCGGGAACAGCCGTGCCAGCCCGGCCCGGGACGCCTCGGCGACGCCACGCTCGGTGATCAGGCCGGTGACCAGCCGGGCCGGCGTTACGTCGAAGGCGTAGTTGGCGACCGGGCTGCCGTCGGGCGTGATGGTCACGGTGGTGACATCGCCGGCATCGGTGCGGCCGCTGATCTGGGAGACCTCGTCGCCGCTGCGCTGCTCGATGGGGATCTCGGCGACACCGTCGGACAGGGTCCAGTCGATGGTGGTGGAGGGCAGGGCGACGTAGAACGGCACGTCGTTGTCGTGCGCCGCCAACGCCTTCAGATAGGTGCCGATCTTGTTGGCCACGTCACCGGTCGCCGTTGTCCGGTCGGTGCCGACGATGCATAGATCGACCATGCCGTGTTGCATCAGATGGCCGCCCACATTGTCGGCGATCACCGCATGGCTGACGCCGTGATGGCCCAACTCATAAGCGGTCAGCGCCGCACCCTGGTTGCGCGGCCTTGTCTCGTCGACCCAGACATGGATCGGCAGGCCGGCATTGAAGGCCTTGTAGACCGGCGCGGTGGCAGTGCCCCAATCGACCGTCGCCAGCCAACCGGCATTGCAATGGGTCAGCACGTTGACCGGCTCGCCGGCGGGCTTTCCGGCTGCGATCTCGCGGATCAGCGCCAGCCCGTGCTCGCCGATGGACTCCGAGATGGCCACGTCCTCGTCGCAGATCTCCGCCGCCCGGCGATAGGCGATCTCGCGGCGTTGCTCAAGCGGCTGGTTGCGCAGCGCGGCGCGCATCTCATCCAGCGCCCAGCGCAGATTGACCGCGGTCGGCCGAGTCGCCGCCAGCACTTCGCAGGCCCGGTCGACGGCGTCGTCGGACGGATCGTCGCGCAGCGCCAGGCAGACCCCATAGGCGGCCGTCGCGCCAATCAACGGTGCCCCGCGCACCAGCATATCGCTTATGGCGGTGGCGGCATCGTCCAGGGTCCTCAGGATAACCGTGCGGAACTCATGAGGCAGAACGGTCTGGTCGATGATCTGCACCGACCAGCCATCCTCGTTCACCCAGATCGTGCGGTAGGGGACGCCGTCGATTTTCATGTCAGTCGACCAACATCACCGTCGAGCCGGTGGTCTTGCGGGACTCCAGATCGCGATGGGCCTGTGCGGCTTCGCTCAGCGGATAGGTCTGGCCGATTTCGATGCTGACAACGCCCTTGGCGACCACGTCCATCAGGTTCGCCGCCATGGCCTGCAGGTCTTCTGGTGCGGCGGCATAGTGGAACAGGGACGGGCGTGACAGGGTGGCGGATTTCTGGCCCAGCATGCCGGTGGTGACCGGCTCCACCGGGCCGGAGGATTGGCCGAAGCTGACCAGGTGTCCCATGGGCGCCAGGCAGTCGAAGGAGCCCTGGAAGGTGTCCTTTCCGACGCCGTCGAAGATTTTGTTCACGCCCTTGCCGCCGGTGATTTCCTCGACCCGGCCGACGAAGTTCTCCTTGCTGTAGACGATAGTGTGGTCGCAGCCATGGGAACGGGCCAGGGCCGCCTTCTCGTCGCTGCCCACGGTGCCGATGACTGTCGCGCCGATATGCTTGGCCCAGGGGCACAGGATCAGCCCGACGCCGCCGGCTGCGGCGTGCATCAGGATGGTGTCGCCGGGTTTCACCTGGGTGGTTCGATGCAGCAGATATTCCGCCGTCATGCCCTTCAGCATCATCGCGGCGGCGGCCTCGTCGTCGATGCCCTCGGCGATCGGCACCAGCTTCTCGGCGGGCACCACGCGCTCCTCGGCATAAGAGCCCAGCACCGTGCCATAGGCGACCCGATCGCCGGGTTTGAACCGGGTGACGCCGTCGCCGGCCGCTTCCACCACCCCGGCCGCCTCCATGCCCGGCGTGCCGGGCAGGCGGAGAAGCGGGTAGGCGCCGGTGCGCACATAGACATCGATATAGTTCAGCCCGACCACGGTCTGGCGGATGCGAACCTCGCTGGGCCCGGGATCGCCGACCGTCACATCCTCCCACAGCAAGCATTCGGGGCCGCCGGTTTCATGCATCACGATTGCCTTGGGCATCGGCTTCCTCCTGTCGCTTTTGTGGGCGGTCTTAGTCGGTTCGGCCGTCAAAATCCGTGAGTTCGGCCTCTTCATGGCCGCCGAAATCGATATGGATGTGGTTGCCGTCCGGGTCGTGCAGGTTGACTTGGCGGATTTCGATCTCCGGCACGATGGCGATCCGGTAGGGGACATTGTGCCGGCGCAGGCGCTCCATGAACTCGGCCATGCCCTCGGCCTGCAACGCGAAATGCTCAAGCTGCGGTCTGGCGGCGGCGTCCGGCGGCCGCTCTACCTCCACCAAATGCACGACGGGCTGATCGCCGCAATAATGCCATGCGCCGCCGTTGGGGAAGGGCGGTCGGTATCCGGCCGGCATTCCCAGTACATCCGAATAGAAGGCGCTCATCGCCGCCACATTGGCGGTGAGGATATTCACGTGGTCAAACTTCGTCAGCGCCATGGCCCCAGGGTCCCCAGTTCGGATTATTGCGGCCAAGGCTAGCACAGCAACGCGGATGCTGGCCAAGGGGCGACAGCATGAAAGGCGGAAGCGGGGGCTTGGCCTCGGCAGCGGCAAATGCCAATGTCTCGGCCGTTCGGGTGCGAAAAGTCTTTGGGGAGGGAAATATGCGTCTCGCGATCCTGCTGGGTCTGATTCTGGCGACCGTCGGGTTCGCGCCGCTGCCATCCGCGGCACAGAATGCCGGCGACCGGCTGAGCATCGAACTCAACAAGCTGGAGCCGCAGGGCAACGCATGCCGGACGTATTTCGTCCTTCAGAACGACACCGAGGTCGGTATCACCGAACTCGTGCTGGACATCTACATCTTCAATCGCGAGGGGATTATCGAGCGACGTTTGGCGATGGACACGCGGGCGATCTTGCCCGGCAAGACCCACGTCCGCCTGTTCGACGTGCGCGACCTTGGCTGCGACGCCATCGGCCGATTCCTGATCAATGGCGTGCTGTCCTGCAAGGACACCGATGGCGAGCGCTCCGATTGCGCCGGATTGCTGTCCTTCGGCTCCCGGACCGGCGTCGAGCTCGCCGACTAGCCCGCATTTCTCATACTGGCCACGGTCTGCGCGGTGCTTTCCCGCCGACAGGGCAGGAAGGCCGCGCGGTGCGATGCAGCGCATCGGACAAGCGGTCTGACGCACCCTGTCGGTGGGAAAGCGCCGCCCTGCGGGTCTCGTGCCGGCGGCTCGCCCGCGGCGTCAAGCGCCTCGACCGTAGCGATGCTACGCTCTTCGGCTCTTTCCTGGCAGATCGGACCGCCGGTTCGAGACGCAGACCGTGGCCAGTATGAGAATTGCGGGCTTGGGCGCGGTCCGGTCAGTCGGCTTCGGGGCCGGTCCGAAGACGTCGCTTCGGTCGGCGTTTCCGCCCGCCGGTCTTGCTTGCCGGCGCGGCCTGAAGCTCCTCGGTTTTTGTTTCCTTGGCTTCGAGCCGATGGGCCGGAAAGATCAGGGATGTCGTCGTGCCCTCTCCGGGAGTGCTGGCGATGTCGAGACGCCCGCCATGGGCCTCGATCATCGCCTGGACGAGCGGCAGGCCGAGGCCGGTGCCTTCGCCGGTCCGGTTCAAGGCATTTTCGATCTGGCCGAAGGGTTCGAGCGCCCTCGCAATTTGATCCTTGCTGAGACCGATGCCGGTATCGGCCAGCATAATCACCATCTCGCCACTGGGTCCCACTTCGGCGCCGACCGAGACCCGGCCGCCTTTCGGCGTGAATTTGATGGCGTTGGACAGCAGGTTGACGAGCATCTGCTTCAGTGCCCGCTCGTCACAACGCAGGATCGGCAGTCCGGCGGGCACCTGGAAATCCACTTTGAGTCCGGCGTCGGCGGCGCGGCTCCCGATCAGGCGCAGGGATTGCCGCGCCGTTTTCCGTACGTCGATCGACTCATCGGTAAAGTCCACGCGGCCGGCCTCGATCTTCGACAGGTCCAGGATGTCGTTGATGAGGGACAGCAGCAGATTTGCGCTGTCGTTGATGTCTTTCGCATAATCCAGGTAACGGGCGTTCGACATCTTGCCGAACATCTCTCGCAGATAGATCTCTGAGAATCCGATTATCGCGTTCAGCGGAGTCCGTAATTCGTGGCTGATATGGGCCAGGAACTCCGATTTGGCGCGGCTGGTCTGTTCGGCCAGTTCCTTGGCTCGGCGCAACTCGCGCCTGGCAAAGATCTGGCGGGTGACGTCGCGGATGGTGCGCACCCGTCCGATCACCTCGCCGTCCAGATGACAGGGAACCACCTGGCGCTCGAAGATGCGGCCGTCGATCAATTCGATCAGTTCGACGTGCTCCCCATTGGCGTCCGAGGTTGTCTGCACCGATTTTTGCAGGTCTTCGGCGTGCCGCTCGGCGGATTCATGGCTGATACCCGGGCGGGCGTCGTGGATGTTCAGGCCCCAGAGTTCCCGGAAGCGCTGATTGATCGCGACGATATTCTGATCCTGATCCAGCGCCAGGATCCCTTCGTCGACCGCGTCCATGGTGGCCTGGTACAGGGCCAGGGAGCGCGCCAGATCCTGCTCGATGCGCTCGCGTTGGCGGATTTCGGCCGTCAGGCTGTCGTTCAGCGCCGCAGCGTCGTCCATCGCCGATTCCAGAACCTCGATCAGCCCGACATTGTCGAATTGGATCTGCAGGGTCGATCTGATGACGTCACTCTGCTTGACGGCGGCGGCCACCAGCACCAGCAGGAACACATTGGTCAGAAGGCCGAATATGACGACCATGCCGTTGTCGCTGAAGAAGATGAAATTGACGGTCGGTGGCCCAAGAGCGCCCAGCGTATAGGCCAGGAACGCCGGCAGCACGGCGGAATAGGTCGCCACCGACGCGGCGCAAACACCGCCGACGATGACAAACGTAAACATACGAATGACTTCCGGTTGGCCTTCGACCAGCATGACACCGGCGTAACCCCATAGGAGGCCGGCGCCCAGGCAGAGGACGACGAATAAACGACTCCAATATCGCGGCCGTCCGGAATCCGCGCCCGATGCCCAGTACAAACGCATTGTCCACAGGCGCAATGCGCTCAGCGCCGCGTAGCTTGCGGTCCATAGCGCCACCTCATTGGGATTGCCGGCTCCCGATGCGGCGATGCCGACAACCAGGGCACAGATCATGCCGCCAATCGTGCCGGACGGGGCGTTCTCGTAGAGCAGCGATACCCGGCCCGCCAGGAACCGGTCATCCCCAATCTCCGCGGTGGCCCCGTCGCGGAGGTTTATTCTCGTAGTCGACATCGCTCTACGCCGCTTGGGTTTGCCGCCAAAGGATCATTCCGCACCGTCACGTCACCCTCCCTGGCCTTTCGGTTTCGTATTCGTCACAGATCGATTCAATCTGAGACGAACTTGATCTGTTCAGACGCAGTCAGAGCCCAATCGACATTTCGCCCCGTTTCCGGCGCAAACCGATCGGACCAGACTCCTGCGTTATGTGCCCTCTTTGGATCCAGTATCCGCCCTGGCGAAATTCAGACCCATGACACTAGCCGCCGGCACCGCGTCTCTTGCGGCGCGGTGCCGGCGTTTCAGCAAGGTCTTCGGACGCCACAGGGGCGGCGGCAGTCCGGTGCCCGAGCGCGCGCCTGACGGCACGGTCGAGCATTTCCTGTGAGAACGGCTTGAAGAGGCAGACCTCTCCCTTGGCGACCATTCTTTCCTTCGCGAGCCGTCGGTTCTCGTATCCCGACATGTAGATGACGCTGACCTCGGGATGCCTTTGACCTACCTGTTGGGCCAGCTCCGGGCCGGACAGGCCGGGCATCATCACATCGGTCAGCAATACATCGATTTTTCCCTTGGCGCGGGCCAGCGTCGCCAGGGCTTCATCGGCGCCGCTGGCGCAGTGGACCGTGTATCCGAGCTCCTCCAGCGCCAATGTGGTGAAGTCCCGTATGGTCTGCTCGTCATCGACGACCAGGACAGCGCCGCCCCGCGGCGGCAACGGTGCCTCCGCCTCCCAGCGATCGGCGCTGGCAATTGGAAAATACAGGGTGAAGATCGATCCCTTGCCGGGCAGGCTCTCCACGGTGACGATTCCGCCGGCTTGGCGAACGAATCCATACAGCGTCGCCAGGCCGAGTCCGGTCCCGGTTCCATCTTCCTTGGTGGTGAAGAAGGGCTCGAAAACCCGCGAGGCAACGGTTGCATCCATGCCGACCCCGGTGTCGACGACGGAGATCGCGGCATGCGGCCCGGGGCGGCTTCCCTTGTGGGCGGACACGAAACCGGGGTCCAGATCTACCGTCTTGCAGGCAACCGACATCTTGCCGCCATCGGGCATGGCGTCCCGGGCATTGAGGGCGAGGTTGATGATCGCCTGTTCCATCTGCGAGGGGTCGACCTCGATGAGCGTTTTGCCACAGTTCAAATCGAAAGCCACGTCGATACCGGTCGATCCCAGCGACTCGATAATGCCCTTCACGTCGTTGATCGGGTCCTGGACCGCCACGGTCTTGGTCTCGACCGCCTGCCTGCGGCTGAAGGTCAGGATCTGACGGGTCAACGCTCCGCCTCGGCGAACGCCGAGAACCACTTCGTTCAGCAGTTTGATGACCCGTTCGCGGTCGATTTTGGGCTGTTCGAGCCGCCGCCGCGCCAGCTCGCTGTAGCCGCCGACGGCGGTGAGAATGTTGTTGAACTCATGGGCCAGCCCGCCCGCCAACTGGCCAATCGCTTCGATCTTCTGAGCATGTCGCAGTGCGGCTTCATGGCGTTTTACGTCGGTAATGTCGGTCAGGGTTCGCACCATGCCGCCATCGACGGTGGGGAACTCGCTGACCCGGTACCAATGGTCGTCATCATGCTGCCGGTCGATCGGCTGCCCGTTGGCCAGGGTGCGTTTGAGCTCGGCCTCGACCCAGGCAGCTGCTTCATCGGGCGAGAAGTCCTTTGGCCCCCGCTCGGCGGCGGCTTGAAGGATGTCGGTGCGACGGGTGCCGGGGACCAGCAGATCCGCGGTCAGAGAATTCGCCCGACGATAGGTCTCATTGCACAATGCCAGACGGTCATTGCGGTCGAACAATGCGAAGCCGGAATCCAGGCTCTCCAGACCATCGATGGTCATCGCCAAACGCTGATCGGCGGTGCGCCCATCCGTGGCGACCGATCGTCCCACCATCCAGCGTCGCCACAGAATCAGCGTCACCGCCAAGTTCAGGAACACCGACGCGGTCAGGATGATCCATAGTGTGGAACCAAAGTTTGGCAATGCTGTTCCCCAAGACGTCACAGGGAACCCCCTGCCTGTGACCTCCCAAGATTAGTCAGCACTGCTTTAAAAAAGCCTGAAAACTGTATTGAATTTTATGTAACTCAACTATTACGTAGGTTAACCATGTCGTGTTTCTTCAAATGCCGTCGCAATTGATGGTAGGTCATTCCAAGAAATTCGGCCGTTTTCCTCTGATTGTATCGGTTTTTCTCATAGCTCTTTGCGAGTAGTTCCCGTTCAAAACTGCGAACCCGGTCTAGCAGGTCGAAAGGCCCGCCAACGCCCAGCTCGGTTGGCGCCGGAATATCCTCTGGCGGGGCAGGATTGATTACATCCCCGGCGGGACGCAGTGGCCTATAGGGCGATGCAAAGGGGTCGAGCGCGATGTCGGCGATGGGCCTGTCGATCCGGGGTGCCCGATGGACCGCCCGCTCGACGGTATTCTTCAACTCACGTACGTTGCCGGGCCAGGAATGGCTTGCCAGCAGATCCCGGGCCGACGCCGTGAAGCCCGCGAAACTGGTCTTGCCCAACTCGCTGGCCATGCCCAGCGCGAAATGCTCGGCCAGCAATGGAATGTCCTCCAGGCGGGCCCTGAGCGGCGGCAGGGTCAGGACATCGAAGGCCAGCCGGTCCAGCAGATCGGCCCGGAATCGACCGATCGACACCTGCCCCGGAAGGTCCAGATTGGTCGCACCGATGACGCGGACATCGACGGTCAGGGTCGTCGAGCCGCCGACTCTCTCGAATTCGCCGTACTCGATCACCCGCAATATCTTCTCCTGCACCCGCAGCGAGGCATTGGCGATTTCGTCGAGGAACAGGGTGCCGGTATCCGCCCGCTCGAAACGTCCGACATGCCTGCGCACGGCGCCGGTAAAGGCCCCCGCCTCATGGCCGAACAGCTCGCTGTCGAGCAGTTCTTCCGACAGGCTGGCGCAATTGACCTTGACGAATGGGCGTTCCCAACGGCCGGACAGGAAGTGCAGGCGTGCGGCGATCAACTCCTTGCCGGTGCCGCGTTCGCCGATGACCAGAACCGGCCGTTCGGTGGGTGCGACCTGCGACACGTGTTCCAGCATATCCACAAAGCAACGCGCCTCGCCGACGAGGGGTGGCAAATCACGAGAGCCATCCGGCATAGCGATATCCGATATAAAATAGTGAGAATCGCGAAAGAATAACGATATTCGCGATATCTGGCAAGCTATGCGACAAATCGCCGGAATATCTTTTATGTAAAATCAATAGGTTACGTTGGCGCCCAGACTTGGCACGCTAGATGCAAAGGAGTGTTGGAAGCCGGCTGAGGACGGCCGATGAATCTCTGATGGAGGAGTCGATGAGTTTGCCCGAAGAAACCCGGAATCAGCGGGACGATGACGATTTGAACCAGCTGTTGCGCGAGATTCAGAAGCAGGCGCGCCGCTTCTGGTCCTTCGCGCGTTCACGGTCGACGGAGTGTTGGCTGTTCTTCGCAGCCGGGCTCGTGCTCGGCCTGTTCATCGGCTGACCTCTCGGTTCGACCGTCAAGACACAGCGGATAGGATAAGGACTTAGGACATGGGTGTGTTTTCCCGACTGACCGATATCGTCAATTCCAACCTCAACGCCATGCTCGACCGGGCGGAAGAGCCGGAGAAGATTGTCCGGCTGATCATCCAGGAGATGGAGGACACGCTGGTCGAGGTGCGCAGCGCCGCGGCCAAGTCAATTGCCGAGAAGAAGGAGCTGACACGCAAGGTCGAGCAGTTCCAGGCCGCTCAGGTCGATTGGCAGGCCAAGGCCGAACTGGCGATCGCCAAGGGGCGTGATGACCTCGCCAAGGGGGCGCTGATGGCCAAGGCCCGCGCAGCGGAGACCGTCGAGGTCCTGAACAAGGAGCTTACCAGCATCGACGAGGCCCTGGACAAGGCCAAGGTCGACATGGGCAAGCTTCAGGCCAAGCTCACCGAGGCCAAGAACAAGCAGAAGAGCCTGGATATCCGCCGCAAGACCGCCCACGATCGGTTGCGTATGCGCACCCAGCTCCATGACGGCCGGATCGATGATGCCCTGGCGCGATACGAGTTTATCGAGCGCAAGATCGATGAATTGGAAGGGCAGGTGGATGCCTTCGATCTGGGGACCGGCAAGAAGAGCCTGGCCGAGGAGTTCTCCGATCTGGAAGCGGAATCGGCCGTCGAGGGGGAGTTGGCGGCGTTGAAATCCCGCATGGGCAAGCGCTCGGCCCGGCGCCCGAATGAGCCGGCGGAGCTGAAGGCGCATATGGCCAAGCGCACCGCCCCGCCGACCGCCCCGCCCACCGCCCCGCCCACCGCCCCGCCCACCGATGAGCCGGCGGATGAGTCGTAATGCTGGGAGCCCTCGAAGTTCCGCTGATTCTGTTTCTGGTTGTCGTCGCGCCGCTGTGGCTGCTGCTGCACTACATCAACCGCTGGCGCTCGACCAAAACCCTCTCGACCGATGACGAGCGCATGCTTGCCGATCTGTGGCAGAGCGCCAAGCGCATGGACGGCCGGATCGAGACGCTAGAGACCATCCTGGACGCCGAGGCGCCAGGATGGCGGGGACGACAGAAATGACCCAAGACGACCGCAATTTCAAATCGGCCAATCCGCATCGGCTCTATCGCGATCCGAATGCGGGCGTGATTTTCGGGGTTTGCGCCGGGCTGGCAGACTATTTCGGCCTCAAGATCTGGCAGGTCCGTACCGCCGCGGTGTTGATGCTGATGATCTTCACGCCCTGGGCGATATTCTTGTACCTGACAGCCGCCATTTTCGTGCCGCGCCGACCGGAAGAGCGCGCGTTTCGCAGCCACGAGGAGGAGGAGTTCTGGCGCTCGGTCTCCGGCCGGCCGGAACAGACGCTGTCGGCTCTGCGCTACCGGTTCCGAACCCTTGAGGAGAGGCTTGCCGGGCTGGAAGGGCATGTGACCTCCGATGAATTCAAGCTCCACCGGGCATTCCGCGATATCGAATAGCCCCCGATAGATTGCCCCGTTAGATCGCACCAAAGCGGATTCGCGAAACCATCGGGCAGCCGGATATGGCTGCCTGGACAGGAGAGGTCTGCCATGTGCCAAGTTTTCGATCCCGCCTATCCCGCCGTCGTTCATGCCCCCGTCGCATGGCCTGACGATCCGCACGGACGCTATGCCGGAGTGCTCTCGAAGGATGGAAGGCATCTGCATTTCACGCTCACTTTGGAAATCCGGTCGGATGGGCCGTCGGCGACGCTCGATATTCCCGCCCTGGGTATCGTCGGCGCGCCGTTCGCCACGGCGGCTTATGAGCCGCCGACTCTTGTGCTCAGCATGCCCGGCGCGGCGGGCGACACGTATTCATGGATTGGTTCGGTTGAGGGTGATGAGATCGCCGGGCATTGGACCGGTGCGGGCATCTCCGCCATGTTCGAGATGACCCGATGCCCCATCGAACCGGCGTGCTTCACTGTTCAGGAAGTCGCCTGCGAGGCGGTGGACGCTCGGTTGGCCGGGTCGCTGATCCGACCGTTGGGGGTCGGGCCGCACCCGGCAGCACTTCACTTGCCCGGGCCGGGGGCCACGACCCAGGAGGAGTCCCGGCATTTGGCCCAGTTTCTCGCCCGCCAAGGCGTGGCCTCACTGATCCTCGATGCGCCCGGTGCCGGGCAGTCCACCGGCGATTGCGCGACGCCCGGGATTGAGGAGCAGGCCCGCAATGCGGTCGCCGGCGTTCGGCTCTTGCGGATGGCGGACGGCATCGATCCCGACCGTGTCGGGTTGGTTGCCGGGAGCCTCGCCGGCTGGGCGGCGTCGATGGCGGCGTGCCTGCTGGGCGATCTGGCATTCCTGGTGCTGCGATCGGCGCCGATCCTGACGCCGGCGGAACAGGAACGCTTCGAGGCGGATGCCCGGCGGGCAGTCAATGGCTATGGCTGGCCGGGCGCCACGGATATTGCAGGGCCAACCGTCAAATCCTGGCTTCGGGAGGTCTGCCCTGGCCAGCCGGCCGGCCCGGGCCTCGACGGTATGGCACCGGCGCGACATCGGCGGGATATGGATTTCGATCCAATGGCGTTGCTGAAAGCGCTCGACGTGCCCGTACTCGCCCTCTATGGCGAGCGGGACAACCGCGTGCCGTCGCTGCGTTGCGCTGAGAAGCTTGTGGCCCTGCGCCGCCGGGATGGCCGGGACGTTACCGTGCATGTGTTCCCGGATGCCGGTCACGGCCTGATTCAGGCCTCGCGGCCATCGGCGCCGTTCGACTGGCCCCGATTGCCGGCGGGCTATCTGCCCGTCATTGCCGCCTGGCTGCAAATTCGGGTGCTGCGGCCGGCGTAGCCGATCCGGACCGATTTCACGGCATCGTGTCACGCGGCTTGCCCCTGCGATCCCATATGCCGAATATGATTTCGGACCCGGATCGAGTGGAGCCTGACATGGCGGAATTGAACGCGGATCTTTCCCAGCGAGTCGTGATGAGCACGGCGTCGATGGAATGGCAGGAAAGCCCGAGCCCCAATGTGCTGCGCAAGCGGCTGGATCTGATCGGCCCGCCCGAGGCGGGTCGGGTGACCTCTGTGGTCCGCTATCAGCCAGGTAGCCGGTTCCCAGAGCACCCCCATCCCGATGGCGAGGAGATCCTGGTGCTGGAGGGTGTGTTCGCCGACGAGCATGGCCGCTACCCGGCCGGCACCTATCTGCTGAACCCGGAAGGGTTCAATCACGCGCCATTCTCCGACGAAGGCTGCGTGCTGTTCGTCAAACTCCGCCAGTTTCCGGGCACCGAGCGCCGGCATGTGGCGATCGATACCAAGGCGGCGACATGGGAAACCGGTGGGCCGGGGCGGGCGGTGTTGCCCCTATACGGCGAGGCCGGCTATCCGGAGAGTGCACGCATGGTGCGTTTAGCGCCCGGCACGGAACTGCCGGAGCATGACCATCCCGGCGGCGAGGAAGTCTTCATCCTGGAGGGCGGCATCGAAGACCAACACAGCCGCTATGGCGTAGGCGACTGGCTTCGCATGCCACCCGGAAGCCGACATCAGGTCAGCAGCAAGCAGGGCTGCCTGATGTACGTGAAAGTCGGGCATCTCGGTCCGTAGGCGAGTGCGCGGTGGGCCTAGATCGGTCTTGCCGCGGGGCGGTCGGCCAGCACCTTGGCCAGCCAGTTTTCGTAATCTGCGTTCGGCACCAGCGCCACCATGGAGCCGCCGAAGCCGCCACCGGTCAACCTTGCGCCGATGGCGCCGTGCCGTTTAGCGGATTCCACCAGGGCATCGATCTCCGGGATCGAAACGTCGTAGTCGTCGCGCTGCGAGAGGTGGCTTTCGTCCATCAGGGTGCCGAAGGCGGCGATATCGCCGGCCTCTAGCGCCGCCACGCCATCCACGACGCGCTGGTTCTCCGTCACCACATGGCGGGCCCGGCGGTTCAGCGGTTCCGGCAGGGCGTCGATGCGTTCCAACTCACCAGTGCCGATGTCGCGCAGTGTGGCGACGCCGAGCGCCTCGCAGGCCGCCTCGCATTCCCGCCGCCGCGTGTTGTAGCCGCCCTCGGTCAGCTTGTGCGCGACACCGCAATGGATGATGGCGATGCGCTCACCGGCCGGCAGATCGACCAGCTCGGTGGTCAAGTCCCGCGTGTCGAGGAACAGCGCCTTGCCGGGCGTGCCCAGCGACGAGACCATCTGGTCCATGATGCCGCACTGCATGCCCACATAGCTGTTCTCGGCCCGCTGGCCCATCCGGGCAATCGTCACGTCGTCTAGGTCGAGCCGCAGCAGGGCGCGGACCGACCGCAGCACCGCGACTTCAAGTGCCGCAGATGAGGAGATGCCGGCCCCCATCGGCACGTCGCTGTCGATGGCGAAGCGCAGCGGCGGCAGGTCGATACCGGCTTCGGAAAGGACGGTCAGGCAGCCGAGCACATAGTCGCTCCAGTCGCCGCGCCTGGCCTCGCCGAGTTGCCGTTCGGTGGAGTCGCCGAACTGCGCCGCATACATGGTGAAGGGCTGATCCGATCCGTCCTCGGCAAGGCCGGCTTCGACGACGGTGCGGTAGTGAAGCGGCGTCGGCAGGACGAAGCCGTCATTGTAGTCGGTGTGCTCGCCCAGCAGGTTGGCGCGGGCCGGAGCCTCGGCGGCGGCACCGGGATCGACCCCGTAGATTTGCCGGAATTTGCCGCTCATCTCACTGAGACGTCGCGCAGCCGCGCCGCCGTTTCCTCGGGCAGCGTATCGACCAGGAATGCGCCGCCGGCCTGCTCGACACCGGCCAGGTATTTCAGCTTTTCCGCCGTGCGCAGCGGCGGATAGAACTGGGTGTGGAAATGGAAGGTCTTCTCCTCCCCCTTCGGCGCGGCATGCAGCGACATGATGTAGGGGAAGGACCGGTCGAACAGCGCGTCATAGCGCGTCACCAATTCGCCGAGCAGCGAGGCGTAGTCGCTGATCTCCTCCGCTGTCATCTCCCAGGGGCCGCCAAGCGGCCGGCGCGGCGCGATCCAGACCTCATAGGGAAACCGCGCGAAGGGCGGCACGAAGGCGGTGGTGCTGGCGCGCTCGGCCACCGTGTAGGCGTCGCCCATGCGATCGATCAGCCGCGCCAGAGCAGGGCCTTCGCGGAACGTGGCGACGGCGGCTTGCTGCACCGTCGGCACCCAGGGGAAGGCATAGATCTGGCCATGCGGGTGGTGCAGCGTGACGCCGACCTCTTCGCCCTTGTTCTCAAAGGGCAGCACGCATTGCACATGCTCCTGGCCCAGCAGATCAACATAGCGGTCGGCCCAGGCATGGACCAGAAGCTCGCGGCGCGCCTGGCTCAGCCCGGCAAGGTCGCCCTGATGATCCGGGGTGAAGACCAGCACCTCGCAGCTTCCCCGCGCCGCGATGGTCTCCACCGGTAGTGACGGCTTCGTAGAGGCCTCGGCATGGAAGGCAGGGAAACGGTTCTCGAAGACCGCCACTTCGAAATCGGTGAACGGGATCTCCCCGGCGAAGCCGCCGGGCGGAGTCGGGCAAAGCGGGCAATACTCCGCCGGCGGCTTGAATGTGCGGGCCTGCCGATGCGAGGCATAGGTCACCCATTCCCGGCGGAACGGATGCCAGCGGCTGTGGGGTTCCGGTGGCGGAACCGGCTCGATCTCTACGGTCGGTTCCAAAATGTGCGGCTGCCAGCCGTACAGGTAGAGATTGCGGCCATCGGCTTTGCGGTGGTGGCGCCGGTTCGGCTTTGCAGCCTCGGTCATGATGTGGTCCAGGCGGCGACGCCGTGGCCGGCAAGCCGTTTTTGCCCAATCCGGAACGTCGCCCCGTCCGGTGCCGGAACGTCGATCGGGTCGGCGCCATAATTGAAGGCGAATTGCAGCCCGCCGCGGCGGCGCAGGCGCAAATCGCCGGGCAGGACATCGGCCGGCAGCCCGGCCAGCCCGGTCAGGTGATCGACGATGGCCTCCAGGAAGGCGTCGTCCGGCCAGCAGGCCAAATAGTGCCGGCCGCCATCGGCCACCAGCGCCGGACCGCCTGAGTCGAAACGGGCGACAGGGGCAAGACCGGTCTCCAGATCCTCGGCCCATCGCTGCGCCGTGAACCGGCGATTGCCCCAGGCGACGCCACGCTCGAGGCCGGGTCGCAGGCTGGCGACGCGGTTGACCTTGATCGGCAGGAACTCTGCCAGCGGTCCGGGCGGCATTGAGTCCGGAATCCGGAAACTTTCGGTCTTAGAGCCGGTGCGCGGTCCGAACAGCGTTACCCCGTCAAAGGCCCGGAACGCCGCCGTGGCGGCGTCGGAGACATAGGGCAGCGTCGGGACCACGACCATCGCATAGCCGTCCAGCGCCGCGCCCGGCGGCACCATGTCCACATCCAGCCCGCGACGGCGCAGCGCCGAGTACCAGTCGAACACCATTGTCAGATAGTCGAAATCCTGGCCCTGCGGCTGGATATCGCAGATCCAGCCCGCCTCGTAGTCGAAGACCAGCGCCACCGGCGCCCGGGTGCCGTCGGGCAGGGCGATGCCGGCGAGTTCCTCCCCGACCCGGCCGGCCTCCTCGCCGCCGACATCCAGCGTGCCATCCGGTCGGTAGAGGCCCGTGTGCATGTGTTCCTGGGCGAAGGGCGCCTGCCGCCAGCGGAAATAGGACACCACTTCGGCGCCATGCGCCAGCGCCTCCCATGTCCATAGCCGAACCATGCCGGGCGCCGGCGAGGGATTCCAGGCAGCCCAGTTCACCGGTCCCGGCTGCTGCTCCATCACCCAGAACCTGCCGCGCCCGACGGCGCGGTAGATGTCGTGGTTGAAGGCGGCGATGTCCGGATGGCCGGATTCCGCATAGCGAACCTTGGTATCGTCGTCGAGCCGCGAGCGTTCGGTGAAGCCGAGCGGATAGCTGTCCCAGGCCGCAAAATCCAGCGGTTCACAGACCCGGAAATGGTCGAACTCCAGAAAGAACCCCATGAAATTGTGGGTAACGAACCGCCCAGGCGAGTGTCGGCGGAGGATCGCCACCTGGGCCCGGTTGAACTGGTCGATCTGGTCCGTGGCGAAACGGCGATAATCCAGCCAGTGGGACGGATTGGCCTCGGTCACCGTCAGGTTGGGTGGGTCGATCTCGTCCCAGTGGCGGTATTCCATGGCCCAGAACAGGTTGCCCCACGCCTCGTTCAGGGCGTCGATGGTGCCATAGCGCTCTTTCAGGTAGGTCCGGAATGCCCGGCATGCGGCCGGGGAAAAGCTGAGCACGGTGTCATGGCAGCCATACTCGTTGTCGGTCTGCCAGCCGACGACCGCATCGTGATGGCCATAGCGTTGCGCAAGCGAGGTGACGATGCGCACCGACTCCATGCGATAGGTCGGACTGGAAAAGCAGTAATGGCGGCGCGAGCCGAACCGTCGCGAGCGGCCATCGGCGTCGACCGGCAGAATCTCCGGATACTCGTCGACCAGCCATTTCGGCGGCGTCGCCGTGGGCGTCCCCAGGACGACCTTCAGCCCAGCCTGTCCAAGGGTTTCCAGCGCCCGGTCCAGCCAGTCCCATTTATAGCAGTCGCGCTCGGGTTCGATCCGGCCCCAGGCGAATTCGCCGATCCGCACATAGCTAATCCCCAACTCCGCCATGCGTTTGGCGTCGCCGGGCCAATCGGCCTCCGGCCAGTGTTCTGGATAATAGCAAACGCCCAGCATCGACCCGTCCCCAACGTCCGCCGGCCTTATTGCCATCGGTCGATGATGGCGGGCGCTCGCGGCCGATCACGTCACCCGGTTTACGATTTTTTGTCAAGATTTTGTATTTCTTTCGCAGCGGGTTTCGTGTCCGCTCCGGGCACTACGCGATGACGACCTCCAGCCCGGCCTTTCGCAGGCGCCGCACCGCATCGGGCGAGGCGTCGTCATCGGTGATCATCACATCCGCCCGGTCCAGCGGCGCCACGCGGGCGGTGGCGACATTCATCAGCTTGCTGTGGTCGAGCAGGAAGATCACCCGGCGGGCGGCGGCGATCATGGAATGCTTGACCTCCGCCTCGTCCAGATTGGTGTTGGTGAACCCCTTTTCCGGGTCGACGCCGTTGCAGCCGATGAAGGCGATATCCGCATTGACCTCACGCAGCAGCAGGGATGCGAAGGGCGCGACCAGGGAATGCTGCAGCGGGCGCAGCGTGCCGCCGCTGACGACGACCGTGATGCCAGGGTGGTTCTCAAGCGCCAAGGCGATGTTCAACGCATTGGTGACCACCACCACATCGGTCAAATCGGGGGCCAGCGCCTTGGCCAGTTCGGTCGTCGTGCTGCCGACGTCGATGATGACGGTGTCGCCGCTGTGCACCATCTCGGCGCCGTTCCGGCCGATCCGCTTTTTCGCATCCGCATTGGTCTGGATGGTGAGTTCCAGCGGCATCTCGAAACGACGCGGGCGTATCGGCACCGCCCCGCCCCTGGTGCGGCGCAGCACCTGCTGCGATTCCAGATAATCCAGATCGGCGCGTACCGTCACCGCAGACACGCCCAGCTTCTCCGCCACCTCGGCGACATGGACGTTGCCGTCCTGCTGGAGTATCTCAACGATGGCCTGATGGCGCAGCGTGGCTTGGAGCGATGGCATAGCTGACTGCTTTCCATTTTTTGTATTTTGCTGTCAATCGAAAATCTCAGAAAGTCGTGAGCCAGCGCCGGAATAGAGGCCTGGGCCGCGGCCGGAATTACGCAGCCGAGAGGTGCTGACGATGAAGATTGGGGTCATTGGTGCGGGAATGGTCGGGGCAACCGCCGCCTATGCCATGGTCATGCGGGGTGTGGGCCGGGAGATCGTCCTTGTGGATCGCGATTTGAAGCTTGCGGAAGCCCAGGCCCAGGACATCACCCATGCCACGCCTTTCGCCTATCCGCTGCCGGTTCGCGCCGGAGACTATGCGGCGCTGGAAGGCGCCGGAATCGTGGTGCTGGCGGCCGGGGTCAGCCAAAAGCCCGGCGAGAGCCGTCTCGACCTGTTGGCGCGCAACGCACAGGTGTTCGGCGATATCCTGCCACAGGTGCTGGCGGTGGCGCCCGACGCGGTGCTGCTGGTGGCGACTAATCCGGTCGACGTCATGACACAGATCGCCACCCGGATCGCCACCCGGATCGCCACCCGGATCGCCAACGGGATATCCGGATTGCCGCCGGGCCGGGTGATCGGGTCGGGCACCGTGCTCGACACGGCACGGTTCCGGGGGCTGCTGGGCGCGCATCTCGGCATCTCGCCGAAATCGGTGCATGCCTATGTGCTGGGCGAGCACGGCGACAGCGAGGTCCTGTGCTGGTCGGGCGCGATCGCCGGCAATGCCCCCATCGACGATTTCGCCAATGCCCTGGGTCGACCGCTGAGCGATGCCATCCGCGCGGAAATCGACGCCGGCGTGCGCCGGGCGGCCTATCGCATCATCGATGGCAAGGGCGCGACCTATTACGGTATCGGCGGCGGCATCGCCCGGATCGCTCAATGCATCGAAGCCGACGAGCGGGCGGTGCTGGCGGTGTCGATGGTGACGGCCCAGGTCGAAACCGTTGCCGATGTCGCCCTGTCGCTGCCAAGGGTGATCGGCGCCGGCGGGGTGATCGCCGATCTGTTGCCGGCGCTGGACGACCTTGAGCACGCCGCGCTCGGCCGCAGCGCGGCGATCCTGAAGGAAGCGGTGGAATCCGTGCCGTTGCCCTGACGGTTCCCGGCGCTAGTGTCCAGATTCTGAAATTCGCTATGGCGAATTACTGAATCAAAGGGACACTAACTATTTGATTCTAGTGTGATTCAGCTCCCGAAACTCGGCACATGAAATGTGCCGTATTTCAGAACCATCACACTAGCTTTCGCCGCCTTTCGGTCCCCAGAAAATCGCCCAGACCGAGAGGTCGTCGCTGAAGGTCTCGAAGCGGTGTTCCAGGCCGGCTGGGACGAAAATCAAATCGCCCGGCCCGAATTGCAGGCGCTCCTCGCCGCGCAGAAATGTCCCGCTGCCCGTCACCACGACATAGAATTCGTCCTTGTCGTGCGGCTTCTGATCGTCCTCACCGCGTGGTGCGTAAAGTCCCGCATACATGCTGCCATTGGCGATGACCTGAAGCCATTGGCGGTCCGGCAAGCCGGGCATGCGGCCTTGCGAGGCGGTGTAGTTGTGAAGCCAGTCCTGGTCCATCGCGAGCCTCCTATTCGGTGCCGTTTCTCCGGACCCCTCAGCGATCCGCCGCGATCAGGCTATGCCGCGGAATTTCCCCGGCCCGGCGAAACATTGTCCGCCGACAAGGCAACGGCCGGCTATGACGAACCGGACAGCTGGTGGAGACGGTCGCTTGGAATGCCGAAGTTTACAGCAGCGCCGGATCGAGAATCAGTGTTAGGACGACTGCCGCCATCACCATCGACACCAGGGACAGCGCCAGATGCCGGCCGCGGCTCTCCCCTGGGACGCCCACCAACGCCGGTGCTCCCCGATACAGGATGACCATCGCGTAGACGAAGCTGCCCAGCAATAGCAGGGCGCCGATGCCCGGAATTGGCTGCAGGGCGGTACTGACCATATGCGGGGTCAGCGCCAGGGCGACCAGCAGATAGGCGGCGTTGAAATCGTTGCGCCCACCCAAGATGCCCGCGAAAAAGCCGACCACCACAGCCCAGACGGCAATGCCGGCGAACTCGAATGCGATTCGCAGGATGCTGTTGATGATCAGGTCGCCCGAACCGGGTATGTCCATCGCCGCCGCCTGGTATATCGGCTCGTAGAACGGTTGGAGCATCCAGAGCAGAAGGCCGTTGATCACGGAGGTCGCGACGACGATCGGCAGGACATGTTCCTTCGCGACGATTAGCCAAGAGGGCACCGGCTGGCTGTTATAGGCCAGCGTTTCCTGCGGTTTCGTGATCATGCCGTAGATCCGGCTAGCGGTAGCGGAGAAATCCACCATCGATCCTTCTGTCCCAATTCTATCCGTTGCCGCCATTCGACGTGTCGCTTGCCGGCCCAGTATGAACATGGCAATTCACCGCTATGGCACAAGCAAGGCGACGATCAGAAAAAACCCCGACGGTCATTCTGACAATTGACCGGATCGGCGGCGGGGGCGATGGAATCGCCGAGCATGAGGGCCGGCCGGTCTATGTGCCCCTCACCGTGGCGGGCGACGTGGTGCGCGCGCGGCTCGACGGACGGCGCGGCGATGGGCTAACCGCCTCGCTGGTCGAGATCATGACCGCCGGGCCGCGCCGCCAGGCTCCATCCTGCGCGCATTTCGGGGACTGTGGCGGCTGCGCCCTCCAACATCTGGACGAGGAAAGCTATCGCGCCTGGAAATGGACGCGGGTGCACACTGCCCTGTCGCGGCGCGGGCTTGGCGATGTTCCGATAACACCGGTGGTGTCGACACCGCAGGCCGATCGCCGCCGCGCCACCCTGGCGGCGCGACAGACCGCCGCAGGGCTGGTGCTTGGATTCAATGAACGCCGCCAGCATCGGATCGTCGATCAGCGCGAATGTCCGGTGCTTCTGCCGGCTCTGGCCGGATTGATTCCGGCGCTGCGGCAAGTGCTGCAGCGGATTTTGGCCCCTGGCGAGGGGGCGGATGTCATGCTGGCGGCGCTCGATGGCGGCACCGACGTAACCATCGTCGCCAAGGGCGATCCGGATCTGGCCGCTCGTGAGATCCTGGCGGTTTTTGCTGATGAGGCCGATCTTGCCAGAATCGCGTGGCAGACGGGCAAGACGCCCCCGGAACCCGTGGCGCAGCGCCGACCCTGCACGGTCTCGTTCGACGGCGCCTCGGTGGCGGTGCCGGGGGGCGCATTCCTTCAGGCCAGTGCCACCGGGGAAGCGGCACTGACGCGAAATGTGTTGGAGGCGGTCGACGAGGCGGCGCATGTCGGCGATCTTTTTGCCGGTCTGGGCACCTTCACATTCCCGCTGGCGCGGCGCTCCCGGGTGCATGCGGTGGACAGCGATGGAGACGCCGTGGCCGCGCTGGACGCGGCGGCGAGGCTCCGCTATCCGACCGGCCAGATCGCGGTGGAACGGCGCAATCTGAACCGGGATCCGCTTTCGGCCGACGAGCTGGGCCGGTTCGACGCGGTGGTGTTCGATCCGCCAAGGGCCGGCGCAGGCGCCCAGGCGGCCGAGCTTGCCCGCTCTGCGGTGCCCGTGGTGGCCGGCGTATCGTGCAATCCCATCAGCTTCGCCCGCGACGCGGCGACCCTGGTCGCCGGAGGTTACGCGCTGGAAGGCGTGACGCCGGTCGACCAGTTCCTGTGGTCGGAACATGTGGAACTGGTCGGGGTATTTCGGCGTTAGTTGGTCACGCGATTTGGCACGCACACCACCCCCTCACCCAACTCCGGCTAGGGCTCGGCCTTTGACCTTGCCAAGCGTTCTCAACCCTCTCCCCAAGGATAGGGGAACCCTAGCACTTCGGTTGATTTCCCTCTCCTCGGGGAGAGGGTGGGCCCCCGCGGCGAAGCCGCGGGAGGGCGAGGGGGAAAAGCACAGTTTTGCGTTCTTCAGTTCTGACGCCACTGTATTAGGCGGCCACCGGCGCATCGGCTTCGGGCGTTTCCTCCCGCGACACCGTCGACAATCCGAAATCGTGCAGGATGGCGTAGGCCGAGGGGATCACGATCAGCACCAGGATCGTCGAGGCCATCAGCCCGAAGGCGATCGACGTCACCAACGGCACCAATACCTGCGCTTGCAGGCTGCGCTCGAACAGCAGCGGCAGCAGTCCGGCGATCGTCGTCACCGAGGTCAGCAGCACCGGGCGGAAGCGGTCGCGGCTGGCCTGACGCGCGGCATCCACCAGCGGCAGCCCGCCGGCGGCGTTGCGCTTGACGAAAGTGACCAGCAGGATGGAATCGTTGACCACGATACCAGCCAGGGACGCCATGCCCATCATGCTGGGCATCGACAGATCCAGCCCCATCGCCAGATGTCCCCAGACGACCCCGATCATCGCCATGGGAATTGCGATCATCACGATGGCCGGCTCGATGTAGCTGCGGAACTGGAAGCTGAGCAGCAGGAATATGCCGAGCAGGCCGATTGCGAAACCGCGCAGCATCGACCCTCCGGTCTCATCCTGCTCGGCGGCCTGGCCCTCCAGGGCGACCGAGACGGAGGGGTAGCGGGTCTGCAACTCGGAAACGAAGTTGGCGCTGGTGTCGGCGATGACCTCGTTGACATTGGCGACCAGGCTGTCGATCTCGCCGCGAATGGTGACCGTGCGCCGGCCCTCGATCCGCTGGATGCGGGCGAAGCCGCGACCCGGTTCGGCCCGCACCACCACCGGCAGGGGCGTCTGGCTTCCATCCGGCAGGGTGACGGAGAAGTAATCCAGATCGGCCAGGCTGTCCTGCGCGCCTGCCGCAAGTTGCACATCGATCTCGAAGCTTTCCGCGCCGACCTGGATTTCCGCCGCGGTCCGGCCCTGAAAGGCTGCCCTTAGCTGGTTGGCGATGTTGGCCGCGTCCAGCCCCTTGGCCAGAGCGCCCTCCCGCAGCACCAGACGGATTTCCGGCTTGCCGGGCCGCAAATCGTCCTGCAGATCCTGCACCCCGCGATAGCGCCCCAACCAGCCCTGCAGATCCAGCGACGCCGCCTTCAGCGCCTCCAGATCGTCGCCCTGGAGGCGGATCTCGATTGGCAGGCCGGCTGGGCCGATCTGCGGTTCCTTGAAGGCCAAGGCGACGATGTCGGGGATCGAGCCGACCTCGTCACGCCACATATTCAGGACATCGTCGACCCGCGCGTCGCGCTGCTCCGCCTGCAGCAGATCGGCGGTGACGGTCGCAAGATGCGCACCGCTCTCGAAAGCGTCGGCGTTGGCCCCGTATTGAATCAGGATGTTTCGGATCAGCGGCCGGCCGCCCGGCTGGCGCGGGGTGAAATCCGCATCGACCCTGCCCAAAGCCTCGACCAGCAGGTCCACGACCTCTTCGGTGCGGTCCAGCGGGGTTCCCTGTGGCAGTAGCAGACGCGCCTCGATCACGTCGCCGTCCAGATCCGGGAACGCGCGAAATTTCAGCACGCCACCGGCCAACATGCTGATCGACGCCAGGAAGGCCATGATCACCAGCCCGACCGTCAGATAGCGCCAGCGCACCGCCGCATCGACAACCGGGCCGAGAATTGTCTCCCGGATCCGGGCAAACCTGATATCGAACCAATCGCGGAAACGGCTGCGGCCCTCATGATTCAAGGCGTGGAACATATGGTGCGGCAGGATTAGAAACGCCTCGATCAGGCTGACCGACAATGTGGCGATCAGCACCACCGGCACCACCCGCAGCACCTGTCCGATATCGCCTTCCAGGAAGGCCAGCGGCGCGAACACACAGACGGAGGTGGTGAAGGACGATGCGACCCCGATCGCCACCTGGTTGGTGCCGTCGATGGCGGCGGCCTGCGGCTTCTTGCCCTGCTGCACATTGGTGGCGATATTCTCGGCGATGACGATGGCGTCGTCCATCAGCAGTCCGATGGCGATCAGCAGGGCCACCATGGTCAGCATGTTGATCGACATGCCCAGCAGGGTCATCAGGAAGAAGGTGCCGAAGAACGAGACCGGCAGCCCCATGGCGACCCAGAACGAGAACCGGATCGAGAAGAACAGCCAGAGCGCCAGGAACACCAGTACCAGACCGACCACGCCATTGTCGGTCAGCATGGTCAGCCGGTCCTCGACGATGGAGGCGATGTCGCGGGTCAGGACCAAGGACACGCCCGGCGGCGCGCGCGCCTGCTCGGATTCGACGAATCGCTCCACCGCCCCCATGACCGCCAGGGTGTCCTGCTGCTTGGTCTTGGCGACCTGCAGGATCGCGGCACGATGCCCGTTGAACAGTACCCGGTCCTCATCGGTCTCAAACCGGTCGGTGATGGTGGCGATCTGTCCCAGGCGCAGCTCCGCCCCGGTATCGCCGCCCAGCACGACCAGATCGGCGAACCCGATCGTCGACTGCCGGCGGTCGGCGAAGCGGACCAGCACGTCGCGCTCCCCGGTCTCCACCGTGCCCGACGGCAGGTCGATGCTCTGACGCTCGACCATGGCGGCGATGTCCGAAACGCTAAGGCCGTATTGCCGAAGCGCAAGGGGGTCCAGGGCGATGCGGATCTGCCGTTCGGAAAATCCCTGTACCTCGACCTGGCTGATCTCCGGCAGGCGGGTAATGCGATCCTTGATCTGCTCGGCGTATTCCTTCAGATCCGGCTCGGCCATGGGGCCGGTGATGGCGATTGAGATCACCAGATCGGTCAGGTTGATCTGCGCGACGACCGCGTCCTCGGCGACTTCCGGGAAATTGTCGATGGCGTCGATCTCGGTCTTCACATTGGTCAGGAAGCGGTCCATGGAGCCGCCCTTGATCATCTCGATGGTCGCGCTGCCCAGGCTTTCTCGGGCCTCGCAGCGCACCTCTCCCAGATCGTTCAGCCCGTCCACCGCCTCCTCGATGCGTTGGCAGATAGCTTCCTCGACCTCTTCGGCGGTGGCGCCCGGATAGGCGATGGAGACCTGCACCGCATCGGCGGAGAAATCCGGAAAGGTTTCGCGCTTCAGATTCGGCAGCGAGGCCACGCCCAGGGCGATCAGCAGGATCATCAGCAGGTTCGCGGCGGTCGGATGGGTGGCGAAATAGCGGATCATCTGGCGCAGCCGGTGAGAATGCCTGAGGTCTCGGTGGGCGGAGAGATATCCCCCTCACCCTCCCAGCGCTTCGCGCCGGGTCCCTCCCTCTCCCCAAGGAGAGGGGTCTTGGTGGCGGCCCTGAAATCCCCTCTCCTTGGGGAGAGGGAGGGGCCAGCGGCGAAGCCGTGGGAGGGTGAGGGGGGAGCACTGACGCCGGGATCTCTCCCCGGCTGTTCCGGGGAGCCGATACCGCGCGGACGCTTTGAGTGGTCCGTGGGCATTGCTGGCACCTAACCCTATCGAACCGGGACGTCGCCGCCGGCCTCGGCCAGCAATTTGTCGGCAAGGGCGGAGTCGACCGTGGCTGACAGCAGCATGCCCTCGATGGCCGGGATCAGATCGGTAACGATGACCCGGTCGCCGGCTTCCAAGCCAGATTGCACGACCATCAGGTCGTCCTGCGCAGGGCCCGGCTCGATTGCGCGGAAGGCAAGACGGTCATCGGCGCCGGCCACATAGACCACCGGATTGCCGTTGGCGCCGCGATGCACGGCGACACGCGGGATGACGATCACGTCGTCGCGGGGCTGTCCACGTATTTCAACCTCGACGAACATGTTCTTTTGCAACGGCGGCCGTTGGCCCGGCACGGCCTGCCGATAAGGCTCCTCCACGGCCACGATCAGGCCGATAGTGCGGGTTTGGGGATCGATCATGTCGGTGACCCGGTCGAAGCGCCCGACCCAGCTGGTCTCCAACTCGCCGATCCTCAGCCGCACGATAGCCTGGAAGCCCCAGGCGTTGGGGACCGTCGACAGTTGCTGGGCGGTCAGGGTCGATAGATCCAAGTCACCATTGATCAGCGGCACCAGCCGGTCGATGCTCATCTGGGCGGTCACCTCGGCCACGTCGATGCTGTCGGCCACGACCATGGTCTGGCCGGCGGCGACGAATTGATCCTGCTCGGCCGGGATTTCGGCAATCCGGGCATCGAAGGGCAGGCGGATTTCGGTACGCCCGAGATCGGTTTCGGCCTCGGCAAGCTGCGACCGGTTGAGGGCCAGGGTCGCCTCGTGCACCCGGCGCTCCGCGGGCAGCAGGGTGAGCTGGTTATCCAGATCCTGAACCTGTTGGCGTTGCGTCAGGGCGGCGGTTTCCGCCTGATCGACGCTGGCCTGGCTGATATTGCCATTGCGGAGCAATTGCCGTTTGCGCGCCAGATCCTCAAGCGCCAGGGCGAGCCCGCGTTGGGCGATGTCCATCGAGGCGGCGGTGTTCGACTGGCGCACATCCAATTCCGCGAGCTGGGCGTCGATGCTCTCGACATTCGCCATGTTCCGCGCCACCGCCAGATCGTAATCCGTCGGGTCGATCCGCAGGATCAGGGTGCCGGCCTCGATCAGCCGACCGCGTTCCAGATCCGGATGCCGATAGACGATGCGCCCCGGCACCTCGGCCACCGCTTCCCAGACCGTGCCCGGCTGGGCATAGCCATAGCCCAGGGCGCGGGGCACGAAGCGGGCGGGGGTCGCCTCGATCACCCGGACCAGCTGGACGGTCTCCTCCGGCTCGGCCCGTTCCGGAGAATCGCGGCCGGTCACCTGCAGCGCCAGGATGACCACGCCGACCGCGATCGGCGGCAGGAACAGGAACCGTTTCCACAGGGCGCGCGGTTTGCTCATGCGGTGACCTCACTGCCGATATCCGACTCCTGGCCAAGCCCCAGCCCGGCCAATGCCATGGGCACCAGAATGTCGGCAATCGCCGCGATCCGCTCCGGCGTGTATTCGGTCCAGCCCAGGCGATGCAGCAGGGGTTGCTTGGCGATGGCGAAGCCGATGATCTGGCCGATCATGGCATGGGCCGCCAGGATCGCGCGCTGATCGTCCGCCGGAATACCGTGCGCCGCCGCGGTCAGCGCACTGACCGCCCTGTGCATCGGCTCGATCAGACGCTTGAACAGGATCGGGAAGGCGGAAGAGGGGGCGGCGTATTCGCGCAGTATCAAACCGATCTGTTCCTGGCGCGGGCCATGGCTGACGAAGGTCTCGATCTCGGCCCGGATGAACCGTTCGGCGACCGCCGCCAGTTTGGTCCGGTCGGACCCGGCATCGGTCAGATCGTCCCGCAGCGCCTCGGCCATGGGCAGGACGCGCCCGCGAACCTCACTGACGACCGATTCCGTGACCGCCTCGTAGAGACCCTGCTTGCCGCCGAAATGATAGGCGATGGCGGCCAGATTGACTCCCGCCTCCCGCGCCAGCATGCGCGTGGCGACGGCCTCATAGCCGAAGCGGCCGAACAGCTTCAGCCCGGATTGGATAAGCTGGGCGCGGGTTTCGTCGCCGCGGACCGGTGTGTCGAGGGACGTGGCCATGCCGCATATGTAGTCAATCACTCGTATAAGTCAATCGATTGACTTAATTGGTGAGCAGGCTACAGATGTCATGGGCGGTGGCGAGTCCCATGCTGATCTTGAAACTGACGGGGTGTTTCACCCGGCGGCATAGGCCGGGCTTCTCGGTCGGGTCGGCGCACAGCGCTGACGTTCGAAGCCGTGACGGCCTACGCAGCATCCTCGATAAACCGCAGCAGGCTGGTCCAATCCTCGCGCACCATCTCGGCGCGCTTGCCGGTCAGGTCGAACAGGCTACGTCCGGTGGCCGCGGTTTCGGCGTAGAGGGAACTATCGCGCAGCCGGGTCACCACCCGGTGGCCCTGGCACACCAGATAGGTGTCCAGCCGGGCCGCCGCGCGGGTCCGGGTCCGCATGCGATTGCCGACCAGCGCCACCGCCTTCTTGTTCTTGCGGATCGGCTTGATGGCGTCGAGCTTGTCGAGGAACTGGGTCGTGGCCGCCTCGTCATAGGGCGAGGGCAGCACCGGCAGCACGATCAGATCGGCCATCATCACCAGCTCTTCCGCCTGTTTCGGCCTGAGCGCGGCGGGCGCGTCGATGATCAGCCGCGCCGTCGATTTCGGCACCTTGCCGATCGACTTGGCCCAGTCCAGCCCGTGGACCTGCGCCAGCCCATCCGGACGGCGCTTCGTCCACTCCAGGCTGCTGTGCTGGCGGTCGGCATCGGCCAAGGTCGTGCGCAGACCGGCCTTGGCGAAGGCGGTGGCGAGCTGGGCGGCGATCGTCGACTTGCCGCAACCGCCCTTGCTGTTGGCTATGAGAACCGAGAGCATGCCGACCCCTAAACCTTGTGCCAGAATGGACGGGCGTCGGCGAAATCGTGCCAGTCGCCGACGATTTGCGGCTCCAGCACAGCCACACCATGCTCATGCCAGCCGATAACGGTGCCTGCCGCGCGCTGTAGCGCTGCCCGATGGACGGCGCTGCCCTTGGCCGCTCCGGTCAGATCGTCCATCAGCCGCGCCGCGACCGCCACATCGTTCAGGTGCCCAATGGTGTCCTGAAGCCCGGCCAGCGCGTTGACATAGAGTTTAAACTTCTTTGCCGGGTAGAGCGAGCGGAAGAACTCGGTCGCATAGCGCAGTTTCTTCAGGGAGATGCGTACCTCGTGCCGCTGTTCGGTCGGCAGATCGGCGAAGCCCCTGCCCAGCGTCAAGATCGCCTTATGCCGTTTCGACAGCAGATGGTCGGCCAATTCGACAATCGGCCGATCCAGCCATGCGGCGATCTTGGGCTCTCCGCCCTCGCGCCATCCCTGGCCTTCCAGCCACGCGCCGAGCCGCAACAGGTATCGTGTGTAGCGCGGCGATGCCACGGATGCATGGACCTGCTCGTAGCCTGCGTCCCGCGCCGACTCGGCGGCCCGTTGCAGGGTCGAAAGCCGCGTATCCTCCGGTCGCGCCGTCATGACCGGTGCCAGTAGCGAGGCCAGGAAGACATCCCAATCGCGCGCTGGCCCCAGGCTGTTGGCGACCCATTTGGTCTCGTCCTTCAGCCAGCCGAGCTGCCCGCCCGGGATCGCATTGGCGAACAACCCGATGGCGGAGCGCAGCCGGCGCAGCCCGACCCGCATCTGGTGCACTCCCTCAGGATGGTCGCCGGCCACCGCCGCCGCCTCGTTCTGTAGCCAATGATCCATGCAGTTGCGGATCACCGCCTCCATGGTGTTGGCAACCGTCGCGCCGGGTTTGAGGTTGAGGGCTTTGGCCTTGCTCCAGCCCGGCGACTCGCCCTTCGCCAGGGCATACCCCCGTGCGGATTTCGAGCGCATCTCGACCTTCAGGGGAGTCAGTTCATGCAGTTCAAGGGCGAGCCTGTAGAGCGCCGCCGGCGAACCCTGGACCAGCTCGAGCTCTACTTCGGCGACCGGGACAGACCGGCCGTTCGATTCCACGACGCCATCGTCGAATGCGATCTCGATCTCGTTCGGGCTACCGTCGTCGGCCTTATCGTTGAGGAGGCGGGTGGTCCGGCTGATGCGGGTGGCGAAGACCGGTTGCAGTTCGCCCGGCAAGACCAGCCCGATGCGGCCGCGCGGGTCCGGGTTCGGCAGGACGTCGAGGTCCGGCTCAAGGGATTTGACCGGCGCCTCCCATTCACCGCGCCGCAGCATGCCGTCGCCCTCATCCTTGAGGGTTTGGATGTATTGCCGTCCCTTCTTGCGGACGCGGAAGGCGAGTTTGCGCTCATGCAGCCGATGATCGGGGGTGTCGTAATAGACACTTTCGAGCCGCCGTGTGACGCCGCGTCGTGCCTTTTGCGCAAGCGCTGGGGAGTTTCGAAGCGCCTTCAGCGAAGTAGGGTCCGCTGACAACTTCAGCTCGATCTCCGACTGTTGCCGGTCTTCTGAGTCGGTCATCGCCTTTCCTGTCCACTTTTTTTGTCTGTCGCCCCGCAACATTTCCATCGCGGAGAGGGCTCGTAAATGACCTGTAACAAAAGTTTAGCAAAAATCCGAACAATCGGAAGGCCGGAAATTCGGGTTAGGGCTTTCCGAGAACCATCATCTTCGACAGGAAGATCAAATCGGTGTCGGTGACCGTCAGCCCGGCTTTTTCGAACAGCTTCGGCAGGTCGCAGCGGATGTAATCCGCATAGTAAGGCTCATGGAAGGCCTGCGGAAAATACTCCAGCAACGGCGCCAGATCGGGCCGGTCGCTGAGCTGCAGGCTGTCCAGGAAGACCAGCTGTCCGCCCGGTCTCAGGATGCGGGAGATCTCCGCCACCGCCTTGACGCGGATCTTCGCGGGCAGTTCATGGAACAGGAAGATGCAGGTCGCGAAGTCGATGCTGGCATCCGGCAGGGGGATGGCTTCAGCGGCGGCCTGGATGAACCGGGCCGGCAGCCGCCGCCAGCGCCCGGCGACTCGGCCCGGCCGGGCCACGCGGGTGATGCGGTGCCGCGCCTCCGTCAGATAGGGCACCGACAGATCCAGCGCCGTCACGTCGATGCGCGGGTGATTGTCGCGCACATAGGACAGGAAGGTGCCGGTGCCACAGGCCACGTCCAGCAGCCTGATCTCGTCGTCCGGCCGGGCCGCGACGAAATGGTGCAAGGGCACCAGGACCTGCCGACGCATGACATCGGCGCCGCCGCCGAACAGCACCTCGACCTGGTGGTCGTACAGCCGGGCGGAATGCTCCGACAGATACCCGTCGGTCTGATAGTGGAAGTTCTGCAGATAGTACCGGGGCAGGTTCTCCGTACCCGCCGGCCGGTCGCGGAAGATCTGGGCGTTGTCGCCCTCGAGTCGCCGGGCGTTCACCGCCGGCAGATCCCGGAAAAATGCGCGGGCATCAGCGAGGACCTTGGCCGGCGGCTGGATCAGATCGTGGGGAACCCGGTAATATCCCGCCTCGATATTCCGCCAATCCCTGCGCATCAGCCATCGCAGGCCGGCCAGCACATGCTCGGTCTTGGTCGACGGACCAGCCGATTCCCGCTTCGGAATCGCGCCGCGGGACAGCCGGTTGGACAACAGGCTTTGGCCGAAGAACCACCCGACCCGTGCCGTCTGTGCGGCGGCATAGGCAACCCGCTCGATCGGACCGACCATGGCAACCCCTCGCTATGCTGCGCGGCACTCCAGCAATTTGGTGGCGGGAACGCGTTTTCCAAGCTTAGCATGCCGGCCCGGCCTTCCCGGGGCGGCATTTCGACAGCGGAAAGGCGCGACATGAGCGAAATCTGGCAATACCAGGTGCGGGTCACCCTCACCGACAACGCCGCGCGCACCGCCCGGCAGACTCCCGACGACCCGTCGCTGGCGCCGCTCACCGATATCCTGGCTCGGCACGCCGCCGCCCTGAACTGCCAGTACGACGCCTTCGCCGGCTATGTGGCCGAGGCGGAAGCCCGGGGCATCGACCGCTATCCCCTCTACGCCTGGACCAAGGCCACGATCGAGGATCCGGCGAAAGAAGCCAAATACATCAAGGCCTTCACCGTCTATGTCGGCGGCGACGAGGTCTATGCCGGCGACAAGGCCGACCCGCTGGAAGCCGATCTGGAACCGCTGGTCGGCGGCGACATCGTCACCAAACTCACCAAACACGACACCAACCCGGCCAATAATCCGCAACCGCCGAAGCGGTATCGGGCATAGGGGGCAATGATCGGGGGCGGATTCGGTCTTTCAGGATGTACGTTTGAGCACTGATGCGCTTTGCATTGTCGTGCCGCTGCCGTCACGGAAAAATGTGATTGAGATCGCCCTCAGGAGCCGTTGCAAAGGGGGTGTCGCTGTGCTTGCTTGCGCCCGCCGCGCAACCCAATTTGGATAGTCCGATGACGAATTTCCGCACCCTTGCCGACATTGAAGTGGCGCACCGCATCGTGCTGGTGCGCGGCGATCTGAACGTGCCGATGAAGGGCGGTTCGGTGACCGACGCGACCCGGTTGGAGCGGTTGGCGCCGACGGTGCTGGAGCTGGCGGATCGCCATGCCAAGGTGGTCATCCTGTCGCATTTCGGGCGGCCGAAGGGCGAGGTGAAGCCGGAATACTCCCTGCGCCCGGTGGTGCCGGCGCTGTCGAAGGCGCTGGAGGGACGGAATGTCGCCTTCGCCGAGGATTGCATCGGCCCGGCGGCGGAACAGGCGGTGGCGGCGCTTCAGGACGGCGACATCCTGCTGCTGGAAAACCTGCGCTTCCACGCCGGTGAGGAGAAGAACGATCACGGCTTCGCCCGCGCCCTGGCGGCGCTGGGCGAGGTCTATGTCAACGACGCCTTCTCCACCGCCCACCGGGCGCACGCCTCCACCGAGGCCCTCGCCCATATGCTGCCCTCGGCGGCCGGGCGGTTGATGCAGGCGGAACTGGAGGCGCTGGGCCGGGCGCTGGGCAAGCCGGAACGGCCGGTGATGGCGGTGGTCGGCGGGGCCAAGATCTCCACCAAGCTGGATCTGCTGGGCAATCTGGTGCGCCGGGTCGACATGCTGGCGCTGGGCGGCGGCATGGCGAACACCTTCCTGCACGCCGCCGGCACCGATGTGGGCGCCAGCCTGTGCGAGAACGACATGGCCGAACAGGCCCGGTCGATCGCCGCCATCGCCGAGGATGTCGGCTGCAAGCTGCTGCTGCCCGAGGATGCCGTCGTCGCCCGGGAATTCAAGGAGGGTGCCGAGAGCGAAACGGTCGCCGTAAACGCGATCCCGGCCGAGGGCATGATGCTGGATGTGGGGCCGGCCACGGTGGAAGGCCTGAAGGCGCGCATGGCCGAGTGCCGCACGGTCGTGTGGAACGGACCCATGGGCGCCTTCGAGATCGCGCCCTTCGACACCGCCACCACCGCGCTCGCCTGCCATGCCGCCGAGTTGACCAAGGCCGGCAGCCTGCTCACGGTCGCCGGAGGCGGCGATACCGTCGCGGCATTAGGCAAGGCCGGGGTGGTGGATGATTTCAGCTATGTCTCCACCGCGGGCGGCGCCTTCCTGGAGTGGCTGGAGGGCAAGGAACTACCAGGGGTGGCGGCGCTTTCGATCTAGTGTCATGGTTTCGAAGTTCGGCACATTTCATGAGCCGGATTTCGGAAGCTGAATGACACTAGGTCTGAGCCCGGACGCCCTCACCCGGCCTGCCTTCGGCAGTCCACCCTCTCCCAGAGGGAGAGGGTTCCCACGCCGCCTTTGAGAAACCCTCTCCCTCTGGGAGAGGGTGGCGAGCGAATGCGAGCCGGGTGAGGGCTTCCGGGTACAGGCCCAGGCTGTTCGGAACGGTCCATGGTGTGTGCCCGCTGAATTTTCGGTTGTGCGGCCAACCACAAATAAACCTTTCATAAACGCTGGCCTGTCATAGTGGCGAGGTGCCGGTCCGCGCAAGTGCTCGGGCTGCGCCAGCTAGGAAGGATTGGACATGCAGATTTCCCCCTCGGCCGCACTTTTCCAAGCTTTGTCCAGCCTCAACCAGCCTCAGGGTCCGCAGGCCCATGGCGCCAATGCCGCGCCTTTCGGCAAGGCCGCCAAGCAGGCCGCCCAGGCCCAGACCCCTCAGGCCGTTCCGGCGCCCCAGAGCACCGATACCGAAATCCGCGTCCGCGAACCGGCTCCCGGCGAGACGCCGGATCGGGGATCGCTGCTGGACTTGTCCGCCTGACCTGAAGACCGGCGGTTCCGCCGCCCGATTTTCCTTGCCGCCGCCGCCGCCCGGCGGCCCTAATATCCCATGATCGACGATACCAAGCCAGCCGGGTCCAAGCCGGCCGGGCCATCGGTCCGCGCGGTGCCCGAGGGCGACGACCGCCTGCGCCTGCTGTGCCCCGATTGCGGTTATGTGGCCTATGAGAACCCGAAAATCGTCGTCGGGTCGGTCGCCCTCCTCGACGGCCGCATCCTCCTGTGCCGCCGCGCCATTGAGCCGCGCAAGGGCTTCTGGACCCTGCCGGCAGGCTATCTGGAGTTGAACGAGACGCCGGAACAGGGCACGTTGCGCGAAGCCTGGGAAGAGGCGCGGGCGCGGCTGTCGCTGGACGGGCTGCTGGCGGTGTTCAGCATTCCCCGGATCAGCCAGATCCAGCTCATCTACCGGGCCCGGCTGACCTCGCCGGAGATCGCGGCCGGGCCGGAATCGGCCGAGGTCGGGATGTTCAACTGGGACGATATCCCGTGGGACGACATCGCTTTCCCGTCGGTGCATTGGGCGCTCGACCGCTATCGCGAAATCGGGGAAGGGCAGCTTGGGGAGCCATGCGGCAACCCGGAGGCCGATACGCCGGGGCTCTAGCTTGGACGCCAGGTCAGCACTATCCTTCTCCCACAAGGGGCAAGGTGATCACTGCGCCCCCGCGTCGCCCACCCTCATGTCCGATTGCTCTGGCGGGCCAGGTAGTCGATGAGGCGGCGGCCCTGGATGGGCGGGTAGCGGTCTTCCTGCACGGTCGCTTCGCGCATCCGGTCGACCCGGAAGGAGCGGAAATCCTCGCGCAGCTCGCACCAGCTGATCATCAGCCAAACGGGGCCGAAAAACGCCAGCCCCAGCGGCCAGATGGTCCGGGTACTCTCCCCGCCCGATAGATCCTGATACGCGATGTCCACCTTGCGGGATTCCCGAACGGCCCCGCGCAACGCCGCCAGATCGACGCTGATCTCCTCGCGGTAGTGGCTGCCCGGGGCAAACAGGGCGGTGTCGCGGAATATTCGGCGCTGGCGGTCTGGCAGGGCGTGCTCGATCTTGGCCAGGGCGTTCTCGGCCGCTCGGCCCAGGCGCTCGTCGCCCCAACTGCCGACGATCTTGGCGCCGAGCACGATGGCCTCGATTTCCTCCAGGGTGAACATCAGCGGCGGCAGGTCGTAACCGTCGCGCAGTACATATCCAAGGCCGGCCTCCCCCTCGATTGGGACGCCGGACCCGACCAGGTCGGCGACGTCGCGATAGATGGTGCGGATCGATACCTCCAGCTCTTCGGCCAGGTCGCGCGCGGTGGTTAGCCGGCGGCGGCGGCGGAGCGCCTGGATCACCTGAAACAACCGGTCGGCGCGGCGCATCGATCCTCCGTTTCATTAGGTCGTCAGAGTAGCGGAACCCTACTGACACCATGCTGTCAGTAGTGCCGTGCTACTCCTTTTTCGACGCTCCGGATAGGGGCCGGAACACTCTCCAAGGGAATTCTGGGAATGAGCCTGAAATCCGTCTGCCCGATGGTCGCAACTCACCGATTGCCGGAGACCCGAGCGTTTTACGACTGGCTCGGTTTTAAGGTCATCAGCGCCGATCCCCGCTCACTGCAACTCGCCTGGCCGGACGATTCCGGTGTCAGGATAGGCTTCATGGTGGCCGACGATCCGAACCAGCCAAATGTTTTCCAGACCCGTTTCGGCGGCCAGGGTGTGGTGATGCGTTTCGATGTAGAGGATATCGATACGTTGTACCGGCGTATCGGTGCGGTCCACACCCTCGCGGTGAAGCTGCGCGATGGACCCGCCGGCCGCCGGCACTTCGCGATTATCGACCCGAACGGCCTGGTGTTGGAATTCGTCGAACCGATGCAACTGCGGGCCGATGGTCGGGATCGTCTTGAAGAAGGGCTCTCGCGCCCGTTGCCCAAACCCGCACCCCAGGCGGTGTTGTACCCAAGAACGGCTCAGATCAGTTTCTCGCGGTGACGGGCGATGGCCCGGCGCACCCGGAGCTTAGAGCGTTTTCCGCTCACGCGGAATCGGCACCGGCCCGCTCCCCCGCCCGGCCACCCAACGATAGTATCCTCATGGGTGGCCGGGCGGGGGAGCGGGCCGGTGCCGTATGATCAGAAAATGCTCAGTCGCCCGCGGGTGTCGGCTCTTCGATCTGGTGAGCAGTGATCAGCGGGACTTGCGCGACGGCGAAGGCCATGGTCAGCGGCATCAGCCCGAAGAGCTTGAAGCCGGCCCAGAATTCGGTCGAGAAATTCCGCCATACCACTTCGTTCAGCACCGCCAGCACGATGAAGAAGACCGCCCAGCGCAGGCCGAGCTTGTGCCAGCCTTCATTGTCCAGATGCAGGACCGCTCCCATCAGCAGCTTCAGATAGGGCCGCTTCAGCGCCAGCCCGACGAACAGCACCGCGGAGAACAGCAGATTGACGATGGTCGGCTTGACCTTGATGAAGAATTCGTCGTCCAGCCACAGGGTCAGACCACCGAACAGCATCACGAAGCCGCAGCCGACCAGCGGCATCACCGGAATGCGCTTTTCCAGCCGGTAGGAAAGCAGCACCGCGATCGGGGTCGCCACCATGAAGGCGGCGGTGGCCGGCATGATGCCGAACTGGCCGTTGGTGACGAAGAAGATCAGCAGCGGTCCCATCTCCAGCGCCAGGCGGAGAAACGGGGACACCGCCTTGCCGTTGCCGGCTGAGGGTGAATTCGGCGACGTCTCGGTCACTGGAAGCCGACCTCGTCGAAGGTCCTGAGCTTGCGGCTGTGCAGCCGTTCCAACCCCAATTCGCGCAGGATCTCCATGGCGTGGATGCCGATTTCCAAATGCTGGCCGACCTGCTTCTTGTAGAAGACATTGGCCATCCCCGGCAGCTTCAGCTCACCATGCAGCGGCTTGTCTGAAACGCAGAGCAGGGTGCCGTAGGGAACCCGGAAGCGGAAGCCATTGGCGGCGATGGTGGCGCTCTCCATGTCCAGGGCAATGGCGCGTGACATGGACAACCGTTCCACCGGCTCACGATAGTCGCGCAGCTCCCAGTTCCGATTGTCGATGGTGGCGACGGTGCCGGTCCGCATGATGCTTTTCAGCTCATAACCGGTGAGGCCGGTCTGCTCGCTGACGGCCTGCTCCAGCGCCTGCTGGATCTCGGCGAGTGCGGGAATCGGTGCCCAGAGCGGCAGATCGGCGTCCAGCACGTGGTCTTCGCGGACATAGCCATGGGCCAGTACATAATCGCCCAGTTTTTGCGTGTTCCTCAGGCCGGCGCAGTGGCCGAGCATCAGCCAGGCATGAGGCCGCAGCACCGCGACGTGATCGGTGATGGTCTTGGCGTTGGACGGGCCGACGCCGATATTGACCATGGTGATGCCGGAATGGTTGGCTCGCTTCAGATGGTAGGCCGGCATCTGCGGCAACCGGTCGATCAAGGCGCCACGCGGCCCGCTATCGTCGAGGCGGCAATTCGGGGTCACCCGGTTGCCAGGCTCCACGAACGCCTCGTAGTCGCAATCGCCGCTGGACATCATCTCATGGGCCAGGCGCACGAACTCGTCGATATAGAATTGGTAGTTGGTGAACAGCACGTGGTTCTGAAAGTGCCGGCAATCGGTCGCGGAATAATGCTTCAGACGGTGCAGCGAATAATCGATGCGCGGCGCGGTGAACAGCGCCAGCGGCCGGGATTCGCCACGCCGAGAGGTGAAGGTGCCATTGACGATGCTGTCGTCGGTCAGCGCCAGGTCCGGCACGTCGAACACGTCGCGCAGCAGGCCGAGCCGGTCCGGCGACAGATCGCCTTCCACATGCAGCCCATCGGGAAAGGCGAAATGGATTGGGATCGGCAATTCGCTGATGCCGACCTCCAAGGGGACCTGATGGTTTTTGATGAGTTGGGTGAATTGCTGCAATAGGTAGTTGCTGAACAGATCGGGCCGGGTGATCGTCGTCGAATAGGTGTCGGGCGTCGAGACGAACCCAAAGCTCAGCCGGGTATCGACCCGCGCGAAGCCCGACGTCTTGACCCGGACGTAGGGATAACAGGCCCGTACCCGGCCGGTCAGCGCGCCGCCCTTGGCGAACTCGGTGAACCGGTCGCGCAGGAATCCGGTGCTTTCGTCATAGATCTCTTTCAGGCAATTGAGAACGCTCTCGGGATTGTCGAAAGATACCGGCTTTCGGGTCGCACTTGCGCAGGTTTCAAACTTAGTCATTCAGTCTCCTCTAATGCCATCAGCGAGCGGGCGAACCCCTGCGCATCGAACGGCCGCAGATCGTCGATGCCTTCGCCGACACCGATGGCGTGAACCGGAAGTCCGAATCGTTCGGCCAGGGCGACGAGTACGCCGCCGCGCGCCGAGCCGTCCAGCTTGGTGACGATCAGTCCGGTCACGTTGACAATGTCGCGGAACACCTCGACCTGGGCGTGGGCGTTCTGCCCGGTGGTCGCATCCAATACCAATAATACCGCATGCGGGGCGGTTGCGTCCTGTTTCTTCAATACCCGGCCGATCTTCTCCAACTCGGACATCAGCCCGGCCTTGTTCTGCAGCCGTCCGGCGGTGTCCACTAGCAGAATATCGGTGTTCGCCGCCTTCGCCTGTTGCAGCGCCTCGAAGGCCAGTCCGGCGGCATCGGCACCGGGCTTTCCCGACACGACCGGCGCGCCGGCCCGCTCGCCCCAAACCTGCAGCTGCCCAATCGCCGCCGCCCGGAAGGTGTCGCCGGCGGCCATCATCACCGATCGCCCTTCGGACTGCCACTGCGCCGCCAGCTTGCCGATGGTGGTGGTCTTGCCGGTACCGTTGACGCCGACCACCAGAATCACCGTCGGCCGGTGTTCCGAGCCAACGGCCAACGGTTTTGCCACCGGTTCCAGGATCGCCGCCACCTGCTCGGCCAGGGCGCGGCGGATTTCATCGGCCGAGACATCCTTGCCGAATCGGGTGCGCGCCAGCTCCGCCGTCAGCTTCGCGGCAGTGGCCGGTCCCAGATCGGCGGTGATCAGCAGCTCCTCCAGCTCCTCCAGCGCCGCATCGTCCAGCTTGCGCTTGGTGAAGATGCCGGTGATGCCGTCGGTCAGCCGGGAAGAGGACCGCGACAGCCCCGCCTTCAGCCGGGCGAACCAACCGCCGGTCGCGGCCTTCTCCCCGGCCCGATCCTCTGTCTGATCTTCCATGTGTCCCGATGTCATATGGCGTGCTCGAACCCAGTCATGCCGCAACGGCGCCGATCAACCGGCTGCCGTCCAGGCCGGTCATGCGGGCGCTGACCAGCCTGCCCGGCGTCTGCGGTTGGTTGAATGACACCTGGGCGAAATGTTCGGTGCGGCCAAGCGTTTCCTTCTCCATCAGCACGGTGGCATTCCGGCCTACCTGACCTGACAGATAGGAAGCGACAGCACGTTCACCAGCCCTGCGCAGGCGGGCCGCCCGTTCCTTGCGGATCGGCACCGGCACCGCCGGCATCCGTGCCGCCGGGGTGCCGGGGCGTTCGGAATAGGGGAAGACGTGGAGGTAGGTCAGGCCGCACTCTTCGACCGCGCCCAGCGTGTTCTCGAACATCGCCTCGGTTTCGGTCGGGAAGCCGGCGATCAGATCGGCGCCGAACACGATACCGGGACGCAGGCGCCGCGCCCTTTCGCACAGCGCCACGGCGTCGGCGCGCAGATGGCGGCGCTTCATGCGCTTCAGGATCAAATCGTCGCCGGCCTGCAGCGAGAGATGCAGATGCGGCATCAGCCGGGGCTCCTCGGCGATCAGCCGCCACAGATCCTCGTCGATCTCCACCGGGTCCAGTGAGGACAGGCGCAGGCGCGGCAGATCCGGCACCTGGGCCAGCAGCCGGCGGATCATCTGGCCCAGACTCGGCCGGCCCGGCAGATCGGCGCCATAGGAGGTGATGTCGACGCCGCTCAGCACCGCCTCGGCATATCCGGCCGCGACCAGATTGCGGGTCTGGGCGACGATCTCGCCGATCGGCACCGAGCGGGAATGGCCGCGTCCGAAGGGGATAATGCAGAAGGTGCAGCGATGGTCGCAGCCATTCTGGACCTGCAGGAAGGCGCGAGCCCTTCCGTCGAAGCCCTCCACCAGATGCCCGGCGGTCTCCTCAACCGCCATGATGTCGTTGACCCGGACCCGCTCGCCGCCCGGCGCCAGGGCGGATTCAGTCCAGGCATCGGCGCGCATCTTGTCGTCATTGCCCAGCACCCGGTCGACTTCGGGCATGGCGGCGTAGCGGTCGGGGTCGATCTGGGCGGAACAGCCGGTCACCACGATGCGCGCATCGGGACGCCGTCGCCGCGCCCGGCGGATCGCCTGCCGCGCCTGCCGCTCCGCCTCCGCCGTGACCGCGCAGGTATTGACGATGACAAGATCGTCCAGCCCGGCCCGCCGGGCATGGCCGCGCATGACCTCGCTCTCATAGGTATTGAGCCGGCAGCCGAAGGTGAGGATTTCCGGACCTTCTGGGACGGCATCGGCCTTCGCGGCGCTGCTGGTTGCAGTATCCGACATGGGCGCGGTTATAGGCAGGGTATGGCCGGCTGTCCATCGCAGGCAGCCGGCGCAATGATGGCGGTCAGGATATGGTCTCCGATCCGGGTTCACTGCGGCCCAACAAGGCGTCGAAATCCCCGATCGCCTTCTCGAATTTCTCGCGGCATCCGGGATTGCAGAATCCCACCACATTGCCCCGATAGGACGTCAGCGAGTCCGCGGCCACCGGCTTTCCCGACCAGGGGCAGGTGTTGTTGATGCAGTTGGCTATATCAAGAGCGTTCATAGTGTCTCCGCCTTGGTCGCGTCCGTGCCGCGCCGCGATTCAGGCCAGCAGCGACTCGTCCAGCGTTCCGGCGAAGCTGGTGGCGACCGGCCCGGTCATCACAACGTGACCGTCCTCGCGCCAGTCGATCCACAGCGTCCCGCCATCCAGCACCACCTCCACCCGGCGGCCGGTCAGGCCGCGGCGATGGGCGGCGACGGCTGCCGCGCAGGCGCCGGAGCCGCAGGCGCGGGTGATGCCCACGCCGCGCTCCCAGACCCGCATACGCAGCTGGTCGGGCCCGAGCAGGTGCACGACCTCGATATTGGCGCGCTCCGGAAAGAACGGATGGGTTTCCAATTCGGGGCCGATCACCGGCAGAAGCACCGCCTCGGCATCGTCGACGAAAAAGACGGCGTGCGGATTGCCCATATTGACGCCGGCCGGGTCGGAGAGGTCGTCATTGCCGACAGGCATGTGCAGCGTGTCGCATTCCGACGCGACCGGTATGTCCTGCCAGTCCAGCAGCGCCGGCCCCATATCGACGGACATGGCGCCATTATCGGCAGCGGTGCAGACAAGAACCCCGGCCGCAGTCCGAATGCGGATTTCGTCCTTGCCGGTTTCCGCCATCAGCAGCGACGCGACGCATCGGGTTCCGTTGCCGCAGGCGCCGACCTCGCTGCCGTCGGCGTTCAGGATGCGCATGGCGGCATCGGCCTCCGGGCCATCGGGCGGCTCGATGACCAGCAGCTGGTCGCAGCCGACACCGGTTCGCCGATCGGCAATAGCGCCGGCCGCCGCCGTCAGAGAGAGCGGTTGGTGACGGGCATCGACAACGACAAAATCATTGCCGAGCCCATGCATCTTGCGAAAGGCGATGGCCATTTCTACTGCTCTGTAGTCAGTTCAAATACTCTACTTTGCCAATTCCGCATACTTTCCCAATGTCCGCAGCGTGCGCCGGCCCATTCAAAGAGCCAGTCATACGTGTGTATCTGCAAATGGCACGATTTCTCTATTTGTCGGCGTACTACCTTGTGATTTTCAGTTAGCAGTTTTCTTGTTCCAATTAGTATGAGGCCAAATACATGGGAGTGGATGTCGAATAGTCCCAGCCCATGTTGATCGGTGGGCTTGGAGGCGTAGTCATGATTTGCCTCTAACCACGAGCGCCATTTCATGATCTGAGTTTGAGCATCCACAAGAGTTGATGAAGGCTTTCCTGACTTTAGGAATGGCCGTACATGTGGTTGCTTCAGTTCTACGGCTACCCAAGAGTATCCACCCGAGTGTCTATCACCAACCAGAAAATCTGGAACAAATTCTGCGCCTAGTCTCTTTTGTGGGATTAGCCAACGCCCGTGTCCGCCACCCATGCACTGAGCAAGTATTTCTGGATGCTTCTCGAGGCATTTTTGAACGTGACGTTCCTTTGTCTTAGGATCATCCAAAATTACTCTTAGTTCATCGAGCATTTCCCGACGAATTGCATTCTCCCTCACGTAGAATTCAGGCAAATTTTGAAGGCTTGAGTAGTCAGTATCTTCACCTGTCGAATTTCCCATATTGCATCATCTTCCAAGTGTGTGGGCTTCCTATCGACGCCGGGAATGCGTGGTTTACGCGGAACCGCGAACTCGTCCCTCGCAGCGTGCTCTGTGAGAGAAAAATAACACTAATTGGGGTCAAATGGCGACCGAGGGGCGTGAGGCCATGGCTGGCGGGATTTCGCTTGGATTACGGCGAATGCGGCAGGAGCAGAGCTGGGATAGGCGTGGGAGACCCAGCCCTAAGTCGTCGCCCCGGCGGTCTTTGCGCGGTCGAGCCGGCATCCCTTCAGCATGGCGCCTCCCAGCTTGGCGCCTTCCAGATTTGCGCCCTCCAGATTGGCGCCGCGCAGATCGGCATCGGTGAGATCGGCATAGGCAAGGGCGGCGCCGCGCAGATCGGCCTCGGTCAGATCGGCCCCGGCCAGGCTGGCGCGCACCAGATTGGTATGCCGCTCGGCGGCCTGGGTGACCGAGATGCGGAGAGGGTAGAGCCGAGCCCGTTTAAGCGATGCGCCCGCCAGCGACGCCCGCTCCATATTGGCGCCGCGCAGATCGGCGCCGGCCAGTTTGGCCGACCGCATATCGCTCAGGGACAAATCGGCCATGGCCAGCTTGCAGGCCGTCAGATTGGCCTCGAACAACCAGGCGCCGCGCAGGATGGCGGCGGACAGGTCGCGCTGGGTGAAATCCTGTCGGGACAGATCCACCGCGGTCAAATCGGCCCGGTTGCCGCCCCGTCCCATGGTCTCCGCCCATTGCGCATGCGCCTTCAGAATGTCTTCCAGCGCGCCGGGCATGTCGTCCAGCGCCATGGCCATCTTGGCGCCGGACAGGGTCGCGGCCTTCAGCGCTTCCGGATCGACCACCGCGCCCAACAAGTCGGCGCCGCTCAGATCGGCCCGTTCGAATTTCGCACCCTTTAGATTGGCGCCCTGCAGCACGGTGCCGCACAGCTTCGCGCCGCTCAGATCCGCGTCCGTCAGATCGCAGCCGGTCATTACCGAGTGTGACAGGTCGGATCGCTGGAGCTTGGCGCCGAACAAGACGGAATCCGACAAATCGCAGTCCTGCACCGACGCGGTCGCCATCTTCGCGCCCGTCAAATCGGCCCCCTGGACCTGGGCGTCGCTGATCACGGTGATGTTGGTATCAAAGCTGATCGGCACCATGCCGTCATCATTCCCCGGCATCACGATCACGCCGTCACGCAGATCGGCCTGGGCCATCTGCGCGCCATCGAGGATTGAGCGATGCATGGTCGAGCCGCGCAGATCGGCCTGGGTGAATTCAGTGTCGGTCATGTCGGCGGCGGAAAGGTCGACACCGTAGAGGTTGCCTTTCACGAACAGGCTCTTGGTCAGCCGCGCGCCTTCCATCTTGCTGCCGGTGAAGTCGGCATCGGAGAAGTCGCGGTTCGACATGTCCAACTCGGACAGGTCGCACATCCGTAGAACGGCACGCTGGCCGCCGCGTTTGCTGAGGTAGAGTTCATGGGCGTGGGCAACGGCATCCAACTCCCGCTGGGAGAGCCCACGGCGTAACATGTCGGAGACTTGTGCACCGGACGGCATGGGGGCGCTGACTCCAGTCCGAAAAGTTGTATCCGATCGCAACTTCTTATGGTTAACAACGAATTACTAAAATACCCTAAATTTTCGGCGTTTCCGGTGCGACACTCGAATCGCCCGCCCAATAGGGGCGTTGACATCACCGGCCCGCAGGCCTAGTTTCCCGCCCGCTCAAGCATAGCGAGAGCCGAATTCCGCGCCTTCGGGCGCCCGCCAGTCCGCGAGTATCGCGCACTGGCGCACTTTGCGTTTTGTCCGGTGTCGATGCCGGCATAAGGGAACGACACGATGTTCGACGGGCTTACCGGCCGTTTCGGGGAGATTTTCGACCGCCTGCGGAAGCGCGGCGCGCTCAATGAGAGCGACATCACCGCGGCCCTGCGCGAGGTTCGGATCGCCCTGCTGGAAGCCGATGTGGCATTGCCGGTGGTCAAGTCGTTCATCGACAAGGTTCGGCAGCGCGCGGTCGGCGCCGAAGTGCTGCGCTCGGTCACGCCGGGCCAGCAGGTCATCAAGATCGTCCATGACGCCCTGGTCGAGATGCTCGGCGGCGAGCAGGAGGATGGGGCCAGGGAAGCACCGCTGAACCTGATCGCGGTGCCGCCGGTGCCGATCCTGATGGTCGGCCTGCAGGGCTCGGGCAAGACCACCACCACCGCCAAGATCGCGCTGCGCCTAAAGACCAAGGAGAAGAAGCGGGTCCTGATGGCCTCGCTAGACGTGCGGCGGCCGGCGGCGCAGGAACAGCTCAAGGTCCTGGGCGAGCAGATCGACGTGCCCACCCTGCCGATCGTGACGGGACAGCAGCCGGTCGACATTGCCCGCCGGGCCATGGAGCGTGGCCGGCTCGAAGGCATGGACGTGGTCCTGCTGGATACCGCCGGGCGGCTGGCCATCGATGCGGGGTTGATGGCCGAAGCCGCCTCGGTCCGCGACGCGGTCAGCCCGGTCGAGACCCTGCTGGTCACCGACGCCATGACCGGCCAGGACGCGGTCGCGGTGGCCCAGGGCTTCAATGACAAGGTCGGGATCACCGGCATCGTCATGACCAGGGTCGACGGCGATGCACGGGGCGGTGCCGCCCTGTCGATGCGCGCGGTCACCGGCCAGCCGATCAAGCTGATCGGTGTCGGTGAGAAGATCGACGCCCTGGAGGTCTTCCACCCCGACCGGATCGCCGGCCGCATTCTCGGCATGGGCGATGTGGTCGGGCTGGTCGAGAAGGCCGCGGAGACCATCGAGCAGGAAGAGGCCGAGAGGCTCGTCCGGAAGTTCCAGAAGGGTAATTTCGATCTGGCCGATATGGCGACCCAGCTTCAGCAGATGCGCAAGATGGGCGGCGTGTCCGGGCTGATGGCGCTGCTGCCCGGCGTTGCGAAGGTTAAGAGCCAGATCAACGAAGCCAATCTGGACGACGGCGCGCTGAAGCGGCAGGAGGCGATCATCCAGTCGATGACGCCCCGCGAACGGCGCAATCCGAAGGTGATCCACGCCTCGCGCAAGAAGCGCATCGCCGCCGGCTCCGGCATGACCGTGCAGGACGTGAACAAGCTGCTGAAGCAGTTCCAGCAGATGAGCGGCGTCATGAAGCGCATGAAGAAGATGGGCGCCAAGGGGATGATGCGCGGCGGCATGCCGGGCCTGCCGCCCGGGATGATGCCGCCCGGTGGAGGCTTCAAATGATCGATCACTTGTCGCTCGCAGTGTTCGACCTGGAGCGGTCGCGCAACTTCTACGATTGCGTCCTCGCGACGCTTGGCCACAGCCGCGTGATGGACTTGGAGGAGCACGAATATGTCGCTTGCGGCTATGGCGCGTCGGAACATGAGCCGACTTTTTGGATCGGCGCCAGCGTCGGCCCCGCGCTACAGCCGGAGCCGCCGATGGAACAGCACATTGCCTTCTCCGCCCACAACCGGGCCACGATCGACGCCTTCTACAACGCGGCCCTGTCGGCCGGCGGTGGCGACAATGGAAAGCCCGGGCTGAGGCCCGAATACCACCCGAACTACTACGCCACATTCGTCATCGACCCGGATGGTTATCACATCGAAGCGGTGTGTCATAATACCAAGGATCGGAGATAATGACCGGTTTCACCGCGCGCTCGTGCCCGCCCGTTAGGCGCAGTCCGTGCCGTGGTGCAGCGCACCACAAGCGGGCTGCAACGCGGCGGGCGGGCACGAGCGCGCGGCCTTCGGTGGAGCCCATTGGCCCTTCCGGGTACGTTGCGGCACTTGCCCGATGCGTAGCATCGCGCTGCGCACCGCGCCTGCCCGCAAGAACCAATGGGCTCCATGAAACCGGCCATTATCTCCGATCCTTGGTATGAGCCCGCCTAGGGCGTTGGTGCACAGCCGAATACACACGCAGAAGACTTTGGAAAGGTCACAACACTATGTCCGTTAAGATCCGCCTTGCCCGTGGCGGCGCCAAGAAGCGCCCGTTCTACCGCATCGTCGTTGCCGACACCCGCACCCCCCGCGACGGCCGGTTCATCGAGAAGGTCGGTACCTACGATCCGATGCTGGCGAAGGATCATCCCAACCGCATCACCCTGAACGCCGAGCGCATCAAGCATTGGCTGTCGGTCGGCGCCCAGCCGACGGACAGGGTCGCGCGCTTCCTCGGCCAGGCCGAGCTGGCGCCGATGCCGGTGTGGCGCGAGACGCCGAAGAAGTCCGCTCCCAAGGCGAAGGCCCAGGAGCGCCTGAAGGAGGCCCTGGAAGCCGCCGAAGCCGCCGCTGCCGCCCCGGCGGTCGAGGAAGTGGCCGCGCCGGCAGAAGAGCCGGTTGTCGAAGAGGCTCCGGCTGAAGAGGCAGCCGCTGAGGCGCCGGTCGAAGAAGTGGCCGAGGCCCCGGTCGAGGAAGCTGCAGAGGAAGCTGCCGAAGCGCCGGCTGAAGAAGCTCCTGCCGAGGAAGTGGCCGAGGCTGCCGCCGAGGCGCCGGCAGAGGATGTTGCTGAAGCCCCCGCCGAGGAGGCTCCGGCCGAAGAAGCGCCTGCTGAAGAGGCGCCCGCTGAAGAGGCTGCTGCCGAGGACGCCCCGGCTGAGGAGGTGGTCGACGAGGCTCCGGCTGATGAGGCCGCTGCCGACGAGGCACCGGCGGACGACAAAGAGAAGGCCTGACCGGCAGGCATTCCGGGCGCCCGGCGTCCGGATGTCTGAGGCGGATGGACATGGCTGCGGCTGACAAGGTCTGCGTCGGCGTGATCGGCGGCGTGCATGGAGTGCGGGGCATCGTGAAGGTGAAGCCCTTCACCGCCGACCCGGCGGATTTGGCGGCCTATGGCCCGTTGACCGATAAGGCCGGTGGCCGGGTTTTCGCCCTGCGGCTGCTGTCGATGCACAAAGGCCAGTGGCTGGCCCGCCTCGACGGTGTCGAGGATCGCAACGCGGCGGAAGCCCTGCGCGGCACCAAGCTGTTCGCCGACCGGAGCCGGATGCCGGCGCCGGAGCCCGATGAGTTCTACCACGCCGATCTGATCGGGCTGGCGGCGGTGGGCACCGACGGCGAGGCGATCGGCACGGTGCGCGCGGTCCATGATTTCGGGGCCGGCGACATATTGGAGATCGTCCGCCCGAAAGGGCCGGCCTTGATGCTGCCGTTCACCCTCCAGGCCGTGCCGGAGATCGACCTTGCCGGTGGCCGTCTGGTGGTCGATCCGCCGGCCTATATGGCGGACGATGAAGGGTCCGAAGAACCGGACGGAGAGACCGAGTGAGCAACGCAATCGATCCATGGCTGACCGCGCCTGATGGCCGGCCAAGGGCGCGTGCGCTCGGAATCCCCTTCGACGGTGAGCCGGGCGCGTTGAACGCGATCTCCGACATCGACGGCCTAGAGGTCGGTTATTGCACCCTGATCGAGGGCAATGGTCCGCTGACGGTGGGCCAGGGGCCGGTGCGCACCGGCGTGACCGCAGTTCTGCCGCGCGGTAGGTCCGCCGCCGATCGCCCCTATTGGGCCGGGTGCTTCAGCCTGAACGGCCATGGCGAGATGACCGGCTGGCAATATGTCGAGGAGCTTGGGCTGGGCAACCATCCGATCATCATCACCAACACCAATTCCTGCGGGCTGGCCCGCGACGCGGTGCTGCGCTGGACGGCCGAGCGTTTCGCGCCGGCCACCTATGGCAGCCTCGGCCATCCGGTGGTCGGCGAGACCCATGACGGGTTCCTGAACGACCTCAACGGGTTCCATGTCCGCAACGAGCATGTCTTCGCGGCCATCGACGCCGCCCGCCCCGGCCCGGTGCAGGAAGGCAGCATCGGCGGCGGCACCGGCATGATTTGCTACGGCTATAAGGGCGGGTCCGGAACCGCCTCGCGGGTCGTGGAGATTGCCGGCGGGCGTTACACGGCCGGTGCGTTCGTGCAGTCGAACTTCGGCAACACCGACCAGCTTCTGATCGCCGGGCTGCCGGTGGGCAGATCCCTGCCCGGAGGCAAGATCCAGGCCGACGGCAATTCGGTGATCGGGCTGATCGCCACCGATGCGCCGCTGCTGCCCCATCAGTTGAAGCGGCTGGCCAGGCGGGCCGGGCTCGGCATCGGCCGGTCCGGCAGTGTCGCCGATAACGGCTCCGGCGATCTGTTTTTCGCCTTTACCACGGCCAATGCCGACGCGGCGGCGGAGCGCAATGCCGTGGCGCCGCTGGAGTGGCTGCCGGATGCGATGCTGACCCCGCTGTTCGAAGCGGTGGTGCAGGCGGTCGATGAAGCGGTGGTCAATTCGCTGATCGTGAATTCGGACATGACCGGCCGCGACGGCAACCGGGTCGAGGCGCTGCCGCATGATGCGGTGATCGCCGCCCTTGAGACCCATGGTCGCAGTGTCGAACCGCGGGGCAAAACATCATGACAGCACAGACCTGGACCGCGACCGCGCTCACGCTTTTCCCGGAGATGTTTCCCGGCCCGCTGGCCACGAGTCTGGCCGGTCGCGCACTCGAACGTGGCGATTGGATGCTGGAAACGGTGGACATCCGCGAATTTGCTGCTAATAAACACCGCACCGTGGACGACGCTCCGTTTGGGGGCGGCGCCGGTATGGTGATGAAACCGGATGTTATCGATGCCGCGCTGACCTCCGTTCGTGCGGAACGGCGGGGGCAGGGCGCCGAGGACAGGCTCATCTACCTGACCCCGCGCGGACGGTTGCTGGATCAGCAGCTGGTCGGTGCGTTGAGCGAAGGTTCGGGCGTTGTCCTGCTCTGTGGCCGGTTCGAGGGCGTCGATCAACGGGTGATCGAGGCGCACGGCATGGACGAGGTCAGCCTCGGCGATTTTGTGCTGTCGGGCGGTGAGCCCGCGGCGCTGTGTTTGATAGACGCGGTGGTGCGGCTGTTGCCCGGTGTGATGGGCAATGCGGACAGCGCCGGAGACGAGAGTTTCGGGGAGCCCGGCTTGCTGGAGTATCCCCACTACACACGGCCCGCCGAATGGAGCGGCCGGGACGGCGTCAGCCGGGCGGTGCCCGAGGTGCTGATGTCCGGGGATCACGCCCGAGTGCGCGCATGGCGCCGCGCCGAGGCGGAACGGATCACCCGGGAACGCCGACCGGATTTGTGGCAGCGCCGGCATGTGCCGGCCGCCGAGAGATAAGACGAGACACAGAGCGCTTGAGCGCTGGAGAGAGAAGGGGCCAGTCATGAACATCATCGAGAAGCTCGAAGCCGCACAAGTCGAGACCCTGGTCGCGAACCGTCCGGTACCCGAGTTCGGCCCCGGCGACACCGTGAAGGTCAATGTGAAGGTCGTGGAAGGCACCCGTGAGCGCATACAGGCCTATGAGGGCGTGTGCATCGCACGGCGCAATGCCGGCCTGAACAGCTCCTTCACCGTGCGCAAGATCTCCTATGGCGAGGGCGTCGAGCGCGTCTTCCCGCTGCACAGCCCGCGCATCGACAGCATCCAGGTCATGCGCCGCGGCGACGTCCGCCGCGCCAAGCTCTACTACCTCCGCGACCGCCGCGGCAAATCCGCCCGGATCGCCGAAAAACGCGACGCCCGCCCGCCTAAGGGCTCCGCCGCTGCTGCCAAAGCAGAAGTGGTCGAGGTCGCCGAGGGCTAACCCCCTCAAGTCTGCGCCTCCAGGTTCATCCCGGCCAACATACCCTCAAGCTGCGTCGTCCCAGGACTTGATCCGGGGACCCATCGCTGCGCATTTGTGGTGCTGGGCTTGATACGGATACGTATTGCCGCGCCATGGTCCCTCACCAGACCGGGATAGACTGCGGGTCGGAATAATCAACCCGTCGACCTGCCGCCGCTGCCAAGCGTATCATTCCCCAAGAGTTAACTCAGAGGGAGCGCGGCGTGCCGACCCCAAAAGACACCTGGATTCGGGCGGACTTCAACGGCTTCCTCGACAGAGACTTGCTGTGTTTGGCGCACGCGGATGAGGTCACCAAACTGTCGGGCCAAACCATACGGCTTGCGGCAGGAGTGGTCGTGACCGCCTTCGATATGGACGCGGATGAAGACGGGAACCCGGACATGATTCTCGTCACCGGCAGTGTCGAGGCCTCGCCGGATTTTGCGCAATGCCGTGGGTCCAGATGGGCGGTCAGGGTGGACGAATCCGGGGTCCAATGGGAGTCGGAGCTAGAACCGACGGACTCGCGGTGACCCACTCAATTGCTGGACAAAGGATACGCTATGAGCAGATTGCGTCATGTGGTGATGTTCGGCTTTGTTGACGGGACCACATCTGATCAGGTCGGCGAGATCGTGCGGCGGTTCACCGCGCTGAAGGGCGTGATCCCCGGCATCGAGTCATTTGAATGGGGCAGCAATGTCAGCCCGGAAGGCCTCGACAATGGGCACAGCCACTGCTTCATCCTGACCTTCGCGTCCGACGCCGAGCGCGACGCCTACCTGCCGCACCCCGAACATGTCGCCTTCAGCGAATTCATCAAACCCTACGTCGCCCATGTGACGGTGCTCGACTTCTGGGCCAACGCCGGTTGATGCGCAGCTACCTGGATTCCGGTGACACTATACGAGTATCCACGAAGGGTTCTGCGCGGACACGGCACGGATATTTGATAGTACGAACTGTGTCCCCGCATATGCGGAATTCGTGAACGGAAAGGAGACCAGCTTGAAGATCACCAAGGCAGGCACGATTGCATCCGCCAAGGGCCCCGCGGATCATTTCACCGGAACCGTGCGGTTCGATGCGCGGTTCAGTACGGAAGAGCCCGCCCGCGTCGGCGGCCTGACCGTCACCTTCGAACCCGGCGCCCGGACCGCCTGGCATACCCATCCGCTGGGGCAGACGCTCATCGTGATCTCCGGCGCGGGCCGGGTCCAGCGTGACGGCGGCGAGATCGCGGAAATCCGCCCCGGGGATATCGTCTGGATCCCGCCGGGCGAAAAGCACTGGCATGGCGCATCACCCGACACGGCGATGACCCATATCGCCATCGCCGAGGCGCTGGACGGCAAGTCCGTCGACTGGCTGGAGCATGTCACCGACGCCGAATACCGGGGTGCGCCTTAGGGTTACGAGCTGCTCGAAAGGCGACCCCACGCAGCAGACTTACGGCGAGATGGCGCCGAATTTCGCCGATCCGACCGATTGCGCAGGGATGGAAAAAAGGGGATTTAGTAAACTGTCACCGTAATTCATGTCACCGTAATTCCAACAACTCATCGAGAACATGCGGACCGAACTGGCGAGGGCCATCTAGCGCCCTCGACCACCAGTATCAATTGGGGATTTAGTAAACTGTCACCGTAACTCCGCTCATGGTCCCACTCCTCGCGCCGCTGCTTCCGAGCCTGTGCAGCATTGTAAAACAGCGCGAAGATCACGCCGAACAGGCCGAGCATGCCAACGAATAGGTACTGGTTGGCCTGAATTGCGGCCCAGACGCTCATTGGGAGTTCCAAATTATCTGGCTTGGTTCACGAGGTTACTATGAAAACCCAACGCTGGTCCGCCGGAGTCATGCGCCGCCCTCCTACCAAGCAGGGACCAGCCGTTGGTTGCGGATCGCATCTCTACGATATCCAGCGGCCTTGCTGTCGTCTAGATTTGTGCTGTTGATGATCGGTAATCGATAGGCACGGCCAGCAAACTGCCATGAGCAAACTCCCCTTTCACTGTCCTCACTGCGATACGTCGGTATTACTGGAGCCGGAGAAACAAGAGGTCGAAACGAAGGTTGCCAACGAGGCTACCTATCACGTTTGGACTTGCACGGTTGCGAGCTGCCCGGCCTGCCACAATCCAATCGTCTGGCTTAGCGGATATAACCGCCGCTACACGGGCGATGATACACACCGCGATTACATCGGTGTCCATCCCTTCGTGGCATATCCGAGGGATGGGCAGCGGCCTGTGCCAACCGAAGTGCCGACGAATATCGCGATGGACTTTGAGCAGGCGAGCGTGGTGCTCGACTTGAGTCCTAAGGCGTCGGCCGCTTTGTCTCGGCGATGTCTACAAAACATGCTCTCCATGCAAGGCTACGAAGGTAAAAATCTAGCAAAGCAGATCGACGCGGTACTGAGCGAGGCAGATCCGCGCAAATCATTGCCGACAGGGCTGCTCGATACGGTCGATGCCATCCGGAATTTTGGGAACTTCTCTGCGCATCCGATCAACGATGTCACTTCGCTGCAGGTGCTCGACGTCGAGCCGGAGGAGGCGGAATGGTGCCTCGAAATCCTTGAGCGGTTGTTCGACCATTACTATGTGATGCCAGCCTATGCGAAGGCGAAGAAAGCCGCGCTTGATGCGAAGCTCAAGAAAGCCAACAAGCCCCCGGCCAAATAGTTCCGACCAACTAAGGTGACAGTTTACTAAATCCCCTTTCTTTTGTTTGCTGCCCCTGTTCGGGAGGTGGCCGACGTAATAAGGGATCTAGTAAACTGTCACCGTAATACGAAGGCACTAGAATCATGGCAAGAATTGAAAACCATAAATACAGTATTGAAGAATGTTTTAAAGAATGTTTCTACATTGTACCCGATTACCAGCGCGAATATGTTTGGACTGACAAAGAAGTGCGCCAACTTCTTGAAGATATTGATGAGCAGGTCGATTCTGCTGCTGAACGAGAATACTTCATCGGAATGGTTTTGGTATCGCCTTCTGCACATAAGGGTCACTACGATGTGATCGATGGCCAGCAACGTCTCACGACGTTTTATCTACTGCTGTGTGTTCTAAGGCACCTATTCCAGGGCGAGCCCCAAGAGCAAGCAATCTCTGCCCTTATATTGACGAGTTACACTGACGGCAAAGGAGAAACGCACACAAACTTGAAATTGGAGCCGCGCTATGAAGACGCCGGTGAGCTCATGATCAACGTAGTCGAACTCAATTGCGACCCGGAAGCATTGCGCGCCGGAATTCAAGCCGAGGGTATCGTTAGTTTTGGTTCATTGGAGAACTTGGTCAATGCATACGGCACCATCTATCGATACATAAAGGCCAATTATGACGACATATTAGAGCTCAGAAAATACTGGGGCTACCTTGCGAACAATGTCGTCTTCATCCAAATTTCCGCTGATGTTAGCAGCGCGCTAAAAATCTTTGAGACGATAAATGAGCGCGGTGTTGGTCTCAATCCGATGGACCTACTGAAAAACCTGCTGTTCACCCAGGTCAAGGAAAATCAATTCACTCGCCTTAAGGACGACTGGAAAAAGATCACCAAGCCGCTTGAAGTGGGAAAAGAGAAGCCGCTTCGTTTCTTGCGATATTTCCTTATGGCGAATTATCCCATTAAGAACGATCGTGGCGATGCTATTGTTCGAGAGGACGAGATTTACGATTGGTTCACTAATAAGAATAATGCGGCACTGTGTAACTACACAAGAAAACCATTCGACTTTACCCGTAGAGTCACTAGAAATGTGGAACAATACTTAGCTCTGGCAAATGGTCTCGGGAACGATGGCAAGCCGAGTCTGTCGATGGAAAACTTAAAGCGCCTAACCGGTGGTGCCTTCAGCTTACACTATGTGCTACTCCTGGCCGCAGCTAACTTTCCCAAAGAACTGTTCGATCACTTTGTCGATCAACTAGAAAGTTTTCTCTTCTACTACATTTTTACTAAGACGCCGACCAAGGAATTGGAACGCAATTTTTCTGTTTGGGCTGACGAAATTCGGGCAATTGTCGGCATATCTGATCCGGTTGAGCAGCGGGTGAAACTTAATGAGTTCGTGGCCAGCCGGTTTGAGAAAAACATGGATAGAAAATTGCAGGAATTGGCCGATGCGCTCAGGCGTCTTACCCTTCACTCGATGCAGCGGTACCGAATTCGCTACTTGTTGGCGCGCCTGACACAGCACGTCGATATGGCATTCAGTGGCATCACGTCGCCAAGTAGCCTCGAACCATACGCCAACCTTGAAATCGAACATATCCTGCCAGATACGCCCACCTCGGAACTGCAAATTAAATGGGCCGACAATAACCCTGATGCAATCTACGATGAATATAAGAATAAGATTGGCAATTTGACTCTGTTGGAGAAACCAATCAATATCGTAGTAAGCAACGATTATTATGTTGAAAAACAATCCGAATACATTAAGAGCAATAACTACTTGACGAGAAGTCTGGTTGAGTTGGTCAGCGTCGGGCATAACACTTCAATCACCCGGGTTAATGAGAAGTTGGAATCATTCAGCGCTTGGAGTGCTAATTCGATCGACAAGCGTCATGCGATACTCATTGCTCTGGCACAGGACATTTGGAAGACAAAACCGTTGAAATCTGTTTGCTGAATATTCTCAAGTGTCTACCTGCAAATAATACTTTCCGGAATCGTTTGTGGTTCTGTGAATAAACCCGATGCGTGCTGGAATTCTGGCGACGCGATTACTAGTACTCCAGCTTCGTATTTCCGACTGAGTTGTGCTGAATTCGGAATTGGGTCGCTCCACCGAATGTCCGGTCGCCACCCACACAATTCTCTCCTTTTGCCCGCCACCGCCGACCGCTATTCTCCCCACCCTTTTTCGGCATCGATCGGTCGCGCCGAACCGCGAGCGATCCGCATAGGACCCTGGGACCATGTCAGCGCAGAACCAGCCCCGCACCCTGTTCGACAAGATCTGGGACAGCCATGTCGTCAACCGGCAGGAGGACGGCACCTGCACCCTGTATGTCGACCGGCATCTGGTCCATGAGGTGACCAGCCCGCAGGCGTTCGAAGGCTTGCGGATGACCGGGCGGGCGGTGCGGCGGCCCGAGGCGACCCTGGCGGTGGCGGACCATAACGTGCCGACCTCGGACCGGTCCGAGGGCATCGCCGACGAGCAGTCGCGCATCCAGGTCGAGACGCTGGAGGCGAATTGCGCCGAGTTCGGGGTGCCGATCTTCAAGATGGACGATATCCGCCAGGGCATCGTGCACATCATCGGTCCGGAGCAGGGCATGACCCAGCCCGGCACCACCATCGTCTGTGGCGACAGCCATACCGCCACCCATGGCGCCTTCGGGGCGCTGGCCTTCGGAATCGGTACGTCCGAAGTGGAGCATGTGCTGGCCACACAGACCCTGATGCAGCAGCCGGCGAAGAATCTGCGCATCTCCGTCGATGGCGATCTGCTGCCCGGCGTCACGGCGAAGGATCTGATCCTGGCGATCATTGGCGAGATCGGGACGGCGGGCGGCACCGGCCATGTGATCGAGTATGCCGGCAAGGCGATCCGCGACCTGTCCATGGAAGGCCGCATGACGATCTGCAACATGTCCATCGAGGGCGGGGCCAGGGCCGGGCTGATCGCGCCGGACGACACGACGTTCGACTATCTGAAGGGCCGGCCGATGGCGCCCAAGGGCGCGCTGTGGGAGACGGCGGTCGCCTATTGGCGGACACTGCCGTCCGACGCCGGCGCGCGCTACGACCGCGAAGTGGTGCTGAACGCCGCCGATATCGCCCCGACCGTCACCTGGGGTACCAGCCCGCAGGATGTGGTGCCGATCACCGGAGCCGTGCCCGACCCGGACGCGCTGGGCGACGAGGGGCGGGCCAAGGCGGCGCGGCGCTCGCTCGACTATATGGGGCTGGAGGCCGGCACGAAGATGACCGACATCGCGGTCGATAAGGTGTTCATCGGCTCCTGCACCAATGGCCGGATCGAGGATCTGCGGGCCGTGGCGGCGATTGCCGAGGGCCGCAAGGTGGCCGACAGCGTCTACGCCATGATCGTCCCCGGCTCCGGTCTGGTGAAAGAGCAGGCCGAGGCCGAGGGGCTCGACCGCATCTTCACCGAGGCCGGTTTCGACTGGCGTGAGCCCGGCTGCTCCATGTGCCTGGCGATGAATGCCGACCGGCTGGAGCCGGGCGAGCGCTGCGCCTCCACCTCGAACCGTAATTTCGAAGGGCGCCAGGGGCGCGGCGGGCGCACCCATCTGGTCAGCCCGGCCATGGCGACGGCGGCGGCCATCGCCGGCCATCTGGCCGATGTCCGGGCCCTCACCTGAGGCGCCGGGCGGCCGGTCGTTCACGATCCGGGCCGGCACGCCGGCCGACGCGGCGGCGATCCATGCCGTGCATCGCCGGTCGATCCTGGCGGTCGGACGGGAATACTATACCCGGGCGGAGGTCGAGAGCTGGGCCCATGGCCTGGTCCCGGAGCGTTATGCCAAGGCGATGGCCGAGCGTAGCGAGACGTTTCTGGTGGTGGTCGACAGGGCTGGTGCGGTGGTCGGCTTCTGCTCTTATCGGGACGACGAAATCCTCGGCTTCTATGTCGATCCGGATTTTGCCGGCCGCGGCGCAGGCAGCGCGCTGTTGCGCCGCGCGGAGGTCGCGTTCGTGGCGGCCGGTCATCGCAGAATCTGGCTCCAGGCCAGCCGTGCCGGGCAGCCTTTCTATGAGGCGCGAGGATACGAGGCCGTCGATGAATACCCCTGGAAGTCGCGGGGCGGCTTGGAAATCATGGTGAAACGGATGGAGAAGACGCTGGCTTGATGGTCCCGATCATTGGGGCGGCACGGCAATGTGACTGCGGCCGCGGTTGCGCGTTAACCAAACGAGTCCCTATGTTTGCGGGGGCAAGTCAGCAAGGGATATCTCGCATGTGGACACGTACGGTCTTCGTTCTGATTTCGATGCTCCTTGGCAGCGCCGCCGCCCATGCGGATGGGTTGCGCGACCGCCTTGAGGCTGTACTGCTGGCCGGGCTCGGCGCCGACGCCAACGAAGATGAGGCCGAAACCTTTGCGATCGTTGAAGGAGTCTATCGTGATCGGGATCTGACGCCGATCTGGGTCGACGAGACCGGCGCCCTTCCGCGGGCGCGGCAGCTTGCGCGCCTTCTGGTCCAGGCCGACTTCGACGCCCTCGATCCCGATGATTACGGAGCCGCCATCGTCGACACGATGCTCGCCTCGGGCAATGCGGATATGCTGGCCCAGCTTGACGTCCGGCTCAGCCTGGGCCTCGTGCAATTCGCGGCCGATCTGGGGCAGGGGCGCACGGCGCCGAATGTCGCGGACCCCGATCTCTTCCCGTATCGCGACAGGGTGGACAAGGCCGCGGTCCTATCTGCCGTTGGGACGGCCGGCGATATCGCACTCCTTGTCGACAAATTTCGCCCGCAGAGCCCGCGCTACGAGAGACTTCGGGCGGCGCTCGCCGACTATCGCGCCATGGCCGAGATGGGCGGCTGGGCGCCGATTCCCGACGGGCCGGTGTTGAAACCGGGGATGACCGATCCGCGCATCGGAGCAGTGCGCGCGCGCCTGCTGCTCTGGGGCGATCTGGCTGCCGATGCGGATCTCTCGCGTCGCGGAGGCGATGGGGATTTCTACGACGACGCGCTGGAGGCGGCCGTCCAGCGCATGCAGTATCGGCACGGTCTGACGCAGGACGGCGTGATCGGCCCCAGCAGCCTGGGCGCGCTCAACGTCTCGGTGGAGGATCGTCTCGAGCAGATCGTCCTGAACCTGGAGCGGCGACGCTGGATGCCGGAAGATCTCGGGGCCCGGTACATCTTTGTCAACCTGGCGGATTTCAACCTGAAGGTCGTCGAAGGCGACCGGACGATCCACGAGACGCGGGTGGTCGTGGGGCTGCCCTATCGCCGGACCCCGGTCTTCAGCGACCAGATGTCCTATCTGGAATTCAACCCGTACTGGCATGTGCCGCCAAGCATCGCCCGCCGCGACCTTCTTCCCAAAATCCAGGCGGATTCCGGCTTTTTGGCCAAGAACGGCTATACAGTGTTCAGCGATTGGAGCGCCAGCGCGACCGTCGTCGATCCGGCGTCGGTCGACTGGAGCGCCGTCACGCCCCAGAATTTTGGCTACAAGATCCGGCAGGAGCCCGGGGGCGGCAATGCCCTGGGCCGGGTGAAGTTCATGTTTCCGAACCGCTTCAGCATCTATCTGCACGATACGCCGGCAAAATCCTTGTTCGACCGGGCGGAGCGCAGCTTCAGCGCCGGATGCATTCGGGTCAGGGATCCCATGAGCCTTGCCGAGATCGTTCTGGAGGGCGTGCCCGATTGGACGCGGGACCGGATCGACGAGACCGTTGCAAGCGGCCGGCGCACAGTGGTGTCGCTGGCCGAGCAACTGCCGGTGCATTTGAGCTACCAGACGGCCTGGGCCAACAAGGACCGCACGGTGCATTTCCGCACCGACATCTATGACCGTGACATGGAATTGGCCGAGGCGCTGATGGGGACCCGTAGTGGACGGACTTTCTGATCGCCGCGCCGAAGCGCTGTCACAACGAAGGATTACCGATCTAACAGGCTGTTGAAAAAAGATTGGTGCTAGCCGACGGGTCATCCTTCGACAGGCTCTGGATGAGGTGACTTTACTGTAACACCTTGTCAATCCTTACAATTGTTCACCCTCACCCTGAGCCTGTCGAAGGGCGAGGGTGGCCGCCAGCACTATATCAACAGCCTGCTAAAGCATTTTCCGCTCACGCGGGCCGGTGCCGTATGAACGGAATATGCTCCAGCGCCAAGCTATCGCCGGAATTTCGACTATACTGCCGCGTTGCAATCGAGGGAGAGCGACGTGAGCGGGCTTGTATCGTGTGAACGACGGCGGGTTCTTGCCGGTCTCGGACGGACAGCGGCGGCAATGGCCGTCTTGGGATTGGCGGCAACCACCGGGGTCGGCGCCATCGCCTTGCCGCGGGTCCGATCCCTGTCGATCCGGTCTCTGCATACCGACGAGCAGTTGACGGCAACCTTCTTCCGCGACGGCCGGTACGATCCGGTGGCGCTGGACGAGATCGACTTTCTGCTGCGCGACTGGCGGACCGGAGATGTGCACCGGATCGACCGCAATCTGCTGGACATCCTCTGCCTGCTGCATGGCCGGGTCGGCGGCGCCGAGCCGTTCCACCTGATCTCCGGATACCGCTCCCCGGCGACCAACGCGGCGCTGGCGGCCGCCAGCAACAGTGTCGCCCGCCGCAGCCTGCACCTGCAGGGCATGGCGGCTGATATCAGGTTGCCGGGCTGTCGCCTTACGACCTTGCATCAGGCGGCGGTGTCGCTGGAGGCGGGCGGCGTTGGTCTGTATACCCGGTCCGATTTCGTCCATGTCGACACCGGCCGCGTGCGCTACTGGGGCAGCTGACAATCGGTGTCGGACCCGCTTTTCTGTCTTCGAGTTGACGTCACGCATTCCGACGCTACTATCCGCGCCCTGGACAGAACTACGCGGGCGGATCTGCTCGAATTTCTATTGCTCACTCATAATCGCATGTCGGGCCGGACGGCCCGCCCAGGGGAGGATGGCCGGTCCTAGGGCCGGTCTTGGGGATTGCCGCCATCAGGAGCTGGACGCCGGGGCGGCGCTGGCCGAAATCGAAAAACTCCAGACATCCCGCGCTTACCGCGACGCTACCGGGCTCCACGTGATCGAGGGCGTGCGCAGTTTCGTGCGGGCGGTCGATCAAGGCATGGAGATCACCGCAATCCTGGTCAGCGACAAGCTGCTCAGGGTGCCGATCGCCCGCAAGCTGGCCCGAAGGGCACGGCGCGCCGGTGTGCCTTCCACCAACATCACGCCGGAGCAGTTCCGCTGCATCGCCCGCCTGCCACGCGCCTCGGGCATCGTCGCCATCGTCCGCCAGCACTGGTCGAAGCTGGAACGGGCGCTGCCGGGGGGAGAACTCTGCTGGGTGGCGCTGGAGGGCGTGCGCTCACCGGGTAATTTCGGGTCGCTGATCCGTACCTCCGAGGCCGTCGGCGCCGCCGGCTTCATCTTGCTGGACCCGGCGGTCGACCCCTTCGACCCGCTCGTGGCGCGGGCGACCATGGGCGGCCTGTTTGGCCAGGTATTCCTACGAAGCAGCCCATCGGAACTGGCGTCCTGGGTGGCCCGGCACGGCCTGAGAGTGGTGGGCGCGAGCCCCGAAGGGCCGCGCTGCTTCCACCAGGTGAGTTTCCCCCGCCGGACGGTTCTGATGCTGGGCGAGGAGCGCCGCGGTCTGACCCCGCAACAGCGCGCCCTCTGCCACGATCTGGTGCGGATCCCCATGGTCGGCAAAGCCGACTCCCTTAACCTGGGTGTGGCCGGGAGCCTGCTGCTCTACGAAGTTTTCCGCAGTCGGTCGGGCGGGTAGGAGCGCGCCGCACGATGGTCATGGCGATGAATGCCAAATGAGAGCACGGGCCTGCAATTTGTATATTTGGTTGTATGTTTGACTGGGTTTTGATCAGTCCCGGCCATCACAATTAATTTCTTTGGCCAGTGCATGCGCTGTGGCAAAAGAAGCGGCCGGTACCTTGCGTGCCGACCGGTAGAACTGCCAAGGAATATTGCCCGTGGAGTCATTCACGACGTTGACCGGCGTTGCCGCGCCGCTGCCGATGATCAATGTCGATACCGACATGATCATCCCCAAGCAGTTCCTGAAGACCATCAAGCGCACCGGGCTGGGCCAAAACCTGTTCGATGAGATGCGCTTCACCCCGGAGGGCGCCGAAATTCCGGAATTCGTGCTGAACCAGCCGGCCTATCGCGATGCCGAGATCCTGGTCTCGGGCGAGAATTTCGGCTGCGGTTCGTCCCGCGAGCACGCCCCCTGGGCCCTGCTCGATTTCGGCATTCGCTGCGTGATCGCACCGAGCTTCGCCGACATCTTCTACAACAACTGCTTCAAGAACGGAATCCTGCCGATCGCCCTGCCCCAGGAGGATGTGGACAAGATCATGGACGATGCCGAGCGCGGCGCCAACGCGACCGTCTCGATCGATCTGGAGGCTCAGGAAATCCGTGGACCCGATGGCGGCGTTGTCCGCTTCGAGATCGATCCCTATCGCAAGCACTGCCTGCTCAACGGCCTGGACGACATCGCCCTGACCATGCAGAACGCGGCGGCCATCGACGGGTATGAGGCCAAGGCCCGGGCGGAATGCCCGTGGCTGTTCGCCTGATCGCTCGAAGAATAAACAGTCCACTAGACAGGTAGAGTAGAGGAACCCCAATCATGGCTGCCAGCAAGACGATCCTCATGTTGCCGGGAGACGGCATCGGCCCGGAAGTCATGATCGAGATCCGCCGCCTGGTCGAATGGCTGTCGCGTGACCGCGGCATCCCGTTCGAGATCAAGGACGGGCTGGTCGGTGGCTGCTCCATCGACAAGGACGGCGTTCCGCTGACCGACGACACCATGGCGGTGGCGCTGAAGGCGGATGCAGTGCTGTTGGGCGCGGTCGGCGGGCCGAAATGGGACGGCGTCGACTTCGCCATCCGGCCGGAAGCCGGCTTGCTCCGCCTACGCAAGGAAATGGAGCTGTTCGCCAATCTGCGTCCGGCGATCGTATTCCCGGCACTGGCCGACGCCTCGACCCTCAAGCGCGAGGTGGTCGAGGGGCTCGACATCATGATCGTCCGCGAGTTGACCGGTGGCGTCTATTTCGGCGAGCCGCGCGGGATCGAGGATCTGGGCGGCGGCGAGCGACGCGGGGTCAACACCCAGGTCTACACCACGTCCGAGGTCAAGCGGGTCGGCCGCGTCGCCTTCGAGTTGGCGCGCCAGCGCGCTGGCCGGGTGTGCTCGGTGGAGAAATCCAACGTCATGGAATCCGGCCTGATGTGGCGTCAGGACATGACCGCCCTGCACGCAGCAGAGTTCTCCAAAGTCGAACTGTCGCACATGCTGGCGGACAACTGCGCCATGCAGCTGGTGCGCAATCCAAAACAGTTCGACGTCATCGTCACCGATAACCTGTTCGGCGACATGCTCTCCGACCAGGCAGCGATGCTGACCGGGTCCCTGGGCATGCTGCCATCCGCATCGCTCGGTGCGACCGATGCGAAGGGCGCGCGGCGCGCGCTGTATGAGCCGGTGCACGGTTCCGCACCGGACATCGCCGGCCAGGGCCTCGCCAATCCGATCGCCATGTTGCTCAGCTTCTCGATGATGCTGCGCTACAGCTTTGGTTTGGACGAAGTCGCCGGCCAGGTCGAGGCTGCCATCCATGCGGTGCTGAACAGCGGCATCCGAACCGCCGACATCATGTCGGACGGCAAAGCCCGGGTCTCCACCGGGGTCATGGGCGACACGATCCTGCGCGAGCTTCGCAAGCTCACCGAATGAGGCCCTCGGCCGCACCACCTCTCCGACCATCTGCCCCCAATAACCGGGGGCAATCCCCTTTAGCTGCCGGCTTCCGAGATTTCGGGGGTCGGGTTGTTTGTGCTGTCACATCAATGTGAAAGGTCGTGACACACAATATGTTTCAAGTTTTGTTCTAATATAGAAATGAATGCTCCGTAATAGGCCGTGTAAAGAACTGGCCGCTTTTCAGTCAATGGCGGCCATGAGCGAGCCTGTCTATTGTATCGGATCGATATATGGGCCGATATTTATTATATCGTAGCGATATACGGTTTGTCGGTTATTGTATCGGCCCGATATAGGCGGTTCTGGGTCAAGCAATGGCCTGTAAGTTCTTACGATTGAAGTGGTTTTGAGAAATCGGTTAGCCTGACAGACGCAACAAACCTCGCGGAGGAGGGATGTTTGCATGGCGACGATGACTGCACGACCCGAGTCGCTGCCCGGCCTCAGCCCGCCCTCTTGGGTAAGGGACAGGGCATGCCGCCAGCCATTCCACGGCATCGTTCGACAGAATTTCTCGCGTCCGCATCTGCCTGTGCATCTCCGCCCGGCGATAGGGCAGCGACAGCCGGCGGCAGCGCCGGCCCATCTCCGCAGCAGGACTGTCCGGCACGCCGTAGTGGCGTGGTCGGACGTAACCAGAAGGGAGTAGCGATGATGACCATTCGATTGACGACGGTTCGGTCCGCATGCCTCGGCGGCGTGGCCGCAATCGGGTTGACCGCGCTGTCCGCCCCCGCAACCGCCCAGTCGCTGGACGAGCTGCGACGGCAGGTGGAAATCCTGAGCCAGCGGATCGAACAGCTGGAAACGCAGCAGAGATCGGGCGCTGGTGGCGCGGCGCCCGCCGGCACGGTCGGCATGGTCCAATCCGGCAACGAAAATGTCCGGCTGACCTTGTCCGGCCAGGTCAACCGTGGCGTTCTGTTCGCCGACAACGGTTCGGACAGCGAGGTGTTCCATGTCGACAACGACAATTCCTCGACCCGGTTTCGGTTCATCGGTGAAGGCGATCTGGACAATGACATCACCGTCGGCACGCAGATCGAGGTGCAGTTCGAATCCAACTCGACGGCGGACATCTCATTCAACCAGAGCGATGCCACCGATGCCGAGTTCACCGAGCGCAAGTTGGAGCTCTATTTCGACAGTGAACGGTATGGGCGCGTCTGGCTGGGCCAGGGAGACACCGCCTCCAACAGCACGTCGGAAGTCGATCTGTCAGGGACCTCGGTCGTCGCCTATTCCTCGATCTCCGATATGGCCGGCGGGCTGGCGTTCCAGAACGGTACACTGATCAAAGACGCGTTCAGCAATTTCGATGGCCTCGGCCGGGATGACCGGTTCCGCTACGACACGCCGAATTTCGGGGGGTTCACTTTTTCGGCGTCGGCCGTCGAATCCGATGAGTGGGATGGGGGCGTGAGATTCAGCGGCGATATCGCCGGGGTCCGGACGGCGGCGGCGGTCGCCTACGCCGATTCCAACTCCTTCAAACAGGTCAACGGTTCGGCCTCGGCGCTGCTGTCGTCCGGCCTGAGCCTCACGGCGGCGGTCGGCAGCCGCGATCTCGATGCAGCAGGTCGCGACGATCCGTTCTTCTACTATGTGAAGGTGGGGCAGCAGTTGGACGTCTTCGATCTCGGACAGACAGCCCTGTCCGTCGACTTCACCCAGGCCGATGATGTCGACGCCGATGGCGACGAATTTACCAGCTATGGCGTCTTCGTCGTTCAGAATCTGGACCCCGTGGCAACAGAGCTCTATCTAGGTGTACGAAACCATACATTGGACGTTGCCAGCGGAACCGACCCGGATGACGTCATCGCGGTCCTGGCCGGCGCCCGGATCAAGTTCTGATGCCGCGCGCGATTGGAGGGATAACCATGTATTCGAATGTCCTGCGGATGGCCATTCTGGCGGCAGTCTTCGGGCTGGTCGCCGGCTGCGGCCAGGTAACGCCGGTCGCCTATACGCCGATCGACGAAATTCCGCCCGGGCCCGGCCTGCTGAGCGGCGAGGACGGTGAATTCACCGTTTATCGGCGCTAAGCAAGGCTAGGCTGAGACTTGGTGCGAAGGGGGCAGGCGCGGTGCCTGCCTCCTGACCACCCATCACTCCGCTAGGTGACCGGTCCGTGAAGCGCCTCAATTCAACGGGAACGCTGGTTCTCGGCGCCCAGGTCGATCCTGACCGACAAGAAATTCATCAGGTCGCGAATCGACAGCACGCCGACGAGCAGGCCGTTCTCGGTGATCAGAAGCCGGCTCTGCCCGGTGCGTTGCATCTGTTCCAGCGCCGCCGAGGCGTCGGCGTCGGGGCCGATCACCGCGTCGTCGGTGCAGGGTTCCATGACCTGGCCGACGGTTTCCCAGGGCCAGCGCGCCCGTTCGATCTCAGCGACTGTCGCCAGCCTTATACAGCCCAGCAATCGGCCTTCACGGGCAACCGGAAATGTCTTGAAGTAGAACCGGTAGACGTAGTCGTCGACGAACCGCTCCAGCGGGAGGTCCGGATCGACGGTCACCGGGTTCTCGCGCATGAAACGCCGCACCGGCCGGCCGGCGAACACATCGCGGGTCACGACACGAGCGACCGCCCCGCCCGCCGCGGCCCTAAGAAAAAGCCCCAGCACGAACAGCCAGATTCCGCCGACCACATCGCCGCCGATCGCGCTGGCGAGACCGAAGGCGATCATCAGCAGGCCGAAGATCCCGCCTGAGGTCGCGGCGATCCGCGTCGCCCAGACAATATCGCCTTTCCAGCCCCACAAAAATGCGCGCAGCATGCGCCCGCCGTCGAGCGGGAAGGCTGGCAGCAGGTTGAACACAGCAAGGATGGTGTTGATGACCGCCAGATAATCGGCGACCGCAACGGCCGGCGCAGCGATTCCGGCGCCGGTGCCGAGGCGGGCGAGAAGCCCGAAACCCAGGGCGACCGCCAGACTCATGGCAGGTCCCGCCGCCGCCATCAGCAATTCGCCCTTGGCGCTGGTCGGCTCCTCCTCCATCTCGGCCACCCCGCCGAAGACGAACAGGGTTATCCCCCTGATCGGCATGTCGAACTGCCGGGCCACAAGCGAGTGGGCCAATTCGTGCACCACGATCGAGAAACCCAGGCCGATCAGGCCCGCCACCCCCATCCACCAATAGGTCGCGACGGGATAGCCCGGCAGCAGCGGCGGGAAATACGCCGTGGCGAGGGACCAGACGACCAGCACGGCGAGCAGAAGCCAACTGGCATCCACATGGACCTTGAACCCGAACAACTCGAAGAGCGTCAAACGATGGGCGAACACTGGATGTTCCCTGCACCGCCGGTGGAAAGTGGACCAGCAATCCTACGATCTGCCCACAGTGCCAGCCTAGCCTCCGTCGGGCGATGATCTGGCGCAATACCCGTCGGCTGTACTGTCGGAGCGGTGCCGATCCCGTGTGAAGGGACTGAGCCTAGCGTGATGGTTCTGAAGTTCGGCACATTTCATGTGCCGAGATTTGGAAGCTGAATCACACTAGAATTATATAGTTAGTGTCCCTTTGATCCTCTAATTCGTTATGGCGAATTTCAGAATCGGGACACTAGCGGCCGGCGTGTTGTGGGGACAGATCGGTTGAACTCTGGAATGCGCCGATATCTGGATTCGGTTTCCCGAACAGATAGCCCTGGACGCAGTCGATTCCGCAGTCGCGCAGAACGGTCACGTATTCGGGCGCCTCGACCGCGGTTGCGATTGTCTGGATGTTCAGGGTTCGGCAGAGTCCGGTGAGGGATAACAGGAGCGCGCGGGATTTGCCGGTGGCCCTGCCGACTTTCACGGCCTCTCGGTCGAACTTCACAAAGTCGACGTCGATTGAGGCCAGGATGCGAAAGGCGCTGATGCCGGCCCCGAAATCGTCCAGCCCGACCCGATACCCCTTCTGGCGCAGGCTTTGAACCAGCCTGTCGGCGGCCTCCAGATCCTTGATATGGGCCGAATCCGTGATCTCGAAAGCCAGTTGCCCGCCAGTGTCGGGATGTTTGTCCAGGACCCTGTGCAGCCCGGTGATGAACTCTGGGTCGAGCATCGACAACCCTGACAGGTTGATGGATATCCGCGCGTCCTGTTCCGACCGGCTTTCGAGCCATGCCAGGGCTTTCTCCGCCATGGCGATGTCGAATTGGCAGATCTGGCCGGTCTCTTCCGCGTAGGCGATATATTTGTAGGGCGATGTCCCGTCGCGGCCATCGATCCGGGCGAGGCCTTCATAAGACAGGATTTCACCGCTCTCGCCGGACACGATCGGATGGAAGGCGATATGGAAGTTCCCGGTGTCCACCATGCTGGTGAATGTCTTTGCCATCTCCGCTGCATCGGCGGCGACTCGCGGCAGGTCGTCGCGAATGCACTGCAGCGAAAAACCGGTATCGTCCGCATCGCGAAATTGGCGGATCGCATAGACGACGACCTGGCTGAAAGAGTCGTCCTTTAGTGCGGCGTTGGTCAGGATACTCGCGGATTCGATGCTCGCGCCGATATCCGACGGGTCGAATTCCTTGACGATGGAGAGGAGGTGGGACTCCATCCGTTCCACGTCGAGATCCGCTCTGTGGATCAGCCCGTACCGCCCATCCGCCAGGCAGGCGGCTGACGACCGGTTGATCGACCGCGCCTTCAGATAGCTCGCCATTGTCGCGGCAAAGGTGCGATTGGCCAAGTCATCGAGCACGTTCTGCAATTCGACGACTTCCGGCATCGACAGCAGCGTCAGGACCGGATTGGCGGACCCGTGGTGGCGAGTCAGAAGACGTTTGGCGGTACCGATAAACGTCTCGGAGTCCGGCAGGCCGTCATCCATCGACCCTGTTCGGGGATCCTGGTCTCCAATTCCGCTCAGGCGGATGGCCAGGAAAGACTGATCGCCCAAATCGGCAAGCTTGTGGACGGTGAGGTCGGCCGAGACACCCTCGCCATCCGGGCCCTTGAAGGTGATCGACCTGTAGTCGACCCGGCCGCAGGTCCGCGCCACGCTCAGCATATGCTGAATCGCCGGCCGGCTTTCGGGCGCCAGGATATCGTCGATGGGCCGTCCCATCAGGTCGGCCAGATTATGCCCGGACACCGACATCGTCATCCCGGCTGCGAATACGATGGTATTGTCCGGGGCCAATTCGATAAGCGTATCGGCCCAGCAGAACGCAAGGGCGACGAACCGGTCGCGATCGGCGCGCAGCCGCCCATCCGCGGCCGAACATGGTGCGCTGGGGCTCGATAATGTCGCGGAGCCGTTTGGCTTAAGAACTGAATTCATGGGGCTGAACCGTCTATATTCTGGATTTTCTTAAACGATGGTGAGTTTCCCCATCGCTACCGGGCTGTCGGCGAACCGGCGCGACAACTGGCTCAGGACGTGCTCCACATCTGCAGGGCAGACCTGCCGGTATTCGCGGACCAGCTGCTCGACGATCGTGTCCGTATAGTGCCGATCCCAATCGACGGCGGAGCCTTGGTCCGGTGTCCGGTCCTGCCGCACCTCCCGGACCACCTCAATCGCCACCCGGAACGCCCGGAACAGCTCGGACGTCATACCTGTCTTGCTGTACAGCCCACGATACCCAAGCGGCCCGCGATCGTAGAGCAGGATGCGGGCATTCTCGATCGGCACGCCGGCCAACCGCGCCATTCCGGCCTCGAAAAAGTGCAGATCGCCGACGCAAATGGAGCGTAGCAGCAATGTCGGCGTCAGCTTGCCGGTGGCGAACAGCCGCTCGACCAGTGCCTCGATCTCCACCACTTTCGTCTCGTCGGTCGCCAGTCGCGACAGCGCCCGTTCACGCCCTTGGAGCGAGAGTTCGTCGGCCATCGTCTCCGGCAGGTGATGGCGCTGAATCAGCCTTTCGCGCAGGGTTTCCGACAAGGACGAAATCAGGCGCTCGGTGATCGTCAAAGGCAGCACCCGGCGGTCGACCATCAGCGCCGTGACGCCATCATCATCCTGATAGGCGTCCAGGGCCATCTCCAGGGATGCTTCCGACAGCGACGCCCCATCATTGGCCAGCAATACGCAGATGACGCCCTTGCGCCCGGTCTCCACCAGGGAATGGGCGACCGCCTCGGAAACCGTGCGGCGTTCGGCGATAGCGAATTGTTTGGTCTCGTTGCCGGCTCTCACCAGGGCGATGAGATCGTCATCCGTGAACACCTCGGAGATACGTAGGATCGGCAGGGCCACCGACTCGATGTCGTGCGCCAGCGACACTGCGAGCCGGCGAGGCAATAGGGGGCTGTGTTTCAAATGTTCGACCAGCGACTCCCGCACCTCGTTGGCCACATCGACGGCAAGAATTTCAAGGATGCCTTCGGCCATCCGGCGTTCGCGCGGTGCCAAGTCGCCATCCGCAAAAGCAGAAGCGACACTGGCTGCGGTCTCTGCGCGGGCGACCGGCGAACGGTCGCGCAGCAAGCGCTCGACATGGCCCTGATTCAACATAGGTGGCTGATTGGGCTGTCCCAGCATGGCACGCTTTGCGATGGAAACGGAAGGGCGCCTGCGGCAACGATGGCCCCTGAGTCGATCTTGCCGGGAAAGCGTTAAATGCTGCTTAAGCGGGGCGCTGCCAACACTGCAGAAAAGTCGTCAATGACCCGGCCTCAGGTGTTTTTGCTTTGCTTGTCCGGGCTGTTCTGCCGCGTCTTGGAGGGGATCAGCCGTAGATGGCCGGATTTTGATGGCGACTCCTTATCCTTCGCCTTCCGGGCGCGCCGCACGGTGTGGCGCTTCCGGATTTCCCGAAGTGCCTCGCGATAACTTCTCAGGCGACGCTCCAGATAGGGGCTAACCATCGGTCGCCGACTCTCCCGGCTAGAGTGAACGTTCATTATTAAATTATTAATACATAATATTGTCCATCATATGGCGGCGTTCAATCAAAAGAGTCGCCCGAAACCGCGAAAGACAGGTGAGAATTCGTTAATCGTCAATTCGGACTCGATAGGGAATTTTTCCTTCGTAATTGCATAAGAGTTCTTGGTTAACGCAGAAATTTAATTTCTATAATTGGAAAACATGTTGAATATCTATCGAAGGACCCTGCGCGGACTTCGACGGTCGCGTCGATTGGCTGCGGTCATTCGACGCCGGCCCGCTGCAATTCCGGACCGAGCCGACCAGCCGCCCATAGGAAAAACATCCGAAAGTCGCTGATCAGCGACCATGCGGGATAGGTGAAGGTGGCCAGGCGATTGCGCTCGATCCGGAAATGAGCGATCCAGGCGAACAGGTAGCCGGAAACGATGGCGGCGGCGAGCAACCACCATGATTGCGAGGCGATGGCCCAGGCCACGAGCGCCAACGCCAGGCTCGTGCCAACATAGTGCAGGCCGCGCGTCGCCGGCTTGGCATGTTCCCGCAAATAATGCGGCCAGAATTCGCGATAGGTCGTGATCGCCTTGGCCATATCGGCCTCCGAACAGGATGGGCGAGAGCGTTAGTGTCGCGCCGCGTCTCCCCGCCATCAATCCCGAGAATGGGCCCGAGAATGGGCCCGAGAATGGGCCGGAGAATGAACCCGAGTTTGGGAACCGTTTGGGTGCCCGCACGGCAGGCGGCGCCCTTGCATTCTTGCGCCAGTCGGCCTAAAGAACTCGACCCGATTTTCAGTGGACATACGGTTATGGGCTACAAAGTTGCAGTCATCGGCGCCACCGGCAATGTCGGTACCGAGATTCTGAACATTCTGGCGGAGCGATCCTTCCCGGTCAGCGACATCGCGGCGCTGGCGTCGGCGAAATCGGTCGGCCGCGAGGTATCGTTCGGCGAGGACCAGACCTTGAAAGTTCAGGATCTGGCCAAATTCGACTTCACCGGATGGGACATCGCCTTGTCGTCTCCCGGCGCCAAGATGTCGGCGATTCATGCCCCGCGGGCGGCCAAGGCCGGCTGCGTGGTGATCGACAACACCTCGCATTTTCGCATGGATCCGGATGTGCCGCTGGTGGTGCCGGAGGTGAATCCGGAGGCGCTGGCCGGCCACACCCGCCGCAACATCATCGCCAACCCGAACTGCTCGACCATCCAGATGGTGGTGGCGTTGAAGCCGTTGCACGATGCCGCGGTCATCCGCCGCGCCGTGGTGGCGACCTATCAGTCGGTGTCCGGCGGCGGCCGCGCGCCCATGGATGAGCTGTTCAACCAGACCCGCGGCATCTTCGTGAACGAGCCGGTGCAGCCGCAGGAGTTTACCAAGCAGATCGCTTTCAACGTCATTCCCCATTGCGATGACTTCATGGACGATGGCTCCACCAAGGAAGAGTGGAAGCTGATGGTCGAGACCAAGAAGATCCTCGACCCGTCGATCCGGGTGACGGCGACCTGCGTGCGGGTTCCGGTCTTCGTCGGCCATTCCGAGGCGATCAACCTGGAATTCGAGAACCCGATCTCCACCAAGAAGGCGCGGGCCCTGCTGCGCAAGGCGCCGGGGGTCACCGTCGTCGATCATCGCGCCAATGAGGGCTATGTGACTCCGGCCGAGTCGCAGGGCGAGGATCAGGTCTATGTCAGCCGGATCCGCGAGGATCCGACAGTGGAGAACGGCCTGTCCCTGTGGGTGGTGAGCGACAATCTGCGCAAGGGCGCGGCGCTCAACACCGTGCAGATCGCCGAGGCGCTGACCCGCGATTACATGGCTGCCGCCGCGTAGCACGCCGCCGAATGAGTGCTGGCGGCTACCCTCGCCCTTCGACAGGCTCAGGGTGAGGGTGAACATTTACAAGGACTTACCTCATCCTGAGCCTGTCGAAGGATTTTTTTGATCACCAGATCGCGACTATTTCAGCAGCCGGCAGGTGCATTTTCCGATCGCCCCGCCGCTATGCCGGCGGTGGGGCGCGCATTATAGTCGCGGGCCCCGACACCCGAATGAGCGTCCCATGTCCGTAGTCATCCGTCCCCGCCGCTCCCTTCTCTACATGCCGGGCTCCAATGCCCGGGCCCTTGAAAAGGGCCGGAGCCTGCCCGCCGATGCCCTGATCCTCGACCTCGAGGACGCGGTCGCGCCCGACGCCAAGGAGATGGCGCGCAACCAGATCGCCGAGGCGGTCAGGCAGGGCGGCTATGGCCACCGGGAACTCCTGATCCGGGTCAACAGCCCCGATGGTGAGTGGGGCAATGACGATATCCAAGCCGTAGCGAGAGCTGGCGCCGACGCCATCCTGCTGCCGAAGGTCGAAAGTGCGGCAACGGTTCAACGGATCGACGCCTGGCTGGCCGACCTCGGCGCCCCCGCCAACCTCGACCTGTGGTGCATGATCGAGACACCGATGGGCGTGCTCAACGCGGAGGAGATTGCCGGCGCGTCCAGGCGTCTGGCCGGCTTCGTGATGGGCACATCGGATTTGGCGAAGGATCTGCATGCCGCCCATACGCCAATGCGCCTGCCGATGCTGACAGCGCTTGGCATCGCCATGCTGGCGGGCCGGGCCCATGGGCTGACCCTGATCGACGGCGTCCATCTCGATCTCAATGATGATGAGGGCTTGGCGGCATCCTGCGTTCAGGGGGTCGAACTGGGATTCGACGGCAAGAGCCTGATCCATCCCAAGCAGGTGGCCGCCGCCAATACGGCGTTCGCGCCTTCCCAGTCGGAAGTGGAATACTCCCGCCGGATCATCGCCGCCCATGCCGAGGCCGAGGCTGCGGGGCAAGGCGTCGTGGTGATCGAGGGCCGACTGGTGGAGAAATTGCACGTCGAGAACGCCCAGCGTCTTGTCGCTCTGGCCGACGCCATTGCGGCCATCGAGGCCGAATAGGGCCAAACCATATCCCGGCAAACGAGCGGTGGTCAAAGCAGCGTAGCGGGGCTGAAATCATCGGTCCGCCGCCGCGTCGGGGGCCAGACGATGGCGCTTCCCCCTCACCCTCCCACGGCTTCGCCGCGGGTCCCTCCCTCTCCCCTAGGGGAGGGATTTGCGAGACGGCCTTGAATCCATCTCCTAGGGGAGAGGGAGGGACCCGGTGCGAAGCGTTGGGAGGGTGAGGGGGCGATCCCGCCCTATCGGAGTTGGCTCATGGCCGCCGATCCGGGCACAAGCCCGACACCCTCCTTGCAAGCCTCTATCTTGTGGCGCAGCGGCGCCACAACACAAAAGCCGTCTTAATCGCGATTTCGGGCTGACAATAGACTGAGGCGTCAGGGGCATGGTTCGTGAGAACTCTGCCTGTGTAACGGGGCCGGAACCTCATCACACATCCTGACGCCTCAGGAGCCGGGCTGGCTCATCGCACACATCTTTTGTGACGGCTTACCCTCATCGGCACTGGCCTGCCTTTGGGGGCGTTCGCCTTGGGCAGGACCGCCGAAGCGGTCCCGTCCTTAGCGAGCCTTTGCCTCTTCCGCGGACATCCGGCGACAGACATCCATCTTCCGAGACACCGACGTCCAGGCTTCCGCGGATCGTTCGACGTGCGCCGTTCGTACTCCGATCGTTCCAGCGCTCCCCAACCTGCAACGGAGTCACAAGCCTTTAAAGCACCTTCGGGAATTCCGACCGAAGCCGATCTCCCCTGCCGAATGCGATCCGAAAACCGATCCGACCTCAATCGGAACCACCAGTAGCGGCACCTCTCGCGACCCGACTACCGTCCGACAGTGCTGTCTTCGCCGAAGCTCCGATAACCTTGCCGGCCGGACGCCCACCTGCCCGGTTCCACCTTGCGGTTTTCCCGACAGGCCGCCTCACTTTCGAAGGCGACCCGGTCTCGGCTCCGAAGAACCTTGATCGCGCCACCCCGTCCGATCGACGGGCCGTCACGCTGTCTGCGTGCGGTCTTCATATTCCCGCGCATCCATCGCCGCTTCAATAAGAAAATGTCAAGAATTCGCAAAAAACTGTGCATAAGTTTCAAGAATATGCACAAATCTTCCACTGTTTTTCCACAGGGTTTTTCCACCCGCCGTGATTCCAATGGTTTGCGGAGCGGAAATCCGGTACGCGGTCACGGGTTCCGTTCGGCGGCAAAGCGCAGGCGGACATAATCGGCGGTCCAGCGACCGGTATCGTCACACAGGGCCGGCCGCAGCAGCGCCACGGCCTCGTCTCGGGCGGCGGCCCGTTGATCGGCGGGCACGGCGCCCAGAAACGGCGCGGCCAGTGTATCGAGCCAGCCGGCCATTTCACCGGGCAATGGGGTGGGGCGCGGAAACAGCTCGATGAATTTCACTGTGAACCCATGCCGCTCCAGACGCCTTCGATAGCCCTCGGCGGATGGAAAGAACCATCGATTGGCGGCCTCTCCATCGATGCCGCGGCGGCCCAGCACGGCGAGCAGCGCGACAGTGATTGCCGCGACATTTCCGGCACCGCCAAACTCGCCGACAAAACGCCCGGCCGGCTTCAATGCGCGATGCACGCCGGCGATGACCGCATCGGCGTCGGTCATCCAATGCAGCGCGGCATTGGAGAACACCGCGTCGAACTCGGCATCGAATGTCAGGGCCGTGCCGTCCGTGATCCGGGCGTCGATGCCCCGCTGACGTGCGGCGGCGACCATATCCGCTGACGCATCCACCCCGACGATCCCGGCTCCGGCGGCGATCAGCGCCTTGGTCAGCGTGCCGTCACCGCAGCCGAGATCAAGGATGCGTTCGCCAGCCATCGGTGCCAGCAAATCCACGACGCCCGTGCCCAGCGCCGGCACGAAAGCGGCATTGGCCTGGTAGCGCTCCGCGCTCCAGGCATCTCCGCTCTCGGCTTCAACCTCGTTCGACTCGGTTCTGTCCCTGCCCATGATCGGTCCTGTCTTTCGGCGGCCGGCAAGGGCCGAATTACACATCATTCCCGCCAGCTGGCCACAACCCCTTGGTCACGTTGACTTGCCAGAGTCGGGCGGGTACACCATTTTTGCTGTAACGTCGCAGTTTCCGCGGCATCCAAATCACTGTGGCGATGCCACGGTCCCGCCTCGACACCGTCACGGAGCCTGGGAATGGCCAGCACCGACGAACGGCCTCTTTCGCCGCATATTCAGATCTATCGATGGCAGATCACGATGGCGCTGTCGATCCTGCACAGGGCGACGGGCATTGCCCTGGCGGTCGGCACGTTGTTGCTGGCCTATTGGCTGATCGCCGCCGCCGCCGGGCCGGACACATTCGCCTCGGCGCAAGCGCTGATCGGCTCGTGGTTTGGGCGCCTGCTTCTGTTCGGCTGGTCTTTCGCGCTGTTCTTCCATCTGTGCAACGGCATCCGGCACCTGGCCTGGGACGCCGGTTGGGGCTTCGAGATCCCGACCATGACCTCGACCGGTGTGTTCGTGGTCTTCGCCGCGATCCTGCTGACCCTGGTGGCCTGGGTATTGGGATACATGACCATGGGGTGGACGCTATGAGCCTGCGCACGCCGGTCGCCCACGCTCGCGGTCTGGGCTCCGCCAAGGAAGGGCTGCATCATTGGTGGGTGCAGCGCATCAGCGCCGTCGCCCTGATCCCGCTCACCATCTGGTTCGTGGCCTCGGTCGTCGGCCTTGTCGGGGCCGATCACGCGGCAGTGTCGGCCTGGCTCGCCAATCCGGTTGTCGCCGTTGTAATGGCCCTCCTGGTGTCGGCGGCGATGTACCACGCCCAGCTCGGCATGCAGGTCGTGTACGAGGACTACATTCATACCCATTGGCTGAAGATCGCCCTCGATGTGGGCACCAAGCTCATCTCAGTGGCGTTGGCAGCCGCCATGATCTTCGCGATCCTCAAGATCGCGCTGAGAGGATAACCGACCATGCCAGACGCATCAGCGGGTCCGGCCTACAAGATCATCGATCACGCCTATGACGTGGTCGTCGTCGGCGCTGGTGGCGCCGGTTTGCGCGCCACCTTCGGCATGGCCGAGAAGGGCCTGAAAACCGCGAACATCACCAAAGTCTTCCCGACCCGCAGCCATACCGTGGCCGCCCAGGGCGGCGTCTCCGCGGCGCTCGGCAATATGGGCGACGATGATTGGCGCTGGCATATGTACGACACCGTCAAGGGGTCGGACTGGCTCGGCGACCAGGACGCCATCGAATATATGTGCCGCGAGGCGGCCCCGGCGATCCTCGAGCTGGAGCATTACGGTCTGCCGTTCAGCCGCACCGCCGACGGCAAGATCTACCAGCGCGCCTTCGGCGGCATGACCACCCATTTCGGCGAAGGCCAGGCCTATCGCACCTGCGCCGCCGCCGACCGCACCGGCCACGCCATGCTGCACACCCTGTACCAGCAGGCGCTGAAGCATGAGGCCGAGTTCTTCGTCGAATACATCGCCCTCGACCTGATCATGGAAGACGGCGTTTGCCGTGGCGTGATCTGTTGGAATTTGGACGATGGCAGCATCCACCGGTTCCGCGCCCATCAGACGGTATTGGCGACCGGCGGTTACGGCCGGACCTATTTCTCCTGCACCTCGGCCCATACCTGCACCGGCGACGGCAACGCCATGGTGGCCCGCGCCGGCCTGCCGCTGCAGGATATGGAGTTCGTACAGTTCCACCCGACCGGCATCTATGGCGCCGGTGTGCTGATCACCGAAGGGGTGCGCGGCGAGGGCGGGTATCTGACGAATTCCGAGGGCGAGCGTTTCATGGAACGCTACGCGCCGTCGGCCAAGGATCTGGCGTCGCGCGACGTTGTCAGCCGGTCGATGACCATCGAGATCAACGAGGGCCGCGGCGTCGGCGTCCCAAGAAGGACCACATCTTCCTGCACCTGGATCACCTGCCGATCCGACGTGATCCATGCACCAGCGCCTGCCGGGCATTTCCGAAAGCGCCAAGATCTTCGCCGGCGTGGATGTGACCAAGCGAGCCGATCCCGGTCCTGCCGACCGTCCACTACAATATGGGCGGCATCCCGACCAACTATGCACGGCGAAGTCCTGACGTCTGCGCGACGGCAACCCCGACAGCGGTGGTGCCCGGGCCTGATGGCCGATGGGCGAGGCCGCCTGCGTCTCGGTGCACGGCGCCAACCGCCTGGGCTCCAACTCCCTGACTCGACCTTGTGGTGTTCGGCCGCGCCGTCGGCCTGAACCGCTGCGGCGGAGGTGGTGGACAAGACGTCCGGCGCGTGCCGTCAAGGATCTGCCAAGGCCCATTCGACCGACGCCGCACCTGGCCCGCCTGGACCGCTTCCGCAACGCGAACGGCTCGGAACCCCGCACCGCCGAGCTGCGTCTGTCGATGCAGCAGCACCATGCAGGCGGACTGCGGCGGTGTTCCGCACCGGCGATATCCTGAAAGAGGGCGCCGACAAGATGGCCCAGAGCTGGACGAAGCGGCCCGGCATCGGTGTCGAGGACACCTCGATGGTCTGGAACAGCGATCTGGTCGAGACCCTGGAGCTGGACAATCTGATGTACCAGGCGGTCGCCACGATCCACGGCGCGTTGAACCGTCAGGAGAGCCGGGGCGCCCATGCCCGCGAGGATTTCTCCGAGCGGGACGACGAGGAGTGGATGAAGCATACGATCATCTGGGTGCGCGAAACCGGCGAGTCTGAAATCGACTACCGCCCGGTCCACCTCAACCCGATGACCAACGACGTGCAGTCCTTCCCGCCCAAACCAAGGGTGTATTGAGGAATTCGGGCTTCGCCACCGCTACCGGCAAATTCTAATCGTCATTCCCGCGAAAGCGGGAATCCAGTCAGGTGACCGACAAACCAAAACAGTTCTATGTGTACATCCTCGCCAGTGCCCGAAACGGCACCTTGTACGTTGGTGTCACGTCAAATCTTGCCAAGCGTATATGGGAGCACAAGAGCAAGGCGGTTCAGGGGTTCACCAGCAAGTACGGCGTCGACAAACTCGTCCATTTCGAGATCTGTGACAGCGCAGAGGTTGCCATAGGCCGGGAGAAGGCGCTCAAGCGGTGGAACAGGGCATGGAAATTGGAGCTGATCGAGAAGGCCAACCCGGAATGGGAGGACCTGTATGAGCGTATCGTTGAGTGATCTCTGGATTCCCGCTTTCGCGGGAATGACGAGTCGGAGTAGCCCGCAATGGTGAGGTGTACATGGTAGAACTAGCCCTTCCCGCCAACTCCCGTGTCGGCAAAGGCCAGAAGCATTCGGCACCGGATGGCGCGAAACGGACCAAGAATTTCAAGGTCTACCGTTGGAGCCCGGATGATGGCGGGAATCCGCGGCTGGACAGCTTCGAGATCAATCTCGACCGCTGCGGACCGATGGTCCTGGACGCGCTGATCCACATCAAGAACGACATCGACTCCACGGTCACCTTCCGCCGGTCATGCCGCGAGGGCATCTGCGGCTCCTGCGCCATGAATATCGACGGCACAAACACGCTGGCCTGCCTGAAGCCGATCGACGAGGTGCGCGGCGCCGTTGCGATCTACCCGCTGCCGCATCTGCCGGTGGTCAAGGATCTGGTGCCGGATTTGACCCATGTCTATGCCCAATACACCTCGATCAAGCCCTGGCTGCAGGCCCAGTCGCCGCCGCCGCCGGATGGCGAGCGGCTGCAGAGCGAGGAGGAACGCCAGCAGCTCGACGGGCTGTACGAGTGCATCCTGTGCTTCTGCTGCTCGACCTCATGCCCGAGCTATTGGTGGAATGGCGATCGCTATCTGGGCCCGGCGATCCTGTTGCAGGCCTATCGCTGGCTGGCGGACAGCCGCGACGAGATGGCCGGCGAGCGGCTCGACGCGCTGGAGGATCCGTTCCGGCTCTACCGCTGCCACACCATCATGAACTGCACCAAGACCTGCCCGAAGGGGCTGAACCCGGCCAAGGCCATCGCCGAGATCAAGAAGCTGATGGTGGCGCGGCGCTGAGGCCGGGCTGAGGTGCCGGCGGTCCGGCCCGCATACTTCGACAGGCTCAGCATGAGGACCTAATTTCGGATCAACTGCCCATCAGGATTTGCTCCTTCTGGCGGTGCAAGAGGCCCTCATGCTGAGCCTGTCGAAGTATGCGGTCCGGACCGCGTTCACTGCCCCTGGGTCAGCCCCGCCGCTGCTTGCGCCAGCGTTCGATGGTCGCGGTGACCACGGCGTTGTCCTCCATGTCGAACTCCCAGGATGAGGAGAACGACGCGGTACCGCTTTTCGGCCGGTAGTTGTCCGGCAGATGGTCGAAGCAGACCCGGAAGGGGACCGAGACGCCCTCACCGACAACGATCGCTTCCGCATTGCGCAGGGATGGCAGGGAATCCATCAGCCCGATCGCCGATTCCGACATGGCGCCGCTGACGAATTCCTGATCCTTCTGGTTGCTGAGGCGCAGCGCGAAGATCGTGCTGCATTGGGACAGCATGCCCGCTGCCAGTTCGGATGGCCGCTGGGTGATGACGCACAGCGACACCCCGTATTTGCGGCCTTCCTTGGCGATGCGGGCCAGGGCGCGCTTGGTCGGCTCGAATCCCTGGGTGCTGTCCATCGAGGCGTAGCGATGCGCTTCCTCGCAGACCAGCAGGGTCGGGCTGGCGCGATCGTTCCACATGGCGAAGTCGAAGGTCATCCGGCACAGCAGGGAGACCACCACGTTGAGGATCTCCGACGGCACGCCGGACAGATCCAGAATGGTGATCGGCCGGCCATTGACCGGGATCCGGAACAGCCGCGACAGGATCAGATCCATATTGTCCCGGACCTGCAGCCCCGGGAACATGAACGAGAACCGGCGGTCGGCCTGCAGGGTCGCGAGGCGTGATTTGATCCGCTGATAGGGGGCGGTGTCCTCGGGCTGGTCGAGCTTGCCCAGCCGGTCGTCGATCATCCTGACCACATCGGACAGGCGATAGGGCAGCGGCGTGTCGACGGTGATCACGTCGGTGTCGCCGGCGTCCTTTTGGTACATCCGCTTGGCCTGAACCACGACTTCGCTGAGGATCGTCGATTCCCGCTCTGATTCGCGGCCGGCGAGGATGATCTCCTTGATCTCCTCGAAATTCAGCAGCCAGTAAGGCAGCTCGAGATCGGCCGTCGTTACCAGTTCGGCCGCCTGGCCGAAGGCGCGGGAATATTCGTTGTGCGGGTCCAGCAGCAACACATGGCCGTTGGAGTGCCGCGAAAGGATGGCGCGCAGGATCAGGGCGACGGCGCAGGATTTGCCCGATCCGGTGGTGCCCAGAATGGCGAAATGCTTGCCCAGCAGATCATCGGTGATGACGAAGGCCGGCAGAGATTTATCCTGATGGACGGAGCCGATCCTGACGCAGGACACCGACGGCTTGGCATAGACTTTCGAAAGATCCTCGATCGTCGAGGCGTAGACCGGATCGCCGAGCGCCGGATGATCGGAGACGCCGCGCTGGAATGTGCCGAGGCCCTGCTCGGCGGTGCCCAGAGCCTCGCCCAGCAATTCGATTTCCATGATCTTCAACTCGGCGCGTTCCTTACCGCCGGTCGGGTCCGGAATGCTGAGGCCGGTGACCAGACCATAGGCCACGGATTCCTGAAGCCGCATTGTCACCAGCCCGCCGATCTGGGGGCGCATGCTTGCGCATCTCCGGATCGGTTGTGAAATCCAGTTCCAGTACGGAAATCACCTGTGACCCGGCCACGGAAACGATCCGCCCGAGCTTCAAGGGTTGATCACGGACCGGCGCCGGCTGCGGCGGGACTGCTTGTTCCAGCATGGGGTCTACTCCGATGGTTACGCGCGCCGGCGATGTTGCTCCGGCGGGGCGGTGATGCCCTGTGGACTGCTCTGTTCGAGTCTGCGCGGCACGGACCCGTTCTGTCGGGAAGATGATTGTCACGGCGGTCCCGGAGCCAAGCGTGCTGTCCAGCTTGAACGTGCCGCCATGCAGTTCCACCAGCGCCCTGGCGAGGGGAAGGCCAAGACCGGTCCCCTGGTGGCGGCGGCTGAATTCATTGTCCAACTGCACGAAGGGCGCCATGGCGCTGGCAGCGTCTTCCGGGGACATGCCCACGCCGGTATCCCGGATCTTGATGATCAACCGGCCGGTGTTGTCGGTCTGTGCCCCGACAATGACCGATCCGCCTTCCGGCGTGAATTTGACGGCGTTGGACAGGATATTGATCAGGATCTGTTGGATTCGGGACTCGTCGCCGAGCATCGCCGGAAGTGCATCCGACAACTGGGCGCGCAGTGTGATACCGAATTCCACGGATTGCGGCTCGATGCGCTTCAGGCTGGACTGCAGGCAGCGATGCACGTTGACGACCGCTTCCCCGCATCTCGGTCTGGCCAGCTTCAAGCCTGGCGATGTCGAGGATATCGTCGATGATGCCGAGCAACTGGCGACCGGAGGCGTTGATATCCTTGCTATAGCCGCTGACCTTCTCGCGGTCCTCGAGCACCGAGCCTTCGTTGATCAGGTCCGAGAATCCGATGATCGCATTCAGCGGCGTGCGCAATTCATGGCTCATCTTGGCCAGGAACTCACTTTTCGCCTTGTTGGCCTGTTCGGCGCCCACCAGCGCCTGCCGGGCGGTATCCGCCGACCGCTCGGCATTCTGCTTGGCGGCCAGCAATGCCGCCTCGGTATGGCGTCTGCGGACAATGGTGCCCAGCCGATCTCCATACTCATGAATGAGATTGGAACCCTTGTTTCGATGATTTCGGCGCATGCGCATGGGCGACCCAAGGGGGTGATTGGGAATGACGGCGAGTCGCAGGCTACCGGAAATTCCCCAATGGTCCGTTAACCTGCTCGTAACCCATTTGCGAAACCTCGGATGCTTTATCGCATTAGGAATGGTCCCCCTAGAACGCTTGGCGCCGTTCCCCAGCAGGCGCTAGTCTGAGGCGCGGGAAACGGGGGATTGCGATGCTGAGCGACGAACAGATCGAGCAATTTCGAACCGAGGGCTATGTGGTTCTGCCGGACCTCTTCACGCCGTCTGAAGTGGCGCTGCTGGGCGCCGAGGCGTCGACGATCCTGGCGGCCGATCGGCCCGAAGTGGTGCGCGAGAAAGATGGCCGCACGGCACGGACCGCCTTTGCCGCGCACACCTACAACGACGCGTTCGCCCGGCTGGCGCGCCACCCTCGGCTGATCCAGCCGGCCATGGAGCTGGTGGACGGCCCGGTCTACATCCATCAGTTCAAGATCAACGCCAAGGCCGCATTCGACGGCGATGTCTGGCAATGGCATCAGGATTACGGGACCTGGGCGGCGCGGGACGATCTGATGCCGGAGCCAAGGGCGCTGAACGTGGCGCTGTTTTTGGAGCCGGTCACCGCCTGCAACGGACCGCTGATGTTCATCCCGCGCAGCCATCGGCAAGGCAAGCTGGAGGCCGGCCACGATCTGACCACCACATCCTATCCGCTGTGGACCCCTGGATCACGGAACGGTGGCGCGGCTGGCGGAGGAGGGCGGCATGGTGGCGCCCACCGGCTCAGCCGGCACGGTGCTGCTGTTCGACTGCAATCTGGTCCATGCATCGCCCAGCAATATTTCGCCGTGGAACCGAACCATCGTCTATATCAGCGCCTGCCATGTGGACAATCACATCCGGCGGTTCCAACGCCCGGAATTCATCGCCCATCGCGATTTCACGCCGATTGAATGCCTGCCCGATGATTGCCTGACAACGCCGGCGGCGGCGGAATAGGCGACCGCCCTTCATGAAAGATCCCCGACGATGAACCTCAGCCGAATGCTGGCCGCGCGCGAGGCTGCTGGCCGCCCGATCGGCGTGGCGCTGATCGGCGCCGGCAAGTTCGGCACCATGTTCCTGGCCCAGGCGCAACGGACCCCGGGGCTGCATGTGGTCGGCGTGGCGGATTTGTCGATGCCCCGTGCGCGCTCGGCGCTTGATGCAGTCGGCTGGCCCCAGGAGCGTCAGGGGGAACGCCGGGGCGCGGTCTCGTCGGCTGCCGCCTTGGCCGCGCGCTCGGTGATGGTGACCGAGGATGCGACGGTGCTGATCGCCGCGCCCGAGGTCGATGTGGTGATCGACAGCACCGGCAGCCCGGCCGCCGCGCTGGCCCATGCATTGGCCTGCATCGAGCAGGGCAAGCATCTGGTCAACGTCACCGTCGAAGCGGATGTGCTGGCCGGTCCATTACTGGCGCAACGTTTCGCCGCCGCCGGGCTGGTGTATTCCCTGGCCTATGGCGACCAGCCGGCATTGATCGCCGAGCAGGTGGATTGGGCGCGGGCCATCGGATTTCGCGTGGTCTGCGCCGGCAAAGGCACTAAATACCTGCCGCAATACCATCAATCGACACCGGACACGGTGTGGGAGCATTACGGGCTCAGCCCGGAACAGGCGGAGGCCGGCGGGCTCAACCCGAAAATGTTCAACTCGTTTCTCGACGGCACGAAATCGGCGATCGAAATGGCGGCGGTGGCCAATGCCTGTGAATTGACGCCGCAATCGACGGGGCTTGATTTCCCGGCCTGTGGCGCGGAGGAACTGGCGCAGATCCTGCGCCCGCGCTCTTCCGGAGGCGTTCTGACAGCAGATGGCACGGTGGAGGTCGTATCCTCTCTCAAGCGCGACGGCCGTCCCGTGCCAGGGGATTTGCGCTGGGGCGTCTATGTGGTGTTCGAGGCGCCGGACGACTATGTCCGCCGATGCTTCGCCGAATACGGGCTGCAAACCGACGGGTCCGGACGCTATGCCGCGCTCTATCGGCCGACCCATCTGATCGGCCTGGAACTGGGCATCAGCGTTGCCTCGGCGGCGCTGCGCGGCGAGCCGACGGGCGTCCCGACGGGATTCCGCGGCGATGTCGCCACCGTGGCCAAACGCGACCTCGCGGCCGGCGAGACCTTGGATGGCGAGGGCGGGTACACCGGTCTGGGGCCGGCTGATGCCGGCCAGTGACAGTCTGGCCGCCGGCGTGCTGCCGATCGGCCTGGCGCATGGCCTGCGGCTTCACGAACCGGTCGCGGCCGGCCAGCCGGTCACTTGGGACGCTGTGGAGATCGACGAGTCCCGTCCGGAGGTTGTGCTGCGCCGGGAGATGGAGGCGATGGGAGTCGATTAGGTTTTTGCCTCGATTGAAGACTCCGCCGCTCGCCCTCACCCTCCCACGGCTTTGCCGCGGGTCCCTCCCTCTCCCAGAGGGAGAGGGTTTTCAAAGCCGCCGCAAATACCCTCTCCCTCTGTGTATGGACCGGGGAGAGGGAGGGACCCGGCGCGAAGCGACGGGAGGGTGAGGGCGAGCGCTGAACCTCCGTCCCGCACATTGGCTGCCGCCCCGCGACTCGGGCCGCTAGGCACGCCAGAACGGCTTGCTCGACTCACCGGCGACGTCGGCCCGGCTCAGCCCGATATCCTTCAGGGCCTCGTCGCCGAGCCCGCTGAGATGGCGTCGCTGCATGGCGCGTTCCTGCCAGCAGAGCACCAGACGGATAGTGGCGGCGGCAACTTCCTTCACGGACCAAGACGTCGTGGCGAATTGGGTCTGGCGCTGAGCGGTCTGCATGGGGACCTCCTGGGATCGGGTTTCGATGTCCCTGCAAATTTAGGCCTTGCAAACGCATCAAACAAACGAATAGATGTTATGATACAATTCAATTTCGCTTATGAATTGGATCGAGACAATGACTCCGACCCTGGATATCGATCTGTTGCGCAGTCTCGTGGCTTTTGCCGATAGCGGCAGCTTCACCAAGGTGGCCGGGGTGATCGGCCGGACCCAGTCGGCGGTCAGCATGCAGATGAAGCGGCTGGAGGAGATGGTCGGCAAGCCGCTCTTCGCCCGCGACGGCCGCGATCTGGCCCTGACCCATGATGGCGAACGCATGGTCGGCTATGCCAGGCGGATGCTGAAGCTGCATGAGGAGGCGGTCGCCAGCTTCGCCGAGCCGATGCTGACCGGCACGGTCCGGGTCGGCATTCCGGAGGACTATGCGGTCGGGGTGCTGCCGGTGCTGTTCTCGCGCTTCGCCGAGATCTATCCAGGGGTGCACTTCGAGATCCATTGCGACAGCACCGATGTTCTGTACCCCCGGTTCAAGGCCGGAGCACTCGACCTTGCCGTGCTGACGGAACAGGAAATTCCGCAAGGCGGGCGCCTGCTGCGCCAGGAACCGGTGGTCTGGGCGACATCGCGCCAGCACCAGACGCATCGGCTGGATCCGCTGCCCTTGGCGGTCTTTCCCGCACCCTGCATGTTCCGGAAATGGGCAATCGAGAGCCTCGAGGAACAGGGACGGGCCTACCGGCTGGCCTATTCCAGTCGCAGCATGGCGGCGGTGATCGCCGCGGTGACATCCGGGCTGGCCATCACGACGACCGCCAGGAGTTCGATGACGCCGGAGATGCGGGTTCTGACCGAGGCGGACGGGTTCTCGCCGCTGCCGGATGCGCGGATCTCCCTGTACAAGGCGTCCAATGCCGACAATCCGGTCATTGCCCGACTGGCCGACCATATCGTGGAGAGCTTTCTCCAGGAACTGCCGGTCACGGCAGCGGCTTGAACATTTCGATGGCAGGTTAGGTGCAGCTTAACGGGCGTTGCGGCAGCCTTCATCTCACTTAGCAATTCGGTGCCAATGGCCTATCCCTGGTCATTGTGATCGGAACCTGGAGCAATGGAACAGTGCCCGGAGAAACGACCGAGGCTAATAGCCCGTGGACTCTTCGCAAACGCTACGATTGGCGTTCATGGATCACTTGGCGTGCCCTGTTTGCAGCCGCGACGATGATGGCTGTCATGTGCAGCGCGGCCGCTCTCATCGCGGAGTCGGCTGTACGCAACATCCTTGGCATGGAGCTTGGCCATGCTCCCCTCGGCATTCCCGAGATATTCGCCTTTATTATCGCATCGGGGCTCATCGTGGCAGGCCTCCGAATCTGGTTCCGCGTTCTGGTTCTGGCGAATTCCGATGACGGAGCGGCACGTCGCTCTGGCCCGCTGCCCAAGCGGGCCGGAATCACAGAGGGGCTCCTGGAGGGTTCGCTCTTCATTTGTTGGTATTTCATCACAATTATAGCATTCTCCCTCCTCTATGTCGGGACCAACCAGCTCCTGGGTGTTGGGTCCAATGGGCTCTTCACGGCCATTGTTGGAATTGCATCGACCGTGGGCTTCCTGCCATTGTATGAGGGGCTCAAGAGGCTTGGAGCCAGGTCGCTATGACCAAATTCGATTGAAAAAGAGGCACCGGCAGTTCCGCGTGTCCGCGGCGCTTTTTATCCGAAAGCGCATTGGTTAATGGTGCGGTAGTATTGGCTGGCCGCCGCCACATCATTCCCGCCATGACCGACACATCTCCCTCCTCAGAAGGCCCTCTGGCTGCGTTTCGCGCGATGATCCGCGACGGCACGCTGAAGCCCGATCCGGCGCAGCGGCTCGGCGTGGAGAAGCTGCAGAGCCTGCATCACGCGGTGGCCGATTATCGACCGGCGGCCGGCATGGCCGGTTGGCGGGCGCGGTTTGGGTTGACCCGGCGGCGCGATCCCGCACCCCAGGGGCTGTACCTGTTCGGCGGGGTCGGCCGCGGCAAGTCGATGCTGATGGATCTGTTCTACGAGACCGCGCCGGTGGAACGAAAAGAGCGAGTGCATTTCCATCAGTTCATGCTCGACGTGCACGACGCCATGCATCGCTGGCGACAAGGCACCGACGGCAAGCGCGGAAAAGGCGATGACGATCCGATCCCGCCTTTGGCGGCCGATATCGCCGAGCGGGCCTGGCTGCTGTGTTTCGACGAGTTCCATGTGGTCGATGTGGCCGATGCGATGATACTCGGCCGGCTGTTCACCGCGCTGTTCGACCTCGGCGTGGTCGTGGTGGCGACCAGCAATTGGGCGCCCGACGATCTGTACAAGGACGGGCTGCAGCGCGACCGCTTTCTGCCCTTCATAGATCTGTTGAAAGAACGGCTGGATATCCTTGAATTAAATGGCGGAATCGACTATCGGCTGGCGCGCATCATGGGCATGCAGGTCTATCACCATCCCCTGAGCAAACCGGCGCTGGCCGCCCTGGAAAAGGCTTTCGACGATCTGACCGACGGCGCCAAGGGCGCGCCCTGTACCCTGGATCTGAAGGGCCGGCGTCTGGAGATCCCGCGTGCCGCGAAAGGAGTGGCCTGGTTCAGTTTCGAGGAGCTTTGCGACCGCCCGCTCGGCGCCGCCGATTACATCGCTCTGGCGACCCACTACCACACGGTGATCATTGCCGGCGTGCCGGTCATGTCGCCGACGGAACGCAATCAGGCGAAGCGCTTCACGACCCTGATCGACGCCCTGTACGAGCACAAGGTGAACGTCGTGATCGCCGCGGAAGGGCCGCCGCAAGCGCTGTATACAAAAGGAACCGGCGCGGCCGAATTCGACCGCGCCGTCAGTAGGCTCATGGAGATGCAGTCCGCGGAGTATCTAGCGGCGCCGCATCTGGCGTGAGCGTTACGCGTCCGCCACCTCAGGGGTCTTGCTGGATTCCCCGATCGCCTTTGGCGCCTTCGCCGTCGGACTGGCGTCGCCATTGGCGATGCCGTTGAGCCCGGCGGTGCCCAGCACCTCGGTCATCCCGCCGAGGCTGCCGCTGTCCAGGCCGATATCCTGCAGCAGGGCATCGATCAGCGGGGCCTGGCCGCGATAGCGCAGAGCCGTGTCGACGATCTGCTCGGCCAGATTGCCGCCGCCGGTCGCGTTGGCTTTGACCCCCGCACCGCCATTCGACCCGCCGCCGTTCAAGCCATCCACCTGGATGATCTTGATGCCGTCGATCTGCTCCATCGGCTTGACGCTCTCCTGGATGATCTGCGGCAACTGCTCCAGCAGGGCCAGACGGACCTGCAGGGCGATCACCTCCGGCGACAGGATGTTCTGGGCCTCGTTCAGGGCCCGCTTGCCGGCGGCGTCGATGGCGTAGCGGATCTCCGCGGCCGCCGCGCGCAGCTTCTCCGCCTCGCTCTCGCCTTCGGCGGCGATGCGGGCTTTCTCCGCGTCGGCGGTGGCGATGGTGCGCACCGCGTCGGCCTGATCGTCGGCGGCCGCTTTCTCGGCCTCGGCTGCGACGGTGATGCCGATGGCGTCACGCTCGGCCACCCGGCGCGCCTCGACCAGTTGGACCGCCTTCTGGCGTTCCGCGGCCTCGGTCTCGCGCACAGTCACCACCTGCTCTTCCGACCGCACCGCTTCGGCCCGGGCAGTGTTGGCATCGGCTTCGGCCTGCGATTGCAGCTTGGATTTTTCGGCCACCGCGACCGCGCGATCCTGCTCGGCCAGTTCGACCGACTGCGCCTTGGCGATCTCTTGCTCCTGGATCAGCCGGTCCTTCTCGATCTGATCCTGATCGACCTGGCGGGCGGCGATGATTTCCGCCTGCTTGACCTGACGGTCGGCGGTGATCTTGGCCTCGTCGGCCTCGCGCCTCTGCTCTGCCTGCCGGCGGGCGATTTCCGCCTCCTGCTCGGCGCGCCTCGTGGTGACCTCCTGGACCTGCAGCAACTGTGCATATTCGGTGTCGCGACTGATCTCCAGCTGGGCGCGCTCGGCCTCCAAATTCTTGGTCCGGATGGCCACCTCGGTATCCTGCTCGATCTCGTTGCGGCGCTGGCGCTTCTCCTCGATCTCCAGGGTCAGCCGGGTAAGGCCGGCGGCGTCGAACGCGTTGTCCGGGTTGAAGAACTCGCGGTTGGTCTGGTCGAGGCCGGTCAGCGAGACGGTTTCCAACTCCAGCCCGTTCTTCAGCAGATCCTCGGTGACCGCGATCTGCACCTTCTGGACGAAGTTGACCCGTTGCTCGTGCAGCTCCTCCATGGCCATCTCGGCGGCCACGGCGCGCAGCGCATCGACGAATTTGCCTTCCACCAGCTCCTTCAGCTTGGCCGGTTCCATGGTCTTCATGCCCAGTGTCTGGGCGGCGTTGGCGATGCTGTCCCGGGTCGGCTGGACCCGCACATAGAACTCGGCCTGCACGTCGACCCGCATGCGATCGCGGGTGATCAGCGCCTGTTCGTTGGCGCGGCGCACTTCCAGCCGCAGAGTGTTCATGTTGACCGGAATGATCTCATGCAGCACCGGCAGGACCAGCGTGCCGCCATCGACGATCACCTTTTGGCCGCCCGCGCCGGTCCGCACGAAGGCGATTTCCTTCGTCGCGCGCCGGTATCGGCGGGCCACGAAGATGAGCAGGGCCAGGAATAGAACGACGACGATGATGCCGCCCATGAAAGAAAGATCGAAAATGCTCATGATGTTGAAATCTCCCATTGTTGTTGGGTTCGTCGATAATCCGTCTGCGATCTGTAGGGGCGCCTCGGCGATCGGCACCTCGGTCGCCGGCACCTCATTTGCCGGGATGTCGGTTGCGCTGGGCTCCGCGGTTGGCGGCGTCGCTTCAGCCGGCGACGGAGTTTCCGGTTTGACCCCGTCAGGCACCGGCTTGTCCGGGCTGCGCGGTAGCGGCAAATCCTGCGCCTGAGCCAGCATGAGGATATCTGCGCGGTTCATGGTGCCCCCATCACTGTTGCCCGGAGACCAGCGCGCCGGTCGCCGCAATCACCTTGAAGACGGCCCCGGTGCGGCGCACCAGCAGCACCTGGCTGCCGGTCTCGAACCGGGCTTCGGGCTCATCCGGCTCGACCTGGACATAGTGGGTCCGGTCGTGGCGGTCGGTGAGCTTTGCCTGGGCGGGTTTGCCGATCTCGGCGGTGCCCAGCGTCACCGTGGCGACCTCGCCGATGAAGCTGGCCACGGACACGACATAGGTCTCGTCCTTGGGGAAGATCTTCTCGAAGCCACATCCGCCCAGATGCACCGCCGGAAGGGCGATGGCGAAGGCGGGCGCCGCGGCGAGAATCCCGGGCAGCAGCCAGCCGGTCAGCCCCTGGACGATGCTCTGGATCAGCAACCCGGAAAGCCCGAAGGCGGTCAGGAAGATCAGCAGCAGGATCAAGATCGGCACCCGGCCGATACGCAGCCAGTCCAATGCCGCGGTGATGCCGCCGACCCCATCGAGGGATGCCCCGTCCAAATCAAGATCCGCGTCAACATCGACATCGACATCGACATCGACGTCCAAGTCTGCGTCCGGGATCATGCCGTCGACCGTCGAGGAGATGCTGGCGCCGAACAACAGGCCCAGCGTCTCCATTACGCCGATCAGGACCATCAGTCCCAGCGCGATGCAGAAGGGCAGATTGGCCGGCTGGAAAAGGAAGGCGATCACGAATTCCCGCCGGTCGTGGCTCCTGTCTTGATCGCGGCCAGGCGCTCCTTGACCCGGTTCTGCCGCGACAGATCCTGCAGCTCGGCCAGTTGGCCGGCGGCTTTCAGGTTCTCTGCGCGGGTGCCGGCGGGCACGCCGCTGGCGCGTTCGCTTACCCGGGCGAAGACCGAGCTGGCGTCGCGCACCTTGCGATCGACGCCGCCGGCGCCCTCGCCGGGCGGTGTGTCGTCCGCGGCCGGTTGCCCCGACTGCCGGCGGCTGGCGCGGAAGGTGCTCAGCTCCGACTCCATCTCACGCTTGCGGGCCTGCAAGGCTGACAGGTAGCCCTCCAGTTCGCGCTCGGTATCCGAGCCTTGGGCGATGGCTTGCTCAAGCACCGGGATCTGCGCTTCGATGTCGATCTGCTGCGCGATCGCGGTTTCCGCCAGATCGTCGCGGCCCTCGCCGACGGCAAGCTCAACCTTGCCGGCCAGATCCTCGTGCTTGTCGTTCTCCTCGTGCAGCCTTGTGTTGGCCAGATGCTTGGCGGCGACGGTCCGTCCGAGTTCGGTGCGCACCTCTTCCATGGCGCTGTCGATCTCGCGGATCGCTTCTTCCATCACCGCTTCCGGCGCGGCGTCCTCGACGGCGTCGAGGATCATGTTGAATCCGCCGCTGATAATGCGGCCCACCCGGTTTGCCAGATTGACGTTCATTGAGATCTCTCCCTTCTTTGTGTTCTTGCCAAATCGACGAAATGCGCCAACTCCAAAATCGGTTCGATGCGGCTGCCGATGGCGTTTTGGTCGTAGCAGGGGTCGCGCCCGGTCACGCCCAGCCGCAAAATGGCGTCGATCATCGTGAAGGCGCGGTTGGTCAAACCTTCTTCCAGCTCATCCAGCCCGGCCCTTACCTCGATGCTGTCGCCTTTCGACTGCGGAACCGTGGCAATGAGAAACGCCAGGGTCTCCGGCAGCCATTCCGACATCTGCCGGACCAGTTCTGAATGCCGGCGGTCGGTGTTTTCGGCGGTGCGCCAGCGATGCAGGGCCGGCGCGATCCAATCCTCGATGCGCTCCAGACACCTGTCGTAATCATTGCCGACGCTCTGCCATTGCCGCGCCGCCGCCAGGATATGCCGCAGCTTGTCGCTGGGCGTGTTGGCCTTGGGTATGGCGACGGTCGCCAGAAAGTCGGCGTCCTCCTGGTCTATGCGTGCGCTGATCGTCACGGATTTCCCTGGCATTCGTACTGACCTATGGTTGGTGTCGACACCATTTCATTCTACGTATACATATGTATGCATTCGCATCGTATTTTCAAGATATGAATGCATATGTTTCTGTTTGATTGCGTCGATTTTGGCTATTTTGAGTCTTTCGACGAGGGGAATCTGGCTGCGACAGCCCATCCCGGAGCCGTCCTGGCTCAAGGTCACCGCCCCATAACTGGAAGGGCGTCGCACTGGAATTGCGCATAGGAAAAGGGCGTGCCGATCGGCACGCCCTTCGAATTCCGGATGTGAGCCGGTTCAGACGGCCGCTTGGGTCTGCCCGACCACCGAACGTTTGGTGTAGAGGTTGGTCAAGGCCTCGGCCACGTGGTCGCGGGCGAGGTTGGGCTGGACCCCCTCGAACCGGCAACTGGCCATCACCTGCTCGATGATGAATTTCGGCTGGTAGCAGGCCAGCGGCTGGCCGTTCTTGGTCTGCAGTTCCTGGATGACGAATCCGACATCCGTGTCGCTGCACTCCAGATCGCGGGTTTTGGCCATCATCTTGAAGATGCGGGCGGTATTCCTCTTCGGTCGGGAAGGGGATTTCCAGTTTGTAGGGAATGCGGCGCAGGAACGCCGTATCCATCAGATCGTCCGGCTCCAGATTGGTGGAGAAGATAACCCGCTCGTCGAACGGGATCATGAAGCTCTTGCCGGTGTGCAGCTTCAGATAGTCGACGCGGTTTTCCAGCGGCACGATCCAGCGGTTCAGCAGCTGGGTCGGGCTGACCAGCTGGCGGCCGAAATCGTCGACGATGAAGGTGCCGTTCAGCGCCTTCATATGGATCGGGGCCTCATAGAATTTGACGTCCGAATTGTACGTCAGGTCCAGCATGTCCGAGGGTCAGTTCGCCGCCGGTGATGATCACCGGACGCCGGCACGGCACCCATCGGGTGTCCAGCGCGTCGCGGCGGATGCCCATCTGCAGGTCCGGTGTGTCGTCGTCGACGATGGCTTCATGCATGGAGGGGTCGAAGATCTTGATGATCTGGCCCTGCACTTCGATGCAATGGGGGATGAAAACGATATCGGGGAATATCCGCCCGACCAGGCGGGCGATGGTGGTCTTGCCGTTGCCCGGCGCCCCGTAGAGCAGGATCGAAGTGGCGGAGTTGACCGAGGGTCCCAGCTTGCGGAGCAGGAAGTCGGGGATCACCATCCGCTTGAAGGCGTTCTGGATCTGCTCGATGCCGACCCGCTGGGTGGTCATGCTCTGCTTGCGGACCTGGGCGGAATAGTCGGCCAGATTGACCGGGGCGGGGCCGACATACTGACTTTGATGCAAGGCTTCGGCGGCCCATTGCCGGCCCATGGTGGTCAGGATGTAGCGCACCTCGACGGATTCGACTCAGCCGGCTCTGGCCGATGCTCTCGATTAGATGCTTATCCGACAGATCCTGGATCAACTGCGACACCAGATTGACCGGAATGCTCAGCCGGTGGCCGATCTGGGTCGCGGTTTCCAGCCCGTCGGTCGCCATGCATTTGAGAACCATGCGGATCTGCTGGCTGACTGGCAGCCCCATGGCCTTCAGGGAGGTCGGCGCCAGCGGCGCACGGGACACGATGGCGTCCATGATCGTGGAGGAGACCAGCCCCAGCTCCACCAATTGATCGGTGAAACGCCCGCTGTCGGCCTTCAGGTGTGACGACGCCTTGTCCAGCTGTTCGGCAGAAATGATGCCTTGCGCCAGAAGCAGTTGGCTGATGTGCATTACGGACAGCTCCGTCGGATTAAGGGACCCTCCGGTTCACACTGCCGGAAAACGGTTAATCACCAGTTTCTTTTGGTCGCTGCGGGTTCTTGCCCCGGCGCCGGATTCGCGTTACTGAACCGGCGTCGCACGGTCCTGTCCCGCCCGAAAACCGGCAGGGGGCCGATCTCAGTCAGGCTTGAGGGGTTGCAGATGGCACGCAGGAAGATCGCGCTGGTCGGTGCCGGCCAGATCGGTGGAACGCTCGCATTGCTGGCCGGCATGAAGGAGCTGGGCGATATCGCCCTGTTCGACATCGCCGAAGGTATCCCGGACGGCAAGGGGCTGGATATCGCCCAGGCCTCGCCGGTCGAAGGTTTCGACTCCAACCTCGTCGGCAGCAGCGACTATGCGGTGCTGAAGGGCGCCGATGTGGTGATCGTCACCGCCGGCGTGCCGCGCAAGCCCGGCATGAGCCGCGACGACCTGATCGGCATCAACACCAAGGTCATGAAAAGCGTCGGTGAGAACATCAAGGCGCAATGCCCGAATGCCTTTGTGATCGTCATCACCAACCCGCTCGACGCCATGGTCGGGGTGATGAGGCAGGTCACCGGCATCCCGTCGGAGCGGGTGGTCGGCATGGCCGGGGTCCTGGACTCCGCCCGGTTCCGGTATTTCCTGGCCGAGGAGTTCAAGGTCTCGGTCGAGGATGTCACCGCCTTCGTGCTGGGCGGCCATGGCGACACCATGGTGCCGCTGGCCCGCTACTCGACCGTCGGCGGCATTCCGCTGCCCGATCTGGTGAAGATGGGCTGGACCACCCAGGAACGCCTGGATGCGATCATTCAGCGCACCCGCGACGGCGGGGCGGAGATCGTCGGCCTGCTGAAGACCGGCTCCGCCTTCTACGCGCCGGCCGCCTCCGCCATTTCCATGGCCGAATCCTATCTGAAGGACAAGAAGCGGCTGTTGCCCTGCGCCGCCTATCTGACCGGCCAGTACGGTGTCGATGGGATCTATGTCGGCGTGCCGGCGGTGATCGGCGCCGGCGGCATCGAGCGGATCGTCGAGATCGAATTGACGGCCGACGAACAGGCGATGTTCGACAAATCGGTCACCGCCGTGAGGGGGCTGGTCGAGGTCACCCAGAAGATGATGGCGGAGGGCTAGACCCACGGTTTTCCTGGAGTTGCCGGCATGCCGATCCAGGTCGATGCGCTGGACCATCTGGTCCTGACGGTGCGCGATCTGGCGGCGACCCGGCGATTCTATGAAACCGTGCTCGGCATGCGGTCCGAGGAATTCCAGCCCGGCCGCTGGGCGCTGATGTTCGGCCGTCAAAAGCTGAATCTGCATGAGGCCGGACGGGTGATCGACCCCAATGTCCGCCATGCCACGCCCGGTTCCGCGGATCTGTGCCTGCTCACAACGACGCCGATGGCAGAAATCCTGGCCCATTTGGCCGACCGCGGCGTCGCCGTGATCGAGGGACCGGTACGCCGCACCGGCGCCACCGGGCCCATCGACTCGGTCTACATCTACGACCCGGATGAGAACCTGCTGGAGATCGCCAACCGGCCAGTGCCATAGAATGCGGGCGATCGCGGCTGTTTGATCATCCATGCGCCGGTTTGCCTGCGTTCACGGTTGCCCTGGTCGATGGCGATGCTATGGTGCCGCCGCAGTGGGTTCGGGCGCTTATTCAAGTGCTCAGCCGGCGACCCGTCACGCACCAATCACACGGGGCAGCATGAATATCCACGAATACCAGGCCAAGAGCCTGTTGCGTCAGTACGGCGTCGCCGTGCCGCGCGGCGGTGTCGCCTATACGCCGAAGGAAGCCGAAGACGTTGCCAAGGAGTTGGGAGGGCCTGTCTGGGTCGTCAAATCCCAGATCCATGCCGGCGGCCGCGGGGCCGGCCGGTTCAAGGGCAACGAGAAGGGCAAGGGCGGCGTCAGGGTCGTTAGGTCGACCGAAGATGTCCGCGATCAGGCCAAGGAGATGCTGGGCAAGGTCCTGGTCACCAAGCAGACCGGGTCGGGCGGGAAAGAGGTCCGGCGCATCTATATCGAGGATGGCTGCGACATCAAGCGGGAGCTCTACCTCTCCTTCCTGGTCGACCGCACCACCAGCCGAATCACCGTGATCGCCTCCACCGAGGGCGGCATGGACATCGAGGATGTGGCCGAGAAGACGCCGGAGAAGATCGTCACGCTGCCGATCGATCCGGCCACCGGCATGCAGGCCTTCCATGCACGGCGCATCGCCTTTGCCCTGGGGCTGGAAGGCACCCAGGTGCGCAGCGCGGTCAAGCTGCTGATGTCGCTGTACAAGGCGTTTCGAGAACTGGACGCGTCGATGGTCGAGGTTAACCCGCTGGTGGTCACCGGGGCCGGCGAGGTGATCGCCCTGGACGCCAAGATGAACTTCGACGACAACGCCTTGTTCCGCCACAAGGACCTTGAAGAGCTTCGGGACGAGACCGAGGAGGATCCGGCCGAGCTGGAAGCCGCCCGGCACGAGCTCAACTACATCAAGCTGGACGGCAATATCGGCTGCATGGTGAACGGCGCCGGGTTGGCCATGGCGACCATGGACATCATCAAGCTCTATGGCGGCGAACCGGCCAACTTCCTGGATGTCGGCGGCGGCGCGACCCGTGAGCGGGTGACCACGGCGTTCAAGCTGATCCTGTCCGACTCCAATGTGGAAGGCATCCTGGTCAACATTTTCGGCGGCATCATGCGCTGCGATGTGATTGCCGAGGGTGTCGTGGCGGCGGCCAAGGAAGTCAGCCTGCACGTGCCGCTGGTGGTTCGGCTGGAGGGCACCAATGTGGAGCTGGGCAAGAAAATCCTGGCGGAATCCGGATTGCCGATCAAGTCGGCGGACAATCTGGCCGATGCGGCCGAGAAGATTGTCAAAGCGGTGAAGGAGGCGGGGTAATGGCTGTCCTGGTCAACAGCGACACCAAGGTCATCTGCCAGGGCTTCACCGGCGCCCAAGGCACGTTCCATTCCGAGCAGGCGATCGCCTATGGCACGCGCATGGTCGGCGGCGTCACGCCGGGCAAAGGGGGCGGCACCCATCTCGACCTGCCGATCTTCGACACGGTGGCAGAGGCGGCGGAAAAGACAGGCGCCGATGCGTCGGCGATCTATGTCCCGCCGCCCTTCGCCGGTGATGCGATCCTGGAAGCCATCGATGCGGAGATCGGACTGGTCGTTTGCATCACCGAGGGTATTCCGGTGCTGGACATGGTCGCGGTGAAACGCGCCCTGGCCGGGTCCAAGACCCGCCTGGTCGGCCCAAACTGCCCCGGCGTGATCACTCCGGAACAATGCAAGATCGGCATCATGCCGGGCCATATCCACACCCCTGGCAAGATAGGCATTGTCAGCCGGTCCGGCACGCTTACATACGAGGCGGTGGCGCAGACCACCGCTGCCGGGCTTGGTCAGTCGACCTGCATCGGCATTGGCGGCGACCCGGTCAACGGCACCAACTTTATCGACTGCCTGGAACTGTTCCTGGGCGATGAACAGACCGAGGCGATCATCATGATCGGTGAGATCGGCGGAAATGCCGAAGAGGATGCCGCGGAGGTTCTCAAGCAGTCCAAGGTGAAGAAGCCGGTGGTCGGCTTCATCGCCGGGGTGACGGCGCCGCCCGGGCGGCGCATGGGCCATGCCGGGGCGATTATTTCCGGTGGCAAGGGCGGTGCCGGCGACAAGATCGATGCCATGAAGTCGGCTGGTATCCATGTCGCCGACAGTCCCGCCAGCCTTGGAAGCACCATGCTGAAGGCGTTAAAGGGTTAGTAGTCAAAGTTTTATAAGAGAATTGTTGCCATGCCGTCCGATTAGCCCAGGATGGCATGGCCGACACCTCAACGTGGAGGGATGCGGGTTCACAGGGCCCGCCCATAGACATCATGGCCAATCAGACGGAACAGACCTCGTTTCTGTTCGCCCAGAACGCCGCGTTCATCACCGAGCTTTACACCAGATACCAGCGCGATCCCGGCGCCGTGGACCCGTCCTGGGCGATGTTCTTCGCCTCGCTGGGCGACGATGCGGCTTCGCTGATGGGCGATCTGGGGGGTCCGAGCTGGGCGCCGCGTAACGGTCACGAGGCGGCCAATGGCGATGCGTCGCCGGCACCAGCCCCCGCAGTGGCGCCAGCCCAGGCGACCGGACCCGCCCCGGAGGCGGGCGTGTCGGACGATCAGCTCAGGCAGGCCACCCAGGACAGCATCCGCGCCTTGATGCTGATCCGCGCCTACCGGGTCCGCGGGCATCTGGATGCCAATCTGGATCCTCTGGGCCTGGCCAAGCGGGAGCCGCATCCGGAGCTGGATCCGCGCACCTACGGCTTCGTCGATGCCGATATGGAACGGCCGATCTTCATCAACCATGTGCTCGGGTTCGAGACCGCCACCCTGCGGCAGATCTACGCCCGGCTGCGCGAGACCTATTGCGGCCCGATCGGCATCGAATACACCCATATCCAGGACCCGGACCAGAAGGCCTGGCTGCAGGAACGCATCGAGCAGGTCGGCAACCAGACCGACTTCACCCCGCGCGGGCGACGCGCGATCTACGACCGTTTGACGGCGACGGAATCCTTCGAGCGGTTCCTGAACCTGAAATACACCGGCACCAAGCGTTTCGGCATCGATGGCGGCGAGGCGATGGTGCCGGCGCTGGAACAGATCATGAAGCGCGGCGGCCAGCTCGGTCTGAAGGAGATCGTGCTCGGCATGTCACATCGCGGCCGGCTGAACGTGCTGGCCAATGTGATGGGCAAGCCGTTCACCGCGATCTTCTCCGAGTTCCAGGGCGCCCCGGCCAATCCGGACGACGTGATGGGCTCCGGCGACGTCAAATACCATCTCGGTACGTCGACCGACCGGGATTTCGACGGCAACGTCATCCATCTGTCGCTGACCGCCAACCCGTCCCATCTGGAATGCGTGAACCCGGTGGTGATCGGCAAGGTTCGGGCCAAGCAGGCGCAGCTGGGCGACCATGATCGCACCCAGGTCATGCCGGTGTTGCTGCATGGCGACGCCGCCTTCGCCGGCCAGGGTATCGTCGGCGAGACGCTGATGATCTCCGAATTGCGCGGCTACCGGGTCGGCGGCACGATCCACTTCATCATCAACAACCAGATCGGCTTCACCACCGCGCCGAGCTACTCGCGCTCCGGCCCGTACCCGACCGATGTGGCGCTGATGGTGCAAGCGCCGATCTTCCATGTGAACGGCGACGACGCCGAGGCCATGGTCCATGTGGCGCGGATCTCCACCGAATTCCGGCAGCAGTTCCATAAGGATGTCGTCATCGACATGTTCTGCTATCGCCGCTTCGGCCACAATGAGGGCGACGAGCCGGCCTTCACCCAGCCGCTGATGTACAAGGCGATCAACAAACATCCCACGACCCGCGAGATCCACGGACAACGGCTGGTCGAGGCCGGCGTCTTCGAAGCCGGCGAGCCGGAAAAGATCGTCGAGGATTTCCACGCCCATCTGGAGACCCAGTACGAGGCGGCGGCGCAATACAAGCCGAACGAGGCCGATTGGCTCGGCGGCGTGTGGTCGGGCATGTCAACCGCGACCGGCGATGAGCGGCGCGGCACCACCTCGATCACCGAGGATGCGTTCCGACAGGTCGGCGGCGCCCTGTCGCGTGCGCCGGACGATTTCAAGCTGAACTCCAAGATCGCCCGCCAGCTCAAGGCCAAGGCGAAGATGATCGAGTCCGGCCAGGGCATCGACTGGGCAACCGCCGAAGCGCTGGCCTACGGCACGCTGGTGGCGGAAGGCGTGCCGGTCCGGCTGTCGGGCCAGGATTCCGGCCGCGGCACCTTCTCGCAACGCCATTCGGTCTTCGTCGATCAGGAATCCGAACGGCGTTACCTGCCGCTGCAGAATATCGGCGACGGGCAGGCGCTGTTCGAGGTCCATGACAGTCCGCTGTCGGAATTCGCGGTCCTTGGCTTCGAATACGGCTACAGCCTGTCCGAGCCCAAGGCGTTGGTCCTCTGGGAAGCGCAGTTCGGCGATTTCGCCAACACCGCACAGGTGATTTTCGACCAATTCATCTCTTCGGGCGAGAGCAAGTGGCTGCGCATGTGCGGCCTGGTGATGCTGCTGCCCCATGGCTATGAGGGGCAGGGACCGGAGCACTCTTCGGCCCGGCTGGAACGGTTCCTGCAGCTCTCCGGCGAGGATAATTGGCAGGTGGTCTATCCAACGACCCCGGCCAACTATTTCCACGTCCTGCGTCGGCAGATCCACCGCGAGTTCCGCAAGCCGCTGGTCGTGATGACGCCGAAATCCCTGTTGCGCCACAAGGAATGCGTTTCCAGCGTCGAGATGTTCACCAATGGCAGCACCTTCCACCGGGTGCTCTACGAGGATGTCGAGTTGGCGGAGCCGGAGGCCATCAAGCGGGTCATCCTGTGCACCGGCAAGGTCTATTACGATCTGAAGAAGACCCGCGACGAGCGCGGCATCAAGGACGTCACCATATTGCGCCTGGAACAGCTCTACCCGTTCCCCAAGAAGGCGCTGAAGATGGAGATGATCGACAAGTTCCCCAATGCCGACGTCGTCTGGTGTCAGGAAGAGCCGCAGAATATGGGCGGCTGGCACTATATGGATCGGCGCATCGAGGGGCTGCTGGAAGAAAACGGCCACAAGACCAAGCGGCCGCGCTATGCGGGACGTCCGGAAGCGTCGTCGCCGGCCACCGGCCTGCTGCGCCGTCATATGGCAGAACAAGCAAAGCTGGTCGACGAGGCGTTGACCATCTGATGCGGCGATCCCGATTTTCGGCACAATGGAAGAGCATTAGAACGATTGTGCGCCCGGATGGGCGGCAACACGGAAGGTAGCGGCGATGAGCATCGAAATCGTGGTCCCAACCCTCGGCGAATCCGTGTCCGAGGCGACGGTCGCGCAATGGCTGAAGCAGGAGGGCGACGCGGTTGCCCGCGACGAGGCGCTGGTCGAGCTTGAGACCGACAAGGTGACGCTGGAGGTCAACGCGACCGAGGCCGGCACCCTGTCGGAAATCAAGGTCGCAGCCGGAGATACGGTCGAAGTCGGCGCGATCCTGGGCGTGCTTGGCGCGGCCGGCGCCGCGGCGGCTCCGGCCGCCAAGGCGACGCCCGAGCCATCGGCGCCGGCGCCCGCCGCTCCGGCAGCCGACGATAGCGACGCTGCGGCGATGCCCGCCGCCGCGAAGCTGATCGCCGAGAACAACCTCGACGCCTCTCGGATCTCCGGCACCGGCAAGGATGGCCGCATCACCAAGGGTGACGTGCTGGCCTATATGGAAAGCGCCACCAGCCCGGTTGCCGCGCCGGTCTCGGTCGCCGCTCCCGCGACGAACGCCGCGAGTACTGGGGCCAGCGTGATTGAAGTGCCGGCCTTCCAGCGTCCGGATGGCGCCGTCCGGCCGAAAAAGGACCGCGAAGAGCGGGTGCGCATGACCAAGCTGCGCAAGACCATCGCCGCCCGGCTGAAGCAGGCGCAGAACACCGCCGCCATGCTGACCACCTTCAACGAGGTGGATATGGGCAACATGATGGAGGTTCGCGCGTCCTACAAAGAGAGCTTCGAGAAGAAGCATGGCATCAAGCTCGGCTTCATGTCGTTTTTCACCAAGGCCTGCATCGCGGCGCTGAAGGAGCTGCCGGCGGTCAACGCCGAAATCGACGGCGACGAGCTGGTCTATAAGAACTATTACGATATCGGCGTCGCGGTCAGCACGCCCAACGGCCTTGTGGTGCCGGTCCTGCGCGATGCGGATCAGTTGAGCTTCGCCGAAATCGAGGGCGGCATCGGCGATCTCGGCCGCCGCGCCCGCGACGGCAAGCTCTCCATGGCCGAGTTGACCGGCGGCACCTTCACCATCACCAATGGCGGCGTATTCGGCTCGCTTCTCTCGACGCCGATCCTCAACCCGCCGCAATCCGCCATCCTGGGCATGCACAAGATCCAGAAGCGGCCGATGGCGGTCGGCGACGCGGTGGTGGTGCGGCCGATGATGTATGTGGCGCTCAGTTACGACCACCGCATCATCGACGGCCGCGAGGCGGTGACCTTCTTGGTCCGGGTCAAGGAATACATCGAAGACCCGCAACGCATCCTGCTGGACGTTTAGCGCTTTTTTCGATCATACGGCACCGGCCCGCTCCCCCGCCCGGCCACCCAGCGCCAGTATCCTCAGTGGGTGGCCGGGCGGGGGAGCGGGCCGGTGCCGATTCCGCGTGAGCGGAAAATGCGCTAGCCTCCGGCGCATTCCGAAAGATTACCTCTCCCCTTGCGGGAGAGGTCGGATCGCAACGCGGTCCGGGTGAGGGGTCGCGCGGCGTCCGCCGCGCACAAGGCTCGATAATCTGAAGTTCCACCACAGACTCCGGTTGATTGGCCGCGCCATCCGGCGCGAGCCCCCTCACCCTCCCAACGCTTCGCATCGGGTCCCTCCCTCTCTCACATGGAGAGAAGGTTCCAATCGCGATCTTCGAATTGGAAATTGCTGGATCAGCCCAGCGCGCCGGCTTCGCAGGTTCCCGGCCGCCATTCCGACGCGCGGCGTTCGGCCTCGGCGATCTGATCGGGTGTGAGCGACGCTTGCAGCCGCTCCATGTCCTCGACGGCGGAAATCTCGCCGTTGAGCAGCGCCAGCCGGTACCATTTATAGGCCTCCGTCGGGTCGGTTTCGACCGCGCCGTCGGTGTAGTAGTCGGCCTCGGCTGCCCATCCGACATGGACCTGGGCCGCCGCGTGTCCGGCCTGGGCGGCTTGGCACAGCCAGGGCCAGCGATCCTCGGCCTCGGCGGCCAAGGCCAGCCGGAATCGGGTCTCGGCTGGCCAGCGCGGGATCGGGTTCCATTCTCCGACCCGCTGGAAATGGGCGGCCAGCTCGTATAGCGCTGCCTCGTCGCCATCCGACGCCAGATCGATCAGATCGTCTATGCGGTCCAGATCGGTGTTCTGGATGGCAGAGCCGGGGACACCGACTACCGCGACTTGAATTGGGTCGCCATCGTGCCGCTCGGCCACTACCGATGCGATTTCGCGGCCCAGATTACGGCAGGTCGTGGACTGGGTGTAGGGTTCCAGCCAGACGATCGGCAGGATGAAGGCGGCCATAATGGATTTCGCCGACCCGCTGGCGGCCACCGATTCGATGGCTGTTTCGCCGTCGATGTCCCAGATGGTGGCCGAAAGGCTGGTCCGCTCCTGATGCCACAGGGCGCCGGCGCAGCCTTGCAAGCTGCAGGACATGCTGCCGGTCCTCTCGGTGCCGATGGTCTCGCCGCCGATGGCGACAAGATAGTCCACATCCAGATCGGCGACCCGCTGAGCGATGGCCGGATCGGCGAGCACGGTCCGCACCCAGGTCCAGGGAACTGGCTCGGGAAAAGCTGAGCGCCAGAATTGGCGGCTGTCCACCACCTCGACGTTCTGCCGCCGGTCGGCAATGCTGCTGGCCAAGCCGCAGGATTTAAGTGCCGGACTGGCTTCCATGATTTGCAGGACATCGGGGTCGGCGGCACTGGCCACATAGCTCTCGCCCAGCCGGTTCATGTCGAGCGTAACCGGCGCCGGGCATCCGGCCAGCAGCGGCGCAACCGCCAAGATGAGTGCTGAAACCCTCACCGATACATACCCTCCCACCGTGTGGACACGATAGCATAGAGATGCCGGCGGTTCTCCGGTGTGAGCGCGGTCACAGGCGGCGCAGGGCAATCGCTTCAGGTTAACGCCGTTTGTTGCTGGCGGGCTGTTCGCGGGCGGTGTTATGTGATTCATGGAGGGCTTCGTTGACTCACGAGGCCTGACAATGACCCGATCACAGCCGACCCGGCCCCTTCTTGATCATTTCTCGGCGCTGGACGATCCCCGCGAGGACTGGCGGGTGATGTATCCGCTGCCTGAGATCCTGCTTGTGGTGCTGTGTGCGACGCTGAGCGGGATGGAGGATTTCGTCGAGATCAAGCTGTGGGGCGAGCTGCGGATCGCCTTTCTGCGCCGCTTTTTGGCCTATGAGCGCGGCATCCCCTCCCACGATACCCTGAACGACGTGATGAACGCTCTCGACCCGGAGCTGTTCAAGGCCTGCTTCACCGCCTGGGTGGCGGGGCTGCGCGAGACGGAACCCGACATCATCGCCATAGACGGCAAAACCTCCAGGCGCAGCCATGCCCGCTCCAAGGGGCGCGAGCCGCTGCATCTCCTCTCCGCCTGGGCCTGCCGCCAGCGCCTGGTGCTGGGTCAGGAGGCGGTCGCTGACAAGTCCAATGAGATCACCGCGATCCCGCTCTTGCTGGAGCGCCTGGCCCTGACCGGCGCGCTGGTCACCATCGATGCGATCGGCACCCAGACCACGATCGCCGAGACCATCGTTGGCCGCGGCGGCGACTATCTGCTCGCCCTGAAGGCCAACCGGCCTCTCCTGTTCAGCGATGTCGCAGCCTTCTTCGCCGACCCCCAGACCGCAGGTTGCGAGGGCTTTGACACCTTCGACACCACCGACGCCGACCATGGCCGCATCGAAATCCGCCGCCATGCCGTCTGCCACCACGTCGACTGGCTGTTCTCCGACCGCCGCTATACCGGCGAGCCGGCTTTCCCCCACCTCGCCACCATCGCCATGGTCGAGACCGAGGTCGAACGCAACTCCAAGATCGAACGCGAAAAGCGCTACTACCTCTCCTCCGCCACCCTCGACGCCGAAACCTTCGCCCGCGCCGTGCGCGCCCATTGGGGCATCGAAAACCGCCTCCACTGGGTCCTCGACGTCGTCTTCCATGACGACCTCGCCCGACTGCGCTCCGGCTACGGCCCCGAAAACATGGCCGTCGTCAAACACATGGCCATGAACCTGGTCCGCAAACCAAAAGACCGACACAGCCTCAAAGTCCGCCGAAAACTCGCCAACCTCAACCCGGACTACCTCGAAACACTGCTCCGACAGAACTCCGCGTTAACCTGAAGCGATTCCCCTGACAGGCGGCGCCTCTCCCCTTGTTCCGCTCCGCCGGTTGCGGCAAGGTGCGCCTTGGCCGGTCGGCCCGCGGAATTCTCCCAAATAAGGGCAAGTTGGATGAGCGATACCACCTATGATCTGATCGTGATCGGCAGCGGGCCGGGCGGCTATGTCTGCGCCATCCGCGCCGCCCAGCTCGGCCTGAAGACCGCCTGTGTGGAGAAGCGGGAGACTTTGGGTGGCACCTGTCTCAATGTCGGATGCATCCCCTCCAAGGCGCTGTTGCAGGCGTCCGAGAAGTATCACGAGGCGCAGCACGATTTGGGCGCTTTCGGGGTCAAGGTGGGCAAGGTCGATCTCGATCTGAAGGCGATGATGGGCCACAAGGACGGGGTGGTGAAGGCCAACACCGCCGGCGTCGAATTCCTGTTCAAGAAGAACAAGGTCGACTGGCTGAAGGGCAGCGCACGGATCGCCGCCGCCGATACGGTGGAGGTGACCGGTGACAGCGGCGCGAAGTCGTACAAGACAAAGGCCGTGGTCATCGCCACCGGATCCGATGTGACGCCGCTGCCGGGCATTGAGATCGATGAGAAGAAGATCCTCTCGTCGACCGGCGCGCTCGATCTGGCCAAGGTGCCGAAGACGCTGGCGGTGATCGGCGGCGGCTATATCGGGCTCGAGATGGGCTCGGTCTGGCAGCGCCTCGGGGCCGAGGTGACAGTGATCGAATTCCTCGACCGCATCCTGCCGGGCATGGATGGCGAAGTCTCCAAGCACATGGCCCGCACTCTGAAAAAGCAGGGTATGAAATTCAAGCTCGGCACCAAGGTCACCGGCGCCAAGCCGAACGCCAAGGGCGTCGCCCTGACATTGGAGCCGGCCAAGGGCGGATCGTCCGAAACCCTGGAGACGGATATCGTGCTGCTGTCGATCGGCCGCATTCCCCATACCGAGGGGCTGGGGCTGGCGGAGGTCGGCGTCGCCATCGACAATCGCGGCAGGGTCGTCACCGACGGCCACTACGCCACCAATGTGACGGGCATCTATGCGATCGGCGACGTCATCGTCGGCCCGATGCTGGCCCATAAGGCCGAAGAAGAGGGTGTCGCCGTCGCCGAGCAACTCGCCGGGCAGCGCGGCCATGTCAATTACGACGCCATTCCGGGTGTGGTCTACACCTGGCCGGAGGTGGCGCAGGTCGGTAAGACCGAGGAACAGTTGAAGGAAGACGGGATCGCCTACAAGACCGGCAAGTTTCCGCTGACCGCGAATGGCCGGGCCCGGGCGATGAACGCGACCGACGGTTTCGTGAAAATCCTCGCCGACGCCAAGACCGACAAGGTGCTCGGCGTGCATATCCTCAGCGCCGAAGCCGGCACGATGATCGCCGAGGCGGCGATGGCCATGGAATTCGGCGCCTCCGCCGAGGACATCGCCCGCACCTGCCATGCCCACCCGACCCTGAACGAGGCGGTCAAGGAAGCCGCCCTGGCGGTCGACGGGCGCTCGCTGCACATCTGATGAGCGCCCCGCCAGCCGTTGCCCTCCGAAATCCAACAGCGCAAGCCAGCGACACTGGTTGCGGCATTCTGTGCCGCCGAAGTGCTGGGTATGGCCGCGACCATGACGTTTCCGGCGCTTCTACCCCAATTCCTGGCGGAATGGCGGCTTAGCAATACCGAGGCCGGCTGGGTGAACGGCATCTTCTATGCCGGATATGCGGTCGCGGTCGCGGTCCTCGTCACCCTGACCGACCGGATCGACCCGCGCCGGGTCTATCTGGCTTGCACAGTTCTGGCCGGGGTGGCGGCGCTGGGATTTTCGATATTCGCGCAGGGCCTCTGGACGGCGATGTTGTTCCGGCTGTTGGGCGGCGTGGCGCTGGCCGGCACCTATATGCCCGGATTGCGCATTCTCACGGACCGGCTGAGCGGCGCTCGGGCAGGCCGCTACTTCGCCTTCTACACCGCTTCGTTTTCCATCGGCAGCGGTCTCAGCCTCTTGCTGGCGGGGCTGGTGGCCGAGTCGTTTGGCTGGCGCTCTGCATTCGCAGTCGCCGCTGTCTGTCCGCTTCTGGCCCTAGGGCTGGCGGCCTGGGCGGCGCCGAACGACGTGCCGGCGGATCGGGATCACCGGTCGGGGGCGCTGCTGGATTTCAGGCCGGTGCTTCGGAACCGCCCCGCCATGGGCTATGTGCTGGGTTACGCGATCCATTGCGTGGAGCTTTTCGGATTCAGATCCTGGCTCGTCGCCTTCCTGACGGTGGCGGCGATCGCCACCGGTGGACCCGGCAGCGCCGAGATTGCCTGGATTGCCACAATCATCCTTTTGTTGGGCGTCCCGGCCAGCATTCTCGGCAACGAGGTGGCCATGCGGTTTGGCCGCCTCCGGATCATCGCCGGCGTTATGCTGGTGACGGCCCTGGTTGGCGCCATGGTCGGCTTCCTGCCCGGGTTGCCATTTGCGTTGGTCGTGGCGGCGCTCTCGGTCTATGGCTTCCTGATCATGATGGACAGCGCGGCGCTGACTGTCGGCGCGGTGACCGCCGCCGACCCGGCCCGGAAGGGCGCGACCTTGGCGGTACATGCCATGCTCGGCTTCAGCGGCGCCTTCATCGGCCCACTGATGTTCGGCGGCGTGCTCGATTTGAACGCGGATGGGTTCTCCGACGGATGGGGCTTCGCCTTCGCCAGCCTGTCGCTCGTCGTCGTGTTGGGGCCTTTGGCGCTGCTTTGGTCACGGGTGTCAGGCTCCATTCCCCCTAACCCGGCGCGCCCCTCATGAAGCCCGCGCTGGTCGCCGCCCTGAAATACTGGTCTTTGCTTGTGGCCGGCTGGGGTTTCGTTCTGCTCGGGATCGTCGGTCTGTTCCTGCCGATCCTGCAGGGCATCCTGTTCATCACCATCGGTCTGATCATCCTGGCCCAGGTGCACCCCTGGGCACGGGCGTTCGTGGTTCGGCTGCGCCGCCGATTCCCTGCGGTAAACCGCGGCTATCGGCTGGCGCTGGCGAGAGCGCGGCGCTGGATCGGGCGCGGTTGAGCGGCTCACGCGCCTTGCTCGCCTTCTGATTCACCGCCCGCCCTCACCCTCCCGCAGCGAAGCCGCGGGAGGGTGAGGGCGGGCGGTGACTCTCCAACCGAGATGGCGGCGTCAATCCTCACGCCGTCTTGCACGGGGATGGGTGTCGCGGTGGACCGCCAACAGCTGTTCCACATCGACATCGGTGTAGCGCTGGGTGGTCGACAGGGAACTATGGCCCAGCAGTTCCTGGATCGCGCGCAAATCGGCGCCGCCGGCCAGCAGATGGGTGGCGAAGCTGTGCCGCAGCGCATGCGGGGTGGCGGTATCCGGCAGGCCGAGCAGATGGCGAAGTTTTCGCATCTGCCGGTCGGCGACACCGGGGTTTAACCGGCCACCGCGGGCGCCCATGAAGAGCGGGTCACCGGATCGCATGGGATACGGGCAGGCCGCGACGTATTCCCAAAGTGCCTGGGAAACGGCCGGCAGGATCGGCACCATGCGCTGTTTCCGGCCCTTGCCGGTCACCATCAAAGTATCGTCGGTCGGCAGATCGTCGCCATTCAACGACAGCGCCTCGGCGATCCGCAGGCCGCAGCCATAGAGCAGGGTGAAAAGCGCCTTGTCCCGTTTGCCGATCCAATCGGAATCGCTGACCTCGCTGGCGGTCTCCAATACCGCGGCGGCATCGGCGACGGTCAGCGGCTTGGGCACGGAGTGCGGTAGCTTCGGGCTCGACAGGCCGGCGATGGCCGGGTTGTGCAAGATCCCCCGGCGATCCAGGTGGCGGAAGAAATTGCGAATGCCGGACAGGCCCCGGGCGCGGCTCGCGGCGCTGGCACCGCCGGTGGCGCGGCGGGCCAGATAGGCGCGGAAATCGCTCAGGGTCAGATCGCCCAGATCGTTGAGGCTCGGCGGCCGGCCCAGATGGCCGGACAGGAATTCCACCAGCCGGGTCACATCGGTCAGATAGGCTCGGATGGTATGCTCCGACGCCCGTTTCTCGGTGGTCAGCCAGCGCCGCCAGACATCGACGGCATTCAGCATATCGGCCGCCGCCATCATAGTCGGCGCGGTCGGTTGCCCCGGTTGACTCAGCACTCCCCCTCACCCTCCCACGGCTTCGCCGCGGGTCCCTCCCTCTCCCCAAGGAGAGGGGTCGTCGAGGCGCTTGTTGGTTTCCCTCTCCTTGGGGAGAGGGAGGGACCCGCGGCGAAGCCGTGGGAGGGTGAGGGGGAGCGCTGAGTCTCCATTGGGCACCAGCGATCATTGCGGCAAGGTTGCCGGAATCCGACAAGGCCGCTCCTATATGACCTAAGCAGGGCGGAAGGCTGTGCGTTCACATAGTACTCCCCCGCCCTTCGAGAAGGTCAGGCCGGCAGGTTCAGCCAGGAGCGGATGCATCGCTCAAGGACCCGGGCCAGGAAGCTGATCAATTCGGTGCGCATGCCGGAATGGAACAAATCGGGTTCGCGGCTGCCCAGTACCAGCAGGCAGGGCGGTGTGCCGGTAGAGACGTTGAGCCGGACCAGGGCGTGACTCTGGACCAGCCCGGCCGCGGATCCGAACAGGGTCTCGTCGCCGGTGATATCGCCTTCCAGCAGCACGTCGCGGCCTTCAAGATAATGGTCTGCGAAGCCCTCCCCGACGACCCGCACGCCGGTCTGTTCCGCATGGGGCAGGGGGCGGCCGTCGGATTCGACCAGCAGTCGGGCGACATCCAGATCCAGCAGCACCGACAGATCGGTATTGATGGTCTGGATCAGGTGTTCGAAGCTCTCCGCATCCAGCAGGAACAGGATGGCGGCATGGACCCGGTTTTGGGTGTTCTGGTTGGCCCGGCTGGCGCTGATCAGGGCCCGCTGGTCGTCGCGCAGGGTCTCCGCCTCGCCGCGCAGCCGGTCCATCATATAGGATTGGAGATCGACGACGCCGTCAGGACGGGCCGTGACCGGCGGGTTCAGCTTGCCGAGAATCTCAGGATGGGTGTGGAGGAAATCCGGATGGGCGACCAGATACTCCGCCACTTCCGTTGCCGTCAGCCTGGGAGTCGATGCCGCTTTGCTGGTTCGGGTTTCCTGCGGCATTCAGTGTCGCCTCATCTCTCGCAAAAGCTCTCTCGTCAGGCCGGTTTCTTGAAGGGCTGTACCGAATTGTCGTCGTCCAGGATCTGCTGGCCGGTCTTCCGCCAATCCGCCAGGAAGGCGTCGAGCCCGCTATCGGTCAGCGGATGCTTGAACATCTGGCGCAGCACCGAGGGCGGCAGGGTCGAGACATGGGCGCCCATGCGGGCTGCCTCGATCACATGGCGCGGGCTGCGGATCGACGCGACCAGGACCTCGGTGTCGATCGACGGGTATTGTCGGTAGATGTCGACGATGTCCCGAATCAGTTCCATGCCCGACGCGCCGATATCGTCCAGCCGGCCGACGAAGGGCGAGATGAAGCTGGCGCCCGCCTTGGCGGCGAGCAGCGCCTGGGCGGCTGAGAAACACAGGGTCACGTTCACCATGATCCCGTCGCCGGACAGCGCCTTGCAGGTCTTCAGACCGTCCGGCGTCAGCGGCACCTTGATGGTGACGTTGGAGGCGATCTTGGTCAGCCGATGGGCCTCGGCGAGCATCTGCTCGTGTTCCGTCGCCGTCACCTCGGCGCTGACCGGGCCGGGGACGATCTTGCAGATTTCCCCCACAAGGTCGAGAAAGGAGAGGCCGGTCTTGGCGATCAGCGTCGGGTTGGTGGTGACACCGTCCAGAAGGCCGGTCGCGGCGATATCGCGAATCTCGTCCAGATCGGCGGTGTCGATGAAAAACTTCATGGTATCGCTATCCTCAAACCCATGGTCTGCAGGCCGCCCACCCGCGTGGGTCGACTCATGCGCTTGTTCTAGGATTTGAGTTTACCCGATGGCAAGCGACCATACCACCTCCGCGCGCGTTGATGACGCGGTCGATGTGACGGAATCGGCACCGGGTCGCCGGGTGCGCGTCCTGCTGCCGCTTCCGCTGGCCGAGGCCTATGACTATCGGCTACCGGAAGGGCTGGAGGCGGAGCCGGGGGATTGCGTGCTGGTGCCGCTGGGGACCCGCGAGGTCACCGGCGTGGTCTGGGGCGAGGGCAGCGGCGACGTCGATGACCGGCGCTTGCGCGAGGTGATTCGACGCTTCGACGTGCCGCCGCTCTCGGAGGTGGCGCGGGAATTCACCGATTGGGTGGCGCGCTATGTGATGAGCCCGCCGGGCGCTGTGCTGCGCATGACGCTGCGGGTGCCGGCGGCGTTGGAGCCGCCGAAGCCGGTCATCGCCTATCGAAGGGCCGAGGATTGGGATGCCGGCGAGACCCGGTTGACACCGGCGCGGCGCCGGGTGATTGAAGTTCTGGCCGACGGCCCGCCGCGCACCGGCGGGGAGCTGGCGCAGGAGGCCGGGTGCGGCATCTCCGTCATCAAGGGGCTGGTGGCGGCCGGGGCGCTGGAGGCCGTGGAAATGCAGCCATCGGGCCAGGGCGCCGAGCCGGATTGGCGGCGGCCGGGGCGGGTATTGACCGAGGACCAGCAGGCGGCGGCCGATGCGCTGGTCGTGGCGGTTGAGACGGGCGCGTTCTCGGTGACGCTGCTCGACGGGGTGACCGGTTCCGGCAAGACCGAGGTGTATTTCGAGGCCATCGCGACGGCGCTCAAATCCGGTCGGCAGACCCTGGTGCTGCTGCCGGAGATCGCCTTGTCGGCGCAATGGCTCGACCGCTTCGCCGACCGGTTCGGGGTGCGCCCGGCGGAATGGCATTCCGATCTGACCCAGACCAGGCGTCGCCAGACCTGGCGCGCTGTGGCCGAGGGCCGGGCCCGGATCGTGGTCGGCGCCCGCTCCGCCCTGTTCCTGCCCTATCCCGATCTGGGCTTGGTCGTGGTCGATGAGGAGCATGAGCAGGCCTACAAGCAGGAGGATGGCGTCAACTATCACGCCCGCGACATGGCCGTGGTGCGCGCCAAACTGGGCGATTTCCCGTTGGTGCTGGTCTCTGCGACCCCGTCCCTAGAGACCACCGTCAATGTGGAGGCGGGGCGCTATGCAAGGCTGCATCTGCCGGACCGGCCCGGCGTCGCCCGTATCCCGGAGATCGCCACAATCGACCTGCGCGCCGATCCGCCGAATCGCGGCTGTTTCCTGTCGCCGCCCCTGCGCCAGGCTCTGGCCGAGACCCTGGAAGCCGGCGAGCAGTCGATGCTGTTCCTCAATCGCCGGGGTTATGCGCCGCTGACCCTGTGCCGGCGTTGCGGGTTGCGGCTGGAATGCCCGAACTGCACCGCCTGGCTGGTGGAGCACCGGCTGACCGGAAGGCTGCAATGCCATCATTGCGGCTATCACGCCCGGCTGCCCAAGCAATGCCCGGCCTGCGAGGCGGAGGAGAGCTTTGTCGCCTGCGGCCCCGGCATCGAGCGGGTGGCGGAGGAGGTGGCGGCGCTGCTGCCCGACGCCAGGGTGGCGGTGATGGCCAGCGATTTGATCCACGGGCCCGCCCAGGCCAATGAGATGGTCCGCGCGGTGACCGATCATGAGGTAGATCTGGTGATCGGCACCCAGCTGGTCGCCAAGGGGCATCACTTCCCGATGCTGACCCTGGTCGGGGTGGTCGATGCCGATCTGGGGCTGGCCGGCGGCGACCTTCGCGGGGCGGAGCGGACCTATCAACTGCTGCATCAGGTGGCCGGACGGGCCGGGCGCGAGGAACGTCCGGGCCGGGTGCTGCTCCAGACCCATATGCCCGACCACCCGGTGATCGCCGCATTGGTCGCCGGCGACCGCGACGGTTTTATGGAGCGCGAGGCGGAGGAACGGCGACAGCGCTCCCTGCCGCCCTTCGGCCGGCTGGCGGCGGTGATCGTATCGGGCCCGGACCCGACCCTGGTCGACCGCATCGCCAATGCGCTCGGCCGCGCCGCCCCGCGCGTCCCGGAGGCCCTGGTCCTCGGCCCCGCCCCAGCACCGCTGGCGGTGCTGCGCGGCCGCCACCGCCGCCGTCTCCTGGTCAAGGCCGGCCGGGGCGTGGCCCTTCAGGCTTTTCTAAAGGATTGGCTTGAGAAAGTCCGCGTGCCCGGATCGGTGCGGGTCCATGTGGATATCGATCCGTACAGTTTTCTATGAACGTGCAGCAGGCGTCGGTCAGTTGGCGGCGATCAGCCGGTCCATGTTGATGCGCTGTTGCTCCAGCAGATGCTCGAAGGTCTGCTGGCCTTCATAGGGCGCTCTCAGTTGCAGGCTGATGATCCGACCGCCGATCAGCGTTATCGCGAAAACGTCCGCGTCGATATCGCCTCCGGTGTCGGCGAATAGGCTGCGCGTGAGGTTGCCGCCAAAGGCGGCGGGGTCGTCCCGGTTGCGCGGACCAAGCTCGGCAAGAGTCATTCGGTCGATGTCGATCTCGGCCCGTTCGATCCATTCCGGCAGCGACGCCGGCGCCCGCCGGTCCGCGTCGCCATCGCCGAACACGTCGGCCAGCCATTCGTCAAACCCGTCGCGCGACATCGGCGAGGGCTCGCTTTCGGGCAGCAGGAAAATGCGATACGCCGCATAATTCGGGGTGACGTATTCCGATGCCGAGAGGGTGCCCGATTTCGCGCGAATTGCGTCCAATTGGCCGCAATCGGCGAACATCGACAGCAAGCAGGTGAACATGATCTGGCCGAATATCAGCATCGCACGGTCGGCCGGATGGGTGGACGAAAGCTCGCAATAGCCACTGGGTGCCGGCAATACCAGGCCGAGCGATCCGGCATCCTCCTGCAGCGGCGTGTTCTCCTGCGCCGCCGCCTGGGCGGTCGCGGTTGCGAGGATCAATGATGCCATCAATGCCCTGATCATGGGTGACTCCTGGGATCCGTTGCGCGCCGGGTGTGTCTTGCGACAATATCGTGAATAATGAATTCGGCGGAATAGATATGCCCGGTTTGGTGTCACACCCAAGATCGGAAATCCCCTTACCATCGGGTCGCCGATCCTCAAGGCATGTCTCAGAACCGGGTTTCAACCAGGAGGACAGTGATGAACGGGAGGCTCAAAGCGTGGCTCGTCGGGGTATCCGCCGTGGCCGCGATCGCGGCCGGTATCGGCGTGGCGTCGGCCGCCGATGAATCGGAGAACATTATCAAATACCGGCAGAACGTGATGCGCTCGATCGGCGGCCATATGGGCGCGATCAGCGGCGTGGTGAAGCGCGAGGTGACGTTCTCCGGCCATGTCGGCACCCATGCAGATTCGCTCGCGGCCACGTCGCGGACAATCGTCGATCTGTTCCCGCCGGGCAGCACGACCGGCGCGGAGACCCGGGCCAAAGCCGAGATCTGGCAGGATTGGGACGACTTCCGCGCCAAGGCCGGCGATCTGGTCGCCGCGGCCGACAATCTGGTCCGGGTCGCCCATAGCGGCGGCGACGCGGCGGCGCTCGAGGCGGCGTTCGGTCAGGTCGGCATGGCGTGTGGCGGTTGCCACCGGCCGTTCCGGGCAAAGGACGACTGATCGCGTGCAAGTCTTGTTATCGGAGCCGGCGGGTCTGATGCCTGCCGGTCCCGATCTTGACGTGACCGGCCCGACGTTGTTAGCCCTCTCCTCGGGGAGAGGGTTGGGTGAGGGGGCCGCATCGGTGCCGCAAGGCAAATGTTTCGCTCGATTCCTCCCGCCGGCTACGCCAGCGCGCGCCATCCGCCGGCGGCTGAGCAAATGGCGTCACCCTGCATCCCCCTCACCCAACCCTCTCCCCAAGGAGAGGGCTAGAAACGTGGGGCTGACACCGTGATCAGGCGGATCGTCTGGTGGCTTATGGGATTGGCGGTTCTGGCCGTCACCGGCTTTGCCTCCGTTCTTATCGGTGCACGGTTGTTCACCCGAGGGCCGATCGAGGTGCCCGACTGGGAAGCCTCCGCCGAGCGAGGCGCCTATATCTTCGCGGCCGCCGGCTGCAAGGGATGCCATACCGCCAAGAACGGCCCGACCCTGGCGGGGGGACGGGAACTGGAAACCCCGTTCGGCACATTCTACGGCCCCAACATCACCGCCGATCCCCAGCACGGCATCGGCGCCTGGACGGATGAGGATTTCATCCGCGCCCTGCGTCAGGGCGTCTCGCCGGACGGCAGCGACTATTACCCGGTCTTCCCCTACACCAGCTTCACCCGCATGACCGACCGGGACATGCTGGATCTGAAGGCCTACATCTTCAGCCTGCCCCCGGACCCGTCCCCGGACCGCGACCACGAATTGGCACCGCATGTCCGCTTCCGCCCCCTCCTGGCGCCCTGGAAAATTCTGAACCTGCACCAGGGCACCGAGCCGCCGGACCCGGACCAATCGCCCGCCTGGAACCGAGGCCGCTACCTGATCCGCGCCACCGGCCATTGCGGCGAATGCCACACCCCGCGCGGCCTGGACGGCGCGACCCTGGGTGACATGTTCCTGGCCGGCGCCGAGGACGGCCCGGACGGCGATTCGGTCCCCAACATCACCCCCCACCCCGAAACCGGCATCGGCCGCTGGAGCCGGCTGGACCTGGAGTTTCTGCTGAAGATCGGCATGATGCCCGACGGCGACTTCGCCGGCGGCGCCATGGGCGAGGTAGTCGACGAGACCACCAGCCAGCTCACCGACGAGGACCGGGCGGCGATGGTGGAGTATTTGATGGGGGTGGCGGCGGTGGAGAACGATATCTAGCGGGAATGGCTGATCTGGCTGCGTTATTCGCGCGACTATTCATCTTTTTCCGCCAAAACTTCTTTCACGCTATCCCATTTAGAAATTAAAAGCATTCCGGACAGACGTGTTTCTGTTTTTTGGCGCGGATACTTATGCCACTCAGCCAAGTCGCTGAGTTGTCTTTTCTCTATTTCGTTCTCGAAATATTCGTAAGCAACTTTTTCCAGCGCTGAAGAAAGATCAATAAAATCTTGACGAATTATTCTCCCAACAGAAAGATATTTATCGCTCGGCGCCGATGCAACATTAGTGTGCAATGTCACTAGATAATCCTGAACAAAATTGACCTCTCGCTTGGCCTTAATAGTTAGCCAAGTAGTCTCTTCTCGAGTTAACTGAACAAATCTTATCATCCAATGTTCGAATTCTTCCTTCGAAATCAAGACTTGAGGGGACCTAGTTACTTCGCCATCCGGATCGAACCCTCCGAGCGCAACCATAACTCTCATTTCGATCGCGACCGCAATTAGGTTTTCATGAGCCTTGATCCGTCTTTCAAGCAACCTATCCCATATCTTTAGCGAATATTCGCGGTTCTTCATGGCCCAAGCGGCAATAAAAGACAGAAATCCACCTAGAGACGCGCCAAGTAACCCGAAGATGGCGCTAGCATGCTCCTGTAAAAGAGCTTCCATAGATCGCTCCCTTTGCGGCGCGGGTGTTGCCGATTATCTGCTGGCCGCATGAGTCTGTTGGCAACGTCGTCCAACAATGGATAAATAGACCGGCATTAGACGTGCAAAATCAGTCTGCGATCAACATAACTTACAGTTCAAACAGCGCGTACAACGACGCTTCCAAATCTGCGACATGTCAATAGTCTAAGATAGGCGAATGCACGCTCAGCTTGTGGCTAATTTGCCCCTCGGGTAAGCTCTATCGGAGGCTAATTCATGCGCATACGTCAACTTTCAGTCAGGAATTTTCGCGGTATTCGCGAACTAGACTGGGACATTCCAGACCAGAATCTCCTGTGCCTGATCGGCCGAGGGGATTCAACAAAATCGACAATCCTTGAAGCGCTGCGGCGTGCATTCCATCCACAATGGAATATTTCTTTCGATGATGCGGACTTCTATCAATGCAATCCTGCTGATCCCATCAAGATCGAAGTCGTGCTAGGTGCCTTACCGGATGAGTTTCGTGATTTGGAAAAGTACGGCCATTGGCTTTGTGGATGGGACGAGGGAACTCCTGCTCGGACTGACGATCCTGGCGATGGTCTGGAAGATGCGCTGCGTATCCGTCTTTCTATCGCGGACGATCTTGAGCCAGCTTGGTCGGTCATAAAGATTGATGACGATGACGGCATTCAATTCAAGGCCGGTGATCGTGCAAAAGTTGCAGTCAGCCTGATTGGTGCGGTAATCGACCGGCATCTGACATGGTCACGTGGTTCGATCCTAAGTCAGCTCACTGCGACCGAGAATATATCTTCATCTCTGGCCGGCGCTGCTAGAGCAGCAAAATCTGCCCTTGAGAACCGACGCGCGCAGGATTTGGCGGGCTTTGACGAGGCGGCGGCGACCGCCGAAACGACCGCCCGTTCACTCGGCGTCAATATTACCGCATCCTATAAAGCTCATTTGGACACAGATGCGATCAACGTACGGATGGCAGGTCTTGCCCTTCATGATGGCGATATGCCATTGCGTCAGTTGGGCCTGGGTTCAAAACGGATGCTGACAACAGGCCTGCAAAAACAAGCACTGCGTGCGCCACATATTACATTGTTCGACGAAGTTGAAGTCGGACTTGAGCCCCATCGCATTGCCCGCCTTTTGCAACACCTTAAGGAAGACGAGACCGGGCAGTATTTCCTGACAACGCATTCGCCCGTTGTTTTGCGTGAGCTGTCGGTCGCCGATCTTCATATTGTCCATAGCGCTGGTGGACGTACCGAGGTAGTCGCTGCGAACAAGCCGGCGATAGCCGATTCCGTTCAGGGCAAGATACGTTCAGGAGCTGAAGCGTTTCTTGCGCCCAAAATTATCGTTTGCGAAGGCGCAACCGAGGTCGGCTTTCTACGGGGGTTGGACGACCACTGGGCTGCGTCAGAAGGAAAGGACACCTTTTCCTATCGCGGTGTAGCTCTTTTTGACGCGAACAGCGCGAGCAAAATTAAGGAGATCGCCGAGAATCTGACAGCCCTAGCCTACGATGTTGCTGTCCTCGTCGATTCCGATGCGCCCGACCAGTTCTCCGATGCGGATGCAAATGAACTGCGCGGCGCAGGCATCTTGGTCACGAAATGGGACGGGGCTGTTTCGGTAGAAGAGCGCGTGTTTGCGGACGTCCCTTGGCCAGGTGTCGTAGCTTCGTTTGAGGTGGCGCGTGCGATCAGGAGCGATGATGGTCGCCTGCTCGATCAGGTGCGGACCCAGTTCGGACAGGGTCTTGATCGCGATTTCGCGGCATGGGTAGACGCCCCGGAACTGCGTACAGCATTAGGAAAGGCGGCAAAATCTAGCGACTGGTTCAAACGGCAGAGTTGGGCGCGCGACTGGGCTGCGGCAATTTCCGGCCATCTAGGCGATGCCACCATCCACGAGACTGATCTGGTCCGGCAGCTAGCCAGCCTGCGGGACTGGATCGACAATGTGTGAACTCTCCGAAATCCTCGCCGTCCATGAGGGTTCTGGTCGCGTTGTCGCCCCGGCCGGATTCGGAAAAACTCACCTGATTGCCGCGTCAACTTCACTTTGTATCGGACGGCAACTCATCCTCACGCACACACATGCGGGCGTGAATGCCCTGCGACACAAGATGCGTGAGCTTGGCGTCGGTGATGGGCTCTATCACATTGACACGATTGCAAGCTGGTCGCTGCGGCTCTCCCTCTCCTACACAAGCACATCAGGATGGTTGGTCGAGCGCCCTGCCAACAACGAACAATGGAGCGCGCTATACGGTGCGTGCGCACTTCTGCTCGATTGCGCGTTTGTACGCAGGATTATCCGCGCTTCGTACGCAGGCGTTTATGTTGACGAATATCAGGACTGCTCTATTCCACAGCATGGCATTGTGCTCAAGTTGGCGCGGGATCTACCTTGCCGGATACTGGGCGATCCGCTGCAGGGCATCTTCGATTTTGAAGGACAGGACCCTGTAGACTGGCCCCGTGATGTTGAGACTAGCTTCCAGCTTCTTGGGGAGCTTGATGTCCCGCATCGCTGGATACGCGGTGGTGCGGGCGATCTTGGGGCATGGCTTTCAGCGGCACGCAATCAGCTTGAACAGGGACAGCCTATCGACCTAATTCAGGGGCGGCCCGACGAGGTGAGGTTCACGCTTACGAATGCCAATCCACAAGAACTATTCCAGGCGCAGGGCAATTGCTGCCGCTATTTCAGATGCGACCGCCTCCACACGGTAATAGCCATTCACAAGGGCAGTCAGGAATACAAGGCGAAGTGCCATAGGCTTTCCAGAAACTTGTCAGGCAGGTTCTCCTCGATCGAAGAGATCGAGGGCAAATCCCTATTCTCATTTCTAAACAGGATTGACCGGGCACGAACGGATGCCAGACGCCTTAAGGAGGTCATTGCATTTGCAGGCAAATGCATGACGGCCGTCGATCAGAATCTAGCTGCGGGGACGGTCCGCGGCGAGCATGTCAATATCCGGGCCAATACGAGGAACCCGGACGCGGCGCAGCGGGGCAACGAATACCTTGCCGATCCAACCAGCGATGCCATGCGTCGGTTTCTCGTGGCACTCAAAGAGACGCCAGGCGTTGAAGTTATCCGCTCAGACCTGTTTAACCGGGCGATGGGCATGCTGCTCAAGCATGTGCTGCATCCGGAACTTTCGCTCGCAGAAGCGGCAGAAAGATATCATGGTGAATTCCGTTACAAGGGTCGCCCTGTGGGCCGCCGCAAACTCATAGGAACGACCTTGCTGGTCAAGGGGCTTGAATTCGATCATGCCATCGTTCTGGATGCGCAGTCCCTTTCAAAAAAGGAGCTATATGTGGCGCTTACGCGTGGCGCACGTTCACTTACAATTTTATCTTCAAACCCTGTTCTGAACCCTGTGAACTAATGAATGTCTTTTAGAGCCGCAGTGGGCCACAAGCGGCCGACTGACCCTGACCTTGCAAGCGGTAGGTCTCCAATTGGCCACGAACGCTCTCAATCTCAAGAAGCGATTAGATCTCTATTGTTGCCCGCATCATCCTCACAGATGTTAAGCTGACACACCTCCAAACCCCGCACCCGTGTTGCACCTCCCGACAAGCCGTGCTAGATCAGCCGCGCCGTTCGGGCACCTGCTCGAGCCGGCGTTTTTTCGTGCCGTTCGGTGCGGAAATCCCATCCCGGATACCGGGCAACGATAAGACCGTTCGAGGAACCAGGTGGCATCCACCGAAACAGGCATGTCCGGCCTTGCGTCGCGATACGCGAAGGCGTTGTTCGAGCTGGCCGATGAGGCCAAGGCGCTCGACGCCGTCGCCGACGATCTGCGGAGCCTGAAGGCCCTTATCGCGGGCAGCGACGATCTGCGCCGCCTGCTGCGCTCGCCGGTGCTGACCCGTGCCGAGCAGGGCCGCGCCATCGAGGCGGTCCTGGAGAAGATCGGCGCCTCGGAACTGACCCGGCGCTTCGTCGGCGTCGTCGCCGCCAACCGGCGGCTGTTCACGCTGCCGGGCATGATCGACGCCTATCTGGCCGAGCTGGCGAGCCGGCGCGGGGAGATGACCGCCGAGGTCACCGCCGCCACGCCGCTGAGCGATGCCCAGACCAAGGCGCTGGTCGATCAATTGAAGAAGGCCGTGGGGGCCAAGGTCTCGGTCGACGTCTCCGTCGATCCGTCGCTGCTGGGCGGTCTGGTCGTCAAGGTTGGTTCGCGGATGATCGATTTCTCCCTGCGCACCAAGCTCAGTAAGCTGCAACTGGCCATGAAAGGGGTTGGCTGATGGAAATTCGCGCCGCCGAGATTTCCGCAATTCTGAAAGAGCAGATCGCCAGTTTCGGCACCGAGGCGGATGTCGCGGAAGTCGGCCAGGTGCTCTCCGTCGGCGACGGCGTCGCCCGTGTCTTCGGGCTGGACAATGTCCGCGCCGGCGAGATGGTCGAATTCCCCGGCGGCATCAAAGGCATGGCGCTGAACCTTGAGTCCGACAATGTCGGCGTGGTGATCTTCGGCGAAGATCGCACCATCAAGGAAGGCGACACCGTCAAGCGCACCGGCGCCATCGTCGAGGTCCCGACCGGCAAGGGGTTGCTGGGCCGGGTCGTGGACGGGCTGGGCAATCCGATCGACGGCAAGGGGCCGATCGCCGGCGCCGTCTTGAAGCGCGCCGAGGTCAAGGCGCCGGGCATCATCCCGCGCAAATCCGTGCATGAGCCCATGCAGACCGGCTTGAAGGCGATCGATGCGCTGACCCCGGTCGGCCGCGGCCAGCGCGAGCTGATCATCGGCGACCGCCAGACCGGCAAGACCGCCGTGGCCATCGATGCCATCCTCAATCAGAAGGACGTCAACGCCACCGACGACGAATCCAAGAAGCTCTATTGCGTCTATGTCGCCATCGGCCAGAAGCGCTCGACCGTAGCGCAGATCGTCAAGACCTTGGAAGAGAACGGGGCGATGGAATATTCCATCGTCGTCGCGGCCACCGCCTCCGATCCCGCACCGGTGCAGTTCCTGGCGCCCTATACCGGCTGCACCATGGCCGAATATTTCCGCGACAACGGCATGCACGCCCTGATCATCTATGACGATCTGTCCAAGCAGGCGGTCTCCTATCGCCAGATGTCGCTGCTGCTGCGCCGGCCGCCGGGCCGCGAGGCCTATCCGGGCGACGTGTTCTATATCCATAGTCGCCTGCTGGAGCGCGCCGCGAAGCTGAACGAGGATAGCGGCAGCGGATCGATGACCGCGCTGCCGATCATCGAGACCCAGGCCGGCGACGTGGCGGCCTATATCCCGACCAACGTGATCTCGATCACCGACGGCCAGATCTTCCTGGAGACCGGGCTGTTCTATAAGGGCATCCGCCCGGCCATCAATGTCGGCCTGTCGGTCAGCCGGGTCGGCTCCGCGGCCCAGATCAAGGGCATGAAACAGGTCGCCGGCAGCATCAAGCTGGAACTCGCCCAGTACCGCGAGATGGAATCTTTCGCGCAGTTCGCCTCCGACCTCGACGCGGCGACCCAGAGCCTTTTGGCGCGCGGCGTCCGCCTGACCGAGCTGCTGAAACAGGATCAATACTCGCCGCTCGCGATCGAGGAGCAGGTCGTGTCGATCTTCTCCGGCGTGCGCGGGCATCTGGACAAGATCCAAGTCGGCGACATCACCCGGTTCGAGAAATCGATGCTGGAGGAGATGCACAGCAAGTCGCCGGAGATCCTCGAATCGATCCGCAGCGAGGGGCAGATCACGCCCGAGAACGAGGAGAAGCTCGGCGCGTTCATGTCCAGCTTCGTGAGCGTTTTTGTCTAGTGCGCGGCGTCGGATCAATGTCTCGAACAGCGATGATTGCGGCGATCGATGCCTAACCTGAAGGACCTCAGGAACCGGATCGGCAGCGTCAAGTCGACGCAGAAGATCACCGCGGCCATGAAGATGGTGGCGGCCTCCAAGCTGCGCCGGGCGCAGGACCAGGCCGAAGCCGGCCGGCCCTATGCGGAGCGCATGGGCAAGGTGCTGGGCAGCCTGGCCTCGGCGGTCGCCAATACCGGCAGCGGGCCCAGGTTGATGACCGGCACCGGCAGCGACGATGTGCATATGATCGTCGTCGTGACCTCGGACCGTGGCTTGTGCGGCGGTTTCAACGCTACGATCACCCGTGAGACGCGCCGCCGCATCCGTCAGCTCACGGCCCTCGGCAAGACCGTCAAGCTGTTCTGCGTCGGGCGCAAGGGCCGGGACAATCTGCGCCGCGACTTCGCCGATCTGATCGTCGAGAGCGTCATGGATGTCGGCAAGCCGCGGCTGGGCTTCGCCGATGCGAGCGACATCGGCAACCGCATCATCCAGATGTTCGATGCCGGCGAGTTCGACGTCTGCACGGTGATCTACAACCGCTTCGAATCGGTGATCAGCCAGATCGTCACCGCGCAGCAGCTTGTCCCGTTGTCCGTTGCGCCTTCCGAAGCACAGGAAGAGGGGCCGGTTACGGTTGCCGGCGGAGCGGTCTACGAGTTCGAGCCGGACGAGGAAGCCATCCTGGCCAGCCTGTTGCCGCGCAATCTGTGCGTCCAGATCTACCGGTCGCTGCTGGAATCGGCGGCCAGCGAGCACGGCGCCCGGATGACCGCGATGGACAACGCGACCCGGAATGCCGGCGACATGATCGACAATTTGACGCTGATCTATAACCGGTCGCGTCAGGCCCATATCACCAAGGAACTGATCGAGATCATCTCCGGCGCCGAGGCGCTGTAGACACTCTCGAAGGGCGGGGCAATGGCCCGGCCCGGCGACTCTTGAGGAGCGAATTGATGGCGAAGACACCGGCGAACAAGACGGCGGCGGAAAAGACCGAAACCAAGACTCCCGCCAAGGCGTCGAAATCGAGCAATTCCGTCGGACGCATCGCGCAGGTGCTGGGTGCCGTGGTCGACGTGCAGTTCGATGGCGAGCTGCCGGCGATCATGAACGCCCTGCACATGCAGCTCGACGGCAAGCTGCTGGTGCTGGAAGTGGCCCAGCATCTGGGCGAGAGCACCGTGCGCTGCATCGCCATGGATTCCACCGACGGTCTGGTGCGCGGCGCGGAGATCTCCGATAGCGGCGACGCCATCCGGGTGCCGGTGGGGCCGGAGACCCTGGGCCGGATCGTCAATGTGATCGGCGATCCGATCGATGAGCGCGGACCGGTCGGCGCCAAGCAGACCATGCCGATCCATCGCCCGGCGCCGGATTATGTCGACCAATCGACGGAAGCCGAGATCCTGGTCACCGGCATCAAGGTGGTCGACCTGCTGGCGCCCTACGTCAAGGGCGGCAAGATCGGACTGTTCGGCGGTGCGGGCGTCGGCAAGACCGTGCTGATCCAGGAACTGATCAACAACGTCGCCAAGGCCCATGGCGGGTATTCGGTCTTTGCCGGCGTCGGCGAGCGAACCCGCGAGGGCAACGATCTCTATCACGAGATGATCGACTCCGAGGTTATCAAGGTCGATGGCCCGGGCTCGAAATGTGCGCTGGTCTTCGGCCAGATGAACGAGCCTCCGGGTGCCCGTGCCCGGGTCGGCCTGACCGGCTTGACCCTGGCGGAGTATTTCCGCGACCAGGAAGGCCAGGACGTGTTGTTCTTCGTGGACAACATCTTCCGTTTCACCCAGGCCGGCTCCGAGGTCTCGGCGCTGCTGGGGCGCATTCCCTCCGCGGTGGGTTATCAGCCGACCCTGGCGACCGATATGGGCGCCCTGCAGGAGCGCATCACCTCGACCAACAAGGGCTCGATCACCTCGGTCCAGGCGATCTACGTGCCGGCCGACGATCTGACCGATCCGGCCCCGGCGACCTCCTTCGCCCATCTGGACGCCACCACGGTGCTCAACCGTCAGATCGCCGAGTTGGGCATCTATCCGGCGGTGGACCCGCTGGACTCCACCAGCCGTATCCTCGATCCGCGCGTGGTCGGCGAGGAGCACTATCAGGTCGCCCGAGACGTTCAGCGGGTGCTGCAGAGCTACAAGTCGCTGCAGGACATCATCGCCATCCTGGGCATGGACGAGCTGTCGGAAGAGGACAAGCTGATTGTGGCACGGGCGCGCAAAATCCAGCGCTTCCTGAGCCAGCCCTTCCACGTCGCCGAGGTTTTCACCGGCGCGCCGGGCGTGCTGTGCTCGCTGGAGGACACGGTGCGCGGCTTCAAGGGCATCGTCGCCGGCGAGTACGATCACCTGCCGGAAGCCTCCTTCTACATGGTCGGGACCATCGAAGAGGCGGTCGAGAAGGCCCGTAAGATGGCGGCGGCAGCGGCTTAGGCTTAGAGCACGATGAGATGAGGTCAACTGACCTCATCTCTGAATCGTCCTCTAGAACAATGAAATAGAGCGGGATTCAGATTTGAAGTCGAGTCGACTTAAAATCATCCCGATCTAGGGCGCGAGCAAGGATTAGATCATGGCCGGAACTGTCGAGTTCGAGCTGGTATCGCCGGAACGGCTGCTGCTGTCGGAGCAAGTGGCCATGGTGGTGGTGCCCGGCGCCGAGGGCAATTTCGGCGTCCTGCCCGGCCATGCCCCGTTGATCTCGACGGTGCGGCCCGGCCTGATCGACGTCTATGCCACCCGCGCCGAAATCTCCTCGCGGATTTTTATCGCCGGCGGCTTCGCCGAAGTGACGGCGGAACGCTGCACGGTGCTGGCGGAAGAGGCTGTGCCGGTCGAAGAAATCGACCGTGCCGAAGTGGCGCAACTGGTCACCGATTTGGCCGAGGATGTAGCCGACGCCAAGACCGATGTCGAACGCCACACCGCCGAAGCGGCGCTGGCCGTGGCGAAGGCAAAACACGCGGCCGCGCAGTCGGGATAGCGGTCTCCGGCGCAGGCTAGTGTCCCGATTTTGAAATTCGCCATAGCGAATTACAGAACCAAAGGGACACTATCTATTTGATTCTAGTGTGATTCAGCTTCCGATTCTCGGCACACGAAATGTGCCGAACTTCAGAACCATCACACTGGAGAAATTTCGGATCAGAATACATTCCGCATGGATCGGGCAGAGCGCTTCTTGGAAGCCCGGTGCTGCCCTGTTTCCGTTTCGCGCGTTGCAACTGCCTGCCAGCCTGCCATATTAGCGGACAGAACTCCTTTGGTGCTCAACAGGTTGGGATGCCGGGCAATGGCGCTGCTCAGAACTCTCCTCTTGAAGGCCGCCCGGCATCTGGCGAATGACCCGCGGGTCCGGGAAATGGCAGCGGACGCCTACGCCAAGGCAAAGCCGAAAGTCGCGGAGACCGCCCGCCAGATCCGCGATGCCGCGCGCGAAGCCTCGCCGCTGGACGACCCGACGGAGTTCGCCCGAAACGTGAAGAATCGCCTGACGCGCAAGGACTGACGATCCGTCCGGCGCGGATGCGGCAACCGTCGAAGTCCAGTCTCCCGAAATCTGCCGCGTTGCCCTCATCCCGGGCGTGCCGAAGGACGCTCCTCGCAGAGACGGCGTTGGGGATTGTGCGAGAGAACGCTGTCAGCGAATTTGCGCGAGCAAGACGATCACGTGGCGCAGAGCCGCCACGGACCGGTGTCGAAGTGCAGGTGGTCGTGATGGGCGTTGTCGTGGCTCGGGGTCAGGACGACATGGAACAGATCGCAGGCCTCCCGAGCGATGTTGCGCAGGAAACGGGACCGGCGGCCGATGCCGCTCCAATCCTCCTTGACCCTGATCATCCTGCCGTCGACCAGTTCGAAGGCGGAGACGTCGATGGCCCGGCCGAAAGCGTGCTCGGACAGCCGGTTGCCATTGCCGCCGACCTGGTTGCGGCAGGCATAGGCGCCGTAATGGTGGATGCGCTTCACCGGCTGGCCGAAATAACGGATCGCCAAAGGCTGCAGGATCTGGCGCTCGAAATCGTCGAAGCGGACCGCCAGCGGGCAGCCCAGCGTCGCCGGCTGGCTGAGCGCCGCGGTCATGGCCGACAGTGTGATCGGCGTTGCGATCTGGCATCCATTGTCATTGCCGATGGCCGGCAGGGATTCGAAGGTGACGCCGCGCTCGGACAGGGTGGCAAGGCACTGCTCGGCCGGGAGGTCGAAGGAGCTTGCGCGTTTCGCCTGGGACTGGCCGCGATCATCGCATCCGGCCAGAACCGTTGCGGCGAGCGCCAATGCGAGCATCGAGCGACGGCGCGCTGTCAGTTTCGCGATGGAGCGCGCAGTAATTGTGTTGACGGCCATCCCGAGAGTCCCGGCTAGGGTTTTGCGGGGTGGCGCCCGGCTTGCGGCTTGGACGGTGCGCCGATGAGGATGATGGATGCTGAGCGTTTAGCTTCTGTTAACCCGCGCGTTTCGTGGGTTGTCAGCTTGCTTTTCACCCTGTGCCGGCAGGAAGGCCGAATTTGGCCGCGACTCTATCGGGTCGTCCAAATTGTGCCGTGAATGGCCGCTAACATTGAAGCCACAGCCCGGTAAATGGAGAGTATATAGAGCATGTTTTGTCTACCGATCGTCCGGTCCGTCCTCACCGTTGCTCTTGGTCTTGCACTCGTTACTCATTCAAGGGGCGCCTCTGCGGTATACGCGCTGCCCGAAATCGAGTTGGTTCCGGTCGAGCGCATCGTGGCCAACCTGGAACGGCAAGCGCGGCAATTGGACGACGCCCCCAAGGCGACGGATTACGCGCGAATACGCGCCCAAATAGCGCGCGTTTACGCGCTGGCTTATGCCCAAGGCGCGGCGCGGCTTCAGGTCGACGCGGAAAGTGGTGCTCTGTTCGAAGGCCCGGGCTGGGTCCCGGCGATTCCCCAGCCGGTCGACAATGCGTCGGCGGACCGGGCGCCGGAATGGTACCTTAGCATGGCCGGATTGCACTATGCGGCGGTGACCATAATCGATCCCACCGATATGCGCAGCCGGCTCGGCCTTGCATGGGTCTTTGAGAAGCAAGGAAATACGGTCGCCGCGATCGATCTGTACCGCGAGGTCCTCGTGACCACCTGGCCCGAGGACAAGGACATAGATTCGTTGGAGTACGGCGCACGTCCTCTCTCTCAAGAGGCGGCCCTGCGCCTGATCGATTTGCTCGACCCCCTAGAGGATGCGGCGGAGATATCAGAACTGGAACGCCGCAGCGCGCAGCTGGACGATATCGGCCGCTGGATCACGCCGATCGTCATCCCGCTTGAGGACGAGATCGCTTTCGAGTCGTTGATCGACCCGAGCGCCGCCGTGGCGTTCGATCTGGACGGCGCAGGCCGGGACAGCAGCTGGCGCTGGATCACGCCGCGTGCCGCATGGCTGGTGTGGGACCCAACCGGAGAGGGGCGGATCGAAAGCGGCCTGCAGCTATTCGGTTCGGTCACATTCTGGCTGTTCTGGGAGAATGGCTATGACGCCCTTGCCTCCCTGGACGATGATGGGGACGGCCAGGTCGCTGGTCCGGAGCGGCAAGGGCTTGCGCTTTGGCGCGATGCCGACGGCGATGGCCGCAGTGACCCGGGCGAGGTCCGCCCGCTCGACGATTGGGGCGTGGTCGCATTGTCCACGGCCCGGTCGACCCACCCGCTGGGCTTCCCATACAATCCGGAAGGCGTGATCCTCGAAGATGGACGCCGCCGAGCCAGCTATGACTGGATCCTTCCAGCCGTGTCGACGGAAGTTTCCGCCCGGCCCTGACGCGGTTCCCACCAAACCGGTCCGACCCCGGACCGTTTACGCATTCAGGCGTCGCACAGCCGCCAGGGGCCGATGTCGAAATGCAGATGGTCGTGATGGGCGGCATCGTGATTCGGGCTGAGGACCACCTGAAAGATGCCGCAGGCGCCGCGCGACACGTCGCGCAGGAACTGCGACCGGTTGCCGCTGTTGCGCCAGTGATCCTTGATCTTGATCACCGTGCCATCGGCGAGTTCGAATCCCGACACGTCGATCGCCCGGCCCTTGGCGTGCTCCGACAGCCGGCCGGCATTGCCGGATCGAGCCCGGCAGGCATAGGCGCCGAAGTGGTGGATGCGGGCCACATGCTGCCCGAAATGCCGTTGCGCCATGGGCTGCAGGATCTGGCGCTCGAAATCGTTCAGCGCCACCGCCAGCGGGCAGCCGAGCGTTGCCGGCTGGTTGAGCGCCGCCGTCGAGGCGTTGAGTTCGATAGCCATGGCGATGCCGCAGCCGCCGCTGCTGCCGAAATCCTCCAGCCGCGAGTAGTCGACCTGCCGCTGCGAGAGCGCGCCGAAGCACTGGCCGCCGGCAAGCGACGCCGTGTTGGTGTAGGGCGACGGTGCCGATCCTCGACCGGACCCGCCGCAGCCGGCGATGACCAGCGTCGCGGTCAGCGCCAGGGCTGGAACGATCCTGTTCAGGCAAAAGCGGCAGTCACGCTGGTCGACCGGGATCGGGTGCATCTTGCTCCTTTCGGGTCCGCGGCGGGGCCTCAACCTCAATCTAGTAATACCAAGGGAACAAAATACTGACCGGTTTCATGGTGCCTATTGGCCCTTTCGGGCAGGCGCGGCGTGCGGCGCGATGCAGCGCATCGGGCAAGCGTCGCAACGCACCCGAGAGGGCCAATAGGCACCACCGCAGGCCGCTCTCCTAAGACCGCCCGCCGCGTTGCTGCCCGCTTGTGGTGCGCTGCACCACCGCGCGGACCGCGCCTAACGGGCGGACATAGGAGAGCGGTGAAACCGGTCAATATTTAGTTCCCTTGGTATAAGGCGGCGAATTCCTCCAGCACGGCCTCATAGACCGGCTTCTTGAACGGGACGATCGTCTCCAGGATTTCCGTCGGTGTGGCCCATCGCCACGCATCGAACTCCGGTTCGTGGGCTGCCAGGTCGAACGCGTCGTCCTGCCCGGTGAAGCGGAACGCGAACCATTTCTGCGCCTGCCCCCGATAGCGGCCCTTCCACATTCTGGATGCCAGATCCGGCGGCAGATCGTATTTCAGCCAATCGCTGCTTTCGGCCAGGAACACGGCATCATCTGTGCCGGTCTCCTCTTTCAGTTCCCTTAAGGCGGCGTCGCGCGGCGTCTCGCCGGCATCGATCCCGCCCTGCGGCATCTGCCAGGCATCCGCCATGCCGATCCGGCGCGCGAAGAAGATACGCCCGGTCCCGTCGGTCAGCAGGATGCCGACACAGGGCCGGTAGGGCTTGCGGGCTGCCATCCGGCTCAGCCCGCGGTCTGACGGTTGGCCACCGCCGTGATCGGCGTCAGCACGATGCCCTTGCGCTCCAGGGTCGGAAACCAGGCGGCCAGGCGCTCGAATGTCAGCGGATAGGGATGGGCGAGGCCGACGGCGAAGCCGTTCTCGCGAGCGAGGTCCTCCAACTCCTGAAGCCGCAGATCGATGGAGTCGCGGTCGGTGACCGCGTCGACGAAGCGATCATTGATCACCCTGGGAAGGCCAAGCCTGCCAGCCACCTCGTCGACCCGGCTGAATGCGGCCGATCCGTTGTCGATCAGCAGCAGGCCTCGGCTGCCCAGAGCGTCGAGGATCGGCGCCAGCGCCTCTTCCGACTGGGTAAAGCGCGACCCCATCTCGATGACCACACCGACATAGCCGGCACCGCGGCTCAACACCCATTCCAGCCGCTGGCGGTTCACATTCGGCCCCAGCGAGGTCAGCAGCGTATGCGGCCCGGGATCGTCGCGCGGATAGGTCTCCGGCTCCATCGGCATCATCAGCAGCGTCTCATGGCCGCCAGACCGGGCCGATGTCAGCCAAGCGTCCAAATCCGGCGCGTAGGGTGTGAAGGCGAGCGTCACCGGTCCCGGCAACCGGCTGATTGCCGTACTTGTCGCCGCGTTTGCGTGGCCCATCTCGGTGACGATGATGGCGATCCGAGGCCTTGTGTCGGCGCCGTCGAAGGGCCGTGCATAGGCTTGCCAGGGTTTCGTGCCGTCAGGGGCGATGCGCGGCAACAGCCCGTCCGCCGTCTCTTCCACCAGGCCTTCTATCGGCGCCGGACGCAACTCGATATCATCCGGCTCCGCCGCCGCAGCCGGCGAAGCGGGAACAGGCGCCGGCGTGGTTGCCATGGCCGATTCCTGATCGGCCGGGGCCTGCCCATCGTGCTCGGTGTCGCCTGTGGCGTGGGGCAGGTCTATTTCTGCGCGCAGGGAGCGGCGGTCGGCCTCCGCCCTCAGGCCGGCCATGGTGGTGTCGGCCGACAGCGCCAGCCAAAGAATGGCCCCGATCGCCGCAAGCGCCACCATCGCCAGCGCAGCCGTGGCCACGCCGATTCCCGGCGGCCTATTCTGGCCACCGGTTGGGGGAATTTCCTTAGCCTTCGCCACGTCTTGCCAAAGCCGTTTTGCAGCCGAATGCGGCCCCGGTCAGGCCGTCAGTTCACGACCCGCTGACCGAAAAGGGCGACGCCCCTCAATAGGTCGATCGCCCGGGCGAGTTGATAGTCGAACGGCTCCTCGTCCTCGGCGGCGGCCTCTTCATCGGCCGCCTCGTCACCCTCGACCTGAGTGTTTGTCAGGGCGCCGCGCAAATCGGCTTCGCGACGGCCGGCAACGTCCAACTCCTCCAGACGCGCCTGCTGTACTTCGATATCCGGCTCGATGCCAAGGGCCTGGATCGAGCGGCCGGACGGGGTGTAATAGCGCGCCGTGGTCAGGCGCATGGCGCCGCCCTGGCCGCCCAGCGGGATAATCGTCTGCACCGATCCCTTGCCGAAGCTCTCGGTGCCCAGCAACACGGCGCGGCTATGGTCCTGCAGCGCACCGGCAACGATCTCCGATGCCGATGCCGAGCCGCCATTGATCAGCACCACCAAGGGCAGACCTTCGATCAGATCGTCGGGTTCCGCATTGTAGCGTTGCGCCAGATCCTCATGCCGCCCCCGGGTCGAAACGATCTCTCCCTGTTCCAGGAAGATGTCCGACACCGCCACCGCCTGGTCCAGCAAGCCGCCCGGATTATTGCGGAGGTCGAGGACGAAGCCGATCATATCTCCGCCCAACTCCTCGGCGATCCCTTCGATCGCCTGCTTGACGCCGGAATCCGTCTGTTCGGTGAAACTGGCGATGCGGATGTAACCGACATTGCCTTCGGTCTGCCAACGCACCGACTGGATACGAATCACGTCCCGGGTCACGGTGACGTCGAATGGCTCCTGATCGCCGCGCAGGATGGTGAGGATGATGTCCTCGCCGACCCGGCCGCGCATGCGGTCGACAGCCTGGCTCAAATCCAGGCCCAAGACCGCCTCGCCGTCGAGGTGGCTGATTAAGTCGCCGGCTTCGATCCCGGCGCGATAGGCCGGCGTCTCGTCCATCGGCGACACCACCCGGACCAGACCGTTCTCCATGGTCACTTCGATGCCGAGGCCGCCGAAGGCGCCACGGGTCTGCACCTGCATGTCCTGGAAGTTATCGGCGTTGAGGAAGCTTGAATGCGGGTCGAGGGAGGTCAGCATGCCGCTGATCGCGGCCTCGATGAGCTCTTTGTCCGTGACGGTCTCGACATATTCGGCGCGCACCCGCTCGAAGACTTCGCCGAACAGATCAAGCTGCTGATATGTGTCGGCACGGTCGTCGGATTGAGCCAGACCTGCCGTGGGGGCGATCAGCAGGAAGGCAAAAACCATAGCGGCAACGCGCATATTCCTCATCCTCGTACACTTTCTCGGGCCAGTGCCAACCCCTGCACGGGGTTGATCGGCTGCCCATTGCTTCTGAATTCGAAATACAAATCCGGATTATCCGTATCGCCGCTTTGCGGCAAAGCCGTGACGCCAACCGGTTCTCCGGCCAAAACCTGTTGGCCGGCGCGGGCGTCCAGACGCCCGAACCCGGCGATCAGTGAATGATATCCGCCGGCATGCTCCAGGATCAAGAGCCGGCCATACCCCTTGAACTGTCCGGCGAAGCGCACCTCACCATCCAATGGCGCGACTACCGGGGCGCCGGGGTAGGGTTTCAGGGTCAAACCGCGATTGGTCTCCCCGAAGGCGTTGGGCTGGCCATAGCGAACGGTGATCTCGCCACTTGCCGGCATGATCACCCCGTCGAAAACCGGTAGGGCCGACAGTCGGCTCGCCACCTGGCCACGGACCAATTCGCGGCCCTCCGCCATTGCCGTCGCAACGGCGGCGGCTTCCAGCTCGGCCGGGGTTGGGGCGGGTTCGGCTTCGGCGACCGGCACCTCGACCGGGGTCTCCTCGATCAGCCGGTCCAACAGTTCGAGCAGGGTGTCGGCCTCGTCGGCCATTCGCTGCAGACGGGCCTCCACGGCCTGGCGCTCGGACTCGGTCTCTGCCGTCAGCGCTTCGCGGCGCTGAATCAAGGCGTTCATATCGGATATCTGGGCGTCCAGGCTATCCCGCTGGGTGCGTGCCTGGTCCCGGCGGTTCGCGAGGCCCGTCCGAACAGCCGCCAATTCCGAAAGCTGCCGACGCAGCACGCGGGCCTCGCCTTCGATCGCCGGCACGGCCGAGCGCAGCAGGGTGGCGGTGCGCAGTGCATCGACCGGGGCGCTGGGCCGCGCGAACATGGTCTCCGGCGGAACGCGTGCCAGCCGGGTCAACCCGCCGAGCAATTGCGACAGCTTGTCGCGCTGCACATCCAGTTTGACGACCCACTCCGATTCCTCGGCCACCAGCGCTCTCATCTCGCGCTCGATCTCCAGCAGCACCTGATGCTGCGCCATGATCTCCAGCGAGGCATTGACCGCTTCGACCCGCAGATCGGCCACCTCCTGGTTCAATGCGGTGATCCGTTGATCCAACTCCCGCCTGAGATCGGTGGAGTCCTCAATGGATTGTTGAATCCGTTCGATCTCGTCGGCGGTGCCGGCGGCCTCCTGAGCGGTTGCAAGGCGGGGCGTGGCCAGAAGCAGCGCGACCACGAGCCCGGCGACCATCATCCCGGCAGCGGACGCAATCGCCGTGGTATTGCCGCGTGGGGGCAGCCGCCGCATCTCTACTCCGCGGCGCGCCGCGCCGAATCCCGGTCGATCAGGCTGCGGCCGGTCATCGCCTCGGGCTTGGGCAGGCGCAGCAATTCCAGCAGGGTCGGGGCTACATCGGCCAGCCGCCCGTCATGCAGGCCGCTCACATCGTCGCGGGCGTTGACCAGCACCACCGGCACAGGGCTCAGCGTATGGGCGGTGTGCGGCTCTCCGGTCTCCGGGTCGCGCATGATGTCGCAATTGCCGTGATCAGCGGTGAACAGGAGGGCGGCGCCGACGCCGGTCACCGCGGCCTCGAGCCGGCCGAGACAGGTATCCACGGTCTCCACCGCCTTGATCGCGGCCGGCAGGCTGCCGGTGTGGCCAACCATGTCCGGGTTGGCGAAATTGACGATCACCAGATCGTACTTGCCGCTCCCCACCGCCTCGACCAGCCGGTCCGCCAGTTCCGGGGCCGACATCTCCGGCTGAAGATCGTAGGTGGCGACCTTGGGCGAGGGCACCATGATGCGGTCCTCGCCGGGGAAGGGTTTCTCCTCGCCGCCGTTGAAGAAGAAAGTGACGTGCGGGTATTTCTCGGTCTCCGCCATGCGGATCTGGGTCATGCCGGCTTCCGACACCACCGCGCCGATCACGTCCTCGATCGAGCGCGGCGGGAAAACGGACGACATCATGGTCATCAGGTATTCGGAGTATTCCGACATGCCGCAGGCATCGGCGAAGCGGACCGGTGCCCGCTCGAACCCGTCGAAGGGAGGGTCCAGAAGCGCGGTGAGGATTTCCCGCGCCCGGTCTGAGCGGAAATTGGCGAACAGCACGCCGTCGCCGTCTTTCATACCGGCATAGTCGCCAATTGCGGTCGGTTCGACGAATTCGTCGCCGGTGCCGGCATCATAGGCGCTTTGCAGGACCGCCAGCGGGTCGTCGGCGCGGGGTCCGGACGCCTCGGCAATGGTGCGGTAGGCGCGCTCGATCCGCTCCCAGCGCTTGTCCCGGTCCATGGCGTAATACCGGCCGTCGACGGTGGCGATGCCCACATTGTCCAGATCGGCGATGTCCGACAGGAATGCGGCCATGGTCTTCTTGCCAGCCATGGGCGGCGTATCGCGGCCATCGGTGAAGGCGTGGATCGCCAGCGGCACGCCGGCGGTCGCAACCGTCCGCGCCAGGGCCACGAAATGGTCCTGATGGGCATGCACCCCGCCCGGCGACAGCAGCCCCATCAGATGGCAGGTGCCGCCGCTCTCCTTCAGCGCCGCGATGTGGCGGGTGAGGGCGGGGTTGCGCGCGAAATCGCCATCCTCGATGGCCTTGGCGATCTTCAGCAGATCCTGCAGCACGACCCGTCCCGCGCCGATATTCATGTGCCCGACTTCGGAGTTGCCGATCTGCCCGTCCGGCAGCCCGACATCCTCCTCACTGGCCCGCATCAGTGCATGGGGGCAGCCAGCCCAAAGCCGATCGAAATTGGGCGTATCGCCCTGCGCAACGGCGTTGTCGGCCGGGTCTTCACGATACCCCCAGCCATCCAGCACGCAGAAGACGACCGGACGGGGACGGGCGGGCTCGGTCGGATCGTTCATGGCAGACATCCTCGAAGAGGCCCCTCATATAGGGTATTCGTGCATCGATCGGTAGCGACAATGCGGCATATCCCGGTTTGCGGTCAGTGCTCCCGGTTCGGCGCACCGTCAAGCCCGCGCCTGGCGTCCGGGATCGCAACGGCGGTCCGTTTGGACCGCTGCAGGACAAATGTCGCGGCGACAATAATGCCAAGCCCCGGATATGTCGCGAAAGGCGGAAGTTCCTGACCGAACGCCAGTCCAATGACCAGAACCAGAGCTGGATTGAGATAGGTGTACGACATGACTTTTGTCGGGCCGATGACCGTCGAGCTCCATTGGATCACGAAGAACGTGACCAGGGTCGTGAATACCGCCAGATAGGCGATGCCGGCATAGACCGCTATCGGCACTGTGGCCCACTCAACGCCGGATAGGCGCGGGGCCGACAAAAGCAGCAGCCAGAGCGCGCCGGTTGCCAGGGTCCAGAAGGTCATTTGAGCCATCGGCTCGCCACGATGGAGAAACTTTACAAGCGGGCCATAGATGCCCATCGCGATCGTGGCCGCCAGAAAAATCCCATCGCCCAGCCCCAGCTTCAAGGAGGTCAGCGCCGCCGGGTCGCCGCGAAAGATCACCCAGACAGCGCCGATCATGCCGATCGGCAGGGCGATCCGCGCCGCGCCGCTCAGCCTTTCCTTCAGCAACACGGCGGAAACCGCAGCCGTAATGACCGGAAGCAGGGCGAATATCGTCGCCGTATTCAGGACGGAGGTATGACGCAGTGCAGCGAACATGCCCCAGAAAAATCCGACGAGGCAGGCACTCAACACGCCATAACGCGCCAGATCGCGCCAACCGGGCATGGACAGGCCGTAACGCCAAGCGACGAGGGGCGCGAACAGGATTGCCGCCAGGGTGAACCGCAACAATGTCAGGACAAGGCTGTCCAGCCCATGGGTGATTGCCGCGCCAACCGGAAATGACGTCGCGACAAGCACCGTCGCCAGCATCATCAGGAGATGGCCGCGTCTCGACCGGCCGTCTCCTTCGCCGGATTTCCCTCGGCGGTCTCTGTCGCTTAAGATCTTTGCCATGATCCGATCCCTATCGTCGGCGATCCGCGCTGACGCAGGTCATGGCACTGTGCACATGGTGCATTTCGTCTTCATTCCCGGTGATAAGGATGGCCGCTCAGGATGGTTTGGGCCCGGTAGATCTGCTCGGCCAGCATCGCCCGGACCATCATATGGGGCCAAGTCGCGCTTCCGAATGCGAGCACCAGCGCTGCACGGTCCCTGACCGACTGCGACAGTCCATCGGCGCCGCCGATGACGAAGGCCAATTCCTGAACGCCGTCGTCGCGCCACTGGCCCAGCTTCTCGGCGAAGGCCATGCTTGTGAGGTCTCGGCCACGCTCGTCCAGGGCCACCAGTGTCGCCTGGGGCGGGATCGCCGCCAGCAGCAAATCGCCTTCGTGATTGCGCAGGGCTAAGCCGGAGAGCTTCTTGCGCGGTTCGACCTCGCGCACGGTCAGCGGCCAAGCGGAGCGGCCGACATACTCGTCCACCAAGTCGCGAACAGGCCCGGCCCGCAACCGGCCGACCGCGGCCAGCCACAGGCGCATCGCCGGACCCTAGGCCTCGCCGGTCATCGGGGCGCCGCCGTCGCTCGCCTTGGGGATCGCCGGTGGATTGGCCGGTGGGCTCGCATCCCACATCTTCTCGATGTTGTAGAAAACGCGCACCTCCGGGCGGAACAGATGGACGATCACGTCGCCCGCATCCAAGAGCACCCAGTCGCCATTGGCTCTTCCCTCTATCTTGATCGAGCGCACGCCGGCTTTCTTCATGCGTTCCGCAAGATGATCGGCCATGGCCCCGACCTGACGGGACGAACGGCCGCTGGCCACAACCATGTAGTCGGCGATGGTGGATTTGCCGTCGAGGTCGATGATGACGATGTCTTCCGCCTTGTCGTCATCCAGGGACGACGCGACCAGTTCGACGATTTGGCGGGGCAGGCCATCGGCGAGCCCCCGATCCGATGTTCCCGACACCACGGGAACAGGGTCAATCTTTGGTGTTATGGCGTGTACCTCGTTGCCAGTTCTCAGGCGCCTTCAATCCGCCGCGCGCAATTTCGTGGCCGAAGCCCAATGCAGACGGGAATGGAAAAAGATCCAGACTGGCGGCCGATACTCGGCCAGTCGACCGGCCTGGCGCTCACCCATTCTGTACTGCGCGAAATGCGAGGCAGCAGTACCACTCAGCGCCCTCTGAGAATAGGGGGGGCGATCGAAGATCGCAATGGGTGCCAGATGAAAGATTTGTTTCCAATTTCGCCATTTGGGCAGTTCGACGAGATTATCGGCCCCCATCAGCCAGACGAAACGGGTGCGCGGAAAGCGCCTTGTGAGTGCCGCCAAGGTGTCCGCGGTGAACCGGGTGCCAAGGCGGATCTCCAGATCGCTGACCAGGATGCGGGGGTGGGCGGCGACCTCCCTGGCGCTATTCATGCGTTCGGCAAGCGGCGCCATGCCGGACGCCGCCTTCAGCGGATTTTGCGGAGAGGCCAGCCACCAGACCGCGTCCAGCCCAAGCCGCCTCAGCGCTTCCAGACTGAGATGGCGATGACCGTCATGAGCCGGGTTGAACGAACCGCCCATCAGCCCGACCCGGGCGCCGGCCCAGTGCGGGCCGGAATACAGGCGCGGCGGTGCGAAGATCGTCAGGGCCGGACCTGCCCGCTGCCCCGAACCACATATTTGTAGCTGGTCAGTTGCTCGGCGCCGACCGGGCCCCGGGCATGCAGCTTTCCGGTGGAGATGCCGATCTCCGCCCCCATGCCGAACTCGCCGCCATCGGCGAACTGTGTCGACGCGTTCTGCAGCAGGATGGCGCTGTCGACCCCGGCGAAGAAGCGCCGGGCGATGGCATCGTCCTCGGTGACGATGCTTTCGGTGTGGTGCGAGCCATGCCGGTTTATGTGGGCGACGGCTTCATCGATGCCGTCCACCTGCTTAACCGCCAGGATGGCGTCCAGATACTCCGTCTCCCAATCGCTATCCGAGGCCGGGCGCACGCGGGAATCCAGCGCCTGGGTCTCGGCGTCGCCGCGCACTTCGCATCCGGCCTCGATCAACGCTTCCAGGATCGGCGGCAAGACGGTCGTGGCCGCCAGATGATCGACCAGCAGGGTCTCCGCGGCGCCGCAAATGCCGGTCCGGCGCATCTTCGAATTGACCGTGACCTTGCGGGCGATATCCGGATCGGCCGCCGCATGGATATAGACATGACAAATGCCGTCCAGGTGCTTCAGGACCGGTATCCGGCTTTCCGCCGCCACTCGTTTGATGAGGGACAACCCGCCGCGCGGCACGATCACGTCGATCACCTCGGTCATGGTCAGCATCTCGCCGACGGCCGCCCGGTCGGTGGTCGGGACAAGCTGGATGCAGCCCTCGGGAAGGCCGGCTTCGGCCAGACCCGTCTTCAGCGCGTTGGCGATGGCGGTGGAGGAATGGAAACTCTCGGACCCGCCGCGCAGGATCGCCGCATTGCCGGATTTCAGGCACAGCCCGCCGGCATCGGCGGTCACATTCGGCCGGCTCTCATAGATGATCCCGATGACGCCCAGCGGCACCCGCACCCGGGCAATATTCAGCCCGTTCGGGCGATCCCACTCGGCAATGATGGACCCGACCGGGTCGGGCAGTTCGGCGATCGCCTCAAGGCCCGCGGCCATCGCTTCGATCCGCTGCTCGTTCAGGGTCAGCCGGTCGAGGAAGGAGCCCTTTGTTCCCCTGGCCTCTGCCGCCGCAACATCCTTCGCATTGGCGCCCAGGATTGCCGAGCTATCGGCACGGATCGCCGCCGCCGCCGCACGCAGGGCGTCATCCTTGATCTCGGTCGGCGCGGTGGCAAGCGCTGCCGCCGCCGACTTCGCCCGATCGCCCAGGCGGCGCATGATTGCGGCTATGTCGGCAGCGCTCGCTGCGCCGGCCGATGCCTCCAGAACCGTATCCATAATCCTACTCTCCCACGGTCGTCCTGGCCGCCCTTGTCGGGTGCCGATCAGGCTCATCCCGCAGAATAGCGAAAACCGTCAGTCGAATACATCCGCCGTCTTCGGCGATTTCTGAACCGGCCAATGCGACAGGGCGAACAGATACACCACGATGATCTTCACCAGCGGTACCAGGAGGGCCAGCGACCACACCCCATTGTACCCGGCCCGAACCAGAATTCTCCAGCTGGCCAGCGCGGTGATGATCGTGGGGATCAGGAGCGCCGCCAAAAGGAGAAGGATTGATGCGGTGCCCTGGCTCATGACTTCACCGAATTCTCGAGGGTCACGACATCGAATGACGGCCAGCGGCCGAAAGCCAGGATCAGCGCCAGCGCCATCAGACCAATAACCGGAACAATTGCGAGGAGCGACAGCGCCGGGTTCCGTCCCAGTTTCCGGCAAACTTCCCACAGCGGATAGATAAGGATCGGCCCAACAATGGACTGGAGCACGAATAGCAGCATTTTAGACTCCAAGATCAGCGGCAATCCGCGACTGTACCGCCGTTTCGTTAACGTTGGCTGGCTATGAGCCGATCACCAGATCGTCGCGGTGGATCATCTCGTCCCGGCCGCGATAGCCCAGCAGGGTCTCGATCTCCGTGCTCTTGTGGCCGGCGATGCGGCGGGCGTCGTCGCAGGAATAGGCGGTCAGCCCGCGGCCGATGACCGTGCCGCCGCCATTCTTGACCGCGACGGGGTCGCCGCGCTGAAACCGGCCTTCGACCGCTACGACACCGGCCGGCAGCAGGCTCTTGCCGCTGGCCAGTGCCCGCGCGGCGCCCTCATCGACCACATAGGTGCCCACCGGGTTCAGGGCGCCGGCGATCCACCGTTTACGCGCGGTTTTGGGGCTGGCCTGCGGCACGAACCAAGTCGCTGTCGCGCCGGAGGCCAGCGCCCTCAGGGGATGGGCCTCCGTACCGCGCGTGATCGCCATCCGACAGCCGGCGCCCATGGCGATGCGCGCCGCCGCCAGCTTGGTCACCATCCCGCCGGAGGAATAGCCCTGCGGCGGATCGCCGGCCATGGCCTCGACCTCGGGGGTCAGATCGCCGATTTCGGCGACATGCTCGGCCCCGGGCAATTTCCTGGGATCGGCGGTGTACAGCCCGTCGATATCCGACAGCAGCACCAGCGTGTCGGCGCTGATCATCTGCGCCACCCGCGCCGCCAGCCTGTCATTGTCGCCGAAGAGGATCTCGGATGTGGCAACCGTGTCGTTTTCGTTGATGACCGGCACGGCACCGAGACTCAGCAATTGGGTGATCGTGTTGCGGGCGTTGATGTGCCGGCGCCGGGCCTCGGTATCGTCCAGCGTCAACAGGATCTGCGCCACGGTGATGTCGTGCCGCGCCAGTGCCTCCTGGTAGGCGTGGGCCAGGCGGATCTGGCCGGTGGCGGCCGCCGCTTGCTTTTCCTCCAGCCGGATCGCCCGACCGGTCAGCCCGAGGCGCTCGCGGCCTGTCGCAATGGCGCCGGAGGACACCAGCACCACTTGCTGACCCCGCCCATGGCATTCGGCGACGTCGTCGGCCAGCGCGTTCAGCCATTGCCGGCGGATATGGCCGGTCGCCTCCTCCACCAGCAGGGTGGAGCCGATCTTGACCACCATGCGCCTGGCACTGGCCAAAGAAGAGGCGGTCATGGCTCGTAGGGCGCGCCGTCTCCGTCGTCGGTCGACGGGTTGCGCGCTTCGTTGATGATTTTCATGAGGGTCCGGCGGACGATCTCCGCGCCCTCACCGCTGACGCCTGAAAGATGCAGCACATCGCCTCCGGATTCCGCCCGCAGCGCCGCATCGCGCTCCGTCAGATCTGCCGGGTCTATGGCGTCGATCTTGTTGAGGGCGACGATCTCCAGCTTGTCGGCCAGCCCCTGCGCATAGGCTTTCAGCTCGCCGCGGATGGTGCGATAAGCGCCGGCGACGTCATCCTGGGTCCCGTCCACCAGATGCAGCAGCACGCTGCACCGCTCCACATGGCCGAGGAACCGATCGCCCAGGCCGAGGCCTTCATGGGCGCCCTCGATCAGCCCCGGAATATCGGCCATGACGAACTCCGCCTCGTCGATATACACCACGCCCAGATTGGGATGCAGGGTGGTGAAGGGGTAGTCGGCGATCTTCGGCCGGGCCCGGGTCGATGCCGCCAGGAAAGTGGATTTGCCAGCATTGGGCAGGCCGATCAGCCCGACATCGGCGATCAGCTTCAGCCTCAGCCAGACTTCGCGGTCCTCGCCCGGCCAGCCGGGATCGGCGCGGCGCGGCGCCCGATTGGTGGAGCTCTTGAAATGGGTGTTGCCGAAGCCGCCATCGCCGCCGACCAGCAAGCGGACCCGCTCGCCCTCCTCGGTCAGATCGGCCAACACGATCTCCTTCTCCTCGTCCAGCACCTGAGTGCCGGCGGGTACCCTGAGTATGGCGTCGGACCCTTTCGCTCCGCTGCGGTCCCGGCCCATGCCGCCCTGGCCACGCTCGGCCTTGAAATGCTGGCGATAGCGATAGTCGATCAGGGTGTTCAGCCCGCCGACCGCCTCGATCCAGACATCGCCGCCGCGGCCGCCATCGCCGCCATTGGGACCGCCATATTCGATGAATTTCTCCCGCCGAAAGCTGGCGCAGCCATTGCCGCCATCGCCGCTCTTCACGAAAATCTTGGTTTCATCGAGGAATTTCATCGAGGTGCGGTTCTTCGTTCACACATCAAAAAAGGGAGATGGCTGCCCATCTCCCTGATCCGTGCGGTCGGATGTCGCGATGGGCGCCGCCATCGGCGGCAGCCCCCACCAACGGCTATTCGGCGGCAGCCGGAGTCGGCGCCGGCTCAATCGAAATCGTCGTGCGGTTGGCGGTCTTCTTGAAGGTCACATGGCCTTCGGTCAGCGCGAACAGGGTGTGGTCCTTGCCCATGCCGACATGGCGGCCCGGGTGGAACTTGGTGCCGCGCTGGCGCACGATGATGTTGCCGGGGATGACCAGCTCACCGCCGTATTTCTTCACGCCGAGGCGGCGGCCTTCGGAGTCGCGGCCGTTGCGGGAGGAACCGCCTGCCTTCTTATGTGCCATGAGGAATGTCCCCTATCAACTTGGTCTCAGGCGGCTGCCGGTCAGGCGCTCGCCTTGATGTCGGTGATCTTCAGGACCGTCAGATCCTGCCGGTGACCCTTGGTCCGGCGATAATTCTTCCGGCGCTTCATCTTGAAGACGATGATCTTGTCACCACGGGTCTGCTCCAGCACTTCGGCCTTGACCGTGGCGCCCGAGACCAGGGGCTGACCGACGGTCACGCCCTTGCCGCTGTCGACCATCAGAACCTCGTCGAGGGAAATCTTGGCGCCAGCCTCGGCGTCCAGCTTCTCGACTTGGATGATGTCGTCTTTGGCGACTTTGTATTGTTTACCGCCGGTGCGGATGACTGCGAACATGATGCGCGCCTGTGCCTGAAAACGCAAAACAGCGGGCCGCCCAAGGCCGCCCGCAAGCAAGGCGCAGACTATACTCACCGCCGCCCGGGTGTCAACGCTTTTGCCGCCGCTTGGCGGCGGTTTCCGTGTTCCCTCAATCGCCGGGCGGGCGGGTCCACGCCAAAGGAGCCTGTCCGAGTAATGCTTATGGCCATCATCGACCAGGGAGACACGGGTGTCAGGAGCGGGTGCGCAGGCGATGCAGCGCATCGTCAAGCATTCGCGACGCCGCACCCGTGTCTCCCTGGTCGACCCGAAGGGCCGGTTTTCAAGAGCTTGGCCAAGGAGGCCGGATGTCGTCCGGCGCCGCTCGCGATGCGTCCAGCATCGCCGCGCGACACCCTCCTAACCCGAGCTCTTGAAAACGCGGTGATGACCGTAAGCATTACTCGGACAGGCTCCTATGCTTCGCTCGCAACGGCTCGCGGGGCCTCAACGGCCCATTTTCAATTCCGGGCCGCGGCGTCGACAGCCCGTCCTGACCCGTGAGCGATCGCGCTGTTTCAGCCGCGTTCCAGCCGGCGCTCCCGCACCCAGATAAACAATCCGCTGGCGACCACGATGGTGGCGCCGACGAACACCCAGATATCCGGCACCGTGCCAAAGACGATCCAGCCCGCCCCGGTCATGAAGATCAGCTGCAGATAGACGAAGGGCGCCAGGGTGGTGGCGGGCGCCATGCGGTGCGCGATCACGGTGATCTGATGGCCGGCCCAACCGAAAGCGCCGATGGCGCCGAAAGACAGCCAACTCCAAAAGGTCGCCGGCCAACTCCAATCGAGCAGGGCCGGAATGGCCAGGGCCAGCGTCCCGATCCCGGCGGCGAAGAGTTGCTGGGTCGCGGTGGAGTCGATCCCGGCCAATCGCCGCGTCTGGATGAAATAGAGCGAGGCGCACAGCGACGCGCCGATCGACAGCATTACCGCCCAATGCAGTGCGCCCAATCCCGGGCGGGTGACGACCAGGATGCCAACGAAGCCGATGACCACCGCCGCGGCCCGGCGTGGGCCGATCCGCTCGCCCAGCATCGGCCCGCCAAGCAGGCAGATCCAAAGCGGCACCGTGAAGAAGATCGCCGAGGTCACGCTCAGCGGCAGATAGCGCAGCGAGAAGAAGTTGAGGATCGTCGCGCCGGCCAGAAATCCCCCGCGCAAGATGGCCACCACCGGGGCATTGGTCCTGGCGACCGCGCGCCAATCCCGCGGCGCGACCAGCGCCAACATGATCGCAAGATGCCCGGCATAACGGATGAACGCCACCTCAAGCGGCGGCAGACCGGTCAGGACTAGCCATTTGGCGCTGGTGTCGATCATCGTGAAGCAGAAGAAGGCCGCCAGCATCAGCAGGATGCCGAACCCACGACGATCTTCGGCCGGCAAGACGGCTTCGGTCATCCGTGCCGCTGGAGAGGCGCCAGGGACCGGGAGATGAAGGCCGGAAACCCGAACGGCGCGCAATGCCGGTCCGGTCGGCCGAGGATCTGACGGACCATCGGTGATGCGAGCCTGAAATAGGATGTCAGCGTGCCGGGCATGCTAACGCAATTTGGTCCGGCGGGGCGGGAATATTGCGCGCGGGAGAGGCGGCGAAAATGATGGCGCCGGCGTCGTTTGCCCCGCTTGCGGGCTGAAGAGGCTTGGGCTAATGTCGCGCCGCTTCAGGCAGGCTGGCACCGGCGGTCGTCGATCAACACCCGTAGCCGTTGCCTGACAGCGTGCGGAGAGGTGCCAGAGTGGTTGAATGGGACGGTCTCGAAAACCGTTGAGCGCGCAAGCGTTCCGAGGGTTCGAATCCCTCTCTCTCCGCCACTACATAACTCATTGATATAAATGGACAAATTGTTCATGCAGGCGACCGGAATTGCCGACACTTTTCCGTGTCTTACGGGCTCGCTGCGGTTCGGGGCTGACACCTGAGACCAGTCCGGTCCGGCGGCATGCGGACCACGAGGAAACCATGGACTGGTACGGCGAACCGTTCGAAGCGGAAGACATGGAGCTCGATAAGGTCGAAGCGATGCTGAACCGCATTCGCGGTCAGAGACGCAAAGGGCCGAGGAACGGGAAGCGGGCCTAAAGAGTGCCGGGGGGAGTTCGTCTTGCGGGGCCCGGGCCTGGCGGTCATCGGCAGCGGCTTCGGTTGCGTTCAGACCGGCGGAGGCAATCCCGAGCAGAGCGCGCTGGTCTTTCCAGGCGACGGGGAGTCGGATCTCATTCGCGAGGCGCTTCGCGGTCAATTTGAGCGGATGCCGATCGCGCAGGATGGCCGTGACGATGTCGGACGCGAGAAACCTGAGCCGGAGGATGCGGGAGAAGTAGGACCCGCCGGTGCCGGCCTCGGTGGCGAGGTCCGCCATCGTCTTTCCGCGATGGCGCATCACCATTGCATGATAATGATGCGCCTGAACGAGAACCCGGCACAGGCTGTGGTCGCACTTGCGGCACGCCCAATCGGCTGCATAATCATCAACCCAGATGAGCCAGCCTCTCGCTAAGATGAGGCGGCCATCTGTCTCGAAACCCCTGACGACGGACACCGTCGACGCGCCGGAGCCTGCTAACCTGACAATGCCTCGCCGGACGCTACGGAATGCGGCTCACGAGCTCAAGCCGATCTGCTCCGGCAGTGCCGTCAGGGCAGTAATGACTTGCACGGCGCTCCTTTTCCAGCTTATCGTCTTAACCATAAAACGAAAAAGCGGTGCAACCGTTCCTTGCGATCCCGGCGGCAGGAAGTGCGTGAAGGGGTTGCCTGGTAAAGGAACAATGACAAGGGGCTCGGGCAGGGAAGCCCGTGATGTCAGTCAGGCCTAGTGAAACTGCGGGTGGAGGACGCCGCTAGTCAATTTCAATTAAAAGTAGCATTTGGATCTTCGGTCACCGGATCTCAAAGGCCGCGGTCAAGCGGCGAGCATGGACCGAAATTTCGGAGAGGAGATTCTTACCGTCGCGTAGCGACTAGCCGTCTACTGACAGCAATTGGACGGCGAAGAAGCCCCGACCAACAAGGGGCGATTTGATTTGGGTGGCATATAATGGCCTATCCGTTTGGTGGAGGAATCCCCACGGCGCCCGTGTTCGGCCGTGGCAGACGTCACGCCAAGTGGCGCGCCGGACCGCGTCACGTTGGCCGCCGGTTGTCGGCCGCCGGCAGTGCCACTGTGGGCAGAGCGGCCCAGTCAATAAAATCCGCTCCGAGCGCTCACGAAAAGATCCGTTTCGAGGAACTCGAGCCGCGGCTGCTGCTCTCCGCAGATCTGATGCCCGGTGCCGAAAGCGCGCTGGTGAGCGGCCTGCAGGACCTTGAAGATCTCACCGACCGGCTGGCCGCCCTCGACGGGATGACGCGGCCGTTGCCGATCATCAACAGGTCGATCGGCGAGGAACTGGACGGCGCGAACTTCGTCCTGCAGAAGCTCGTCAATCCGGTCATGCAATATTTCGCCGACGAGTCCACCGGCGACAACACCCCGACCGGCGAAGAACTGCAGGCCGTACTGGACGCCTTGCCGGAGATACAGGGGCCGGTGACGCTGTTCCACGACCCCGGCCAGATCCGCTTCGATCTGAGCTTCGAGGCGAGCACGCAGAGCAGCGCTCCGCTGGACCTGGGTCCCGACCTTGCGGCCGAGGGCTTCAGCATCGACGCACCGCCCAGCGTGCCAATCGAAACGAGCCTCGGCTTCGATATCTCCATCGGCCTCGACTTGACCGACGGCGCGCTCGACGACGGCGACTTCTTCCTGATCGGCGAGTTCATAACCTTCGGCGCGCTGGTCGACGACGCGGCGCTCGACTTCCCGATCGGTTTCGGAATGCTCGAGCCGCAGGTGGCCGGTGGCTCGGCCCGCCTCGACGCCACGGTGGTCGCGCGCCTGGCCGAACTCGACGGCGACACCGATGGCCGGCTGACGGCCGCCGAACTGGCGGGCACGCCGACCGACGTCACGGCGGCCGGCGAGGCGAGCGCCAACCTGCCGCTAAAGGCCGGTTTCCTCGGCTTCTCGGCCGGCGGCAATCCCGCCATCACCGTCAGCGACCTCGACGTGTTCGACGGGATCGCGCCCGACGTCGTGCGGAACGACGACTTCTCGGCAATCTCGGACAGGGACGAAGAGGCCAAGCGGGCGTTGGTCGAGGCCTCGGCCCAGCTGGCAAGCCTGGCCGACGATCTGGACGAGGCCGGCCTGATCGGCACCGACATCTTCCTGATCGGCGGCACGATCGGCGACTTCCTCGATCTCGGCAGCATCCTCGACGCCCATTTCGCCCAGCCGGTGTTCGACCTGTTCGACCAGGCGATCGGCGTGGCGGATCTCGACGACATTCTCGACGAGTTCAACGCCCAGAGCGGCACATTCGACGACCTGACCTTCACGAGCACGGCAAGCGGCGCGCTGGTCGGCGACGTGGTCAAGCTGGACCTCGGCCTCAGCGGTCAGAGGCTTATCACCGCTACCGAACTCAGCCTTGGTGACGACATCGAGGACCTGCTGACGGTCGACGGCCTGACCGCCGACCTGACCACCGCGTTCGCCTGGACCTTCGGCCTCGACATCGACTTGGCCACCCTGCCGGCGAGCGGCGACGCTGCGGCCTACCGCTTCGATACGCCGCTTGCCGTGACCGCCGATGTCAGCGATCCCGCGGCGGTCTTCCAGGCCCAGGCCGGTTTCCTCGGGCTCGACATCGGCACGGTGAACGGCATCCCGAGCACGATCGCGCTCGACGCCGACATCGATGTGGCGATCGCCGCCGGCGGCGCGACCGTCAGCGAGATCCAGGCCACGCCGGTCGACGCCCTGGCCACGCAGACCGGCACCGGCCGGGTCGACATTACCCTGCGCGCGCTGGCCAGCAACGGCATCACCGGCATCGCCGACGACCCGCTCGCCCCGGCCACGATCAGCTTCGGCGACGATCTCTTCGACGCCGCCACGGCGGCGGTCTTCACCAACAATTTCGACGCGCTGGGGATCACCGACTTCCAGAACGCCGATGGCGAGTCCGTGCGGACGCTGTTCGGCCAGTTCCGCGATTTCCTCGATGGATTCTCGACGACGAACATTTTCGATACGCCAGTTCCGCTGACCAGTAGCTCGACACTTGGCGGCGTGTTCGATCTTTCTGGCGTCTTCACGCAGCAGGTCAACGACCGAATCGAGACGCCGCCGGCGACCGACGACGACACCGCGAGCGCGAACTTTGCGACGGCGCAGCAATTGATCGGCAGCCTCACCGGGCTGATCGCCAATCTCGCTTACAATCCACTGACGCAATACCTGACCTTCGACCTGACGATCAATGAGAACCTGGCCCCGGTCGACGACACGATCGGGTTGTTCGATACCGGGCCGCTAACCGAACTTTCGAGCGATAGCCTTGTCACCCTCTTGCCGACGGCCGCGCTTGCCTTCGGCTTCGGCCTGGTCCTCACACCCATCGGTAGCAATCTGGCGCCGCTAAGCGCCAATACGCTCCTGCGCGATCTTAACCGCGGCCGGGGCATGCGCACCCAAGCCGGCGTTGCCGATATCGAGATTGCGCTCAAGGACGGGACGGTTTTCCAAGTCGACCTCGATAATGACCTTAGTACCGCAACACTGGGTGAGGTAATCGCTCAGATCGAGGCGAGCGCGTTGGCCGCCGCCGGCTTGGGGGCGGTGGATGTCGGCTTCAACGACATCGACACCGGACTGAAGTTGACGGACCGCACGATCGGCGTCCAGCCCTTCGAAATCCGAGCGGTCAACGGCTCGTTCGCGGGTTTCGATCTCGGCATCATCGACGAGGGCCTCGATATCGACGAGACCGGCGGCGCCGAACTGGTGATCGAAGGTTCGAGCCTGCACGGCGACACTCAGTCCCACCATTTCGGGCTGCTCTCCGGTTCGCTCGATCTCGGGGTCGGCCTGTCGGCGCCGGACATACAGGCAAGCGGCCTGTGGGGCGGGCTGGCAGTTGACGTCCAGGGCGGCGCCGCGTCGGGCACATCGCGAACCGTGATCGACCTCGTCGAGCCTGTGACCGAAGGCGCGGACGGACTCGCGACGATCCCCGAGATCCAGTCGGCGCTCGGGAATGAGGATGACCTGGTCGGGACGCGGACCGACACCGGATCTCTTGTCCTCGATCTGACCGTAGCGCCCGGCCCTGGGTTTGCCGACGTCGTCGACGTTGCGCCGGTGCTGCACGCCGAGGTGGCCGACGTCACCGACATCGCGACCTTGACATTCGCTCTGCAGGCGGACCCCGGCAATCAGGTTGCCGACCTGTTGAGCGCGACCGAGAACCTTACCGTGGCGGACCTTGACGCGGCACTGGCCGCGGCCGCCGACTATCTGATCCATCTTCAGGGCGAGGGGCTGATCGGCACCGCGCCGGCCGGTCTCGATCAGTCCCTCGGTCAACTGCTCGGCTTCGGTACGGAATTGCAGCTGCACCAGGAGCAGGCGGCGCAGAACCAGGAACAGACGCTGCAAGAAAGGCTGGAAGCCTGGGGGCAGCAGCCTGGCCTCACCGTCACGGCGGCCCTCGTGACCGGCCCGTTAGGTGGTGCCGATACTCTCAGGTTTGATTTCGGACTCGACCTGCCGCAACGGGATAAGCAGCTACCGCTGACGCTAAATCTGACAACGCTCGGCGTTGACCTGGCGACGCTCGGACTCGACGTCGTGGGAACGGTCGCGGACTCCAATGTTACCACACCGCTCGACGTCAGCGCCGGCGGCAGGGTCGATCTCGACCTCGGCATCGACTTGTCCGACTCGGCGAACCCGGTCGCCTTCCTCTTTGACACGACCTCGGCATCCTTCGACCTGCGCGCCACGCAACAGGCGCTCAACTTCGAGGCGCTGTTCGGATCGGTCGCGGGGAACATCGTTAACGGCTCCTACAATCTCGATGCAGACGGTAGCGGCGACGGCGTGACCGACCTCACGGACCCAGCCGCCTACACCGTGACTCTGGCCAGCGGCCGGCACCTGTTCGGTGATGCGCTTGGAGCAACGACGGTCGATCTTGCCGGCGCGCTCGACATCGAGCTTCCAATTGTCTTCCCGGCGCCGATCTCGGCCCCGCAACCCGACGATCTCGTGCTGGCGATCGCCGACCTCGGCGATGCCGCCGCGACGACCAGCCTGACCGGACCGCACGTGGCCGATCTGCTCGCCGCCCTCACCCTGGACGACGTACTCGCCAGCTTCGATATGGGCTTCGACCAGTTGTTCGGGGAGTTGGAACAGGTACTGAACACTCAGGTCTTCGGGCCCGCTCTGCCACTGGTTGGTGGAGAGTTGGCCGAGGCGGCCGACTTGATCGGCCAGATTCGGACCAGCGTCTCCGGCAATCTGGCCCTGCTCGAGCAGGCGATGTTGGACCTGACTCCGACCAATATCCGACAGGCACTGTTCGACGCGCTTGGCCCCGGCGGATTGGACTGGCTGCAGGAGAGCAGCGGCGATGCGAGCCTGACCCCCGACGACATCGGGCTGATCAACACCGGTAGCGAAGTCCTCTATGACCTGATTTTGAGCCAGTTGCTGAGCTTCGATTTGGATCTCGACCTCGCGCTTCCGGGGCTCGGGCTCGAGTTCGAGCCAGGCACATTGACGGAAGTCGAATTCGACTTCTCCTTCCCGCTGAAGCTCGGCATGAGCGTTGCGGATGGGGTGTTCATCGAAACCTCCTTGCCGGACGAACTGGTCGTTCAACTTGAAGCGTCGTCGTCCGGATTGTTGGCGCCCACCTCCGCGACGCTTGGCTTCATGCCGTACACGGTGACAGACGACGCGGCGACGCCAAGCCAGCTATCTGGCACTTACCGCCTCGACCTGATGGACGCTGGCGGCAACGGGCGTCTGTCGCTCGGTGAGGTCAAGTCCTTGGCGCCTGCCGACCTGATCGACGGCGGCTTCGACGGCAGCGCGGATGTCAATCTGCATTTGGTCACGGCCATCACAGCCGGGGCGGCCTTCCCGACCTATCGCATGGATCTGAACGGCGATTGGACCTTCCTCGATACCGGCGATCCCGCCCAGATCGCCCAGACGACCCCCGCGGTCCTTCTGAACGATGTCGAGGTCGATCTGATCCGGTTGCTCGACGACTTCCTGTTGCCCCAACTGATCCGCATGGATCAAGCCTTCGCGCCGGCCGATCCTGTGATCAGCGTGTTGGGCAGTGAAGTCCCTGGCATCAGTCTGCTGTTTCCCGGTTTCGACTGGTTCGACCTCATTCAGTTTTTCGGGTCGGGTGTAAATGAGACGCAGGCGTTCATCGACGCCTTCAATACGATCAAGGAATTGATCGTTGAGATTCCGAAACTCGATGGCGATCTGTGGATCAACCTCGGCTCATTCGCGCTCGATGGTAATGTCGCGCAAACGCCCACCGACACGCTGGTCGCCAGGGAAGATCTGGTACTGCCGGCGCCGGATAGTACGCCACGGGCCTTCATTCCAACGCCTGATCCCGGCAACCCCGAGCCCACCGCCGAGGAATTCAGGCAGCTTCTCCGCGAACAACCGGACACGATCCTCGGGCAGATTTTCGCGCCGCTTGCCGATCTCGACGATGGGCTTCTCGAGGACCTGGAGTCCGTCAACGATACCGCGTCCGAGATTCGATTTATTAGTGACCCGATAACTGGTTTCCCGGTTGCCAGAACCGTCAATCTTACTTTGACTACGGCGGATCAGAAGGCTGCGTTCCTGTTCCTTCAGACGCAATCTCTAAGCGACAACGACGATGCGTTTGTAGACTTCACCGATCTGCTGCCTGTCGGTGGCATAATCGGTGGTGAGCCGAGCAATCCGATGCGCTTCTTCATCTTGGAGAACCCGCTCAACAGCCTGGGGCTTCTTCTCGGCGATCCCGACCCGATAATGCTCACCGCGCCGTCACTGGTGGCCGATCCAGGAGTCGACGCGGAAGGCGCGCCACTCGCCGGCAATTTGCTGTTCGAATACCAGACACCGGATTTCGAGTTCTTCTTTTACGAAATTATCCCCGCTTCCCTCGTGGATTTGATCGCAAAGAAAGTACCCGGAATCACGAAGTTCTTCAGCCCGAGAGACGATGACGGCTCAGACTCTGATAGTGAGTCTGATAGTGAGTCGGATTCCAAGAAGAAGAAGAAGGTCAAGACGAAGACTGAGTATGGCATCACGATCGCCTTCGAGATGGATGTCGATTTCGGTTTCGCCTTCGACACGGAGGGCCTGAAGGACTTCGCCAGCACCGGTGATGCGTCGAACATCCTTCAGGGTTTCTTCATCGACGACCTGGACGGCATTGGTAACATCACGAGCGGTTTTGCGGATGGCAGCGCGGCCTCCTCGTTGAAGACTGAACCCGTCAGTTTCTTCGGTGGCAACCCTGACGAGGTCAATATCCAGATTTTGGGCGGAGTCGGATTTAAGGCGGAATTTTCTGCAGCGGTGGGACCATTGGAGTTGTCGCTCGGTGCAGCTCTCAACATATTGATCGGTGCGACATACAATACGAACGATCCCAACGAAGACGGGAAGGTCCGTGCGGCCGAATTCGATCTAAATCGAACGGTCAGTGACATCAATGCATTCAATACCGGCGGCAGAATTCTTGCTCGTCTCGATTTTTCGGCCGGACTTTCACTAAACTTATTCGTTCCAATTGACATCGTCGACGTCAATTTCAACGTTTTTACGCTGCCAATACTTGATGTCGAATTCGGCAACACCCGTGTTGCTCCACCAGTCCTGGCCCTTCCGCCGCAGTCGCCGCTGACCCTCAACATGGGTCCGAACGCCGGCTTGCGTGGTGCCGGCGAGACGGACGGCGACGAGACTTTCCTCATCGGCCCGGGCGCCAATCCGGGCGAAGTGGTCATTACCGCATTTGGTGCCACCCAGACATTGGCCGGCGTAACGGAAGTCATCGCTTTCGGAGGCGAGGGCAACGACACGCTGATTGTGGCCGACGACCTGCTGCTGCCGGTGGAATTCCACGGTGGCCCCGGCAACGATCGCTTCGTCGGAGGCGGCGGCAGGGCGACGGTCTTCGGCGACGAGGGCGACGATTCGCTCCAGGGCGGGCGGGCCAACGACGAGATCTTCGGCGGCGCCGGCGACGATACGATTTTTGGCGGACCAGGCAATGACGTCCTGCATGGCGACGCTGGTCTCGACACCCTCTCCGGCGACGAGGGAGACGATATCCTGCGCGGTGATGACGACGCCGACGTGCTGTTCGGCGGCCGCGGCGGGGATCAATTATTCGGCGGTGCCGGTGCTGACGATTTATTTGGCGAGGCCGGCTCGGACGTGATTCACGGGGACGCGGGCGCCGATGTTATCGAGGGCGGCGGCGGTGCGGACACGGTCTTTGGCGGGCTCGGAATCGATTCCATCGATGGCGGAGACGGGCCCGATGAGTTGCACGGCGACGAGGGCGCCGACCGAGTCGTCGGAGGATTCGGCAACGATTTGATCTTCGGCGGCATTGACAACGATATTCTCGGGGGCGGGCCGAACAACGACATCATCTTCGGCGACGATGGCGAAGACACCATTCGCGGCCAGGGCGCCAGCGACGAGCTGTATGGCGGGGCCGGGGCCGACACCATCTTTGCCGACGACGACGCGGCGGGCGGCATTCTCGAGACCGTCGAGACGATCTTCGGCGGGGCCGGCAACGACACGATCTATGGCGACAATTTCGCCGACACGGTGTTCGGCGAGGCCGGCGACGACACGATCTTCGGCCTCGGCGGCGACGATATCCTCGACGGTGGCCAGGACAACGACACGATCTTCGGCGGGGCGGGCGACGACTGGCTCGTCGGCGGCTTCGGCGACGACGAGTTGTCCGGCGGCACCGGCAGCGACGTGCTTTGGGGCGGCTTCGCCGAGGGCACCACCGCGCCGTCCGATTTCGACGGCACCAACTCGGACAACTTCACGCTGCCGCCCAGCTTTGCCGGAAATGACGGGGTCGAGGCGCGATTCCCGACCGGCTATATGCCGCCCGAGATCACACCGGCGGTCCTGCTCGGCCAGAACGCCGAGGGCCGGATCGGCGACGGGCGAGATATCCTGCGCGGCGACGAGGAGACCGACTTCCTGTTCGGCGGCGACGAGTCCGACACCCTGCTCGGCGGCGCCGGCGCCGACTATCTGGACGCCGGGGCCGGCGACGACGTCAACGTGCATGGCGGGCTCGACGACGATGTGGTGCGCGGTGGTTCCGGCCGCGATGCGCTGCATGGCGATTCCGGCATCGACCAGATCTACGGCGACGGCGGCGATGACAATCTGTTTGGCGACGCCGGGCTGACGATGGTTCAGGCCATGGCGCTGGGCTCGGTCGCGATGACCGGCTCGCAGAAAGGCCAGCGGCTGTTCGGCGGTTCCGGCCGCGACAGCCTGTTCGCCTTCGCGCCGAGCGACGATCCGTTGGCCGAGGGCCTGCTCGTCGGCGACCAGCTGTTCGGCGGCTCGGGCGGCGACTTCCTGTTCGGCAATCTGCGCCAGGAGATCCTGCTCGGCGAGGGCGGCAATGACTTCATCAGCGGCGACGCGCTTGCCGGGCCGCGCTATCTCGACAACACCCTGGCCGACCTCGACGGCGCCGATGACGAGCTGCGCGGCGGCAGCGGCGAGGACCAGCTGCTTGGCGGCGGCGGCGCGGATGTGATCTGGGGCGGCGCCGACACCGACTGGATCGAAGGTCAGAACGGACCCGACACGCTCTACGGCGGCGCCGGCATCGATATCCTGGTGCTCGACACCGGGCCGACTCCGGACCAGGTCGACCCGACGACTGGCGTGCGCCTGTTCGACCGGCTCGGCGACGAGATCCACGGCCATTTCGGCAACGAGCTCGAAGGCGACGTCTTCGACGACAACGCGACCGACATCCTGCTGATCGAGGGCAGTCAGCTGGACGACACCATCCGGCTGCGCCAGTCGGATTTCGGCGAGGGGATCCTCGACCAGGCCGGCAATCCGATCCTCGACGAGTTCAATGCCCCTGTTCTCGCCTTGGGCGACCAGCTCCTGGTCGAGTACAACGACGCGCGGCTCGAGGCGGTCTGGTTCGACGACCAGGGCGTAGCGCGGGTCGAGCAGCTCCGTGTCAGCGGTCTGCTGGGCGACGACACGATCGAGATCGTCGATGCCGGGCCCCGGGCGCTCGACCTCAGCAGCCTCATCGGTCGCAGCCGCGACTTCGTCGCCGTGTTCGACGGCGGTCCCGGCGACGATTTGCTGCGCGGTTCGGTCGGCCGCGACCGCCTCGATGGCGGCAGCGGCAGCGACACCCTGTTCGGCCTGGGCGGCGACGACCGCCTCTATGGCGACGGCGGCAGCGGCTTCAGCGAAGACCACGACGTGCTCTATGCCGGCCAGGGCAATGACGATTTGCTCGGCGGCCAGGGCAGCAACGAGCTCTATGCCTGGAGCATCGATCCTCAACCTTCACCAGACGACCCGTTCGGCGTCTTCGTCGATCCGCTGACCGGCGCCCTCGAAAACGACAACGGCGACGCCGATGGCGACGGCTTCCTGGACGATGTGGTCGATGGCGCGGGCAATCCGGTGCCGGCGCGCCAGCTCGAGGATACCGGCCTCAACCGCATGCTCGGCAGCAGCGGCGACGACCAGCTCTACGGTGGCACCGGCCTCGACTTCCTGTTCGGCAACGGCGGCAGCGACCAGCTGTTCCGCGCCGACGGGTCGAGCTTCGAGAGCCTCGATGGCGGCCTTGCCGGCGACGAGTGGAAGGACTACGCGCGCCAGACCAACCGGGTCTGGTATGTCGGCGCGACCAATGCCGACGACGTCATCACCCTCGATTTCGTGACCGAGCCGGGGCTGCTGCAGGACCATCACCTGCTGACCCGCCTGACCAACAACAACGGCAATTTCAGCTTCGCCGCCCAGGTTCGGCTCGACTTCTCGGCGACCGACGACGACGGCAACCAGATCTGGGATCCGAGCGACGTGCTGCTTGATCTGGAGGCGCTGCGCACCGACGATTTGCTCGACCGCAACGAGGCGCTGGCCCGGCTCGAGACGACCGAGCAGCAGCTGGTCAACGGCTTGCTGCCGCCGGAAGGCGATTTCCTGGCGATCATCATCGACGCGCTGGGCGGCGATGATCAGATCACTATCGGCCCGACCGTGCAGAAGACCGTGTGGGTCGATGGCGGGGCCGGCGACGATACCATCGAGATCCTGGCCGGCAACGCCATCCTGGTCGACCGCAGCGAATTCGTCACGCGCAACGACCAGGCCGCCGACGCCTTCGTGCTGGGCGGCCCGGCGAGCGTGCAGGCTGACGAAGCGGCTCCCGCCGACGGAATGCTGACCGGCAGCGCCCGATTCACCATTGCTCTGGGCGGCGGCGCGCCAGTCGCGGTCGAACTCCTGGTCGGTGAGACGCTCGACAACGACAGCGCCGCCGATCTGGTGGCCGATCTCAACCGGGCGCTGGACGCGGCCGGTTTGGGCGACCGGGTGAGCGCCGCCCTGAACGGCGCGCTGATCGTGCTGACCACCACCGATGTGGGGTCCGACGCCTCGCTGACGCTGACGCCGGAGGCCGGCAATTCGGGCGCCGCCCAGCTCGGCTTCCCCGATCCGGTCAGCGGCGACGGCGGCACCCTGGCCGCCAGCGTCACCTACCAGGGATTGACCCTGGATAGTCCCGACGACGTCGACTTCTACCGCTTCAGCTTCCCGGACGACGTGACCGTGCCCACCGGAGCGCGGCTGGCGGTCGACAGCATCTCGCCGAATGACGGCATCCGCCTCGAGCTGTTCAAGGCGAGCGACCTCACCCTGCTGACGTCGGGCGACGCCGGTGGCCTGGCGCTGGACGACGACAGCGTCGTTGGCAGCGAGTTCGTGCTCAAGGTCAGCGGCAACCGGATTCCGACCATCTACGACCTGACCTTCGACCTCGCCGACGGCGCGGTGACCGGCGGCGTCGCGGAGACGGTCCTCAAACTCTCCGCCCAGCCCAACGATCCGCAGAGCGTGTTCCAGTCGCGCCGCGACGTGCTGCTCGGCGGAACCGGCAACGACGTGCTGTTCGGTGGCCCCGGCGAGGACTGGATCTTCGGCCAGGCGGGCAACGACGTGCTGTCCGGCGGGTTCGACCGCCAGGCCAGCGATTTGATGTTCGGCCAGGAAGGCGACGACATATTCCAGATCGTGCCCGACGGCCTGCCCTTCCTGACCGGCAGCGAGCAGACGTTCATCCCGACTTTCAACGACGAGATGGATGGCGGCGAGGGCCAGGACCAAGTGCTGTTCCTGGGAGGCGATCTGGACGATCTGGGGCGGCCGGTCGACGATTTCGCGGCGATCCGCTACAACCGCTTCCTGCAGCGCTACGAGTTCACCGCGCTGGTCTGGGACACCGCCAACCAGCAATTCGTCGAGCGCTTCGAGGATGTCCCGGCGCTGATCACCGCGGTGCGCGACGCGCCCGACACCGGCCGGCTGAGCCAGGACGTGGTCTTCACCCTGACCCTCGATGACGGCCGGGATGTCGCGCCGGGCACGGCGCCGGCCGAGGTCGAGCTTAAGGTCACGCTCTTCGCTGCCGATACCGACGGCACGAATGGCGGCGTCGCTAACGATAGCATCGACGATCTCGTCGACGATCTCCGCGCGGCGATCAGCCAGGCGCTCGTCGATGCGGGCGACGCGCGGCCGCTGGCCGAGGTGCTACGGGTCGAGCGCGACGATTTCCGCCTGCGTATCGTGCGCGAGGCGACCGGCCCGGGCGCGCTCATCGAAATCCAGCCCGGGACCCTGATCGACTTCGACTTCGACGAAATCCCCGACGCCGATGAACTCGGCTTCGCCGCCCAGCGCAGTTCCGGCGCGGAGCCGGTGCTCGAACAGCAGTTCCTGTTCTATCAGACGGACAACATCGAAAAGACGGTGATCGATACCCGCTCCGGCAACGACGTGGTGCACGGCGATCCGGAGTTCAAATTCCCCAATGTCGACAGCGAATGGGGCATCGACCTCGGCGATTTCGAGCAGCGCGGCACCATCTCGGCGCTCGAGATCCGCGGCGGGCCGGGCGCCGACCGGCTGTTCGGCGGGCCGCTCGACGATGTGATCGACGGCGGCGAAGGCGCCGATGTGATCTTCGGCGGCAGCGGCAACGACCAGATCACCGGCGGCGGCGGCGACGACCTGCTGTTCGGCAATACCGGCATCAGCCCCGACGATCTTGAGATCGTCAACCGCGGCGGCCAGACCTCCACCAACGACACCTTCGATTTCGCGGCCAGCCTGCCGGCGATCGTGCCGGGCGCATTGGCGACGGCGACGGCCTTCGAGAACCTCGTGCTCAGCTTCCATCTGGGCGACGCGGAGGACTGGTATCTGATCGAGACGCCGCCAGCGTTGCAGGGATTTGGGGCGGCGGAGGTCTCGGCGCTGTTTGCGGACATGATTGCGGTCAAGCAACTGGTCGACGTCAACGGGCAGCTACAGACCAACGACCTGCTGCCGCCGATCGCCTTCCAGCTGTTCGCCGCCGAGGACACCGATACCGGGCCGGGGCTGGAGATTGCTCCGGTGCAGGAATTCGCCGGCGTGCCGGAATTCTACCTGCTGCAGGTGCTCAACGAGGATCCCGGTACCGACCGCCACTATCGCCTCGAATTCGGTTCGACCCTGGGGCAGACCATCGACGTGGCGGCCGGCGACGCCGACCTCGACCTGTCCTCCGCCACGATCGGCGACCGCTCGGTGGCGATTCCCCTGGGCGACCTGGACGGCGACGGCCTCAACGAATTCATCGCGTCGGTCCGGGATTCCCTGGGGACGGTGTTCGACCTCTTCAACGCCCCGGATGGAGTGCACCCGGCCTCGATCATCGCCCCGAGCCAGGCCGAGATCCGGTTCAGCGGCAGCGGCGAGACGGTGGCGCTCAGCCTGCCGGCGCCGGTGCTCGAGGCGTCGCGTTTCGGCTCCCGCGCCGTGTTCAGTTCGCCGGGCGACCTGAACGGCGATGGCCGCGACGACATCGTCGTGTCGGTGTCGCTGGAAACGGATACCGGGGCGGACGGCATCTATCTGGACGAGGGCGTCTACGTCCTGTTCGGACGCGAGATCTGGCCAGACTCGATCGACCTGATCGCGTCGGCCGACGCCGTGCTCAGAGGCTTCGGTGACGGGCTGCCGCTCAACGCCGCGGTTGCCGGCGACATCGACGGCGACGCCTTCGACGACCTGCTGGTCTCGGTCGGCGGCGAGCAGCCGCGGGTCGAGGTGTTCCGCGGCCGGGCCGAGTGGACAGATTTCACCGCCGTGCTGGAGAGCGACTTCGAACCGGCCGAAGGCCTCGGCCCGACGACCGATGGCGACCTGCTGTTCAACGATAGTGTGGCGGTCCTGCCGAATGCGGTGTTCGACGGCCAGACCGACGTCACCGTCGAGTTCTGGTATCGCTCCGACGATCAGGCGCCGACCACCGGCCTCATCGCAAGTGCGAGTCCGTCGCAGTCGGATCTTTTCACGCTCCACTTCGACGGAGACGGGGGCGAAAACTTCCGGGTGCTCGATGCCGGCCGGCCGTTCGATTTCCTAAACTTCAACGGCAGTACGCCCAGCGCCGACGGCGAGTGGCATCACTTCTCGGTGGTACGCGATCAGACCAACGGTCAGTTGAGCCTGTATTTCGACGGTGCGCTGGTCGAGGTCCAGACGGGGATCGTGTTCAGCCCCATCACGGTCGACGACGTCACGCCCGGTCTGGTTGTGCTTGGCCAGAAATTGGGCCCATCCTTTACCAACAGCGACCCGCTGGTCGGTCGCCTCGACGATCTGCGCGTCTGGGACACGGTACGCACGGAAACCGAGATCACCAGCAACCGCGGGGCTGCGCTCGTGGGAGACGAACCCGGATTGCACGCCTACTACCGTTTCAACGAGGCGGGAGGCGCGACGATCGTCGACGAAACGCCAAACGAGCTTAACGGCGCGCTGGGTGGCAACGGCAAGCCGGCGCCGCTGCGGGTGGACGCCGACGGATTTGCCCGAGGCACCCTGCCGGACAGCGTCGGCGGCTGGGCGCTGACCGAAGATCGCGGCGCGGATGCGGGCCACAGCGCGCCCTCCAGCCTGCGCTTTGCGCCCGAAGGCACCGGGATCCCCGGCGGTTTCGTGGATTCCATCGATGCGCTCGACCTGACCGGTTCCTCCCAGGCGCGGCTGTCGTTCAACTATTTCCTCGGGACCGGCGGCCGGGCTGCCACGGACACCGCAAGGGTCCTCCTCACGGACGCTACTGGCGCCGAGGTGGTGGTACTGGCGAGCAGTCGGGCCGGCGAGGCCGGGGTGGTGCTCCTGGATGGCGCCGATACCTGGCAGAGCGTTGAGATCGACCTGAGCGACTTCCTCGGCCGCAACGACCTCACCCTGCAGTTCGTTTACGAAAGCACTGCAGAGGCCAGTTCCGGCGAATTCGACGGCTGGTTCCTGGACGATGTCAGCGTTGCCAAGACGCCTGTTCTGCAGGCCGACGACATTATAGCGCTGCGTCCGAACCAGGCGGCTGCGTTTTGACAACGACGTGGTGGAACTGCTGGCCGACGTACTCAACGGCCTCAAGGACTTCACCTTTGAGTTCTCGCTGCGGGACCACGACGAACCTGGCCAATCAGACTGTTCTGTCCGCGGCGAATGGGCTGCGGTTCAACGAGTTCCTTGTCATCTTCCTTGCGGACGGCACGACGCTCAGCATCAGCAATAACAACAGTCAGGGTACTTTTGAGTTCGGCGTCGGCGATCTTGACGATGGCGCGCGCCACGACTTCACGATCCTGCGCGACCAGGGCGCGAACGACGTCCGACTGTTCCTTGAATGGTGTCGAAGTAGACGGAACCCGTGTCGCGACGACGCAGGGCAACCTGGCCGCCCTGGCGGTCGATCCCGGCGGCCTCCTGCTCGGACAGGAGCAGGATGCCTTCCGTGGATCGATACAAAAAATCCAGCGCCTGCAGGCCGACCTCGACGAGCTGCGGTTCTGGGACGGCCTGCGCACGCCGGAGGAGATCGAGGCGTTCCGCGGGCAGGACGGTCGATCCGTCGGGATGACCGGCTCATCGCTTACTACCGCTTCGACGAGGCCGGCGGCGACATTGTCAAGGACCTCTCGACCAATGGCTTCGACGGCACGCTCGGCAGCGTCGGTACGCTCACCAACGACGCCGGCGAAACGCTCGGCAAGCCGATTCGGATCGACAGCCCGGCCTTCCAGCCGGCGCCCAGCATCGCCGGCGTCGGCGACGTCCTTCGCGACGGGCTGTCCGACTGGGCCGTCATCAACGCCCCGCTTGGCGACGTCTTCGTCGTGCCCGGCAATTTCGTCGTGGGGCCGGTAACCGATCCAATCACATTCGTCGACGATGTGATTGGCGTCGTGAAGCTCTCCGCCGCGCATGACCTCGGCGGCTTTGTCGTGCGGCCGGCCGGCAATGTCGATGGCGGGCTGCCGGATCTGCTGGTCACTGCCGAGGGTGCGGATCTCTTCACCGACGAAGCGCTGGCCGGGCGCCGGTCGACCTTCCTGGTCCTCGGCGATCGGCTCGCGAGCGGTTCCCTCGAGGCGGTCGCCAGGCGCCTCGAAATCGCCGCCATGCAAGGGGTCGGCGACATCGATCGCGACGGGTTCGATGATTTGGCGGCGGCCGTCTTCGAACCGGCCTCGACGCTCGATCTCGCCGACAATGCGCGCCTGGAATTGTTCGCCGTCAACGGCACCGACCGGATCGCGGTGCAGCTTCTGGCGCCGGACCAGCCGTCGGCGGAACTCGGCTTCCAGGACGGCCCGGTCCCGGCGGCGGCGACCGTCACTGCCGCCGATTTACCGAGCGGCCGCGGTGGCCACACCACGGTGCTCTCCGGTGACGCGGTATTCACGGTTCTCGTCAACGGCGTGCCGCATAGTGTTACTCTTGAAAGTCGCAACACCGACGGGACCGAATTCGATCCGTTGCTGGGCGGCGGCGACGCCAACAATGGCCTGCTCGACCTCGTCAGCGACCTGAACTTCGCGATCGGGAAGACCGAAGGCCTCGTCGGAGTGGTCGAGGCGCGGCTGAGCACGGATGCGCAGGTCTATCATCAGGTGCTGCAGGTCTATTTCGGCGGCGATGTCACGGATGCTGGCGCCTTCACGGTTCCCGATCTGGTCTTCGAGCCCGACCGGGCGCTGTTCTTCCAGACCGGACCGGGCAAGACGCTCAACGAGGCGCCGCGCCCGCTATCCTTCGCCGGCGTCGGCTTCATCGGGAACAGCCAGGACATCCGGCGGATCGATGACGGAGACGTTGATGAGACCGGTCTGCCGCTGACGGTCGATCTGCCGGCGGGCGCCTGGACCGAGATCTCCGGCGCCGGCATCAACAGCAGCCTGCTGGTCGCCGAGGCGCGTCAAGACGGCCTCTCATTCGAGTGGCTGTTCGGGGACCCGGATCCCCTGGATCCCGATCGCGTCTACAACGTGCGGGTCGCCCTACCCGACACCAGCGGCCTTGGCATCGAACTGGCGCGCCAGGCGCGTTACGAGATTAGAGGCAGCGGCCAGTCCGTCGTGCTCGTCGATCAGGGCGACGTGCCGGATGGCGCCACCCCGTTCGTGTACTTCACCGCCATCCAACCGGATAACGACGGGACCATTCGTGTCACCTTACTGCCGGAGACGGGCCTGGCGCCGGTCGCCGACACGCTCGCCGAAAACACCACCGGCTCGCCGGATGCCGATCTCCTCGGCCTCCCGGACGGCAACTTCGCCAGCCTCGGCACGGCCACCGTCACCTATGATTTCGAAGGCGTGCTGGTCGTCGCCGGCGCGGGCACGGGGCCGGACTTCCTAGTGCATGCCCCGGGCTCGAACGACCCCGCAGCGAGCGTCGATCCGTTCACCCTCGTCGACGTTCAGGTGAGCGCCGACGGGCTCACCTATGTCAGCGTCAAGGCCAGCGAGGAGCCCCAGCTCGCGGTAAACCCGGCGGCGCAATTCGGCTTCACCTCCGGCCAGGTATCCGACGGGACCGGGCCTTCGGTTCTCGCCGCCGCCAGCGAACCCGCCGGCACCGGGACCACCGGATTCATCCTGAGCGGCGACGCCACCCTGTCGATCACGGTCGGGACGATCAACGCCGACATCACGGTGCCGCGGGCGAACACCGACGGCTCGAACGGCGATCCGGTCAATGCGAGCCTGGCGGATCTGATCGCCGATCTTAACGCCGCGATCTCGGCGACGACCCTGATCGGGCTGGTCGAGGCGCGGGAGGCCGGCGGCATAATCGAACTGTTTGCGGTCAATCAGAGTGACGCCATCGCGGTGAATCTCGAAGGTGCCGCCGCCGAGTTTGGCTTCACCTCGGGCCAGATGTCGTCCTTCGTACCGTCGACTCTGACCGCGAGCGCCGTTCCCACAGCGTTCGCGCTGTCCGGCGACGCCGCGCTGAACATCGCCGTCAACGGTATCTCCGCCGAGATCACGCTGCTGGCAGCCAACACCGACGGCACCAACATCGACGACGCCACCGGCGGTGGCGCCGCCAATGCGAGCACCCAGGATCTGGTCGCGGACGTGAATTTCGCGATCGCCGAGACGCTCGAACTGAGCGGGATCCTGGAAGCGCGGGAAGGCGCGGGCGGCGTCATCGAGCTGGTTGCCGTGGGCGCGGCCAACCTCACCGACGATATCACGGTCAGTTTCACGACCACCGACCCTGGCGATCCGGCGAGAGAGCTCGGCTTCGACGGCCCCGAGACGTCCTCCTTCACTCCCTCGACGGTGACGGCCGACACGGCGCCCAACCCGACCGGCACTTCCGCGTTCATCCTGAGCGCCGACACTGCGCTGCTCCTCCACGCGGGGCCCATCACCGGGAGCTTTGTACTGCTGGCGGCCAACACCGACGGTACCAATAGCGACGAGGCCACCGGCGGCGGCGGCGCCAACGCGACCGCTCAGGATCTGGTCGACGATCTAAACTTCGCCATCGCCCAGCATTTCTTATTCCACGATGTGGTCACGGCGCGGCTCGGCGCCGACGGCCGGATCGAGCTCGCCGCCGTCGATCCGACCGATACGATCGAAGTGAACGGCGCGGCCGCGGAGCTGGGTTTCGACGGCACGGAGGAATCGATCTTCGTGCCCTCCGTGGTGACCGCCGACGACTCGGCCGCCGGTTTCGCGTTCGCCGACGACACCATCTTCACGATCAGCGTCAACGACATCGACCACGCAATCCTGCTGACCGCCGCGGAAATGGCGGACAACGGCGCGCTGGCCGGTCTGGTCGAGGATCTGAACACGGCCTTCGCGCGGACGGATACGATAGCCGCCGGTGCGGCGACGCTGGACGGACTCGTGCAGGCGCGGGCGACGGCCGATGGCCGACTGGAGCTCTTCGCCCGTCGATGAACTCGATGCGGTGGGACTCAGCTTCGAAGGAGAGGCCGAGCAGGCGGTCCGCGGCTACAGCCTGGAGGGCAGCGGACTCGATGCGGTCCGGTTCATCCGCATCGCGGGCACGGCGGATGCCGGCGAGCCGGGCACGAGCGGTCTCAATCTCGACGCTGTCGAGGCCATCAACGTGGCGCCGGCCGGTGTGCTGCTGGCCGATGCCATGGAGGTCGAGGAACAGAATGCCGGCCTGCTGACGGCCGAGACCCTGGGCAGCCGCGCCCTGGCGTATTTCGGGCAGGGGCTGGCCGCGGTCTCGCCGGCGGGTGGCGGTCCCGGCGCGGGCGGGCTCGAAGCCGCGCCATACATCTATCAGCCGGCGACCCCGTTGCCGGTGGCCCAGGGCGCGTCGGGCGCGTCGGGCATCAGCCTGCTCGACACCGGTCCGCTGATCAAGGACGCGTTCGCCTTCGAGGGCGGCGAGATCGACGAGATGTTGAGCCGCGCCCTGGAGGTCGGCGACATCAACGGTGACGGCGCCGCCGACTTCATGCTGGTGGGCGAAGAACGCGCCTACGTTCTCTATGGCCCGGTCGACATTACCGGCATCGAGAACGTGGCCGAGGCCGCCGAGATCGTGTTCGATCTGACCGACCTCACCGGCATTGGCGGCCGGCCCGCCGAGCGCATGGGCGATATCGACGGCGACGGCTTTGCTGATTTGGCATTCATCAGTGGCGATGACGCCGCCGACACCAGCATGATCACGGTGTTTGCCGGGCGTCCGCAATTCCCGCGCCTGGTCGACGCCGCGGGCCTGCAGGGCATGCTGGAGGCCCAAACGGCCGGGCTCACCGGCCGGCATATCTACCAGATCCAGACGGGCATGGCGGAGTTCGCTCAGGACGTCGCCAGCCTGCACGTGCTCAACTGGGACGGCGACGACCAGGCCGACATCCTGGTCGCCATGAACCGGCCCGTGGCCGCTCCTTTCGCGCCGGCGCCTGACAATCTCATCGGGCTGATCTATTCGGGCGCGAACGTCGCCGATCGAAACGACTCGGTGGGCTCGATCCTGCCCGCCCCGGAATACGCCGTCGCCATCACGCTCAACGACGATTCGGGCGGCCGCGAAGCGCTGGCCGACGACCTGCTGCCGGGCTTCACGGTCGATGCCTCGGAGCTGAGTACCGAGAACGACGTCATCGCGCGGGTCATCGCGCGGGTCGTGGGCGACGTCGACGGTGACGGCCGCGACGACATTCTGTTTGCCGACAGCGGCTTCCTCAAGTTCACGGGTCCCAGCGTTGCCGGCCTTCCGGATGCCGGCCGCGTCTACCTCGTGCCCGGAGGCCATGGCAGCCCGTTCGATCTGAACAGCGGCAGTCAGGCGATCTGGGAGGACTTCGCGCTGGGCGGTTCGCTGGCCGAAATCGGTGACCTCAACCGCGACGGTTTCGACGAGATCGCGTTCGGCAGTACGGCGGAAGTGGGTGGCCTGCGGCCGGCGCGCTGTTCATCATCGAGGGCTCGACCGAATTCGCCGGCGACGTCGAGGCGCCGGTGATCGCGCGGCCGGCCGACGACTCCAACGCACCGCCATGGATGGTCGCCAAAACCGTCATATCCCGCGAAGCGACGCAGGACCTCTCCTTCGGCACGGTGCTGGAGGGAACGCCACAAGCGACGGCGGGCGATTTCGACTTCGACGGGAATGCCGATCTGGCCATCGGCCTCACCAGCGAGGTGCTGACATCCTCGAGCGGCCCAGGTCATCGACAGCAGCGAGCGCGGCCAGGTCTACGTCTTCTTCGACATCGGCGCGCGTTCGGGCCGCTGTCACTGTCCGGCGCGGATGTCGTCATCGACGGCGACGTCTTCCTGGCCGGCGAGGCCGAGGGCAACCTGTTCGGCACCCTGCCGACGACGCCGGGCCTCGACCTCAACAACGACCGCATCGACGATCTGCTGATCGGCGCCGCCCAGGCCGACGCCCGCGACACCGGGCTTCAGGCCCATGGCCGGCAAGCTCTATGTGATCGAGGGCGAGGCCCGCCCGGGTGAGATCCCCGAGGTCTTCGAGCCGCTGACCAATCGGGATATCACCGGCGCCGGGCCGGCGTTGGTCGATCGCGGCACCGGCCGGCCTTCATCCGCACGGGCTTGGTCCTCGGCCGAATGATGACGCCAAATGGTACGGCTTCACCACTTTGGGCGATGGCCGCGGCAACAACCTCATCCGCCTGAGCCCCGACGCCGGCGCCGGCGCCTTCGACATTCCGGCCACAGATCAGGCAAGCCTGGAGCCGGGCGGCATCTCCGGACCGGTCCCCGACGCCACGCTGCTGGTCGACGGCGAAGAGCGCCGGGTCATCCAATTCGGCGGCACCGACGATCTGGCCGCGATCTTAGAGTTCGACCTCAACAGCCTGCTCGCCCTGGCCGACGATCCGGCGGCGTTGGGCAACATTCTGCTGACGCTGCCCCTGGTCGCGGCCGCGGCGCCGGGGATGTACAACCTGATCGTCGCGGCCGGGGAAGGCGACGGCACGGTCACCGAGGCCGACGGCGGAGCCGACCCGGCCTTGACCGTGGTGTTGGACATTGCCGTCAACCATACGGAGATCGCGATCGACCTGACGGCGGCAATTCAGGGCGTGCTGGACAGCGGCGCGTCACGGATGACGATCCGGCTGGAGAACCCGCTCGCGCAGGACAACCCGCTGCTCAGCATTCTGCAGCCGACGGCAGATGGCCGTGCCGGCGCGCGGCTGGCGGTGGACACGGTCAGGTCGGCGTGGTCGCGGATCTGTTCGACGCGCGCGGCGTCATGCTGCAGGAAGCGCGATCGATCCTCTCGATGCGGGCGCTCCAGGCCGGGACCTACTTCCTCAAGGTCTACAATCCGGACCCGACGCAGAGCGGCGATCTGCCGTTCGAGATCAGCATACGAGCGCCGATCGCCGGCGTGACCCATGAGAGCGATACCCAGCCCGACCGTGACGTGATCGATGGCGGCGAAGGGGCCGACATCCTGATCGGCAACGACGATGTCGACCGCCTGCGCGGCGGCAGCGGAGTGGACTCCTTCGTCGGCGAGGCGATCGAGATCCGGGACCTGTCCTTGCAGGAAAAGGAGAATAAAGAGCCGACCGCCGTCCCGGTCGCCGAGGCGAGCGACCGGTCGCGCCTCCAGCCCGATCCAATCGTCGTGTTCGACGATCCCGCGTTGCTTGGCGCGGTGGCGCGGCAGCTTGGCCTGCCGCTCACCGAATCTTATCTTGGCGAACCGCTGACCCACGAACCGATCTTCGCCTCCGACATGGTGGTCCTCCAGCGGCTCGAGCTCTCGGGTCTTGGGATCGAAAGCCTGGTCGGTCTCGAATTTGCGACCAACCTGATATCGCTCAGCCTGTCCAACAACGATGTCACCGACCTGTTGCCGATCGTGCCCCAACGCGCGGATAGCGGCGAGGTGGTCGGCGCGCTGAACCTGGACAGCCTGAGCCTCGACTTCAATGCCGGGATCACCGATGTCCGGCCGGGGATCATCGACGAGAACGGCGACCCGATCCCGAGCCCGATCGAGGGAATCGGCGAGCTGACCACGCTTCGCCATCTCAGCCTGGACGGCAACCCGATCCTCGATCCGTCGCCCTTCTTCGGCATCGACGGCGGCCGGGTCGGCATCGCCGAGCTGACCGGGCTCGAGTTCCTGAGCATCGATTCCACCACCTCGACCCAGCCATCCTCGGTCACCATCACCGAGGACGGGCTGCTGACGGAAATCTTCGAATTCAACAGGGGGCTCGGCAGCATCGCCGCGGTTGGATTCGACAGCCTGACGCTCGCCGATGCCAATATCAAGCGCACGGACAGCCAGGTGTTTCAGGCGAACGGCTCGGGGCCCTTTGAGCCGGGCCGGCAGAGCGACCGGTTCGCCGCCCGGTGGACCGGCTCGATCAATGTGACCGCCAGGACGCCACCGATCTCGATGTCACCTTCTTCCTCGGCAGCGACGACGGCAGCCGTCTCTCCATCGACACGGACGGCGACGGCCAGTTCGACTTCGTTCTCAACAATGACGGTCTGCACCCATTCGTCACGAGAGTGACGACCTTCACGCTGCCGGTCGGCCAACACGCCATCGAGGTGCTGTTCTTCGAGAATGGCGGGTATGCCGGCATCGATCTCGACTACCGGATCGCCGGTCAGGGCCGTCAGCAGCTTGTCGTCGGACCCCCGCCAAGCCCGACGAACCTGACGGACATCTCGGGTCTCGCCGGACTCGACAATCTCCGGGTCCTGAGCCTGACCCGCAACGCCATCGAGGACGTCTCGCCGCTGGCCGGGCTGAAGGACCTGGAACTCCTCGACCTTCGCAACAACGCCATCAGCGACGTCGCGGCCCTGTTCGGCCAGCGCGTGATCGACGATGGCGAGCCGGGCTACCGCGAGGACGGCGCCGGGTTCCTGGGCAATGTCTCGCCGGTGGCGACGGCGTTCGAGCAGGATTATCGCTTCCGGCAGGTCGAGGGCGATAGCGACCTCTTCGAATCGAGCTGGACGTTCGAAGACCTCGAGCCCGGCACTTACGAGGTGCTGGTGACATGGCCCGAGGACGACAGCCACAGCACCTCCGTGTTCTACAGCTTCGAGGCGGGCAGTCCGATCGAGGCGATCGACAACCCGTTCGCCGACGGCCTGACCGGGCCGCAGGCCCCCAATCCGATGGCCGGCGGCCGCATGGTCACCATCGACACTGACACCTGACGATCGTCGACGACGACGCCAGCGCGGACACCTTCTATGGCGCGGCTTCACATTCGAAGAGTTTGGCTCCTTCGCGATCCTATCGATCGACGGCAATTTGCAGATCCCCGCCGATACGATCCGGGTCGTCGGCTCCAGGGCCTTGTCGATTCAGGTCAGCAACGACGTCTTCATCGATCCGAATCGGTGTTCGATGTCTCGGCACGGATTCGGCGGCCGGGCCGGGTGGCGGCAACCCGGGCTCGGCGGGCGATGGTGGCCCTCCCGGCGGCGGCGCTGCACAGGGCGGCAGCCCCGGCGGCGGCGGCGGCGGCGGTCGTTCCGGTGGCTTCGGCGGTTTCCTGGGTGCCATACCACAGCAGGGCTCCAGCGGCGGTCGAGGCGGCACGGGCGGAGCCGGCCAGCAAGGCAACGACGGCGGCGACGGGATTGCGGGCGACCGCGGACTCGAAGGCTTCAACAACCCGACGGCGGCGGTGCCGGCGGTATCGCCGGCGACGGCGGCGATGGCGGCACGGCCGCCGGTCGCCGTAGCGCGGCGGCGGCGGCGCGGCGGCGGCTTTGGCGGTGGCAGCGGAAGGTCGGGCCAGACGGGTGGGCTGGGCGGTTCCGGTGACTTCGGTGGCGTCGGCGGCAGCGGCGGTGGCGGCGCCAACCTCGGCAATCCCGACGATCCGACACAGATCAGCGCCGGCGGCGCCGGCGGCTCGGGCGCCGGCGGCGGCGGCGGCGGCGGCGGCGCGCTCCGGTGGTGGCGGCAGCGGCGGCGGCGGCGGCGGCGGCGGGACGTTCAGCAGCGGCGGCAGGGGCGGTCAGGGTGGCCTCGGCGGGACCGGCGGCGCTGGCAGTGCCGGGGCGGCAGGCGGCGACGGTGGCTTTGGCGCCGGCGCGATGGAGATCGTTGCGTTGGGCCGGCTGGTAGTCGGCAACTCCACGTTCCGCGCGGAGGGTAGTGCCGGCAGCGACGGCGACGCGGCGGGCGGCGGTGCGAGCGATGGCACGGGCGGATTGGCAGCGACCAATAGCGGCCGCAGTAATGGCGGCTTCACCGGCGGCCGCGGAGGCTTTGGTGGCCGCGGCGGCGACGGCGGCGATGGCCGTGACGGCAGTGCCGGCGGCGGCGGCGCGGGTGGCGCCGGCGGCACCATCAAGCTGTTCGGCTCCGTCATGACGGCGGGAGACCTTCTCGTCGAGGCGGCTGGCGGCGCCGGCGGCGAAAATGGGCTCGGCGACCAGGCCGCCTCCGGACAGGACGGGCGCCTGCTGCTCGGCAGCAACACCGCCGTCGCGTTGGGTCAAGGGTCATCCCTGGCGACGCAGGACCCGGAGATCTTCGCCGGCCCACGGGCGGACAATCCGTTCCTGGCGCAGGGCTCCGACCCGACTCCGTATATGCCCGATCTGTCGAACGGGGCGGCGCCGTTCGGCCTCATCGACTTGGCGTTGTTCGGCGCCGGGGCCGGCGATGTGGCGCACGCACTGCTCAGCGAACAGGTCTTCCTCGACGCCCCGGACAGCGCGCGCGCCGCCCTGATCCGGGTCGATCGCGGGCCCGAGGTCTTCGGGTTCGGCGCCGACTATGTCGATCACGATTTGGTGCTCGTTGCGAACCTCAAGCCCCAGGCGCTCGCGGATCCGCTACTGCGCGTAGGCCAGTTCGCCGAGCTGACGGCCCTGCGAACCTTCGGCACCGGCGCGGATTTATCGGCGCTGGGCGCGTTCGAAGTCTTTGCCCTCCTCGTTCCGGAAGACATCGGCTTCCTGTCGATGGCGGGAACGGCCGCCGGCGCGGACGGCCTGTTCGACACCCTGGACGATATCGACCTTCTGGGCGGCGCCGACGATCTCGCCAATGGCGAGGTGCTGTACCTGACTTCGCCGGGCCTGCTGGCCGCCGTCGATCAGAGCGTCGCGCCGGAGGGCGCCGTCGAGGGCGGCCGCCCCTGGCAGCTCCTCGGCGAGGTGACGCTGCCCGAGGGGTCCGACGAGATCTCGATCTCGGTCACGGATGCCTTGACCGGGATCTTCGCGGCCGACGGCCTGCGCCTGCGCAACATCGCCCCGACCTTCCCGATCCTCGAAACCCTGCGGCTCGAGAACAACCCGCTCGACAACCGCGCGCATGAGTTCTACCTGCCCGAGGCCACGCAGGTCAGCGGCCAGGAGACCGCGCGCACCGTCACCATCAACAGCGATTCCCTGACGATCGTCGGCGACGACGACGACGCGGCGACCTTCTATGGATCGCCCTTCACCGCCGAAATCGTGAACGGTCTCGCCACATTCTACGTGGCCGGCGACCTCGATATCGGGCCGGATCATATCTCGATCGTCGGCTCGAACGCCGTATCCATCGTCGTCGGCAACGATGTGAGCGTCACCGAGGGCGCGACCTTCGACGCGTCGGCGGTCGGCGCCAACGCCGGATCCGGTGGCGGCAGCGTCGGTGCGGCCGGCTCCGGCGGTTCCGGCGGCTCCGGCGGTTCCGGCGGCTTCGGTGCCGGCGGCGGCAGCGGCGGGCGCGGCGGGGCGTTCTTGGGCTCCGGGCCGAGGGGCGGCAGCACGGGCGGTACCAGTAGTGCAGGATTTACCGGCGGAACGGGTCAGGGCGGCCAGGCGGGTGGCGATGGCCTGACCGACGCCTTCAATAACGCCGACGGTGCGGGCGCCGGTAGCAGCGTCAGCGGTGGGTCCGGCGGCCCGCGCAGAGGCGGCGGCGGCGGCGGCAGTGCCGGCGGCGGTACCGGGAGTTCAGGGTTCAGCAATCCAGGAGCTAGCGGCACCGCCGGGACAAGCGGCGACGACGGCCTCGGCGGTGTGAATCCGGTGGCGGGACCGGCGATTTCCGGTGGCGCGGCAGGCGGCTCTGGTGGCAGTGGCGGCGGCGGCGGCGGCGGCGGCGGCGGCGGTAGCGCGGGCTTCTTCAGCAACGGCGGGACCGGCGGTCGAGGCGGCACCGGCGGCCGCGGCGGCAGCGGTGGCGTCGGCGGTGCCGGTGGCTCGGGTGGTGTCGGCGGGGCCGGTGGCGGCGCCTTCGAGATCATTGCCCTCGGCCGGTTTGCGATCGGCGAGTCGCGCTATCTGGCGTCGGGCGGCGACGGCCAAGCAGGCAATGGCGGCCAGGGTATCTCAAATGGTGCCGGCGGCAGCGGCGGATCCTCCGGTAGTTCCGGTGGGACGCGCGCCGGACGCGGCGGCAATGGTGGTACCGGCGGGACCGGCGGCGATGGCCGGTCCGGCGGCGGCGGCGGCGATGGCGCCGGCGGCGCCGGCGGCACGGTCAAACTCATCGGCTCCGTCTTGGAGGCCGGCCCGATCACCGTGGATACGTCCGGTGGTACGGGGGCGGATCCGGGCGGACTGGGCCGCTTCCTGCTCGGCAGCAACACGCCCCTTACCCTGGGCGGTTCCGTCATCACCGCCCTGGCCGAAAGCTTCGACGGCACGCGCGCGGCGAACGCCTTCGACTTCGGCGGATTGGAGACGCCCTATATCCCGGGCCTCGAGGGCGGTGCGGAAGTGTTCGGGCTGACCGGGCTCGACGCGCGGGTCCTGCTGTCCGACGAATTCTTCGCGCAGGCGGACGGCGCGTCCGCGGCCCTGATCCGCAGCGATATCGGCCCCAGCGGCTTCGACCAGGATTTCGACGGCTTCGATCTGCTGCTCATGGTCAACCTGACCGATGATGGCATCGACAATCCGCAACTCGGCATCGGCGCGGCGGATTTCCTGAATCCGCTCCTGATCGGCGGTTTCGCGAACGACCCGGATTTCGGCGGCGGCGGCGACGAAATCCTGGCGCGGCTGGGCGACTTCCAGGTCTACGCGACGCTGATCGCGGAGGACGCGCAGTTCTTCAATTTCGCGGGCAGCGACTTCGCCGCCGGGACCATGGCGCTCGCGGATGGCGAAGCGCTGTATCTGAACGGCCCCTCGGCACCGGTCAGCCTGTCCCAGGTCTTCGCTCCGGCGCCGACCCGATTCACGGTCACCTTACGACCCGAACCAGGCGCCGGTCATCGACGCCATCGGGCCACAGACGGGCTTCGCCGGGACGATCGACCTGACCGCCACCGACCCGGACGGCCATCCGATCACCTTCACGGCCGTCAGCAACGATCCGGACAACGTCGAGCAGCTAAGCGTCACCCGAGTCAGCGACACCCAGTCGCTGTTGACCTACACCATCGTTCCCGACTTCGCCGGCACGCTACGCTTCACGGTCACGGCGCAGGACGGCCCGAGTTTCCCGCACGACCCGCTCGGCCGCAGCGACTCGGTGACCTTCGACGTCACCGCCGGCGCCACGGCGATCTACGGCACCAAGTTCCTGGACATCAACCAGGACGGCATCCAGGGGACCGGAGAGCCGGGTATCGGCGGGGTCGGGATCTTCCTGGACGATAACGGTGATGAAATTCGCGATACCAGCGAGACGATCGTCTACACCGACGTCAACGGCGAGTACGTCTTCGCCGCTTTGCCGGGGCCGGTGGCAGATCTGGAACCCGCCGAGCTGGTGGCTGTCAACACGACGGGCGCGAACGGCGGCATCTTCAATGAAACATTGAGCTCCCAGTTTTCTTTCGCGGGAATTCGACAAACCAGCACGAGCGTAATCACACGGACGGCGTTCCTGACTTTCACGATCGATAGCGCGCCGGAGATCACCATCGAGTTGGACCCAAGCATCACGGGCGACAACCCGACGGTCGCCCATCTCGCCGGTGATCTCAATGTGATCTTTGGCGATACGTCGCTCGCCAATCTGGTCACGGCGGGCGTGGACGGGAATCGACTCACCTTCGCGACGTCCTCCACGGGCACTGCGGCGTCGCTGCAGATAGACGCCATGCAGAGGACGGATACCACGATTACGACGGTCACCAGCTTCTATGGCATTACGCTAGTCAGTCAAACTTCTTCGAGCATAGAAGCCCCAGGCGCCCTCGGTCTTGCCGGAACACAGACGGCCACCGGGCAGGACGTAATCGCGAATGTCACTCACACCGTGGTCGAGATCCCGAGGCCCGGGACGATCCCCTCCACCGGTGACGGGACGCGACTAGTCGAATTCACGGATGTCAGCGTGATTGCCCAGGGCGTCAATTTCGGCAATGTCCCGCTACCGCCGGTCGTCCTGCCCGACAGTTTCGATGTGGACCAGGACACGAGGCTCGACGTCGCGGTCGCGGCGGGCGTGCTCGGCAACGACAGCGATCCCGGCGGCGTGCCGTTGCAGGCGGAACTGGTGGACGGTGTGGGCAACGGGACCCTGCTGCTCAACGGCGACGGCAGCTTCAGCTACACGCCGGAGCCGGGCTTCAGCGGCACGGACGCATTCACCTACCTGGCCTTCACCGAAAAGGGCGGCCGGTCCGATCCGGTCACGGTGAGCCTGACGGTCAATCGCGTGCTGTCGTTGGACGGAATCGTCAGCGACGGCCCGATCGCCGGCGCCAGCGTGGTGGTCAGGCTCGGCGGCGACATAATCGCCGGGCCGGTGATTACCGACCAGAACGGCGCGTTCTCGCTCAGGATCCCGTTCGACGCGGTGCTCGCCGGTTCGCCGGACGAGCGGCTGGTGATCGAGGCCGAGCGCGACGATATCCTGCTTGTATCGCTGACCCGGACCGTCGTGGAGCTGGACCAGCTCGCCGGCCCGGATGGCGGGCTGACCTTCGACGAATTGCCCGACCTGAAGGTGACGAACGTCTCCACGGCCGCCCATGCGGTGGCCGACGCCAATGACGACGGCGTGGTCGATACCGACGAGATCGCCGCGTTCGAGACTGCGTTGGCGAACGACCAGACGGTGCCGCAGCTGGTTCGCACGCTGTCCGGCATCATCCGGGCGGTGATCGAGGATCCGAGCGTTGGTCTGCCGGCCGGTATCGACGATACGCTCGCGCTGGCCAACGCCTTCGACGGGGACGGCCCGGACGAAGCCGCCGGGGCCGCCGAGAACGCCGCCCGCGAGGCCTTCATCGCCAGCAACGCGGATGCGGTCGACATTGCGATCGCCGGGACCCTGGCCGATCCGATCAAGCGCGATCAGATCGCCGCCTTCGCGAACAATGCTCCGGTGGCGGTGGACGACGAATACCGCCTGGACCCGGACGGGACCTTCGCGATCGATCCGCCGGGGGTCGGCGAGAACGATGTCGACCCGGATGGCGATACGTTCACGGTCGTGCTGGTCACCGCGCCGGGGAATGGCACGCTCGCGCTCAATCCGGACGGCTCCTTCACCTATTCGGCGAATGTCGACTTCAACGATATCGACAGCTTCACCTACAGACTCAATGACGGCTTCGCCGAGTCCAATGAAGCGACCGTGTTCCTTCTCGGCAACCTGCCGCCCGTCATCAACATTCTGCAGGTGGAACCGGGCACGATCGACGAGGGCAGCGAGGTAACCCTCAATCTGGTCTTCGAGGACCCGGACGCCGACGACATTCACACCGTCAATATCGATTGGGGCGACGGCACCGACCTGGAGACGATCGATGTCCAGTTTGGCGACCGCATGGTCATGCCGACCCATACCTACGCCGACGGGGCGAACTCCTACACGATCAACGCCACGTTGACGGATGCCGAGGGCCTGTTCGATACAGAGACCGCCACTGTGCTGGTGGCCAACGTGGCGCCGGTGGCGACCGTCTCGGGAGCGGCCGCGGTGGCCGAGGGCGCGACCTACACGTTGACGGTGAGCGACTTCTTCGACCCGGGCACCGACACGGTGAGCGCGCTGACGGTGGATTGGGGCGACGGCACGCCGGCACAGCTGCTGCTCGATCCGGATCTGTCGGCGCCGGTGATGGTGGAACACGTCTTCGCCGATGGCCCGGCGACGCCGACGATCACGGTGACGGCGACCGACGAGGACGGCACCTTCGGGCTGGGAACGGTGGCCGTGACGGTGGCCAACGTGGCGCCGGTGGCGACCGTCTCGGGAGCGGCCGCGGTGGCCGAGGGCGCGACCTACACGTTGACGGTGAGCGACTTCTTCGACCCGGGCACCGACACGGTGAGCGCGCTGACGGTGGATTGGGGCGACGGCACGCCGGCACAGCTGCTGCTCGATCCGGATCTGTCGGCGCCGGTGATGGTGGAACACGTCTTCGCCGATGGCCCGGCGACGCCGACGATCACGGTGACGGCGACCGACGAGGACGGCACCTTCGGTCTGGGAACGGTGGCCGTGACGGTGGCCAACGTGGCGCCGGTGGCGACCGTCTCGGGAGCGGCCGCGGTGGCCGAGGGCGCGACCTACACGTTGACGGTGAGCGACTTCTTCGACCCGGGCACCGACACGGTGAGCGCGCTGACGGTGGACTGGGGCGACGGCACGCCGGCACAGCTGCTGCTCGATCCCGATCTGTCGGCGCCGGTGATGGTGGAACACGTCTTCGCCGATGGCCCGGCGACGCCGACGATCACGGTGACGGCGACCGACGAGGACGGCACCTTCGGGCTGGGAACGGTGGCCGTGACGGTGGCCAACGTGGCGCCGGTGGCGACCGTCTCGGGAGCGGCCGCGGTGGCCGAGGGCGCGACCTACACGTTGACGGTGAGCGACTTCTTCGACCCGGGCACCGACACGGTGAGCGCGCTGACGGTGGACTGGGGCGACGGCACGCCGGCACAGCTGCTGCTCGATCCGGATCTGTCGGCGCCGGTGATGGTGGAACACGTCTTCGCCGATGGCCCGGCGATGCCGACGATCACGGTGACGGCGACCGACGAGGACGGCACCTTCGGGCTGGGAACGGTGGCCGTGACGGTGGCCAACGTGGCGCCGGTGGTGGACGCGCTGGTCCTGGATCCGGTCGAGATCGACGAGGACGGCACGGTCATGGTGTCCGGCAGCTTCAGCGACGCCGGTACGCTGGACACCCACACCGGCGTGATCGACTGGGGCGACGGCGGCCCGGCCGAGACGCTGGTGCTGAACCCGGATGGCATCTTCACGGCGAGCCACCGGTATCTGGACGACAGGCCCGGCAGCGAGCCGGACACCTACACCATCACCGCGACCGTCACCGATGACGATGACGGTGTCGGCACGGCCTCGGCGACGGTGACGGTGGTCAACGTGGCGCCGGAGATCACATTCCTGGATACCAGCGCCAACTTCGTCGGTGCCGCCGGAGAGGACGAAACGATCTTCCTCACCGGCAACTTCTTCGACATCGGCACGCTCGACACGCATAGTGCCATGATCGACTGGGGCGACGGCTCGATCGAAGCGGCGACTATTGCCGAGACGGGCGGCAGCGGCACGATATCCGGCAGCCACGCCTATGTCTTCGGCGGCATCTATGACGTCGTGGTGAGCCTGACCGATGACGACACCGGCGCCGACTCCGCCGGCACGATCAGCCTCATCACCGGCGCGGGCGTGAACGACGGCGAACTGCAGGTCGTCGGCACGACACTTGCCGATGATGTCTCGATCAGGAAGAGGTCCAACAACCGGCTGAAAGTGAGCGCCGACTTCCTGCCCGGCCGAAGCCGCATGTTCGACGCGGTCGGCATTGAAAGCATCCGGGTCCTGGTTGGCGACGGCAACGACGAGGTCGGAATCAACAGGAGGGTCCGGACACCGGCCTCGATCGACGGCGGAGCCGGGAACGATGAGCTCTCGGCCGGCGGCGGCGACACCCTGCTGATCGGCGGCCCCGGCATTGACGTGCTGAAAGGCGGCTCGGGCGACGACCTGTTGGTGGGCGGCACGGGCGATGACGTGCTGAAAGGCGGCTCGGGCGACGACGTGTTGCTGGGCGGCGAAGGTAACGACTATCTCATCGGCGGTTCCGGGGACGACCTGCTGGATGGCGGCAGCGGCGAGGATCGCCTGCGCGGCGACGGCACCGACGACGACGACGACGATCCAGGCGGCTTCGACGTGCTCTTGGGTGGCGATGGTGACGACAATATCCGGGGCGGCGGCGGCGGCGACCTGATCGATGGCGAGGCCGGCAACGACGTCATCTTCGGCGAGTCGGGCGACGACGTGTTGCTGGGTGGGGCCGGTGACGACTACATTCGCGGCGGCAGCGGCGCCGATACACTTGAAGGCGGCGATGGCGTCGACCAGCTGTCCGGAGGCTCCGGACCGGACTCCGTCGAGCAAGAAACCGGGGCCGGCCCGCTCGGCCTCCTGGGCGTGTTCCAACAGTTCAAACTGGTGTTCGGTCCCGACGACTTCTCGTACGTAGACCCGAATCCGGGAGTACCCATGGCCGATGACCGGCCGCCGCGGCTTTGGATCCAGGATTACCTGAACTCGGTGCCCGGCAACCAGCCGACCACCAACGCGGTAACCCAGACTGCAATGGTGACGCGGGTGTTCAATGAAGAGTTGAACGCGTTCGTCGAGCTTGGCGAAATGAAGCAGTTGGAACAGATCGATGGCGGTGTCGCGGCGGCCGGCCTGCCCCCAGAGAATGGCGATCCGATCCTTGTCGACGCGACGACAGCTGGCGAACCGGCGGCCGACAAGACGACCGGTGCCACTGGCGCCGGCCGCCCTCCGGTCAATTGGGACACCCAGTTCTCGGGCTTTGCCGCGTCTCCGTAATGGCCTGACGAAATGGCGTGGATGGCGCGCGGCGCGGCTGCCAATATCCCGCAGCAATGCCGTGGCGCTTGCCGGGTGTGAACGACAGGGCGGATTCGCGCTCAGCGTGACAGGAGCCGAGCGCAATGGAATGGACCGCGTTGATTCAAAGATCGTAGACTATCCGTCGACGCGGTTGCAGAAGGGGCGAACCTCCCGGAGCAGCAGCAACGGGCAACCAATTGACACAGACACAGGGAGAGAATTTCATGGCAGGCGGAGAAGCCAAGACGGCTGCGGCACCTGACGTGGTGGGCGCGGCCGGGGATGCGGCGGTGCCGACGGTCAAATGGGACGATTCCAACATGAAGACGTCCTATGCCAACGTCGTAAACGCTGCGAGTTCGCGCGAGGAGCTGACGCTCTTTTTCGGCACCAACCAGACCTGGAACGTCTCGGACAAGAAAGAGTTCAACGTCCTTTTGAGCAACCGGATCGTCCTGAACCCGTTCGCAGCGAAGCGACTCTGGCTGCTTATGGGCGGCATCTTGAAGGAGTATGAGGCGCGCTACGGCACATTGGATATCCCGACGGGACAATCCGACAAAACTTCTTAGGGCACCGCACATTCTGAAATTGGCAAGGTTGACGAAGCTGGCATTCCGTTGCGAGCCGACAAGGCAAGAGGACGGCACCGCAAATATATCCAGCAACATCGGAGAGCGTTGCCCTAACCTCAGGGTGAGATTAAGTTGCCTTGAATTAAGGTTAAAAACGTGACGAAGTTCTTCTAAGGTTCTAAACTTGCCGCTGCCCGCTGGAAGATGGAATTGTCGGCTCTTATCAAGAGTGCGGCATCCGGGCCTGACGTAGTCTTTGCTCTGGCAACGAGCACGAGAGGCGGGGAATGAAGAATCGGTTCGCTCGGGGGCAATCCGTCGACGCAAAGGGGGGTTGTGAATTTCGGGGCGAGGCGGGATCGATGCCGCGGCTGGAGTTCGGCATCGGCGAAATGGGCCGGAGCGATGATGGCGAGTGGATCATCATCCCGCCCACATATGCACGACAGGGAGCAATTCGGCCGATCGATCGGCGAGGCGCGGTGCTGAAGAGCTTTGATCAGGGTCCGGGCCGGCCGCACCCCGCGACCGATCCGAAACAGGTGCGGCAATGAGCAGACAGGGAGTCGACATGGCGGACAGTCAGAAAATACAAGCGCAGGGTGCCAATGGCGTTGGCCCGAGCGGCACATCGGCACCGGCCGTCAAATGGGACGACTCGGATATGAAGACGTCCTACGCCAACGTCGTCAACGCAGCCAGTACGAGGGAAGAAGTCGCGCTCTTCTTCGGCACCAACCAGACCTGGAACGTTACCGACAGTCAAGAATTCAGCGTGCTCCTGAGCAACCGCATTGTGCTCAACCCGCTCGCGGCGAAGCGGCTGTGGATGGTGTTGGGCGGCGTTCTGAAGGACTATGAGGACCGCTTCGGAACGCTCGCTGTCGGGAGGAACTCTGGCGCCGCGGACGGACCGGGGGGCGGCTAGCGTTCCACGGTCGGTCATGTGGACGACCATGGGTGCTTGGCCATCGCGAGGAAGAAAGGTGCCCCAATGACCCAAGATCCTGGCGATGGCGCCTCCACGACCTCGGACGCCCGGCTGACGGACCGCCGGCCCGCCGGTCAAGTCTCGTTTCTCGATCAGGTCCTGTGGAAGCAGTTCAACGACGCGGAGACCCCCGAAGCGTTCGCGCGTGCCTGGTTGGCGCTGCAGTGCCGGCTGGTTTCCGGCGCGACGCGCGGCGTCGTCGTCCTGGGCGAACCGGACACAGGACCGTACGCCCCAGCTGCCTATTGGCCTGACGAGGAGGCCAAGGTTCCCGGCCTGACGGCTGCCGCCGAATTGGCCATGGCCGAGCGCCGCGGAATCGTCCAGGGCGCGGCGGACGATCAGCCGGCTTCGACTCAGAGCGACTGTTTCCTGGCATGCCCCTTCCTGGTCGACGAACAGCTCTACGGCGTCGTTGCGGTCGCCGTGGAAGCGCGACCGGCGAGCCAACTGCGCGCGGTCATGCGCCAGCTTCAGTGGGGTGCCTCGTGGATCGAGGTGATGGTGCGTCGCAACACGGTGCAGGGCGACAGGGATCTCCTCGAGCAGATGATGGCGGCACTCGATCTCGTCGCCACCGCTTTGGATGAGGATCGCTTTCAAACCGCCTGCAATGCTGTGGCGACCGAGCTGGCGTTGCGGCTCGACTGCGATCATGTGAGCATCGGGTTCCTGCGTCGTGGCCGCGTAAAGGTCGTCGCACTGTCCCATGCCGCGCAGTTCGGCAAGCGGATGAACCTGATTCGCGATATTGGCGCAGCGATGGATGAGGCTGTGGATCAGGACGCCGCCATTCTCTATCCGCCAGGCCGGGACGACGATTATGTGGTTACCCGGGCGCATGGCGAACTGGCGCGGGCGCACGATTCCGGGCCGATCTTGACCATTCCGCTGAGTGCCCGCGGGCGATGCCTTGGCGCGCTGACCTTTGAGCGACCCCGCGAATTCGAGTTCACCCAGGCCACTGTTGATCTTTGCGACTGCGTAGGCGCCGTACTTGGTCCGATCCTGGACTCCAAACGAAAGAACGATCGGGTCATTGTCTGGAAAGTCCTCGACTCCATCTGGACACAGACCAAAAGGCTTCTCGGTCCGGGAAATGTCGGCAGAAAACTTGCGGTCTTGCTCATCCTGCTGGCGGTCGGCCTGTTCTCCGTTGTGCGGGGCGACTACCGGATCACAGCGCCGGCAAACCTCGAGGGTTTGGTGCAGAGAGTCGTCGTCGCGCCATTTGACGGCTACATCGCATCGCAAGCCGTACGCGCCGGCGAGACCATTGCCGTCGGCGGGACCATGGCCGCGCTCGACGACCGGGACTTGACACTTGAGCGGCTGCGCTGGAGCGCGACCCGCCATCAGAGACGCTCGGAATTGAACCGCGCGCTGGCATTGCGGGATCGCGCAGAGATCAACATCATCCGAGCGCAGATCGATCAAGCGGAAGCGCAGATCGACCTGCTCGACGAACAGATATCGCGGTCCACGCTGACAGCGCCGTACGACGCCCTCGTGGTGTCCGGCGATCTCAGCCAATCGATCGGCGTGGCAGTCCAGCGGGGCCAGGAGTTGTTCAGGCTGGCTCCACTCGACTCCTACCGGGTGATCGTCCAGGTCGATGAAGCGGATATCGCGAACGTGCAAGTCGGGCAGACGGGCACGCTCCTGATGGCCTCGCTGCCCGGCGAGCCGTTGCCATACACGATCGAAAGGATCACGCCGGTTTCCGAGCCGCGGGACGGCCGGAATTACTTTCGTGTCGAGGCCGAGCTGCAAAGCAGCAGCGACCGGCTGCGTCCTGGCATGGAAGGCATAGCAAAAATACAGGTCGACCGCCGCCTGCTGATCTGGATCTGGACTCACCGGATGCTCGACTGGGTCCGGCTCAACGTCTGGCGCTGGTGGCCATAGGTGGTGCGGAGACATGGAAAAGTCGATCTTCAGCTCTTCCTGGTATCGCGTGGCTCACCTCAAGTCGCGACTGCGCAGCCATGCGAAAATCCACCGTCAGCAATTCCGCGGTCACCTTTGGTACGTGCTACAGGACTCGGCGTCCGGTCGGTACCACCGGTTTTCGCCACCGGCCCATCTACTCGTCAGCCTTATGGACGGGTGCCGCACGATCCAGGAGATCTGGGACATCGGTTGTCGGCGCCTGGGTGACGATGTGCTGACGCAGGATGAGACGATACGCCTGCTGGCGCAGTTGCATCAGAGCGATCTGTTGCATGGCGACGTGCCACCGGATGTGACGGAGATGACGCAGAGGGCGGAGAAGCAGCGCCGACGCAAGCTGCTCATGAGCCTGCTCAATCCCATGGCCCTGCGTGTGCCGCTGCTGGACCCGGAGCGATTTCTGACGGCAACCATGCCGCTGGTCCGGCCATTGTTCAGTTGGTTCGGAATCGCGGTATTTGGAGGCGTAATCGGGTCAGGCGTTGTGTTGGCGGCGACGCACTGGCCGGCACTGACCGAGAATATTGCCGACCGGGTCTTGGTGGCCGAAAGCCTCCTGCTGTTGGTCATCACTTACCCCATCGTGAAGGCGCTGCACGAATTGGGGCACGGCTACGCCGTCAGGAACTGGGGAGGCGAGGTCCACGAACTGGGGGTGATGTTCCTGGTATTGATGCCAGTACCCTATGTCGATGCCTCGGCCTCGTCAGCATTCCGCCAAAAGTGGCGCCGCGCACTGGTCGGCGCGGCCGGTATTTTGGTCGAACTCTTGTTGGCCTCGCTGGCGCTCTTCGCCTGGCTCAACATCGAGCCGGGACTGCCGCGCGCCTTTCTATTCAACGTCATGCTTATTGGCGGGGCGTCGACACTGCTGTTCAACGGAAACCCACTGCTGCGGTTTGACGGCTATTACGTGCTCTCCGATCTGATCGAGATTCCCAACCTCGGACCGCGCTCCAACCGTTACATCGGGTATTTGATTCAGCGCTACCTGTTCGGGATTCCGGAAGCCGTATCGCCGGTTAGCGCGCCAGGCGAGGCGGCCTGGTTTGTGTTCTACGGGCTGGCGGCCTTCGTGTACCGGCTCTTCATCATGGCCGCCATCATCTTGTTCATTGCAACAAAGTTCTTCTTCATCGGTATCGTTTTGGCTGTCTGGACGGTCTCGCTCGCATACGGTTTGCCGCTCGCAAAGGGCATTTGGTTCCTGATGGCTGGACCGACTCTGCGGCGGCGGCGTGTCCGAGCGATCGGTGTGACCGCCGGCCTCCTTGCAGCCATCGGCGGTGTCCTGTTTCTAGTACCGGTTCCCCATGCGACCGTTGCCGAGGGCATTGTTTGGACGCCTGGAACGGCCGCAATCCATGCTCGCACCGAAGGCGTCGTTGCCGCGGTGCTGGGACAGCAGGGTGACAGCGTCGTGGAAGGTCAGCCTCTCCTCCAGTTGGAGGATCCGTTTCTTGCCGCCCAGGTTCGGGCTTTGGAGGCGCAAGTACGCGAGTTGACGCTCCGCCATGCCATGGTGAACTTCGACGATCTGGTGGAGGCGAAGATCATTGAGGACGAGTTGGAGCACGCAGAGGCCGAATTCGCCCTTTTCGTCCAACGCAATTCCGATCTGCTGGTATCGAGCCCAGGCAACGGCCAGTTCGTGCTGCCCGAAGCAGCTGTCGACCTGCCGGGGCGGTTCGTGGAAAAGGGCGAGTTGCTTGCCTACGTGGCCGACCTTTCCAGGCCGATTGTCCGTGTTCTGCTCTCGCAGGACGTGGTCGATCTGGTGCGCAACAAAACCCGATCGATTGACGTCCGGTTCGCCGACCTTGACCGACAGGTCGCCACGGCGGTCGTCGACCGCGAGACGCCGTTGGCGACCAAACGGTTGCCGAGTCTGGCGTTCAGTACCGCTGGTGGCGGACAGTATTCGCTGGATCCGAACGATCCGAATGGCGATACCGTCCTGGAGACATTGTTCCAACTCGACCTGCGGTTCGATCCACCGATTGCCGTGTCGACCATCGGAGGCCGGGCATATGTCCGTTTCGACCACGGTACCGAGACTCTGGCGGAACAGATGTACCGGGCGCTGCGACAGCTGTTCCTGAGGCATTTCAATGTCTAGTCGCGCGACCGTGGCCAATGCCCCGAGACCGCCACCGGCAACAATCTATGCGGAGCGGCCGGACCGGCCTGAATCCGCGTTTGACCGGTTTGGCAAGTCGGTTGCCGGCTTGTCCCTGGCCCTGCTGCCCGAGCGCCGTCTGTCGCGCCTCGCTCGCATCGTCGACATGGCCGGTCGCCAACGAACCGGGCTTACGGCGATGGATCGGACCGAACTTGACCGTCTGACAGGCGCGCTGCGGGTCGAATTGCGAAGGCATGGGCTTCGGGACGGTACTGTCGCGCAGACTTTCGCCCTGGTTCGCGAGGTCGCTGGACGCGTGATCGGTATGCGGCCCTTCGATGTTCAACTCATCGGCGGATTTGCCCTGTTGAAGGGCATGATCGCGGAGATGGAGACCGGCGAAGGAAAAACCCTTACTGCCATCCTTCCGGCCAGTGCCGCCGCGCTTGCCGGCATTCCGGTGCACGTCGTGACAGTCAACGACTACTTGGCCAAGCGCGATGCGGAATTGATGGGCCCGGTCTACCGGGCGCTGGGACTTACCGTCGGAGTCGTCGTGCACGGCATGGCGCCGGAGGAGCGGCGCGCTGCCTACCTTTGTGACGTAACATACTGTACTAACAAAGAGATCGCCTTCGACTATCTCAGGGACCGGCTGGTCCTCGGCCGGGTGTGGAGCAACCTGCATCTGAAACTCGACCGCCTGAACGGCCAGATGTCGCGCACGAGCCGTCTCGTCATGCGCGGCCTGCACTTTGCGATCGTCGATGAGGCCGACAGCGTGTTGATCGATGAAGCGCGCACGCCGCTGATCATCTCCGGCGAAACCGAGCCCGGTAATGAGCAGCAAATTGCGGAGCAGGCGCTGGATCTCGTCCAGCAACTGGAAGCGGGCCGCGATTTCAAGCTTCTGGCCGACGAGCGGCGGATCGAATTGACCGACGATGGCAAGCGGCGATTGGATGAAGTTTCAAAGCCGCTCGGCGGCATCTGGAACGGCCGGACGAGGCGGGAAGAGACCGCCAGCCGGGCACTTGCGGCCAAATACCTGTATATGAAGGACGAGCACTATATTGTTTCTGACGGGAAGATTCAGATAGTCGATGAATATACCGGCCGCGTCATGGGTGACAGGTCATGGAACGAGGGGCTGCATCAACTGATCGAAGTCAAGGAAGGCTGCAATACGACCGGGCGCAAAATTCCGCTGGCGCGGCTCACCTATCAGCGCTTCTTTCGGCGCTACCAGCGTCTGGCGGGCATGACAGGGACTGCGCGCGAGACGGCCGGAGAATTCTGGACGGTGTTCGGCTTGCCGGTCGTGCGCGTGCCGACAAATCGTCCGCTCAGACGGTCGTACTCACCGCCGCAGATTTGCGCCACCGCCCAGAGCAAGTGGCGTCTGATAGCGCAATGCGCCGCGGAGCACCAGCGGCGTGGAAGGTCGGTGCTGATCGGGACTCGTTCCGTAGGCGCATCGGAGACCGCGAGCCAGTATCTTACGCAGTCTGGGATCGCCCATGTGGTGTTGAACGCGGCACAGGACGGGCATGAAGCGGAAATCATCGCCCGTGCCGGTGAAATTGGCCGCGTGACGATCGCCACCAACATGGCCGGTCGAGGCGTCGACATCGTGTTGGGAGACGGAGTGAGCGAACTTGGCGGGTTGCATGTAATCATTTCCGAGCGTCACGATGCCGGTCGCATCGACCGGCAGTTGGCCGGACGGTGCGGTCGGCAAGGCGATCCTGGCAGTGTTCAGGCCGTGCTGTCGCTTGAGGATCCTTTGCTGGAAATCCTGGTCAATTCACGCTTGCCGGGGTTGGCGCGGCTACCGGGTTGGCTCGGGCAATGGGCCGGCAGGATCGCATTCGATCGGGCTCAGAACAGGGCGGAACGATTGCATTCAAGGATGCGTCGTGATCTCGTTAAGGTCGATCAACGACTGGACACCCTTTTGGCGTTCTCAGGTCGGGCGGAATGATGCGGTCAAGAAGCGCCGTGGCGTGCATGGCGGCCGTGGCCGCCTTGACCGTCGGTGCCGACAGCGGCGCCCAGGAATCGCGGACCGATTTCGGTTCGACGCTCCAGGGCGACTGCCTCATTGAACCCCGCTCCATTGTCGATCTGGGGAGCGCCGAAGAGGGCATCATCAAGGATGTTTTCGTTGAACGTGGCGATTTCGTCGCCCAGGGCGACATGGTTGCCCAGCTTGACCATGACCTCACTGCGGTGTCGGTCGAATTGGCCAGGTTGCGTGCGGCGCGCACCGACCAATTGTACTCCAGTATCGAAAGGCTCGCCTTTACGCAGCGGCAAATGGATCGCATGCAGGAGCTCCATGACCGTGAGGTGATATCGGCACGCGCGCACGACGAGGCGGAGACGGAACGGGACATCGCCGAGCTTGCAGTCGGAACGGCGCAGATGGATCTGCGCGAGGCGGAGATAGAACTCCAGCGCGCCCAATCCAGGCTTGACCGCCACACGATCCGCAGTCCCGTGACCGGTGTCGTGTCCGAGCTTCTCATGTCTCCGGGAGAATATGCCTACGAGCAGTCGCCGATCATGCGGATCGCCGAGATCGATCCGTTGCACGTGGACGTCTTTTTGCCTGTTGCCAACTACCTGGACGTGTTTGAGGGCATGGTGGCGGACGTGACGCCACAAGCACCGGTCAATGGGCAGTATCAGGCCCGGGTGACGGTCGTTGATCGCGTCTTCGACCCGGCCAGCGGCACGTTTGGCGTCCGGCTGGAACTGCCGAATCCGGATTTCGAGTTGCCGGCCGGCTTGAGGTGCGAAATCCGGTTTCAGGCTCGCGATGATTTCGCCGCCGTTGCCGCCACATGGTCAATGACGGATGTTATGATCGACGAGGTCGAAACCGAGCTCGACCAGGATGTGCCTTCCGTTCACGGGGACGATGGCGAGAGTCGGGTCCCACTGCCCGTGCCGCCGTCTGATCTGGACGATGGTGACGAGCTGGATAATGCGGCAGTCCCGACCGGCGGTGATCTGACAATGCTGATCCAGCAGAAGCTGGCGAGCGCCGGATTCGATGTCGGACCGCTGGACGGCATTCTGGGCCCGAGGACACAGGCAGCGATCGCCTCGTATCAAGTTCAGTATAATTTGCCGCCCGACGGACACCCGTCCGACACCCTCTATGATCACATCAGCAAGCTCTCCGTTGACGATACGGCGGACAGTGGCGCAGTCGCCGCGGTGGACGCGCCCGACGCGGCAAGCCTTTCCGAGATCGGCCATGACTATCTTCGGCGGGCGGCTCGTGCCTCCGATCGGGGCGATCTCCGACTTGCAGCCTTCTTGTACCTGAAGGCGATCCAGTCCGCCGATTTGTCGCCGCTTCACGAGGCCTACGCTTACAACACCCGCGGCAGGATCGGGGCGGCGATGGGGCGGTTCGCAGAGGCGACGAGGGATTTCGACAGCGCCATCGCGCTTAACCCGGGCTATGTTGCGGCCTACATGAACCGTGCCGAGTCTCATGCCAGCAGCGGTCGATATGCGTCAGCCATCGAAGATCTTGACCGCGCAATCGATCTGGCACCGGATTTCGCCTATGCCTTCTACCGCCGCGGCGTAGCGTTATTCGAACTCGGCGAGATTGAGTTGGCCATCGATAGCTACAGCGCCGCGATCGATCTGTCGCCGGGCCTTGTCCAGGCATATCTGGATAGGGGCAGGGCATATCGGATGATCGGACGGCGAGACGAAGCGCTGATCAATTTTGCAAGGGTGTTTGAGAGCAATCCACGCTTTCCGGGGCTCAGATCTGAGATGGAGGGGATCGGGGTCCTAGAATGCGGCAATCCCCCCGCGGACGGTTGCCAGGCCAAGAGCGGCACGACGAATGGCCCCGCGACTCCATGATGCGCCGGACGCGCGATAGACATCGAAGCAATAGAGATCAAGGCGAGGCATGCGCCGGCGCCGTGTTCGGTCAGCTCGAGCGTGATGCTGGGCAATGGGCCTTTGGTAAAAGCCTGCGGGACTCCGCTGCTGCCCTGATTTCCACGCCGCCGGCGGTGGTTCGGATCGTATTCGCGAGTTCTTTCAGCCGGTCGATGCCGATAAACATGCTGTCGACGGCCTGATAGAAGCGGCGCGCTTCCACCGTGGCGGTCAGGCCGCGCCCGGCGCGCAGGAACAGCGGGAAGCCGACGGAAATCTCCAAGCCGGACACAAGGCGGCTGACGCTGGGTTGCGATATATGCAGGATCTCGGCCGCGGCGGTGATCGACCCGCTGCGCATGGTTGCCCGGCAGGCTTCCAACTGTCTGAGGTTCATTGGCGCGGCTCTCCGGGGAGTCAGGCAACATTCTGTTTTTGCCGCATCCGTCTCCATCCATTCATTTTTTCTAATCCGGATTCAATAGCGAGTGCGTTGGCGTCCCCGCTCGCTCGCGCGCCGCTTGACTAGCGGGGTCATATGTGAAAAATTTTTCATCGAGCGATATTTTTATCAAGCGGCGGTTTCATGGCCTCGACCGGGATCGACAAAGCGAGGGATGCCAGCATGGCGACGCGGGCGGCGTGGCTGCACTATGCGGGCGGGCTGACCCAGGCGGAGGTCGCCAGACGGCTCGGCCTGTCGAGCCTTAAGGCCCATCGCCTGATCACCCGCGCCAACCAGGATGGCCTGGTGAGGGTCTTCATCGATGGCGACGTATCGGAATGCGTGGCGCTGGAGATCCAGCTTTCCGAGCGGTACGGGCTCGACTATTGCGAAGTCGTCCCGGATTTCGATACCGAGGACCTGCCGCTGAAGGCGCTCGGCATCGCCGGCGCGCAGTTCCTCAGGCGTGAGATCGAGCGCGGAGACACCCCTCTTATCGGCGTCGGCCATGGCCGGACACTGGCGGCCTGCGTCGAATATTTGCCGCGAACGCCATCACCCCATACGGATTTCGTATCGCTGCTGGGTGGCTTCTCACGCAAATTCTCCGCCAACCCCCATGACGTGATCCATCGCCTGGCGGAGCGGACCGACGGCCGCGCCTTCGTGATGCCGGTCCCGTTCTTTGCCAATTCGGCGAAAGACCGCGAGATCCTGCTGGGTCAGCGGGGCATCAGCGAGGTCCTGGAACTGGCCCGCAAATCCGATCTCAAATTCGTCGGCATCGGCACCTCGGAGCCGGAGGCATCGCTGGTGGCGACGGGGATGATCGAGCCGGCCGAAATTGTCGATGTTCAGAAGGCCGGCGGTATCGGCGAAGTGCTCGGTCACTTCTTTGCCGATGATGGAGAAACCGTGGAAACCCCCTTGTCGAACCGCACGATGTCTCTGCCGCGTGAGGATTTGGCAAGCTCAAGAATGGTCGCCGTTGCCGGCGGCACCATGAAGACCCGTGCCATCAGGTCTGTGTTGAAGAGTCGCCTGTTGAGCGGTCTCATCACTGACGAACGCTCGGCACGAGCGCTCGTTGCCAAGCCGTAGGCCACCACGCCCGACGGGCGTCAGGCGGTCACGAATATCGGGAGGAAGACAACCATGTATGAAAAGGAAAAGGACCTCGTCGGTGCGTTCTTACGCGGACAGGTCGATCGCCGTGGGCTGATCAAGGGCCTCGGAACTTTGGGCCTGTCGGCCTCGACCGCCGCCATTCTGGTCAATATGGGCGCCACCAATGCGATGGCCGCCAATTTCGACTGGAAACAGCATCAGGGCAAGACGGTCAAGCTGCTGCTCAACAAGCATCCCTACACGGATGCGATGATCGCCAACCTCGATAACTTCAAGTCGCTGACCGGCATGGATGTCGAGTACGACGTGTTCCCCGAGGATGTCTATTTCGACAAGGTGACGGCGGCGCTGTCCTCCGGCTCGTCGGAATACGATGCCTTCATGACCGGCGCCTACATGACCTGGACCTACGGTCCGGCCGGCTGGATCGAGGATCTGAACGAGTGGATCGGCGATACCGAGAAGACCAATCCCAACTACGATTGGGAAGACATGCTGGAAGGCGTGCGCTCGTCCTGCGCATGGAACGGACAGCCGGGCGGCGCGCTGGGCTCGGCGGATGCCAAGCAGTGGTGCATTCCATGGGGTTATGAGCAGAACAATCTGAGCTACAACGCGGATATGCTGGCCGCCGCCGGAGTCTCGGTGCCGACCAATATCGACGAGATGGTCGATGCGGCGGCCGCGCTGACCAAGGACGGCATCTACGGCATCGGTGTCAGGGGCTCACGCTCCTGGGCGACGATCCATCCGGGCTTCCTGTCCGGCTATGCCAACTTTGGCCAGACTGACCTCAATGTCAGCGCCGACGGCAAATTGTCGGCGGCCATGAATACCGATGTCTCCAAGCAGTTCCACGGGAGCTGGGTGAAGATGATCCAGGACAGCGGCGCCCGGGATTGGGCGACCCATACCTGGTACCAGGTCGGTACCGATCTGGGCGCGGGCAAGTCGGCGATGATCTACGACGCCGACATCCTGGGCTATTTCATGAATGGCGGCGACAACCAGATGGCCGGCAAGCTGGCCTATGCGCCGTTCGCCGCCAATCCGGATGCCAGCGCACCGACGCCGAACATCTGGATCTGGTCCCTGGCCATGGCGCGGGCGTCGAAAGACAAGGACGCCACCTGGCACTTCCTGCAATGGGCCTCCGGTCCGGAGCACGGGTTGTTCGGCGCCACCCAGATGGACTTCGTCAATCCGGTCCGCAAATCGGTCTGGGCCGACGACATGTTCCGCGAGCGGCTCAACAGCAGCTATCCGGGCTATGTGGAGATGCACGATATCTCCGCCCCGGGCGCGAAGATCCACTTCACCGCCCAGCCGCTGTTCTTCGACCTCACCACCGAATGGGCGTCGACGCTCCAGAAGATGGTGGCGAACGAAGTGCCGGTCGACGAAGGCCTCGACCAGCTTGCGGCCAGTGTCGATCGTCAGCTGAAAGACGCCGATCTCGGCTAGTGCGGCACACTTGAGCGCGGGGAGCCTGCCGGTTTTCACGGTAGGCTCCCAAGCGGCATGACGGTGACCTTTTCCGGGGCTGATCCGCCCTGGACAAAGGTTCCACCGCGCCCCGGCGTCAACGGAGCATTCCCATGTCCTATGTGGCAGCAAGTCCGAGACCTGTGTCTCGGTTCAGGATCAGTCGCCGAGCGCTGCCCTATGTGCTGAGCCTGCCCGCCCTGCTGGTCTGCATCGGGATTCTGGTGCCGTTCTTCACCGCCGTTTACTACTCGCTGCAGCGCTACCGGCTGAGCCAGCCCTGGGCGCAGAAGATGAACTGGGGCGAGAACTACCTCAATTTCCTCACCGACGATAAATTCTGGAACACGCTGCAGGTATCGCTGATCTATGCCGGGCTGACCGTGGTCCTGGAACTGATCCTGGGCTTGGCGATCGCCTTGCTGCTGAAACGGCGCACCAGGCTCAACAATTTTGTGTCCATCATGCTTCTGATGCCGCTGATGACGGCGCCGGCGCTGGCCGCGCTGATGTGGAAGCTTATGACCAATCCGGGCTTCGGGATCCTCAGCTATCTGCTGACCCTGATCGGCGTGGAGGATTTCCGCTGGGCGTCGGCGCCGAGCTCGGCACTGTTTACCGTCGTGCTGGTCGATATCTGGGTCTACACCCCGTTCATCATGATTCTGCTCCTGGCGGGGTTGCGCTCGCTGCCGACCCAGCCCTTCGAGGCGGCGGCGCTGGACGGCGTGCCCCGGGTGCAGCAATTCTGGCGCATCACCCTGCCGATGCTGACACCCTATATCCTGACAGCGACCCTGTTCCGGCTGCTGGAATCCATCCAGCAATTCGACATCATCTACGCCATGACCCAGGGCGGTCCCGGTGACCGGCTGACCGTGTTCCAGGTCGAGGCCTATCTCAACTTTTTCCAATCCACCAATGTGGGGCGGTCGTCGGCGCTGCTGATCATCCTGTGGGCGATCACCTTTTTCATCTCGAACATCTTCATCAAGAACTGGCTGCGGCTGCGCGAACGCGCCCGCGGCGAGGCGTAGGGGCGGACCATGGAGCATACTTCGACGCTCGAACGGGTTCTGCGCGGGACGGCCTTGGCGCTGGTCGTGATCTTCTTCATGTTCCCGATCCTGTGGATCTTCCTGATGTCGTTCCAGACCAACGACACCATCCTCAGGGTCCCGCCCTCGATAGTCTTCGAGCCGACGCTGAGCAACTATCAGGCCCTGATCACCGGGGAACTCAAAACCCAGGCCGCATCCCTGAAGATCGATTTCATGAGCAATCTGTGGAATTCGGTTTTCCTGTCGACCGCCTCAGTGGCGCTCGCTTTGCTGCTCGGCGTGCCGGCGGCCTATGCCTTCGCACGGCACAAGTTTCGCGGCTCGGAGGACATCGCCTTCACGCTGCTGTCTTTCCGTTTCGCGCCGCCGCTGCTGGTGCTGCTGCCGCTATCGCTGTTCTTCCAGCAGCTCGGTCTGGCCGACACCTATATCGGCCTGATCTGGGTCTATCAGCTGATCTGCCTGCCGCTCATCCTGTGGATCGTGCGCGGCTATTTCGAGGATATCGAGCCCGATATCGAATACGCCTACCGTATCGCCGGGCATTCCTGGTTCGCCACCTTCCGCAAGATCGCCCTGCCGCTGGCCGGACCGGGGATCGCCGCGGCGGGTCTGCTGGCCTTTATCTTCTCCTGGAACAATTTCATCTTCGCCCTGGTGCTCGCGTCGGCCGATAAGCAGCCGGTGACCGTCGGCGCCCTGGCCTTCATCACCGCGTCCGGCATCCAGTACGGCCAGATTGCAGCGGCGATCGTGCTGTCGATCACGCCGACCCTGGCGCTGGCGCTCTATGCCCAGCGCTATCTGGTCGAGGGGCTTTCCCTCGGCGCGGTGAAGGGGTAGCGCCATGGCCCGCGTCGAGCTCAGGGAAATCGTCAAACGCTACAAGCGCGAGACCGTCCTCGACCATGTCTCGCTGGATATCGCCGACGGCGAAACCCTGGTCCTGTTCGGCCCGTCGGGCGCCGGCAAGACGGTTCTATTGCGCGCCATCGCCGGGCTGATCGAACCGGAAGAAGGACAGATCCTCATCGGCGGCGAGGACATGGCCGATGTCGAAGCGGAACACCGCGGTGTCGGCATGGCCTTCCAGAATTTTGCGCTGTTTCCGCATATGACCGCCTTCGACAACATCGCCAGCCCGCTGGAGGCGCATCGGCAGTCGAAGGAGCAGATCAAGTCCGGGGTCGAGGCTGTCGCCCGGCTGCTGAAGATCGACCATGTGCTCAGCCATGCGCCGCGCGCCCTGTCCAACGGCCAGAAGCAGCGCACGGCGCTGGCACGGGCGCTGGTCGGCCAGCCGCCGATCCTGCTGCTCGACGATCCGCTGCGCAATGTGGACGCCAAACTGCGCTTTGAGATGAGGCTGGAACTGCCGCGCCTGCTGGCCGATCGCGGCGCCACGGTCATCTATGTGACCCAGGACTATAAGGAAGCCATGGCGCTTGGCGACCGGGTCGCGGTGATGTCGGCCGGCAGGATCACCCAGATCGGTACGCGGGAGGCGATCTATTTCGATCCGGAGAATATCGAGATCGCCCGCCTGTTCGGCGATCCCACCATCAACCTGCTCGACGTGACGCCGAAATCCGACGCCAAGGGCGCCTATGCCGAGATTTCCAATGTACCGGTGCGGCTCGGCGCCTCCCATGCCGAGTGCGTCGGCCGGGACTGCGTGCTGGGGCTGCGTCCCGAGGCGATCCAGTTCGTCGACCCGAAGACCACCGGCGCGATCCCGGTCACCATCGAGGCCGAAACCCCGCTCAACGAGAAGGCGGTGACCCTGGCGATCACCACCGGCGGCCGCGAGATCCTGATCTCCCGCCCGGCCGGCGCGCCCGGCCCGGCCAGCGAACAGGCGCATATCGCGATCGACGGCGCAACGGCGCTGCTGTTCGACAAGGACAGCGGCAACCGTATCGGCTCACGCCAGGAAAATGTCCAGCGCGATGGAGAGGCGGCATGAGCGGGATCGCCCTGACCTTGAATGCCGTCGACAAGTTCTACGGACCCCTCGATATCGGCGTCCATGCGGTGAAGGACGTCTCGCTGACCGTGCATCAGAGTGAGATCGTCGCCCTTCTCGGCTCGTCGGGCTGCGGCAAGACCTCGACCTTGAGGATGATCGCCGGGTTCGAGGCAGTCTCGCGGGGATCGATCTCGCTCGGCGGGCGTGACATCCATAATCTGCCGCCGGTGCGCCGCAAGGTGGCGATGGCGTTCGAGGGCTATTCGCTCTACCCGCCGCTCACCGTGCGGGACAATATCGGCTTCGCCCTGAAATCCTCCAAGCTGGCGGCCGGCGAGGTGGCCAAGAAGGTGGCCGAGGTCGCCAGCATGCTCGACATCGAGGATATTCTCGACCGCTATCCCAGCTCCATCTCCGGCGGCCAGCAACAGCGCGTCTCCCTGGGCCGGGCCCTGATCCGCAATGCCGATCTGCATCTGCTCGACGAGCCCATGGGCCAGCTCGAGCCGCAGCTGCGGGCGCTGTTGCGCGGCCGCATCAAGCACTTCATCAAGGAACGCGGGCTGACCGCGATCCTGGTCACCCATGACCAGACCGAGGCGAACGCCCTGGCCGACCGGATCGCCGTGATGGAAGACGGTGTGCTTCAGCAATTCGACACGCCGGAAACGATCAAGGAGAAGCCGACGAACCTGTTCACGGGCACCTTCATCGGCGAGCCGCCCATGAACGTCTTCACCGCCGGTGTTTCCGGCGAGGGCGATCAGCTGCGGTTCCATCTGGAGGCGGGCGTGTCCCTCGACTATCCCACGGCGGCGTTTTCGCCAGCGGTGCGGGACGCCATTCTGAGGCGGAAGCAGGTCGCCATCGGCGTGCGGCCCTATGCGGTGCGGCGCAGTACGAAAGGCGTCCAGGCCAGGGTGGCGGTCAATCAGTGGCTGGGCGATCAGAGCCATATCGCCGCCGATTTCGCCGGCGGGCTTCTGGTCCTCGTCGAGCATGACCGGGCCGATGTCAGGCCGGGCGACGCCATTAACATCGATCTCGATCCGGCCAGCCTGCATTTGTTCGAGACTACGAGCGGCAAGGCCATCGCCCACGGCTCGGAGCTTGTCGCGTGAAGGATGTGATCATTGGTGTTGATGCGGGCACCTCCGTGATCAAGTCGGTCGCATTCGATCTGACTGGCCGGCAGGTCGCCGTTCACTCCACGCCGAACACGTATGAAACCATCGATGGGGCCGGCGCCGAGCAGGACATGGCGCAAACCTGGGTCGATACGGTCGCAACCCTGAAGGGCCTTGCGGGTCTGGTGCCGGAATTGGCCGCCCGTACGGCTGCAATTGCCGTGACCGGCCAGGGCGACGGCACCTGGCTGATCGACAGGCATGGTGATCCGGTGGCGCCGGCCTGGCTGTGGCTCGATGGGCGGGCGTCGGCCATCGTCGATGAGCTGCGCGCCCGGCCCGAGGACCGGCTCCGGTTCGAGACCAATGCGACCGGCCTCGCCGCCTGCCAGCAGGGCGCCCAGATGATCTGGATGGACCGCAACGCGCCGCACCTTCTGGAACGTAGCGCGACGGCGATGCACTGCAAGGACTGGCTCTATTTCAATCTGACCGGCGAACGTGTCACCGACCCGTCGGAAGGCACCTTCACCTTCGGGGACTTCCGAACCCGGGAGTACTCCGACAACGTGATCGGTGCTCTCGGCCTGGAGAAGTACCGGCATCTCCTGCCGCCGATGGTGGAGGGAACCACCGAGACCGCGCCGCTCAGCCCCGAGGCCGCGCGGGCGACCGGCCTGCTGGCCGGAACGCCGGTGGCGCTCGGCTATGTGGACGTGATCTGCACCGCGCTTGGCGCCGGCATCTATGAGCCTGTGGCGATGCCGGGCTGCACCGTGGTCGGCTCTACCGGCATGCATATGCAGCTGGTGCGTTCGGCGGATGACGTGGTGCTGAACGACGAACGTACCGGCTATACGATGCCCATGCCGGTTCCAGGCGTTTACGCTCAGATGCAGTCGAACATGGCGTCGACACTCAACATCGACTGGCTGCTCGATATGGCGGCCGGGCTGCTGGCCTCACGGGGAGCGGCGTGCAGCCGGGCCGATCTGCTTCCCATGATCGACGGCTGGGTCGCAGGTGCCAAGCCGGCGAACCTTCTGTACCAACCCTATGTCTCTGAAGCCGGCGAACGCGGTCCCTTCATCGACAGCAATGCACGGGCCGGATTCATCGGCCTATCGGTCCGGCACGGGTTTGCCGATCTGATGCGCAGCGTGATCGAGGGGCTGGCCTTGGCCGCCCGGGATTGCTACGGCGCCATGGGGGCGATGCCGACGGAAATCCGGCTGACCGGCGGCGCGGCGCGCAGCCCGTCGCTCAGGAACATCTTCGCGTCGGCCATCGGCGCCGGAGTGCGGACCTCATCTCGGGAAGAAGCCGGCGCTGCCGGTGTGGCGATGATGGCGGCGGTGGCCATTGGACACTACGGCACCATGGCTGACTGCGCGGCGGATTGGGTGACGCCGCTGCTCGGCGATCTGGAAGAACCGGACCCGGAACTGGCCGAAATCTACCGCGATACCTATCGGTCCTATGCAGCCGCGCGTCAGGCCTTGCGCCCGGTTTGGAAGATGATGGCGGACCGACTGGGTGGCCCGTCATGAAAGCCTCCATCGCGATCATCGGCGACCGCTTCATGTTGCCGGAGATCTTCCGACAGAAGATCGAAAAGGCTTGCGGCGGGGATTTGGAGATCCGCACCCTTGAGCAGCCCTGGCCGGACGAACCCATGGAGCACGGCTATGCGGTGGCCGGCATGGACGGGCTGAAGGAATATTTCGGCGATCCGGAAGAAATCACCGGCTTCATCGCCGACGCGGAGATCTTCGTCACCCATCTGGCGCCGATTTCCGCCGGCATGCTGGAGCGACTGCCCAATCTGAAGCTGATCGCGGTTTCGCGCGGCGGGCCGGTCAATATCGACATGGCGGCGGCGCGGGAACGAGCGATCACCGTCGTCAATACACCGGGCCGGAATTCCACCGCCGTGGCGGAATTCACCATCGGCGCCATCCTGGCCGAGACGCGGCTGATCCGCGTCGGCCATGAAGCGCTGCGCGGCGGAGAATGGCGAGGCGACCTCTACCGCGCCGACCGGACCGGCCGTGAACTCAACGAGATGACCGTCGGCGTCGTCGGCTACGGCAATATCGGCACCAAGGTCGTGAAGCTGTTGCGCGCTTTCGGGACAAAGGTGCTGGTCTGCGACCCCTATGTGCAGTTGGGCCCCGAAGACCGCGAGGCGGGGGTGGAACACCTCGCTCTCGACGATCTGTTGTCGCGGGCGGATGTGGTCACCATGCATCCGCGGGTGACCGACGAGACCCGGCAGATGATGAACGCCGAGACCTTGGCGCGGATGAAGCCGGGGGCGGTTTTCGTCAATACCGCGCGCGGACCTCTGGTGGACTACGACGCATTGTTCGAGGCGCTCGATTCCGGTCATCTTGGCGGCGCGATGCTGGAGACATTCTCGGTCGAACCGGTGCCGGCCGACTGGCCGCTTCTGCAGCTGCCGAATGTGACGCTGACGCCGCACATCGCCGGAGCATCGGTGCGCACCGTGACATATGCCGCCGAGCAGGCCGCCGAAGAGGTGCGCCGGTATTTGGCGCGGCTTCCTCCGATCAATCCGAGATGAGGACGATCGGTTATGGCGGAGGAAACTGAAGATTGAGCGGCCGGGAAGACATCGTCGATCTCTTCGTCATTGGCGGCGGCATCAATGGCGCCGGGATCGCCCGCGACGCGGCCGGCCGGGGCCTGTCCGTCATGCTGTGCGAAAAGGACGATTTGGCTCAGGGCACCAGCTCGCGGTCAGGCAAGCTGATCCATGGCGGTCTGCGCTATCTGGAGTACTACGAATTCAGGCTGGTGCGCGAAGCGTTGATCGAGCGGGAAGTGCTTTTGGAATCCGCGCCGCACATCATCTGGCCGATGCGTTTCGTGCTGCCGCACAGCCCGTCGGACCGCCCGGCCTGGCTCGTTCGACTGGGCCTGTTCCTTTACGACAATTTGGGTGGCCGCAAGCGGCTACCGGCGACTCGGACGCTTGATCTGCGGCGCGATCCGGAAGGCGCGCCCATCAAGCCGGCCTACCGGAAGGCCTTCGAATACTCCGATTGCTGGGTCGATGACGGGCGTCTTGTGGTCCTCAACGCGATAGATGCAAGGAATCGTGGCGCCTATGTCCGGACCCGCACGCGCTGCATCTCGGCCCGGCGCGCGGATGGGCTGTGGGTCATCGAGATGGAACACACCCAGACAGGGGCAAGATCGGCGATCCGGGCACGCGCGCTTGTCAATGCGGCAGGGCCCTGGGTGAACGATGTGATGGGCCATGTGGTCGGGCTGAACACGGCCCGCAGCGTTCGGCTCGTCAAGGGCAGCCACATCGTCGTGCGGAAGTTCTGGGAGGGCAGCCACGCCTACCTGATCCAGAACACCGATAGACGGGTGATCTTCGTAAATCCCTATGAGGACGATCTCGCTTTGATCGGCACCACGGATATCCCCTATCACGGGGCACCGGAGGATGTGGCGGCCGAGCCTGACGAGATCGCCTATTTGATTGCGGCGGTGAACCGGTATTTCCAGACGCAACTGTCGCCGGGCGACGTCGTCGACGCATTCTCCGGAGTCCGTCCGCTCTATGACGACAACGCGGAGAACCCGAGTGCGGTGACCCGGGACTACGTTTTCGAGATCGACGCCGGCGAGCGCAATGCGCCGTTGCTGTCCGTTTTCGGCGGCAAGATCACCACTTTCCGCAAACTGTCCGAACACGCGCTGGCAAAACTGAAGCCGTATTTGCCGCATATAGGCCCGGACTGGACGGAAAAGGCTGTCCTGCCGGGCGGCGACATCGCCGATGCGGATTTCGATCGCTTCCAGGCCGGCATCGCAAGTCGCCATCCCTTCCTGCCCGCATCGCTGGCCGTGCACTATGCCCGGCTCTACGGCACCCGCGCCGATGCGCTTCTGGCGAGCGCCCGATCGCTGAGCGATTTGGGCCGGCAATTCGGTCCGGATTTCTTCGAACGCGAGGCCGTCTTCCTGATGGATCAGGAATGGGCGATGACGCCGGCGGACATTCTCGATCGGCGGACCAAGCATGGTCTTCATATGAGTCGGGACCAGCGGGCCGCATTCGAGAGCTGGTTCTCCGGCGTGACGGCGAAGGCGGGATGACAATGGTGACGGATAACGGCGCGGCCAGTGAATTCGAAGCCCTGCGGGCGCTCTCGGCGTGGGTCGGAGCGGACCCGGCGCTCGTCCAGGGCGCCGGCGGCAATACATCCATCAAGCAAGACGGTGTCTTGTGGATCAAGGCATCGGGCACCTGGCTGATGAACGCGCTGCGCGAGGACATCATGGTGCCGGTGGCGCTGGAAGCGCTTTTGGCGGCGCTCGATCGCAATGACCCGGCGGCAGAGAAGGCGGCCGATTTTGTACTCCGCGACGATAACCCGTCGGGCCTTCGCCCCTCGATCGAAACGACGCTCCACGCCATCCTGCGGCAGCGGATCGTGGTCCATGTGCATTGCGTGGAGACGATCGCGGTTGCCGTCCGGGAAGATGCGGAGGCCATCGTTTCGCGACGGTTGGCCGGCCTCAATTGGGCCGTTGTTCCCTATGCCCGACCCGGCCTGCCGCTATCCCGGGAGATGCTCAGCCGGCTGAAGCCCGAAACGGACGTGGTGGTCCTCGGCAATCACGGCCTTGTCGTCGCGGCGGAAACCGTCGGCGAGGCTGCGGCGCTGCTGGCCGAGGTGAGCGGCCGGCTGGCCCGGGAGGCCCGCGATCCGCCATCGGCCGATATTGCCGCCCTGGAAGGTCTTGCCCAGGGCAGCGCATATGGGCTGCCCACCGAGCCGGCAGCTTATGGCGCGGCCACGGACCGGGCGAGTTGCCGGATCGCGGAGGGTGGCAGCCTGTATCCCGATCATGTGATCTTTCTGGGACCAGGCTCGGTGGTGGCCAGGCCTGGCGAAAACGCTCAGGCGGTGGAGGGACGCCGGGTTGCGGCCGGCATGCCGGAGCCGGTGTCGATCCTATTTCCCGGCGTCGGCGTCTTGATGCGTGAGGGTGCGAACGCCGGCGCGCAGGCGATGGCGCGCTGCCTGGCCGATGTCACGGCGCGCATACCGCCCAACGCGCCGTTGCGCTTCTTCTCGGAGTCGCAAAATGGCGAGCTCCTGAACTGGGATGCGGAGAAATATCGACAGAGGTTGAACGCGGCGCGGGCAGACGCATAACGATGGGTGGCGGCCCGCTATTTGTCGGAGTCGATGTCGGTACGTCCGGGGTTCGTGCCGTCGCCATCGACCACGCGCAATCGGTGGTCGCCAAGGGCGGCGCGCAGATGGATGAATTCGGTGCAAGCCGGCGCGATCCGACTGTCTGGCAGTCGACCCTGGATGCAGCGTTTTCGCAGTTGCTCGACTCTGTCGATCGGTCGCGCATTCAGGCGATGGCGGTTGATGGCACCTCCGGCACGATGCTGGCGATCGATGGGGGTGGGGAGCCGGTCGCGCCGCCGCTGATGTACAATGATCCGGTCGAAGACCGGCTGATACTCGACCGGATCGCGGCACATGCCTCGGCGAACAGCGCCGCCCATGGCGCGACGTCAGCGCTGGCCCGCGCCATCAGCCTGCAAACCGCCCCGAACGCCGTGCGGCTGGTGCATCAGGCGGATTGGATCGCGGGTTTGTTTTCCGGACGCTTCGATGTATCGGATGCGAACAACGCCCTGAAGACCGGCTATGACCCGGTCGAAGGGAACTGGCCCGATTGGATCGGCCAAGCCGGTGCGAAGGCCGAAATGCTTCCCGGCGTGGTCGAGCCCGGCACCGTGACCGGCACTGCGCGGGGGCGGGCGGCCCACCACTTCGCGCTCGACCCGGAAACACTCGTCGTCGCCGGTACGACGGATGGCTGCGCATCGTTCCTGGCCACCGGGGCCAGCGAGCCCGGTGACGGCGTGACGGCGCTGGGCACGACGCTGACGATCAAGCTGCTCTGCGACGCACCGATATTCGCGCCGGAATACGGCATCTACAGCCATCGCATCGCTGGCGGCTGGCTGGCCGGGGGCGCCTCGAATACCGGCGGAAACGTCATATCGGCCCATTTCGACAATGAGTCCGTTGGCAGGCTCTGCCAATCGATGGACGCAGAGACCGAAACCGGGTTGGACTACTATCCCTTGGTGAAACCCGGAGAACGGTTTCCGCATAACGACCCGGCATTTCCGCCGCGCATGGCGCCGCGGCCGGACGACGATGCGCAGTTTCTCAAGGCCATTCTGGAGGGAATTGCCGGGATCGAAGTGCTCGGCTACCGCCGCCTGGCGGAGTTGGGCGCCCCCGGCTTGCGCTCGGTCCGCACGGTCGGCGGCGGCGCGGCCAATGAGGTCTGGGGAACAATGCGCCAGCGCCGACTCGGCGTCCCGTTTGAGGGTGTGCTGTCCGAGGAGGCCGCCACCGGCACCGCCCTTCTGGCGCTCGCCGGGGCACGACGGGCCGGCCTGCCGATCGCACGATGAGCCGGGGCGATCCGACAATCGTCACGCTCGAACAGCTCGCCGGGCGATTTGACGTGTTCTTCGTGGATCAGTTCGGCGTGCTGCATGATGGCGAGACGTCGTATGACGGTGCGATAGACGCGCTGAAATACCTCAAATCCGCCGGCAAGCAGGTCGTCCTGATCTCGAATTCCGGGAAGCGTTCAGCGCCGAATGAGGATCGGCTCGAGGCGCTTGGCTTTGCCCGCGACAGCTTTGACTTTGTCCTCAGTTCCGGCGAGGTGGCCTGGCACCTGTTGGCGGATGAGATGATCGGCGACACGATCCCGGCCGGCGGCAGATGCCTGCTCCTCTCTCGCGACAATGGTGGATCGGCCATCGATGGCCTGGATCTGACGGCGGCGCGGGATGGAACCGATGCGGATGTGGTCATCCTTGCCGGGAGCCGCGGCGACGAGTGGGAGATGGCGGATTACGAGGCGCTCCTGGCCCCTGCCGCTGCGCGTGACGTGCCGTGCCTTTGCAGCAATCCGGACAAGACGATGCTTACCCGGTTCGGGCCAAGGTTCGGTGCCGGGGCGATCGCCGAGACATATGCCCGCCTGGGCGGCCACGTGATCTGGATCGGAAAACCCTATCCGGAGATCTATCGGGGGGCGCTGGCCGCGCTCGGCAATCCCAAGCCATCGACCGTCTGCTGTATTGGGGACAGCATCGAACACGACATCGCCGGTGGCGCTGGCGCAGGGATAAGCACGGCGCTCGTCAGATCGGGCATTCATGCGGGTGCCGATATGCGCGAACTGGCCGAACTCTTCGCGACCCACGGCGCGACGCCCGATTTTGTCATTGCCGAGATCAAGGGGGCCGAGCGGCGTCGGGACCGATAATCCCGACCCCACCAGACTCTTAATTCCGTGCTCAGGCCTTCACCGTAACGTCCGACTCCTCCCGCAATTGACGTTCGGCATTGATCAGGCAGCTTCGCGCCGCGTCGATGCTGGCGATGGCCAGGTTGATTTCCTGCAGCCGCGTCTCGATCGACTGGTAGCCCGAGCTCAGAGAACCGTCGCCGTTGGCATTGCCGAATTTCTCCTGCGCTGTCGCGGCGACGATCGCCTCCAGGACCTGGCGGGTTTCCTCCATGGGCTCGACATCCAACTCCTGCCGCAGCAATTTGGCGCAGTTGGCGTATTGCTTGACCGCCGCCGGCCGGTTGCCCAGGCTGAAGTGGCACCGCATGACCGCCCTTTGGATGTGCTCCATGAACGGGTCGATCGACAGGATCCTCTGGCCCAGGGCGAGTGCGTTGGCCCAATAGCAACGCGTCATGTTGCATTCCATGAGGAATTCCAGGGCGCCCAAATGACTCGCCTGAAGCGAATCCCGCCGCGTCTGGCACCAATCGTCATAGATGGTTTCCAGAAGGTCGCCCCGATACAGCGTGATCGCTTCGGAAATCTCGTCGATCAATTGCCGATCCGCGTCAGCCGGGTCGACATGATTGATTCGACCGGTGACGGTCTTGAACCGATCGACATCCACCCAATGCGGCGCGTCGCTGTTGAACCCGACCGCGTCGGCGTCGCTTGCCAGATTAGGTGTCCGGATCCGCGCCGCCGTCCTTCAGCAAATTGCCGATGCGCCAAAGGTCGGTGCTCAGCGCGCGCCTCGCCCGAGCCTCGGGCAGCTCGCCCCAGAAGGCATCGGCAAGCTGCTCCCGGGAGAACTTCTTCGTCTTGCCGAGAACCAGAAAGGCAAAGAGGGCTTTCGATTTCTTGGTCGCGAACCCACCCAGCCGTTTGCTGCCCAAAAAGAGTTCTACGTTTCCGAACAGGTAGATCCGAAGCGTCTGCATAATCCTGTACCGATTTTGGTGGTCGTCGGGATACCCCGGCGCCACAAGTGAAATTGACTGCCCGGACGCTCATTGCATGTCGGATACCAACAGCGGCGACCGCGCATAGGTCTCGTCCCAGCCGGGCTTCAAGAGCCGCTTGAGCACGAGCGCCGTCACCACCGATGCGATCGCCGGTGCAACCCCCAAGGTGGCGGTCAGCACAGAGACGACGCTGCTGGCGGCCGCTGAATGGGTCCGGTCGAACCCGTCGCGCGGATTTGTGACGCCTGCGTCGGCGAGGCCGCTTGTCGACGCGAAGGTCAACTGGCGGTTCAGTCGGCGAAAGATCCAACCGCCGAATTCGGCTAAATCGTCCCATGCGCGCTCAAGCGCTGCCGCCTCGGGCACCGATCTTTTCACGCTACTCGCCGCCGCCGGATACATGGCGAATGTCCGCGCCCTTAGTCCGATCTCCCGGAGGAGCTGCTCTTCCGACATTTCTGAGGCCATTTGCTCGGCGACGCTGGTCAGCGTGTTCTGTTCTTCCGGTGTCAAAGTCATAGTTCCGCTCCTCTGTCGTCCGTCGGCGGCGGTTTCATCGCGTACGCCGGCGCGCTTGTGTTAAATCGCGAGACCGAGTGCCAGTGCATTGGCATCCGTCCATCCACCCTCGATTTTCATGATTTGCCGAGCGCTGGATGTGGGGAATCCCACATGCCGAAGATTGCGGCTTGAAAAGGGAGCGAGGAGGGGGTGATGAGGGCGCTTTGACGCCCCGATCCGGCGCTATGCGTCGGTGGGTTCTTCGGTCATCCGGCTGAATTCGGAGATGTCCTTGACGGTCAGTTTCCCGGGGGACCGCTCAAGCAGGCCGGCGCCGACAAGGCGGCTGATTTCCTTCGTGACCGCCTCACGATGGGTATTAACCCGGCTGGCGATCTCGGCATGGGTCGGCACCGGCGAAATCGTTGCCGCGTTTCCCGTCGGCCCCGAGAGGCGTGCAAGGCGCAGGATCTCCGCCTGGATGCGACTACTCACCGCATGGGCGCTGAACTGATAGACACGCCCCGACAAGTCGCGCACCAGGCCGCAAAGGTACCGAAGGGTGGCCGCATTGACCTGCGGAAACTCTTGAAGCAATGCCCAGAATTGGTTGGCAGAGACACGTCCAACCTGGGCTTCCGTCTTCGCGACGGCGTTGGCCGACCGTGGCTGGCCATCAATGGCGGCCAGTTCTCCGAACATTTCGCCAGGTCCGAGGTCTCGGAACGTTACTTCCTTGCCGTTTGCTGAATAGACCGTGATCCGTACAAAACCGGATAGAATAAAATAGACGCTCTGATCCGGTTCGTGCTCTCCAAATATTTCCTCATCTTTAGCAAATTTGTTGGTCGTCAGCCGGCCCGAAACATCCAATAGTTCTTGATTGCTGAGGTCTCGAAATAATAGCAGCCGCCGTAAGTCATATGGTGAAGCATTCCGACCTGCTGAATTTGAAATCGTCATTTTTGTTGAGACGCTCTTTTCATGGCGTCTCTAGCATAGTGTAATAATTCGACCCGGCAATTGTTCGTTTCTTCGAGCCGCGAAGCCGAACGGCCAAGATCGAAATGCCGCTCGGTATGTGCGGTTTGGGCCGGGTCGACTGAACTCGAAACCGTGGTGCAGCGGCCCATAGCCGCGCTCGATGGATTTTGTTATACCTGACTCGCGTAATCGTACTTTTGGGGGCCGCAATGAAAAATACAATTGGCAATAGTCTGGGTTTGATCGCCGCACTATTTCTATCGGCGTGCGAATTCAACAAAGTGGAGTCGCCAGTCGGCCACTATGCGCCGCCAGAGGAATCGCCGATCGAAGAATTCGCGTCCTGGACGGATGTCGTCCCACAGCAGACGTTCATCGGGGTCAGGGTCGAAGGTGGCGCGGCAGACGAGTTTGAAACGTTCAATATCAATGACGTCCTTTCGAATGAAAACCTTCTGCGCCGGGCGCTCGACACCCATTTTCCGGAGCTCAGGGAGGTACGCAATCTGCGCGAGCGCATTGAGATATTGATCGGCGACAAATATGCTGGCAGCGAAGAGCATCCGGCGCTGAGGGGGCTCGGCGGCGTGGTCGCCCGTGCGTTTCTCCGCGCCGCTTCGGCCGCACTTGATAGTGACACCGGCCTGTTCAACGAGCGACAACGTGTGTTTCACTTCACCTATGGCCGGATCCTGTACTACGAATATAATAACGAAGATTCTCCGACGGCCCCTGGTTCCGGCAGGCTTGAGACAATTACCTACTACACACGGGTCACCGTGCCGATCGGAACGCCAGATAATACCGGTGAGATCATCTCGGAAACCGACGCCGTCCGTTGGAAAGTCGATGTGGGCAAAGGAGGGTTCGAGGTCGTAGAGAGAGATGACTCGGCCCCGGATGGGCCGTTCCCCGACACGATGGAATTCTCAGACGCCATGAAGAACCGGGTCCAGTTCCTTGGGTTCGAGTACAAGCTGTGGGCCGAGGGTGAGTTGATAACGATCGACGAAGTCGCGCGCAAAGATCATGGCGAGACGGACTACACGATTCTCCCCGGGAGTGCGCCGGAATACCACGAGGGGCCCGATAACTGCATTGACATGATGTTCGTCGATCCTCCTCCGCCCAGGAGAGGTGTATTGAGGCCACCGCTTTACTGCCTGGGACGCTGCGCACAGCCGCATCTCGTCAACACCGGGGCGGCGTAGGTCGGTCGTCAACTGGTTCAGAGGGCGTCTAGCAAGTTTTGCGCGTCCATCAGTTCCTGATCATCGGAACTGGCGTCAAACGACTGATAGACCTCGGCGAGCAGATTGCGGGCTGAGTTCCTGTTGCGGCCATTGAGCGACGCGCGTGCGACGCTCATGGCCGCCCTTAGCTCAAGAGCCCGCGCGCCCTGCTGGCGGGACAGTTTCAAGGCGCGGCCGAAGAATTTTCGGCCGTCGCCGGTGAGCGACTGGCGGAGCAGTTCGCCATGAATGCGCAGCGCCTCTGCTTCGTAGAAACGTACATCTGTCTTGTTGCCCGGGCGATACGCGCCCGCCAGTGCATCAATTCCCTTCGCCGGCTGCCCAGCCTGCCCGTACATCTCCGCCAGCAAAGTGAGGATGTAAGGTTTGATCTGTTGGGCGCCGGTGTTTTCGTAATGTCCGAGCCCGCGTTTGAGCGTCCCTATTCCTTCGTTCGGACGGCCAAGGGCCGATTGCGCCCATCCGAGCATGACCGTCGACCAGCCCAGCCAATAGGGAAAATCATGGTCTTCAGCGATGTCAATCGCTCCTTCGGCATGTAGGCGCACGGCAGACGGGTTGCGGCAGACCTGATAAACAGAAGCGGCAAGACTGTGCGCATAGGCAAGACTGAAAGGGTGCTGGATCTCCTCTGCTAATTTGAGAGCGGCGAGGATATCATGACGAGCCTGCCCGAAATCGCCTAGAAACCAGCTGTTCCAGGCGATGATGCTGAGACGAAAGATGGCAGGATCGGTATTGTAGGCATACCGGTGAGCATGATGCACTGACTTCTCTTTCGTCGCGTCTCCACGGCGCAAATAGTCACGCGCTGCGCCGAATTCACCGACCAAGAGCGAACAGAGGCCGGCAAATCGATACCCTTGCATCAGCAAGGCCGCATCATCCTGATTCCGTGCGATGGCCAGTTCCTTGTCGGCCAGCTCCCGCGCTTTCTTGATTTCGCCCCTGAGCATGAAAACATTGGCGAGCCCGCCCAGCGCAAGCTGGTACTTACGTAAATCGCTGCCCGTTTCACAGATCTCCAGCGCACGTCGATAATTCACTTCGACTTCCGGTGATGACCATCCTTTTACGGTCAATAAGGATGCGCCCAAGGCTATTCGCAGGGCGGATTCATGGTCATCCCGCGACCGAGAATCGGGAAGCCGTGCGAGTTCTCCGAGCCCTTTGTTCAAATGCGCAATGGCCTCGATATGGGCGGACCGTTCGCCTGCCCGTTGGCCGGCGAGCAACCAATAATCCACGGCCCTCTCAGGCTGACTGGCCAACGACAGATGCCGGGCTACCACTTCCGGCTCCGCGGCTGCCTGGTCGGCGAATTCTTGCAGCAACACGTCGGCAACTTGGCCGTGATACCTGGCCCGTCTGCTCCGAAGCAGGGTCTCGTATGCAGCGTCCTGAATCAGTGCATGCCTGAAAACGTACATCGCCCGCGGTGGCGCGCCGGTTTGCGACAGCAGTTCCGACTCGGTCATTGCGGATAGGGCTTGGTGCAGTTCGTTGTCTTTCAGATCGCTGACGGCGCGTATGAAGCGGTAGTGAAAGGATCTGCCGAGCAGAGCCGCGAGCTGCGCGGTTTTTGCCGCATCGCCCAGCCGGTCGAGCCGCGCGACCAGTGACGCCTGAAGGGACACCGGTATCTCGGCTTGGTTGCCGTTGCTCTCGAGCAGCGATTTCGTCAGCTCTTCGATAAAGATCGGCACCCCGTCGGCGCGGTTCAGGATCTCAGCGACCACGGCTTTCGACAGGCTATCGCCGCCGGAAGCCTCGACCAGTTTCGCCCCCTGATCCCTGGATAGCTTGTGCAGGTCGACTTTCGCCAGATGAGGCAGATCAGTCCAATTCGGCGTGTAATCCGGGCGGTGCGTGACAAGCATCAGCAGCCGGGCATCCCCGATCCTCTCCATCGCCTTTTCGATCAGCGATTCCGTCGTCGGGTCTATCCAATGGGCGTCTTCCAGCAAAAACAAGATTGGCCGGCGCTGGCTCATATCCACCAGACGGTCGATCAACGCCTCGATCGTTCGATCGCGAATTTGCTGCGGAGAAAGATTTATGACGCCGTATCGGCTTTCGGCCGGTAATGACAGAAGAGTCGCGAAGAGAGGAAGTTCGGAATCCTGAAGTACCGGAGAAAAGCTAAGCAGTTCTTCCAGTTTGGCAAAACGGGTCTCGTCATCATCCTCCGTGGTGAAGCCGGCCAGCCTTTCCAGGCACCCGATGATGGGGTGGAATGCGCTATTCGTGTGGTGGGGCGAGCACTGGCAGCTCAGGCGGGAGTATCGTTCGCCGGCGATCGCATCGCAAATGGCCTGCAAGGTGCGGGATTTGCCGATGCCCGCTTCGCCTGAGAGCAGGACAATTTGGCCCTTGGCTCTCTTGGCAAGCGCCCAGCGCTCTTGCACAAAGCCCAACTCATGCTCCCGGCCGACAAATTGGGACAGGCTGCCCGAATGGGCCGCTTCGAACCGGCTTTCCGCCTGGCCCTTGCCGACGACGTGCCACACCGATACCGGCCCCGAAAATCCCTTGATCTCGTGCTGGCCGCGGTCCTCCAATTTGAAGGCCGATCCAATCAATCGGCGGGTACTGGCGTCGATGACCATATGCCCCGGCCCGGCCAAGCCCTGCAGGCGCGCCGCCAGGTTCGGAGTCCTGCCGGTGACGGCTTTGACGTCCTGACCCGTATAGTCGACGAATTCGCCGATCACCACGGGACCGGACGCGACCCCCACCCTGGCGTTGAGGCGCAGCGTGTCGTCGATCGCGATATCCTTCACCGCGGAGATCGCGTCGAGTCCAGCCCAGATGGCCCGCTCGGCCTGATCTTCATGGGCCCGGGGCCAGCCGAAATAGACCAGCACTCCGTCGCCGAGATATTGGCCGACATGGCCGCCATAGCGCACCACCGCCGTTGTGACGGCATTCTGGTATTGTCGCAGCACCTCGCGCAGATCTTCCGGATCCAGCCGGACGGAGAGTTCCGTCGAGCCGACCAGATCGCAGAACATCACCGTCAGCTGGCGGCGTTCGGCCTCGGCGGCAGGCTGGCGCGACAGCGCCGGCGGCTCGTCGGAAGCCGGCCGGAGCGCCTGGATACCTTTGAACAGCCGTTTGCGATGACCGAGCGATATGACACCGAGCTTCACAAGATCGTCGTCACTCAACTCGAAGAGCAAATCCTCGTCGACATCGTTCTCAGCAAATGCCGAAGCATATTGCCCGAGCTTCAATTCCTCGAGCCATTTGCTGATATCGCGTACCATCGCCGCCTCACCGGGACTGGCTGAACAGGCTAGTGCTTTTGGCGTTGGCGAGCCACCGGCAAACGCATTGCTATTCGTCATGGTTCTTCGGACCTTGCCTGCCACTCAATAGGCTGGGGCGTCTGTAAACGGGATGTCGTCGAAAAATCTCGCATATGACGGGTGCGGCCCGCCCTTAGCGGTCCACATGCTCCTCCGACTGCTCCCGCAATTGGCGCTCGGCGTTGATGAGGCAATTCCGCGCCGCGTCGATGCTGGCAATGGCCAGATTGATCTCCTCCAGCCGCATCTCGATCGAGCGATAGCCGGTGTTCAATCGCCTGATGGCGGTGGAGTCGCCGAATTCTTCCAGGGCTGGGGTGGCGACGATGGTCTCGAGGACCTGTCTGGTCTCTTCCATCGGCTCGACATTCAACTCCTGCCGTAACAGTTTGGCGCAGGAGGCATATTGCTTCATTGCGGCCGGCCGGTTGCCGAGACTGAAATGGCAGCGCATGACCGCTCTTTGGATGTGCTCCATGAACGGGTCGATCGAGAGGATCTGCTGGCCGATCTCCAGCGCGTTCGACCATTGGCCGTTCGCCATGCCGTGCCGCATGAGGAGTTCCAGCGCGCCGAGATGCCGGTTCTGCAGCACGTCACGCTGAACCAGGCACCAATCATCGTAGACGCCTTCCAGAAGGTCGCCCCGATACAGGGATACCGACTCGGATATCTCATCGATCGATAGCCGGTCGGCCGTTGCCGGGTCCAGATGGTCGACATTGGCTGTCGACGTCTCAAACCGCTCGACGTCCAGCCAATGGGGTGAGCGGACGTTAAATCCGACCGTATCGGAGTCGCAGACCAGATACCCATCCGGGTCCGCGCCCGCATCCTTCAGCAGATTGCCGATGCGCCAGAGATCGGTGCTGAGCGCCCGTCTTGCCCTCGCCTCAGGCAGGTCGCCCCAGAACACGTCCGCCAATAGCTCGCGTGAGAAGAGCTTGCCCTTTCCAAGAACCAGATAGGCGAAGAGCGCCTTGGATTTTTTGGTGGTGAACCCGCCGAGGCGCCTGTTGCCCAGAAAGAGTTCGACGTTGCCCAGTAGGTAGATTCTCAGCGTCTGCATTGTCCTGCACCGATTTCATGAAATGTCGGGAATGCCCCACACGCGACGGGCGGGGATCGCTCCCGCGCCGGCTCCGACCGAGACAGCGTCGCGTGACTGTCCCGCCGGGTTCGTTGGACGGACCCTGGCGGCCTCGCGGCCCGGGAACGGTGTGACCTGAGACTGAGCGCCAACGGCGAGCCGGATGCGCGCCTCCGGGCTGCTATCTGGTCTACCGGCCTTGGCGGGCGCCATCCGCAGGCGGCCCAGCGGGAAGCTGCGGCCCGCCATGGTCTCGGTGTCGCTTGGTCCGACCGCTTCCGATGCGGGATGAGGTTCGGCCTGGACCGGCCGGACGCCGGCGTGTTGCCAGGCAGCGATGACGGTCTTGTTCGATGAGCGGAAGGTCATGCCGCCACCGATTTGTCTTCGTGAGTCCATCTTTTGATCATGTCGAATATCTCCGGAGTGATCCTGGGCGCGGAATTGGCCGCGATGCCCAGATCGAAGGGTGTGCCGCCGGTGCCATGGGCTTGCAGCGCAACCACCACAGGCGGCGCGCTCGGCGTGCGGTGAATCCAGACCGGTGCGCCGGACTGCGCACCGGACATCTCGATGTCGTAGAAAACCCCCCGGTCGCCCACATGGAGGATCCGGTTGGCGTGGAAATACTGTTCGGTGCTGTCGCCGCGGTCGGCGGGATACCCGCTGATGTTGACCAGGGAGGAGTTCAGTTCCGACGGCGTCAGCGACGCGACGCCGAACCATCCGGTCAGGTCTCCCAGGGGACGGTCCAGCTGAATGCAGCCGATATTGAAATCCGGATCCGCATTCTTCACCCATTGGTCGACCGCCGCGAAATGGGTCGCCGTGAACCGGCTGAAGGGAAACGCCGATCGGTTGCGGCCGGCGCTTACCTCGATAGAGTCGGCCCAGCCGCCATAGAATCCCTGATGGAAGACGTGATGGCCGGCGGTGATGACGGTGCGCGGGCCGGCAAGCCAACCGGTTGCCGTCGTCTCCGCGCCGGTCGGTGAGCGCATGCGCAGGGCGCAGATCATCCGCCAGGGCGCCAGATCGGTGTCCAGCACCCGCTGCCGATCATCGGCGCCAATCACGCTTTCGACGGCGCCATTCCGGACGGCACTGAATCGCCTGCGCATCGGTTCCGCGCTTTTCCCGGACCGCAGATAGTCGGCCGCTGCGCGTGATTTATCTACCGGCGCCGATCCTCGCCGACCGACGAGCTCCCTGTCCGCCGGCCGCATTTCGGCCTGGCTGACGGCATCGGATCTGGGTTTGCTGACCGGTGTCAGATTGATCATTGCTGCAGGTGTCCGTTGGTCACTCGGATTGAACGTTTGGGTGGATGCCATGGGATATCGATAGCTCCGTCGGTCGATCAATGTGCCTCGGCGAGCGGCCGAGACGGTCGGGCGTAGGTCTCTTCCCAGCCCGGGTTCGAAGCGCGCTTCAGGACCAGGGCGGTGGCCACCGACGCGATCCCGGGGGCGACCGCCAGCGTCATGGTGAGAACCGACACGATCTCGCTCGCACTGGCCAATTCGGGTAAATTGAAGGTGCGCCGAAGCCGCCTGCTATCGGCGTCGCCTCGGCTGGTCGGAAGCACTGATTGGAGTTGCCGGTGCAGTCGCCGAAAGATCCAGTTGCCGAACTCGGCCAGATCGTCCCAGGCCCGCTCGAGCGCCTCCGCTTCCGGTATCGATCTCTCGACACATGCGGCGGAGGCCGGATACAGGGCGAATGTTCGGGCCCGAAGTCCGATCTCCTTCAGCAGTTGTTCGTCGGACATCTCGACGGCCATCTGTTCGGCCACGCTGGTCAGCGTCTTCCGGTCTTCACGTGTCACAGTCATCGTCTGTCTCCACTGTTGGCGTTTCGCCGCTCTATTCAGAACTTGTCTCGTATCGCCGCCGGCTGTTCTTGCGACCGGTCAGAACGCGATATCGCTAAATTGGGAAATCGGGCGCTGACCGGATTCTCCCCTGGCGGCCAGCACGTCGGCGCCAGCGAGCATCCCGAGATCGAGTCCGGTGCGCCGGGCGATCTCCCGGATCGGCAGCTGATAGGTCTTGAACGCATTGAAGGCGAAGGTCTCCTGGACGTCGCGCACCCAATGCGACTGGTCCAACAGAAAGCCGCAGCTCCGCAAAATCCGGTCGTTTCCACGAGCCTCGACGAAGCTGACGATCTTCCAAAACTCCCTGGGGATTCGGGCGCCCCGATAGAGAGGATCGCCATCATCGAACACGCAGCCGGAGTACACGGACAGGCGGGACTCGCCGGGCTCGGCATTGTCCAGAAAATGATCCTCCAGGCCGGACCAGATTTTCTTGTTCAACTGGACGTGCTGCGGGACCGTGTTGGTCGCGAAGAAGGTGTCGTCGTTGGATTTGCTGGCGGTGGCGCGGTCGCCCCAAACCGGACATCCGCGGCCGACAAGCTGTTCGCGGTCATAGGGGTTGTCGCGATAGAGTTCGTCATCCCACTGGTAATCGGCCCCCAGCCGGTCGTCGATCGCAAAGCCGCTTCGTCTCGGGGTCCGCCGAAGCCGCGATCCGTCGATATTGCATGCGGCGCAGATCGCCAATCGCCGTTCTTTATGCATGACGATTGAAAAGTGGTTGTAGGCGAATTCCGTGCTGCCGCTCGTCGTGGCCGTGGCGTCGGCGCTGCCCAAGCCGGGCAGTGCGATGGTGAATTCTGCCCCGAGGAATGCGGGGTCGTATCCTCCGGGGTCTTCCGGCCTACCGGTAACTGCCACGGTGCCTTGGTCGAATTGTTGGGCATAGGGCCCGGCCGGAACCGGAACGATGAGCGTCAACGCCCTCAGACGGTCCTTCAGCCGGGCGCTCGTCAGGGCGGTACTCTCGCTGTTGAACGAGCCGGAGAATTGAAGCCCCACGGCGTGACCGGTCTCGAGCGACAGGACGACGGAGCCCGAACTGCCCTGCAGCGTGCTGGCATCGTGCCGGAAGAAGCTCTCGGTTCCGGCATCGACAATCCGGCCGGGCGCCAGGCGCTTGGCGTCATACACATCGTTCAGCACATACCGCAGGATCTCCGGCGGAATCTTCGGATCCCATGCCGGATATCCGATGGTAACGATGAACTCATCCTCGTAATACTCATCGAGGATGAGTGGCCGCGGCAGGTCCGGATGGGCGTCGAATTTCAGCAGGGCGAAATCGGCGTCGACCTCCTCGGTGATGTCCAGGATTCGTGTGACATGACGATTCCGGTCGTCCTCGTCGCCACAGTCGTCAACGAAGTCGATGCAGACCGACATCCCATCCGGCCAGAAGCGAACGTCCTGCCCGCTGCGAAACCCTGAGGTTTCGGCGACATGTCGATCAGTGACCGCGACGTTTTCGCCGATCATCCAGGCGGATCCGATATGCGCCTGTTCGGCGGTCCGTGAATGCGGGTGATTTTTGGTATCGATCCGGCCTACCGACGGGATCGCTCTTCGGATGGCGCTCTCGGCCTCGATAAGCCTGTCCCGCCAGACCGGGCTTGCGGGCAGTTCGAAACTGTCGTCGCGAACCAGCAGTGACGGCCTGATGTCGAACAGGGCGACGGCGTGGGCGGCGGCATCCGGGAATGCGGGGCTGGTCGAGCCGCTCTCCGCCGCGTCGATGATCCGCCGTGCGCGGGCTGCAGTGGATCGACGGCCCAATACGTCGACGAAACGATCGGCTTCGATGCGCGAGACAATATCGTGCCTGACTTCGGAATCCCGGGCCAATACCTGCCTGATGAAGTCCGTGGCGGCCTCGTTGGATAGCCTGTTGATCGACATGGCAACCCGCTTGAATTATTGCCTCGTCCTACGCAGAGCGACCCGGTTCGAAACCCCGCCATTCGGACAATTGACCGTCCGGGGCCGGGAGTGGCGTGGGTCGCCGTAGTGGACGATCCAATCCTGCCCGCTCAACCGTGATGGGAACGTGATTCCAGCGTTAACGGCCGCGCGGGTTGTGAATGACGATTAATCGCGGCTTCCGGGATGGCGGTTTTCCGCGATTTGCATCATCGTTGAGGGCGATTGAGGGGAGACGGCGGTGGGCGTATTCACGGACGGGATTTTGTCCCCGCAGATCTTTCGAGAGGCGGCGGCGATCATGGCCGGCCGGCCGGACGGCGGGCCCGAGCCGCAAACCGAGGCGATCGCCCTGCTCGCGGCACTGGGTTACCGGCCGGGGAATGATTCAGAGGCGGCTGATGCGGTGACGGCGGCCAATCGCCAGGCCTTGCTGCGTCTGGCCGCCCAGCTGCGCATGCTTTTTCGGTTGTCCCCTCCAGATTCGCCGAATCTTGTGTTCCTTGGAGGCGAGGCGGATACCGGTCCGGTCGAAGGCGACGATGGGCCGCATGACACCGTCAGCCTGGCCGGCGCCGGGCTTACATTGAACGAAGCCTTCGAACGCTGTGTCGGCGAAGGGGTGGAATACCTGTCGCAGATGGCCGCGGAGGCGGACATCGTTTGCAGAGGCCGTCCATCGGACGTTCCTCATGGTCTCAGACGTGGCGTGCTGTCTGAAATTCTGGCGATGCTGGCTAGTGGCGCTGACGTTGGCGATCTGAACATCGATTGGGTCGCCGGCCGGTGCCTTGCCAGCGCCGACCCAATCCTGTTGCCGGCAGATCTTTGCCTGAGGCGATCAGAATCCGAACGTGACTCTCTTTCGTTGGTCAATGTGGGGACCGGCTGTGCCGGCGGCCCAACCGAGGAGGCCGCCACGATTGCGGCCATTCTGGAATTGATCGAGCGCGACGCGGCGGCGCTTTGGTGGAGAGGCGGCCGGCCGGCGCGGCCGATTTCGCTGGAGGCCGCCGCCGCCGCCGGTGCTGGCGAGCTACTGCGCCATGTGCGTGGGAGTGCGACCACACGACACAGCTGGCTCCTGGACATTACGACCGATCTGGGCATTCCCTGCGTGGCGTCGGTGTCGCTGGCCAGCGACGGCAGCGGATTCGCCTGCGGCCTTTCGGCAGGGCTGGCGATCGGGCCGGCGATCCGGTCGGCGATCGTGGAGATGTGCCAGATGGAACTCAGTCACCAGATCATCGCATTGAAGCGCCGGCAGCCCGGCAATGCGGCCCTCAACCGTCATGATCTCGCGCAATTGGAGCGGGCGCGGTTGGTCGACGCTAACACTCCTGCAATCCAATCAAAGGGTCTTCCGAATGATTGGTATGTGTCGTCAGATAATTCTTCCGGCGCGGAACTTTCTTTCGAATGCCTGTTGCGGAGATTCGAAGAACTGGGTGTCAATATCTATGTAGTCAATTTGACCAGAAATCTATTGGCGATACCGGTATCCAAAGTGATCGCGACGGAACTTCAGCCATATCCGTCGAAGATTGAAACACCCAGACTGACAAAAACAATCGAACAATGCGGCAAGCGCAACATATCCCTGCCGCGTGTCCCGTTGTTATGAACTCGAATATACTCGCGATACGCGCTACAACTTAGGGAAGCACGAATTCGGCGCAAACAGGGGCGGGAAATCGGTGCCAAGAAACGAGATTGAGCCAGTGGAGGCGATGTCCCTCGCGCTGCTCGGCGGGTTCTCTATGAGCCTGAAGGGTGACGAAGTCAAAATCGCTATTCAGAAGGGAAAGGCCCTGATCGCCTATCTCGTTCTGAGCCCGACCCAGAACGAGTCGCGGGAGCGGGTTGCTGGACTGTTGTGGAGCGAGTCCGAAGAATTTCACGCTAGGGCATCGCTGCGCCAGACGCTGCGCCAGCTGCGGCAGGCCTTCGATGATGCCGGGGTCGAACTGCTGGAGGCCGACAGATTCGGTATCAGGGTAGATCTGACAAAGATCGATTTGGATGTCCGACGTGTTGTCGACGCGGCCAACCGGGGCCAAACGATCCCGATCATGTTTCGGATCCGACGGCTGACAGACGCACTGCTCAGCGGATTCGAGGATGTTGATCCGGCATTTCGCACTTGGCTCCTGGTGCAACGCCAGAACCTGTTCGACCAGTTGACGGTCTTGCTCGAAGGCGTGCTGTCATCCGATGCCCATGACATGGCGACTCGAAAAAGCGCCGCGGCGGCGCTGACGCAGATCGATCCGTCCCATGAGGGCGCCTGCCGCTTGCTGATCCAGGCGCATGCGTTGGAAGGGGATGTTTCCAGCGCGCTTCGCCAATACAAAGCGCTGTGGGACCTGCTCGACGAAGAATACGATATGGAGCCGTCCGAAGCGACCCAGGAGCTGATCACCAGCATCAAATCCGGCCGGTTCGACGATGAGAATAGGGCCGGTTCACCAGCCCGTGGCACGGCTCCTTCACCCGCGATTCCGGACCAACAGGTTGCCGCGGCGGAAGTGGCCAAGCGCCGCCTTGTCCTCGCGGTCGGCGAATTCCGCGCCGATGGCATCGATCCCGACCGCGCCTATTTGATCCGCGGGTTTCGCCACGAATTGATCGGCGGCTTGGTGCGGTTCCGGGATTGGGTGGTGCTCGATCAGGACTCGACCGATGGCGGCCAGGCGGAGAGCGCCAATGGCGATACCGTCTACCGGCTCGATGCGACCCTCTTGCCCGGAGGCGGCGACGTAAAACTGGTTCTGACGCTGAAGGATTCGGAGACCGGACACTATGTCTGGAGCGACCGGCATAACATCAATCTGGAGGAATGGTTCTCCGCCCAACAGTTGATCGTCCGCCGTATCGCCATGGCGCTGAACGTCAATATCTCGGCCGAGCGGCTCTCGCGCATCTCGGGAAAGCCCGACATATCGCTCGATGTATACGACCGTTGGCTACGCGGACAGTCGCTTATCCTGCAATGGCGGCCCGATGACGAGACAAGGGCCGAGGCGATCTTCCGGTCGATCATCGATGAGGCGCCCGGATTTGCGTCCGGCTACAGCAGCCTGGTTCAGATCATGAATACGCGGCAACATATTTTCCCGGGGGAGTTCCGCACCCGCGAGCGCGAGAAGGAGGCGCTCGCGCTCGCCAAGAAATCGGTGCAATTGGATCCGCTGGATTCGAAAACGCATCTGTGCCTTGCCTGGGCACATGCCATGAACAACCAGTTCGAGCGGGCCGAGCTGAGTTTCACCATGGCCTATGAATTCAATGAAAACGACCCCTGGACCATGCTGTCCGCGGCGCATGGGCTGGCGTTCTGCGATCGGCTGGATTCCGCGCGAAAGCTGGCCGATCTGACTCTGGATCTGGGACTTCAATCATCGACCCTGCAATGGGGCTATCAGGTCGGCATACGGTTTCTGTGCGGCGACTACGAAGGCGCGGTCGCCGCCGCCGACCGCGCCGAGGACATCATCTACAATCTTCCGGCCTGGAAGGCGGCGGCGCTGCACCATCTTGGCCGCACAGAGGAGTCGCGGGCAGAGGCGCAGCGGTTTTGCGACCTTATGCGGACCGTTTGGCATGGCACGGAGCCAGCGGAAGACCAGACGATCTTCCGCTGGCTGCTGCATTCATTTCCGATCAGGCGCCAGGAGGCTTGGGAGCGACTCCGTGACGGACTGCTCGGTTCCGGCACCGAAGGAAAAAGCGCCGGCCGCGATTAAGGATGGCGGCCTAGATGGGCGCCTGAACGGCGGCAAACACGGTATCGGCAACGGACACCCTTATCTGCACTGCGCGATCGTATAATCGCCGACTCGGGAGAAGAAATACTCCAGATTGCCGACATCGCCGCCAAGGATCCTGTCCTTGTAGAACCGCGGCTCCTGATAGTCGCCACCCGGCCCGATTTGCGCGGCCCGATCCAACCCCTCCTTCGCCATCTTCAGCGGCGGTAACCGGATTACCAACTTCTCCAATGTGCTTTGCACAAATTTGATGTGCTCGATGCGATCCGGAACCGTGGCGATTTCCTCAAGTTGCTCTCTTAGTTCGTCGACACTGGTGGGCCGAGACTTCTCGGATTCTGCCCATTGAAGGACCTTATCTTCCCATGGCCGCATAATCTGAAATTTCGATCCTTGTGATTCGCTTACTTTGGTCGTCCGGCATTTTTTTGGCCTCCTGATCCTGTGGTCGGTTTTTAGTTCGGCGTTTGGGTCGCCGCTAGCTGCTCCGCAAGTCGTCGTTCGACTCAAGATGCTGGATCAACTCCGGCATCGACGTTGGCGGGGTTGGCCCGAATACGGCTTCAACTGCCTTCATTGTTTCGGGGTGTTTCTCAATTGCCGACTGCGTTCGATAGAGCGCCGCATAGACGGTCTCTCCAACGACCATTGAGCCGACCGGTCCGAGGTGGACGCCCTCCGCCACTTCCTGGGCTTCCATCAGGATGAAAAAAATCAAAGGCGGGTCGTTCGAGATGATCTCGATGTCCTCGTCGGTGAGTCCCCGATCCTTGTCGGCCTTGCTGCTGCGCTTGCGAAGCCATTTTTCGATCTGCTTGGCCCGATAGCCTGCGTCCACGATGAAACGGTGTTTCTTTTCTTTTTCCGGCAGCTTTCCGATTAGCGACTTGACCGAGCATTGACCGGCATCGGCGCCCCGCAGCAGGTCGCGCAGGACAAGGCCGCCATAGTCGTCGTCCTGGGTGGCGAATAGATCGTTGACCCCCAAAGCCGGCGCCACCGCAGGACGGATTGTCTGGCTGGGGTTCGGCGCCTCGCCATTAAGCTTGAAGAACCGCGACCACTGCACCAGCCAATCGCTCGACAGTGGCATCTCATGCGGACGTCGTGACGATGTGAAGCGAACGATGTCCTTCACGCCGGTAAAGGTGTGGTTGGCATTCACCGCATAGCTGCTGCGCACCATGGCATGGCCGATGCGGTACGCCGCGTGCGAGAATTCAAACGGGATTCGATCGTCGTCGATATCGTCCAGAAATTCGCCTGAGGACAGGGCCTTTCCAAGCCGATCATGGCTTTCCGGACTAAGCAGCTTCGGCATCAAATCCTTCTTGATGATGTCCCGGAACACGAAGGCGGTCACTCTGCGCGTCCGGGCAAAGCGCTCGGCAGCCTGGCCTTTCTCGGGCTTTCCGGATTTCTCATCCTCGATCGCGAATTTCTCCTCCACCAGATTGTGCAGGAGATGAAACAGGACCGTCATTTGGGACGAAATTAGGCTGACATCGTTCCTGGGGTCGGCCAGAAGCGCCTCTGTAGCGCCGCGGTCGGGCAGGTTGTCGATGTAGGGGCATTGGGTGCGCGGAATGTCCAACGCTCGCCCGCCGGCCGGTTTGGCGCCATCCATTCGGCACTTACCAAGCCGCAATCGGGCGCGCTGCTGACCGCCCTTCTTCGATACTTCGTAGGCCAAGGGCGACGCGACCGGTCCACGACCATAAATAGTATCAAGAATGAGCCTGGCGGACCGAAGATTCCGGGTGAGCGGTTGCGCCTCGGTCATATCGATGCCGCCCGGCACGCTGTGCACAATGTCGTGGCCCACCATCTGCGCGAAGTAGGTATAGCCGGCGGGAATCTTGTCGTTATTCTCGCCCGGGGTCTCCTCGCCCTCTTTGGTGATGCGGACTGCCAGCCGTTCCAGCATCAAACGTGTCTTCTCCTCCTTCCCCTTTCCGTAACCGACGAACCGTTTCATGGTTTCGTCGCTGGAGAACATAAAGCGGAAGTCGCCTTGTTCAGGGTCCGCCCGCTTAGTGTCCGTTTTCCCAGAGCCCGCTTGCTTAGAGTCCGCTTTCTCAAGGTCTGCGGCATTGCCGCTGGCGCACTTGCCGAATAAGGGAGGCGGTAGGCTGGCATGGTTCTGCATCGAATTTCCCCCTGTCCTGAATTTATTGATCAAGACTTTAGATAATTTCTCGTGATTCTATCGTGATTCGGCCAGCTTTCTATCGATCGTTTCCCGTTGCCACGCCAAAAAAGCGGCCTGACGCCTCTTTTGCGGGTGTTTTTTGCATGGAGTTGCAGGTGACGGCGGACTAAGGGCGGCACTTACCGCCGCTTTGGCAATTCGCGGAGATCAGGCGGTGTCTCGAAACGATCGCCCGGGAGGCTGCGTGGGATCCGCTCAGCCCTGTTCCTCAAGCCGGTCGGTGGCCGGTGGCGGTGTGTGCGAGAGCGCTGCGATCTCCGATCGAAGCTCCGGCGTCATGTCGACCGCGATCGAGTCGAGAGATGGCTGAAGCTGTTCAACGCTTCGCGCGCCGATGATCGGGCAGGTCACCGCCGGGTGTGCGCCGGCCCAGGCCACTGCCAGGCTGACCGGATGCACGCCCAGGGCTTCGGCGAAGCCGGTGAAGCTGGCGGCGGTCTCGACCATCCAGTCGGAGGCATAGCGCTTGGCATACATGGGGTTCTCGACAATCCGGCCCTCCGCGGGCTTGGCCTCGGGCCGGTACTTGCCGCTTAGCAGACCACCGCCTACCGGGCTGTAGCTGATGACGGCGATGTCTTCCGCTGCCGCCAGGGGTAGGATTTCGACTTCGGCCTGTCGCTTGACGAGATTGTACATCGGCTGCAGGACGTCGAAACGGGCCCAGCCGCGCCGCTCGGAAATGCCGAGGGATCTGGCGATCTGCCAGGCGGCGTAGTTTGATGCCCCGACATAAAGCACCCTGCCGGACCGGACGAGGTCGTCCAGCGCGCGCAAGGTCTGCTCCAAATCCGTCATACCGTCCCAGTGGTGCATGAACAGAACGTCCAGCCGGTCGGTGCGCAGCCGCTTCAGGCTGGCCTCGACCGCCAACATGATGTTGCGCCGGTTGGATCCGCGATCGTTTGGGCCCGGGCCGGTGGATTGAACGCATTTCGAGGTGATGACCAACTCGTCCCGCTCGGACGCCATCAGCTCTCCGAGGATCTCTTCCGACCGGCCTTCATTGTAGACATTGGCGCAGTCGAAGAAGTTGATCCCGGCATCGCGGCAGGCGGCGAACATGCGCCCGGACTCAGCCCGGTCTGCATCGCCGCCGAAAGACATGGTCCCGAAACAAAGCTGCGAAACCTGTACGCCTGTGCGGCCAAAAGGAACGTCTTTCACGGCCCGTCTCCTTTCTTGAACTACGCCGCCGGCGCCAATTCGGTGATCTTCACCTTGGCCTTCAGATCGGTTCGGCAGAAGGCATGCAGGAAACAGGTCTGCTCGGACATGTCCAGGGCCTTGCGGGCGAACTCGTCATCCTCGCTGGTGTCCAGATAGACATGGGTCTCGACCGAATCCATCTCGCCCGGCTCGCCGGTGCCGGCCGATGCGCCGCCGAGCGAGAAATGGGTATCCTGGGCGACCCGATAGCTCTTCAGATCCTTCTTTACGATCTTCGCGTATCGGCCGAACTGGGTCATGAAGCAGAAACCGATCCCGGCGGAGATGTAACTGGCGGCGTCGGGCGCCAGGCCCTTGCCGCCATTCTCCGGCGCCTCGTCGCACAGATAGTGGAAGATCGAGCCGTGCGGATTGAAGAGCTGCTGCTCGACCTGCTTCACGCCGTCATTGCGCAGGGTGCAGATCACCCGCACATGCAGCGTGCGGTCCTGGTGGTCCTGCAGGGATCCGCCGGCGCGGGTGGTGGTTTCCTCGGTCTCAGGCGTCATGCCGTTGCGGACGATCAGCCTGGACCAGTCGCCGGGCGCGGGCACGGCCTTGTCGAAATGATCGCCCGGATCGGCTTCCGCCGCCCCGCCGATCGGCTTGGCCGCCCCGGGCGCGATTTCGGCGCCGTTGTGGCTGAGGGTGAACAGGCTCTGCTTGGCGCCGCGCATGAGCCCGTTCAGCGGGGAGGCGGTGACCGCATCGTAGACCAGCGCGCGCAGGGTCTCGCTGTCTGCGTCCGCATCGATCTGGGCCTCAAGCTCGATGTCCTTGGCGCCGCCGGTCATCGTCCCCTGCAGCGCCGAACCCTTCATGGTGTAAAAATTATCCTGGACCAGCCGGATGTCGCGGATCGCGATGCCGCGGGCCTTGGCCAGCGCCAAGACCTCGTTCATGTACGACGACACCATCCCCGTGGACAGGAACGATAGCGGACATGGCCCTTCATTGTGGCCGTCCAGATAGCTTCCCTCGTCCGAGGCCAGTCGCCAAACCGCGCCGGTGCGCGCCGAGGCCACCAACGCCTCTTTCTGCATCACCGTCAGGGAGCGCACGCACAGCCGTACCGCCTCGCCGCGGCCCGACCGGATCGCAGGTGGCCCGAATCCGATAGCGTCGGGATTCGCGACCCTGAAGAAGAGTGGCTTGCCGCTTTCCTTCAGCACGTTTGCGCCTTGAGCCATGACGCTCCTCCTGATTGTTGTTGCGGCCGAGCCGGCGTTCATTGGGCCGATCGTCTCACTGACGGCGAGGGATCGCAATCTCGTCCTCGATGCGCGGCCCAACTGTGCGACATTGCCGAAGCCCGGCTGCGCGACTCCGGCGGAGACCGATCGTGACATCACCAAGATACACCATCGAGCAGTATCTCAAGGTCCAGTCCGCGACCGGCCCGTCGTTCTCGCCGGACGGGATGAAGCTTTCCTACCTGTCCGACAGCACCGGCGTCGCCGAAGTCTGGACCCTGGACATCGCCAGTGGGGTGACCACGCAGAGGACATTCCACAAGGACAAGGTGGCCTTCGTCCGCTACACCGGCCGCGGCGACGAGATCCTGTTCGGCATGGATGTCGGCGGCGATGAACGGCAGCAATTCTACCTGATCGACAATGACGGCCGGGAGCGGCCACTGACCTCCGACCCGTCCGCCATCCATGCCTGGGGCACACTCACTCCGGATGGCTCCAAGCTGGTGTACAGCGCCAACCCCGGTGACCCGGCGAACATGCATGTCCACGTCCTGGATGTGGATAGCGGCGATGTTCGAAGGCTTCTCGAGGGGCCTGGCTGGCGCGATGTGCACGCTTGCTCTCCCGACGGCGCGCGGGTGGTCGTGCAGGATTGCCGCGACGGCGGCTTCGACATGCAACTCCAACTCCTCGATCTGACCAGCGGCGCTGCCGAGCCGCGCTGCCCGCATGAGGGCAAGGCCCGGTATCTCCACCCGCAATGGGCTCCGGATGGGGAGTACTTGTATTTGTGCACGGATCAGGGCCGGGAATTTCTCGGTGTCGCGGCGCTGATACTGTCGACCGATGCGCTTGAGTGGCTGATCGCCCCGGATTGGGACGTGGAGTTTATCTCACTCAGCAAGGATGGGAGCCGGCTTGCCTATGTCACCAATGAGGACGGCTATGCCAGGCTTCGAATTCGCGATCTGCGGACCGGTGAGGATCGTGACGCCCCGTCCCATGCGCCTGGCATTGTGGCTTCGGTTGTCTGGCGTCCGGACGGGCAGGCGCTTGCCTTCGTTGTGGATGGCAATTGCCGCAACGCCGATGTCTTGCTGTGGACGCTGGCGGACGACAATCTGGCGCCATTGACCAACAGCGACACCGCCGGAATTATGCGCGAGCACCTTTCCGAGCCCGAACTGGTGCGCTTCCCGACCTTCGACGACCGCCAGATCCCGGCTTTCCTGCACATTCCGTCGCCGAATATGCCCAAGGGCGGATATCCCGCCGTGATCGTTGTCCATGGCGGGCCGGAAGCGCAGTACCTGCCGCAATACCGGGCCGACGTTCAATACATGGTCGATTGCGGCTATGCGGTGCTGGCGCCGAATGTCCGGGGCAGCACCGGCTACGGCAATGCCTATCGCAGCCTTGACGACGTGGAACTGCGCATGGACAGCGTGAAGGATTTGATGCACGCAAGGCTGTGGCTTGGTGAAAGGCCGGATGTGAATGGCGACCGCATTGTCGTGTCCGGCCGGTCCTATGGCGGGTTCATGGTCCTGGCGGCGGTGACCGCCTATCCGCAACTGTGGGCGGCCGGCATCGAATTCTTCGGCATCGCCAACTGGATTACCTTTTTCGAGCGCACCGGGCCTTGGAGACGCAAGCTGCGCGCCGTGGAATATGGAGATCCGGATACCCAGGCTGATTTCCTGCGAGAAATTTCGCCAATCAACCAGGTCGACCGGATATCGGTCCCCATGTTCGTCGCCCATGGATTGAACGACCCCCGCGTGCCGCTTTTTGAAAGCGAGTTGATCGTCGAAAGCCTACGGCAGCGCGACGTGCCCGTTGAGTACCTGACCTTTTCCAATGAAGGCCATGGCTTCCACAAATTGGAGAACCGCATCCAGGTCTTCGGCGCCGTGGCCGATTTTCTCGACCGCTATGTCTGACCGCCGAGAGCTTGGATGGGTTACCTGGTCTCGGCGTCGGGCGACAGGTCGAGAACGACATTCCCCATGACCGAACCGGCCTCGGCAAGGGCATGCGCATCGGCAATCCGATCCAACGGGAACGCCGCGGCGATGGCTACCCGCAGATCGCCGGATTGCAGCGTCTCTGTAATGTCCCGGATCGCCTGGGCCCGCGATTTGGGTGGCAACAGATAGGCCTGCACGAAGTGCACGGTGACGCCTTTGTAGGCCAGCGGGTAGTAGGGTAATGTTGGTTCCGGCGCTCGGGTCGAGGAATAGGATGCGATCACGCCGTTCGGTTTGATCGCCGCGATGTCGATTGCGAGGTTGTCGCCGAAATCGACCTCGACAATGCGATCGACGCCCGCGCCGTCGGTCAGTTCCAGGATCCGCTCGGCGGCCGGTTCGGTGCGATAGTTGATAACGTGGTCGGCGCCCGCCCCACGGGCGTGGTCGGCCTTGGCGTCGCCGCTGACGGTGGCGATGACTTCCGCGCCGCTCCATTTCGCGAATTGCACGGCGTTGTGACCGACGGCTCCGGCCGCCCCGGCGACCAGCACGGTCTGCCCGGCCACCGGTCCGTCGGACAGGACGGCGAAATGGGCGGTGCTTGCCGGCACGCCGAGGCACGCCGCCTGGATGAAATCGACGCCATCGGGTAAGGGGACAGCCTGCGCTTCCGGTACGGCGACGAATTCAGCCGCGGTGCCCCATGGCCGGCCTCGCTGGGTATTGTACAGCCACACCCTTTCGCCTTCGCGGGCCGGATCGACCCTGTCGCCGACGGCCTCGATGATGCCGGCGCCGTCGCTATGGGGGACGATATAGGGGAAGGGCATGCCTTCCTTGCGCCAGCCGGCCCGCTGCTTGAAGTCGGACGGGTTGATGCCGGAGGTGGCGACCCGCACCAGGACTTCGCCCACACGCGGCTCCGGCTTCGTCATATCGCCGACCGTCAGCACCTCATGGGCCGGTCCCGTCCGCTCGTACCAGGCGGCCTGCATCAAAAGCCGGTCAGCTGCCATTGAAGGCCCGTCGGACCCGTCTTTCGGCCGCCCGCAGGGCCGCAATCACCCGGTTGCTGCCGCGCAGCAATTGCGTCGTCGCAAAGCCGATCGTGTCGGGGCCGTGCCGGTCCAGTTCGGCGGCGGCGGCGAGCGCCGGTAGCGGCGGCACATTGAGCGCCGGGTCGTGTCGGAACCGAGGCAGCCTCGTATAGTTGATCGGCACCAGGATGCGGGCCAAATCGCGGATCACGCCATTGGCGGCCTCGGCCTCCACATCGCCGGCATCCACCAGCCCGTAGAATGTCACGAGCACGCCGTCGAGCGCCGTGACCGCGTTCTGCACCGGGGATAGATCGAACCGGTCGCCGGCGGCGGTCTGGTAGGCATCGACGGTTGCCCTGAACTCCCCGGTCGTGGCGCGCCAGTCGAAGGGCAGGATCTCCGCATTGGCGAAGGTCAGCACGGCAGTGGTGTAGAGCTCGATATCCTTCAGCAGCACGTCCTTGTCGGCGATCTCCAGCGTATCGTCCTCGGTATGCCACGCGATATTGCCGCCGCAGCCGCCGACCACGTAATAGCCGTGCTCCTCCAACGCTTCCGGCGGCATCATGGACGAGGCCATGAAGGCGCTGGAGATGCCGATATTGTTGAAGGCGTAATCGCTGTTGCGCTGCGGCCGCTTGCCCGTGGTGTCCTGGCCGGTCGCCGCCTTCACCACTGCCTTGACCGCGGCCTCGGTTTCCGACGTCAGGCTGATGCTGCGATAGCTGGTCGCCCAACGGCAGCCCGGCGAGTCGCAATTCATCTGGATCACGCAGTTCTCCGCCAGTTCCTGGGCGAAGGTATCGGCGAACCAGGCGCTGCCCCCGTAACGTCCGGTGGAATGTCCGGCCCACCACGCCATGCGGACCGAGCGATCAAGTTTGCCGCGATTGGCCCAGAGGACCCGCGCGACCTCCAGCATGCAGGCATTGCCGGTGCCGTTATCTCCGACTCCCACATCCCAGCTGTCGTAATGTCCGTGCAGCAGCACGAACTGGTCCGGTCGTTTGCTGCCGCGAATTTCCAGCACCGGAATCTTCGAGCGGAACCAGCCGACTTTCAGCTCGGTTGCGATCCGCGCGTTCGCGCCCTGCTTGGCCAGTTCGATCAACTGTTGGCCATCGGGATTGTTCACCGCGGCGCTGACGATCTTCGGCAGGCGCGGCAAATCTTCGAGATCAGGCGTTCCCCAGATGGTGCTTACCGTGCCCCAATGGATACGCTCACCCGGATTTACCGCGATCACCCCGGCGGCCCCTGCCGTCTCATAATCGGAGACCGTGTTGGGCAGGGCGAAACCCTCGGTGACGATTATGCGGCCATTGATCCGGCTGGGATCGGAAACCGGCCCGCCGGATGCGTCCAGCGGGTTGCCGGCCCCGGCGGCGGGCACATACAACATCGGCGCCTCGATCCCCTCCGGCGCGCTGACCGTAAAGGCCGGCGGTTTCGCCGCATAGGTCGCGCCGCCGGCCTCCACCGAGGCCGATATCGGCAGGCTCAGATACAATTCCGGTTCATAGAGAACGACGGGCAGGCCGAAGCCGCGCAGCCGTTCCGCGATCATCTCCGCGCCCTTGTTGCCGTCTTCGGGGGTCTCTCTGGGTTGCGTCGCAAAGGCCTCGATCAGCGACCATGGCGCATCGATCGAAATATCCCGGGTGACCGTGGCTACACTTTCATCCATCCTCCGCCTCCCTCTGCGGATCACCGGCAGCGGCCATGATCCACAATGTTTCGGTTAGTGAAACGTTGTTTCAATTCATGCTATCATAAGCCAGTTGCAGGGTGTTGCGAAGGGGCATGCGCATATTCCGGCGCCCTGGTCGACCGAAAGAGTAGCGCAGATGTTTGCGACCGAATGCGACACCGGATACAGCCAGGCGTAGGGGCTTGCCGGTTGACAGGGGGGCGGCGCCTGCCTATCCCGCCCTCTCGGGCCGGGCGTGCCAGCGCGGGGATGCGGAGTCAGGTATGAGCTACACGATCTCGGCGGTCGATCGGGCCTTTGCGCTGCTGGAGGTGCTCGCGGAAAACGCCGATATCGGCGTGACCGAATTGGCCGAGCGTACCGGGAACACCAAGAGCCTCGTCTTCCGGCTGCTCTACACTTTGGAAGCCCGCGGATACGTCCAGAAGGATCCGGCGACGCGGACTTATGCGCTCGGCTACCGGTCGCTTTACCTGGCGGATCATGTGCGCCAGCAATCGCGCCTGATCGTGGCGGCCCAGCCCTACCTGGATACACTGGTCGAGGAGACCCATGAGAACGTGGTCCTGGTGGTGCGCGACGATCTCCATAACGTCTGCATCGCCATGCGGGAATCGCCGCAACCTCTGCGCCTATCCGCACAGCGCGGCCAGCGCGGGCCGCTCCATGCCGGCGGCGGACCGAAAGTCCTGCTCGCCTTTGCGCCCGATGAGGTGCAGCAGCGAGTCCTGCAGGGCGAACTCACCGGCTATACCGAGACGTCGATCACCGACCCGAAGACGCTGGCCGCGACCCTCTTGGAAATCCGGGCCACCGAATTCAACCGCAGCTACGGTGAGATGGACCCCGACGCCTTCTCATTCGCGGCCCCTGTGCGCGATCATAACGGGTCGGTAATTGCGGCGTTGAGCGTTGCCGGGCCGGTGCGGCGTATTACTGAAGAGGTGGCGAACCACCATGCAAGCTGTGTGAAGAACGCGGCGGCTGGGCTTTCCCGGGACCTCGGCTACGCCCCACGAAGCACTGCGGCGCGATAACAGCCGGCAGCGTCGGACGAGGCCAGCTTGCGCTTCCATTTTGAAACAGCATTTCATACACTGAAACATCAATTGACGCCCAGTCGGAAATCAAGGCGCGAGTCAGAGGGAGGAAACCGATCATGTCGGAGCTGGTCAGGCAGGTCTTGGACGATGTGTCCGTGGCGCTGCCGTGGGAGTTGGTCGAGCTGTTTTCGACCCTGCCGCGGTGGGAGCCCAAGGATGTGAATCGCAGCGCTGACGAGATCGTCAGCCGCCTGGCGGCCCATGACGTGCCGGTCACCGTGCATGAGCCGGAGCTTTATCTCAGCATCCCGTTCTCCGCGGAGATCCGCACCGCCGAGGGAACCTTCCGGGCCAAACCGCCGGCATACAGCGTCAACATGCCGGACGGGCTGGAGGCGGAGCTGGTCTATGTGCCGGCGAAGATCACCAACAGCATCTCGACACTGTTCGACAAAAACCAGGACAAGGCGGCTTCGGCGCCGGAACGCATCGCCGGCAAGATCGTCATCTCCGAGGGGTTCTCCTTCCCCGGCAAGGTGGCCGAATTCGAACAGAACGGTGCCGTCGGCGTCATCGCCATGAATCCCGGGGTCGACGCCCATTGGGGCATCTGCACTTCGATCTGGGGCACGCCGGATCTGGACGATCTGCCGCGCAAGCCGACCATCCCGGTAGCGGCGGTCAACAATCCGGATGGCAAGAAGCTGATTGCGCTCGCCGGGCAGGGCGGGCGGGTCAGCATCGTGACCAAGATGGAGGAGGGCTGGTACCGCTCCAAGCTGCCGGTCGTCGACATCCCCGGCACCGAGCAGCCGGAGAAGTTCGTGCCGCTGCATGGCCATTACGACAGTTGGGATGTGGGAGTCGGTGACAACGCCACCGGCGACGCCACCATGCTGGAGATCGCCCGGGTCCTGTGGGCCAACCGGGACAAGCTGAAGCGGTCGGTGCGCATCGCCTGGTGGCCCGGCCATTCGACCGGGCGCTATGCCGGCAGTACCTGGTTCGCCGACGCCTTCGCCATCGATCTGGATGAGAACTGCGTGGCCCAGATCAATTGCGACTCGCCGGGCTGCCGTTGGGCGACTTTGTTCAAGGACATCTCCTGGATGTCGGAGACCGAGGCCTATGTCCAGGGCGTGATCAAGGATGTCACCGGGCATGAGTCCCAGGGCGAGCGGCCGCACCGGGCCGGCGACTACGCCTTCAACAATATCGGCATCTCCAGCTTCTTCATGCTGAGTTCGACCATGCCGGACGAGTTGAGGGCCGAGAAGGGCTACTACGCGGTCGGAGGCTGCGGCGGCAACATCGCCTGGCACACCGAGAACGACACCATGGAGATCGCCGATAAGGAGATCCTGGAACGGGACATCAAGGTCTATGTCGCCTCGGTGATGGGGGTCGCCAATGCGGACGTGCTGCCCTTCGACTGGCGCGCCACCACCAAGGAGTTCCTGGCCACAATCGACCGCTACCAGACCCAGGCAGGCGACCGTTTCGACCTGTCGCAATCGGTGGCGGCGGTCAATGAGCTGGCGGCAAGCCTGGAGACCTTCTATGGCGCCGTCGCCTCTGGTGCCGTGCCCAAGGATGCGGCCAATGAGGTTATCGCGGGCTTGGCCCGGATCCTGGTGCCGATCAACTTCACCCGGGAAGCCCGGTTCCGGCACGATCCGGCCCTGCCGGTGCCGGAATTGCCGGCTCTGGCGACGGCCATCGAGCTTGACGGCTTTGACAAGGAGACAATCGGATTCGCCAAAACCCAGCTGATGCGCGGGCAGAACCGTGTCGTGGCGGCCCTTCGCGACGCAAAGCGCCGGGTCGACGCGGTGGCCGGATGATTTTCCGATGACCGGCTCGCGGGAGGCCGCGCTGGCCAGCGCCGCAGAGCATTTCGACAGCGGCGCCTTCATGGAGGATTTGAGGCGGCGGGTGGCGATTCGGACCGAAAGCCAGGACCCGAAGCAGCTTTCGGAGCTCTACCGCTACCTGACCGTGGAGATTGGCCCGTCGCTGGAATCGCAGGGCTATCGCTCGCGGGTGTTCGACAATCCCGATCCGCGCGGCGGCCCTTTCCTGGTCGCCGAGCGTATCGAGGATCCGGCGCTGCCGACCCTGCTGACCTACGGCCATGGCGATGTGGTCCGCGGACTGCCAGAGCAATGGCGGGAGGGGCTGGAGCCCTGGCGCATCATACGGGATGGCGACCGCTACTACGGCCGGGGCACGGCCGATAATAAGAGCCAGCATTCGATCGTCATGGCAGCCCTGGCGGCGGTCGTCGCCGAGCGCGGCCGGCACGGGTTCAATTCCAGGCTGCTGATCGAGACCAGCGAAGAGGTCGGCTCGCCGGGGCTGGACGAATTCTGTGCCACCTATACGGAGTTGCTGAGCGCCGATCTGTTCCTGGCGTCGGACGGGCCGCGCATGAAGATCGAGCGGCCGGATCTGAAACTGGGCAATCGGGGCGCCGTCTCATTCGAGATGCGCGTATCCCTGCGCGAGGGCAGCCGGCATTCCGGCCATTGGGGGGGCGTGCTGGAGGACCCTGGGGTCACCTTGGCCCATGCCCTTGCGAGCATCACCACGCCGAAGGGCCAAATCCTGGTGCCGGAATGGCTGCCGAAGGAGATCCCGGCCTCGGTGCGGGCCGCGCTGGACGGGCTGGTGGTCGATCCCGGCGTGGACTTCCCCGATATCGATCCCGATTGGGGCGAGCCGGGGCTGAGCCGGGCGGAAAAGATGTATGCCTGGACCAGCTTCATCATCCTGGCCTTCATCACAGGGCGGCCGGAGAACCCGATCAACGGGGTGCAGCCCGATGCCTGGGCGCGTTGCCAGCTTCGCTTCACCGCCGATGCGGATCACCAAAACTTCCTGCCTTCCCTGCGCCGCCATCTCGACGCCAAGGGCTTCCCGCAGGTCGCGATCGCCAAGGTCGAGCGCAACGATTTCATCGCCTGGCGCACCGATCCGAACGACCCCTGGGTCGCCTGGGCCAAGGACTCCATGGCGCGGACCACGGGCCAGTCGCCGAACATCGTCCCCAACTCCTCGGGCGGGCTGCCGAGCGAGATATTCGCGCGCAATCTGGGCATTCCGATCCTGTGGGTGCCGCATTCCTACGGCGGCTGCTGCCAGCACGGCCCCAACGAGCATGTGCTGGGCACGCTGATGCGCGAGGGCTTGCAGATCATGACGGGATTGTTCTGGGATCTGGGCGAAGATGGAACGCCCCATGATGGGGTGGGCTAGGATTACCCTTTCGGAGAGACCGTTCTGCCCTCACCCTCCCACGGCTTCGCCGCGGGTCCCTCCCTCTCCCAGAGGGAGAGGGGATTCCACCGCGCGACGCCCTTAAACCCTCTCCCTCTGGGAGAGCGAGGGACCCGCGAAGCGGGAGCGTGAGGGCAAGACTGCGACCGGCAACATGCGGTCCCTATCGACCTTGAGAACGCCAATGGCGGGAGAGCGAAAGAAATGAGCAACGGCCCCCAAATCGACGAGGCGGAAATACTCTCTGGCATCCGCACCTGGGTGGAGCAGGAGAGCCACACCGCCGATGTGGACGGCGTCAACGCCGTGATGTCGATGGCCGAGGCCGACTATCTGGCGGCCGGCGCCCATGTCGAGCGCATTCCCGGCCGCGAGGGCTATGGCGACCATATCGTGGCCCGGTCGCCCTGGGGCGGCGATGGGCCGGGAATTCTGGTGTTGAGCCACCTCGACACGGTGCATCCGAGAGGCACGCTGGGAAACCAGTTGCCGTACCGGGTCGAGGGCGATGTCGCCTATGGTCCGGGCATCTATGACATGAAGGGCGGCGCCCATCTGGGACTCTATGCCTTTCGCCATTTGACCCGTTCCGGGCGGGAAACGACGCTGCCGATCACCCATCTGTTCGTCTCAGACGAAGAGGTCGGCAGCCCGACCTCCCAAAAGCTGATCGAGGATTTGGGGCGCAAGGCGAAACATATCCTGGTCACCGAGCCCGCGCGGGAAGGCGGCAAGATCGTCACGGCGCGTAAGGGTTCCGCGCGCTTCGTCGTGACCGCGACCGGCCAGCCGGCCCATTCCGGCGCCCGCCACAGCGACGGTCGCAGCGCCATCAAGGAGATGGCGAGGCAGATTCTCGCCCTGGAGGAAATGACCGATTACGAGCGCGGCGTCACGGTCAATGTCGGGCTGATCTCCGGCGGCACAGGGGTGAACGTGGTGCCGGAGACTTGCGTGGTGGAAGTGGATCTGCGGCTGCCGACGCCGCCGGTGGCCGAGGAGATGATCGCCCGCATCCTGGGGCTGACGCCGGTCGACCCGGATGTGCGGGTCGAGGTTTCCGGCGGCCTCAACCGGCCGCCCTATGAGAAATCGCCGGGGATCGCGGCGCTGTTCGACCATGCCCGGGAATTGGCTGCCGAGATCGGCTTCGAGCTTGTGGATTTGACGACCGGCGGCGGCAGCGACGGCAATTTCACCGCCGCATTCACCCCCACCCTCGACGGGCTCGGCGTCGACGGCAAGGGCGGCCACACCCATTACGAACAGCTCTACGTGTCGTCGCTGGTGCCGCGCGCCACGCTGATGCTGCGGTTGTTCGAGACGCTGGAATAGCGGGGAGACCGGGCGCAGCCCCGGCCTCCCCATGTGCCGATCAATGGGCGGAGACGGACTCTCTCAGGCCGGCGAAGTGCTTGTCCCATCCCACGTCCAGTGCGGCGAGAAGGCCAAGCGCGGCGGAGCCGGCGGCATCGAGGCATTCATGCTTCAGGGTCAGCTTGGTCCCGCCGTAGATTTCCTCCAACGTCCAGGTGACCGTGGTCATCACGCCATTCAGCGGCTTTATAGTGAAGGTGTAGACGAGCAGCGATGGCGGCTCCATGCGCTGCACATTTCCCCAGCATTGCTTGACCGGCTCCCCGCTCTCCGACGGCCTCACCAGCGCATAATCCCGGCCCTCGGCCAGGTCGGCGTCGGCAGGGTGGAACCATTGGGCGAGCTTGTCCTTTTCGGTCAGGAACGCCCAGACGGTCTCGCGGGGCGCCGGGAATGAAGACGGTTTTGACTATCGTCGCGTCAGTCATCGTTTTCACTTTCCTCTTTCTGGATGGCGGATTGCAGCTTGCTCAGGCGTTCGTTCCAGAAGCGGCTGAAGTGGTTGATCCAATCCGCGATGGATTTCAGACCCATCGGTTCAAGCCGGTTGATCCGCTCCCGCCCTTTTGGGTGGACGGAAATCAGCGCGCCCTCTTGGAGGATCATCAGGTGCTTCTTTACCGCCGCCCTGGTCATGTCGAAGTTGCCGGCCACCTCGCCGATGGTCATGTCGCTGTCGCTCAGATGCATCAGGATCATCCGCCGGGTCGGATCGGCCAAGGCGCGGAAAGCGCCTTGCTCGCCCGGGGCCCCCAGGTTCATTGGGCAACCGGCAGGAAGTCGAACCCGCCATCCTGGTACAGAAAAGTGACGCAATCCGTGTCCGAGACGCAGCGGCTGACATGGGCCAGACCCGCCGGCACTTTGTAGAAGGACCCCTCATGCAACAGGATTTCGGCGGTAGGGTCGGCTCCGACGGCGCTGTGGGTCATTGTTCCCGAGATGACGACGCCGAACATATTGGCCGTCTTCACATGGGACGGACTGACCAGCCCCGCGGGCAGTTGCACCATCGCCATATAAGGCTCGACGAAGCGGTCGCCGACAAGGGATGCGAATGCAACGCCCTCTTCGGTCCGGCCCCAGTCGAGCTGGGTTGCTGGGATATTCGTGATGGCGTCATCCGCGCCTGCCATGCCCGGCTTGGCAAAGGCGAGCAACGCGATGGCTAGCGTTCCGATCGCCGTAGAGCGGTTCTTCCGCATGGGCTTTCTCCAAAATAATACCGATTGGTATCATTTATATGCAGTACCGAATGGTATCATGTCAAGCGAATTGGAATCGGGCGACAAAGGCAGAGTGCGACACGTCGCCGTCCACCGCTTGCGCATTCGCCGTGGTTGGGGTGACATGGGCTGGGCGGTGGGCGCGACGGTATGGAACCGTCACGATGCGGCGTTGGAGATGGCACATGGCAAAGACACTTATTCTCACTTTCATCGCCGGCGACAAGCCGGGCCTCGTCGAGCGTTTGTCGGAAACGGTGGCCGGGCAGGGCGGGAATTGGCTGGAGAGCCGGATGGTGCATCTGGCCAGCAAGTTTGCCGGGCTTGCCAGGATCGAGGTCGCTGACGGCAAGGTGGTGTCGCTTCGGGCCGCGGTCATGGCCCTCGAGGCGGAAGGGTTCCAGCTGACCATCGAGGAGGGGTTGCCCGGTCTGGTGGCCGATGGCCCGGCACTGGTCATCGATCTGGTCGGACCCGATCATCCGGGTATCGTCCGCGAGGTTTCCCACTGCCTGGCGGAACGAGGCGTCAGCGTCGACGAGATGGAGACCGACATCCGCGGCGCGCCCATGGGCGGCGGCCTGCTGTTCTATGCCCGGGCCCGGGTGCGCATGCCGGCGGGGCTGAGCGAGGATGCGCTGCGCGACGCGCTGGAGGCGCTGGCGGCGACGCTGACCGTGGACATCAGTTTTCGGGAAAAGGCGTGACCGCTGCGAGCCCGATTTTCTAAAGGAAAGCCTATAGAAATTAGGGGGCGAGGGGCCGGTTGCACAGGCCATAACCCCGTCGTCATTCCCGCGAACGCGGTAATCCAGGGGAAACGAAATCGACGGCGGCAAGATCGGGAATACTGGATTCCCGCCTTCGCGGGAATGACGATGGGCGGGGAGCGGCCCAGCGGTCGAATTTTCTCCACCAGCTACCAGACGCCCCGCTACGGCGCCGCCCACTCCACCAGCCGGCGGGCGTCGTTCACCGCGGCGACGAACCGGTTGAGCCCGCGCAACAGCTGGGTCTTGGCGAAGCCGATGGTATCGGGCCCGTGCTCCGACAGTTCCGTGGCCGCATGCAGAACCGGCAGCGGCGGGGCAGTGTAGGCCGGGTCATGGGTGAACCTCGGCCCCTTGGTGAAGTTGAGCGGCACCAGGATGCGGGCCAGGGCCATCTGCACCGTATTGGCCGCTTCCTCCGAAACCTGGCCGCCATCGATGGCCGTGTAGAGCCGGTTGAGCGCCTGCTCCAGCGCCGTGGCGGCCCGTTGCGCCGGGGCGAGGTCGAACTGCTCGCCGGCCGCCTCTTGATAGCCGGCGATGGTGTCGCGGAATTCGCGGGTCGCCTGGGTCCAATCCGCCGGCAGGACCGGGGCGTTGGCGTGGCGCAGCACCGACAGAAGATAGATCTTCATATCGGTCATCAGCACGTCCCGGTCGGCGATCTCCAGCGTATCGTTCTCGGTGTGCCAGGCGATGTTGCCGCCGCAGCCGCTGACATCGTAATAGTCCTTCTCCGCCCGCAGATCGTTCGGCATGGTCGAGCTCAGCATGAAATAGCTGCTGAGGCCGATATTGTTGAACGAGTAGTCGCCGGCCTGGTTCGGCCGCTTGAATTTCGGCGGCGTGCCGGTCACCTCCTCGATGACCTGGCCGACGAACGGATACATCTCCGGCATGCAGGTCGTCTGGTGGTAGGACGTGGCCCAGCGGCAGCCCGGGGAGTCGCAATTGATCTGTGCGACGCAGTTCTCATCGAGGTCGATGGCGAAAGCGTCCGCATACCAGGCGCTGCCGGCATAACGGCCGGTGGAATGGCCGGGCCACCAGGCGATGCGCACCGACCGCCGCAGGGAGTCGCGGTTGTGCCACAGCACGCGCGCCAGTTCGAGCAGGGTGGCGTCGCCGGTGGCGTTGTCGCCGATACCGACGTCCCAGCTGTCGTAATGCCCGTGCACGAAGACGAACCGTTCGGCCTCGCTGGTGCCAGGGATATGCACGGTAGGGATGGCCTGTTCGTACCAGCCTTCCTGCATCTCGGTCCGGATGGTCGCCTGGCCGCCCTCCTGGGCCAGGGCGATCAGCGCCTTGCCACTGGGATTGTTCACCGAGACCACGGGAATGGTCGGCTTGCGCGGCAGGTCGTCGAGATCCGGGGTGCCCCAGATCGTGGTGCAGGTGCCCCAATGGATATCGATGCCCGGATTGACCGAGATCAACCCTACCGCGCCCCATTCCTCGGCGAGCTGGGTCAGCGCCGGATTGCCGAAACCCTCGGTGATCAGGATGCGACCCTGGATCCGGGCCCGGACCTCGTCCCAACTGGTGAAGCTGCTACCGAAAAGTTCGCGGACGTCCTTCGAGTATGAGCGCAGATTCTTCACGTTGGCGCCCAGATAGACCAGCTCGCCCGAGATACCGTCGGGCGCGCTGATCGTCATCGAGGGCGGCTTGGCGCGATGGGTTTCTCCGGCCGCCTCGACGAAGGCTGAAAGCGGAACGCTTAGGAAAATTCCGGACGGTGGATTTCGACCGGCACGCCCAGCGCCGCCAGCTTCTCTGCAATCATTTCCGCCCCGGTATTGACGTCCTCCGGGCGCCAGCGCGGCTGCTCGGCAAACGCTTCGATCAACGACCACGGCGCGTCGAGAGACAGCGAATCCAACAGGTTCTGTTCCACCGATTTCATAACAAGTGCCTCCCGATGCGCGTCATCTTTCATCGCCGACATCCACAGAAATTGCCTACGATGTGACAAATACGTTTACCCAGCCTAGATCGTGCGACAGAATAATGAAACAGCGTTTCGACAAATGAAAAAGCTGCGGAAACCGCCGGTAAGGCGCCGGTCCATCAGTCGACCTCATCGGTCGACAAGGGCCGACCGTGGTGGAATGATGAAAGAAAAGGCCGGGCCATCGGTGCGGGAGGCATCAGAAGGCGCTGGCCGCGGGCCGGGCGACGCGCCGATACGCGACGCATGGCGTTCCGGCCCGCGAGAACGGCAGTCGGTAAGAGCTGCCAAGACCGGAGGCAGACCATGAAAAGAGTAACGACGTTATTATCCGCCCTCGCGCTCGGATCGGGTGCGCTGGCGATCGATGCCGGCTTCCTGCCCACTGAGGCGACGGCTGCCGGCGACGAGGTTCGCCCACTGACACTTTGGGCCCGGACCCAGGCGGCCAACCCGCAGGCCTATCAGGCGGCGCAGCTGATCGCGCAGTCCTGGCGTCAGCTCGGGCTGGAAGTCGATGTCCGGGGTATCCCGCGCCCGCAGCAATCCGACCTGGTCTGGTACAACCGGGACAAGTGGGACGTCACCATGTGGCAGATGGTCGGGCGCCCCGAGCGCAGCGATCCGGATGAGTTCGTCTATAACCTGTTCCATTCATCGACTGCGCCGACCGGCTACAACTTCGTCGGCTACATCAACCCGGAATACGACGCGGTCGCCGAACAGCAGCGCCGGACCACCAACGTTGAAGAACGGCAGGAACTGGTCTTCAAGGCCCAGCAGATCATCGACGATGATCAGGTCTATGCGTTCCTGGTCTACCCGGCCAAGGTCTTCGCCTTCGACAACACCGTGTTCGCCGCCGAAAGCGTGGTCGAGCAGCCGGGCCTGGGCATCAAGAACATCTGGACTTATCTCGGCGCCGAGCCATTGACCGACCAGCGCGACATGATCCTGAACAGCTCTGACGAGATGAACGCGATCAATCCGTTCTACATCAGCGGCGCCACCGACAGTTGGGTGACCGAGCTGATCTGGGACCGGCTGATGAGGATCGGCCCGGACGGGCTGCCGCATCCCTGGGCGGCGGAGACCGTGACCTGGAACGACGACAACACCCTCGACGTGACCCTGCGCGCCGGCATGAAATGGCATGATGGCGAGGCGGTGACATCGGACGACGTGGTGTTCTCGTTCACGGCTCCGGCGACCGGCGATCTGGTGCCGATGTACAAGCCCTTCGTCTCCAATATCGACAGTGTCGTGGCGGTCGACGAGTTGACGGTCCGGTTCGCCTTGAAAGAGCCGAGCGCCGCCTTCCTGACCTCGTCACTGGCCAAGCTGAACCTGGCGCCCGAGCATGTCTGGGCCCCGTTGCTGGCGACCATTGAAGGGACCGGCGACAATGCGGAATCGATCGTCGAGGAGTCGCGGATCGGCTCCGGCCCGTTCCGCTTCGCCCGCTGGAATTTCCAGGAAGAGGTCGTGCTCGACGCCAACAAGGACCATTGGTCGGCGCCGAATATCGATCGCTGGATCATCCGCATCGTGCCCAATGTTGAGGCCGGCCTCGGCATGTTGCGCCGTGCCGAGATCAACTTCATGGCCGACTATACCGGCGATCCGGAACTGCTACTGGAGGTGGCCGCGGAGGATGGCGATCTGGAGGTGATCGACTCGATCGACATCGGCTTCCAGTACCTGGCCTTCAACCATCGCCGGGCGCCGTTCAACGACACGGCGTTGCGCAAGGCGTTGTCGCTGGTAATCGACCGTAATCTCATGGTAGCGGCGGCGTGGAACGGCTTCGCGGTGCCGGCCAACAGCCATGTGTCCCCGGCCCTGTCCTACTGGCACAATGACGCGACCGACGTCATGCAGACCGGTGTCGATCTGGCCAAGGGACTGTTGGCGGAAGGCGGTTATGAGATCATCGACGGCCGGCTGCACTATCCGGACGGCGTGACCGAGCAATTCGCCGAATAGGGGATGGGTGCTCGGTAGAGCCCTGACCCGGCATGAGGCTGTTCGCGAACAGGTTTCTCCACATGGTCTTCGTCTTGTGGGCGGTGGCCACGATCCTGTTCTTCATGTTCAGGCTCATGCCGGGTTCGCCTCTGGCGGCCTTTATCGACAACACGCTGACCGAGGAGCAGCAGCAATCGCTGATCCGGCAGTTCGGGTTGGACCTGCCGCTCTACGAGCAATACTGGAAGTTTCTGGTCAATCTGCTGCAGGGCGATCTCGGGCAGTCCTTCTTCTTCAAGAAGCCGGTCACCGAGGTCGTTCTGGCCGTGTTTCCCAACACCATCCTGTTGACGGTGACATCGCTGCTGATCGCCTACGGCTTCGGCATTGTCGCGGGCGCATTTCTGGCCTGGAAGCGCGGCACCTGGGTCGAGGGGGTCGGCATTCCCATTGTGCTGACCAGCCGCGCGGCGCCGGAATTCTGGATGGGCATGGTGCTGCTGGCGATTTTCAGCTTCCACCTGGAATGGTTCCCGTCCGGCGGCGCCAACGCCACCGGGTCCAATTGGGAGAACAACTGGCAGCGCATCTTCTCACTCGATTTCCTCCACCATCTGGCGCTGCCGGCGATCACCCTGGCGCTTTACCTGCAAGGTCTGCCGCTGCTCCTAATGCGGTCGAACATGCTGGAAGTTATGCAGGAGGAATTTGTCACCATGGCCCGGATGAAGGGGCTGAGCGAATGGAACATCGTGATGCGCCACGCCGCCCGTAACGCCATGCTGCCGGTGGTGACAGCCTTTGCCCTGGGGATCGGTTTTTCCGTCGGCGGCAATGTGGTGGTGGAGACCGTGTTCAGTTGGCCCGGCATCGGCCGGCTTCTGGTCAATGCCGTGTCCTCCAGCGACTATCCGCTGGCGCAGGGTGCATTCCTTGTGATCACCGCCGTGCTGGTGATTATGAACTTCATCGCCGACATGCTTTATGCGGTGCTCGACCCAAGGGTGTCCCATGGCAGTCGCCGCTGAAACCCGCCCCGCCGGTCAGCGCCGGCCGATATCGAAACGGCTGTCCGCCATGGCCGGCCGGCTGTTCGTCCTGCCGTCCCGCGACCCGTTCGCCATGGCCGGGCTGGCGATCTACACGCTGTTCGTCCTTCTGGCCATCTTCGCCGATCTGTTGGCGACCCACGATCCGACCGAGATCCTGTTTCTGGAAAGCGGCCGGCTTGCCCGCAGCATAGCGCCCGGCGTCGACCATTTTCTCGGCACCACCAGTCTTGGCCGCGACATCTATTCCCAGCTCATCCTGGGGACCCGGGCGGCGCTGATCGTCGGGGTAGCGGCCGCGCTCGCGGTGGTCACCATCGGTACGGTGATCGGGCTGGTATCGGGTTATCTCGGCGGGCTGGTCGACACAATGCTGATGCGGCTTGCCGATATCGCGCTGGGCATCCCCTTCCTGCCGTTCGTCATCGTGCTGGTGGCGTTCCTCGGGCCCGGGATCTGGAATGTCGTGTTCGGGATCGCGCTGTTGCTGTGGCCGAACACGGCGCGGGTGATCCGCAGCCAGGTGCTGTCGCTGCGCGAACGGTCCTTCGTGGAGGCGGCGCGGGTCACCGGATCCGGTACTTGGCGGGTGCTGTTCGTGCACATCGCCCCGAACATCCTGCCCATGTCGCTGTTGTACGGGTCGATCGCGGTAGGCTGGGCGATACTGACCGAGGCGGCGATCAGTTTCCTCGGTTTCGGCTCCTCGGAAGCCATATCCTGGGGCTACATGCTGCAGGATGCTTTCGCGTCACAGGCGCTGTCCCGGGGCCAGTACCACTGGTTCGTGCCGCCCGGGCTGTGCATCGTCCTGGTGGTGGCCGCCGGGTTCTTCATCAGCCGTGGCTATGAAGAACTCTTCTTCCCGAAATTGCGGGACTGACGCCATGGCGCCGCCAATCCTCTCGATCCAGGATTTGAGTGTGCACTACCGAACCGATCGTGGGGTCATTCAGGCGGTCGACGGCGCGTCCTTCGAGGTGCCGTCCGGCGCCGTCGTCGGGTTGGTCGGCGAATCCGGCTGCGGCAAGACCACCGCCGCGCGCTCGATCACCGGTGTGATCCCCGGCAACGCCACCATCGCGGGCGGTCACATCGTTTTCGAGGGCCGCGATCTGGCCGGGCTGTCGCACCGGCAGATGCAACCCATCCGCTGGCGCGAGATCGCCTTCATTCCCCAGAGCGCCATGAACTCGCTGGATCCGGTCTACCGTGTCGGCGCGCAGGTGATGGAAGTCCTGGTCGAGCGTGGCGGGATGGGCAAATCCGAGGCGAAGGCGCGATCCGCCGAGTTGTTCGAGATGGTCGGGCTGGATCCGAGCCGCCTGCGCGACTATCCCCATCAGTTCAGCGGCGGCATGCGCCAGCGCGCGGCGATCGCCCTGGCCTTGGCTCTGGAGCCCAAGCTGATCATTGCCGACGAGCCGGTCACCGCCCTCGACGTGGTGGTGCAAAGACAGGTGCTCGATGTATTCAAGGCGTTGCAGGTCAGGCTGGGCCTGTCGGTCGTTCTCGTCACCCATGATATCAGCGTCGTCGCCTATACCTGCGATCAGGTGGTGGTGATGTATGCCGGGCAGGTGGTGGAATCCGGACCGGTCGCGGAGGTGCTGTCGTCGCCGTTCCACCCCTACACCATGGGGCTCTATAACGCATTCCCGGACCTCGAACGCAGCGGCGGCACGCTGGTGCCGATCGACGGCAGCCCGCCGGATTTGATGGACCCGCCCCTTGGCTGCCGGTTTCGCGAGCGGTGCCCGTTCGCGTTGGACAGATGCGTCGAGAAGCCGGCCATGGCCGCGGTCGGGGACGGCCATTTCGCGGCTTGCTGGCGGGGCGATGAGGCGGTGGCGCTGCGCAGCCGGGCCGAAGACCCGGCCACCTGGGAGGTCCAGCCCGCATGACGGCGCTCGTCTCGGTCGACAATCTGACCAAGCACTTCCCGATGTCCCGATCCCTTGCCGACCTGGTTGCCGGCCGGCGCCCGGTGGTGCGGGCCGTGGACGGCGTAAGTTTCGCGCTGCGAGAAGGTGAGACTGTCGGCATCCTCGGCGAGTCCGGCTGCGGCAAGACCACCCTGGGGCGTTTGTTGCTGAAGCTGATCGAACCGACCGGCGGCACCATCCGCTTCGACGATGTCGACGTGGCCGGTCTCAAAGGATCCGAATTGCTGGCGTTCCGGATGCGGGCGCAGCTGGTGTTCCAGAACCCGTTCGACGCGCTCAACCCGCGGTTCACGGTCTATCGGGCGCTGACCGAGCCGCTGGTCAATGCCAGGGTGCCGCAGGAGGACCACCGGGAGCACGCGTTGAAGGCCATGCGCCGGGTGCATATGCCCGACCTTGACCAATACGCCGACAAATTCCCCCACCAGCTGTCGGGCGGCCAGCTTCAGCGCATCGTCCTGGCCCGCGCCCTGATCCTGGAACCGAATTTCGTGGTGGCCGACGAGCCGGTGTCGATGCTGGATGTCAGCGTGCGCGCCGGAATTCTGAACGTCATGCGCGAGGTGCGCGACACGCTTGGCCTGACCGCCGTCTACATTTCACACGATCTGGCGTTGGTCCGGTACATATGCGGGCGCACGATCACCATGTATCTCGGCATCGTGGTGGAGGACGGGCCGACCGAAGAGGTCGTCCGCAACCCGCAGCACCCCTATACCCAGGCGCTGGTGAAAGCGGTCCCGGTGCCGCATGTGGATCAGTCCCATGAGCCGCTGCCGATTACCGGCGGCGTCCCCGACGCCCGCAACCCGGTATCCGGTTGCCGGTTCCGGGATCGCTGCCCCTATGCGTTCGAGCGCTGCGCCGAGGCGCCGCCGCTGACCGAGATCGCGCCGAACCACCGCGTGGCCTGCCACCTGCTCAGCGCATAGAGCGATCTCCGATCAAGTTTTTGCAGGCCCCCTCACCCAACCCTCTCCCCGAGGAGAGGGCTAACAACACGCGTCCACCATGTCCCCGGTCCATCCACGAGGGGAGAAGAGTAAAAGACAGGCCGCTCGACTTGACCCTTGAATGTTCGTGGACCCGCGGCGAAGCCGTGGGAGGGTGAGGGGGCTGCGGAAAACTTCGTGGACAATACGCCGGCCCCGGCATCGCAGCACGCCGAGGGAGCCAGGATCGTCCATGGCGCCGACGCGCCTGTGCGGACCGTCACAGCCCGATCCGCACCGCTGCGGCATTCTGAAAAGCGCTTCTCCGTGGTCCGTTTGTGACTCCAGAATAATTGTGACTGGACGCGGAGCCGGCATTAGTTAAAATTGTTCCTAATTTTTTTGGGGGAGCACTGTCGTGGAAGGTTACGCGCAGGCCGACCGTTTCATCCGCGTCGAGACACCGCTCGGCAAGGATGTCCTGGTGCTGGAGGCATTTGCCGGACGTGAGGCGGTCTCGGAGCTGTTCAGCTATCGTTTGGATGTGCTGTCCGTTCGGCCCGACATCGCGCCGGATGAGATCGTCGGCAAGAACATCTCGTTCCTGGTGCAAACCGCCGATGGCAGCGACCGGTATTTCAACGGGCATGTGCAGGGCATCGCGGGCGGCGAGTCCGAAGGCGGCAAGCTCCGGCGCTACTACATCGACGTCGTGCCCTGGCTGTGGTTCCTGACCCGCACCACCGATTGCCGGATCTTCCAGGAAATGTCCGCCCCGGACATCATCGAGCAGATCTTCGGCGATCTCGGATTTTCCGACTACAAGCTGGAGCTCCAGGGCAGCCATCCGTCCCGCGAATACTGCGTCCAGTATCGCGAGAGCGATTTCGCCTTCGTCTGCCGCCTGATGGAGGAGGAGGGGGTTTTCTATTATTTCACCCATGAGCAGGGCAAGCACACCCTGGTCCTGGCCGATCACAAGGCGACCCACAAATTCTGCCCGGAGAAGGAGGTCCAATTCAACCGCGGGTCCCTGGTTGAGGACCATGTCTCCCATTGGGAGCACCGCTGGGAGTTCCGCACCGGCAAATGGGCGCAGACCGACTACAATTTCAAGACCCCGTCGACCAGCCTGATGAGCAAGACCAGCACTCTGGTCAAGGTGCCCAAGGTCGACAAATACGAGGTCTATGACTATCCGGGGCTGTACACCGCCAAGGGCGATGGCGACGCGCTGACCAAGCTGCGCATGGAGATGGAGGAGGCCGGGTTCGACACGGTCTCCGCCGCCAGCACCTGCCGCAGCCTCCATGCCGGCGGCAAGTTCACCATGGCGAAACACGCGACACCGCAGGAAGAGGGCGGCACCTGGGTGATCACGGCGATCGAGCACCACGCCTCCTGCCCGATGCAACTGGCCGGCGGCGGCGGCGAACAATCCTACGACAACTCCTTTACCTGCATGCCCGATTCCGTGGTGTACCGCCCGCCCTTGAAGACCCCGAAACCGGTCCTGCACGGCCTGCAGACGGCCGTGGTAACCGGCCCGGCGGGCGAGGAGATCCATACCGACGAACATGGCCGGGTGAAGGTATAGTTCCATTGGGACCGCGAGGGCCAGAACGACGACAAGACCACGATCTGGATGCGCGTGGCGCACCACATCGCAGGCAAGGGCTGGGGCTTCCACGGCCTGCCCCGCATCGGCCAGGAAGTCATCATCGCCTTCGAGGAGGGCGACCCGGACCGCCCAATGGTGATCGGCTCGGTCTATCACGCCGAAAACATGCCGCCCTACGAGTACCCGGCGAACAAGACCCGGACGGGCTTTCAGAGCCGCTCGACGAAGGGCGGAGCTGCCAGCAACTTCAACGAATTCCGGATCGAGGATAAGAAGGACGCCGAGGAGATCTACGTCCACGCGGAGAAGGACATGAACCGCGTGGTGGAGAACAACGACACGCTGAAGGTCGGCTTCGAGAAGAAGGACGCCGGAGATCAGACCATCGAGATCTTCCATAACCGCACCGAGAGCGTCGGCAACGACGAGTCGATTTCGATCGGCAACGACCGCACCGAGGACGTCGCAAAAAATGAAACTATTTCCATCGGCGAGAACCGATCGGAAACGGTGGGCAAGGACGAAACAATTTCGATAGGCGAAAAGCGATCCGAGACCGTAGGTAAAGATGAAAGTGTGACAATAGGGGACAACCAGACGCTCAGTATCGGAAAGGATCGCACGGAAAGTGTTAGCAAGAATGAATCGGTGCAAATTGGAGAAAACCGTGACCACAATGTGGGCAAGGATGACAAACTCCAAGTGGGAAAGAGGTTGTCAGTCCTGGCTGGTGATCAAATCGTGTTTCAAACGGGAGCTGCAAGCATCACGTTGAAGAAAGACGGCACAATCACGATCAAGGGCAAAGACATCACGGTGAATGGATCGGGCAAAATAAACATGAAGGCCTCAAGCAACATCGTAATGAAGGGCAGTAAAATACTGCAGAATTGACATGCCTGATATTCTCGAGAAAAGTATGTCGGCCGCCTCCACGATGACCCATGGTCAGGCCGAAGTAGTTATTGGCACACTTGCTGGAATCGCTGATGACGCATCACCGTTGGTCGACTGGGTCGATAATCCTCTCGGATCGTTTGTCCCCGCCATGACAACCACGGCACCAGTTGGCGTCGGAGACATAGGCCGCCAAGTTGCATTGCTCTTCGCAGGGGGAGACCCAAGCCGTCCAATAATCGTTGGGCTGATCCGTCAGCTGTTCGATAATGTAGTCGACGCAACTGAAGCTCACGATCCGACTGACGCTGAAAAAACAGATTCCGAATTTTCCATCAGTAGCATGGCGAATGCAAACTTAACACGACACTCGCCTATCGATCGCAGTCGTGTGGTATTGACATCTGACAAAGAAATCGTCCTGCAGTGCGGCAAGGCAAGTATCACCCTTACAAGAGCCGGAAAGGTAATAATTCGCGGAGAGCACATTGTGAGTCGATCGTCTGGTGCCAATCAAATAAAAGGCAGTATCGTAAGTCTGAACTGAAGAGTATTCCTAGTATAAATTCCTGAGTGTATGTTCTGCATCATCAGACGGCGGATGTCTTTGGATCGTCGAAAGTCACGTTCTGGAAGCCATGACTGACAAGGAATTCTTTTACATCGCCGCGAACAAGTATGGCGGTTGTTGCCTCAGCCAGCCTAAAAAGAGGGTAATTGCCGGCCTTCTCTTCGTCCAATACAAGCTTGTCAAAATCGACGTCTATCAATGGTACGCCATCATGAACCGTAGCATCCGACTTTCCCATGTCGGCCGCCGCGACGACTCCAATGATGTTCACAGCTTTATAGTTAGAATGGGTTTCACCATTGTCCGGATCATGAATTAGTGCGTTATATGTGTCAAAGTTATCTACGCCGAATGAGTGCAGTGCTCGAATAATATCATCCCTAAAAAGCAGTGCGCTTTCTATAAATACCGGAGGCATTTCTGGCCCGCAGTCACGAGCAAGTTTGTCAAGCGGTTCGAGAGTGAATTCGAGTGGCTCCGGCACTTTAGAAGTAACCTTCCTGCCAAGTTGAAAATTTACACCCTCAATATATGGCTCATCATCAATCCATCTGCAGGGGTGGTCCGGCGTAGGCCGACCTAGTAGGTAAAACATTAATCTGGTGTCCCTTGTGCCTTGGATTGCTTGATTCTATTCGCCTGCCTTTCGATTGAAATCGACCATCCAATCACGGGCAAAGGAAGATGTGTAAATATTGGTATTCCATCCGGATGTCGGGAATGTAAGCTTGCGTTTCATTCGTGACGACAGATGGCCCAGACGGCCAACGAGAACATAAAGCGGCCTAATCTCCTCAGGCTTCTCTTCTGATTTCTTCTTCCCCTCCGGGCACCAAGGCTGTTCCGTCGCTTGGCCGAGTTTATTTTCAATTTTGTCTAACTGGTCTTTGACAAAGCCATTGTACGCACGATGTGCGTCATGGAATTGCCTATTCGATTTGTCAATCACCTCCGCTACGTAGTCGTCTGGTGCAACATCATGTATCGCCTTTAGCTTTGCTCCCTTTTTTCCCCATTCGGAGCCAGTACTCTTTTGTGAATAAGCGTAATTGCCGGGCAACCACTCCCCATTCTGCTTATTGTTAACGTTATACCCGATGTTACCCTCTTCCTGTTTATCATGGCGGAGGTATTTTCCGCTCTTATGAAGTTTGCTTTTTACTAGAGATCCGTCACCAGGGATAAGATGGTGTGCGGCATAGGCAACTTCGAGCTCGTGATCCCAATCGTCTCTTGTAATGCCTCGTAATGCTGGGACAGTCGATGCCCCTCCCATCGCGGTCCCTAACGCGCCCGAGCAGTTCTTGTGTTTATAGCCTTTAATCCCTGCTACCAATCCTAAGGTCTCTGCTACATCTTCATCGTGCAATTGTGTAAAATTATTCTCATTTATTTCTGGCTCATTTTCCTTCGACTGGCAAAATGGGCAGTCGTCATCACTATGCTTGTCCAGATCAATTGTCGCAATGCCGGCAGTCTCTATTAGTTCTGTCACGTATTCTCTCCGGTTGAACAAACTAGGTTTCTATTGCGCCGTGTGGCGTTTTCTCTGGCGAGTATCTACCGGCGAAGAGGGAAAGCATCAGTTTGGAATATTCCAAGTAAGCGATATGCGCTCCATAGTGCCAATCTCTAACCAACGATGTTTTTTTTGTTGTGCCACATTGGGTCGGCCAACCGACATACGTTCTTGCCTTCAAATTTCACGTCAAATGAGTAAAGCATGAATTCGCAATCTCCTTTGAATTTACTTGAAATCACGCCGCCGGCGGTACCAGCTTCGTCTCCCGAAGACATCGAATATTTAGCCCCTTTGACCATTGGCATCTTTCCGTCTGCCTTGACTTTCTTCGGGCCTTTAGACGTATCTGACGCCTTGCCAATGTTTGGGTATGGAATCGGAACCGGCCCCGCAGGTGTCGGTGTCTTGCATACGTCCGGGAAGACGATGCTCATACCTCCACTGCCTTTGTGGGCGATGCCGCGGCCGTTGGCGAAGGTCGTTTGGCCCATGGGTCGGTCTTTCTTGTCCTAGTTCACGGTGATTGTGGCAGCGGCCCGGTGGCGGCCTTCCGATGAGCACCAGATCAAAGCAGGACCCGGCAGCGATCCTGCTCGCAGTCCCAATGCCGCCAATCCCATCAGGACAGGTCCGACGGCGGCGCCGGTATCACCAAAGCACTCGGCGGGATGCTCAAAACGGAAATTCGGGGCCAATGCGGCCTGGTTGCGCGAGGCGGCGACTCCCCATTCCCTGGCCCCGAAATTCTCACCATTGATGCTGCCAAGGACGGTCTTGATCGGGCCGGCCTCGCCGCCGTTGATGGCGTCACGCATGGCGTTGGACAGGCCATCCCCTTGATAGGGCTGCTTGCTGTAGCGGTATCCGGGTTCGTCGGCCAGGCCCGGCTTGTGCAGGGTCGCGATCGCCCGGCCACCGGCCACCGCCGGAGTGGCCAACAGCAGGAAGCCCGCGCCCTCGCCCGGGGCAAATCCATCCATCACCCCGTCCGTCAGAACCCGATCCTCCTGGTCCAGCGTGGCCAGCAAATACAGGTCCAGATAGGTGTCGACGCCGCCGACCAGCACATAGTCGTGCGCGCCGGTATCCAGCAGTTTGATGGCCTCATCCAGCGCCTGCAGCCCGGCGGCGCGGCCGGTTCGGAACAGATTGCTCGCGGCCGAGTCGAGAGCGACCTCCGTCTGCGTCGCCAGCAGTTCGATGAAATTGTCCGGCACCGCGAGCGCGCGGCCCTTCATGGATTCCGGCACGGCGAGAAGCAGCGGAACCGGCTCGGGCTTCGTCAGCGGCTGTGTCGCCTCCTGCAGCGCCGGGGTCGCCAGCCGGAGCATGCGCATCTGGCGGGATGTCAGGCCCTTTTGCTGCGCCACCTCGTCGTTCAGCGGCGGCAGCGCGTCTTCGGGCACCAGGGCCATGGTCATCGGATCGAAGCGCTTGTTGTAGACCGGGCTCTCCGCATAGCGGCTGATGCCGGCGCGGAATGACGCAAGCGTCTGCAACGCATTGCCGCCGATGGCGGTGATCATGCCGATGCCGCAGATGGCGGCGCTGGTTGCCGGGTCGTCGCTCATCCCGCTTTCCTGCCGTCGATGGTGAGGTCCTCGACGGAGATCGTGACGTCGCCGATCTTCAGCGCCTTCTTGTCGCAGGGCTGCATGGCGCGCCAAGTCAGGCAGACCCGGCGCTGGTCCGGCTCAATGAGTACGGTTTCCAGGTTCAACTCCGGCGCCTCGACCGCGCCGGCGATCTGGATCTCCGTGGTCAGGGCGCAGACCGGCAGGGTGAAGCGGAGCGGGCCGTCCCGGCTGGCGTTTAGCACCTCGACCGGCTCGCCGCCCTGGAGGTGCCCGGGGCACACCAGATCGGGATGGGCGGCATTGAAGAAGCGCGGGTCGAAATCCTCCGGCAGATAGGGCGCGCGGTTCTCCTGCCAGGCCACGTCATAGGTGCCGGCATAGGGCGCTCGCGGCTGCCAGGAGGGGGCGATGAAGCCGAAGCCCTGGGGTGCGGACTTGTCGCCGGCCTGCTCGAACGGCTCCGCCGGGTCCTCGATGTTCGGCAGTTTCCGTCCGGCCATTTCCTTGGTATTGCGCTTGCCCCGGAAGCCGCGGCCAAGCGGGTTGCGCGGCTCGGACAGCATCTCTGGCGTCTCGCCTTCGATCTCATGCACGCCGCCAAAGGCGAACTCATAGGCGAGCGGCATCGACTCGAACGGCTTGGGCGGCGTCACCGAACCGTCCTCGCGCCATTCCCGGTCGCCGAAAACGCGCAGGGTCTTGCGGATGTCGCCCACCGCCAGGGTGGTGTCGAGCTGAGGCACCGCGCCGCCATGCTCCGGGCGGGCCCGGCCGACCAGAGCGATGTCGGTCGACGGCTTCAGGAGATGCATGTCGGCGACGTATTTGATGCTCGACTTGCCTGGATCGGCCCAGAATTCATCGGCGGCCAGGGGCGGCACCTGCTCATCGGCGACATGCACGCCGCCGCCAAGGCCGAAGGTCGCCTTGACCACCACGTACAGGCTGTCGATCCCCTGCTCGTTGGGGAACAACGCCATCACCGCCTCGAACGGCGTCGTATTCTTCAACTGCAGCATGTACCGGGTCTCGCCATTCCTGTTCTCACACCCGCCGGCAATTATGGTCGATCATCCCATCGCCCGCAAAGCTTGCATACTGTAGTACGGGACCACTCTCACAAATCTCACGGGGCGGCGCAGTGACGGTGCGCACTGCGCCGGGCACGGCAGGCCATGGACCCTCCTTGCCCGCCGTGGCAGGGTGGCGCGGTTGAACAGATGCGAGAGTCGGCCCGTGAGCGTCATCATTGAAGAGATCGCCGAGGAACATGCCGAAGAGGCGGCGTTCCTCTGGTTGCTGCGGTCGGCCGCGGTGACCGCCCCGAACTACGATTTGGTCGATCTGGCCGAATTGGACGATCGCATCGAGGCCCATTTCGAGGGGCTGCGGGTCGCCGGCGAGGCGGGCTGGGCGCGGGTGCTGGCCGGGCTGGAACACCAGGAAGCGGGAGAGGTCTTCGCCGCCGGGGTGCTGGCGTTGGAAAGCGGCGACCCGGAGCGCCTGGCGACGGTCGCCGCGGTCGCGGAGGCGGTGCCGGAGGCCGCTGGCGGCTTGGTCTCCGCGCTCGGCTGGGTGGACCGGACGAAGCTGCGCGGCACGGTCCGGGATCTGCTGGCGGCGGACACCCCCTTCATGCGCAGCCTGGGTATCGCCGCCTGTGCCGCCCATCGGACCGATCCGGGGGCTGCCTTGGACGCCGCCGCCGGCGATCCCGATCCTGCCCTCCGCGCACGGTCCCTGCGCACGGCGGGCATGCTGAAGCGGATCGACCTTCTGCCGGCGATCGCGCGGGCCTATGGCGACGAAGACGAAGCGTGCCGGTTCTGGGCCAGTTGGTCGGGCGCGTTGATGAAGGATGCGGCGGGTATCGCCAAGGTGCGCGCTTTTGCCCGTCCCGGATCGCCCTATGCGGCACTGGCGTTCGAGGTGGCATTGCGGGCCATGGAACCCTCTGCGGCCGTGGGCTGGCTGAAGGCGATCGGCAAGAATCCCGAACTCAAGCGGCTGCTGGTGATCGGCGGCGGCATGGTCGGCGATCCGGTGTCGGTGTCCTGGCTGATCGGCCAGATGGCCAATCCCGAATTTGCCCGTGTCGCCGGCGAGGCCGTCGCCATGATCACCGGAGCCAACATCGCCGACGACGATCTGGAAGGTGAGCCGCCGGAGGATTTCGAGGCCGGCCCGACAGAGGATCCGGAGGACGAGGACGTCGAAATGGACCCGGATGAGGACCTTCCCTGGCCCGATGCGGTCAAGGTCGAGGCCTGGTGGGGCGCCAACAAGGGCCGGTTCAAACCCGGCCAGCGCTACCTGCTGGGCGTGCCGGTCGCGCCCGCACCGCTGCAACAGGTGCTCCGGACCGGTACCCAGCGCCAGCGCCAGTCGGCCGCCATGGAGATTGCGCTCTCCGCCGCCGATGCGCCGTTGTTCGAAACCCGGGCTCCCGGCACGCGCCAGCAGGCATCTCTGGCCGGCGGATAACGAGCCGACGCCTTTCATCGCATGACGGGTTCGACTGCCAATAGTTCCGGCACGCATCTCGCGGGCCGTGGATTCGCATTCCCATGCCGGATATCAAAAGTTGAGCGGTTCGGATTGTAGAAAATCCATCCCAACACAACCGTAATTCAACGATTTCTTAAGGTTATTTAACCAGCTTCTCCTCCTATTTCCCGGCGTCAGTGCTGCCGCAGCTGCCCGCCCATTTCGCATTTCGACCCTTATTTCAGGAGCATGCGCATGGCCCGCAACCGCAGACCGAAAATCTATGATCAGGAATTGTCGGCACGGGAGGGTGAACCGCTCGCCGTCCAGGTTGTCGCCACCGATCGAAATCCCGGCGATACGCTGACCTACAGCATCGTTTCCGGCAACAATCAGGGCCTGTTCGAGATCGACCCCTTGACCGGCATCATCACGCGGGCCGGCGGCGGCGCCTTCGATTTCGAGGCCGAGGCGAGCCGGTACGATCTGCGGGTTCGGGTTACCGATGATGGCAATCGGCCCAAATCCCGCACTGCCGATGTCACCATCCGCATCACCGACGCCAACGACACGCCCCACGAAATCACGCTTTCAAACCTATCGCTGGACGAGAATGCGGCTGGGGCGGCGGTCGGCGCAGTAACGGTTGCCGACCAGGATGATTCGATCCACGTGCTCGCCGTGGACGACGCACGGTTCGAGATTGTCGCCGGCGTGCTCAAGCTCAAGGACGGTGTTTCGCTGGACCATGAGGCTGGCAATGTCACGGTGACCATCACCGCGACCGACGACGATGGCGGCAGCCTGAGCCAGGAATTCGCGGTCGGTGTGAACGATCTGAACGAGGCCCCGACAGGCATTGCGCTGTCGAATGCATCGGTCGATGAGAATGCCGCCGGTGCCGTGATCGGGGCGATCACGATCGCCGATCCGGACGATCCGGCGGAATCATTCGGTGCCCACGCACTTGCCGTCAGCGACGCTCGGTTCGAAATTGTCGATGGGGTGCTGAAGCTGAAGGACGGGGTCACCCTCGACCATGAGACGGAAGACACCGTCAACGTGACGGTCGACGCGACGGATGGCGGCGGGCTCACTGTCAGCCAGACATTCGCCATCACCGTGAACGGCGGCAATGATGCGCCGACGGCCATTGGGCTTTCAAGCCTGGTGGTTGCGGAGAATGCCGCCGGGGCCGTCGTCGGCGCCATTACCGTCGACGACCTGGATGACCCCGCGACGCCGTTCGGCAGCCATACGATCACGGTCAATGACAGTCGGTTCGAAGTGGTCGGCAATAGCCTCAAGCTGCGCGACGGTGTCTCGCTGGACCACGAGACCGCCGACCAGATCCCGTTGGTGGTAACGGCCACCGATGGCGGTGGTGGCAGCTTCAGTCAGGATTTCGACATCGTCGTAGCTGACGCCAACGAGGCGCCGACGACGATCAGCCTGTCGAACGGGTCAGTCGATGAAGCCATTTTTGGGGCCACCATCGGTGCCCTGGCGGTCGCCGATCCGGATGATCCCTCGGGAGCCTTCGGTACCCACCAATTCGGCGTCAACGATGCGCGGTTCGAAGTCGTCGGCGGCATGTTGAAGCTCAAATCCAGCTTCAGGCTGGACCACGAGGACAGCGACGTCGTCACTGTCACGGTCACCGCCGTCGATGGCGGCGGCGCCAGAGTCAGCCAGGCGTTCGATATCGTGGTCACCGACGTTAACGAGGCGCCATCGCTGCTGGTCAGCAGCCTGTCGATCGGTGAGGACGCCGCCATCGGCACGATTGTCGGGTCGATCCCGGCTATCGACCCGGACGCGCCAATGGAGCCGTTCGGTGCGCTGACCTATGCGCTCACCAACGATGCCGGTGGACGTTTTGCGATCGATGCGGCGACCGGCGAGATCACGACGGCCGTGGGGCTGGACCATGAAACAGGAGTCGTCCACACGGTTGCCGCCCGAGTCACCGATGGTGGCGGGGTTTCGGCCGGCCGGAGTTACATGATCGTGGTAACCGATGTGAACGAGGCGCCGACCGGCGTAGTACTCGAACGATCGCCTGCGCTCATTCCCGACGACACCCCGGGGGTCTTTGTCGGGGAGGTGAGGGTCGAGGATCCGGACGCTCGGTGGGAGCCGTTCGGTTCGAACACGCTCACCTTAGATGACGCGCGGTTCCAACTGTTTGAGTACTCTTCGTCGCAATATCTGAAACTGAAGCATGGCGTTTCGCTCGACTTCGAGACCGAGCCGACGGTGACCCTCACCTTCACCGCGACAGACGGGAGCGGGATGGCGACCACCCACACGCTCGATCTTGAAGTACTCGATATTGTCGAAGGGCGTACCTTTGTTTCCTTGCAGTCGCTGGATGGCAGCAATGGGTCCCGGTTGTTCAGCACCGACCTGAACTACAGTTTCTTCGGCGAGGTTGTCAGCGGCGTGGGCGATCTCAATGGCGACGGCTATGCCGATCTGGCGATCGGGGTCCCGCTTGCCTATAACCCGACACAGCAGCTCAATGGCAGCGCCTATGTGGTGTTCGGCGGGCCAACCGGACTCCCGGCCGATTTCGATCTTGCTCTGCTCGATGGCACGAACGGCTTCAATGTGACCGGCACCCCGATCTTTGACGGCGCCGGCGCGGAGGTCAGCGGGCTGGGCGACGTAAACGGCGACGGCCTCGATGACCTCCTCGTGACGGCGATGCAAACGGCGGCGAGTGCCGGCGGTGTCGGACCCTACGTCGAGCCGATTCCAACTTCGTTCGTGATCTTCGGTCAGAGTTCCGGCTGGGCGCCCAGCATCGACCTGTCAACGGTGAACGGCGTGAACGGGTTCCGGATCGAGCCAACGGCGGATAGCGGGTTGTTCGGCTATGCCGTTGCCTCAGCGGGCGACGTCAACGGTGATGGGCTTGCCGATCTGATTCTGGGCGACCCCTATGGCAGCCCAACCGGTCAGCAAGAAGGCTCCAGCTATGTCGTGTTCGGCAAGTCGAGTGGCTGGACTGAGGTGTTCGATCCCAACGGCCTCGACGGCACCGATGGATTCCGCATCGACGGCGTCAATCCCGGAGACTTCGCTGGCTTGGTCAGTAAGAGCGGTGACATAAACGGTGATGGTTTCGACGATCTGCTGATCACGGCGCCCAGATTCGGCCAAGACTATGGCCAGGCCGAATCCGCGGCGATCTATGTGGTCTATGGGGGCGTAGCCGACCAGGCGCCGAGCGTCAGCCTAGGATCGATCGATGGGACCAATGGAATCCGGATAACCGGATTTGAGCAGTACGCCAGCTACTTTTCCGTCAATGCCGACGGCGATATCAACGGGGATGGGTATGCGGATATGGCGATTACCGCACCGGATACCAGCACTCCGAATGGCGTGAGTGCCTACGTCGTCTACGGTGGCGCCACTGGGTTGCCGGCGGATGTAGATGTCTCGAAGCTTGATGGCGGCGACGGATTTCGCATCGACAATCCCGGGGCCAACATGATGAGCAATGCTGTCAGCATTGTTGGCGACGTCAACGGTGATGGACTGGATGACTTGCTCATCGGTTCATTTGGGCCGGACAACGTCCCACCAAACGGCCCGAATGCCTACGGCGGTGCAGCATATCTCGTTTTTGGCCAGAAGGACGGCTTCTCGGAGTCGTTCGATCTCTCCAGAATCGATGGTTTGAATGGGTTCCGGCTGGATGGCACCATCCGCTATGGCAGAGCCGGGAACGATGTTGCCGGTGCTGGCGATGTCGATGGTGACGGTTTCGCGGATCTCCTGGTCGGCGCCCGCAACGTCAGCACGATGGAAGGCGGCGCCGGCGATGGCGAGGCCTACGTCGTCTATGGCCGCGATTATACCGACACGGTCAGCGGCCTGGGAACATCCGGGTCGGACACGCTGACCGGGACCGCTGGCGCTGATAGCCTGATCGGAGCCCAGGGCGATGACATCCTCGCAGGCGGCGGTGGTGCGGACGTGCTCTATGGCGGGTCCGGCGACGATGTGCTGGTGGTCGGCGACCTGGACTTCTCCCGGATCGACGGCGGCAGCGGCACCGATACGCTGCAACTGGACGGTGCCGGGCAGGCGCTTGACCTGACGGCCACCGGCAACACCGTCATTCAGGGCGTCGAGCGGATCGACCTGACCGGCGCAGGGGACAATTCGGCCACGCTGACGATCACCGATTTGCTGCAGATCTCCGACGAGAGCAACGATCTGTTCGTGACGGGCAATGCCGGCGATCAGGTGACCGTGGTTGGCGATTGGCAAACTGCCGGCTCGGCGACGGTCGACAGCGTGACGTACGATGTGTTCCAAGTGGACGGTGTATCCGCGGCGCTTTATGTCGAGGAAGACGTGGCCGTGGCGATCGCGGCGACCGGCATCTAGGTGGTACGGCCACCGGGGAATGAATATCCTGGGCCAGGATACGCCCCAGGCACTCACCCAGTGGGCATGGCTCAGGGGCTAGCTGACGCGGCTCAACATCGGCCAATATCAGAGACAGTGCTTCTTCCAGTGAGGTTAAGCCCGCCACGCTCTAGCCATGCTCTTTTTTCACGCGGATAACGCCGACAAAATTACAGGGGCGATAGGTGCTGTCGAGTTGATCGCGAATCACCCCACCCCAGGCGGTGCGACAGGCACCGGTGGAACCGGGGATACAGAAGATCACCGTGTTGTTGGCCAAGCCACCAACCGCGCGTGATTGCACGGTGGAGGAACCAATTTCCTCCAACGATAGCGCCCGAAACACTTCGCCGTAACCCTCTATTTGCTTGTCAAACAGCGGCATCACCGCTTCCGGGGTGCTGTCGCGACCAGAAAAACCGGTACCACCGGTAATCAAGACGGCATCCACGTCGTCAGCGGCGATCCAGCGCGAAAGCACCATGCGAATCTGGTAGATGTCGTCTTTGACAATGACCTTGTCCGCCAGCTGGTGGCCGGCATCCTGCAGCGCCTCTACCAGGAAGTGCCCCGAGCTGTCGTCTTCCTCGCCGCGGGTATCCGATACCGTCAATACCGCAATACCCAGCGGCTCCAATTCACTGTCCGTTGCTTTCGACACGATCAGTTGCCTCCCATTCATCATAAAACTGTTTCACATGCCCGGCCATGCTGGCGCGCCAGTGCTGACGCTTGATGGCAAAGGTATTGCGTATCTTGTCGCAGTTCAGCTCCCGGTTGCGCTGGTCTGCCTGCGGCGTGAGCTGTACCCGCTCATCGTCGAGGTCGAGATACTGTGACGCCGACGCCAACAGCACTTCGCCAAATTCATAGCAGCTGGTGACACCCGAACTGCAGTAATGGTAATTACCCCAGGCATCGACACCACAGCTAACCTGGTCCACCAGCGCACTAATGACCCAGGCTGCATCTTCGCAGGCCACCGGGCAACCGCGGTGGTCTTTGTCCAAGTGTAAGACACCGCCTTCATTGAGCTGGCGCAACATGTGAGTGACGACATTAATACCGGTGGGCGAGAATACCGGGCCCATGCGCAAGACCAGGTACTTCTCACAATGTTCCCGCACCGCGTTCTCGGCACTGATCAACAGCTCGGAGATTGAAGATTCCCCATCCAACGCGTCGTCTTCGCGATAGGCACTGGTGGTATCACCTTTGAACACCCGCGCGCAGGACACATGGAAAAACGGAATTTTTCTGCCCTGGGCCGCGCGCGCCAGCCAGCGACTGCGGTCCACGTCCACCTCGTGGACCTTAATGCCGCCGTCAGCGGCAGATTGAATGCGTAGATCTATCGCGATATCACAATTGGACCGCCGCAGGGCTTTCTTGGCCTGGCGTTCACTTTTCCAGCGGCAGTCAGAGCGATTGAGGCCCACATAGTCGCGCCCGCGCTGGGTGAACAGCTGCGCAAGCGACTGCCCGACGGGCGTATCGAGACCAATTATCAGGATGCGCACAAGCCGGGCTACAACTTAGCTAGAAGGGAATGTCGTCGTCGAAATCGTCGAAATTACCTGCGGGAGCGCCTTGTTGTGCGGCCTGGGGCTGGCCCTGCTGCTGGGGTGCAGACGCGGGTGCCGCTGAGGGAGGCGCTTCCGAGTAACCGGGATCACCGCCACCGCCCGCCTGGCCACCGCCGCCACGGCTATCAAGCATTTGCATCTCGTTCGCAACGATCTCAGTGGTGTACTTGTCCTGGCCTGACTGGTCCTGCCACTTGCGGGTGCGCAGGGAGCCTTCAATATAGACTTTGGAGCCTTTTCTCAGGTATTCACCGGCAATTTCCGCCAGCCGGTTAAAAAAGACGATACGGTGCCACTCGGTGCGCTCCTGCGGCTGCCCGGTTTGCTTGTCTTTCCAGGTCTCCGAGGTGGCCACGGAAATATTGGTAACCGCCCCGCCAGACGGCATGTAGCGGGTCTCGGGGTCGTTACCCAGGTTGCCCACCAGAATGACTTTATTGATGCCACGCGCCATGCGCTTATCCTCATATTATTGAACCCAAAATCATAACAATCCCGACCTGCAATTGCGACAGGTGGAGCGACGAATATGGTGCTGAAGCGCTTCCCGGACAAAATAGTCGGAATTTTCCAAACCCGTGCTCTTCAGCAAAAGGATTTTACCCACATAGACGGGATCCTCACGGGTGGACCACATCGATTCGAACTGGTGGGCGGTCAGCAGACGATTCCCCCAACTGGAATCGGCCAGCCAGACCTGGCCGTTCTCGTCAATTCCTCGCAAAACGGAGAAGTGGTCGTTACCTCTCACTTTCAGGTACACCAACACCGGCTGGCGTAAGGTTTTCAACATATCGAGGCTTAGCGCATAACCCTGTGCTTCCAATCCGTAGTTGTTACGGGCGACATCGGCCAGCTCCTGGAAGGAGGCGGCGGCATCGTTAGTGCGCAACAGCGATAGAATCGTGGCCTCGTTTGTGGGCATACCATGATAATAATTAAGCATGGTCGCCAACGAAGCAGCCCCACAGGAGAAATCCAGCTGCTGTTTGCTCAATTCACGGTCGCGCAGTTCCTTCCAGGATACCAGCGGAAGTGAGCCGCGGAAGCTGCCCTCTTCTATCCAGGCGAGTGTAGCGGGCCCCTGCAGGCTGATTAGCAAAACCATCATCCATTTGTAAACAGCCACCAGCTACCCTCCCCGATCAGGTT
>CBDEGD010000049.1:0-61347 GCA_965237625.1 Inquilinaceae bacterium
AAGGTGAACGATGACGACTGGTCACGCCTCGGGCGAGGCGCGTCGGAGGACTTTCTACCTAAAGCATGCCTAATGGCGTGCGATCTGGCAAGCAGGAATCACGTTGTTATGGAAAGTTCTTGCAACCCCGGGTCGAGCGTTGGGTTTCAGACGCCCGCCGGGCCGCCAGCCGGTATCCGGCCGATCCGCCGCGCGACCTCGGCGAACACGGCCTCGAACATCTCCGTCGTCAGCCGGCGGGTATTGGTGTTGTAGCGGGAGCAGTGGTAGCTGTCGGCCAGCATGCGGCCATCGGGCAACCGGTGCATCGCGCCATGGCCGAAGGGCAGGGCGGATTGTTTCAGGCCCAGCGCGGCCAGCACCGCGCGGTGGGCGACGCCGCCGAGCGCCACCACCAGCTTCAGGTTCGGCATGGCGGAGAGTTCGCCCGCCAGGAAGGGGCGGCAGGCGGTGATCTCCTGGCCGACCGGCTTGTTCTCCGGCGGCACGCAGCGCACGGCATTGGTGATGCGGCAGCGGGTCAGGCGCAGGCTGTCGTCGGGCCGGGCCTGGTAATCGCCTTCGGCCAGGCCGAATTTGTTCAGGGTGGCATAAAGCAGATCGCCGGCGTAATCGCCGGTGAACGGACGGGCGGTTCGGTTGGCGCCGCGCAAGCCGGGCGCCAGCCCGACCACCAGCACCGGCGCCTCGAGCGGACCGAAGGATGACACAGGGGCGTTGTGGAAATCGGGATGGGCCACCCGGTTGGCGGATCTGAATTCCGCCAACCGGGGGCAGAGCGGGCAATCGCGCTCCGGTTGTCTCGGCGCCGCCAAGGCAGTCATCCGCCAGTCATCCGCCAGTCACGCGCCAGTCACGCGCCAGTCACGCGCCAGTCACGCGCCAGTCATGCATCAGTCACGCGTTGGGCACCCGCCGGCGGCCAGTTGGCGACCCGGCGGCTACGCGGTGCGGTAGTAGGCGCCCTCGCCCTCGAGCTCCTCGCCCTCGAGCTCCTCGTCTTCCAGATCCTCATTGGCATCGTCGACAAGATCCTCGTCATCGCCGGCCGGAGCCTCGGCATATTCGGCGACACGGTGGGGGGCGGGGGCGGCCCGTTGGATATGCGGCGCCAGATCCTGCAGCTCGATGAAATTGTCCGCCGCGCGGCGCAGATCGTCGGCGACCATCGGCGGATGCGCCTTGACGGTGCTGACCACGGTGACCCGAACGCCCCTGCGCTGGATCGCATCGACCAGCCGGCGGAAATCGCCGTCGCCGGAGAACAGCAGGACATGGTCGACCTTATCCGTCATCTCCAGCGCATCGACCGCCAGATCGATGTCGACGCTGCCCTTGGCCTTGCGCCGACCCTGGGAATCGGTGAACTCCTTGATCGGCTTGGTGACCATCGTGTAGCCGTTGTAATCCAGCCAATCGATCAATGGCCGAATTGGCGAGTACTCTTGATCCTCGACGAGCATCGTATAGTAGAAAGCGCGAATCAAACGCCCCTTCTTCGCGAAAAGCTCTAGTAGACGCTTGTAGTCTATGTCGAAACCAAGGGAACGAGCCGCCGAGTAAAGATTGGCGCCGTCAATAAAGAGCGCCATTCGCTCTTCTTTGTAGAAAATCATTGCTGGGCCTTTGCCATAAGTCGAAATTTTGAATGTCAGCTGAATAACAGCGTAGACCCTTCGACCCTCTAGGTCAATCGTTTCTTGCGAAAGAAAGAATTGTATCAAGCATTTTAATCAATTCTTGAGCAGCCCCAAAAGTAGCGTAGGCCTTGCGTGTTGCCCGCAACATCCGCTAAAAGACCGCATACGCTGCCAAGTCGGGCAGTCGACATTGCGACAAGCGCTGGGTTCCGGCTCCATCGGAGTTTCGGAAGCGGTGTCGTTTGCACGTGTTGCCTGACCCGGAGCGTCATCTTATATTGACGTCATAGTCAAGGTATTGGAGTAGGAACGGCATGGCCCGGGTCACCGTTGAAGATTGCGTCCTCAAGATTCCCAATCGGTTCGAATTGGTGATGACCGCCGCCCGTCGGGCGCGTGACGTCTCCGCAGGCGCGCCGCTGACAGTCGAGAGGGACAACGACAAGAATCCGGTCGTGGCGCTGCGCGAGATCGCCGATGAGACCACATCCATCTCGGAACTCGGCGAGGCGCTGATCAAGAATTATCAGAAGGTTCACGAGCCCGAAGAGCCGGAGGAAGAGATCATCGAGCTGATGGCCGGCGAAGAGGAATGGCTGGCGGGTATCGCCGATGCCGGACCCGAATTGGGCGCCGCGGTTGAAACGCCGCAGGCCGACCGGGCCAAGGTCGCCGACGAGGCGCCGAGCCTGGAGGAGGTCTTCGGCAAGGCCGCAGAGGATGTGGCGCCGGTAGAAGAAGTGGCCGCCGTCGAGGAAGTGGCCGCCGTCGAGGAAGTGGCCGCCGTTGAGGAAGTGGCCGCTGTTGAGGAAGTGGCCGCCGTTGAGGAAGTCACCGAGGACGTTACGGAAACTGCGGACGCTGCGGACGCGGGGGACGGGGCCGATTTGGCCAACCTCGATCCGGACGGCGCGACGATCGGTGAGGACGACACCCCCGCCTAACGGCCCGGCGTTGGCGGGCTTTGGTCTCATTCCGGCGGAGTCGGGCCGCCGAACGTGCCATTGGGTGGTCTGATCCGCGTGCGCCATAGACAATCAGACGCAGAATCCGATGATCGGCCGGGCGCTCCGGCCGCCGGGTTCGGGCGCCTGGGCGCCGTCATCGTGGCGGGGCGATCGAGCCGGCCCTCCGGGGCGCCGCGATGATCCGGCAATTCGAGCTGGTCGAGCGGGTCAGAGCCTATGATCCGGATGCCGACGAAGACCTGATCAACCGCGCCTACGTCTTTTCGATGAAGGCCCATGGCACCCAGCGCCGGGCCTCCGGCGACGCTTATTTCCTGCATCCTCTGGAAGTGGCCGGCATCCTGGCTGAGATGAAGCTGGACACCGGCTCGATCGTCACCGGCCTGCTGCACGACACGGTCGAGGACACCCTCGCCACGCTGGAAGATATCGAGGAGCAGTTCGGCAAGGAGATCTGCCAGCTCGTCGATGGCGTCACCAAGCTGTCGAAGCTGGAACTGCAGAACGACTCCTCCAAGCAGGCGGAGAATTTCCGCAAGCTGGTGGTCGCCATGTCGCGCGACATCCGGGTGCTGTTGGTCAAGCTGTGCGACCGGCTGCACAATATGCGCACGCTGGGAGCGATCAGGAACGAGGACAAGCGCAAAAGGATCGCGCGCGAGACCCTGGAGATCTATGCGCCGCTTGCCGAGCGCATCGGTATGCACGAAATGAAGGACGAGTTGGAAGATCTCGCCTTCACCCATCTCAACCCGGATGCCCGCGACAGCATCGTGCGCCGGCTCTCGGTGCTGAAGGAAGAAGGCGGCGATTTGATCGCCCGGGTCATGGGCGAACTGACCGAGATCCTGACCGAGGGCGGCGTCAAGGCAAAGGTCACCGGGCGGGAGAAACGCCCCTATTCGATCTGGCGCAAGATGCAGCGCAAGAGCATGGGGTTCGAACAATTGCTCGACATCATGGCGCTTCGGGTGCTGGTCGACAACGTGTCGGATTGCTACCAGGCGCTAGGGCTGCTGCACAGCCGCTACGCGTCGCTTCCGGGGCGGTTCAAGGACTACGTCTCGACACCCAAGCCAAACGGCTATCAATCCCTGCACACCGCTGTCATCGGACCCTTCCAGCAACGTATCGAGGTGCAGGTCCGCACCGGCGACATGCATGCGGTGGCCGAATTCGGTGTCGCCGCCCACTGGGCGTACAAACATGGTCAGCCGACCCAGAGCGGGCCGCAATACCGCTGGCTCAGGGAATTGCTCGACATCCTGGAGCACGCCCAAAAGCCCGAGGAGTTCCTCGAACACACCAAGATGGAGCTGTTCCAGGATCAGGTGTTCTGCTTCAGCCCGAAGGGGCTGCTGATCGCGCTGCCGCAAGGCGCCACGCCGGTTGATTTCGCCTATGCGGTGCATTCGGAGATCGGCGATACCTGCGTCGGCTCCAAGGTCAACGGCAGGCTGGTCACTTTGCGCCAGCAATTGCAGAACGGCGATCAGGTGGAGATCGCCACCTCGAAGACCTCGACACCCTCGCCGGAATGGGAGCGGTTCGTCGTCACCGGCAAGGCCAAGGCGCGCATTCGGCGGTTCGTCCGGCTGCAGCAGCGCAGCCAGTATGTCGAGCTGGGCCGGGCCATGCTGCAGAAGGTGTTCCGCCAGGAAGGCTACGATTTCACCGAAAAGGCGCTCGAAGGCGTCCTGAAGATTTACAAGGCCAGCTCGGTCGAGGACATCCACGCCAATGTCGGTGCCGGGCTGAATGGCGCTCGGGAAGTCTTCAACGCGGTCTTCCCGGGACATCGCCCATCCGGCCAGCAATCAGATGGCAAAGTGGTTCCGATCGGCCGGGCGCGCAAAGGCAAGGCCAAGTCCAAGGATCAGCCGCTGGCGATCCGCGGGCTGATCCCCGGCATGGCGGTGCATTATGCGCGCTGCTGCCATCCGATCCCGGGCGACCGCATCGTCGGCATCGTGACCACCGGCAAGGGCGTCACCATACACACCATCGATTGCGATACGCTGGAGAGCTTCTACGACACGCCGGAACGCTGGTTGGATGTGAGCTGGGACAGTTCGGCCGAGGAACATGTCGGCCGATTGCATGCGGTGCTGGCCAATGAGCAGGGCAGTCTGGGGACGCTGTCGACGGTGATCGGCAAGAATGGCGGTAACATCACCAATCTGAAGATCACCCACCGGTCGGCGGATTTCTTCGAGATGCTGATCGATATCGATGTCAGCGACGTCCGCCACCTGTCGAACATCATCGCGGCGCTTCGGGCGACACCGGTGATCAGCGCCGTCGATCGCGCGCGCAGCGGCTAACGGGTTCCTAGGTAGGGGATGAGGGAAAACATGAGCGAACGATTGAGGCTGGGCGTCAATATCGATCACGTTGCGACGATCCGCAACGCCCGCGGTGGCCGTCATCCCGACCCGGTACGCGCCGCCAAGCTGGCGGCGGTCGCAGGCGCGGACGGCATCACCGCCCATCTACGTGAGGACCGGCGCCATATCAGCGATCTCGACATCGAACGGTTGGGCGCCGAGATCGACCTGCCGCTGAACCTGGAGATGGCGGCGACGCGGGAGATGCTGGCGATCGCGTTGCGGCACCGGCCGCACGCCGCCTGCATCGTGCCCGAGCGCCGCGAGGAGGTCACCACGGAGGGCGGCCTGGATGCCAGGGCCGGCGGAAATCGCCTGAAGCGGTACGTCGATTCGCTCGGCGGTGCGGGCATTCGCGTCTCGTTGTTCGTCGATCCCGAGCCGTCCCAGCTCGACGCGGCGGTCAGGCTGGGCGCGCCGGTGGTCGAATTGCATGTCGGGGCCTATTGCGACGCGACCCCCGGCCCTTCGCAGGAGGCCGAGCTGGAGCGCATCCGCGCTACTGCCGCTCATGCCGAGAATATCGGCCTGGAATGTCATGCCGGCCACGGCCTGACCTTCGACACGGTCGGGCCGGTGGCGGCGATTCCGACCATCGTCGAGCTCAATATCGGTCATTTCCTGATCGGCGAGGCGATCTTCGGCAGCCTGGAAAGCGCCATCACCCGCATGCGGGCGGCAATGGAATCAGCGCGCGCGGATGCCCGCGGCGAACGCAGCGCCTGATATCGATGATCCTTGGCATCGGCAACGACATCATCGACATCCGGCGTATCGAAAAGACGCTGGAACGTTTCGGCGATCGGTTCACGCAGCGGGTCTTCACCGAAATCGAGCAGGCGAAATCGGATCGCCGGCGGCTGCGCGCGGCAAGCTACGCGAAGCGCTATGCCGCCAAAGAGGCATGCTCCAAGGCCCTGGGCACCGGCTTTCGCAAAGGCGTATTCTGGCGCGATTTGGGCGTGGTCAACCTGCCCGGCGGAAAGCCGACCATGGCCCTGACCGGTGGCGCCCGGGAACGGCTGGAGTCCATGGTGCCGGCCGGCATGACCGCCAACATCCATCTCACCATTACCGATGAATTCCCGCACGCCCAAGCCATCGTCATCATCGAGGCGGTACCGGCAGCAGCGGGCGAAACTAAAGGATTCCCCGTTTGACTCCAGAGGATGGGGGCCCGATACAGGGCCGCAATATCGACGCTAGTGGGTCCCGGCAGATGAAATCGACTGCTTCGGGCGACGGATTTTGGGAAATCGTCCGTACGCTTGTCTACGCTTTGGTGGTGGCCCTGACGGTACGCACGACGGCGTATCAGCCGTTCAATATTCCATCGGACTCGATGGTTCCCACACTGCTGACCGGCGACTTTCTGTTCGTGTCGAAATTCAGCTACGGGTACAGCCGGTATTCGCTGCCTTTCGGCATTCCGCTTTTCACGGGCCGGATCTTTGCCACCGAACCGGAACGCGGCGATGTGGTCGTATTCCAGCTACCGCGCGACCCATCGCAGACCTATATCAAGCGGCTGATCGGCCTGCCCGGCGATGTGATCAGGGTCAGTCGCGGAATCCTTCACATCAACGGCGTTCCGGCTGAACGGGAATTTATCGGCGTTCGATCCGCCGAAACCGATCTTTCATCCTCTCGAATGGCCGATCGCTATCTGGAGACGCTGCCGAACGGCACCGTGCACGACATTCTGGAACTCTCCGACACGGCGGGGGCGGACAACACCCAGGATTTCATCGTGCCCGAAGGCCACTATTTCATGATGGGCGACAACCGCGACAACAGCACCGACAGCCGCTATCGCCTGGTCGGTCCCGTTCCAGCGGAAAATCTCGTCGGCCGCGCCGAATTCATCTGGTTCAGCCTGGAGGACGCCCGCGCCTGGGAAATCTGGAAATGGCCTTGGGCGATCCGATTCAGCCGTATGTTCACGGGGATCGATTGATCGGTTGATGGCACCGACGACCGCCGACCTCGATGATTCGATCCGGGCCTTGGCCCAGACCCTGGGACATGACTTCGCAGAGCCCACTCTGCTGCGTGAGGCGCTGACCCATCCCAGCACCGATCCACAAGACCGCGGCGGCGCCCGGTTCGGATATGAACGCCTTGAATTCCTCGGCGACCGGGTGCTGGGCCTGCTGATCGCCGAATGGCTGTTGGAACGGTTCCCCAGCGAACCGGAGGGGTCGCTGGCCAAGCGGCATACGGCGCTGGTCCGGCGTGAGGCGCTGGCCCAGGTGGCACGGGATATCGGGTTGGGACCCCATCTCATCCTGTCCCCGGGGGAGGCGGAGTCCGGCGGCCGGGAGAATGAGGCGATCTTGTCGGATGCCTGCGAGGCGGTGATCGCCGCGCTCTATCTCGATGGGGGGCTGGAGCCGGCCCGGCGCTTCATCCGCGGCACCATGGCCGAGGCGATCGATCGCCATGTCAGGCCGCCCCAGGACGCCAAGACGGCGTTGCAGGAGTGGGCCCAGGCACGTGGGCTTCCATTGCCCAATTACACCACCGTCTCGCGCAGCGGCCCTGACCATCGGCCGCTTTTTGAAGTCCAGGTCAGCATCGAGGGGCACCCCTCGGCCACTGCAACCGGAACCTCGAAACGCGCGGCGGAGGGGCAGGCGGCGACAGTGCTTGTGGAGACTCTGAGAATCGGCGAGGAAGGCATTTCATGAGCCGGACGCGGTGCGGATTCATCGCCCTGGTCGGCGCCCCCAATGCCGGCAAGTCGACCCTGCTGAATGCGTTTGTCGGCTCCAAGGTCGCCATCGTCTCGCCGAAGGTTCAGACCACCCGCGCCCGGGTGCTGGGGATCACCCTGGAGGGCGACAGCCAGCTGATCTTCGTCGACACCCCCGGCATCTTCACCCCGAAACGGCGGCTGGAGCGGGCCATGGTGGCGGCTGCCTGGAAGGGCGCCCAGGATGCCGATCTGGTGGTGCTGCTGGTCGATGCCTCGGTCGACAAGATCAGCGCGGAAACCCGCTCCATCGTCGCCGGGCTGAAATCGGCGGGCCGCCAGGCCATCCTGGCGCTGAACAAAATCGATGCGGTCAAGCGGCAGCGGCTTCTGGCGCTCAGTCAGGAGCTGAACAGCGCCGGCGATTTCTCCGCCACTTACATGATCTCCGCCCTGACCTCGGACGGCCTCGACGATTTCAGGGCGGCGCTGGCTTCCGCCGTGCCCGAGGGGCCTTGGCTGTTCCCGGACGATCAACTTTCCGACATGCCGGAACGGCTGCTGGCGGCCGAGATCACCCGGGAGAAGCTGTTCCTGCGGCTCTATCAGGAATTGCCCTACTCGGCCACGGTCGAGACCGAAAGCTGGGAAGAGCACAAGGACGGCAGTATCGCTATTTCGCAGGTCATCTTCGTCCAGCGCGACACCCAGAAGGCCATCGTGCTGGGCAAGGGCGGCCAGATGATCAAAGCGCTCGGCACCGCCGCGCGTTTGGAGCTCGAGGAGATCCTCGGCTGCCGGGTTCACATCCGGCTGTTCGTCAAGGTGCGCGAAAACTGGCTCGACGATCCCGACCGCTATAGCGACTGGGGACTGGACTTCAACGCCTAGCGGCGGTCCAGGTCTCGTCGCCCCATTGGTAGCCGGGGAAGTACTGCTCCCGAAAGGCCGGGCTGACGCGCCTCGGGTCGCAGATCATGGTCTGGCCGGCGATGTCGCGCGGCCTGGCCAGGTGGTCGGTATCGACGAACGTGCATTGACCGGAGGAGGTGCCAGACGCCGCGCAGGCTGTCAGCCACATCGCCGCTGCTGCGCAGGCTGTCGTCGCGCGCATCGACAGACCGACGAGATTTTGTGTCGACATGGTCTCAGAGTCCCCCTTCACCCGTCCCTGATATTCTGGAACGACCGCGAAAATATCGTTGACGATAGGCCGGGCTCACCCTTTGTGGATTGCAGATCCGTGTCGTGCCACCGCTGTCACGCGGGACGGCCAGATGCCGCAATTGCACGGAGACGCAGCCGTCGGACGGCCCGGAACTCGCGCAGGCTGCCAGGACCAACGCCGCTACGGCGCAAACCGTCGTCGCGCGTATCGACATGCGGATGAAATTTCGTCTCGACATGGTCTTAGGATCCACTGTTTTGCGTCCCCGATGGTGTCGAACTACCTGGAAAATACTGTTCGCGATAGGCCGAAAAGACGCGCAGCGGGCTGCAGACCAATGTCTGGCCGTCGCCGTCGCTACCGTTGGCCAGATGTTTCCGCGACACGAAGACGCAGTCGCTTGATGTGTCCGTATTCGAGCAACCGGTCAACAACATCGCCGCTACGACCCCGCAAAAGGCGCCGCGCCGGACTGACGGGAGCCGGAGCGCCTTATCGGACCGCAATGGCGATCGCGGGCGTGTCATCGCGGCGGAAGGAGGATGCCTCATCACGTCTCGTCACCCTGTGCAATCGCCGGAAAATATCGTTCGCGGTAGGCCGGAGCGACGCGCATCGGATCGCAGATCAGGGACCGGCCCGCATCGTTGCGCGCCACGGACAGGTGCTCGCTCGCCACATAGGCGCAACGACCCGACGGCCTGGGGGTATCGCACGCTGCCAGGAATGCGATTGCGGCGACGCAAGAGATCGAGCCGAAGATCGGCGAACGGATGGGGTGTCGTTTCGGGAGCATTGCCGGATCTGTTCTTTTCGGCGAGGTTGAACGCATGGGAAAGTGGTCGACCTGGACGGCCTCCATAGCCTCGACACTGGAACAGGGTCCTGTCAACCTGGGTCGGCCGGTTACGCCATTGCCCCAAAAATTTGTGCGGCGCGATCGGCGACAACATCATCGTTCACGATCCGGCCAAGGGGCCGAACCAGCAATACACGCTGACCAAGTTCAACGAGGTCTTCAACCGGCAATGGAACACCCAGTACAGACTGATGTGCAAGGACCGCTAGGCAGCCGGCATGGGCACCCAGTCTGGTGTCTCGCTTTCGCGGAATGACGAATTTGGTGGAGCGCCGGGAGCCGGAATCGCGGCCTTTCACCAAGTCTCGTCGCCCCAGACATAGCCCGGAAAATACTGCTCGCGATAGGCAGCGCTGACTCGTTTGGGACTGCAGATGCGAGTCTTGCCGGCTGCGTCGAACGGCCTGGCCAGATGCTCCAACTCGACATAGGCGCAACTGTTGGATGACGGCGATATCGAACAAGCCGACAGGCCAATCATTGCCACCGCACAGAGAGGCGCCAATGGCAGCAATCGTCGACGAAGGTCGCTTCCGGAAATCATCCCGGGATCCTTTCAACGCGCGAGCGGCTCAATTCTGGCAGATGATACAGGGCATTTCGGTCCGCGTCCCTGCCAACGCCCCGGCCTGATCGTCAGAATCCACCCATGATCGGCAATGTATGACCTTCCGGGTGGCGCTGTGGCCGGCATCACCTTCATTATGGCCTTACGGTCGGCATTGTGGCCGGGCCAAAGCGGCGGAAGGTTGAGATGGATTGGACCGATGACGGCATCGTGCTGTCGACCCGGCCCCATGGCGAGACCGGGTTGATCGCCATGCTGCTGACCCGCGAGCATGGCCGCCATGCCGGTCTTGCCCGGGGACAGAAGCTGCGCGCGACTCTCCAGCCCGGCACTAAGGTGCATGCGCAATGGCGGGCCAGGCTGGCCGAACATCTCGGCTCCTACGCCCTGGAGCCGACTCACAGCACGGCCGCGCTGCTGATCGACGATCCGCTGCGGCTGGCCGCGCTCTCCGCCGCCTGTGCGGTGGTGGAATTGGCGCTGCCGGAGCGTGAGGCCCACGCGCCGATTTTCGACGGCATGTCCGCCCTGCTCGACGCCCTGGTCGGCGAGCATTGGGACGCCGCCTTCGTGCAATGGGAGATCGGCTTGCTGGGCGCACTCGGCTTCGGCCTCGACCTCAAACGCTGTGCTGCCTCAGGCACTAATGATGATCTGGCCTATGTCAGCCCGCGCACCGGCCGGGCGGTGTCGCTCTCGGCCGGCGAGCCCTATCGGGACCGGCTGCTGCCTTTGCCGGGTTTCCTGATCGGCAAGGGGCCGGCCGACCCGGCGCCGGTCGCGCAAGGTCTGGCTTTGACCGGGCATTTCCTGGAACGCAGCCTGTTCGGCCATTCGCACCAGCCGGTGCCGCCGGCGCGTCAGCGGTATGTGGAACGCTATCGCAAATTCGCTACAACATCTGGTAATTTCACCGCCTCATGAGTGATTCATCTCCCGCCGACAACATCCTCCCGATCCCCTTCGCCGACGCGCTGGGGGAGCGCTATCTCAGCTATGCGCTGTCGACCATCACCGCGCGGTCCCTGCCGGATGTCCGCGATGGCTTGAAGCCGGTGCATCGGCGGCTGTTGCACGCCATGCGCCTGCTCCGCCTCAGCCCGGACTCGCCGCCGAAAAAATCCGCCCGGGTGGTCGGCGACGTGATCGGCCAGTTCCATCCCCATGGCGATGTCGCAGTCTACGATGCCCTGGTCCGCCTGGCGCAGGATTTCGCCCAGCGCTATCCGCTGATTCTCGGGCAGGGCAATTTCGGCAATGTGGATGGCGATAACGCCGCCGCCATGCGCTACACCGAGGCGCGGCTGACCGAGATCGCCCTGGTCCTGCTGGAGGGTATCGACGAGGACGCGGTCAATTTCCGACCCACCTATGACGGCCAGGGCACCGAACCGGTGGTGCTGCCGGGCGGGTTCCCGAACCTGTTGGCCAATGGCGCCCAGGGGATCGCCGTTGGCATGGCGACATCGATCCCGCCGCATAATACCGGCGAGTTGTGCGACGCGCTGCTGCATCTGCTGAAGCATCCCGACGCCACTGTCGAGCGGCTGGTGAAGTTCATTCCGGGCCCGGATTTCCCCACCGGCGGCGAGTTGGTGGAGCCCGGGGACTCAATCCTGGAGGCCTACCGCACAGGCCGCGGCGGTTTCCGGCTGCGGGCCCGCTGGGCGGTGGAGAAGCTGAGTCAGGGCCAATACCAGATTATCGTCCATCAGGTTCCCTATCAGGTCCCGAAGTCCCGGCTGGTGGAGAAACTGGCGGATCTGGTGATCAACAAGAAGCTGCCCATCCTGGCCGATGTGCGGGACGAATCCGCCGACGATATCCGCCTCGTGCTCGAACCCAAGAACCGCAACGTCGATCCCGACATGTTGATGGAGCAGCTTTTCCGCACCTCCGATCTGGAGGTCCGGGCGGCGCTCAATCTGAACGTCCTCGACGCCGATGGCGTGCCGCGGGTGATGGCGTTGAAAGAGGTGCTGGACGCCTTCCTGGTCCATCGCCACGTGGTGCTGGAGCGGCGCACCAAATACCGGCTCGACAAGATCGCCCACCGGCTCGAATTGCTGAACGGCTTCCTGATCGTCTACCTCAATCTGGATGAGGTGATCCGCATCGTCCGGTATGAGGACGATCCCAAGGCGGAGTTGATCAAGACCTTCGAGCTGACCGAAATCCAAGCCGACGCCGTGTTGAACATGCGGCTGCGCGCCTTGCGCAAGCTGGAAGAGATGGAGATCAAGAAGGAGCATTCGGCGCTGTCGAAGGAGCGGGCCGAACTGCGCAAGCTGCTGAAGGATCCGGAACTCCGGCGTCAGGCGTTGGCGGAGCAGATCGGCGACATCAAAAAGCGGTTCGGCAAGAAGTCGAAGCTTGGTGGCCGCCGGACGGTCATCGGCGATCCGCCGTCGGCAGTGGTGGTGCCTCTGGAGGCGATGGTGGAGCGCGAGCCGCTCACCATCTTCCTGTCCGAAAAGGGCTGGATCCGCAGCGTGCGCGGGCATCAGACCGACACGTCGGAGGTGAAGTACAAGGAGGGCGACCGGGAGAAGCTGCTGCTGCATGCCGAGACCACGGACAAGCTGCTGCTGTTCGCCACCAATGGCCGCTTTTTCACCCTGGCGGCGGATAAGCTGCCGCGCGGCCGCGGATATGGTGAGCCGGTCCGGCTGATGGCCGATCTCGGCAACGATGTCGACGTCATCACCCTGCTGAAACACGATCCGGAGGGCCGGCTGCTGGTGGCGTCGGAGGATGGGCGCGGCTTCGTGGTCAAGGAGGCCGACGTGGTGGCCCAGACCAAGATCGGCAAGCAGATCCTCAATGTGGCCACGGGCAGCGAGGCGCGGGCCTGCATCCGGGTCACCGGCGACATGGTCGCGGTCATCGGCGACAACCGCAAACTGCTCTGCTTCCCACTTGAAGAGATCCCGGAGATGAACCGTGGCAGGGGTGTCATCCTGCAGCGCTACAAGGGCGGCGGCATGGCCGACGTCTCGGTCTTCTCCGCCGAGGCCGGGCTCTCCTGGCGGCTTGGCGACCGGATACGCACCGAAACGGACTTGACCACCTGGCTTGGCAAGCGGGCCCAGGCGGGCCGGATGCCGCCCAAGGGTTTCCCGCGATCCAACCGATTTACCTAAGCCGAACGCTCGGCTATACCTGCCGCACGCCAAATCGCCCCCTATCGGCGAAAACCTTCTGGAGATCACATCCCATGCAGACGCAGAGCGCTTCCTTGATGACGGTGGTTTGGCCCGCCCAAGGGCAGGCCCGCTGGGTTCGAGACGCCGTGCTGGTGCTGGCCGGCACTGCCCTGATCGCGATCTGCGCAAAGATCCAGGTGCCGATGTGGCCGGTGCCGATGACCATGCAGACCTGGGCGATTCTGCTGATCGGCGCCGCCTATGGCTGGCGGCTCGGCGGCGTGACAGTGATCGCCTATCTGCTGGAAGGCATTGCCGGCCTGCCGGTGTTTGCCGGCGCAGGCGCGGGGCCGGCATATATGGCTGGCACGACGGGCGGCTATCTGGTCGGATTCGTGGTTTCGGCAGTGCTGGTGGGATGGCTGGCCGAACGCGGTTGGGACCGGACGGTTTCGCGGCTTGTGGCGGCTCTGTTACTGGCGTCCATTATGCCGTTTGTGTTTGGCGTGGCGTGGCTCGCCTACTTGCTCAGCCTCAACCCTGAAATTCAAAGCCCGATCCAGGCCGCACTCCAGGGCGGTCTTGTGCCGTTCATCCCGGGAATGTTCCTGAAACTGGCGCTTGCCGCCGCTGTTCTGAAGGCCGGTTGGGCCGTCGTGCGACGGCTACGTGGGTAGCCGGGACGTCCGGCCGGGCCAGACCGGGTCCAAATCCAAGTCCAAATCGTCCGCCACGGACGAGGCGCAGCTTGATCCTATGGCGGAGCTGATTCTCCGCCTGGTGGCCGAATGCGAGCCCGGCAAATCCATCGGCCCTGAACAGGCGGCCAAGGCCTTCGCGGACGACAGACGGCGCCCGTCCGACCCGGTGGATTCATGGCGTCGCTATCTGCCCGCCGCCCGCCAGCAGGCCCTGCATTTGGGCCGCTCCGGCCGCATTGCCATACTGCGCAAGGGCAAGCCCGTCGACCCGACGGCGCCCGTCAAGGGCGTGATCCGGCTTTCGGCGCCTGTTTCGGGCGCTTCGGATTTGGCTGCGGAGGGCTGAAGCCTCATCCATCGGCAGGCTCAGGTTGAGGGCGTTTTCTACGCCATCGCCACCCCCAATATCAGCCCCCTTTCCGGTCCTCGCGGATCATGTCGGACGCCTTCTCGGCGATCATGATGGTCGGTGAGTTGGTGTTGCCGGAGGTGATGGTCGGCATGATCGACGCGTCGACTACCCGCAACCCCTCCAGCCCATGCACCCGCAGACGCTCGTCGACCACCGCCCGGTCGTCCGGGCCCATCTTGCAGGTGCCGACCGGGTGGAAGATGGTGGTGCCGATATCGCCGGCGGCGCGGGCCAGATCCTCGTCGCCGTCGATCTCCGGGCCGGGGCGGAATTCCTTCGGCGCGAATTTGGCCATTGCCGGTGCCGAGCAGATGCGGCGGGTCAGGCGGATGGCGTCCGCCGCCACCTGGCGGTCGGAGACGGTGTCGAGATAATTCGGCCTGATCGCCGGCGCCGCCAGCGGATCGGCACTCTTGATTGTCACACTGCCCCGGCTGTCCGGCCGCAGATTGCAGACCGAGGCGGTGAAGGCGTGGAAGGGATGCAGCTTGCCGCCCAGCTTGTCGGTGGACAGGGGCTGTACGTGATATTCCAGATTGGCCGTCTCCCGCGCCGGGTCGCTCTTGGCGAAGGCGCCAAGCTGGCTGGGCGCCATGGAGAGCGGGCCGCGCCGGGTCAGGGCGTATTGCACCCCCATCAGCGCCCGGCCGACCATGCTGTTGGCCGCAAGGTTCAGGGTCTTGGTGCCGCTGATCTTGAACACCGTGCGGATCTGCAGATGGTCCTGTAGATTCTCGCCGACGCCGGGCAGGGCGTGGCGCACCGCGATGCCATGCTGTTGCAGCAGATCGCCCGGCCCGATGCCGGAGAGCTGCAGCAATTGCGGCGAGCCGATCGCACCGCTGGCCAGGATCACCTCGCCGCGCGCCTCGACCCGCTTGGTCCTGCCTTGGTGGCGAATATCGAGCCCGGTGACCCGCCGGCCATCCAGGATCAGGCCCAACCCTTGGGCCTCGGTCAGCACCGTCAGGTTTGGACGGTTCTGAGCCGGCTTCAAGAAGGCCTTGGCCGTGTTCCAGCGCACGCCGTTCTTCTGGTTGACTTGAAAATAGCCGCAGCCGTGATTGTCGCCGCGATTGAAATCCACGACCGGCGGAATGCCGGTCTCCGCCGCCGCCTCGCGAAAGGCGTCCAGGATCGGCCAGGTGAGGGGGCCGCGCTCGACCCGCCACTCGCCGCCGGTGCCATGCATCTCGTCTGGGCTGTCGGCGATGATGGTCTGATTGTCCTCCGAGCGCTTGAAATAGGGCAGCACATCGTCCCAGGACCAGCCGGCATTGCCGGATTGACGCCATTGATCGTAGTCGCGGGCCTGGCCGCGCATGTAGATCATGCCGTTGATTGACGAACAGCCGCCCAGCACCTTGCCGCGCGGGTAGGACAGCGCCCGCCCGTTCAGCCCCGGCTCCGGCTCGGTGCTGAAGCACCAATCCGTGCGCGGATTGTTCATGGTGTAGAGATAGCCGACCGGGATATGGATCCAGATGTAGTTGTCCCGGCCGCCGGCCTCGAGCAGCAGCACCGAGACATCCGGATCCGCCGACAGACGGTTGGCCAGCACACAACCGGCGCTTCCGGCCCCGACGATCACATAGTCGAAACTGCCGAGCGTCTCCGGCTCAGTAGTCGAATCCGCCATCTGCCTCCCCCGCTTTGGATGCGAGAATGGCCGGACGAGACGGATGAATGCAAGACGCTCGGATTCGATAGCCCCCTCACCCTCCCAACGCATCGCGTTGGGTCCCTCCCTCTCCCACGAGGGGAGAGGGGTCAAACAGGCAGGCCGGTTTTTGTTATCCCTCTCCCCAGCGTGGGAGAGGGAGGGGCCCGAGGCGAAGCGTTGGGAGGGCGAGGGGGCTAACAAATATTGACTGACGGGGCTACGGACCGCCCACTGCCTTACTCGGCCGCCGCCAATCTGGTCAGGGGTTTCTCGTTGATCGGGATGTGAATCACCGCCGCCAGCACACCGAGCACCACGCCGGCCCACCACACCGGATCGTAGGAGCCGTTGCGGTCATACAGGAAACCGCCGAGCCAGACGCCAAGGAAACTGCCGATCTGGTGGCTGAGGAACACGATCCCGAACAGGGTCGCCATGTAGCGCACCCCGAACACCTGGGCGACGATCCCGGTGGTCAGCGGCACGGTCGACAGCCACAGGATGCCCATGGCGCCGGAGAACAGGTAGATCGTCCACTCGGTCTTCGGCGCCAGCAGCAGAACGGTGATGCAGATCGCCCGGGTGAAATAGATGAAGGCGAGACCGGATTTTTTGCTCCAGCGCTGTCCCGCGGCGCCCGCTGCGAACGAGCCGATGATGTTGAAGAACCCGATGATCGCGATCGCCGCCGCCCCGACCCCCGCACCCAGCCCGAGATCCTTGATGTAGGCGGGGAAATGCACGGTGATGAAGGCGACGTGGAAGCCGCAGACGAAGAACCCGACCGTCAGCAGCACGAAACCGTTGTGGCCGACCGCCTCGCGCAGGGCGCCGCCGATGGTCTGCTCGGCGGCGGCGCGGCCCTCGCCGGACTTGTCCGCCGGCAGGATGAAGGCCAACGGCACGATCAGCAGCACCGAGGCGGCCAGGATCAGCAGGGTCGTCTGCCAGCCATAGGCGTCCATGAAACCCAGCCCAATCGGCGAGTACACCACCTGTCCCAGAGAGCCCGCCGCGGTGCCCAGGCCCAGCGCCAGCGAGCGCCTCTCCGGCCCGACCACCTTGGCAATGGAGGCCAGCGCGATGGAGAAGGCGGTGAAGGCGACCCCGATCCCGGTCAGCACGCCGCCGAACATGTGCAGCGCCAGCCCGCTCTCCGACATGGCCATGCCCCAGACGCCGGCGCCGTAGATAAACGCGCCCAGCGCCAGCACCCGGGCCGGTCCGAAACGGTCGGCCAGGGCGCCTGCGATCGGCACGCCGATGCCCCACAGCAGGTTCTGGATCGCCATGGCCAGCGCGAAGGTCTCGCGGTCCCAGCCGCGCGCCACCGTCATCGGCTCCAGGAACAGCCCGAAGATCGAGCGCACCCCGAACCCGACCATGCCGATCAGGCAGCCGGCCAGAATGATCACCAGCGGCAGGCGCCAGAACGACGGGGCGGGAGATGAGGCGGTTGTGGACATCGGTGCACCGTTGGGTTAGATGTGTGCACCTACACTCGTGCAGATACACGATCAATGTCAATGCCACAATCGTCTCGAGACAATCAGGGCCGGGGGCAGTTGCCGGCGCCGGACCGGCCAGGACCGCCGGACTCGCCCTGCACCTGCGCCAAGGCGCGCCGGACGGCCCGGCACCTGACCCGCGAATACGACCGTGCCCTGAAGCCCGCGGGGCTGAAGCTGACGCAGTATTCGGTGCTGACCAACCTGGTCCTGAACGGCGCTCTGTCGATCACCGCGCTCGCCGAAAGGCTGGCCATGGATCGTACCACCATGACCCGCAATCTACGTCCGCTGGAGCGGGTTGGTTGGGTGGTGGTGCGCGACGGTCCGGATCGGCGCAGCCGGTCCGTGGAGATCACCCAGGATGGGCGGCAGACCTATGACCGGGCCCTGCCGCTCTGGCAGTCTGCTGAGCGGGCCATTCGACAAGCCATGGGCAGCAACAAGGCCGCCGCCTTGCGCCGGCTTCTCGACGAGGCTCTGGAAAGCTCAGCCGTTTAGGGGCCGAACACCACTTTGGGCAACCAGGTGACGAAGGAAGGGAACATCGCCAGCACTACCGGCCCGATGATCTGGAAGAATACGCGGACTACGGGGACATGGCCCGTAATCGCGACAGGTCACGCTCCTCATGGCTTATTGGGGTTGCTCTATACAGACCCCGCATCATAGACCCGGAACGTGACCTGCCGCGATTACGGCCATGTCCCAAGAACCTATCGATTGAATACTTTCAGTTAACATTGCCAACATAATTGCCACTCTCGAACTTCTCAATCCAAACAGTTTCGCCAAATGTATTTTCTCTTAATATCCTCTCACCATCAAAGAGATCACCATCCACAAATTCACCGCGCTCAATTAGAGTGAATTCTGGATTGCCATCGTTATCACGGTCTGTCCAGGTAATTATTTCACCACCATTGCCGTGCAATTTCCCATTCCTAATTGGACCGGAGTATCTGTCACCATTGAATAGAAGCACGAGTCCAAGTGAGCGCCTAACTATGTTAAAAGCCGTTCCGTCAACAAGTACAAAGCCCTGAAACCTGCCCACCATAGTTCCACCAAAGGGATCAATTATTTCTCCCTCGCCAGAAAACTTGCCATCCCTCCAATTTCCATCAAATATCAATGTCTTACCCTCTCCAAATGCATCGTAAAGATTGTCGTCTGAGAAGCCCATAACGATCCGACTGAGTGCTGATGTGACATGGAAATCGCCTCGTCCGTCAGGTGAGCTATTTCTCATTTCACCAGTGTAGCGACCTCTAAGTCGAATGGACCCTTCATCCAAACCGAAGGCATAGCGAGATTCGTGGTCTTCGAAATAAACCGAACAAATATTTCTATCAAGTGAGCTGCGTTCCCTTATTATGCAAAAATCACTTAATCCATCCTCCGCTTTATCTCGAAGTTGCGCCACGCGATCTTCTATACATGCTTGCGTCAGTGCCTCTATGTCAATTATATTATTGTTTCCAACTATATTAATACTGCAGTTTCCTGCAGTGATATTAACTGGTCGTACATGATCGATTGCATAACTTTTCGTGCTAAACACCAATGCGATTAAAGCTAGAATTGAAATGCTACTTCGTGACACTATTATCGTCCCCAACAATATTAACGCTATCGTCACCGGCCTCTATGCTTATGGGTGCCGTGCCACTATTCTCATTGGATTCGCTGTGTTGTGGTAACGGAGGGGGCGTAGCGCCGAATTTTGTGTAGAGATCACCAACAAGTCTAAGTTTTTCAATATCTTCGATCTGGGTGGATTCAGCAATAATCTCACACTGCAAATATAACACGCGCTCCCACATGTACTGCTTCAATAGGTCCGTCTCAGGGTAAAGTTCAAAGACACTATTTGCGGTACTCTTGTAGGCACCTGCTACTTCAGCGTCAAATCCGGCAATCTTTGCGAAAAACCCATCTACTGCGCCGTTGATAGTTCCTGTAAACTCTTCATCAAAGCTGGTTGGTGGTGGAGGCGCCAATGGCTCACAGTCGACGGCCAATGCCAAGTTTGGGCACAGGGATAATGTGATCGCTGTCCAACAAGCACGGCGAATTGGCATGATGGTTCTCCCAAAAAAGATCTCCATTCGGGTGATGGGCAATCGATGGCTGGGCCACCTGCGTCATCCGAAACCTCTGAACAATAGCTAAGTGCGCTTGCTGTAGATGCACTACGCAGGCGCGCAATTTGAGAACGGTAGGCAATATTTTAGGTTCGGTCAATTTTGCCGCATAAAGAATCTTTATACTGCAGGCTCCGCATGCAAGGTATCAAGAGGGTGAAGCAAGATCAAAGGGGTCAGACTCGATTGAAAATCAATGGAGTCTGACCCCTTTGATTCACTTTCTTTGATTTCCTTATATGTGCGGAGAAAGCTCCCGTTGGAGATTTATCGAGAACTCGATAGTCTGCATCAGTCAGTGCTCCAACCGACGTGTCTCAGTTAGAATGGCTGATGGAATGCTGGGTAAGCTGCAAGGCCGAAGCGAACTCGTCTGTAGCGGTTAAACGGAGAATTGCTTGAAAAAGATAGGTCTTATCGACCCAAATCGTCTTAATAATATACCTAAGAAGAATTGGGCGTCGCACGAGTTTTGCTTTCATCTCCATGATTTAATGGCGCGACTCCTAGTTCAAATGGAAATTCAAAAGGCCGATTACATTAAATTTAGTATTGAGTCGGAGGAAGACCGGCGGCTTCTGGCCAGTGGTATCCATATATTGGACTTTCTAGAGAAGTCCGGGCGCAGCGATCTGGAGAGACGGGCGGTTATTAACCATCTCTGCATCGCGCTTTATGCCGACATGTTGCACTTCATCTATGAGGGACTTCGGGCACTAGAGAAGCGGAAATTTGCTGTCGCGTTCACCCTCCTACGCAAGCCTTTCAAGGAGGGCATGTTGATCGCAGCGCAGATGTGCGCCGACGAGCCCGCATTCTTCGACAAGATGAAATCTGACGCCAAGAACCTATTGAACCGCCGCGAATTCGATGAAGCTGGAATCAAGGCCCTCGTGGACGCGGCCATTAAGGCTTGTCGTGGTGCGAGCTTCGTCAAAGCGGAACCGATCTACGATGCAGCGTTCAATCGGGGCAACGACCTCGGCCTTGCGGGTCTCTTCGACAAGGCAACGCATCTAGTGACCGAATTCACGAAAATTCAGACCGAAAACTACAATATCAATTTCATCTTTAAGAACCCTGAAGACAACGATGTGTATCAGCGAGGGACCTATGCGCTTCTGGCTATGCTCCTATTGTTTCTCAACCTCATGCAGATTCAGCTCTATTCGCGAATGAGAGAATCGAGTGAGAAGTATCAGAACTGGATGATTTTCACATCAATTGGCGCCTATGAGGCGTTGTTTAAGCCCGGTCGCTCAAGGATGACTGCTTTCGTGAACCAGCACTTCAAAGAGTTTTTGGAATGCCCTGTTTGTGAGAAGCCCTTGAAGATCAAGAAAACTGATGCACCCCGTCTCTTTATCGGGGAAACAATTGATTGCCAGAACTGCTTCACCAGTCAGCACTTCCCATTCGGTTGGCTGCTATCGAAGGTCGACCTAGACCTGTTCGACGAATAATCAGTTCGAACACAATACGGTTCCTCTAGCCTTTGAGGAAGGTCCGCAAAGGGCTCAATCCGCTCGTCATGGCGTTCCCGGTTCGGCGTTGTCCGGCCGCTAAGGCAGATCGGACACGATGTCGCGGAACTGGTCTTCGGTGAAGGCCTGCAGGGTCGTCGTTCGCACGTTGCCCATGGATCCGAGCGTCAGGGAGAACCTGGCCGCCGCCTCGGAATCGGGAAACTCGGTGATCGCGACGAGATCATATGCGCCCATTGTCAGGTATAGGTCGCCCATTCTTCCGCCGAGCTTCTCGGCAAGCATGCGAACGCCGTCGACGCGCTTCGGCGACTCCTTGATCGATTTGATCCCGTCCGCGGTGTAGGTCACCAGCGAGATGTAGATGGCCATCGTATGTCCCTCCGTTTTGCCGTGTCCTTCAGTTTAGAACCCGCGATACTGGTCGTCGTCGGTGGACCGTTTTGCCGCGCCGCCCGGCGTCGGCAGGTCAGGTTCATCCCCGCCTTGCCCGCCGCGCCTATATCGTCTCCGGCACCATCTTGATGGCGCCGCACGGGCACTCCGCCACGCACAGGCCGCAGCCCTTGCAGAAATCGTAGTTGAACTCGAAGCGCTTGCCGGGGCCGAGTTTGATGACCGAGTTGTCCGGGCAGACGCCGTAGCAATTGTCGCATTCGAAACAGTTGCCGCAGGACAGGCAGCGCCGCGCCTCGAACAGGGCGGTGGTCTCGTCCAGGCCGCCCATCGCCTCGCCGAAGGTCGAGGCCCGGCGGACGATGACAGGTGAAGGATTTACGGCCCGAACACCACCTTGGGCAGCCAGGTGGCGAGCGACGGGAACGTCGCCAGCACCACCAGCCCGATGATCTGGATGAACACGAACGGGACGGCGCCGCGATAGATCTCCGAGGTCCGGATCGAATCCGGGGCCACGCCGCGCAGATAGAACAGGGCGAAGCCGAAGGGCGGGGTGAGGAACGAGGTCTGCAGGTTCATCGCCATCATGATGCCGAGCCAGACCGGGCTGACGCCCATGGCCAGCAGCACCGGGGCGACGATCGGCACCACCACGAAGGTGATCTCGATGAAATCGAGGAAGAAGCCGAGCAGGAACATCACCGCCATCACCGTGATCATGGCGCCGATCACGCCGCCCGGCATGCTGGTCAGGAATTCCTGCACCGTGTCGTCGCCGCCCAGGCCCCGGAAGACCAGGCTGAACAGCGCGGCGCCGATCAGGATCACGAAGACCATGGAGGAAATCTGCGCCGTCGATTGCATGACCGATTGCAGGATGCCGGTATGCAGCACCCGCCACAGGCTGATCAGGACGCCGGTCGCGATCCCGAGACAGAGCAGGACGGCGATCGCGATGCCGATCAAATCGCCTGAGGGGATCACCTCGCGCGATGTCCGCAAATCCACAAAGCTGGTCAGCACCAGCAGTGCGATTAGACACAGGCCGGAGAAGTAGATCGTGAACCCGTGGCTCTCGTCGAGCCGGAGACCGGCCAGAAGGAGGGCGCCGACCGCGCCTGCCTCGGTCGGCGTCGCGATGCCGGCCAGGATCGAGCCCAGCACGGCGATGATCAGGATCACCGGCGGCAACAGGGCGTGGGCGATCTTGCGGTAGACCTGCCAGGTGCTCATCCCGGCGATGCCCTGATCCGGCGGCAGGGCCGGGGAGGTGTTGGGCCGGATAACCGCCATCAGAATTTGATAGGCAATATAGAGCCCCACCAGCATCAAACCCGGCAGCAGCGCGCCGGCGAACAGGTCGCCGACCGATACGGTATCGGGAGAGAAGTTCCCGGCCTCGAGCTGGGATTTCTGATAGGCGGAACTGATCACTTCGCCGAGCAGCACAAGCACGATCGAGGGCGGGATGATCTGGCCCAGCGTGCCGGCAGCACAGATCGCCCCGCAGGCGAGCTTCGGATCGTAGCCATGGCGCAGCATGGTCGGCAGCGACAACAGGCCCATGGTGACCACCGTGGCGCCGACGATGCCGGTGGAGGCGGCAAGCAGCGCGCCGACGATGGTGACCGAGATGCCGAGCCCGCCGCGCAGGGTGCCGAACAGCCGGCCCATGCTCTCCAGCAGTTCCTCCGCCACCTTGGAGCGCTCCAGCATCACCCCCATGAATACGAACAGGGGCACCGCGATCAGCACCTCGTTGGTCATGGTGCCGAAGATCCGCTGCGGCAGGAAACCGATGTAGCTCAGGTCGAAGACGCCCAGCGAATAGCCAACCAGCGCAAATACCAGGGCGACTCCGGCCAGCGAGAATGCGACCGGAAAGCCGACCAGCAGCACCCCGCACAGGGTGACGAACATCAAGAGATCGAGGATGTCGACGAGCTGCATGGCTCAGGCCCCCGCGCCATGGTTCGGAGAGCCGGCCGGCGGCTCCCCGGCGAGCACCAGGGCCGATTTTATGGCCAGTGAGACGCCCTGCAGAAACAGCAGCACGGTGAAGGCCAGGATCACCGATTTCAGCAGGTAGACCGCATGAAGGCCGCTCGTCTCTCGCGAGCCTTCAAAGACGGCCCAGGAGGCCTCCACATAGGGTAGGCCGACAATCCAGATCAATCCGCAGAACGGGGTCAGCAGGAAGATCACGCCGAAGAGATCGGCGAAGGCTTTTTTCCGCGGCGATGCGCCCCGGTAGAAGATATCGACGCGGACATGGCCGTCCACCAGAAGGGTGTATCCGGCCGCCAGCATGAACAAGGTCCCATGGGCGTAGATCAGCGATTCCTGGACCAGGATCTCGCTGACGCCGAAGACGTAGCGGGTGATGACCAGCGTGAATTGCACCAGCACCATGAACAACGCCAACCAGGACACCGTGCGACCGACCGTTCGGTTCAACCAGTCGATCGACGTGGCAATGGATCGGGCCAATCCGCTCACCGGTTCTGTACTCCCTGATTCTGGACATCGGCCGTTATCGCCGCTCGGAAAACGAAAGCGGCCCCTGCCGGCTCGCGCCGGATGGGGCCGCTCTTCTCTTCGCCGTCAGATGGCTCAGCCGCCGCCGATGAACCGGGTCCGCAGATCGGCGTAGGACTGATCCGCGAGTTGAGTCCACGACATCGCCTTGCGACGGAAATCCACGAAACTGTTGTAGATTTCGCCGGTCAGCGGATCCGATTCGCCGACTTCGGCGAGAACCTCCTCGGCTGCCGTGGCAAACGCGCCGTAGATATCATCCGAGAATTTCCGCAGCTCGACGCCATGCTGAGAGATCAGCGTGTCGAGGGCATCGGTGTTGCGGGCGTTGAACTCCGCCAGCATGACATCGTTCTCGGCGTTGCAGGCGGCCGATACCATGGCCTGCTCGCTTGGGGTGAAGCTGTTCCACAGATCCAGGTTCCAGGTGCATTCCAGTCCGGAACCCGGCTCATGGAAGCCCGGATAGTAGTAGTATTTGGCAACCCGGTAGAAACCGAATGCCAGATCGTTCCACGGCCCGACCCATTCGGTGCCGTCGATCGCACCGGATTGCAAGGACGGGAAGATTTCGCCGCCCGGCAGGGCGACAACCGCGGCGCCAAGCCGGCGCAGCACTTCTCCGCCGAGGCCCGGCATGCGGAATTTCAGGCCATTGAAATCTTCCGGGCTGTTGACTTCCGAGCGGAACCAACCGCCCATCTGGACACCGGAATTGCCGGCCAGCATCGGCTTCAGGCCGAATTCGGCGCCGACCCTGTCCCACAGCGCCTGTCCGCCGCCATGGTGAATCCAGGCGGTGAGCTCATTGGCGGTAAAGCCGAACGGCACGGCGGTGAAGAAGTTGAAGGCCTTCGACTTGCCTTGCCAATAGTACGAGGCAGCGTGCAGGCAGTCGGCATTGCCACTGGACACGGCGTCGAAGCTCTCGAAGGGTGGCACCAACTCGCCGGCCGCGAACAGCTTCACGGTGAGATTTCCATCGGTCATCGCGGTGATACGGTCGGCCACCCGCTGGGCACCCGTGCCCAGGCCCGGGAAGTCCTTCGGCCAGGTGGTGACCATGCGCAGCTCGCGCCGGCCGGTGCTGATCGCGGGTGCAGCCGGGGCTGGCGTCGGCGCGGGCGCCGTCTCGGCCATCTCCATCGCCGCCTGCTGCCGGGTTGTCATGTACGCGCCAACGGCAGCGCCGCCGGCGGCTGCGCCGACGACGGCGCCGGTAAGGAATGATCGACGGTCCATTATCTCCGTTTCCCCATTTGTCTAGGTGGACAGCGTGGAACCGTGCCCGTTGGCTGGGTCTTCGATTCCAGTCGAATCGCCGCTAGGTGCAGCCTCCCATCAGATGGCCGCCACTTTACAGCCGCGTTGCCGGAAAGCAACCGGCGTGGTGAGGTCATCGCGGGCCCGGTGGTGGCCGTCATTTCGGCATCGGCCCCGAAGGGACATGCATCCCTTGCGACAGTACGCAGCCATTCGGCCGCAGCCTTGGGTGGTCGATCTGCCGGGCCTCTGCATCGCCCCGTTCCCGGTGCATCGGGGCCCCATGGTTCTTCTTGGACACGACTTTAAAGAATTCGCGGCGCCAGGACCGCAAAACGCTGTGAACGGCCAGCAAATCGAACAATACGGATTTTCGGACTCTTCAATCCGAAAAGAGTGAAACGCTCTTTACTGGAAATTAATTTCGAAACAATTTTGCACAAGTTCTTAATGAATTAGAAACTGTGCAGTTTTATCGTTTCGGGTCGGCGGCTCTTAATTGCGCCGTCGTGATGACCGCCAAGGGGTAGATGGGGATCGTTCGATGGCTTCGATCTCGCGTGTCGTCGGGCGAAGGATTGAGTCGATGAGAAATAGACCGGATTTTCTGCGCGCGCTGCAGATCGTTATGGTCCTGTCCACAGCCATCTTCAGCGGAAGTTCCACCTTGTCCGCCCAAATCGCGTCGGATGCCGCCGAGAGGATGTTGGCGCGCGAAAACGTCGTCACTTCCGAATTGCGCGCCTTGTCACAGGCGATGAGCAAGGAATTGTCCCAAGTCGCTGTCGGCGCCGAGGCCGACGATGCGATCGGCGATCTTCGTGCTCAGCGCCAGCGCTTCGGGGAGCTGTTTCGGGAATTGGAGTCCCTTGGCCAAACCAGCTCAACCAACAACCCGGAGATCGAGCTTCACCTGGCCGGCGCCCAGGGTGCCTGGCCGGAGCTGGACCGAATGATCGGCGACGCCATTTCGTGGGGGCACCTTACCCACTATGAGTTCCAGACATCGCAGGCCACCGCGCGCCGGCTTGATATGGCGCTGAGAAATCTGCAGCAGTCCTATCGCCGGGCCGCGGTCGATATGGGCGTGCATTCGGTGATCCTCAATGCCATTGCCGTTGCCGAGGAACAGCGTGTCCTGTCCCAGGAGGTCCCCAAGCTGTTCATCCTGCTTCTCAACGGATTCAACCCTTCAGAAAATCGGGAGCGGCTGGAAACCGCCATCAGCGAATTCGACAGCGATATGCGCGGCCTTGTCGAGGGCAGCCCGGAACGTGGCCTGGTCGCCGCGCCGACTCCGTCCATCAAAGCCGATCTTCAGGCAGCGCAGACCACCTGGATCGAATTGCAAGCAACACTCCGGCTCGAATCCTCCGGCGTCTCCCTGGACGCGCAAGCGATCGGCAAAGTCTCGGAACTCAGCGATACGCTCTATCGGCAACTTGACGCCGCCATCTCTGGATTTAGAGCTCTCTGAAAAGAGATCGGGGAGGCCGGGCAGGGGGCAGCACCGCGCCTGCTCCGCTGGAGCGGAGTACGCTAGCCCTCGATGTCGTCGGGGACCCCGTCATTCTTGGGAAGGTCGCACCAGCCATTGCTGGTCAGGGCTTCCAAAGGCCGGAAGCGGGATTTGTAAGACATCTTCTGGCTGTTTTCGATCCAGTATCCCAGATAGATATGCGGCAGCCCAAGGGCGGCGGCACGATTCACCAAAGCCAGCACCATATAGGTGCCCAGGCTGCGGTTCGACGGGTCGGGGTCGAAGAAGCTGTAGACGGCGGAGAAACCGTCACCCAGGCAATCCGACACCATCGCCGCGATCAGCCTGCCGTCGGCAACGCGAAATTCGAACATGCTCGACGTGACGCTGCCCTCTTCGATCATCGCCGCGTAGTCCGACTGGGACATCCGCGCCATATCGCTTTCACCATGGCGCGAGCGCTGGTAGCGCAGGAACAGCTCGTACTGCTCCTGGGTCGCGCGGGCCGGCCGCTCGGTCATGATCAGATCCGCATTGGCCTTCAGTGTCCGGCGCATGGTGCGGCCCGGTTCAAACCGTGCCACGGGTATCCGTACCGGCACGCAGGCCTGACAGCCGGGGCATACCGGGCGATAGATAATGTCATGGCTGCGCCGGAACCCGGCCTGGGACAGGGTCGAGTTCAGCGCTTCGGAATCGGTTCCGGTCAGGCGGGTGAACAGCTTCCGCTCGATCCGTCCGGCCAGGTATGGGCACGGCATCGGACCGGATCGGAAGAAATGGTGCAGGCTGGTGACGCCTGGCTTGATGACCGACATGGTCGCCCTATCGCCTCTTTCGTCTAGTGTCCGTTTGAATCACACTACCAATGTCCATGCAATCCTACTGGGCAATCCTACTGGGCAATCCTACTGGGTAATCCTACTGACCCGACTCGCCAGCCGGCATTGTATGCCCGAAGAAATCTCCGGCTACATCATTCGACAATCGGATGAACTGGTGCTGAAGAAAGTCCAAAAATTCGTGCAGCCCGCTGCCGATCGCATCGGCGATGGTGCGCGCACCCATCAGCGCCTCGATCTCGTCGAGCCGCTGCAGCGCCTGGCTGCCACCGCGGAGGGCGTGGCGGGATTTCAATCTGGTCAGCAGCCGGTTCATCATATCCACGCAGACCACCGGCGAGCGCGGAAATTCCTCGTCGAACAGCAGGAACCCGGCGACCTTGGCCGGCTGCATGCCGCGGGGATGGACCCGGCGATAGGCGTGATATCCCGCTGCCGAGCGCAATACCGCGTTCCAGCCGGCCTCGTCCACCGCGGTGCCCACATGCTGTGGCGTTGGCAACAGCGAGTGGTATTTGATGTCGACCAGCCGGGTCGTCTGGTCGGCCCGCTCCAGGCACTTGCCAAGTTGATAGAAGTACCAGCCCTGATCCCGGAAAAAAGTGCCCTCGATAATCCCGGTATGGGTCTGGCAGCCCTCCTTTACCGCGCTGCAGAATCGGCTCAGCCCGGTGCGTCTCAAATCGCTGCGCTTCAGGCCTGACAGCCAGCCGTAGAAGACGTTGATCTGGCTCCACATCTCAGTGCTGATCAGCGGCCTGAGCGTGCGGGCATTCTCCCGCGCCGCCGCCACCGCGGTGGCGATCGAGGTCGGATTGCCGCGATCCAGTGCATAGAAGTGCATCACCTTGTCGCCGTCGGCCGTGTCATGGCCGGCGAAGAACCGCTCCTCGTCGATGTTGATCTGGATGATCGACAGCCAGTTGGGATCGCCCGGCTCGTCGCTGGTGAAGGTCTCCGTGACGTCCAGGATACGTGCCAGGTTCTCCGCCCGCTCCATGTACCGGGCCATCCAGAAGGCCGCCTCGGCATATCGCGCCAGCAGGACGGTCATGCCAGCACCCAGGTGTCTTTGGTACCGCCGCCTTGGGAGGAATTGACGATCAGCGCGCCCTCGCGCAGGGCGACCCTGGTCAGGCCGCCGGGCAATACCCAGGTGTCCTTGCCGGTGATCGCGAAGGGCCGCAGATCCACATGCCGTGGCCCGATGCCGGTTTCCGTCAGGGTGGGGCATACCGACAACGATACCATCGGCTGGCTAATATAATTCTCCGGATCGGATTTCAGGGCAGTTCGGCAGGCCGTCAATTCGGCCTTGCTGGCCCGCGGGCCGATGGTGATGCCGTAGCCGCCGGATTCCCCGACCGGCTTGACCACCAGTTCGTCGAGATGATCCAGGGTGTAGGCCAGCCCCTCGGGCTCACGGCAGATATGGGTCGGCACGTTTTGAATGATCGGCTCCTCGTCGAGATAGTATTTGGTGAGCCGAGGCAGGTAGGCATAGACCGCCTTGTCGTCGGCGACACCGGTTCCGACCGCGTTGGCCAGCGCCACATTGCCCTTGGTATAGGCCTCCATGATCCCGGCTACGCCCAGCATGCTGTCGGGTCGGAAGGCCCGCGGGTCGAGGAAGTCGTCGCCGATCCGCCGGTATATGCCGTGTACCCGGGTCAGTCCCTGGGTGGTCTGCATGTAGACCCGATCGTCCTCGACCAGCAAATCGCCGCCCTCGACCAGCGGCACGCCCATCTCGCGGGCCAGGAACACATGCTCGAAATAGGCCGAATTGTAGGTGCCCGGGGACAGCAGCACGATCTGCGGCTCGTCATCGGTCTCCGGGGCGATCTCGCACATGGCCTCGAGCAGCTTGGCGCCGTAATTGCTGACCCGCCGGACATTGACGCCCTCGATCAAATCGGGAAAGGCGCGTTCCATCATGTGGCGGTTCTCCACCACATAGGACACCCCGGACGGGCAGCGGCAATTGTCCTCCAGCACCCGGAATGTCCCTTCGGCGTCGCGTACCAGATCGACGCCCAGAATCTGCGCATAATTGCCGAAAGGCAGATCAACGCCGACCATGCGTTCCACGAAGTTGACGTTGCCGGTCACCAGCTCAGCCGGAATGATGCCGTCCTTCAGCGCCTTCTGGTCGTGATAGATATCGTGCAGAAAATGGTTCAGCACGGCGGCGCGCTGAATAACACCGGCATTCAGCTGTTCCCACTCTGGCGCCGTGATGACCCGTGGCAGCACGTCGAATGGCAGGATGCGGTCAATCGCCTGGTTGTCGGTGAGGATCAGGAATGTGATGCCCAGATTCTGGAACTCGCGCTCGGCATCCTCGGAGCGCCGGCGCAATTCGTCGATCGGGAAAGTTGCCAACTGCCGGCGGATCGCTTGGGTCGCCTGGCTATGCGCATCCTCCGCCCCCAGCAGCTCGTCGTAGAAACCGCCGGCGTCGTATTGCGCCAGAAGGTCGATGCCGCCAGGTGCTGGGACAGTCAATCGCGGTCTCCCTTTGTCAGGGCGGACCGCCGCATCGGTCCCGACCGTGCGGCGTTTGTCCGTCACCGCAATTAAAGGCCATTCCGTTCGGTTGGAACAACCACCAAGTGCCATTTCCCGCTGGATGGCCGGCAGACGGCGGTTTGGCGCGCTCAGCGGACCCTATCGGATGGCCGAGGAGGCCGGGAGGGGCGTCTCCCGCAGCAGGATGATCGATATGCGGCGGTTGCGCGGGCTGTCGGGGTCGTCCGGAAACAGATGATCGGTATCCGCCTTACCGACCACATCGGCGATGCGATCCCGCGACATCCCGGCATCGATCAAGGCGCGGCGGCTGGCATTGGCGCGGTCGCTCGACAGCTCCCAATTGTCCGTGCCGGCGCCGCTGACGAAGGGTGTTGAATCGGTGTGGCCCTTGATCGATATCTGATTGGGCAGACCGGCGATGGCCCGGCTGACCAGGCCGATCAACTGGCGGGTCCGGTCGAACATGCCGGCGCTGCCGATCGGAAACATCGACAGCCGCTCCTGGTCGACGATCTGGATCCGCAGCCCCTCGGGCGTTTGGTCGATAATCAGACTGTCCGACAAATCCGCCAGTTCGGGAACCGCTTGGATCGCCTGGCGAAGCGCTTCCTCGGCCTCAGCGAAGCGGCGCTGCTCGCGCTCGGCAAGCGCCTCGTTCAACTCCTCGTCGCCGATCGCGCGGGCGTCTCGCAGATAGGCCATCTGTTCCGGGGATTGGTCACTGGCCGCCATCAGGAATTCCATCTCCTCCTCGGATAGGTCACGGGTGTTCCGGATGAATTCGAGCTCCTCGTCGGAGGCCGGGCGGTTGGCGTTGAAGAATTTCTGATCGACCGGCCGCTCGGACGCGCCGAGGGCATCCTCTTCGTTGATGTCGTCGCTCGAGCCGTCATCCATATTTTCGCTGTCTTCCGCCGCCTCCGGCCTGCCGGGCAGGCTGTCGAAAGTGCTGGCCGGAGAACTGGGCGAGGACATCGGACCAGGCTCGGAAACTGATGTTCCGCCCAGCACGCCGCCGGCGCCGCTGGCCGAATGGGCGATGGCGGCCGGGTTGAAGTAGTCGGCGATGCCGCCGCGCTGTTCGTCGGTCGTCACGTTCAGCAGCCACAGCAGCAGGAAGAAGGCCATCATGGCCGTCACGAAATCGGCATAGGCGACCTTCCAGGCGCCGCCATGATGCCCGCCATGGCCGACGACCTTCTTCTTCTTGATGATGATGATCGGCGCTTGATCGCTCGATGCCACGGCCTGTCGTGCCCTTGCTGAAAGTGGCTGGGCTTATGCCGCCGGGGGCAGATTGGAGGTCGATTCCTCGACTTCGTAGAAATCGGGACGGACGTTCGAATACAGCGCCTTGCGGGCGAATTCGACCGCCACGGCCGGTGCATAGCCGTGCAAATACGCCAACAACCCGGATTTGATGCACATGTAGAAACGCTGCTCGCTGTCGGCCATTGAAGTCATGGCGGTGGCGATCGGCCCAATGAAACCATAGGCGAACCAGACCCCGAGGAAGGTACCGACCAGGGCGCCGCCGATCAGCTTGCCCAGCACCTCCGGCGGTTCGCTGATCGCGCCCATGGTCTTGATGATGCCCAGCACGGCGGCGACAATGCCCAGGGCCGGCAAGGCGTCGGCGATGTTTTGGACGGCGTTGGCGACCTGGGTTGACTCGTGATGGTGAGTCTCGATCTCCTCATCCATCAGATCTTCCAGCGTATGCGGATCCTCCGTGCCCAATGAGATCAGCCTGAGGTAGTCGCGCAGGAAGGTGAGGGCGTGGTGGTTCTTGGCGACGCTGGGGAAGGCCGCGAACAGGGTGCTTTCTTCCGGATTCTCGATATGGGTTTCCAGGGCCAGCATGCCCTTGGACTTCGCCATCTTGTAAATCTGGTATTGCAGGCCGAGCAGGTCGAGATAGCTCTGCTTGGTGTAGGGCGACCCTTTCAGGGCGGCCGTCATGGCGCCCATGGTCCCCTTCAGAACGGTCATGCTGTTGGCGGTGATGTAAGTGCCGAGGGCGGCGCCGCAGATGATCACCACCTCGAAGGGCTGCCAGAGCACGCCCAGATGCCCACCCATGGCCACATAGCCACCGAATGTGCATAGTACGACAGTTATACTACCGACGATGATCAACATAGCGCTAGACCGCTCGTATTCGTTTAGTTTCCGGCGGGAGATACCCCGTGAACCCTGTCGATTTTTCCTTAAGGAAGGCTTTAAACGGTACGACTTATGGTCGACACGACCATAAGGACGCGTTGCGCGAGCATTTTTCCGCCGGGAAAGCGCCGAGACCTTCTGAAGGCCTTACGATGGGGGTGGGGCTGGAAGAACCCCTCTGGATGTTCGGTATGGATCAGCCGCCGTAATGGCGGCAGGTGCGCGCGATGGTTCGAACCCAAAAACGGGGTGGCTGATTACAGCACTCGAACAAGCCGAAATGCCGTTCATCAACCACCCCGAATGAGCCGGGATCGATAGCGCTCAGGCCAGCACGTTTCCGCGCGGTATGGTTCCTTGCGTGCGACCAAAGGTGAGCATTTCACTCATCATCGTCGTCATCGTCGTCGTCATCGTTTCCGCCGCCGCCGTTTCCGCCGCCGTCGTCATCGTCATCGTCATTGCCGCCGCCGCCGTTTCCACCGCCGCCGTCATCGTCGTCGTCGTCGTTACCGCCGCCGCCATTGCCGCCGCCGTCGTCGTCCTCGTCGCCGCCGTTGCCACCGCCGCCATTGCCGCCGCCGCCATTGCCGCCGCCGCCATCGCCGCCGCCATCGTCGTCCTCGTCGCCGCCGTTGCCACCGCCGCCGTTACCGTCGCCGCCATTGCCGCCGCCGTCGTCGTCCTCGTCGCCGCCATTGCCGCCGCCGCCGTTACCGCCGCCATTGCCGCCGCCGTCGTCGTCCTCGTCGCCGCCATTGCCGCCGCCGTCGTCGTCCTCGTCGCCGCCATTGCCGCCGCCGCCGTTTCCACCGCCGCCATTGCCGCCGCCGCCGTTTCCACCGCCGCCATTGCCGCCGCCGCCGTTGCCGCCGCCGCCGTTATCGCCGCCGCCGCCGCCATTGCCACCGCCGCCGGTTCCGGTGCCACTGCCGCCGCCCGGAGGGAATGGCTCAGAGATTGTGATTTGGGCAAGCCCGTCGATCCTGTCGTCGAGGCATTTGCCGGGCTGACTGTCGAAGCGGTCGCAGCCGTCACCTTGATTGACCACTGGAATCCGGTTTCCGTTCAGTACAACGGCGCCGCTCCCTGAACGGACCTCGCCGGCCAATGCGGACGATGCCAGCAGCATCGCGGTAAGAAATCCTAGTGACGCGGCTTTTGCCGCTTTTGCGCTGTCCATGTCGTTTGCTTTCTTTTTTCTACCGGTCGTCTATTACGACTGTTACCGGCAGCATTGGCTGGGGTCTGTGTTCGCCATCACTCTCGACGGCGTGGAACTGGCCTTTCTGGAATCGTCGAAATCGACTTAGATTTTCGCAATATCCATGCCAGGTCGTGGAGCGCCCGTAACATCTTGTTAACCTTAATTTAATGTGAGAAAGACTCATCCGATTGCGTGAAATGGGCTCAGAATGAGGGAATGGCGCTGCTGATTCAGTTCTCAAAATGAGACATGGGATGCCGGCCGACATTTAGGCTTGCCGGACAGGGGTTTAATCCTCATGACTCATTGTGCAGGTAAAGCGCGGACAGAAACCTGGATTGGATCGTGCCCAAACGTGACCCATCGGCCAAGGCGCTGACGCCTGAAGCGGCGTTCGATGCGCGAGACTTCCGTAATGCTTTTGGCCAATTCGTCACCGGCGTCACAGTGGTGACGACTCGCATGGACCATGACGAGCCAGTCGGCATCACGATCAATTCGTTCACCTCCGTATCGCTCGATCCGCCGATGGTGCTGTTTTGCCTGGATACCAGGTCACGGTATCTGACGGCATTCGAGGATGCTGGCTGCTTCGCCGTTCACGTGCTGGGGGCCGACCAGCGCGATTGGTCGGTCCGTTTCGCCGGAAACGGCGATCGGTGGGACGGCGTCGGCAGCATCGCCTGGGAGACAGGCGCTCCGATCATCGAGGGCAGTCTTGCGGTTTTCGAATGCACTCTGGAGGCGGTGCATGAAGGCGGCGACCACAAAATTCTGGTCGGCCAGGTGGTGCGGCTGTCTTGCGGTGACGACCGGCGGCCGCTGGCCTTTCACCTTGGCCGATATACGGCGGTTGAGGACGTCTGAGTCCGGACTCAGCGGCGCCAGGCTTGTTTAGTCGCTGATTTCGCTCATGATTCGCGCCGAGAATCCTTGAGCATTCAGACCGTCGACCACCGACTCGACATGAGCTCCGTCGCGGGTCTCGACAATGATGTCGATCTCCGCGCGTTTCACCGGCAACTCGTAGAACAGCCGGCGGTGAATGACTTCGACGATGTTCGCCCCTGCGTCACCGGTGACTGCTGCGATGCGTGCCAGGGCTCCAGGGGAATCGACGATCTCGACTCGAAGTCTGACCAACCGTCCATCCCGGATCAGTCCGCGCAGTAGAATCGAGGAAAGGACGCGGGAGTCGATATTGCCGCCGCAAATGACCACGCCGACCCGTCGGCCGGCGAACCGCTCAGGTTCCGAAAGGATCGCGGCAATCCCCGCGGCGCCGGCGCCCTCGGCCACGATCTTCTGCTCGGTCACCAGCAGTTGCACCGCGCGCTCCAGGATCGACTCGTCGACGGTCAGGACTCTGTCCACATGGGCGCGGACGATCTCCCGGGTCATCATACCAGGGCGCTTGACGGCGATGCCTTCGGCAATGGTCGCGCCGCCATAGGCCGTATCGACGCCCTTCAAGGCGTCGCTCATCGATGGGTATTGGCTGGCCTCGACGCCGGTTATTCTGATCTCCGGCCGGAGGGCCTTCACGACGACCGACATTCCGGCGATCAGACCGCCGCCGCCGATGGGCACCACCAGATCGTCCAAATCGGGGACGGCCTCCAGCATCTCAAGCGCGACAGTGCCCTGGCCCGCCATGATCGCCGGGTCGTCATAAGGGTGGATCAATGTCAGACCGCGCGCGGCGATCTGGTCGTCCACATAGCCGCGGCTGTCGTCCAAATTCTCGCCCTGCAGCACAACCGCTGCGCCGAGTTCCTTGGTTCGCCCAACCTTGGTGAATGGCGTATTCGTTGGCATGACAATGGTTGCCGGGATTCCCAACCGGGCTGCGTGGTAGGCAACACCCTGAGCATGATTGCCGGCGGACATGGCGATCACGCCGCGTTCGCGCGCGCCGGCATCGAGGCTCTTGAGCTTCACCAGGGCGCCGCGATCCTTGAACGAACCGGTAACCTGCAGGCTCTCCAGCTTCAGCGCCAGACGGCAACCCACCAGCCGGGACAGCGTCGCGGCGTCGATGGTCGGCGTCTGAATCACCTCCCCGGCGATCTGTTCGGCGGCGGCGCGGATGTCATCGATGTCGATGGCCAGACCCGGTGCGGTCATGTTTAGCGATCCGCCGATAGCTTATAGGGGTGCAGAGTCAGGGTCGCATTGCCGCCCCGGGACAATTCGGTCGGGCTTCCGGCCAGTGTAAAGCTGTCGCCATCGCGCCAGCGCTCGACGAGATCTCCGTAGTGGGGCGAGAAGGGGTTGCCGGATTGTCCTGTGGCGATGATGAATTGGGAGTTGTCCAGATTGGACAAGTCATAGACCGCCCGCAGGGTCGCGCCATGGGTATGGCTGAATGGCGACTGGGCGCTGTTTACGCGGCCATCGCCCCGGTTCACCGTAAACGGGCCGCCATTGGTTTCGATGGAGATGTCCACCAGGGACTCAGCGATCGGGATTGCGCTGAATACACGATGGATGAAGGGCGAGATATGCTCGTCTCCCCAGCGCATGTCGGAAAGCGGTTTCTCGTGGCGCGCCGCCAGATCGGCGATCGCCTCGTCCAGGGAGGTGCGGAGTATCTCCGCGCAGCTCTCAGTGCGCGCCGTCCGCCGATCATCGCACCATTCCTGTTTTTCGGTCAGCATCGGGCGCACGACCATGGGGCGCAATCGCCAGTATTCCGGGAACAGGGCTCCCAACTCGTCGGCATAGAGAGATTCATTCAACTGCCGGAGCCAGGCGGCGAAGATCAGCGGCTCCGGCCGGTTGCGATCCATTTGATAGGTCCAGCCTCGCAGCAGGGAGATCGCTTCGGAGGCTTCGGCATTGTCGGGCCGGACTGTCAGCATCAGCGGCAGCAGATCGCGCGCGGCGGCGGATACGGTGTCCATTTGCAGCGCCAGCGTGCTTTCGATCGTCTGACCACCGCCGCCTTCCAACACTTCTAGGATCCGCTCCGCCCGATACGGTTCGGCATCGTCATGGCCGATCAGATAGGGATAGCTTGGGCCGACCACCGGGTTGTTGGCATTGACGATACGTCCGGAAGCCGGATTGAGCATCTGCGGCAGAGACTCCACCGGAATGTAGCCGGTCCACTCATGGCGTCCGGTCCAGCCAGGGACGGGCGTCAGGCCGTCACCTTCGGCCCGGATCGGAATGCGGCCTGGCACGATCATGCCGATATTGCCGTCGACATCGGCGTAGGCGATGTTTTGCTGAGGCGCGACCCAGAATTGCAGTGCCCCCAGAAACTCGACCCAGTTGGTCGCCCGGCCCATCAGATAGGTCGCCTCGGGCGTCGTATCGTTGGCGGTCAGCGCGGTGAAGGCCAGGGAGATCACGTGATCGTCGTCGGTCAGTCTCGCCGCGGCGCGATCGATATCCGAAAGCACGGGTCCGTGCCGTGTCTCGCGCACGGTCAGGGTGACCGGATCGCCCTCATCGACTTCAATGATCTCGGTGCGGATCACAAAAGGCTCGCTGCCGTCCTCGGTCAGGTACCGGGTGGGATCGTCGGGGTCGATACGCTCAATGAAAAGATCCTGGACGTCGCTGCCGGTGCTGGTCATTCCCCAGGCGATCGTGCCGTTGTGTCCCAGGACATGAAAGGGGACCCCGGGCACGGTGACACCGACGAGGTTCATTGTCGGGGTGCGGACTCGCGCCAGGTACCAAAGTGTCGGCGAACTCAGCCCGAGATGCGGATCATTCGCCAGAATCGCGCCGCCTGTCAGGGTCTCGCCCGCCGACAAGGCCCATTCATTGGAGGCCGTCGCCGGCCCGAGCAGCGGGGGCAATGCGGCACGCAGGCTGCGCAGCTGTTCGGCCGGCAGGTATTCGGACAAGGTGATCGGCTGTCTGCTGGTCTGATTGGGGAACAGCGATTCCAGAGCCTCTTCGCCAAGCAACCCGGCCAGCTCTGCCCGCTGAAGTTCTGCCCGGTAGTTGCCGGAGAGCTGGAGCGCCATCAGCTTTCCCCACACCAGCGAATCAGCCGGGGTCCAAGGTTCTGGCCAGGTCTGCAACAGGTAGAATTCCGGCGGCAATGCGCCGCGGCGCGTTTCCAGCCATGCATTTACGCCGTTGGCATAGGCATCCAGGGCGTTGCGGACCTCTGAAGAAAGGCTGTAATAGCTCTCCTCCGCCAGACGGTAGGCACCGATCAGCCGCATGAACCGATCGAAACCCAGCCCCGGCTCGCCAATCACCTCGGCCAGGCGGCCGGCGCCGAGGCGGCGCTGAAGATGCATCTGCCAGAGCCTGTCCTGGGCATGCAGATAACCCAGCGCAAAATAGGCGTCGCTGTCGGAGGCGGCGAAGACATGCGGCACCGCTTGGGCATCACGCATGATCTGCACCGGAGACGTGATGCCTTCCAACCGAACCGAACTGCGAAAGTCGGGGAGGCTGCTGCGCAGCATCAGCAGGCCGGCCGCCGGCGTCAGAAGCAGCAGGAACACCAGGACGGCCACGCCGATCCAGACCCATTTCAGGAGGGGCGGTCCACCATCCTGATCTTCCGGCTCGCCAACCCGCAAGGGGTGCTGCAGCTGCCAGGGTGGTGCGCCGGCCGCGCCCCGACGCTCAATGGCAGTCAGTGGCGGCGCGCTCGCCGATCCTCGCCTAATCATCCAGCCCCGACTTCTGTAGCCCCGACTTCTGTAGCCCCGACTTTTTTGAGCCCGACTCTTTCGGCCTCAGCTCTCGCAACAATCCATGACGGTCGGCATCAAGTGCCGGCGCAGGGCGTCGGCCGGGCGGGTCGGCGAAGTTGGAGAATTTGATTGGATTCCCTGACACCTTCATCGTCCTGCCCCCGCCATTCTCATCCCGAATATTCACGACCATATTGCGAGCCAGCACCTGTTCGTCTTCCAGTACGTCGCGCACCGAGTTGATCGGTCCGCACGGTATACCGGACTCCTCCAATATATGGAGCCAAAGCGCGGTTTCCCGTTTTGTCAGCGTATCCTCCAACTCATCTTTCAACGCCGAGGCATGCTTGGTGCGCGCATCGTTGTTCAGGAACAAAGGGTTGCTGGCAAGTTCCGGGCGGCCGATGGCCCGGCATAATGTCTCGAACAGCGTATCATTGCCGGCCGCGATCACCACGTGGCCGTCGAGGGTAGCATAGGCTTCGAATGGGGTGATTGACGGATGCCGGGCGCCCAGCGGTCCCGGCACCTCGCCGGTTGCGCCATATCGCGCGATGGCATTTTCCAGGATCGCCACCTGGCAGTCCATCATCGACACGTCGATCTTCGTGCCCTTGCCCGAACTTCCCCGGCTGGCCAGGGCCGCGTTGATCCCGACGGCGGTGAACAACCCGGCGGTAATGTCGCCGACCGACGTGCCGACACGGGTCGGCGGGCCGCCGGGATGTCCGGTCAGGCTCATGATGCCGCCCATCGCCTGCACCACAAGGTCGTAGGCGGGTCGTCGGGAATAGGGACCGGTGTGGCCAAATCCGCTGGTCGCGGCATAGATCAGCCGGGGGCAGCGCCGATGCAACTCGTCCCAGCCATATCCCAGCCGCTCCATGGCGCCGGCCCGGAAGTTTTCGACCAGCACATCGGCCGTGTCCAACAGCCGGTCGAAGAGTTTCCTATCGTCGTTGGACTTGAGGTCGAGTGCAATGGATTCCTTGCCGTGATTCAGGGATTCGAAATAGGCCGAACGCCCGTCGACGAAGGGTCCGAAATGCCGGGCGTCATCGCCACGGCCGGGCGCCTCGACCTTGATCACACGGGCGCCGAGGTCGCGCAGGATCATCGTGCAAAAAGGGCCAGCCAGCACGCGGGTCAGGTCGATGACCGTCACACCCGAGAGCGGACCTTCTGATTTGCCACCGGTGGTCGACATCGTGAATATTTGAACCCCGAAGTTCCGAGGGCCATTCTACCAGACTCCGAGCGCTGTGTCCGGTTTGCTGCCTTTCTTTCGGCCACGCGCCGGTTGCGGAATTTCCTTTCGGATCGCAGCCGGAGTTTGCCAGTCGGGCAGAGCAAGCACGCGCGGAAAAGTATCGGCCGGCCTTTCTCGCTTCGCTGCATCTCTTCGGTTTTTCAATGAATTCGGCGGCATTTTGCGACCGATGCAGCAGCATTCCTCGCGGGCGGGACGACTATTTTCCCGTGCGGCGCGGTACCGAATTCCGTGGCGAAGAAGGATGTGGCAGCGCAGTTGGACAGGCCGCAAGACTGCCTGCGACCCCATGTCATAGCGGCAACCACCGAAGATCTGCCGGTTGGTTTCCCCCACGATGGTCTGCCGCGACCGCCGAATCTTATGCCGGGGTGTCGAAATTCTGGCGAGACCTCGAGAGGAGGCCAGGCCTCCGATCATGTTCCGAATGTCAGACCGATGATCAGTGTGGACGGCCCTGACAGCGTTCGAAATCGTCGCGGATCCGCGGCAGGGTCTCACCGACCTTGGTGACGACGTGCTCCGGCGGGTCGAGGAATTCCAGGCCGAACTCATTCCCGTTGCGCCAGACCAGACGGCCGGCGAAGTCGCCGAAGCGATTGATCGACAGGGTTGCCCGGTCGTCGAGAACCGCTGTTTCCGAAATCCTTATGCGGGCGCCCCCAGCGCTGACATTCAGCACTGTTGCATCCATTGTCCGGCCCCCTGAGAATACGCAGGCCGACCATAGGACCGCACAGCGGCGAAACCGGCGCTGCTCCATGACGGATGGCTCGGCGGACTCGAGATGCCGCATCAGATGGGCGATGGCCTTGGCCGGGGCATCGAAACGCAGGCCCGCGACGTCGTCGTCGCGCCAGGCTTCGGTGACCGCGATCCCCTTGTGGCCGTCTATTTCGAGGGTCAGTCCGGTATCGGCCTTGCCGGGCAGGGCGGAGCGGATCCGCACCCCGCCGGAAGAGACGTTCAGTACATCGCAGGGTATGGATTGTTCGCCGGCGTGCAGCCGGGCGCCGATCCAGACCGAACTGCGCGGGTCGGCATGGCGCTCTTCGGGGTCGGGTGGGTTGCCGACGTCGATCGCTTCGGCTAGCGCATGTTTTGTGGGGGACAACATGGTAAATCGAACCGCGGCAATTATGACAAGTTGCAATCAAGACTCTATGAAACTGGTTGATCAAAGCTTAATGGATACACTCCAATCCCCGTGCATGGCCGCGAATACGACTACCGATCCGTCGATCAGAGTTCTTTAGTGTCTTTATGGTGAATAATCCGGATGGAACATTGCGCGTATCTCGGGCTCAGCCCGGCTGGATTTCATCGGCTGGCTTACGCCTCGTTCGGGTCCGTTGCCGAGGAGTCCGGGCAGTCCGGGCCGCCGGTCGTTTGCGTCCACGGCCTGACCCGCAACGGGCGCGACTTCGACTTTCTGGCGGAACGGCTGTCGGATCGGCGCCATGTTGTGTGTCCGGATGTGGCTGGAAGGGGCAAGAGCGATTGGCTGCCCGATCCCGGTCTGTACGGCTATCCGCAATACATGTCGGACATGACGGCGATGATCGCCCGGCTGAATGTCAGGACTGTCGATTGGGTCGGCACATCGATGGGCGGGTTGATCGGCATGATGATGGCCGCCACCACCGGCAGCCCGATCCGCCGACTGGTCCTCAACGATGTCGGTCCGTTCATACCGGCGGCGGCGCTTCAGCGTATCGGCAGCTATGTCGGCGCCGATCCGACTTTCCTGGCCAAGGACGCGCTGGAGATATTTCTGCGCCATATCCACGGCACCTTCGGCCCGCTGACGGACGCACAATGGCAACATTTGTCCGAACACAGCGCCCGGCCGCGCGAGGATGGAACGATTGGCCTGGCCTACGATCCGGGCATCGCCACAGCCTTCACCATGGGCGAGATCACCGATGTCGATCTCTGGCCGATCTGGGAGTCCGTCAGTTGCCCGGTCCTGGTGATCCGAGGGGAGAGTTCCGATCTTTTGACCCGCGAGGTAGCGGAACAGATGGTCGAGCGTGGCGACGATGTCAGCTTGATCGAGATGGCCGATTGCGGCCATGCGCCGGCCCTGATGGATGATAAGCAGATCGAGGCGGTGCGGAGCTGGCTGGATGCCTGAGGGTTTGGCGCCGGGGCCGCACATGTTTCAGCCTGCCGAATTCCGGCCCCGTATGCCCTGGCTGGGCGGTGATCTGCAGACCCTTCGCAATACGCTGTTTGGACGGCTCGGGGCCTTCGCCGATCTGTCGCACTGGCCCGATGAGCAGATTGAACTGCCGATGGAGGATGGCACCGGCGACGTGCTGCTGGCCGCGCTGAACCGGCCGGACGAAGCGACCGACCGGCCGCTTGCCATGCTGGTTCATGGGCTGACCGGCTGTGAGGATAGCGGCTATATGCGCGCCAGCGCCCATTGCCTGCTGTCGGCCGGCCACCCGGTGCTGCGGCTCAATTTGCGCGGCGCCGGACCGTCCCGGCAACTGTGCCTGCAGGAATATCATGCCGGCCGCAGCGGGGATCTGCGGGCGGCAATCGCCCGCCTGCCGTCCGAATTGACGGCCAATGGGCTGGTCGCGGTCGGCTATTCCCTGGGCGGCAACATGCTGCTGAAATATCTGGGAGAGGAGGGGGCCGCATCGGCGGTTCGTGCCGCCGCCTCGATCTCCTCGCCGATCGACTTGAGGGCCGCGCAGCAGCGCATCATGATGCCGCGCAACCGGGTCTATCACCGGCACATGCTCGACCGCATGAAGGTCGAATGCACCGAAGGCCGCAACGGCGTGTCGGAGGAGGAACGGCGGGATGCCCTGGCCGCGGACTCCGTCTATGCCTTCGACCATGTCTTCGTGGCGCAACGCAACGGCTTCGGCACCGCCGAGAACTATTATGAAATCAACAGCGCCAAGCAGTTCCTGCCGGCGATCGCGGTTCCAACCCTGGTGATCCACGCCCGCAACGATCCCTGGATTCCGATCGAAACCTATCAACACCATGATTGGAACCAGAACCGTAATCTGGTGCCATTGCTGCCGCCGGATGGCGGTCATGTCGGTTTCCACGGCCGGGGCGGCCCACCGACCTGGCATGACCAATGTCTGCTGGATTTCTTCGCGACGACGGCGGATTGAGTGCGTCGCTGATCCACGGACCTGACCGGACGCCGGGGTGCGAATTCAGCATCCAATCCGAGCCATCCCTGGGTCCTGTAAATTCCCGAGAGACCGCCGTATCGGTTTTCGAATGTTCAGTATCGGCCGCGGCAGTCTCTGCAGCCATAGAGCTCCGCGTTGCCGTCTGGCACGGCAAGCCGCCCACTGCCGCCGGCATTGATCCGCCAGGAATAAACCTGGCCATCCCTCACGAAGCTTCCGTTGAGGTCGCAGGGCAGCACGTCGTACGCCTGTTGCCATTCCTGCGGCGTGATAACCGCGGCATTCGTCCAGAAAAACCGAATCTCGGTCTCGTCCAGGCGAAAATCCCGGCATTCGCTCGGACCGGAAGCCGGCCCATCGACGTGGATTTCAGTAATTGCCGCTTCGGAACCCGATAGATCGCGAGGATTGCAGGCCACCACCAGAATGCAGGCCAGGGCCACCTGAAAATTCGGCCATCGTCGGATTGTCAGCATCGCATCACCAGGTCGCACCGGCGGCCTCGCCCGGGTCTTTGTACAAGATTTCCGGATGTCGATAGATATCGGTCAGCGAGATGCCGAGCAACTTGGTAAGTTCCGTGATTAGCCATGTGAGCGATGTTTGCTGGGCGGTTGAAACCGCTTCGAAGGCCGAGGTCGTGGGATTGTAGTTACCGACGAGCTCGATGCCTATCGAGTCGCTGTTGTAGGGGAATCGATCAGGGTACCCCTTGCCGAGTTCATGCTGGTGCAACTGCGAATACCGTTGCGAAAGGCTCAAGGTCATCTGGCCCAGGATGGCTTTGATGCGCCTCAACTCGGCCGGCGTACATGTGCTCGTTTCCTTGCACCGTGCGCGAATTCGTCCGACATGCCAGGTTACCCGATCTACCCGGGCGGTCTGATAGATCGTGCCGTTCTTGGCGATCAGGAAATGGGCGCCGTATTGGTGGGACGAATTGCCATACGCATTGAACGTATGCTGGGCCGTAGGGGCGGCGGTCTGATGCAGAACGATGGCTTCGACCGTAGCAAGGGTGCCGTGTTCCAGGTTCGGATACCGTTTCTGGGTCACCGCGGGATCGACAAACAAACCGTTGGTTATCGGCAAGACAGCATTTCCGTGGCCAGTTCGTGGCCCCGGACCCTATCGAGTACAGCCGATGGCAGCAATAACGCTGTGATGCTCTCGGCCGGTACTATTTCAGTGCCGGGTCCATGAAGTCCCAAGGCTGGGCCGATTCCGAGCAAACCACGGCGTCCGGTTTGAACATGCTGGGATCGTCCAGGCTGCCGACATGGATGTAGCGCATGTCCGGATAGCCGGAGTTCTTGTTCAGCACCGGGCTGCCGCAGACCGGGCAGAACCCGCGGCTGACCACATTGCCGCTATCCGAATTCTGGTCGTAGAACCGCAACACGCCGGAGACCGAGAACGTCGCCGCCGGCAGGACGATGGACGTCCCATGCCCGGTGCCGCTGGCCCGCTGGCACGCCCGGCATTGGCAGTGCAGCGAGAAGGCCGGCGCCGAACCGGACTCGTAACGCACGGCGCCACAAGCGCATCCGCCGGTCAAGCCGGACTCTCCGTCATTCATCTCGTCATGCGTTGAGCAGTTTTGCCGCTTCGATGGCGGCATAGGTCAGGACGCCGCTGCAGCCGGCGCGCTTGAAGCCGGTCAGGGTCTCCAGGATGGCGCGGTCATTGTCGAGCCAGCCATTGGCGGCGGCGGCCTTCAGCATCGAATACTCGCCACTGACGTGATAAGCGAACACCGGCACACCGAACGCCTCCTTCACCCGATGTACGATGTCGAGATAGGGCAAGCCGGGCTTGACCATGATCATGTCGGCGCCTTCCGCAAGGTCGAGACCGACTTCGCGCAGCGCCTCATCGCCGTTCGCCGGGTCCATCTGATAGGTCTTCTTGTCACCCTGAAGCACCGAGGCCGAACCCACCGCCTCGCGGAATGGCCCGTAGAAGCACGATGCGTATTTCGCGGAATAGGACATGATGCGAACCCGGCCCATGCCGGCGCTGTCGAGCGATTCACGGATTGCGCCGACGCGGCCGTCCATCATGTCCGAAGGGGCGACGATGTCGGCGCCGGCCTCCGCCAGGGTCAGCGCCTGCATGACCAGCATCTTGACGGTCTCGTCGTTCAGGATTCGGCCTTCGTGCAGGATCCCGTCATGGCCATGGGTGGTGTATGGGTCCAGCGCCACATCTGCAATCACCCCAATCTCCGGCTGAGCCGATTTGATCGCGTCGATCGCCCGGCACATCAGGCTGTCGCGATTGAAGGCCTCTTCGCCGGCCTCTGATTTCAGGTCGTCGGTGATGTGGGGGAACAGCGCGACAGCCGGGATGCCCAGCGCCTGCGCCTCGCCGACAGCCTTGTCCAACTGGTCGACGCTCAACCGATTCACCCCGGGCATCGAGTCGACCGGTTCCCGCTTGCCGTTGCCTTCGACCACGAAGATCGGCCAGATCAGATCGGCCGGGCTGAGGATGGTCTCGGCCACCATCCGGCGGGTCCACTCATCGGCGCGGTTGCGGCGCAGGCGGGTGCGGGGATAGCGGCCGGGGTGGGGATGGGTTGGCATAAGGCGGTTCCAGGTGACGCTGGCCGGCATTGCCGACCAAATGATGCGCGAGTGGTAGCACAGTCGCCGCCGGGTCGCAGCCGGGACCTGCTGGCGGCAGGTCTATGGTGGCCCCGACTGCTTCACTGTCATTCCCACGAAGGCGGGAATCCAGTGTTCGCTATGGCGCGGGCTGCAAAGCGGCGTATTCTGGATTTCCGCCTTCGCGGGAATGACACAAGAAAGTTCAACGCGAATCCGTCGCGGGACCCTGGTACCGGGCTTGCGGTGCGCCGTTGTCCCGGACCCATCGTCTCTCGGCATAACGAGTTATCGGCAATGGATTTCAAACTTTCCGAAGATCAGCGGGCGTTCCAGGACACCGCCCGCGATTTCGCGGCGGAGCGGATGGCGCCCCATGCCGCCCAATGGGACGAGCAGTGCGAATTCCCGGTCGAGGCCTTGCGTGCCGCCGCCGCGCTGGGTTTTGCCGGTATCTATTGCGACGAGGCCCATGGCGGCTCTGGACTCAGCCGGCTCGACGCCACGGTCATCTTCGAGGAGCTGTCTGCGGGCTGCGTCTCGACCGCCGCCTATATCTCGATCCACAACATGTCGTCGTGGATGATCGACCGTTTCGGCGACGACGCGCAACGCGGCCGTTTCCTGCCCAAGCTGATGACCATGGAGCATTTCGCCAGCTACTGCCTGACCGAACCGGGGGCGGGGTCGGACGCCGCGTCACTGGCCACGCGGGCTGTGCGCGATGGCGACGATTATGTGCTCGATGGCGCCAAAGCGTTCATCTCCGGCGGCTCGACCTCGGACATCTATGTGGTCATGGCGCGTACCGGCGGTGCCGGGCCAAAGGGTATCTCGACCGTCGTTGTCGAGGCCGGGACGCCGGGTCTCAGCTTCGGCAAGAAAGAGCGCAAGCTGGGCTGGAACAGCCAGCCGACGGCAGCGGTGATCTTCGAGGGCTGCCGGGTGCCGGCGGCGAACCGGCTCGGCGAAGAGGGCGACGGGTTCAAGATCGCCATGATGGGGCTCGATGGCGGCCGGCTGAACATTTCCGCCTGCTCGATCGGCGGTGCCCGGGCCTGCCTGGAGGCCGCCGGCGAGCATCTGCGCACCCGTAAGCAATTCGGCCGGGCGCTGGCCGAATTCCAGGCCCTGCAGTTCCGCTACGCCGATATGGCGACCAATCTGGAGGCGTCCCGGCTGATGGTGCACTGGGCCGCCACGGCATTGGATGCGGGCGACGCTGAGGCGACCATGCAGTGCGCCATGGCGAAGCGTTTCGCCACCGATGCGGCTTTTGAAATCTGCAACGACGCGTTGCAGCTCCATGGCGGCTACGGTTATATCAAGGAATATCCCATCGAGCGCTTTCTGCGCGACGTCCGCGTTCATCAGATCCTGGAGGGGACGAACGAGATCATGCGGTTGATCGTCGCCCGGCGATTGCTGTCCGATTGACCCAGACCTCAAACGACCAGACCCCAGGCAAATGGATGCGCGCGAGATCATGACCGACCAGGTTTTATTCCAGACGATTGGCCCGTTGGGTGTGATCACCCTCAACCGGCCGGAAGCGCTCAACGCGCTGACGCTCGAGATGATCCAGGCCATGGATCCGCAGCTCGAGATCTGGGCGCATGATCCGGCGGTGCGGGCAATCCTTGTTCAGGGCGCCGGTGTCCGGGCCTTTTGCGCAGGGGGCGATCTGCGCGCGATCTATGATCTTGGACCTGATGCGGCCCAGCGGATGGCGGAAGACGCAGACCGGGATTTCTTCCGTCACGAATACCGCCTGAATTGGCGCATCCACCACTATCCGAAACCATACATTGCCCTGATAGACGGCGTGACCATGGGCGGTGGCGTTGGGTTGTCGATGCATGGCTCTCATCGGGTGGCGGGCGAGCGGACGTTGTTCGCCATGCCGGAATGCGCAATCGGACTGTTCCCTGATGTGGGCGGGGGCTGGTTTCTGCCGCGCTGTCCTGGTGAATTGGGCACATTTCTCGCTCTGACGGGCCACCAGCTCAAAGGCGCCGATACCGTGTATGCCGGCATCGCTACCCATTTCGTGCTGGCCGACCGGCTGCCGGCACTGGTCAGCGATCTATCACGCGCGGACTGGTCCGGCGATCCCAACGCAGTTGTCGACCGGGTCCTGCGGGCTCACACCACGGAGCCGGGGGAGGTGTCGCTGATCGCCGATGCGCCGGCGATCGATCGGTGTTTCGCCGCCGATACCGTTGAAGAGGTGATCGCCCGGTTGGAAACCGAGGACGGCGGCTGGGCCGCCACGGCGCTGAAGGTGATTGATCGCAACTCGCCCACCAGCTTGAAAGTTTCTCTCCGGCAGCTTCGGCTCGGCCGGGACATGGATTACGATTCCTGCGTCACCATGGAGTATCGGCTGAGCCAGCGATCCCTGGCCGGCCCTGATTTGTTCGAAGGCATTCGTGCCGTGCTTGTCGACAAGGACCGCAACCCGGCCTGGCAGCCATCGGCCCTGTCCGATGTGACAGCGGCGATGGTGGATCGGTATTTCGAGCCAATGGGAGATCGTGACCTGATTCTCGACTGATCGGAAACCGAATGGTCATATTCACCTGCCACCCTCGCGGCATTCCGGGAGGCGGGTCCGGAACCTATGCCGCACCACGACAGTAAGAGGCAGAGCATGACCGATATCGCTTTCATTGGGCTGGGCAATATGGGCCGGCCGATGGCCCGGAACCTGGTCAAGGCGGGGCACGCGGTGACCGGATTCGATCAATTCGGTGACAGCCTTCAGGCGGCCACCCGGGACGGGGTGTCGGCGGCAACGTCGATCGCCACGGCGGTGGTCAATGCGGAGATTGTTATCACGATGCTGCCGAGCGGCGAGCATGTTCGTGACGTCTATCTCGGCGATGGTGGTGTGCTGGGCGCGGCCAATCCCGGGGCCATGCTGATCGATTCGTCCACCGTCGATGTGGAAACCGCGCGCATGGTCGCGGCCCACGCCGCCATTTCCGATTTCAAGATGCTCGACGCGCCGGTGTCCGGCGGTGTCGGTGGCGCCGATGCCGCGACGTTGACGTTCATGGTGGGCGGCCAGGAAGCGGCGTTTCGCAAAGCTGAGCCGATTCTCGGCAGCATGGGCAAGACCATCGTCCATGCGGGCGAATCCGGCGCCGGACAGGCGGCGAAGATCTGCAACAACATGATCCTGGGGATTTCCATGATCGGCGTCAGCGAGGCCTTCGCGCTGGCGGACAGATTGGGGCTCGATCGGCAGAAACTGTTCGACATCAGTTCGCAGAGCTCGGGGCAATGCTGGTCGCTGACATCCTATTGCCCGGTCCCCGGACCGGTGCCCGCTTCGCCCGCGAATCGCGATTATCAGGCGGGCTTTGCAGCCGCAATGATGCTTAAAGACCTTCGTCTGGCGCAACAGGCGGCACATTCTTCGGGAGCTGCAACCCCGTTGGGAGCCCAGGCAGCGGCGCTTTACGCCTTGTTCTGCAATGCCGGATCGGGAGATCGTGACTTTTCGGGTATCTTTGAGATGATTACTGCGAAATGATTAGTTAAGGTTTCGATAGCAAAGTTATCCTAACCTTAGTGAATGATTCGCTAATCACCCAGAATCAAGGTCCCTGTTAGGAGGGGTTGGTGCAACATCCGTACTACCAGAGCATCCTCTTGATCGAGAGGCTGCACCGTCAGTTTCTCGAACTCGTGAAGGCAGAGCTGGAACGGCGTGGTATCCACGACATAAACAATGTTCAGAGCTTGATTCTGTACAACATCAGCAACGACGACCTGACGGTCGGCGAGCTGACGGCGCGTGGCTACTATTTGGGTTCGAACGTTTCCTACAACGTCAAAAAGATGGTCGAAAACGGCTATCTGGTTCAGGAACGTTCTCTTCATGATCGTCGTTCCGTTCGGGTTCGTTTGTCGGAAAAAGGTCTGGCGTTGCGGGATAAGCTTCGCGAGATGTTTGAACGGCAGGTGGACGGCCTGAAGGCCGCCAGCATCAACGAGGCGTCGATCAACGAGCTCAACCGCTCTTTGATCGAGATGGAACGCTATCTTGTCGGTCGTCTCGGCTACGCCATTGGCGGGTCACCGACGGCAGCCTGAGCAGGCGGGTTTCTATCCGCCTCGGCAAAGCCTATTCGAGTTCGGCAGGCGCTTCGTCCGCTCGGTGGACGGCGAAGCGTTCGCATACTCGCGCCCTGCCGCGTTCGGCCTCGGCCCACTGCGTGCCGATTTCAGCCATGTGTGCCTGAGTATGCAGGGGCGGCAAATCGCCACGGTGCGGTGCCAGTATCGTCCTAGCCGGACGATGGCGATGAAGTTGGACCATGCCTGCTAAGCCGGGCATTTCCGGCCAGGCTGGCGGCGCTGGCCGTCCGGGCAGGGAGGTTCTTCTCGAATTTCGCCAGGTTGGTGGCGCGGTGAAGGTCACGGCCCTCGACCCAGTCACCCAGATCGAAGTATCGATTCAGGGGCCGGCGAGTGCGGGCGAGGCGGAACTACGTCGCATTGCCATTGCCAAGCTGGACTATGTTCTGTCCCGAGGGCCCCGAGGGCGGTGAGCCCTGCCCACCGCAACAACACCCCATGAATCACCCGGACGGCTTAAGCCGGCCGGGTCAATTTCCAGGATGTCGATTTAGGGTCAGTACCGGTGGCGGTCTATTTTTTGGTCTTTTTCCGCCCGGCGCCTCGGGCGCCACGGCCCAGCCCAATCTTCTTCGCGAAAGCCGATCGTTGCGCGGCATAGTTCGGTGCCACCATCGGGTAGTCCGCTGCCAGGCCCCACTTTGCTCGGTACTCGTCCGGTGTCAACTCGTATGTCGTGCGCAGATGCCGCTTCAGCATCTTGAGCTTCTTGCCGTCCTCCAGGCACACGATAAAGTCCGGCTGAACCGAACGACGAATGGGCACGGCCGGCTTAAGCGGCACATCCGGAGTTGCGGATCCGCTGCCGTCGACACTCACCAGCGTGTTGTGGACAGAGTTGATCAAATCCGGAAGTTGGTCCGGACCCACAGTATTGTTGCTTACATAAGAAGAGACAACTTCGGTCGCCATGCGCAGCAAATCGGCCCTCGGAATTGATGTCTCCGCGCCTTGTTCTTCGCTCATCTTGGATTTCCCACGGAAGTACGTTTGTTGTAGCGACAGAGATACATCCTGAATGTTGATTGTCAACTAAATTTCCTAGATTCGCCAAGGATAGGCGCGATAAAGCGCAATAATAATTGCCACCCACGCTTCAGCCATCGTTCGAGTGCCAATTCAAGGCCGGAATCGTTGCGACTGCATTGCGGAATTCCCGGAATTTTGTGGGGTTATTACTGAGGATATCTGCAACCGGATGCGTGTGCAGTCCCCACTGAAACCGCTCGCCGATGGTTGCCGACGCCATACTACCACTGGAAAACTGCCCAGCAGTTGTGCCAAGATCGTTCCTGGCCCCGATATATGGACGATGTCGGCAACGGTGTCTGTGTCCTCTGGAATAGGCTATGGGCCGGCCAACACTATTTACTGATGGATGATCTGCCGATGTCAGGGGGAATGTTTGCGGTTGCGTCCGACCATGCCGGCTTTGAGCTGAAAGAAACTCTGAAGTCATGTCTGGATGACATGGGCGTGACCGTTTTGGATCTGGGCACCGACGGGCCGGATTCTGTCGACTATCCCGATTTTGCCGAGGCCCTGGCCGGGGCGATTGCGAGCGGCAAGGCCGATCGTGGTCTGCTGGTTTGCGGAACGGGCATCGGTATCAGCATTGCCGCCAATCGGAACCCGGCCGTTCGCGCGGCGCTGTGTCACGACACAACCTCCGCGCATCTGTCGCGCCAGCACAATGATGCCAATGTCCTGGTGCTCGGCGCGCGCCTGATCGGCGAGGAAGTGGCCAAGGATTGCCTTTCGATTTTTCTGTCGACGGCGTATGAAGGCGGCCGCCATGATCGGCGTGTCGCAAAGCTTTCAGCCTTGTCTGGATAATGCAGCCATGACTAATCCCGCATCGTCGGCCGACGCCGACTTCAACCGTTTTTTTGGCACCGGCGTTGCCGAGGCCGATCCGGATCTGGCCGGCGCGATCGCGCAGGAGCTTGACCGCCAGCGCTCTCAGATCGAGCTGATCGCCAGCGAGAACATCGTCTCGCGCGCGGTTCTCGAGGCGCAAGGCTCGGTCCTCACGAACAAATATGCCGAAGGCTATCCGGGCCGCCGCTACTACGGCGGCTGCGAGTATGTGGATGTTGCCGAGGCCCTGGCCATCGAGCGCGCCTGCCAGCTCTTCGACGCCGGTTTCGCCAATGTGCAGCCGCATTCCGGGGCCCAGGCAAATCAGGCGGTCCTGCTGGCCATGCTAAAGCCGGGCGATACCATTATGGGCATGTCCCTGGCCGCCGGCGGGCATTTGACCCATGGCGCGCCGCCCAACCTGTCGGGCAAATGGTTCAACGCGGTGCAATACGGCGTGCGCCGACAGGACGCGCAGATCGATTTCGACGAGCTCGAGGCCATGGCCCGGGAGCATCAGCCGAAAATGATCATTGCCGGCGGTTCCGCCTATCCCCGGGTCATCGATTTCGCCCGCTTTCGGCAGATCGCCGACTCGGTCGGCGCCTATCTGATGGTCGACATGGCGCATTTCGCCGGACTGGTCGCCGGCGGCGCCCATCCGAACCCGGTACCCCATGCCCATGTGGTGACCACCACAACGCACAAGACATTGCGCGGGGCGCGCGGCGGGCTGATCCTGACCAATGACGAGCCGCTGGCCAAGAAGATCAACTCGGCGATCTTCCCGGGCCTCCAGGGCGGCCCTCTGATGCATGTTATCGCCGCCAAGGCGGTCGCCTTTGGCGAAGCCCTGCAGCCATCGTTCAAATCCTATGCTGAGGCGGTCGTGGCGAACGCAAGGGCTCTGGCGTCATGCCTGTATGAAGGCGGCCTTGAGATCGTCTCGGGCGGTACCGACACCCATCTGTTGCTGGTCGATCTCAGGCCCAAGGGCCTGACCGGCAAGGCGGCGGAGGACAGTCTGGAGCGCGCCAGCATCACCTGTAACAAGAACGGCATCCCGTTCGATCCGGAAAAGCCGACCATCACGTCGGGCATCCGGCTCGGCACGCCGGCGGCGACGACCAGGGGATTTGGCCAGGCGGAATTCCGTGAGGTCGGGGCGCTGATCATCGAGGTGCTGGATGGGCTTGCCGCCAATCCGGACGACAACAGCGCCGTCGAGCAGTCGGTCCGGGCGCAGGTCCGCGACCTGTGCGAGCGGTTCCCGATCTATCTGGACAATAAATAAGAAGAGTAGGGGCGCCTGACCGATGCGATGCCCGTTTTGTGGCCATGACGATACCCAGGTAAAGGATTCGCGGCCCACCGAGGACAATTCCGCGATCCGCCGCCGCCGCTACTGCCCGAGTTGCGGTGCCCGCTTCACGACATTCGAGCGTATCCAGCTTCGCGAACTGACGGTGATCAAGAGCACCGGCCGCCGTGAGCCGTTCGATCGCGAGAAGGTGGTGCGGTCATTGGAGATCTCCTTACGCAAGCGCGATGTGCCCTCCGATCGGATCGAGCGCATCGTCAATTCGATGGTGCGCCAGTTGGAGAGCACCGGCGAGAGCGACATCCCGTCCAAGGCGCTCGGCGAGATGGTCATGAAGACCTTGGCCTCGCTGGATAAGGTCGCCTATGTCCGCTACGCCTCGGTGTACAAGGATTTCCGCGAGCCCGGCGACTTCAACGAATTCGTCGAGAAGCTGCGGATCGAGGCCGATTGAGCCGCGACGCGGCCGTGAAGGTCATAACCCCGGCTATTTGGCAATGACGGTGCTCTCCCCTTCACCCTCCCAACGCTCCGTGTCGGGTCCCTCCCTCTCCCCGAAGAGAGGGAAATGTCGTGCCGCCCCCAAATCCCCTCTCCTCGGGGAGAGGGAGGGACCCGCGGCGAAGCCGTGGGAGGGTGAGTGGGAGAGCACTGGCGGACCGGTGCCCGGTTTCCGGCCCATGGGCTTACCCGACCGATGAGCCTGCCTGATGACGATCGTTATATGGCAATGGCGCTCGCCTTGGCTCATCGGGGGCTGGGGCAGGTCTGGCCGAACCCGGCAGTCGGCTGTGTGCTGGTCGGCCACGGGCAGATCATCGGCCGGGGCTGGACCCAGCCAGGTGGCCGCCCCCATGCGGAGACCGAGGCACTCGACCAGGCGCGGCGTGCGGCGCCGGATCTTCTGTCCGGCGCCATCGCCTACGTGACATTGGAACCTTGCAGCCATAGCGGTAAGACGCCGCCCTGCGCCCGGGCGCTGATCGACGCCGGCATCTCCCGCGCCGTAATTGCCACCGAAGACAGCGATCCTCGTGTCAGCGGCGCCGGCATCGCCATGCTGCGTGACGCCGGCATCGATGTTGCCCTGGATGTCCGCGGCGGCGAAGCGCGGGCGCTGAATGCCGGTTTCTTCAGCCGGGTCGAGAAGGGGCGCCCGGTCGTTACGTTGAAGCTCGCCACCACACTGGACGGCCGCATCGCCGCCCATACCGGTGCCAGCCGCTGGATAACCGGCGGCATCGCACGGGATTGGACCCACGCTTTGCGCGCCGCCCACGATGCCATCATGGTCGGCAGCGGCACGGTTCTGATGGACGATCCTGTGCTGACCTGCCGGTTGCCGGGTCTGACGGACCGGTCGCCGGTGCGGGTTGTGGTCGACCGCCGCCTGCGCATGCCGCTGACGGCGAAACTGGTCCAAGGCGCCAAGCAGCAACCGACCTGGCTGATCACCCTGGCGGGCGGCGATGCCGCGCGCATCGCCACGCTGGAGGACTGCGGCGTGCAGGTGATCGAGGTCGCCGCCAAAGACACCGGCATCCCGGACATGCGGGCCGGGCTGGAGGTTCTTGGCACGCGAGGGATTACGCGGCTGATGGTCGAAGGCGGCGCCCATCTGGCGGCCGCCCTGATCCGGGCCGATCTGGTCGACCGGCTGGAATGGTTCCGCGCGCCCAGCCTGATCGGCGCCGACGGCGTTCCGGCCGTGCAGGCCTATGGCGTCGACACGCTGGACCAGCAGGCCCGATTCCGCCGCATCGACATCCGCTCGGCTGGCGACGACCTCTGGGAAAGCTACGTCCGGGCGGAGTAGGGTCGGTGACATGACCCGGCCTAACATCCACGTCGATTTGCATCTGGTCCTGTTGCGCGACGATTGCGTACTTTTGGGCAAACGCCGCAACACCGGGTTCGCCGACGGCCGGTATCATGTGCCCGCCGGCAAGCTGGAGATCGACGAGACCATTACCGACGGCATCATCCGCGAGGCGCGGGAAGAGGCCGGGATTACTCTGTCGCCGAACGATATCGACCTCGTCCATCTCATGCATCTGCGTGACGGGACCGACCGGCTGTCGCTGTTCTTCACCGCGGATCGCTGGTCCGGCGAAATTGAGAACCGCGAGCCGGAGAAATGCGCCGGATGGGAATGGCTGCCGGTGGGCGATCTCCCCGCCGAGACGGTGCCTTACGCCCGCCAGGCCATCGCCGACATTGTCGCCGGCCGGCATCTCGGGCTGTTTGGCTGGCCGCCGACAGCCTGAGGCGCCTAACCACGGCGCGCCATTGCGATCAGCAATCCGGCGCCGATCAGAACGGCGCCGCCGATGCCGTTGGCCAGCCGCAGCGATGCCCGGCCACGAATTCGGGCGTGCATCTCGCCGGCCAGACACGCCCACAGTGCGGTGTTGGCTGCCGCCAGGACCAGGAAGGTTGCCTGTAGGACCACGAATTGCGGCAGCGGCGGCTGCTCGGCGACGATAAATTGCGGGACGAAGGCGGCGAAGAACACGACGCTCTTCGGGTTCAGTGCGGTCACCACGTAGGCATTGCGGAAAATCGCACCGTTCCGGTCGCTGAGTTCGGTGTCGACCGGTTCCTCAGACGTTGGCCGCGTCCGCCGCAGCAGCCGAAATCCCTGCCAGATCAGGTAGGCGCCGATGGCGAGCTTCAGCGCGGTGAAGAGCTCCGCCGAAGCCGCCAGCACAGCGCCGGCTCCCAACAGCGAAACGGTCATCGCCGTATAGTGACCCAAGGTCACGCCGGGAATGGTCGCCCAACCGGCGCTGCGCCCATGGCCCAACGCATAGCTCACCACCAGCATCACGGTCGGTCCGGAATTGCCAGCAGTGTCGCGCAGGCGACGGTATAGGCGAGCCAGAGCTCGACGGGCATGGAAAATCGCTCCTGATCGGCATGCCCGCATCCAATTCGCCGGGCAGGCGGCAGGAGTATTCATCGGCGGTGACACGGTTGCATCACGATCCGGTCACGCGATGGAAGTCGTCAGGCGCTATGCCCGCCGTGTCGCCGCTGTCAGCAAACCCGCTCCGATCATCACGCTACCGCCGATGCGATTGGCCAGCCGTACCGTTTCCGGCCGCCGGAACCGGGCCCGCATCTCACCGGCCAGGATCGCCCAGAGCGCCGCGCTGATTGCGGCCAGGGTCAGGAAGGTGGCTTCCAGGATCACCAATTGCGGGACCAGCGCCCGATCCGCCGCGATGAACTGCGGAACGAAGGCGGTGAAGAAGACGACGCCTTTCGGGTTCAGCGCGGTCACCACATAGGCATTGCGGAACATGGCGCCGCGACCGGCATCGCGCCGGCCGCCATTCAGGGTCTCGATCGACGGCTCGGAGCGCCAGAGTTTGATCCCGAGCCAGATGAGATAGGCCGCGCCGGCATATTTCAGCACGGCGAACAGCGTGGCGGACGCCGCCAGAACAGCCCCCGCGCCGAGCAGGGAGACGGTCATCGCCGTGAAGTCACCCAAGGCCACGCCGGGCACGGTCGCCCAGGCGCTGCCACGCCCCTGCCCGAGGGCATAGCTGACCACCAGCATGACCGTCGGGCCGGGCACCGTTAGTAACGCCGTGCTGGCCAAGGCGAAGGCGAGCCAAAGTTCAATCGGCATGAGGTTTTCCCAATGAGTTACGACGCATAGTCAGCCCGGCGCCGCACGCCGCTGTCAATGGCTCGATGTGCGCTTGACGATCATGCATGCGATCATGCACACCCCCACGGCAGCCGGCGATGGCGCCGGCCAGGAAGGACCCATGTTCACCGGGATCATCACCGATATCGGCCGCGTCGCGGCGATCGAGAAAGCCGGCGATACGCGGCTGGAGATCGAGACGGCGTATGACACCGCCGATATCGAGATCGGTGCGTCGATCTGCCATGGCGGCGTCTGCCTGACCGTGACCGACACCGCGCCGGGCCGATACGGTGTGATGGCATCGGCGGAAACCCTGTCGAAGACGACCCTGGGCGACTGGGTTGTCGGCACGCCGGTCAATCTGGAACGGTCCCTGAAACTCGGCGAGGAGATCGGCGGCCATCTGGTCTATGGCCATGTTGATGGTCTGGCGACCGTGATCGATTGCCGGACCGAGGGCGACAGCCTGCGCTTCGACTTCGCGGTGCCTGCGCCTTTGGGACGCTATGTGGCGCCGAAGGGATCGGTCGCGCTGGACGGTGTTTCGCTGACCGTGAACGCGGTGATGGACAATGCCGACGGCAACACTCATTTTGGCGTCAACATCATTCCACACACACGGCAATGCACGACATTCCAAGAGTTAAAAGCGGGTCACCGCGTGAACTTCGAAGCCGACATGCTGGCGCGCTACGTGGCGCGGCTGACGGTCCGCCCGTGACCACGTCCCCAGGGAAGAACTCGGGCGACTCGCGGCTGAGCGCCGACGATCAGGGGTGCTGTCGCCGATCGAGGAGATCATCGAGGAGGCCCGCCAGGGCCGGATGTTCATCCTGGTCGACGATGAGGATCGCGAGAACGAGGGAGATTTGGTCATCCCGGCGGAGATGGCAACCGCCGAGGCGGTCAACTTCATGGCCAAATACGGCCGCGGCCTGATCTGCCTGGCCCTGGAGGGCGATCGCATCGAGCAGCTCGGCCTGCCCTTGATGAACCGGACCCACGCCTCGCGGCACCAGACCGCATTCACCCTGTCTATCGAGGCGCGCGAGGGGGTGACCACCGGCATTTCGGCGGCCGATCGGGCCCGCACCATCGCGGTCGCCGTCGATCAGGCCTGCGGCCGGAACGATTTGGCGACGCCGGGCCATGTGTTTCCCCTGCAGGCCCGCGAAGGCGGGGTGCTGGTCCGTGCCGGCCATACCGAGGCGGCGGTGGATATCGCCCGGCTGGCGGAGTTGAACCCATCCGGCGCCATCTGCGAGATCATGAACGATGATGGCAGCATGGCGCGGCTGCCGGATCTGGTGACATTCGCCCAGTTCCACGGGTTGAAGATCGGCACCATCGCCGATCTGATCGCCTATCGCCGACGCACCGAGACTATCGTCGAGCGCCGGGTGGAGACCGATTTTCACAGCCGGCATGGCGGCGATTGGCAACTCAGGGTCTACATCAACACCGTCAGCTATGCCGAGCATGTGGCGCTGATCAAGGGCGACCCGGCAGCGGATGGGCCGGTCTGCGTGCGGATGCATGCCCTCAACGTGCTGGAAGACGTGCTGGGCGACGACGCAGTCGGCCGTGCCGGCGAGCTCGCCGCCGCCATGGAGATGATCGCCGCCGAGGGCAGGGGAGTGGTGGTGCTGATCCGCGAGCCCCGCCCGGACAGCCTGACCGCGCGGTTGAAGGCGCGGATCGGCGAGACCAGCGACGATGCGCCGAAGCAGCCCGGCAAGGAACTGCGCGACTACGGCGTCGGCGCCCAGATCCTGCTCGATCTCGGGGTCCGCGAGATGGTGCTGCTGTCGAACACGACGAAGACCGTGGTCGGGCTGGAGGGTTACGGGCTGACCATCGTCGAGCAACGCCCGATCGCCAAGCCGAAAGCCGGCGGGCGGTAACGAGCATGGCGGACTCACCGCACATATTGATCGTCGAGGCGCGCTTCTACGAGGACATTGCCGACGAGTTGGCCCGTGGCGTCATCGCCGCGCTGGAAGCGGCGGGCGCGACCTATGAGCGGATCGACGTTCCAGGCGCCTTCGAGATCCCGGCGGCCATCGCTATGGCGGCGAGGGCGCCTGAGGGCGGGTATGACGGCTATGTGGCGCTGGGCTGCGTGATCCGCGGTGAGACCAGCCACTACGACTATGTCTGCGGCGAGAGCGCTCGCGGCCTGCAGGATTTGGCGGTGCGCGACGGCCTCGCCATCGGCTACGGCATCCTGACCTGCGAGGCTGGCGAGCAGGCTTGGGAACGGGCCAAAGTGGACCGAAAGAACAAGGGCGCTGATGTCGCCGAGGCTTGCCTCGCCATGATCGCGATTCGGCGGCGCTTTGGTCTGGCGGGCAGTTGATGTCTGGGGTTGGTTCCTTGGCTCGCCAGATGACCCGCGGCCGCCCGGTCCGCATACTTCGACAGGCTCAGCATGAGGACCTCTCATTGGTCCATCGGGCCCTCTCAAGGGTCCTTCAGAAAGAAAACCCCATCCATAAAGAACACCTCACCCTGAGCCTGTCGAAGGGGGAGGGCGCCTCCGCCAGGTTAGCCGTCAGAGCGTCGAAATGAGCAAGGACCGCAAACCCTCCGCCAACGCGCGGCGCAGTTCGGCGCGGCTGGCCGCGGTACAGGCCCTTTATCAGATCGCCTCGACCGGCATCGCGGTGGAGACGGTGATCGGCGAATTCGTGAAGCACCGATTCGACTCCGAAATCGACGGCCAGCAGCTCGTGACGCCGATCCCGATCTGTTCGCCACCATCGTCCGCGGCGTGCGCAAGCGCGATGCGGAGGTGTTGGAGCTGGTGGCCGGCGGGCTCGACAAGAGCTGGTCGGTCGACCGGCTAGAACGGCTGCTGTCGGCGATCCTGCGCGCCGGGGCCTGGGAGCTTCTGGCCCATCATGAGGTCGACGTCCGGGTCGTCATCGCCGAATATGTGGCGCTCGCCCACGACTTCTTCGGCGGCAAGGAGCCGGCCATGGTGAACGCGGTGCTGGACCGCCTGGCGCGCGGCCTGCGCCCAGATGAGATGGTGGCGGCCGCCGAACCCGACGGCGGGTAAGGCCATGGCCGGGCTCGGCGAATTCGATCGAATAGAACGCCATTTCAAACCCTTGGCAGCGAAATTTGAAGGTGCGCTTCAGCTCGGAGACGATGCCGCCTTGCTGCCCGCACCGGTCGGCGAAACCCTCGTGGCGACCACCGACGCAATGGTCGAGAGCGTGCATTATCTGCCGGCCGAGGACCCCGGCCGGCTCGCCCGCAAAGCGCTCCGGGTCAATCTCTCCGATCTCGCCGCCATGGGCGCCCGGCCGCTGGTTTACTTGCTGACCATGGCGCTGCCGAAGGCCGTGGACGATGCATGGCTGGCCGCTTTCGCCGAAGGGCTGCGGCAGGACCAGGAACGCTTCGGCCTCCATCTGGCTGGCGGCGACTCGGTGTCAACGCCGGGGCCCGCGATGATTTCGATCACCGCCATCGGTGCCGTCCCCAACGGGCAGGCGATACGACGCTCCGGCGCCCGACCGGGCGACCGGGTCTGGGTCAGCGGTACGGTTGGCGATGGTGCCCTCGGCTTGCTGGCCGCCCGAGGGCAGCTCGCCGGCATGCCCGTAGACCACATGGAAACGCTCGCCGGTCGCTACCGATTGCCGACGCCGCGAATTGCCCTCGGCGAGAGGCTGAGGGGCATCGCCACTGCCGCAGCCGACCTGTCCGACGGGTTGATTGGCGATCTCGGTCATATCTGTGCCGCCTCTGGCGTCGGCGCGCGGGTGGCGGCTGACAAGGTGCCGCTGTCACCTGCCGCCGAGGCCGCCTGTTCCATGGACTCCATGCTCGTTGGAATCGCCCTGGCCGGCGGGGACGACTACGAATTGCTGTTCACCGCCGGTGCGGATGCCGAGGCGGGATTGGTCCGGATCGCCGACGACCTCGACCTGGCTATGACTTGCATTGGTGAGGTCGTCGCGGGAGATGCCGCGGAAATGCTCGGGAAGGATGGCGGCCCGGTCGACCTGCCGCGGTCCTGGCAGCATTTCAGAGCGGAATAGTCGGTTGCGTTATCAAACACTTCTGCGCGTTCTAAAGGTTTCTTAAACCCGAGCGGCTAGGGTCGTCCGTTCCATCCCCTGATCCAGGCCAGGCAGGCCATGAAGATTCTCGTTGTAATTTTGCTCGTCATTATCCTGGCGGGCGGCGGAGCGGCCGGATGGTTCTTCTTTCTGAAGGAGGACCCCGATGCGGTGACCGAGGAGGTGGTGGAGGTACTGCCGCCTTCGCCACCGGTCTATGTCCGCTTCAATCCGCTGCAACTCCCGCTGATCGGCGATGACGGCATCGAGCAGGTCATCGATATCATCGTCGCCCTGGAAACGCCGGACCAGGCCTCAGCCGATCTGGTGATCGCCATGGCCCCGCGGCTGAACGACGCCATCCTGCGCGATCTCTACGGCGTGCTGCACACCAGCCGGATCATGCGAAACGGCATCGTCAATGTCAGCGCCATCAAGGAGCGTATCGTCGCCGTCTCGAAGGACATCATGGGCGACGAGCTGGTCAGCGATGCCCTGGTTCAGGGAGTTGCCCAGCGGCCGATGTAGGGCATCTTCGTTCGGACGGCACCGGCCTGCTTCCGTAGCACGAGAATCCGGCGCCAGATGTGATCTCCGATCAAGTCTTTGCAAGCCCCCTCACCCTCCCACGCCAACGCGCGGGTCCCTCCCTCTCCCGCAAGGGGAGAGGGGTCTCTTTAGGCGCTCTAATCTCTTGATCCTCTCCCCTTGCGCGAGAGGGAGGGACCCGACGCGCAGCGTTGGGAGGGTGAGGGGGCTTGCAAAGACCTGATCGGAGA